>CAWFXI010000009.1:0-441187 GCA_963819685.1 uncultured Pseudomonadota bacterium
TCGGTCAGGGTGACGGTTCCCTTGACCAGATCATCCGGCCAAGCGCTGTCGTGCGTCAGCGTCACCACGGACGGGCCGTTTACGCCGGACGCGGCCGGGCCGTGGAAGTGCGCGGCGGTGGCCGGCCCGGTCAGGCCGGTCCAGGAGACGGAGTAGGTGAACACTTTGGTGGCCGTGTCGAGGCTGGCCTTCGTCTCTCCGGTTCCGGTGGCGGTGTTCGCCGGAATTTCCGAAGCCCCATTCAGGACCGCGCGGAAGCGGAGGTTCCCGCCTCAGCCGCACCTGCGGCGAGAGCAAGGATGGAGACGGCAAGCAGGGCCGTGCCGTACATGGCGTGTTTACGGTGGTCTTTGGTGTTCAATCTGAATTTGCCCAATATTTTGGCGCGATCGCGAGTGTGACCAGCGCTCTCAATATGAGGAGACAGATCGCTCCGGGATTTCCGTCGTGGGACTGCGGTTTTTTTCCAAATGAAGGAAACGGGCGAGCCGTCCGTCTAACCGCATGTGCACGGCCCGGTCCCGCGCTCAATGCAATCGGAAAAGCAGGATCAAGTTCAGATGACGGAGCGGAAGACCCATTTCCTCGTTTTCTCCAATCCGGTTGTGGGTCGGGAGAAAGAGTTCCACGAATGGAACCCGCGCCACTTTTCGGAAGTGCTGCAGGTCGATTGCTTCGTCGCCGGCAGAAGAATGATCGCTGAATCGTCGGAGGAAGAACCGGTGCCCGAACATCTGCATCTGGCCGCCTACGACATTCGTGGAGACATCAATGAGGCGCTTGTGAAGCTCGGCAAGGCGGTTGCCGCAGGCCTGGTCTCCAATCCTGATCCGACCATTGTCGCCATGCCATTCAAGACGCTGGTTTACACCGTGGTAGAGGAGAAAGAGAAATAGCTCTCTCTGTCGCGCCTAAGTCCATTTGCTCTATTTGATCACAGTACTCGGTAAATCCAGATTCGCGTTTGCAGATTCGAATCGAATAAAAGGGGGAAAAATGAAAATGTGGAAACTGCTGCTGGTGGTGGGCGTTGGCCCACTCTCGATATTTGCCGCGGGACTGAAACCTGCTGTTGCTCAGGAGCAGGCCGACGCCGGCTGCGGCTGAACAGCGAACTTCCAGTCTGGAAGAGGTGATCGTTACTGCCCGAAAGCGTGACGAAAGGTTGCAGGACGTTCCCGTCGCCATGACCGCGTTTACTGCAACGGATTTGCAGCGATACGCCACCGGATCGGTCACTGACATTGCCAATGGAACTCTCGAGCTGGTCATCGGCGCCGCTGCCAGCCCCGCTGGGATGGTGATTAGCCTGCGTGGCATCGGGTCCGCCGTGACCACGCCCTCCGTCGATCAGCAGGTGTCGATCAACATCGATAACGTGCAGATGAGCCAGTCGAACAGTCTCTCGCGCTCGGCCTCTATGATCTGGCGCGTGTCGAAGTGCTCAAGGGGCCGCAGGCCTTGTTCTTCGGCAAGAACAGCCCCGGCGGCGTCCTGTCGCTGGTGTCGGCCGATCCCGGCGATCATGTGGAGTGGCGGCTCCGGACCGGCTACGAAACCGAAGCCGAACGAAAGTCCGTCGAGGGCATGTTTTCAACGCCGCTCACCGACACGCTGGGCCTGCGCCTGGTCGGGTCCTTCGCCGATCAGGATGGCTGGTTCCGCAATGTGGCGCACGAGATGCCGGGCGGGCTGGGTGCTACCGTGAAGACGGCGATCAAGCTGAAGGAATATTTCACGCGCGGCACGCTCGTGTTCAAGGCGCCGAATGGAAAATTGGACGCCGATCTCAAGGTCTCCTACGGCAACCAGGAAAGCCAAAGCGGAGTTCAGCAACAGGTCTATACGTGCCCGCTTGGCGTTCCTCAGCACGGACTGCCGGGCGCCGGAGAGGCCAATGCCGGTACGTTCGGCCGCAATATCGTGCAGCCCGACTTCTGGCCGCCGCGACGGCGACCTTGCCGTCGTTCTATCGCGATGGGCAGCCCTACAGCGAAGTCAGACAGTTCCTGACGGCCCTGACAATGAACGTAGGGCTAACGCCGCAACTGACGTTGACCTCGGTCAGCGGCTACAACGATGCGCATTCGCAATACACGAATAATTACAGTGGCGGCCAGCAGGAAATCATTGTCGCGGGTGGACTGACCACGCTGGAGCAATTCACGCAGGAACTCCGGCTGACCTCGGCCTTCGACTCGCCGGTCAACTTCGTGGTGGGCGGCTTCTACCAGGATGCCAAGTTGGGCGAGGACAGCCCGAATACACTGGGCGCGTCTTTGATGGGATTCCTGACCGGGAATCCAAATGCAGGACCCGCGTTGTTTGGCTACGACTCCTTCCTGCAATACACGGACGCCTACTCTGCGTTCGGCCAGTTGATCTGGAAGCTCTCGCCGCAGTGGGAACTGACGGGGGGTGCGCGCTATTCGCACGAAACCAAGAGCGAGACCGGTGAGCGCCTGCCCAGCGTGCTTTCGGGGTTCACCCGGGCGCCCTTCGTGTTCGTGCCTTCGGAGGTGTCGTTCGACAATGTGTCGCCGGAAGTCACGCTGAGTTACCGCCCGATGGAGAGCCTGACATTGTACGGGGCGATCGGCAGGGCTTCGCCGCTGAAGGCTTTAACCTCAGTCCGCTTTCCTACTCCACGACGGCCCCCGATTCGAATGACTTCAAGCAGGCGACGGTAGAAGGCGGTGAGGTCGGAGCCAAAGGCACGTTGGCCGATCGCCAGGTACGATTTGGTCTCACGCTCTACAGCTATACCTACCAGGACCTGCAGCTTGCCACCTACGACACCAACAAGAACACCGTTACGATCTTGAATGCCGGCAAGGCGAGGGCCAGAGGGGCGGAGTTTTCCGCGCAGGTCGGGCCGACTCAACTTCCGGGTCTCAATCTGCGGACCGACGTTGCCTATAACGATGCGGAATACCTCAGCTATCCGAATGCCGGCTGCTTTACCGGCCAGACGCAGGCCGAGGGCTGTAACGTGGGAATCGTGGCCGGCGTGGCCAATGCCCAGAGCCTGTCCGGCCATCGGATGGAACGTGCTCCGGAATGGACGGTCAACTTCGGCGGCAGTATGAGCATGCGCTCAGCAATGGAATGAGCCTAGGTTTTTCTGCGGACGAGTACTACACGAGCGGCTATATGGCCGAGGTCGAGCAGGATCCGGCATCGCTCCAGGACTCCACCTGGAAGCTCAATGCCAGTATCAAGCTGAGCGGTCGCGACGGCGGCTGGGAACTTGCGCTCATTGGCAAGAATCTGACCAACGAGCTGCGCGCCATCAGTTCGTATGGCACCCCATTCACCGGCTTTGGCACCGGCACTACCGGCCCGTCTCTCCGCGCGGACCTGATGGGAACGGTCAGCGATCCACGGACCGTACTGGTGCAGCTCACCTTCCACGGAGGATGACGCTCGAATAGCCGAAAGCGCGCAACAGGCGGTCATCCCGATGCATCGGGATGACCGTCTCGCGTTTCCCACCATCGATGTCGGCGCAGTCGATTGCCTCGCAGGCAGGCCGGTCACCCAAGGGGCCAGTTAATGGACAGTTGGAAATCCAGACAAAACCATTCTGAGAATGCAGGGCCTGTGGCTCTGGATCGAACCTCCAGGGTATCGCGCCGCGCCTTTTTGAAGGCGGCCTCGATCGGGGCCGGAGGGGTCGCGCTTGGTGTGTCCAGAGTGGGCCACGCCGCAGAACAGAGTTGGGACAAGGTGACTGACGTCGTGGTCGTTGGTTCAGGCGGTGCAGCGCTCGCAGCTGCGGCCGGCGCCCTCAAGAACGGTGCGACCGTCATGATCTTCGAAAAGGGTCCCGTCGCCGGCGGCACGACAGCAAAATCAGGCGGAGTACTCTGGATACCGAACAACGCTTACATGCAGGCAAAGGGGATGACCGACGCCAAGGAAGATGCCATGAAATACATGGTCAGACTTGGGTTTCCGACCCTCTACCGAGAGAGAGACAAGACTCTTGGCGTTCCGCCTTCCACATACGACCTCTTATCTTCCTTCTATGACAATGGCGCACGGGTGATAAGTACCCTGAACGAGATCGGCGCGCTGAATTCCGAGATGAGCATGTCGTGGAATGGAAAGCCTGTTCCCGATTACTACGCACATCTTCCTGAGAACAAAGCGCCTCGCGGCAGAGCGATATCCCCTATTGGAGCAGATGGTCATGCGGTCGGCTTCGGGGCCGATCTGGTGGCTCAGCTATCGTCATTTGCCGAGACCAAAGGTTCTCCAGTGCTAGTGGAACATCAGGTGACGAAAATCATCGTGGATGCCTCCGGGCGTGTCATCGGCGTCGAAGGGCAGTCGCCTGCGGGTCAATTCAAGGCGCGCGCGACCAGGGGCGTCATTTTTGGCTCAGGCGGCTTCACCCAAAACAAGGAAATGCGAGACAACTATCTCCGTGAGCCGGTGCTGGGGGGCTGTGCCGTCCCCACCAACCAGGGTGACTTCGTAACCATGGGAATTCAAATCGGCGCCAGGCTTGGGAATATGAACGAAGCGTGGCTTCAGCAGGAGATTCTCGAAGAGGTACTGCAGTTCTCGAGCGTTCCTTCTGGCGCCTGGACATTGGGGGCGACAGCATGGTCGCCGTCAACAAATACGGCCGGCGAATCTACGATGAGAAGTTCGTTTACAACGAACGAACCCGAACCCACCTTACGTGGGACCCGTCGCGAGCCGAATACACCAACCTCTATCAGTTTCTCCTGTTCGACGACCATGCGATCGAATACGGCGGATGGCTGATGCCTCCAGTCGGCGCGAACCTTCCCTCGTATGTGATAACAGCAGCGACGTGGGAGGAACTGGCGGTCGCGATCCAGAAACGCCTGGATTCACTCAGCGATCGGATCGGCGCCTTCAGGCTAGACGCCAGCTTCGTCTCCACGCTGAGGCAGACCGTAGCGACGTTCAACAAATATGCCGAAACGGGAGTGGACCTCGACTTTCGTCGCGGCGAGCCACCCGTCGACGAACATTTTCACCAACCCGGCAAGAACAACGACAAACCAAATCCATGGATGTACCCGATCGCCAGGCGCGGGCCCTACCATGCAATCATCCTGGCGGCGGGCACCCTGGACACCAAGGGCGGGCCGGTCACCAATGCAGACGCCCAGGTGGTCGATGTGCACGGACAGCCGATTGCCGGCCTTTACGCGGCCGGAAACTGCGCCGCCTCGCCGTCAGGGCAAGGGTATTGGGGCGCAGGGGGTACGCTCGGGCCGGCTCTGACCTTCGGGTTCATGGCCGGCGAACATGCGGCGCGGTCGGTTTAGGATGCCGGAACATCCGTTCGGGGAACGGCCCCTCGTCACGCCTTCATCACCGTCGCCTCCAGGAAGGTTGATGAGTGCGAACCTTTTCGCCGCTCTCGCCCTGGCGTCAGGCGCAACGATGCTTTCGCCTTCGCGCGTCAGCGCCGGAGAAACCTGTAGCGCAGTGTTTGTCGAGACGATTCAACCGATCTTGAATCGGTATTGCGTTGTCTGTCACCAGGACGCGGCGCCAGCGCAGGGACTCAGCTTGCAGCGCACCTCGGCGCCGGCGAGTCTTCTGGGCGTAAAGAGCACGCAAGCGCCCAAGCTCGCATTGGTGCAGCCGGGGGATCCGGAGATGAGCTACCTGTTTCTGAAGCTCACCAACACCCATCTGGGAGTCGGGGGCAACGGGGCCCAGATGCCGCTGGCGGGGCTGATTCCGAACGATACGATCGCGTCGATCAGGGCGTGGATCACCGGCTGCGCGGCGACGGCGGCTGGCGGTTGAGCGCTCTCACCACATGGACGAGGGGCCGGCCTGCCCATCCGACGGCCCTCCTGCTCCATGATCGATATGGGGACTGCAATGAGCTCGACGCCGCAGGCGCTCGCCTGACCGATTGTGCGGAGGTCGTGGAGGTTCGGTCCCCCCGTACGCAAATGGCAGGCTGCGGTGTTCGTGGGTTCTTCTGGTTTCTGGGGCCGTTGGAGAGGCCGGAGCTCTCGACATTTGGCGATGGCCTCCACCATCTCGAGCGGCTCCTGCTCGACAAGGCTGACACCGGGCCGGTCGGGCTTTTCGGTATCGGCGAGGGCGGAACCATGGCGCTCACGCTCGCCCTCATTTGGCCGGAGCTGGTGAGCGGCGTCGTTTCCATAGACGGCCCGCTACCCGAAACCATCGACGCCCTGCCGCTCGAGAGTCGGGCTGCGCCGCGCGTGCACGCTCTGTTGGTTAGTCGGCGACGGCGTCTCGAACAGACCCGACGCGACCTGTCTTCACGCGGAGTCAGGGTCACACTCTGGCCCGATGCCGACATGCAGACGGCCTCGGCGGACTGGCTCGGTCGAGTGATGCGGCGATCGCCGGAGCCAGGCAATGCAATCGTGACTGCGCATCGCAGGCCCGTAGTGACTGTCACGATCCCTTGAAATTGAGGAGCCCGACTTGAAGTCATACCAAGGCAAGACTGCCCTGATCAGCGGCGGCAGCAGCGGTATCGGCCTCTCACTGGCCAAAGCCCTGGCCGCCCGCGGCGCAGCCGTGGCCATCGGCGGAACCAGCGCCGATAAACTCGCTACGGCCAAGGCTGAGCTCGACGCGGCCGGCGCCAGGTCCATGACCATGCGCTTCGACGTGACCGAGGAGCATGCGTGGCGCGACGCCGCGGCGGCGGTCACCGACCAGCTCGGCCCGATCGCCTTCCTCGGCCTCAACGCGGGAGTAGGCGGGGGCGGCGGAACGGTCGAGAGCATGACGAGCACGATCTGGAACGCCTCGTGGAACACCAATGTAATGGGTGCGGTGCATGGCCTGCAGGCCTGCCTGCCGGCGATGAAGGCGAGCGGAGCGGAGGGCCATATTCTGATCACGTCCTCCCTCGCGGGTGTACTGAACTTCCCCGGCGTTGGTCCCTACGGCGTGACCAAGGCCGCGGCGGTGGCCCTTGGGGAGACCCTGAGCGCCGAATTGGCGGACACGGCTATCGGCGTCTCGGTGCTGCTCCCTGGCCCAGTCCGTACCAGCTTCGCCGCTACTTCCGAGCGGCACTCCGGTGCGACAGGAGACCCTCAGTTCTGGGGCAAGGTCACCGAGTACCTGGACAGGAACGGGCTGGAGCCGGACGCCTTAGCGGAGTTCACCCTCGACCGGATCGAGGTGGGGGCGCTCTATATCATCAGCCATTCGGGCGTGCGCGATGTGGTCATGGCGCGCGGCGCGGCGCTGGCCGCGGCCTGCGAAATCGCCTTGGCCGACGCGATGCCCACATTGGGATAACCGCCAATCAGGAATCGAACATCATCCTCCGCGGAGGGTGAGCTGAACCAATACGGTACGTGGATCGCTGACCGTTCCCATGAGGTCCGCGCGGAGAGACGGGCCGGTTGTGCCGGTGCCAAAGCCGGTGAACGGAGTGCCATACGAACTGATGGCGCGCAGCTCGTTGGTCAGATTCTTGCCAATGAGCGCAAGTTCCCAGCCGCCGTCACGACCGCTCAGCACGATACCGGCATTGAGCTTCCAGGTGGAGTCCTGGAGTGATCCCGGATCCTGCTCGACCTCAGCCATATAGCCGCTCGTATAGAACTCGTCCGCAGAAAATCTGAGGCTCATTCCATTGCTGAGCGCATGCTCATACGTGCCACCGAAGTTGACCGTCCATTCCGGAGCACGCTCCATCCGATGGCCGGACAGGCTCTGGGCATTGGCCACCCCGGCCACGATTCCCACGTTACAGCCCTCGGCCTGCGTCTGGCCGGTGAAGCAGCCGGCATTCGGATAGCTGAGGTATTCCGCATCGTTATAGGCAACGTCGGTCCGCAGAATGAGACCCGGAAGTTGATTCGGCCCCGCCTGCGCGGAAAACTCCGCGCCCCTGACTCTTGCCTTGCCGGCATTCAAGATCGCAACGGTATTCTTGTTGGTGTCGTAGGTGGCAAGTTGCAGGTTCTGATATGTGTAGTTGTATAGCGTGAGTTCAAATCGCACCTGGCGATCGGCCAACGTGCCTTTGGCTCCGGCCTCACCGCCTTCGACCGTCGCCTGCTTGAAGTCGTTGCTGTTGGGAGCTGTCGTGGAGTAAGAAAGCGGACTGAGGTTAAAGCCTCCCGAGGTGAAGCCCTGCCGATACGCCCCGTACAATGTCAGGCTCTCCATCGGGCGGTAACTCAGCGTGACTTCCGGCGACACATTGTCGAACGACACCTCCGAGGGCACGAACACGAAGGGCGCTTTGGCGAACCCCGAAATCGCGCTGGGCAGGCGCTCACCGGTCTCGCTCTTGGTTTCGTGCGAATAGCGCGCACCCCCCGTCAGTTCCCACTGCGGCGAGAGCTTCCAGATCAACTGGCCGAACGCAGAGTAGGCGTCCGTGTATTGCAGGAAGGAGTCGTAGACGAACAACGCGGGTCCTGCATTTGGATTCCCGGTCAGGAATCCCATCAACGACGCGCCCAGTGTATTCGGGCTGTCCTCGCCCAACTTGGCATCCTGGTAGAAGCCGCCCACCACGAAGTTGACCGGCGAGTCGAAGGCCGAGGTCAGCCGGAGTTCCTGCGTGAATTGCTCCAGCGTGGTCAGTCCACCCGCGACAATGATTTCCTGCTGACCGCCACTGTAATTATTCGTGTATTGCGAATGCGCATCGTTGTAGCCGCTGACCGAGGTCAACGTCAGTTGCGGCGTTAGCCCTACGTTCATTGTCAGGGCCGTCAGGAACTGTCTGACTTCGCTGTAGGGCTGCCCATCGCGATAGAACGACGGCAAGGTCGCCGTCGCCGCGGCCGAGAAGTCGGGCTGCACGATATTGCGGCCGAACGTACAGGCATTGGCCTCTCCGGCGCCCGGGAGTCCGTTCTGTGGAACGCCAAGCGGGCACGTATAGACCTGTTGCTGAATTCCGCTTTGGCTTTCCTGGTTGCCGTAGGAGACCTTGAGATTGGCGTCGAATTTTCCATTCGGCGCCTTGAACACGAGCGTGCCGCGCGTGAAATATTCCTTCAGCTTGATCGCCGTCTTCACGGTAGCGCCCAGCCCGCCCGGCATCTCGTGCGCCACATTGCGGAACCAGCCATCCTGATCAGCGAACGACCCGACCAGGCGCAGGCCCAGCGTGTCGGTGAGCGGCGTTGAAAACATGCCCTCGACGGACTTTCGCTCGGCTTCGGTTTCGTAGCCGGTCCGGAGCCGCCACTCCACATGATCGCCGGGATCGGCCGACACCAGCGACAGGACGCCGCCGGGGCTGTTCTTGCCGAAGAACAACGCCTGCGGCCCCTTGAGCACTTCGACACGCGCCAGATCATAGAGGCCGAGCGCGAGACTGTTCGACTGGCTCATCTGCACGTTATCGATGTTGATCGACACCTGCTGATCGACGGAGGGCGTGGTCACGGCGGACCCGATGCCACGCAGGCTGATCACCAACCCCGCAGGGCTGGCGGCGGCGCCGATGACCAGCTTCGGAGTTTGATTGGCAATGTCAGTGACCGATCCGGTGGCGTATCGCCGCAAATCCGTCGCGGTAAACGCGGTCATGGCGACGGGAACGTCCTGCATCCTTTCGTAACGCTTCCGGGCAGTAACGATCACCTCTTGCAGCGCGGCTTGCGCAGGCTCGACGACAGCGTTTTTCGCGTTAAGCGGGGCGCTGCCCTTTGTCGCGACCGCAGTTATTGGCGAAGGTACGCTCGAATCACTGCGATCACTCGAGAGTGGTCCGCGGCCCAGGGTCAAAACACCATTGCCTGCGGACGTCAGGTACAGGTCCGTGCTGCGAAGCATGATACTGAGCGCTTCGTGCACTTCGTAGCGCCCCACGACCGCATTCGTGGTCTGCCCCTGGACTGATGCGGCGTCGACCAGGATCTGCAGGCCTGATTGGCGGCCAAATTCGGGGATCGCGGAAATGGCGGGCTGCGAAGGCAGGTTGAATTGAACCTCTTGCGCATAGGCGGGCGCGGCAGCTATTCCAGTTGCGGCAAGGCTAACAAGCGCAATCCCCCCGCGGATCATATGAATATGCGCGCCCCCCACCAATTCTAATTATGCATGCCAATTTCCAATCATGAACGTTGTGTGGGCTCCTTGAATCTTCACCTACGGATACGTCCCTCACAACTGCCTGGCTCATTGCTGCGCGCAGCAGTCAAATCGGCGCCCTCGTCCCGATGCTAACATGTATCCGGTCAGGCACGGGTTGGGCAGGGGGCCGTCATGCGCCATTCCGCGCGCACGAGTTCCCTGTTCGAATCGTGCCGGAAACGGGAGCGCGATTGAGAGCGAGCTCTATCTGTGGGCACCTTCTGTACTTGTCGGATCGATGTTCCTGCGACAAAACGAAATGATTTCGTGCAAATTCTGTGCAGCGAAATGCTCCACGGCACTCACCAAGACGCATCGAAACCGCGACGCCAGGTATCGGCAGTGGCCCGGATTCAAGTGGATACAAAGTGCGTGTATGCGCGGTGATGCGCCGCATTGCGCAGCAGCTCTGATTCATTACCCCTAGGTCGGCGGTTCGACTCTGTCCCTCACCAACACCTCTTCGGCCGCTCTACTGGCCATTTCATCACGCTCCAGAGCGTCTACCGAACGGTCTGTATCCCAAGGGGCGGAACCCTGTCCTCCCACGGATTTGTCCTTATTCCTTCGCTGGCATACCACGCTACACTCGCGCAGCCACCTTGTGCTTCGTCGCGGCACTTCGCCAGCAGGGATCGAAGGAATGCCATGAAATCGCAACCCAAGCTTCACTCTCTGGTTGGAGTCTTGTGCATCTGGGCTTCTCACTCAGCCAATGCAGCCCCTCCGATCTATCGCGTTATCAAACTCGAGAACTTCTCCGGAGAAACCGCCGGTACGTCGGTCTCGCAGATCAACAATAACGGGATTGCTGTTGGCATCGGTACAGGACCAACGCTGTCACCGCTGGACCGTTCCAGGGCGGTGTTCTGGGTGAACGGAGCGCCGACATGGCTTGGCCATCTTCCCGAAGAAACTTCACCCTATGTCTATTCCGGTGCAGACGCGATCGGCAATAGCGGCTTCATAGCGGGATGGCTAAATGGCGGATCCGGTGTTCCTGGTGACACCGAAGGTTTCGCAAGGCTTCCCGGCGGAAGTGGGCTGGTGCCCTTTCCGTTCTTCGTTAGAGGGATCAACGATGGCGACGATGTTGTGGTCAGCATTGTCTATCCCACGGAGTATGGACGAGTCATCAAGAAGAATGGTTCTGGGTATCTCCTTTGTGACCCACACAATCCACAAAGCCCGAGATACTATGAATGTAACGGGAACGGGATAAACAACAAGGGTCAAGTTGTCGGCGTTGCCTATGACTTCAGTGGCGGAAGCAGACCGTTCGTAACGGATGGAACACTATGGCAATGGCTTCCCAAGGTCAGCGGCATTGAAGGCGAATGGACAGGTATCGCGTGGGACATCAATAACGACGGGACGATTCTGGGAAGTGTTAATGGCATTGGGGTGATCTGGAAGGAAAACAAGGCGAGCAGGCTTCCGGCGCAATTCAGAAAGATCAATGACTCAGGGGACGCGGTCGGCGCAAGCGGTCTCTACCTTCAAGGAAACCTATTCAACATCGCCAACCTGGTCGATCCGTCGGATCCCTACTACTCACAGCTGACAGCAATCAACCCAAGCGACATCAACGACCTGGGTTGGCTGGCAGTCAACGCGGTTGACCGGCGCACTGGAGTTCGCAATGGATACGTTCTGCAGCCCATCGATACACAAGCACTTGCGACCACGATCGGAAAAGTGGCGATCGATGACATCGTCAATTCCGCGGAAGCTAAAGCCGGCATCACAATCATTGGCCAGGCGGAGCCCCTTGCTGTCGTAACGATCAAGATTGGATCGGTAACAAAGTTAAGCAATGCCCAAGGCAGTGGTCGCATTGAAGCGTTCTTCACCGCTGAAATGCTGAAGAAGTTGCCGGAAGGAAGTCTCACCCTCACCGCTTATCAGAAGGACAGGGCCGGCAACCTCTCACCGGTAACCAGTGTCGGTATTGCAAAGGACACCGTTCCTCCTCCTCTCGCGACGATTGATCCCATTACCGCAGACAATGTACTTACCGCGGCAGAGCGAAAGTACGGCTTCATCGTCACAGGTAGAACTGGATCCGGTCAAGCAGTGGCAGTGAATGTTTCCGGTATCAAGAAGACGGTCATCGCCTCGGCCAGCGGAACGTGGAGTGCTTTGGTCAGCCAAGGCGACGCTTTGGGCTTGCCAATCGGCAGTGTAAAAGTGCGCGCCACCGTGACGGACCCAGCGGGGAATGCGTCAATTGCGAGTCGGACCTTTCAGAACACGTAGACGTTTCATTGAACGCGCCGCCGCTCGTGCGATGGGAACCGTACCGGGTTTGGCAATCGTCTCAAGTTAGCGGGTTACGAATCACGTCAATGCGTCATGATGCGCCGCATTGCGCAACGGCTCTGGCTCACAACCCCCAGGTCGGCGGTTCGACTCCGCCCCTCACCACCACTTCTTCCGGTGCCGTTCCCGGTTTCTGCTGTCGATTGAATTCACATCGACTGTGATCTAGGCTCGCTCAAGCGCCAAACCCCGCGCAGCCGGAAGGTGAGTCATGAGCATCGTCAAACTGCAGGTCAACGGCGCAAGTCACGAAGTCGATGTAGATCCGTCGACGCCGCTTCTCTACGTGCTGCGCAACGATCTCGACTTGCACGGACCCCGCTTCGGCTGTGGACTTGGCCAGTGCGCTGTGTGCACCGTCATCATCGACGGCGCGGCCGTACGATCGTGCCTGCTGCCCGTATCGTCGGTGAAGGGTGAAATCACCACGCTCGAAGGTCTTGCGAAGAACGGCAAGCTGCATCCGTTGCAGCAGGCCTGGATCGACGAGCAGGCGCCGCAGTGCGGCTATTGCCAGAACGGCCAGATCATGACTGCCAAGGTGCTCCTCGATCGGAATCCGAACCCGACCGATGCCGAAATCCGTGCGGGGATGGAGGGCGCGCTGTGCAGGTGCATGACCTATTACCGGATTCACGCGGCGATCAAGCGCGTGGTGCGCGGTACGGCGGCCACTGCGGTGGAGACCGTCAAATGAGCGCTTCTCTGCAAGCTACCGAAAGCGGTCGAGGACGCGCTCCTCGAATCGAATCCATCGACTTCGCGCCGGAATTTCCTCAAGTCCTCAGGCGCCCTGGTTGTCAGCCTGAGCGTCAGTACACTTCCCGGCGCCAGTGCGCTTGCGGCGGCAGTGGGAGCTGCGCCCGGCCCGTATGTCGATCCCGACTTCAGGCAACTCGACACCTGGATCGTGATTCATCCTGACAACACGGCAACTTTTTTCGTCGGCAAGACCGATGGCGGCCAGGGCACAGGCACGGCATTCCGGCAGATGATGTGCGACGAGCTCGACATTGCATACGACAAGACCAGTCTCGTCATGGGTTGCACCGACATCACCCCGGACCAGGGCGGTTCCGGCGGTTCCGATGCCATCGAGCGCGACGGCTGGCCGGTGCGCAGGGTTGCCGCCGAAGCGCGACGAACATTGCTGGAGCTTGCCGGCCAGCGTTTCGGCGTGCCTGTCGAACAGCTCGTTGCAACCAATGCGACGATTGCCCTCAAGTCTGATCCCGCGAAGCAGGTGACCTACGCCGAACTGATCGGCGGGAAGCGCTTCAACGTTGCGCTCACCGGCAGCAACGTGGATGCGACGACCGGCGTCGCCAAAGTGAAGCCCGTCAATGAGCTGAGCATTGTCGGCAAACCCATGAAGCGCTACGACATTCCCGCGAAGGTTGACGGGTCATTGAAGTGGGCAGTGGACATG
The DNA here is from genome assembly GCA_963819685.1 of uncultured Pseudomonadota bacterium. Classification (GTDB taxonomy): domain Bacteria; phylum Pseudomonadota; class Gammaproteobacteria; order Steroidobacterales; family Steroidobacteraceae; genus CAIUGU01. Next base: position 13,850 of record CAWFXI010000009.1, read on the forward strand.
AAGCTGCCCGGTATGGTCCATGCGCGCAACGTCAGGCCGCCGTTCGCGGGTGCGTCTCTACAACGTATCGATGAATCATCGGTCGCCAATATTCCCGGCTTCATCCGCGTCGTCAGTCGCGGCAACTATGTGGCGGTGATCTGCGAGCGTGAGGAGCAGGCCATCAACGCCGCCCGGCAGCTGAAAGCGGAATGGAAAAAGCCGGCGACCGCGCCATTCCCGGCGTCGGGCGAGCTGTTCAATTACATGCGCAGCGCGACGGTCACCTCCAGAAGCGAGCCGGAGATTATTGGCAACCCGGACGCGGCGTTCGCCGGCGCCAAGCGGGTGGTCGAGGCCGAGTACGAAGTTCCTTTTCAGGGACACACGGCGATTGGTCCCGCGTTCGCGCTCGCGGATCCTGCCAACGGCCAGATGACGATCTACTCCAACGACATGAAAGCGTACGGCCTGCGCAACGGCGTCGCGAAGTTCCTTGATATGCCCCGTGAGCAAGTGCGGGTGATCTACATGGATGGGCCGCAGGTGTACGGTCGTACGGCGGCCGACGACGCCGGCTTCGAGGCTGCGTTTCTGGCCCGCGAAGTGGGCCGCCCGGTCCGCTTGCAGTGGATGCGCGACGAGGAGACGGCGTGGGACACCAAGGGCCCGCCCTACGTCTTCAAACTGCGCGGTGGGCTCGATGCCACGGGCAAGGTGGTGGCGCTTGAGTACGATGCCTGCGCTGCTGACTACAACCACCTCGGATACAACGTGCCCGAGACCGTCTTGATTGCGCAACTCATGGGCCAGCGACCCGCACCGGCCAAAGGCGACGCCGAGACGCCGTCAGTGATGTATGCCATTCCGAACCAGCGCATGACGGCGCGCGTCGTTGGCCTGCCGATGATCTGGGAGACGCCGCTGCGGACGGGCAACCTGCGTGACCCCAACGGGCCGCAGGTCACCTTCGCCTTCGAGTCGTTTATTGACGAGCTTGCTGCGGCGGCCAAGGCTGATCCCGTGCAGTTCCGCCTCGACATGCTGGAGGGCAGTACGGAGGATGACGTGTTTCGCCGCGCACGCTCCCTCGCTGTGGTCAACGCAGCCGCGAAAGCCTACGGTTGGGACACTCGACCGTCACCGAAACCCCGTAGCGGGAAGGGGGACTCACTCTCGGGACGAGGCATCTCGTACACCTACCGCAACAATACCGTCGTCGCCACCATCGCCGAGGTCGAGGTCAACGCCCAAACCGGACGCGTCTGGGTCAAACGGCTGGTATGCGCCCACGACTGTGGCTTGACCATCAATCCCGAAGGCCTGCATCACACCATCGAGTGCGGCATGCTGCACGGCCTGAGTCGCGCGCTCTGGGAAGAAGTCCAATTCGATACTGAAAAGGTTACCAGCGTAAATTGGGGCTCACACCCCAGCCTGCGACATTCGGACACACCGGAGAGCATCGACGTGGTGCTCGTCAACGGTGATCCCAATCCTGGCCGTTCCGATCTGGCTCCCTACGGCGCGGGCGAATGCAGCCACAAGCCGATGATTGCGGCGGTTGCCAACGCCATCCACGATGCGACCGGTGTTCGGATGCGTCGACCCCCGTTCCGCAAGGAACGCGTACTTGCGGCGCTTAAGGCGGCAGGGGTGTAAGCAGGCCACGATGTCCCGGTGATCTTTGCCCCGCAACGCCACCAGACAAGGTCATTTCAACTGCCGTCGCCGGCCTGCGATCGCGAGGCGAAATCGACGGGGGGCGCCAGGATGAACATGACGCGTGACTTGCGCGCGCTGGTGTTGGCAAAACTATGGGGCCGGTCGTACGAAAAGGCGAACGAGTCACCTGCATCGATATGGTAGGGCTTGCCGTCGACCGTCAGCTTGAGCTTTCCCTCCAGGACGAAGCCGAGCAGATCCCCCGGGCCATGCGCCATCGGCTCCTCAGACCGGGCGCCCGGCGCCAACTCCACGATGCTGGCTTCTACGCGGTGTTCCGCCCTTGCCGGCAGTAGCCTTGTCCATTCCATGCCGGTGGTGTGGTACATCGGATGGCGACCTGCCTTGGTGACGAGCGCCTGCGAGGCTTTACGGCTTTGCAGCAATGTCGTGACATCCATGCGCAGCGCCTGGCAGATCTGATACAGCATGCTGAAGGACGGTGTCGCTTTCCGGTTTTCAATCTTCGACAGGGCGCTGGCGGAGCAGCCGACGATTTCCGCCAATTCGTCGAGAGTGAGATGGCGAATCCGCCGCGCTTTTTTCAGGGTGGGACCGAACGAGTCTTTCACGCCGCCGGGGAATGGCTCTCCGACTGCCGTGGAAACTTTCTTTGTGGCCTTAGACATGGTCCAACCCCAATTCGATGGCAAGGTGTCCGGGAGACCTTGATTGCGGCACTGCCGCAATTGAATCGCACGGCACCGAGTGGCAGAGATTCTAGAACACTAATCAAAAAAACTTGAATTGGGCACGTGATTGGACGAATGTATAGCTGCAGCGGGGACATGTCGCTCGAAAAAGCGGGCCGCTGATCGTTGATAACCAGCCCCATAGAGGGCTCAACAAAAATGGGGGTATGCGCGATGAGTTTCCAATCTCGTGGTCGGTCTGCGGCGTTGAGTGCTGCAATCAGTGTCATTCTCGGATCGCAGGCAATGGCCGCTGCTCCGGGCAGTAGCAGCGGACTCCAGGAAATCATCGTCACGGCCCAGCGCGCCGAAACGAACCTGCAACAGACGCCCATCTCGGTTGCCGCCGTCAGCGGTGAGCTTCTGGCGCAACAGGGCGCCTCCACGCTGATGGATCTCCAGACTTTCATTCCGAACCTGCAGGTGGGCACCACGACACTGCAGGGTGCAGGCAATGGTCGCTTTGCGATTCGCGGCATCGGCCAGGAAGCCGGCACCGGCGCAGCGGTCGGCCTGTATATCGATGAAGTTTTTTATCCCACCGGTGCAGGCAACATGATGGGGCTGTTCGATGTAGACCGCATTGAAGTGCTGCGCGGACCACAGGGCACGCTGTTCGGCCGCAACACGATCGGCGGCGCGATCCAGTACATCACGGTGAAACCCGGCAAGGAATTCGGCGGGTATGTCGAGGGGACGGGCGGCAATTACGGACGCGCGGATTTCAACGGCGCGCTGAACATCCCGTTGGGCGACACTCTCGCGGCACGCGTCGCGGTCGGTTACAACTCGCGCGACGGATTCGTGCGTGACAACCTGCAGGGAATCGATCGGGGTGAAGACGAGCGCAAGGCGGGTCGCGTTGCGTTGCGCTGGACTCCTTCCAGCAGCCTGACCGTCGACGTAAAGGGTGAGTGGCTTTCCACTGAGAATAATGGCCGTGCAGCGACGATCCACGGATATGACGGCTCCTTGTTTCCGAACGGCCAGAATGATGGCGCCCAGTTCGTCATCCTGGGGCGCATACTTTCTCCGACGCCAAACAACGTCCACCTGTGTCCAGCCATTGGCGCCCCTCCCTCCCCGGGCGGGGCCTGTCTGAATGCCGAGTCGCCGGGCGACTTCACAGCGGTCGGCAGCGATGCGCAGGATTTTTCCGAGCTGGATTACACCGCAGGCTCCCTGGTCATCAACTGGGAGTTAAGCGACGCTGTCGCGATCAAGTCGATCACGGGCTACAGTCTCACGGAGGGCAATACCGGCCTCGATTACGATTCGACACCCTTGAGCCTGTTCAGCGGCCTCGGCCCCAAGAACGACACGACGGCGCTCTCGGAGGAGCTGCAGCTGCGCCTGAACCTCGTGAACAACCGCCTGCACTGGACCACCGGGTTGTTTTACTTCGATCAGGACCTTGAGGCACTGACTGCCTTTGCGTTCGGCACCGCCAAGCCCGATCCTGCGCTCGCCACCGGCAACAAGAATGGCCTGGAATCCAAGGCCATTTTCTCGCAGGCGACCTTCGACTTCACCGATCGTCTGTCGGGCATAGTGGGAGTGCGCTACAGCGAGGAAGACGTCTCTTCGCGGACGCTGAGCGCTCAAGGGGCTCTCGGTCCGGAATTCAGTAGCAACTTTGACGATACGTCCCCGCAAGTCGGTCTGCAGTTCCAGGCCACCGACGATCAGATGTACTACGTCAACGCGGCCAAGGGTTTTCGCGCGGGTGGTTTCGGCACGAATCCCGGGTTCGTCAACGGCGTCAAGTCATTCGATCCGGAAGAGGCCTGGACCTATGAGGTGGGCGCGCGCCTGGAGTTCCTGGACCGCCGCCTGAGAGTCAACCCGACCGTGTTCTTCACGGATTGGACAGGCCTCCAGCTGAATACGCTGATTACGGTTCCGGAGCCTGGCGCGTCGTGCCCGCCTGGCCCCAGCCAGAATTGTCCTGGTGTGGGCACGGTGCCCCAGAACGTGGGTGATGCGGAGATCAAGGGCCTGGAACTTGAAATCCTGTTCCAGGCGACGGAGCGGCTGACACTGCAGGGGTCGTTCGGCTACCTGGACAGCAAGTACACCAATGTCACCTCGCCAACTGCCCAGGTCTATCCGGCCTCCACTGGTGGATTCTTTGGTGGATCGGTGATTGTACCCAACCTGTGCGATGGCAATGGGGATCCCACGCTGGTGCAGCTGAACCCGACGCGACCCCCGGCACAGCTGGCTCCGTTGGCTGCGCAATATGAGTGCCAGGGCGGCAGCGATCTGATGTATGCCCCTGAGATCAAATTCTCGGTGGGCGCCAAGTACGCGTTCCCACTGTCTGGCGGTGCGGAAATCGTCACCAGCGCGGATTACGGCTGGACCGACGAGCAGCGCAGCCAGGTAATCAACCTCGGCCAGACGCCGCTACCGAGCTATGGCTTGCTGAACGCCCGCGTGCAGTACAACGCACCTGACAATCGCTGGAGCCTGGCCGTCTTCGGGACGAACCTGACCGATGAGTATTACTATTACGGCTCTACGGACTTCGCCAGTGGCTATACACCGGGTACAACCGTGTTTGATCCGGCCCGTCCGGTCGAATATGGCGCAACGTTGCATTTCAACTTCTAATCGCTCTCATTGACCTGCACCGGCCGGGGGATCGGAGACGATCTCCCGGCCGTTTTCGGCAAGAGGGTGGCGTCGCCCACGCGGAGAAGCATGAATCAACATCCGCTGTTGCGTAGAGCAGTTGCCAGTCTGTTGGTCGCCCTCGCGGCCCCGTCGACCGCATCGCTGGCTGCCGAACCAAGACCCAACGTCGTGATCATCATTACCGACGATATGGGGTACGCAGATATCAGCAGCTACGGCGCTCAGGACATCAAGACACCCAATATCGACAGTCTCGCGCGCGATGGCGTAAAGCTGACGGATTTTTATGCGAATGGTCCGGTGTGCAGCCCAACCCGCGCCGGATTGATGACGGGGCGCTACCAGCAACGATTCGGAATCGAAGTTCCCCTCAGTCAGGTCAGCACCGCTGAGGAGAAGGGGCTACGGACGACTGGACGCTCATTGCCACAACTGTTGAAGAACAGCGGCTACGCCACGGCGCTGTTCGGCAAGTGGCATCTGGGATACAGGCCGGACTCGACGCCCAATGCGCACGGCTTCGATTATTTCTTCGGCTTCAGGGCCGGATACACCGACTATTACCAGCACACGGACGGTGATGGTCAGCCGGACTTGTGGGAGAACGGCACCCGCGTCAAGGCAGAGGGGTATATGACCGATCTGATCACCGATCGCTCGGTCAAGTTCATTGAGCAGAACGCGCAGCGGCCCTTTTTCCTGGAAGTTGCTTACAACGCCCCGCATTGGCCTTACCAGCGTCCGGACAGTCCGTCCACGGCAATCGACAATGCCAGATATATGGAACCCGACGAGGTGCCAACGGGCACAAGAGCCGATTACGTCACCATGGTCGAACGCGTCGATCTGGGCGTTGGGAAAATCCTGCGCGCCCTGGACGATCGGTCGCTGGCGCGGAACACGATTGTCATTTTCACGAACGACAACGGCGGCGAGTGGCTATCGAATGGGGGTCCACTTTTCAATCGCAAGGCGTCCGTCTGGGAAGGAGGTATTCGCGTACCGGCGTTGATCCGCTGGCCGGCGACATTACCCGCCGGCAGGACTTCGCCCCAGGTAGGCATCACCATGGATCTCACGGCTTCTGTTCTGGCGGCGACCCACAGCACCGTGCCGGCCGACGCAAAGTTCGACGGCATGAATATCTTCCCCATGCTGCAGGGACAGTCGCCGGTTGCCGAACGGACGTTGTTCTGGCGATCGAGCATGGGACGCACGCAACGTGCAGTACGCAGTGGCGACTGGAAGCTGGTCGTCGACGGTCACAACACGATGCTGTTTGACGTCAGACAAGACCTCGGGGAGCGTGTGGATCTCACGAACCGCCGGACGGACGTCGTTGCTCGATTGAGACCGCTGCTCGCGGCATGGGAAAGCGATGTCGATGCGGAAGCGAAGGCAAATGGCACTGCGGCACTCAACGCACGACCCCCGGGCGGGGCACCTGCTGGTGCAGCGCCGCGCGCCCCCCAAGGGTCCCCGTAGCTACAAACAATCGGGTTGGTGGTAAACGCGAACGGGAGTAGGATCGGCCGAGAGGGCCGTTATCCATGGACCTGCATCGCAAGCTCCGCTGTACATTCGCGGGCATGTTGCTGGCAGCGGCTGCCGCGCCCCTCCCGTGTGCGGGCGCGGCACGGAACGACGACCCATCGGCCGTTCGAGCGGTCTGGAAAGAGCAGGAAATCGCGTTTACGTATCAGGGTGGTGGCAGTGTGTATACCTGTAGCGCCATCGAACAGAAGATTCGTGCCATCCTGCTCGATCTGGGCTCACGCCCCGACCCTGTCGTCAGAGTGCAGGGGTGCGTGGAAGCGTTTCGCAGTAAAGCCGTGCGCACCGGGACACGCCAGGAGACTGGTACGCTCGTTGCCGATGAGGTGGGGTACCCTCATATCACCATTGCAGTCGCAACCCTGTTCGAAGCGACACCGGCCGTCATGCGAGACCTGGCCGAGCATCAGGGTGAGCAGGATCTGAAGGCACGTCTGCGGAACGTGGGGGATGTAGACGCCGAATACGCCGCCCCACTGGCGGCGGAGCGGAAGCGCGTGCGGTTGAATGGCCGCACGAAATATCTGGATCCCGGCGACTGTGACCTGATCGACCAGGTACGAACGCAGGTATTGCCGAAGCTGGATGTGCGCGTTGTCGTCAATGCCAGTACGTGCTATCGCCGCAGCTTCAGTCTGCGTCTTGGACAGCCCAATCTGGTCTTTGAAACCCTGGTGCCGTCACCCGTTGAATCACCACAGCCGGAGTAGTGACGACAAGGCTGTACGGCGGTGCCGGGCTTCTGTCTGTCTCTTGAGAAAACTTTGCAGATGGCAGGCGCCACAGAGTGCCCGCATGCCGCTACTCTACCAAGCTGTCTGAAATTTCGGTTGTCAGTGTCACTTAAGAGGGGAATATCCAATGAACAAGAGTCTGACGTTCGCGGCGCTGATCGGCGTTGTACTGGTCGGTACGCCGATGATCTATCTGAACATTACCAAGGCTGCTGCACCGCCCGCGGCGCCACCCGGTCCGTTCACGTTCTTCATTACGAGCAAGGGTCCGGGCAAGGGAGGCGATCTGGGAGGGCTCGCGGGTGCTGATGCTCACTGCCAGTCACTTGCGGCTACGGCAAACGGGGGCAATCGAACCTGGCATGCGTACCTGAGCGCCCAGGCTGCCGATGGGAAGCCCGCCGTGAACGCGCGTGACCGCATCGGTACAGGTCCGTGGTACAACGCGAAGGGCGAACTGATTGCCCAGAATGTCGCCGAACTGCACGGTGACGTCGTCCGCGACCGCAACCAGGTCAATAAATCGTTTGCCCTGAATGAAAAGGGCGAAGTCGTCAACGGCCGCGGCGATATGCCGAACCGTCACGACATTCTGACCGGCTCGCAGTCCGACGGCCGTGCATGGCCGGCGGGTGCCAACGACACGACCTGCAAGAACTGGACGAGCAGCGCTACCGACGGCAGTGCAACCGTCGGGCATCATGACCGCAGCGGCGGCGGCAATACGTCCTGGAACCAGGCCCATCCGTCCCGTGGTTGCAGCCAGGAAAACCTGATCGCCACCGGCGGTGATGGATTGCTGTACTGCTTCGCGATCAACTAATCGAGTCTGTCGGCCTGAATGACGGCGGTGGCTGCGGGTCGCGGTCACCGCCGTCCTGTTTTTGGGAGCCCTCATGGCCAGTCCTGGAATCATCGACTTTGCAACGGCAGTAGCGACTGACGACGTATCCCGGCCATCGCCAGACCGACTTCTATCGGGCGATCCCGAGCAGGCAATACGCAACTTGTTTGCCGATCAGACCGGGCAGTTCTTTGCCGGCATCTGGTCCAGCACGCAAGGCCGGTGGCGTGTGAGCTACACCGAAAACGAGTTCTGCCATCTGCTCGAAGGCGTCATTCAAATTACCGACGGGCAGAACAGGGTGAAGACTTTCAGTGCCGGCTCGAGCTTCGTGATACCCGCCGGTTTCAGCGGAGTATGGGAGGTTGTCGAGCCAGCGCGAAAGCTGTACGCGATCTTCGAATCCAGGTAATTAGCGCTCCTTTTGAGAGCGAGGCCGGTAAAAACTGCACCACGGAGGTGCAAAAACCGGGATTTTGTCAAACTGAGAGCAACGGAATTGAGCTCAGGTCAGTCGGATGGCGTGCGTCGCAGGTTGCGGCAGAAGCGCCCGAAACGTCTGCAATTTCCGACTCCTTCTTGTAGCCAATCTGTCATTGACCAGGATAGTGGCCATATGACGCAGACTCATTTCGATTCGCTGGCATGGTTGCTGCATCTCTGTCGCCCAGAGCCGCGCGCACATTTGTGGTTTTTTTGCATCAGGCCTTTGCTGTAGTGCATCAATACTGCTAAAGTCCCGGTCGCTCGTGTAAGTTCATGCACTGTGCGTTGAGTGTTTTTTTACCACACCTGAAGGGGTTGTTTATGAGAAACGTGAAGATCCTTGCGGCGCTTGGCTTGATGACGATGGCTGGCATCGCCCAAGCTGACGTCACCGGTACTGCAGCGATCGTTAGCGACTACGATTTCCGCGGTATCACGCAGACCAACGAAGATCCTGCAGTGCAGCTGTCCATCGACTACGCCGGCGCTGGTGGCTGGTATGTCGGCACCTGGGCCAGCAACATTGACTGGCTCTCGGATGCGTCCACTGAGGTCGATGTCTACACGGGATTCAAGGGTGGCGAGACGCTGACTTTTGACGTCGGTATCGTGTACTACGCCTACCCGGGCGAATCCACCGTCAACACTTATGAAGTCTACGGCAAGCTGGGTTTCAAGTGGCTCACGGGCTCGGTCTACTACACTGACGACTACTACGATTCAAGCGAAGACGAGATCTACGTCGCGGCGGATGCGGCGATCCCGGTAGGACCTTTGAGCCTCGGTCTGCATGCGGGCTTCACCGATAGCGAAGCGTATGCCGGCGGCGACTACACGGACTACGGGGTAGGCCTCAGCTACACAGCAAGCAACATTACGCTTGGCATGAAGTGGGTCACTGCTGAGTTTGAAGACTTTTCTGACGACCGCGTGATTCTGTCGATTTCGACCGCACTTCCCTGGAAGTGATCGCAACGACACACGCAGCAGATGAGCTGAAGTGATCAGGCCCCGGATTGCGCAAGCGATCCGGGGCTTTTCTTTTGCGTGAGCCGTGAACCGTGAGCCGTGAAGCGTGAAGCGTGAGCCGTGAGCCGTGAACCGTGATCGGTGACGCGTGAGAGTCAGAACCTTCTCGGATTCGTGACGCGTTCACGGATCACGTGTTCACGCTTCACGCAGGATGTCCGTGAGGACACCGAAGATCTGGTCAATCTGCGCCTTCTCGATGATGAGCGGCGGCGACAGCGCAACGATGTCCCCGGTCACCCTGACCAGCAGGCCGCGTTCGAAAGCTTTCGTAAATACTTCAAATGCGCGCTTGCCGGGCTTGCCTGGAAGGGGTTCAAGTTCAATCCCTGCAATCAGGCCCAGATTCCGGATATCGATGACGTGCGGCAACCCCTTGAGGGAATGCGCGGCTTCCTGCCAGTAGGGTGCGAGCTCTGTTGCCCGAGTCAGCAGGCCTTCCTCCTCGTAGATTTTTAAGGTAGCGAGCCCGGCGGCGCAGGCCACTGGATGGCCGGAGTAGGTGTAGCCGTGAAACAGCTCAATCGCACCTTCAGGTCCCGCCATGAAGGCGTCGTAGACGTGCCGGCGGGCGAAAACGGCACCCATTGGAATCGCTCCGTTCGTGAGTCCCTTTGCCGTGGTCATGAGATCCGGGAGTACATCGAAGTACTGCGCGCCGAAGGGCTGGCCCAGCCGCCCGAAGCCGGTGATCACTTCATCGAATATGAGCAGGATGCCGTACTTGTCGCAGATCTCGCGGAGTCGCTTGAGGTACCCCTTCGGCGGCAGTACGACACCTGCGGATCCTGAGACCGGTTCGACGATCACCGCTGCAATGGTCGACGCGTCGTGCAGCTGCACGATCTTCTCGAGTTCTTCGGCGAGGTGGGTTCCCCAGTCCGGCAAGCCTTTCGAAAAGGCGTTGTGCGCCAGATCCAGCGTGTGCGGCAGATGATCGACGCCGTTCAGCAGGCTGCCAAAGAACTTGCGGTTGTTGACCATGCCTCCGACGGAGATTCCGCCAAATCCCACACCGTGATAGCCCTTCTCGCGGCCGATCAGCCGCTGGCGAGCGCCTTCCCCGCGTGCGCGGTGATAGGCGATGGCGATCTTGAGCGCGGTATCCACCGATTCCGAACCGGAGTTCGTAAAGAACACGTGGTCGAGATCGCCAGGCGTTGTCTCGATCAGCTGGTTGGCAAACTCAAACGCAATCGGATGGGCCATCTGGAACGTCGGTGCAAACTCCATCGTTCCGATCTGCCGCGTCACCGCTTCGGTGATGGCCCGCCGGCCGTGTCCCGGCGTTGACGCACCACAGTCCTGCGACACCATCCAGGATCTGGCGGCCATCCGGCGTCCAGTAGTGCATTCCTTCGGCTCTCGCGAGCAGCCGCGGCGCGTCCTTGAACTGCCGGTTCGCGGTAAACGGCATCCAGAATGCTTCCAGATCGGTACGGGCGGGAATAGTGAGCATGTGGTGGCCTGCGGGGTGGGAGAGGAGCGTGAACCGTGAGTCGTGAGCCGTGAAGCCGTGAACCGTGAACCGTAAGAGACCAAGTCTGACTCATCACGCATCACGGCTCACGCATCACGCTTTCATGATAAGGAAATTCAACACTTCACTCAAACAAGGTGGCATTGACTCAAGAAAACTGCCCTGCAGTGTTGCTCAGCGTCTAATATAATCAACAAACGTGAGCGGTGAACCGTGAACCGTAAACCGTAAACCGTGAGCCGTGAACCGTGAACCGTGAGCGGTGATCCGTGATCCGAAAGAACCAGGGATTCCGAATCCGACCGTTCACCGTTCACTGCGTTCACCGCTCACGCCACGCCGACAGGAGTGTATGCAGTATGTCCATCGATGTAGGAGCGCAACTCAAGGCGGTGCGTACGTTGCATGGGCTCTCGCAGCGTGAGCTTGCAAAGCGGGCCGGCGTGACGAACGGGTTGATTTCGCTGATCGAACAGAATCGGGTCAGCCCATCGGTCAGTTCTTTGAGGAAAGTGCTGGACGGTATCCCGATGACGCTGGCGGAGTTCTTCACGATGGAGCAGGTGGAAGAGCCGGAGGTGTTCTTCCAGAAAGACGCGTTGACCGACCTGGGCAGCGGTGAAGTTTCCCTGAGACTGGTCGCGGCCCGGCGCGCGAATCGTTCGATGGCGATTCTGCACGAGCGGTATGTGCCCGGCGCGGATACAGGCGAGGACATGCTCAGCCATCGGGGCGAAGAGGGCGGAATCGTCTGTCAGGGTGAGATCGAGATTACGATCGGCAACCAGTCGCGTATCCTCGGCCCCGGAGACGCCTACTACTTTGCAAGCAGCACTCCCCACCGCTTTCGCAATATCGGCACGCAGGTTTGCGAGATCGTGAGCGCGTGTTCTCCGCCCACGTTCTGAAGAGGTGACGGTGAACGGTGAACGGTGAACCGTGAGCCGTGATGGGCCAGATATGGAACCTTGACAGTACCTGCTGCGGTCCCGATCCTACCGCTCACCGCTCACGCTCACGCTCACGCGTCTCACCGCTCACCGCTCACCGCTCACCTGCTCACGAACACGATGCATCCACCTCCAGCTCCCATCGACTGGCATGCGCGCGCCACGGCAGGTATCGATTCCCACCCAGGCATTCATCGACGGCAAATACGTCGATGCAGCGTCGGGTGCCACCTTTGACTGTGTGAGTCCCATCGACGGCCGGGTGCTGGCCAAAGTGGCAGCAGCGCAGGCTGAGGATGTTGATCGTGCGGTGAGGTCTGCCAGAAGCGCCTTTGACAAAGGGCGATGGTCGCAGCAGTCGCCTGCGGCGAGAAAGCGAGTGCTGCTCAGGTTCGCGGACCTCATCCGTGAGCACGGGGAAGAACTCGCATTGCTGGAAACACTGGACGTTGGCAAACCGATCACCAACAGCCTGAGCGTGGACATCCCCGCCGCAGCGCGCTGTATCGCGTGGTATGCCGAAGCCGTCGACAAGGTCTATGACGAGATTGCACCCACCGGCCCGCGTGCGCTGGCAATGATCACCCGCGAGCCCATAGGAGTTGTCGGTGCCATCGTGCCATGGAATTTTCCGCTGCTCATGGCTGCCTGGAAACTGGGGCCGGCATTGGCAGCCGGCAATTCGGTTGTCCTCAAGCCATCGGAGAAATCGCCGCTCACTGCCATCCGGATTGCCGAACTCGCGGTCGAGGCTGGCTTGCCCGCGGGCGTTCTCAATGTACTCCCCGGCCTCGGGGATCCTGCGGGCAAAGCACTCGCGTTGCACATGGATGTCGACTGCATTGCGTTTACGGGATCAACCCTCACCGGCAAGCGCATGCTCGAGTACGCGGGCCAGTCGAATATGAAGCGCGTCTGGCTCGAATGCGGTGGCAAGTCACCGAACATCGTCATGGCGGATGCTCCGGATCTTGATCGGGCCGCAGCAGCAGCCGCGTCCGCGATCTTCTTCAACCAGGGCGAGATGTGCTCGGCCGGTTCGCGACTTCTGGTGCAGGAACCGATCCGGGAGCAGTTCCTCGAGAAGGTGGTTGCAATCGCCCGGACCCTCAATCCCGGTGATCCACTGGAATCCGCCACGACACTGGGCGCTATCGTCGATGACATGCAGATGCATCGTGTGCTTGGCTATATCGAGTCGGGTCGCGCTGACGGGGCAGTGCTGAGAACTGGTGGAAGCCAGGTACGCCAGAATTCCGGGGGCTTCTATGTCGAGCCGACGGTATTCGACGGTGTGGCCGGTTCCATGAAGATCGCCCAGGAAGAAATTTTTGGCCCGGTACTCGCGACATTGTCGTTCAAGGACGCAGCCGATGCAGTGCGCCTCGGTAACGATGTGATCTATGGGCTGGCTGCCGCTGTCTGGACGCGCGACCTCAATACAGCGCATCGCATGGCACGTTCGCTGCGCGCCGGCATGGTGTACGTCAATTGCTACGATGCGGATGACATCACCGTTCCCTTTGGCGGTTTCAAGCAGTCCGGCAGTGGCCGTGACAAGTCGTTGCATGCGTTCGACAAGTACACCGAACTGAAGACTACGTGGGTGGATTTGGCGTGAAGCGTGAAGCGTGAAGCGTGATAACGTGATGAGCGTAGTGAAGTGCGCGATGGCTGTAACCCACGAATTTTTTCTATGCGATCACCAAGGAGGGTGCTCGTCATGCAAAAGTCTGAAATTGCCAGATCATAAGGGACTTAATGTATGGAGCAAGGCGCATGGACCTCGCTGAGTCGCTCTACCGCGTCACCGAACGACTGCCGGTCTGAAGAACGATTTGGCCTGGTATCGCAAATACGGCGGGCAGCGGTTTCCGTGCCTTCAAATATTGCTGAGGGGGCTGGTCGAGGGGCTCATCAGGAGATTTTGTCCGCTTCCTTGCCATTTCACTCGGGTCGTTGGCTGAACTGGAGACCCAGTTGCTTGCTTGGCAGAAAGACTTGGAATGCTTGAGCGCGAAAGATATGTCCCGCACGACTATGATGCTGAGACGTAAAACAGATGTTGATCCGGCTTGGCTCAGTCTTGCAGCGTAAACGGAGCATCTGACGCTTCACCTTTCACCTTTCACCTATTCACGTCATGTCCACCGTCACCGTCGCCGCTACCCAGTTCGCCATGCACCGGTGATCGCGAGGTCAACCTGGATGCCGCCGAGGCCCTGGTACGACGTGCAGCGGCACAAGGTGCCAACGTCATTCTGATCCAGGAGCTTTTCGAGACGCCTTACTTCTGTATCGAGCACCAGACCCGGTATTTCGACCTCGCCCTGCCGATTGCCGAAAATCCTGCCGTCCGGCGCTTCACTGCGCTTGCGCGCGAACTCGGGGTGGTGCTGCCGGTCAGCGTCTTCGAGCGTGCCGGCAATGCGTACTACAACAGCGTCGCCGTGGTCGATGCAGGCGGCGAACTGCTCGGCATCTATCGCAAGGCTCACATTCCGGAAAGTCCCGGGTATCACGAAAAGTTCTATTTTTCCCCCGGCGATACCGGATTTCGCGTCTGGCAGACGCAGTACGGGCGTCTCGGGGTGGGCATTTGCTGGGACCAGTGGTTTCCGGAATGCGCCCGCGCGATGGCACTCAAAGGTGCCGAGATTCTGCTCTATCCAACCGCCATCGGCGCCGAACCGCAGGATCCCACTATCGATTCCCGCGATCACTGGCGCAGGACGATGCAGGGGCACGCGGCCGCGAATATCATGCCGCTCCTGGCGTCGAACCGTATCGGCACCGAGCAAGGTGGGCAATGGAGCGTGACGTACTATGGCTCCTCATTTATCGCGGATCACACCGGAGCGCTGCTGGCTGAAGCTGACCGCTCGACTGAAGCAGTGCTGACGGCCACCTTCGACCTCACGGCCATCAATGAGTATCGGCGCAGCTGGGGTGTATTCCGCGATCGACGTCCAGACCTGTATGGATCATTGATGACGCTGGATGGGGGCGAGAAGCGTGAAACGTGAACGTGATCGTGAAACGTAAGAACGCGTGAACGTATCAGCGGCTCGGGTCCTTCACGTTCACAGACCGTCTGACTCCATCGCTGCTACTCACGCTTCACCGTTCACCTCTCACGCTCACATATGCCCCCATGCACTTCTTCGCTTCCTGCCCACCGGGTATTGCTGACCTGCTCGCTGCCGAACTCAAGGAGTTTGGCGGTACGCAAACCCGCGAGATCAAGACCGGTGTGTATTTCGAGGGGACGCTCGAGACGGCGTACAGGGCATGCTTGTGGTCGCGAACCGCCAATCGGGTCCTGTTGCCGATCGGCGAGGTGGACGCCAGCACTGCACAGGCGCTGTATGAAGGTGCAAAAGCCATCGACTGGTCGGCGCACGTCGCATCAGCAGGCACGCTTGCGATTGATTTCGCCGGGTCGTCACCGGGCATCACCCACACGCAGTTCGGTGCACTCAAGACCAAGGACGCCATCGTCGATCAGTTCCGTGACCGGTTTGGCGAGCGCCCGTCCATCGATGTCGAGCGTCCTGATGTGCGTGTGAACGTGCATGTCAACCGCGACCGCGCAACGCTGTCCATCGATCTGTCAGGTGAAAGTCTGCACCGCCGTGGTTATCGTGCGCGTGGCGTGGCTGCGCCTCTCAAGGAGAACCTGGCCGCAGCGATTCTGCTGCGATCCGGATGGCCTGTGATCGCCCGGGCACACGGAGGCTTCGTCGATCCCTTGTGCGGATCAGGAACACTGGTCATTGAGGCGGCGCTGATGGCCCAGGACATTGCGCCCGGCAGCCTGCGCGACTACTTCGGCTTGTTGCGCTGGAAAGGGCACGACAGCGCCTTGTGGCATCGTTTGTTCGAAGAGGTGAAGGAGCGCCGTGCACAAGGGACAGCGGCAAGTGCCGGCCAGATACTGAGAGGCTACGATGTCGAGCCCCAGGCTGTTCGTGCCGCCATCGAGAACGCCAATCGCGCGGGACTGACTGGCAATGTGCACTTTGAGCGACGCGACCTCGGTGACCTCAGGTGCGAGCATGCCGTCCCCGGACTGCTGGCTACCAACCCGCCCTATGGCGAGCGAATCGGCGATGTCGAAGCGCTGCGGTCTCTGTACGCGTTGCTGGGTGCGAAGCTGCGTGAACAGTTCGTCGGCTGGCGTGCAGTGGTCTTCACCGGCAATCCGCGCCTGGCGCGCGAGATCGGCATTCACGCGCGACGCAGTCATACGCTGTTCAACGGACTCATCGAATGCCGGCTGTTGAGGTTCGATGTCGAAGCGGAGCACTTCGACACGCCGGAGACGCGACCCAGCGAGGCTGACAAACTCGCAGTGTCCAGGCAGCGTCCCGGTGCGCAGATGTTCGCTAACCGATTGGCCAAGAACTTCAAGTCGCTGCGCAGCTGGGCTCGCCGTGCCAACGTGTACTGCTACCGAGTGTATGACGCTGACATGCCGGAATACTCGTTTGCCATCGATCTGTATGGCAATGGCGAAGCGGCTCAAGAACATGTGTACGTGCAGGAGTATGCGGCCCCCGACAGCGTGGATCGCGAGGGCGCACGACTGCGTCGCTGGGAAGCGCTGTCCGTGATTCCGGAAGTGCTCGGAATCGGCAGGGAACGGATGCATGTACGTACGCGACGGCCGCAGAAGGGGACGGCGCAATACGAGAAGCTGGATGAGCAGCGGGAATTCCACCGTGTTCGCGAAGGCGCCTACGAGTTCCTGGTCAACTTCACCGACTACCTGGACACCGGGCTGTTTCTTGATCATCGGCTGACGCGTCAGATCATCGGCGAGCGTGCACGGGGTAAGCGATTCCTGAACCTGTTCGCCTATACGGGCTCCGTTACCGTGTACGCCGCTGGTGGCGGTGCGTCGGCAACTACAACGGTCGACATGTCGAAGACCTATCTCGATTGGGCGAAGCGGAATCTGGCGCTGAACAACCTGGCAGGACCGCAACATGGTTTTGTCCAGGCGGATTGTCTGCAGTGGCTCGCGGACGAAGCCGATGCAGGCCACAGGATGTACGACCTCATCTTCATCGACCCGCCGACGTTCTCGCGTTCCAAACGCATGGAAGACGATTTTGAGGTTCAGCGCGATCACGTCGCGCTGCTCAAGATGGCTGCCGGACTGCTGGCACCGGCCGGGACCATCGTGTTTTCGAACAACTTCACCCGTTTCCGTCTGGATACAGCAGCGCTCCCCGAATTCGTCGTGGAAGATGTGAGTCGTGCGACCCTCCCCAGGGATTTCGAGCGCAACCCCCGCATTCATTGCTGCTATCTTCTGAGTCGGAAGGCTGCCGGCTGAGGCTTCCGGTCTGAGTGCATCCCTGAATTGCCGAATTCAGCGAATAATCCGGCCGATTAAGGGGGTTTCCGGTTGCATACCATTTTGCGCTGCACCACAATAGGCTTCGAGACATATTTGCTTTTGAAAACCGTGGGCCCGTGTCGTGACTGCTGATCCGTTCCAGATTTCTTTCCATCCGAAACTCGGCGTCGTCATATTCGACCGCCTTGCGCAGCTCAGTCTGCCCGCGGAACAGGTGCGGTTGTTCAAGATCGACACGATGAGTGCCACGACCTTCCGCCGCGACATCGTCTACAAGGACATGACAGTCTGTGGCGACGAGTTGCTCCGCAAGCACAGGGTGGTTCTCAATACCTACCGCACCGCGCGCCCGACAGGAAAGAAGGCCTATTGCGAACACTGCCGCAGGCATTTCGGTTCCGTCGATTTCGCAGTGTGCGCCGACTGCAGCGCGATCCGGTGCACCTGCGGTGCCTGTGGCTGCGCAACCCGCAAGCGCAAGGTGGCTTGATCACCGCCCCTGTCTTCGTTGCCGGTCCTGGCACTCCAATTGCGCTTCAACCTGTTGATTTCCTGAAGACTGCTCGATCAGAAAGCTGATGGATATTTTTCGCGTTTTCACGGTCGAGGCGGCGCACCGTCTGCCCAATGTGCCTGCGGGACACAAATGCTCCCGGTTGCACGGGCATTCCTTTCGAATTGAAGTGCACGTTGCCGGTCCGGTGGACCCGGAGAAGGGCTGGGTGATGGACTTCGCTGACCTCAAGCAGGCGTTCGCACCCACTTTCGAGCAACTCGATCATCACTACCTCAACGAAATCGAGGGTCTCGAGAATCCGACCAGCGAGAATCTGGCGCGCTGGGTCTGGCAACGCGTCAAGCCTTTAATTCCCGGTCTCAAGCGGATCGTCATTCACGAAACCTGCACAAGCGGCTGCGTCTACGAAGGTCAGTGATTTCCGTGAAGTCCGGTGACAGGCGCAGCCGGGCGCAGTTTCGGGGCAGCCGTACTCTGTCGACGCACCATTGTCTGGCGATTTTGCAAAGGTGGACTCGCGCAGGACGCCTTTCCTCGCTGCTTTCTGCAATCGTCGCTCTTCGAACGCTACCCAACTCGCACGGCCTGCGATAACCTCACAAGGAAGCGAGGCCCGTTCCTGTTGCCCGGGCCCGATCTGCCACCCTCGGGAGAATTGCAATGAATAGCGGATTGCGGGCGAGCCTGATTGGATCAGCCGTGTTGTTGGCGCTTGCCGGATGTGGCAAAGGTGGGGAGCAGACAGCCCAGGAGCCAGCAGCAGCGGCGCCTGGAGCCGAAGAAAAGGTGCTCAACGTCTACAACTGGTCGGATTACATCGCCGAAGACACGATCGCGAATTTCGAAGCCAAGACCGGTATCAAGGTCAATTACGACGTCTTCGATTCGAACGAAGTGCTCGAGACCAAATTGCTCGCCGGCAACACGGGCTACGATGTCGTAGTGCCGTCGGCGCAGTTCATGGAAAGGCAGATCCAGGCAGGCGTGTTCCAGAAGCTCGACAAGGCGAAGCTGCCGAACCTCGCCAACATGGATCCGGAAATCTCCCAGCGCGTGGCTCTGCATGATCCGGGCAATGAGCATTCGGTCAATCTCTTCTGGGGTACGGATGGCATCGGCTACAACGAGGCAAAGGTCAAGGCGATCATGCCGAATGCGCCGCTTGACAGCTGGAACCTGATCTTCGACCCCAAGATTCTCGCGAAATTCAAGGACTGCGGCGTCTCGATTCTGGATGCCCCGGCGGAGGTTCGCAGCCTGGTGCTGGCGTACCTTGGCAAGGATCCGAACAGCCAGGATGCCGCGGACCTGGCGCTCGTCGAGAAGAAGCTGCTTGAGATACGTCCCTACGTCCGCAAGATCAATTCCTCGCAGTACATCGAGGATCTTGCGAACGGGGAGATCTGCATCGCTCTCGGCTGGAGCGGCGACGTATTGCAGGCGCGGGACCGCGCAGCCGAAGCAGGGCAGGGCACCATCATCAAGTACTCCATTCCGAAAGAAGGCACGATCATCTGGTTCGACATGCTGACGATTCCCGCGGATGCCAAGCACGTAGACAACGCCCATCAGTTCATCGACTTCATGATGGATGCCCAGGTGGCGGCGAATAACAGCAACTTCGTGAACTATGCCAACGGCAACGCGGCATCGCTGCAGTTCGTGTCCGACTCGGTCAAGAACGATCCGGGGATTTACCCGACGACCGAGGTGAAGGCGAAACTGTTCCCCGAGCTTGCAACCAACGAGGACTACACGCGTCTCCTGACCCGCACGTGGACACGATTCAACACCGGGCAATAACACCGGTTATCGACCCGTCATTCATGAAGCGCCTGGTAAGAAACCGGCAGGGATGCCGGCTTTGGCCGCGGAACTCTTTCCACCCGGGCCGGCGGGAATGCCGGTGCGGACGGAACTTCGACCCAGGGTGATTCATGGCATCAGGCGCACGCAGTGATGGACGATTCGAACCCTGGAAAGACCCGAGCGCTGAAGCCTATATCCGCATTGAACGTGTCACCAAGAAATTCGGTGACTTCATTGCCGTCAACGACGTTTCCCTGAAGATCTACAAGAAGGAACTGTTCTGCCTGCTGGGTGGTTCAGGCTGCGGCAAGACGACACTGCTGCGCATGCTGGCCGGGTTCGAGGAACCGACTACAGGCAAGATATTCATCGACGGTGTCGACATGACTGACATCCCGCCCTACGAGCGGCCGGTCAACATGATGTTCCAGTCTTACGCGCTGTTCCCGCACATGACGGTCGAACAGAACGTCGGCTTCGGTCTGCGCCAGGACAAGGTGCCGAAGGATGAGATCCGTCAGCGCGTCACCGAGATGCTCGACATGGTCAAGCTCTCCCAGTTCGGCAAGCGCAAGCCGCACCAGCTTTCCGGTGGTCAGCGCCAGCGTGTGGCGCTGGCCCGGGCGCTGATCAAGCGGCCAAAGTTGCTGTTGCTGGACGAGCCACTGGGTGCACTCGACAAGAAACTGCGTGAACACACGCAGTTCGAGCTCGTCAACCTGCAGGAGCAGCTCGGTGTCACGTTCGTAGTCGTGACTCATGACCAGGAAGAAGCGATGACGCTGTCGACCCGCATCGGCGTCATGAATGCCGGGGAGATCGTCCAGGTCGGCACACCCACCGAGATATACGAGTTCCCCAACAGCAAGTTCGTCACTGAATTCATCGGGTCGGTGAATCTGTTCGAAGGACGACTGATCGAGGACGAACCGGGATATGTTCGCATCCAGTGTGCCGAGCTCGAAAGTACCGTGTATGTCGATCACGGTGTCAGTGCTCCCCCTGGCGCGGTTGTCTGGGCGGCGATTCGGCCGGAGAAGATCCAGCTGACGCGTGAGAAGCCGGAGGCCAGTGACAACATTGCGCATGGCATCGTCAAGGAGATCGCCTATATGGGCGACCTCTCGGTGTACCTGGTGAAACTCGACTCGGGAAAAATGGTGCGCATCACGCAGCCGAATACCTGGCGTCACGCCTCTGACCGGATCACCTGGGAGGAGCCCGTCTTTCTGCACTGGCACCCTTCGAGCCCGGTCGTGGTGAGCGAGTGAGCGGGCGCGCTGCCAGTCCGACGGGGCAGGGCCACAGCGCGGGTGTGCAGCTGATACTGCGTATCCTCAACCAGTTTCCACCGTATCGCTGGACACAGGCGCGGTTGCTGCGCTGGGGCGTTACGGGCCGGACGCTGGTCATTGCAGTGCCCTATCTGTGGTTGCTGCTGTTCTTCATGATTCCGTTCATCATCGTGCTCAAGATCGCGTTCTCCGATACGCAGATCGCGATGCCGCCCTATCAGCCGCTCGTGCACTGGCTCGATGCAAAGACAGTCAGTTTCACGCTCAATCTCGGCAACTTCCTGTTCATGTTCGAGGACAACCTGTACTGGAAGGCCTTCCTCAATTCCCTCAAGGTCGCGGCGATCTCGACATTCTTCTGTCTGTTGATCGGGTATCCGATGGCGTATGCCATCGCACGCGCCAGCTCCACCCGTCGCAACATCCTGCTGATGATGGTGATCCTGCCGTTCTGGACCTCCTTTCTGTTACGTGTGTATGCGTGGATCGGCATTCTGAAGAACAACGGCCTGATCAACAATTTCCTGCTGTGGACAGGAATCATCGACCAGCCGATCGTCATGATGCAGACGGATTTCGCGATCTATATCGGCATCGTCTATTCGTACCTGCCGTTCATGATCATGCCGCTGTACGCGAACCTGGAAAAGATGGACCTGACACTGCTCGAGGCAGCGCAGGATCTCGGCTGCGGACCCTTCAAGGCATTTCTCCAGATCACCCTGCCGCTGTCCATGCCGGGAATCATGGCGGGTTCGATGCTGGTATTCATTCCGGCGGTCGGCGAGTTCGTCATTCCGACCCTGCTCGGCGGACCGGAGGCGCTGATGATCGGCAAGGTGCTGTGGACCGAGTTCTTCAACAACCGTGACTGGCCGGTGGCAAGTGCCGTGGCGATTGCGCTGTTGATCTTCCTGGTAGTGCCGATCGTCTACTTCCAGCGCATCCAGGCACGCGAATCCGGCGGAGCAGCGCACCGATGAGCCGCAAGGTCCCTTTGTTCAGAGTGTCGATGCTGGTGTTCGGCTTCGCATTTCTCTATATCCCGATCCTGTCGCTCATCGTCTACTCGTTCAACCGTTCCCGCCTTGTCACGGTGTGGGCCGGTTTCTCGACGGAGTGGTACGGACGCCTGTTCCAGAACGAGCAGATCCTCGAGGCGGCGTGGCTGTCCCTCAAGATCGCGGCCATCAATGCCACCGGCTCGGTGATTCTGGGCACGCTCGCGGGTCTCGCACTGGCCCGCTTTGGACAGTTCCGCGGGAGGACCATCCTGTCCAGCATGACGACAGCACCGCTTGTGATGCCTGAGGTCATTACCGGCTTGTCGCTATTGCTGCTGTTCGTCGCCATGGAGCAGCTGTTCGGTTGGCCCGCAGGGCGGGGAGTGACGACCATCACGATCGCCCACATGACCTTCACGATGGCCTATGTCACCGTCATCGTGCAGTCCCGGCTCGCGACCATGGATGATTCGCTGGAAGAAGCCGCCATGGATCTGGGCGCGCGGCCGGCCAAGGTCTTCTTCCTCATTACACTGCCGATCATCGCACCTGCGCTGATTTCGGGTTGGTTGCTGGCCTTCACGATTTCACTCGACGACCTGGTCATCGCGAGTTTCGTCGCGGGCCCCGGATCCAGCACCTTGCCGATGGTCATCTTTTCGAAGGTGCGCCTGGGTGTCAGTCCCGACATCAATGCCCTGGCCACCATCATGGTTCTGCTGGTGACGATCGGCGTCGTTATCGCCGGGTTCCTCATCTCCCGTCAGGAGAAGGCACGGCAGCGCGACATGCAGATGGCAATTGCCGCGAATCAGTAACAGCGGGATGCAAAAGGCACGGACAGACTTTTGCATCAACCTGCTAACGGCTACTTGAAAACCGGTTCGCCGTTCTCGCCGACGTTCCGATTGTTCTCAAGGCAAACGAACTCCTGCAACGCCAGTTCCGGGCGGAAGCGGTAGTTGCGGCTCATCTTCCACGGTTCCACGAAGACTTCAGGATCGATGATGGTGGTATCAATGGTCAGGATGCCGGGCTCCGACTGGTAGAAGCGCTCCACGATGCGCATGTTGCCACTGTTCGGCAGGCCCGACTGATTCAGGGGTACGTCGTCGCGCACACCGATTGTTTCTGCAATGAGTACATCGCCTTCCCAGCGACCGATCGAGTAGCCGGCGTACGTCGGCAGGACTTCGTCCAGACTGGGGAGTGGACGTCCATCCGTATAAATGCGGCGCTGTCCCGGACCCCATTCGGAAGTGATCGTGACCTGGCCTGCTGTCTGCAGGATTTCCATGCCGTAGGTCGCCCCCATCATGCGGGGCATTCCAGGGGGCAGGCAACGTGCGGTGGGGTCGTTGGTAACGATGCCCGCAGCAGCCTCCTTGAGCATTACTTCGTAGCGCTCCTTGAAGGGTGACTTGAGTGCCGGATTCGGAAAACGGTTCGGCGGCGGACCCCCATTGCGAGGGGAGCGCGCAACGGCTCCGGGCCCGAAATTCCTGTCCATCAATCCGCCTGCCAGCGTCCAGAAGCCGGTCCAGTTCGGTGTTTTATCGGCAAGTCGGGCGGGCGAGGGCGCCGCCTGCGGAGGGGCGGCGGCGTCCATAGCTCTTACGGGCGTTGCGAGGACGAATGCGGCGAATGCCAGTACGCACAATCGCTTCATGCGCCACCGCCCATGGTGACACCGCTCGGCAATGTCACCAGAATCAGGTTGCCACCCCTGGTGCCGTCACGTAGCGGGTTGATCAGCACCGATACCTTGTCGCCGGGCTTGATCGTGTTCTTCTTCCATCCCTGGCGCGCCAGCACATTCGGGCTCAGCAGCTCGATCGCCCACTCTTCCGCGTCGCCGCCTTTGGCCGGCGTCACCTGCAGCTGGATCCACGAATGCGGATTGGTGAACTGGAATTCCCTGACGACCCCTTCCAGCGTGACCTGCTTCGTCTGGTCAAACATGGCGAAAGAGTGGTGTGCTGCCGCCGGCAGGCGCGGTGCCCAGTGCACCTCCCATCAGGGCGATCGCAACTCTGCAGTCTTTAAACATGTTGAACTCCACAGTGGATGTGTCGACGGAAATTCCGCGAAGGCCGGCTACGGGGGATGGATGAATCCGGTTGAGCCGTCCGGTTGCAGGGGATTGCGATTGTTCTGCTCGCATATGTACTCGAGGATCTGCTCACCCTTTTTTCTGGAGTAGGTCCTGACGACTGTCCACGGTTCAGTGTAGACCTTGGGGTCGATCAGCGTGATGCTGGCTTCCAGTTTGTCGGGCCCGAGCAGCCGCAGTCGCTCGATGACGCGCAAATCGCCGCTGGTCGGCAGGTGCGTGGTATCCAGCACCGAAAGCGGATTCAGTTCTGTGGTCTCAATCACCAGCGTGTCCTGCTCCCACCGTCCTGTCGATCGGCCATTGAACGTGGGCAGTCCCATTGCCGGGGGTGCATCCCCAGTGAGATAGATGCGTCTGGCCTGACTCATGTACTCGTAGAGGATGTAGATGACGTCCGGCGTTTGCACGATCTCGAAAGGGAAGGGTGATGCCATGATCCGCGGCACACCCGGGGGCAGACATGCTGCTGGCGGATCTGCCTTCGGCTGACCTCGGGCGGCCGCTTCGAGGGATTCCTGGTAGCGGGCGGCATACTCGGGAGTGAAAGGTGCACGAGGTTTCTGCCCGCCTTTCACCGACGTATCCCATAAAACACCTTGATCGCCCGACCAGACTCCACTCAGTTTGTCGCGCGTCGTCGCCGCCGGCTCCGAGGCATTCGCGGAGAACTGTCCGGCAAACCAGACTGCCAGCAGAATCAGCAGTACTCGCATCTCGGTTATCCAGGCGCCCGGGAGTTGAGTTCTCCCAGTGTCTTGCCGTCAGGCAGACTCGCC
The DNA here is from genome assembly GCA_963819685.1 of uncultured Pseudomonadota bacterium. Lineage (GTDB taxonomy): Bacteria > Pseudomonadota > Gammaproteobacteria > Steroidobacterales > Steroidobacteraceae > CAIUGU01. Next base: position 38,848 of record CAWFXI010000009.1, read on the forward strand.
TGTACAAAATTGCCGCCGCGCGAGCCATCTTTCAACGGATTGACGACAACCGTGACCTTGTCACCCGGCTTGAAGGACTGGTTGGTCCATCCGCGGCGGAAGAGCATGTTCGGGCTCGCGCCTTCAATGCTCCATTCTTCGCTGGAACCCGCTGCATTCTCCACCACAAGCTGAATGAAGATATGCGGATTCGTCCACTGGAACTCCTTGACGGTTCCGGACAGCGTCACCTGCTTGTCGCGGTCGAACATCGCAAAGGAATGATGCGCTGTGGACAAGCCGGGCACCGCACACAACATTGCAGCAGCAAAGACGGCATACATCACCGGGAAGCGCGGAATCGTGTTTCTGTTGCTCACGTGTATGTTACTCAGGGTTCAGAATTCGAACCGGACGCCGACCTTGAAAGCTCGCCCGACCAGATCGTACAGGCTCGCGCCGACCGGATTGCTGCCACCGAATGGGGGTGGGGCCTTTTCAAGGACGTTCTTGGCGATCTGCACAAGTGAACTTTAGTCCCATCGCCTCTGTCGAGCAATCGGTACTGTCCCGAAAGATTTATGCACATGACACTCGGACGCGTGTTGTCGCTGATGCAGTTGTTAAGGGAGGGGCTATAGCCGGGCTGATCAGGGCCGATGAGTGCGCTGCAAGAGAAATGGCTCCGACCATTGCACACGAGCCAGTGATGCGGAAAGCGGGTACCGGCCACCGATGTGAACTGCGGCTGCCGCGCTGGCGGCCTGGATTGGTGGCACAATTGGTCAAGAGCGATTCTGAATGCCCAGCGCGAACCCAGAAAGCCATGATCCGCCCGTCCTCCAAGCTGCCGCACGTCGGTACGACGATATTTACAGTCATTTCGCAACGGGCCGCTGAGCTCGATGCCATCAATCTGGCGCAGGGTTTCCCGGACTACGATCCTCCCGAACGCCTGAAGCAACTCCTTACCGAGCACGTTGCTCGCGGTCAGAACCAGTACGCCCCTATGGCGGGAGTCGTGAAGCTGAAGGAGCAGATTGCGCGCAAGTTTGCGCGCATCCATGGAGTACGGCCCGACCCTGTCGTCGAGATCACCGTGACGCTTGGCGCCACCGAAGGACTGTTTTCGGCCATCCTGGCGCTGGTGCATGCGGGTGACGAAGTCATCGTTTTCGATCCTGCTTACGACTCCTACGCACCGGCAGTCATCCTGGCCGGCGGACGCACTGTGCATATTCCGCTCGAACCACCAGCGTTCGGGATCGATTGGGACCGGGTCAGGTCTGCCGTGACAACCCGCACGCGCCTCATCATCCTCAATAGTCCCCACAACCCGACCGGAGCTGTGTGCGCCTCCGGCGACCTGGACGAGCTGGCCAGTATCGTCGCTGCCACCGGCATTCTGGTACTGGCCGATGAAGTCTATGAGCACATGGTGTTTGATGGCAGACGGGCCTTGAGCTGTGCGGCGCATCCGGGTCTCATGGATCGTTCCGTCTGCTGCTTTTCATTCGGCAAGACGATGCACGCAACCGGGTGGCGGGTTGGCTACACGGTGGCGCCAGCTGAATTGACCACGGAGATCCGTCGCGTGCATCAGTTCAATACGTTCTCGATTGCGACGCCGCTACAGTGTGCGATTGCTGATTTTCTGGAGCAGGAGCCGGAATTCAGCGCGGGGCTCCCTTCATTCTATGAGCAGAAGCGGGATTACTTTCTTGAGCTGCTGGCAGGTTCCGGATTCCGCTACACGCCAACTCCCGGGACCTATTTTCAGCTCCTCGATTTCTCGGCGATTTCCAATCAGACCGATGTGGAATTTGCAGAGCGTCTGCTGGTGGGCCATGGTGTGGCCGCAATTCCGGTGTCACCGTTTTATCTGGCGCCGCCGAAACTGCCGGTGGTCCGCTTCTGCTTCGCGAAGCAGGGCGCCACGCTGGCGGCAGCGGCAGCACGCTTGCGGACGCTGACATGAAAGATGCAACGCCTGTAGATCATCCGCCGGAAGCCGTTTGGCCGGTCTCGGGTGCCGGGCCAGGATGATTGATCTCGTTTTTCCCTCTGAACGTGGGGAGTCAACATGTCACTTGGGCGTTTCTTCGGCGTGTTCTTTGGCACTGTGGTGGCTGCGATGCTCGCCGTCGTGCTCTACATCGCCTTTGGCGATCTCAGTCGGCACAAGAGCCGCATTGAAGCGTTAGTCACTCAGAGCATTGGACGTCCCTTCGCCATCGATGGCCCATTCAGGCTGCAGGTGTTGCCGGTCATTGACGTGAGTGCCGAGCAGGTTCGTTTAGGCAACGGGCAGGGCGGCTCGCAGCCACAGATGGTCGAGATCGGCAGGGCCGCCGTGCAGATCGGATTGTGGTCGCTGATCTCAGGGCCGCCCGATGTCCGTTCGTTCGAACTGAGTGACGCGACCGTGCTGCTGGAGCGCGGATCCGATGGCAAAGGCAACTGGATCATGGATGGGACGAAGTCGGACGACGCAGCCGATGACGACACTAGTGCGGATACCGGGACACTCGAGGTCCCCGTGGTCATCCGCAGCGCGCAGCTGCGCAACGTGCGCCTCATCTATCGCGAAGCCGGGAAAGCCGATCGCGTCCTCCAACTCGACCAACTGGGTATTACACCTGGCCGGGAGGAACTGCTGGCGCTGGACGGGCAGGGCAAGGTCGATGCATACCCCCTTGAGCTGAAAGGTGAGGTGGGGCCGTTGCGATCGCTGCTGTCAGCGCGCGACATGCGCGTGGCCATGCAGATGTCGTTGGGCAAACTGGCATTGGATGTCAACGGTGTTGTCGGCAGACTCGATCCGCTGGAGGGTGCCGATCTGACGCTCAGGATCGAACAGCCGGAAGTGGGTGCCATGCTCAAGACGCTGAATCTTCCGGTCATCGCCACCGGGCCGATGCGGATTGACGTGCAACTGAAGGATGCCGGTGCGCTCACGCAGCTGGACTTCGATGCGAAGCTCGGCGATCTCGAGGCCAGTGCGACGGGCACGCTCGAGTCGCTGAGCCTGGTCGGTTCCGACCTCATGTTCGCAGCCACTGCCGCCGACGCGGCGCGCCTTGCCAGCGTGTTCAACGTCAGCGGTGTGCCTGTGGCGCCGCTCACCATCACGGGTCACTCTGTGGGGTCACCCAGGGAGATCAAGTTTGAGACGCTGACCGCTGCCATTGCCGGCGCGTCCGTGCGTGTCGAGGGCAACATGCAGCTCAGAGGCAACCCGAAAACTGCGCTTCAATTCGAACTGGCAGCCCCCAGCCTGGCCAGATTGCGGGAATCGTGGCCGGATCTGATGGTCTCGGCCAGTGGTGTCTTCGAGTCTGAGAAAGACCGTATCGAAGTGAAGGATCTGCAAGCCGCCCTGGGCAAGACGCAGGTGGCAGGTTCGTTGCTGCTGACCGGCGGGGCGAAGCATATCGAGGCGCAACTGTCGTCGCCGCGTCTCGACCTCACGCCATTCTTTCCGCAAGACAGTCCCGCTGGAACCGCGGCTGCGACTGTGCCGCCACCACCTCCGCCCAAGAAGCAGTTCATGTTCAGCGAGACGCCACTGACCCTCGGCCAGATGAAAGACGTCGATGCGAAGCTGCATCTAGCGAGCGGCGAACTGGTACTCGGCGACCGCTCGATCAAGGACCTCGACAGCAACCTGCGGGTGGATCATGGCAAGGTAACGTTTGACATGCGAGCAGCAGGCGCGCGCGAGGGCACACTGCAGGGCGCGGGGACCCTGGTATCTGCCGGCGAAGGGATAGCTGATCTCGATATGAAAATCGACATCCGCAATGTGCGGGCGAGTCTGGGGAGCGAGGGCATTGAACCTGCTGATGTGCCCCCGCTCAGTGTGGCGATGAACATCAAGATCCACGGCAACTCGCCGCGACAGTTGGCGTCCGGCGCCAACGGACACCTGTTGCTGACGCAAGGTGCAGGCCGTACCAGGAGTGGTTTGATCGATGCGTTCGGTGGCGATGTCCTCAGGCAGCTCGCGGAGAAGCTCAATCCATTTGCCAAGGACGATCCGTTCGTGAAGCTCGACTGCACCATCGCCCGTGCCGACATCGTCAATGGTCAGGTCACCCTGCAGCCGATTCTCTTTCAGACCGAAAAGGTCACCATTAGCGCCCAAGGCACCATCGACCTGCACACCGAGAAGCTGCTGCTCGACTTCAACACTCGCCCGCGCGAAGGCATCGGCGTCAGTCCGGGCATGTTCACCAACCCGTTCATCCGGCTGGAAGGAACATTGACGGGTCCGAAGATCAGCGTGGGTGCGAAGGGGGTGGCGTCGGGTGCGGTGGCAGCCGCGACCGGCGGCTTGTCAGTGGTTGCGGGAGGCGTTGTTGATCGCGTGGCGGGCGAGGCAGACCTGTGTGCCAGGACCCTGGCGGAAAGTTCGCGCGCCGCGCCTTAGGACGACACCTGGCTTTCGGTCCCTGGCATCGAAGTCAGCCGGAGCGTGCGATCCCCGATTGAAACGGTCTAATATGCGATACAACAGTGGCATTCCGTGAAGTGAGTGGAGAGGGTTGCCTCATGCTGTGCCCAACGCCGTTTCCAGCCTGTGTCCGGCAGTCGCTTGCCATCACGATGCTTGCTTGCTGTGGGCTCGCAATCGCGCCCGGAATGGCGGCCGAGGCCCCGGCTCCTGATGCGGCTCCGCCGCGGGAAGAACTCACAATCGAATTGGAGAACAAGCCGTGGTTGGGCGATCTCGACGGCATGATCGCCCGCAAGGTCATCCGCGTACTGGTAGTTCCCAGCAAGACGTTCTATTACGTTGACAAGGGTGTCCAGCGCGGCGCGACCTATGATTTCGTTCGCCAGTTCGAGACCGATCTGAACAAGGAACTGGCGAGACAGAAGAAGCTGCAGAACAGGAATGTCAAAGTGAGGGTGGTCATGGTGCCGGTGGGGCGCTCGGAGATCGCCAAGGCGCTGACTTCCGGCAAAGGCGACATAGCGGCTGCCGGCATAACGATTACCGACTATGGCAGGATGCTCGCCGACTTTTCGGTACCCATTTATACCGGCATGGATGAAGTCGTTGTATCAGCCCCCGGTGTGCCTGTGGTGAACAGTGCGGAGGAGCTTTCGGGCAAGGAAGTGTTTGTCCGCAGGTTTTCCAGTTACTACAACGCGCTGATCGACCTTAACAAGCAGCTCGTTGCTCAGAAGAAGCAACCCGTGCTCGTCAGGGAAGCGTCGGAATTCCTTGAAGACGAAGACCTCATCGAGATGGTGAATGCCGGGCTGGTTCCGCGGACAATCATCAAGTTGCCGATTGCGAAGTTCTGGAAGCAGGTTTTTCCACAGATCACGATAAACGAACTGGCCACGGTGCGTACCGGTGGTGAGATTGCATGGGCCGTGCGCAAACGCAGCCCGCAGCTGAAGGCTGTCATCGACGGCTTCATCAAACGCAATCGCGAGGGCACATTGATAGGGAATTCGATTCTTGCCCGGTATTTCGGCAGCGCCCGGTACGTCAAGAGCGCGGCTTCTGAAGCCGAGCGCAAGAAGTTCCTGGCGCTTGTCGGCCACTTCCAGAAGTACGGAGACCAGTACGATGTGGACTGGTTGCTGATGGCGGCACAGGGGTATCAGGAGTCGCAGTTGAACCAGCAAGCCAAGAGCCGGGTGGGCGCCGTCGGCGTGATGCAGGTCATGCCGGCCACTGGCAAGGACATGAAGGTCGGCGACATCAGCCGGGTGGAGCCGAATATCCATGCGGGCATCAAGTACATGCGCTGGATGATCGACAATTATTATGGCGACGAGCCGATGACAAAACTCGACAAGACGCTGTTCGCGCTTGCTTCGTATAACGCGGGTGCGGGCCGCATTGCGGGACTGCGCAAGGAAGCAGCGAAGCGCGGTCTGGACCCCAACATCTGGTTCCATAACGTGGAATATGTTGCAGCCGCAAGGATTGGTGCAGAGACCGTCACTTACGTCAGCAACATCTTCAAATATTACGTTGCCTATCGATTGATCATGGATGAGAGGGCAGAAAAAGAAGCGGCGACGAAAGTGGCAAAGCCTTGATTCCCTGGTGCCAGCTGGAGTTCCCGGCTTTTCACGGACACGTGCCCAACCATGCATTCCGCGCAAGCGCTTCGGTTCGTCGAAGCGCCATCCGCGCGATCTGGCTTGTTGCCGACCCAGGCCGACATTGGCTTTTGTAAACTCCGTGGCCATGAAAGACTCCACTCTGGTTGTCCATCCTCCCTCGGTGAACCTGCCGGACGACAATCGTCCGCTGGTAGCGCCGATCTACCAGTCGGTCAAGTTTGCAATCGATGACGCTGAAGAGGCCACGCGGATTGCTCGCGGCGAACGTCCCGGGTTTGCCTACTCGCGCGTCTCCAATCCGACACTCCGGCAGCTGGAGCTGACGCTGGCTGCATTGCAGGGCAGGGAATCCTGCCTGCTCACTGCTTCGGGCGTCGCTGCCGTGAATCTGGCGCTGCTGTCGCTCTGCAAGCAGGGTGATCACGTAGTGCTGTTTGCCGAGTCCTATCAACCCACGCGCAGGATGGTACGCAGGATCCTGGCGCGGTACGGCGTGCAGCACACGATGCTGTCAATCGAGGACCTCGCCGGTCTCGAACGCGTCCTCAAAGCAACCCCGACCCGGCTCATGGTTTTTGAATCGCCGACCAACCCGATTCTTAAAATTGCGGATCTGGTCAGCATCACTGCGCTGGCCAGGACGCATGGCGTATTGACGGTCCTGGACAACACGCTCGCGGGATTTCACAACCACGGGCAGTTCGACATCGACGTGTTCGTGCACAGCCTGACGAAATACGCCAGCGGCCACGGCGATGTGCTGGGCGGGGCGGTCATTGCAGGCAGGACGCTGATCGATGCGATGAAGGCGGATTTCATCACGATTGGAGCGACACTTGATGCGCACGCCTGCTTCCTGATCCAGCGTGGGCTAAAGACCTACTTCCTGCGTTACGCGCGGCAATGTGAAAATGCACGGGTGGTGGCGGAGTTCCTCGAACGTCACCCTGCCGTCGCGCGAGTCAGTTTCCCTGGACTGCCGTCCCATCCCCAGCATGCACTTGCTGCAGCCCAGCTTAAGGATTTTGGTTCAGTCATTGCTTTCGAGTTACGCCCCGACTACCACTTGGCAGAACCCCTTTCGCTGTTTGCAACGGCCTCGAGCCTCGGGTCAACCGATTCGCTCGTGTTGCCGCCCCGGCATCTGGCGCCCTCCGGGTTGACGGCAGAGGAGAAGAACTGGTCCTCCGTTACCGAGCGGACGGTCCGCCTGTCCATTGGCATTGAGGATGCCGGCGATCTGATCGCCGATCTCGACCAGGGACTATCGCGCACATAGGGACCGTGAAGCTGCGCCGCCTACCGGCTGACGGACCCCACGCGGGGACTAATTCGCCCATGGCCGGTCTGAAACAGGCCGTCCGGGACAAGAACGAGGCCCGATCCGGAGAATTCCGGGTGGTAAAGGTACGTCGGGAATTATTAAGTCGAGTGGCAACACGATGCGGGACCAGTACAATGGCGGGTGTTCCATGAACCGTTATTTCCATGCGTTGCAGCTGCAGCGCGTGACTTGCAATGCCTTAGCGGCCTAACAGGAAAGAATACTCATGACGATCCGTTTTCAGGGTGGAAAGGTGACTACGATTCAGGCCGTCGCGCTTGCGGCTACCAGCGTGCTGGTTCTTGCAGGGGGTGCGGCAATCGGCATGCAATCCCCGGGACCAGGTGCGGGTCCTGGCGAACCTGGGGGACCCGGTGGGCCGCCGCCAGCAACCGTTGCCATTGACACTCTCACGCCCGTCACCGATGCCATGCTGGCGAAGCCGGATCCTGCGGACTGGCTGATGTGGCGCCGGACCCTCGATAGCTGGGGCTACAGTCCGCTGAATCAGATCAACACGCGCAATGTCGGTCAGTTGCAGCTGGTGTGGACCCGCGGGCTGACGCCCGGTATCCAGGAAGGCACGCCGCTGGTGCATGACGGAATGATGTTCTATCCCAATCCGTCGGATATCACCCAGGCGTTCGATGCAGCAACCGGCGACCTGAAATGGGAGTATCGGCGGCCTTTGCCGGCTGACATCAACAAGACCGTGCCGTTTCCAGGCATCAACCGCAATATCGCGATCTTCGACCGGCTGCTGTTCGATACCAGCGCAGACGGGTACGTCTATGCCATCAATGCACAGACGGGCAAGCTGGCCTGGGAAACCATGGTGCTTGATCGGACGAAGAATCAGGCGCAGGTTTCTTCCGGCCCGATCGTCGCCCGGGGCAAGGTGATTTCCGGACGCGGATGTGAACCAAAGGGCGGCCCTGACTCGTGCGTGATCGCTGCACATGATGCCAGGACAGGCAAGGAGCTATGGCGGACGGGCACAATTCCGAAGCCCGGTGAACCCGGAGACGAAACCTGGGGCGGCATCCCCTATGCGAATCGCTGGCACGTGGGGACCTGGATGGTGCCAAGTTACGATCCCGAGCTGAACCTGATCTACATCGGCACGTCTGTGACCTCACCAGCACCCAAGTTTGCGCTCGCTGGTAACGACTATAAGTACCTGTACCACAACTCAACGCTCGCCCTGAATGCCGATACGGGCAAGATCGTCTGGTACTACCAGCACCTCGTTGACCATTGGGATCTCGACCATCCTTTCGAGCGGCTGCTGGTTGACACAGCGGTGACGCCCGATCCCTCCCAGGTCAAGTGGATCAATCCAAGGCTGAAGAAGGGTGAGCGCCGCAAGGTCATGACGGGTATTCCTGGCAAGACTGGCGTCATTTATACGCTCGATCGGGAGACAGGTGAGTTCCTGTGGGCTACGCCAACGGTCATGCAGAATGTCGTCGGCAGTATCGACGGTGCTACCGGCAAGGTCACCAACGATCCGGCGGCGCTGTTTGACAAGGTGGGCGACAAGAGAACCATCTGCCCCAGCCCGAACGGTGGCAAGCTGTGGCAAGCCGGTGCATACAGCCCGCAAACCAACACGATGTACTTCCCGTTGCAGAATACCTGCATGGAAATCACGGCGATCCTCAACAAGCCCGATCTGGCTTCGCTGTATGGCACTACCTTGAGAGCCATCATTGCGCCGGGGACGGACAAGGTCGGTACGATCCAGGCGATATCCGTCGAAACGGGCAAAACGACGTGGAAATATGAACAGCGTGCCGGTACCAACTCACTGGTTGCTACCGGCGGTGGATTGCTGTTCGGCGGCGACGGCTATGGCCGCTTCCGGGCCTTCGACCAGAAGAACGGCAAGGTATTGTGGGAAACGAACCTGGGTGCCGCCGTCACCGGGTATCCGGTTGTTTACTCAGTGAAAGGCAGGGAGTATGTGGCCGTCAGCGTCGGCTCTTCCCTGGCCTCGGGTGGCATTGGCAGCCTGACACCGGAACTGCGGACCGGCAATGCCAACAATTTGTTCGTATTTGCGTTACCTGAGCGGAACTGAGTGCGCTGGCCGGAATCAACAGAGACAGTAGTCATTTTGAGGAAGCCATTTTGCAGCGCAAGCGATTGTTGAAAGGGGTGGCGGGATTTCTGCTCGTGACGGCGGGCGGGGTTGGCATCGGCGTGGGATATGGAGGAGAGGCAGCGGTAGCCGCTTCTCCTCCGGCTCCGTTGGGGCAGAATGTCTGGTCCGGCGTCTATACGGCTGCGCAAGCCGCGCGTGGACAGGTGGTCTATGCCGCAAGTTGTCAGATGTGTCATGGCGAGACTTTGCATGGTGGCCCGGGCGTGCCCGGCATTGCGGGTCCCGAATTCAAATTCAAGTGGGAGGGCAAACCCGCCGCGGAACTGTTTGAGTATGTACGCACGACTATGCCGCCCAATGAGGTGGGCATCCTGAACCAGCAGCAATACATTGACGTGATTGCCGAGATTTTCAGAAATAATGATTTCCCGGCTGCTGAAGGCGCAGAGCTGCCGCCGGATCCAGCGAAGCTGGCGGGCGTCCTGATTACTGGCACCAAGCCCTGAAGTAGCGGCTCACAGAAAACGCTCCCCCCGGCAGGAGAGTGGGTATCAACTCCCTCTGCCATGGGGAGACCCGCCGCGTCAGGGTGAGCGGTGGCGTTCACATATTCCTGATCAGCGCATCACCGAATTCACTGCACTTTACTTCCGTAGCGCCTTCCATCAGACGCGCAAAATCATAAGTGACGGTCTTCTGACCGATGGTCTTGTCCATGGATGTGATGATGGCGTCCGCGGCTTCCGTCCAGCCCATGTACCGCAGCATCATTTCGCCCGACAGGATCACTGAACCCGGGTTGACCTTGTCGAGATTGGCGTACTTCGGCGCCGTGCCGTGAGTGGCTTCAAACACAGCGTGGCCCGTTACGTAGTTGATATTGCCGCCAGGTGCGATGCCAATGCCACCGACCTGCGCCGCGAGGGCATCTGACAGGTAGTCGCCGTTCAGATTCATCGTGGCAATGACGTCGAACTCTTCAGCACGTGTCAGCACCTGCTGCAGCGTGATGTCGGCAATCGCATCCTTGACGATGATCCTGCCGGCCTTCTTCGCCGCATCCTGTTCTTCATTTGCGGCTTTCTCACCCTTGGCCGCCTTGGTGCGTTCCCACTGCTCCCAGGTGTAGGTCTGGGCTGCGAATTCCTTTTCAGCGAGGGCATAGGCCCAGTTGCGGAAGCCCCCTTCCGTGAACTTCATGATGTTGCCCTTGTGCACGATCGTGATGCTTTTGCGTTTGTTCGCAATGGCGTATTCAATCGTTGCGCGGAACAGGCGGTCGGTACCTTCCTGCGACACCGGTTTGATGCCGATACCGGACGTATCAGGGAAGCGGATCTTGGCGAACTGCTTCGGGAACGCCTGCTTGAAGAGTTCCAGGAATTTCTTCTGATCGGCAGAGCCCGCTTCAAATTCGATGCCGGCGTAGATGTCCTCGGTGTTCTCGCGAAAGATCACCATGTTGACGCGATCCGGAGCCTTGACCGGCGAAGGGACTCCCTTGAAGTACTGCACCGGACGCAGGCAGACATACAGATCCAGCATCTGGCGCAGCGCCACGTTCAGCGAACGGATGCCACCTCCGATCGGAGTGGTCAGCGGACCCTTGATGGAAACGAGATATTCGCGGCAGGCATCGACCGTCTCATCCGGCAGCCACGTATTGAACTGGTCGAAGGACTTCTGGCCGGCGAACACTTCCATCCAGTGAATCTTGCGCTTAGCCTGATAGGCTTTGGCGACCGCTGCGTCCAGTACGCGAACCGAGGCGCGCCAGATGTCGGCACCCGTGCCATCACCTTCGATGAAGGGGATGATTGGCTGGTCTGGAACGGTGAGCATCCCGTTCTGAATCGTGATCTTCTTGCCGTTGGCGGGCACGTTGAATTTGACTGCAGTGGTCATCCACTTGGCTCCGGAGGGTTGTGAGACAGGCTGGGAAAACGAAGGCGCGAATCCTAGCAGAAAGAAGGGGTTAGGTGTTAGGCGGAAAGCCGTAGCCTGGCGGGGCAGCCGCGCTTCGCCGGATTTCGGGTGCCGGAGCTCGATTTCTGCCAGTTGCTTCGCGGAGGGGAGGCTCCTACTCTTCCGTCATGGTCAGGAATTTCCGCCGGCGGTTCACGATCCTTTGCACGGTGTTGCTGCTGTGGCAGACGGGTATCGCGCCGTTAGTGCATGCGTCCGCAGCCCATGTCGCGGTGGAGGGCGTGAGCGCTGCGACTGTGGAGTCGGCAGACTCTGAGATCTTGCCGTGCCACGGTCATGAGTCGGACACCGAACTTGTCCCATCCACTCAGCCCGATCACCATGCCGGTCCCGCAGCCAGTCCCGATTCCCCCATGAAGCAGTCCTACGGGGTCAACGGAATGGACTGCTGCAAGTCGCTTGATTGCCAGTGTGCGTGCATCCACGCGTCGCTGAACTCCGCCCCCATCGCGGTTCCTGCGCTGATCGTTCCTGACCATCCTGCTGTGTTGGGCGGCGACCTTCCCGCCCTCCGGGCTCGCACCGTCGAGCTCTTCAAACCTCCCATCTGAGTTCCCGCCTGAGCATTGTTTGAGATCCGGTGCCGGCATTGCCGGACCGGTTCCATTGCTTTTCGGCTGCCGCCTGCGAACCAGCTTGCGGCACGAGGGAACGAGGATGAATCATCGAAGGCTTGGTGCTGCGGTAGCCGTAATTGGCGCTGCCCTGGCGGGGTGTGTGGGTATTCCCGCCGATCGGGGCGCTGCGGTGACGCAGGAACTGGTGGAGTCGCGTTCGACGACGGCGGGTACAGTGCCGCTGGTACCTCTGGCTGTGGATGAGGCGACTGCATTCACGACGCGGCTGTTATCGCAGCCCATCGGTGCGAACGAGGCCGTGCAGCTCGCGTTGCTCAACAGCCCGCGCATGCGGCAACTCTATGCAGAACTCGGACTGGCTCAAGGTGACGTGTATGACGCCACGCGGCTTGCCAATCCAACGCTCGGCTACTTGCGGCTGACTCCGGATACGGGCAGTGGCAGCAAGACGACGTGGAGCATCGCACAGAATTTTACCGAGCTGCTGTTTCTGAACTACACGAACAGCCTCGGACGTGCCGAGGGGTTGCGAGCAGAGCAGCGAGTGGCCCACGCCGTGTTGCAACTCGAGTCTGATGTTCGTGAGGCATTCTACGTCCATGCCGGGTCGCAACTCAGTGCGAGAATGCGCGCGGCCGCCTCGCGGGGTGCGCGCGCTTCCGCGGACCTTGCCGCGCGCTTTCATGACGTGGGCAACATCACGCTGTTGCAGCGGAGCAGGGAAGAGGCAGCAGCCAGTGAGGCTCTGATTGGCGAACGCAGGTTGGCTGCGCAGACAATCGGTGCTCGTGCAAGATTGCTGACTCTGCTCGGTCTGGGTGCCAATGATGCGAGGCCCCGGTTTGTCGAATCGCTTGGATTGCCAGTCGATCTCAAAACGGAAATCGGTGCACTGCAGATTCTGGCAGACCAGCAACGGCTGGATCTTGCTGCGCTGCGAACCGAAATAGGGATGCGCAATCAGCAACTGACCCACGTGAGCCGGTGGCGTTGGCTCGGAGGACTCACCCTCAGCGCCGAACGTGAGCATGAGCTGGATGGAGAGATCCTCAGGGGTCCTGGCGCCAGCGTCGAATTGCCGATCTTCAATACAGGGAAGGGAGCGCTGCTCAGGTCGTCGTCTCGCGCCGAAACCGCAGCCGCAGAACTGGTCCGGCTCAGGCTGGAAATTGCCAATGACATCGTCGCGCAGCATGCAGCGCTGACAGCCGCCAGTGAGGCGGTCGATGAGTATCGCCTTCGACTGTTACCGCTGCAGGCACGTATCGTCGACTCCAGCCAGCGCGAGCAGAACTTCATGCTTATCGGCGCGTTTGAATTGCTGGCGGCCCGCCGCGAAGAAGTCGATACGTTTGAGCGGTATGTCGACGCGGTACGCGACTACTGGATTGAGCGAACCCGTCTGGCCCGCTCAGTGGGTGGCGTCCTCCCTGGCGATGAGTCCGCCACGGAACCCCTGCTGTTGCCGGATCTTCCTGGTCCGGTACAGCCCGCCACGGATGCACAGAACCTTCCCGGAGCAACGCCATGAGTTTTTCACGACGAGATATCCTGACAGCCGCAAGCGCGGTAACGCTGTCGAAGCTCGCGACGCCGATACCCACTGCCAACGCAGCCGAAGCGGGTCCGGAGCATGTGCATGAGCATGCGGTGCCGGAGGTGGCTGCCGATACGTCGGCCGGCCCAGCGCCGCCAGCACAAAAAGACACGCGCGCAGCCGGACGGACCTGGGTGACGACTCTCAACGGGAGCAGTTTGCCTTTCCGCAGGGTGAACGGCGTAAAGGAATTTCACCTGACCGCCGAGGAAGTGCAGCATGAGTTTGCGCCTGGCACGATGATCAAGGCGTGGGGCTACAACGGCTCGACACCGGGACCTACGATCGAGGCGGTAGAAGGCGATCGGGTGCGAATCCTCGTGACCAACAGGTTGCCGGAGCACACATCGATTCACTGGCACGGCATCCTGCTGCCAAATGGTATGGATGGTGTGTCCGGCCTGACCCAGCCCCCGATCATGCCGGGTGAAACGTGGGCCTATGAGTTCACGCTCAGACAGCACGGGACGCACATGTACCACCCGCACGCGGACGAGATGGTGCAGCTGGCTGTCGGCATGATGGGGCTGTTCATCATTCATCCGCGGATTCCGTCGGAAGATCAGGTCGATCGCGACTTCGCGTTGCTGTTGCACAACTGGGCGGTGCATCCCGGTACCTATCGCGCCGACCCTTCCGTGATGACCGAGTTCGATCTGTGGACGATGAACTCGAAGGTCTTTCCTGCGATCGATCCCATGGTGGTGAGAACCGGACAGCGAGTGCGTATTCGCGTTGCAAACCTGTCCATGCATGAACACCCCATGCACCTTCATGGCGCCATATTCCAGGTCACCGGGAGTGATGGCGGGCGTTGGCCGCGATCTGCCTGGCGCAATGAGGTGACTGAACTGGTGGGAGTCGGGCAGACGCGCGACATCGAGTTCACAGCGGCTGAACCGGGCGACTGGGCATTTCACTGCCACAAGTCCCATCACACGATGAATGCGATGGGCCATGGGATTCCCAATACTCTCGGCGTGGATCAAAGCAGCATCGACAGTGAGATCCGAAAATTGCTGCCGGGCTACATGGCCATGGGCGAACGCGGTATGGCGGAACACCAGGAGCACACGCAGATGGGGCACATGCCAGGCCCGGAGAACACCTTGCCGATGATGGGTGGCCGAGGTCCCTTCGGTAATCTGGAGATGGGCGGCATGTTCACACTGGTGAAAGTGCGCAATCGACTCGTAAACGGCTATGTGGATCCCGGCTGGTATGAGCATCCACGGGGGACACTTGCCCGTCGTGTCGACGTGCCGCCATCGAGCGAGGGCGCTGGTGGGGAGGGCCACAATGCCGAGCATATGGAACATGGCGAGCCGGTAGATCATCCAAACCACCCGCCGGGTGTGTGATTCACGATGCCCGGAAGTGCAACGCTAATGTGGTTAGCGTGGAGCCGGACTGCCAGAAGTCCCTATATCGGAAGGAATTGTCGACGAGCAGTATGTCTGCTGCGGCAAGTCTTGCTCGCTGGCAGCCGCTTTCACCAGTCATTGAAAGTCATTCCATCCGAGGATAGAACGACCATGAAGATTTCAACGCTGATTACCGCGATGGTTGCCTTTGCTCTGTCGATGCCTGTGCTGGCAGCCCAGGATCCGGCTGCACCCGCCAAGCCGCCGGTGAGCGCGGAGTTGGACAAGCAGATTGTCACAGATGCAGGAAAACATGAAGGCCATGCAGCAGCAAATGGAAAAGCTGCGGACGACGACCGACCCTCAGGAGCGCCAGAAACTGATGCAGGCACACATGCTGACCATGCAGGCGAACATGGCAGCAATGCGGGGCATGGGCGGACCGATGATGGGGATGATGGGAGGGCAGGGAGGCCACATGATGAACATGGATCCGAAGCAGCGAGAAGAATTCATGCAGGGGCGCATGGACATGATGCAGATGATGATGGAACAGATGATGCAGCACCAGCAGATGATGGGGCCCGCGCCCGCAAAGTAGCTGATCAACTTGAATCGCGCATAGCTTGTTGACTTGAGCATCGATTAAGGTAGCGAATCGCCCTCCGGGAGGCAGTGTAGAGGCGACGTGGAATCAGGACCGGGCCAGCCAGTAATGCATGCACCCCTTCAGGCAGACAGAACCCGGCAGCTTCACGCCTCTGCCGGAAATATCGATCCTGTCTGCGGGATGACCGTCAAGCCCACATCGCCGCATCGAACGAGCTATGGGGGCAAGGAATACCGCTTCTGCAGCGCAGGATGCCTCAGGAAATTCGAGGCCAATCCTGCTGCCTTCATTGCGCCTGCGGTACAGGCAGCCGAACTACCTGGCACCAGCTGTCAGCTCGGGCGTCCAGTACACCTGCCCCATGCACCCGGAAATCGTTCGTGATGGACCGGGATCCTGCCCGATCTGCGGTATGGCTCTGGTGCCAATTGCCGGCACAGGCACCGGTCCAGCTGATGATTCCGAGTTGCGTGACCTCACGCACCGCCTGTGGATCGGGGTCGCGCTGTCAATCCCCCTTGTAGCGCTCGCGATGTCACCGATGATCGGCATTACCGAGCCGTTTGGCTTACAGCCTCGATTGCGAGGCTGGATCGAGTTTGTACTCGGTACTCCGGTTGTGCTGTGGGTCGGGTGGCCGATTCTGCGCAAGTTCTGGTTCTCACTCGTGCATCGCGCGCTCAATATGTACTCGTTGATCGGACTTGGCGTCGGGTTGGCCTACCTGTTCAGCCTTGCCGCAGTGTTGTTTCCTGGCCTGTTTCCGCATGAGTTTCGCGAGCACGACGGCGCGGTGGGCACCTATTTCGAGGCGGCTGCAGTGATTGTCACGCTTGTGATGCTTGGAGATGTGCTCCAGCTACGAGCGATGGGGCAGACGAGCAAGGCCATACGACAATTGCTGGAGCTCGCACCCAATCTCGCGTGGCGCCTGAATGATGATGGCACCGAGGCACAGGTACCACTCGATCGCGTGGTCGTCGGGAACCGGTTGCGTGTAAAACCTGGCGACAAGGTGCCAGTGGATGGAACGGTGCTCGAGGGCACGAGCCGGATCGACGAATCCATGATTACTGGCGAGCCCATACCGGTAGCCAAGGCAGCAGGCAGCAGGGTCACGGGCGCCACTGTGAACGGCAATGGTTCGCTGGTTATGCGCGCTGAGCGTGTAGGCGCTGACACGCTGCTGGCCCGAATCGTCCAGATGGTCGGAGAGGCGCAACGCACACGGGCTCCCATCCAGCGGCTGGCTGACGTGATTGCCGCGTACTTCGTCCAGATCGTAGTGGCGATCGCTCTGGTCACGGCGGTTGCGTGGTGGTTCTTCGGTCCGGAACCAAAGTTCGCGTATACGTTCCTGAATGCGATTGCGGTACTGATCATTGCGTGCCCCTGCGCGGTTGGCCTCGCCACACCGATCTCCATGACGGTTGCCATGGGACAAGGAGCGCGCGCGGGGATCCTGTTTCGCAATGCCGAGGCAATCGAGCGCATGCGGGATATCGACACTGTGGTCGTGGACAAGACGGGTACCCTGACTCTCGGTCATCCGGCACTCACCGATTTCATTGCTGAAGGAATGGTAGAAAACGAAGCGCTTGCGCTGGTCGCGGGAGTGGAGCAACTCTCCGAACATCCGATCGCCCTGGCGATCGTCGAGGGCGCGAAGGCGCGCGGGCTGATGCTGCGATCGGCGGGAGAGTTCGAGGCCATCAATGGTCTCGGCGTGCAAGCGGATATCGATGGCAAGCACGTGCTCGTCGGCAGCCATCAGTACATGACCCAGCAAGGTGTCGATGCTCACAGGTGGCAGGCACAGGCAGAAACGTGGCGTTCAGAAGCCAAGACGGTGGTCTTCTTCGCTGTGAACGGCATAGCCGCGGGCATCGCGGCAGTGGCCGACCCCATCAAGGAAAGTACGCCGGAAGCGATCGCGGAGCTCAAGCAAGCGGGGGTGCGTATCGTGATGCTGACGGGAGACTCGCGCAGTACCGCGCAGGCAGTCGCGCATAAGCTGGGCATTGACGAAGCGCTCGCCGAAGTGCTTCCCGCTGACAAAGCCGGCCACGTGAAGCGCCTGCAGGCCGAAGGACGCAAGGTAGCCATGGCGGGGGACGGCATCAATGATGCACCGGCACTGGCACAGGCTGATGTCGGCATTGCCATGGGTACCGGCACGGATGTCGCTATGGAAAGCGCCGGGGTCACGCTCGTCAAAGGCGACCTTCGCGGCATTGCGCGTGCTGCCATTCTGTCGCGCGCTACGATGCGCAACATCCGCCAGAATCTCGCCTTCGCTTTCGGCTACAACGTCCTCGGTATCCCGGTTGCTGCCGGTGTGCTCTACCCGGCATTCGGACTGTTGTTGTCGCCGGTGTTCGCCGGTGCTGCCATGGCTCTAAGTTCTGTTTCGGTGGTAACTAACGCGCTACGGCTGAATCGCATCCACCTGTGAACGTGATGCGGTCCTGCGTGGACAGGACGATGATTGCGCGGCCTATGAGGCTCGTCTCAACTGAACCAACCCAGCGTGATGGCCGTCAGAACCACATAGCGGGTGGTCTTCGCGAAGGCGACGATCGGCACGAAGGTTCGCAGAGGTTCTCGCAGGATTCCCGCTGCCACTGTCAGCGGATCGCCGATGATGGGTGCCCAGCTGAGCAGCAAGGACCAGCGACCGTAATGGTGATACCACTGTTGCGCCCTCGTCAGCGCAGCCTCGCTGACTGGAAACCAGCGCTGGTGGCGACAGCGCTCGACCGAGCGGCCGAGTAGCCAGTTCACCATGGCGCCCAGCGTGTTGCCCAGGCTGGCGACGACAATCAATGCCATGACCGGGTAGTCCCTGCCAAGCAGCAATCCGACCAGGACGGCCTCGGACTGCAGGGGCAGTATGGTTGCCGCAAGAAGTGCTACCGCAAAGAGGCCCGCGTAAACCGCAATGTCGGCCACAGCGAATCAGTGTGTAAAGCGGACGGTTGCAACCGTCTGATGCCGACTGCTCACGAGATCGATGGCCCAACCGTAGCGTTCGCATATGCGCCTGACCAGATACAGACCCATGCCATGTCCGCCAGGACGCGTGGTGAAGCTGCGCTCGAAAACCCGCGGCAGATCGCTTGATGCAATCTCCCCGCCGTTTGCTACCGTCAGCGCGCCAGCCTCGATGTGGCAGGTCACTGTCGGCCCCTTGCCGTGCTGCACGGCATTGCGGACGAGATTCCCGATCAGCATGGCAACCATGCTTTCCGGCGCCTGCACGCGGACGGCTGCTTGAGTATCGACCGTTACTTCGATGTGCTTGCCGTGGGCGATTGCTCGCTGGTCTTCAACCACCCGGGGTAGCACTGCATTGACATCGCACAGCGTCCCCTGCGCCTGCTCAAGGAGTTCCTCCCTCGACATTGTCAATAGCGCATCGGTGAACTCCGACATTTCGCGTACGGCACGCCGAATGCGGTCCATGGGCTTGTGTGTCGAAGACTGCTCCCGGGTCTGCTCGGAGATGAGTTCTACAGCGCCTTGAATGACCGCAAGCGGCGTCCTGAGTTCATGGCTCGCGGTCGATGTGAAGGACTGCTCGCGTTCCACGAAGCCATCGAGTCGCTCCAGAAAGGTGTCGACGGATTTTGCGATGGGCTCCAGTTCATTTCCTGCGAATTCCTGCGAAATTCGCAGTTGACGCGTGCCGGGGTCGATATCGCTCAGCCGGCTCGCGAGCTGCCTGACCGGGTCCACGATCCGGCTCGATAGCCCGAGCGCCGCCCAGGCCGCCATCACGATGATCGCCGCGAGCCCGAGAATCAGCACCAACAATGCGATTCGCTCCTGGCCCGTGTGGGCCGTGACATCGTACGTCACGTAGAGTCTGCCAAACTCGCCGTCCTTGACGAGTACGCGCAGAATGCGGCCGTCAATGCGAATGGCGTTATGGAAGCCCGGGCGCAACGCCGCGATACTGCGCGGCATGCGTGCGAAATCGCTGGCACGGTAGATGGTCAGTCGCGCCGAGGCCAACGGCTCGGCGCCCGGATCCGAGCGCATGCGTTGCTCGTAGTGCGTGAGTTCCTCGGAGAGCAGATCGTACGTCTCGGTTTCTTCGAGACGTTCATCGACGTAGTGTGCGACGACGGACAACAGGACACCGGCCAGCGTCACGGCAGCCAGGATCGTGCCCGCAATCCGCGATCGCAGGCTAAGCCGGTGTTTCATCAACGACAGCAAGTCGATACCCCGTGCCATGAACGGTATGCAGCAGCTTCTGCTTGAAGCCCTTATCCACAGCGCTACGCAGAGCGTGCATGTGAGCGCGCAGCACGTCTCCTTCCGGCGGTTCATTGCCCCAGAGCTCGTGCTCAAGCTCTGACCTTGTTACGACGCGGTGAGCATTCTGCATCAGCACGTTCAATAGCCGACGGGTGGTGGGGTTGAGCTTGATGGCCACACCCTCGCGCTCCGCGACCAGTGTGTTGAGATCGAATCGCAAGTCGCCCACTGTCAATACCTTTCCTTCCGCTGGCCGAACGGATCGTCGCACCAATGCCTTCAGGCGAGCGCCCAGTTCGACCAGTGAAAATGGCTTGACGAGGTAGTCGTCAGCTCCAGCCTCGAAACCCTCGACCTTGTTCGTGAGGAGATCTCTGGCCGTCAATATCAGGACAGGCGTCTGCACCTGCGCCTCACCCCTGAGCTTCCGGCACACGGCAAGCCCATCCATGCCCGGCAACATCAGGTCCAGCACTATGACGTCGTAGGCATTCGCAGCGGCGAGTTGCAGGCCCTGGGCGCCCTCACCGGCGTGGTCTACCAGGTCGCCCCGGGCGCCGAAATAGTCGGAGATGTTCGCGGCGATGTCCTGGTGGTCTTCGATAAGCAGAATGCGCATGACGTCATTGTGAAGGGGAAGGGGCGGAGGGGGTAGGGGAAAGGAGGGCATACCGGCGGGT
The DNA here is from genome assembly GCA_963819685.1 of uncultured Pseudomonadota bacterium. Classification (GTDB taxonomy): domain Bacteria; phylum Pseudomonadota; class Gammaproteobacteria; order Steroidobacterales; family Steroidobacteraceae; genus CAIUGU01. Next base: position 59,432 of record CAWFXI010000009.1, read on the forward strand.
CGCATTGTGCGATTCCGGTCACGGTTCCAGCGGTATCACAAAGCTGTCACACCAGGTTCACCAAACTGCAGTCGACAGGGCAGAAAATCCTCATGTGTTCAATGAGTTTGGAGAAAACTCTCATGAATACTGTACGTACCGCCCAGTGGTTCAGAAGGGCTGATGCCGCCGAGTACGCGCTGTGTCTCAAGCTGAATCGGGGCTGTTCCTTGCCAGTCCTGCGCGACTTCTTCGCAGTGATCAGTCGGCTGGGGGATGGCTGGTTCTGGTATGGCCTCATCCTGTTGTTGCCAGTGGTTTATGGTCAAGGGGCTGTGCTTCAAGCAGCCAGAATGGCCGTGGTGGGCGCGGTGGGCGTGACTCTGTACAAGTACCTGAAATCGCGCCTGGTCCGGGAGCGGCCCTACATATCGCTGATCGGGATTGTGGCGGGAACTCCGCCCCTTGATCGCTACAGCTTTCCTTCGGGCCACACGTTGCATGCCACCAGTTTCACCATTCTGGCCTGCAGCGGCTTCCCGGAACTGTCCTGGCTGCTGATTCCTTTTGCAACGCTGGTAGCGGCATCGCGCGTCGTGCTCGGGCTTCACTACCCGAGCGACGTTGTGGCTGGCGCTCTCATCGGCGTGGTACTGGCAAGCGCCAGCGTGGTGCTCGTACCGATTTGAGGCACGCCTGCTGATACGGGATTGCGCCGGACTCCGGCTACAATCCTCTTGATGGCGAACGCGTCTACATCTCCTGACCCCGCTGCTTCGTTCGAGACCAATGCCTTGGGTCAACCCGTAGGCGTGATCGTCCCGCATTGGACACCGCCCTGCGCGCCTCAGCCAGTGACGCTGCGAGGTTCCTATTGTCGCGTGGAACCCTTGAACGCCGGGCTCCATGCCGCGGCCCTGTTTGCAGCAAATTCCGTCGATGTCGAAGGGCGAATGTGGACCTACCTGCCGGATGGGCCGTTCGCCGATTTCTCCGCCTACGATGACTGGATGATTGCGCTATGCAAGCGGCCGGACCTCACGCCGTTTGCCATTCTTGATGGAGTCTCGGAGGCACCAGTTGGGGCCGCTGCTTACTTGCGCATCCAGCCAGATGCAGGTTCCATTGAAGTGGGTCATCTGATGTATTCGCCGCACCTGCAGCGATCGACGGCTGCGACGGAAGCCATGTACCTGTTGATGGAGTACGCATTCAGCCTTGGCTATCGGCGTTATGAATGGAAGTGCAATGCACTGAACGGCCCATCGCGCGATGCCGCGCTGCGGCTGGGCTTCCGGTTTGAAGGTATTTTCAGACAGGCGATGATATCCAAAGGCCGGAACCGTGACACTGCCTGGTACTCCATTATTGACGGCGAATGGCCTGCGCTGAAATCCGCGTTCCGGCAGTGGCTTGACCCTGAAAATTTCGACGCCGCGGGTAGTCAGCGCGTGAGTCTGTCAGCACTTACCGCGGCGCTACGACTGACCGCGCTTGAAGGACTTCGTGATACCGTCCACACCATCGAGTAACCGTAATATGGAGAGAGCTTTGTGCTGATCAGAGAAGAAAAACCGGAAGATATCGCGGGCATTCGCGCGGTGGTTTCGGCAGCCTTTGCCAGGCCGGCGGAGGCTGCCATCATTGACGTCTTGCGGCAGCGCGCAGAACCTTTCATTTCTCTCGTCGCCGAGCACGAAGGTGAAATTGTCGGGCACATCCTCTTTACACCCGTGACGGTGGCTGGCACCAGCGAGTCCAGAATGGTCGCTCTGGCGCCGATGGCGGTCGCGCCGTTGTTTCAGGTTCGCGGGGTCGGTGGGGCGTTGGTGCTTACGGGGTTTGAACATCTGAGGCTCAAGGGAATCACTTCCGTGGTGGTCGTTGGCCATCCGGGTTACTACCCGCGGTTTGGCTTCGCGCCCGCATCGACGTTCGGATTACGGAGTGAATACAACGTGCCCGACGATGTGTTCATGGCCTGCGAGCTGGATCCTGGTGCGTTGCACGGCGTGCAAGGAACCATCAGCTATCACCCGGCATTTCGCGAAACGCAGCAACACTAATAGTCTGATGCAAGAGTCTGTCCGTGCCTTTTGCATCCGGATTCGACGAAAAGCGTGATTTTCGCCGGATCCCGAAATCCACGAGTCTCAGCTCGTAGATTTCGCCCAGTCGTCCGTGACTCGGGCTATCGGGGTGGTGCAGAATGTTTCGCATCACCCTGCTGACAACTGACTTCATGCCCAAGACACTGTTGACGACTCCGGCCGATGACGGCTATCGCATGCCGGGGGAATTCGAGCCTCACGCGGGTTGCTGGTTGCTCTGGCCCGAGCGGACCGATACCTGGCGACTGGGCGCGAGACCGGCTCAGGCTGCGTTCGCTGCCGTCGCTGCTGCCATCGCAACCAGCGAACCCGTTACAGTGGGGGTGGCGGGTCGCAGCTTTCAATTTGCCCGCGCAGCGCTGCCCGATGCTGTTCGCGTCGTTGAACTGTCGAGCAATGACGCCTGGATGCGCGACGTCGGCCCCACATTGGTGGTGGACGCCAAGCGTAGTGTGCGTGGCGTCGATTGGATCTTCAATGCCTGGGGTGGCCTGGGTGGCGGCCTGTATTTCCCGTGGGACCAGGATGATCTGGTGGCCCGGAAGGTACTGGAAATCGAGGGGCTTGACCGCTATCGGGCGCCCTTTGTGCTTGAGGGGGGTGCCGTTCACGTCGATGGACAGGGCACTTTGATCACGACTGAAGAATGCTTACTCAATCCCAACCGCAATCCGCATCTGGACAAGGGAGCGCTCGAGATTCTGCTGCATGAGTACCTGGGCGTGACCAGCGTCATATGGCTTCGCAAGGGTGTTCACAATGACGAGACAGATGGACATGTGGACAATCTGTGCTGTTTTGTACGACCCGGAGAAGTTGTTCTAACGTGGACCGATAACCGGCGTGACCCGCAGTACGCGATATCGCACGATGCGTTCGAGCGATTGATGGAAGCCAGGGATGCGCGCGGGCGGCGGCTCAAGATCCACAAACTGATCCAGCCAGGACCACTCAAGATGACCCGCGACGAGGCCGCCGGCGTTGATGCCAATGAGGGCACGAGACCGAGATCTGCGGGCGATCGACTTGCCGCCTCCTACGTCAATTTCTATATCGGTAACAAAGCAGTCGTCATGCCGCTGCTCGATCCGCACCATGATCGTGCTGCGGCGTCAAAGCTCAAGCGTCTGTTTCCAGGTCGACGCATCATCGGCATTTCAGCCCGCGAGATCCTGCTGGGGGGCGGCAATATTCATTGCATCACGCAGCAGATTCCACGAGCAGTTGGCTAGAAGGACCTGCTCAAGCTGAAAATGAAGTTCACATCGGGTGAGGAACCCACCTCGATGTCTTCGCCGACGCCGACGTTGAGGACGAAGCCGGACGAGAATCGGTAGTCCCCACCGACGGTGAGGACGACGGCATTGCCAAGGAAATCCACGTCGCTTTCATACAAGGCGCTATGGGCGTCAATCTGTGCCTTGACATGCAGGTTGCGCCAGGCTGCGTACTCAAATGTCCCGGAGGTAGAGACTGCCCAGTGTTTCTGCCAGGGAGCAAGGTAATGGCTGGTGCCAAGATACGTAGTGGCTACCTGCCAGTAGACGGTGCTGCGTGAGCTGAGCGAATTGCGGCCCGCGATCTGCAGTCCGGCATCCCACGCGCCGTTTCCAAGCAAGTGCTGCTCATCGCCTGTCGGTGCCTCCAGCGTCAACCAGAGTGCGACGGACGAATCGGCCGTACGCCGCAGCCGATAGCCCCCTTCTATGACCACGTCTCCAAAGCCCTTTACCGGCTCGCGAAAGTTAACGAGCGCCTGGCCATTGCGCAGGTATCCCACTTGAAACTGATTGCGTTCCAGAAACTTGCGAGCACCCGCTGGCAGACCCAGTGCTTCATGCCAGCCGTCGATGAAGCCATCGAGAACACCGGCTTCGAGTTGACGATAGGGGACCTGCAAGCGCAATGAATAGCGTTCGGTGAATGAATGCTCGACAAGCACTCGAATTTCGCGACTTTCCAGATCTACCAGCAGCGCTTCGTCGGCCGACAGTCCGGAACTCGTAGTGCTGCTCCAGTTGGCAATGAGATCGATGCGGGATGATCTGGCATCGAGGACATCAGCAGGTGCGGGCAAGGGTAACGCAAACCCGCCGAGCAGAGGATTCTGGTCACGCGTCAGGAACGGCTCTGCGGACAGTGGCTCACCAGCGATAACCAGTGCCAACGCTAGCAGTCGTGCCCAATGCATCTGGACCAGGGAGCCTCTGATTAACCTAGGCACGCTCGCGACGGCGAGCCATTTCGTGCAGGGCTAGGCGCGATCGACCGCTGTGTACTTTGATGTACACGAGGGAGGAGCAACACCGCCCTGCGCGAAATGGATCCCGTCCCGATCAAAGTATAAATATTCATTTAAGGGGTTGCGCCTCTAATCGCCTGCTACGTCGTTACGAGCCTTGTTCATATTCCCGATATGAACTGCGGCCCGATGCCTAGTAGCAGGCGATTGGAGGCGCAACGCGAGCGTGCATAGGTTAATCAGAGGCTCCCTAGAACCAGACTGACATGAAGACCTGGAATACGTCAGCGCCGAACGAATAGAGCGGCTCGGTGCCAGGGGCGCCCGACTGGTTGTAGATATTGCGGAAATCGTCGTAACTGAACTCCATTCGATCGTAATAGAAGTTCACGCTACCTTTCTTGACAAAACGCCAGCCTGCACGGGCGAATTCATACGACGCACCGACGCGGAGAGAGCCGCTGCTGAATGTCGACAACTCCTTGTCGCGCGCAAGGAAGTTCTGGAAGTCGGCCCGGGGGAACAGGTCCGAATAGAAATCAGCGTTGGTCTGGCTGTAGAAGCGGTAGCTGGTCTCGAACGTCCATGCGCCCTTTGTGGGATGCGTGTACCCGATCTCGGCGGTCTGCGCGCCAATGCCCCACGTATCCGTAAAGTACCGCACTCCACCGTAAATCGCCGCCCGATAAGGGAGGTAGTAGCGCGCGTCCAGGGAAACTGCGTTGCTGGTTCTGGTCCGCGGATACAGTTCCGCCTGAAAACTGTAGCCATTGCCGCTGAGTGGATCCAGGTAGCGCACTGACCGATAGGGGTTATTGAGGAAGCCTTCGTCGGTAATCACTTCCAGCGCCGCGGACATGATCATGCTCTTGGTGATGACCTGACTGAGTCCGGCGCGGAAACTGCGGCGATCAGTCCGCTCTTCAAATGCTGCATCGCCTCGCTTGCGAACCTCATCCCAGCCGCGTGAAAAGCCGAGGCTCAGTGTTGTCAGGTCACCGAACAGGTCCTGGCTGAGACCAAAACTCGCTGTGTTGGCGACGTAGTCATTCTCCTCGCTGTTGGTGTAGTCAAGGCTGTATGTGGATTTGCCGCGCAGAAATGTCAAGCCAAGACTCTCCTGCGTTCGCTCCTCCTTGTATGGGCTGGCGGTTGTCATGACGTCGATTGAAGCGCTGGACACCATGTCGACGTAATAGTTGGCGGAGACCGAATACTTCTCCGCAAACTTCTTTCTGAGCAGCACTGATGGACCGTCGATCTTTACGCCGCCGCCGTCGTACCGGTGGTACAGCACGTCCGCGCGGTCTTCAGGCAGGACGGCAGCTGTTGATTCATGCTGCAGACTGAAGAACACGAGGATCGCGAGCAGTATTCGCGATATCTGGGTGGGAGATCTGGTCATTGTCAGTTGCACCCGCAGCCCCCACCAGCGCTGCCGAGCGCGCCTCGTGCTCCTTCGCGTGCTTCATAAACATGGTGCGTATATGCACTTGAGACAGGATTTGGGTCCATTGACATGATCGGGTCTGCGAGCGCTGCGCGCTCGTAGGGCTTGACCCAGGGCTCAATGTTGCTGCAGCCAGTGAGAGCAGCGAGCGTGGAGAACACTATAGCCGCTCGTGAAGCGTGAAGGGTGAAGCGTGAAACGCCGGAGCCGTGATCCGGGATCCGTGATCCGTGATCGGTACGTAGCCCGTAGCCTGTAACCTGAGGCCGGTTCATCTGTTATTCCCTCAACAGCGCTCGTATCTGGTTGAGGTATTCGCCTTCATCGCCGGCCTTGTAACCGCGATGCAGATAGCGCACGTTGCCCTTGCGGTCGATGAACACTGTGCTGGGCATGGCATTGACCGAATACATCTGGCTGACCTTGTTTTCACGGTCGAACAGGATCGGGAACGTGACAGGTGTCTGCGCCAGCCAGCGCTCTGCATCCTTAGTGTCGGCCTCGACATTCACACCCAGAAGCTTGAAACCGAGCGCTTCGTACTTCTTGTGCATCTGGTCCAGCAATGGCATTTCCTGCCGGCACGGTCCGCACCAGCTGGCCCAGAAGTTGAGCATGACGACCTGACCCTTGAGGTCATTCAGGGCGAGGGTGCCGCCGCTGCGAACGGGAAGGGTGAAGTCGGGTGCCGGACCATTGCTGGCCCCCGTGAGAACCGAGCAGACAATGATGAACGCCGCAATCAGGCCACGATGGAGGTGAGTGCGACCATTCCACGTGTTGTTCGGAGTATCCATTGTTCCTGTTTCCCCAGTCGCTTGAGTGAATCGGCTGCCCATGGTGGCTCAGAAGAAGACTGTCAGGCCGAGATGCGTTTCAAGATTGTGCGAGGTCTTGTCTGTCCCCAGCAAGTCCGTGTCGAAGATATGGTCACGGAAATCGAGGTGAATGGCAGTCCAGTCGGTTACCAGCAGGCGATAGCCGATGCCTGCATTGATGGCAAACAGGTCATCCCCGCCAAAACGGGTGCTGCCAACCCCGCCAATCAGATACAGCGCGGTATTGTAGGCTCTGTTACTGCCAAGGAAGATTTCTCCCGGCAGCGCATTCCAGCCGGCTGAGAGCGTGTAGTAACGGTATTCGCGCTCGCTGTCGGTGAGCAGGGGCGCCGATCCGGAGAGGTTCTCATAGCTGGTTTTTCCTGCCTGGCTCTGGCCGATGGCAGCTTCCACAAAGAAGTCCTCCGTGATGTGATAGGCGAGCTGGACTCCATAGACTGCGTTGGTACCGAAATCCTCGATCCCGAGCATGCCTATGAACCCGCCGACTTCGAAATTTTCGGTCTCGACGCGTGGTGTCGACACGGTGCGGCGGGCCACCTCAGGCTGGATGACGGGCTGCTCGCCCGGTGATGCAATCTGGGCTTCCTCGCTACCGTCGCGATCCTTGCCGAATAGCGCACAGCCCGGCAGTCCAGTGGCTACCGCCACGGTCAGAAGAAAAATGCGAGTCCTGCTTTCCATTCAGCCAATTCCTCATTGTCATCGCGGCTGGTGAACACTACGTTGCTGCGATATTCGATACGCGCCAGAAAGCGACGCGAGAGATAACCTCTCAAGCCAATACCCACATGAGCGATCTGGTCGGCGCGGTCCTCGCTCTGCACGAGGGTTGTTCTTGCCTTGCTGACAATCATGCCTGTCCCGAGCGTGAAGTATGGCGAAACTCGCCATTCGGGGACGAACACATGGACCAGGCTCAGTGTCCCGAGCAATCCGTTCGAGAAGTTACCCAGCACCTGTGTTCCGGTCAGTTCGACGGACAGGCTGTCACTGAATGCATAGGCCCCATAAACAGAGATAGCGCTGGCGCCGCCAAAATCCCCAGCCATTGCTCCTGCTTCCCAGCGGCGAGTCGCGAAGTCCTCCCGGGAGGGCTCGCGAAGATCGACGGGATTGCCATTCTGGCCGAGCGTGGCCAACATCTGTTGTCGCGACACCCAGCCCTCCGTGCCGCGGTCTCCCCGCACCTTGAACCAGTCTGTTCGGCGCTTGAGCACCGAGACGGTTGTGCCACGGTCGATAACATAGAAAACCGGATAGCCGCGGCCCGGGCCCGTATGTAGCTCCAGAAACGGGTCAGCGACCACAACCTCGTAAGTTTCTGCACTTGCAGCAATGGGCGCTGTTGCAAATTGCAGCAGCGCGATCAGCACCCCGATACAAGTCTGATATATCCACCTCCGGTCCCATTGTCTCGAATTCGGCATCAATTCACCGGAACTGCAAAGGGGTCGTTGTAGTACTGGGCGCCGATATCGATCCACTCGGAAATCAGGCGTATTTCTGCTGTTGTCAGACGTCCGACATGAGTACCGCCGGCGCCGAAAACGCTGAAGAATCGCGATCCTCTGGCATTACCGGCAACCATCGGTCCTGAGACCGGGACAGTCTGGAACTCCGGCAATCCGGTGGTCGGGTTGATCACCTGGATCAGCCGATCCTGCAACTGGCCCATCGCATTGAGCTCCTGTTCGTTGTCCGTGAACAACAGCTCCCGATACGAATTCAGTTGATCAGCATTTTCAGGCGAGGGACCACCGGTCAGATCCAGCTGGGCTGCAGGCAATTGAGCCTGAGCCATCGCGTTAGTCGGTCCATGACAGCTGGTGCAGACATTGTCACCAATCACCATGTTCATGGCATCCAGGACGGGACGCGGCTTGCTCCATATGGGTTGCAGGTTAGCTACGTAGTTGATCGTGATGCGGCAGAGGCTGCTCCATGCCTGATTGCACTGACTGGCAATCGGGGCGGGTGTATCGAGCTTGGATACGCACAAGTGCCTTGAAGCGGGGTCAGCAGGGTTATTGCGAACATCCGTCGTTACAGCTGCATAACAGCGGTCGAAGCTCGCGACCTTTGACGGTGCGGGCGCGGTCCAAATGTCGTTGAAGACCAGATTGACACTGGGATTGCAGGCTCCACCGAGGGCAGAACTGATCGGGCACATGACGCGACCCCGGGTCTCCGCCATTGTCTCGCCCGGATTGCCCTGTAGAGTCGTGTCGGTGCCAGGAAAGAGGCCATCTGCCGGCGCACCGCTGTTGACGTTGGCGAAGAGATTCGTGCGACCATGAGACCGTGGCGGTGTCGTATTCGAATTGTGGCATCCGCCGCAAGTCAGCACTTCGCCAGGGCGAAGTTGGAGCCAGCTTTGATGGCGATTGCCCACACGTTGTCCGTTGCCATCGACAATGCTGATGACGAAAGCCACGTTGGCGGGCACTCGGGCCCTTACCGAACCGTCCGGCTCGATCGGTACATAGCCGAGGATGTCCTTGAGCCCTAACCCGCGATTGGGTCCAAACGCCTGGTCAAGGAGGTCCGGATCAAGGGTCAGGTCGTCGGGAATCGAGACAGGCTTCTCGATTCGCAGGAACTGTGCCTGCCGCGGCGCAGCCGGGGTTGTTAGCGGATTGCGCATGCTGGTCAGACCACCCGCTGCAGTGTCGACTCCATCGATGTCGTAAACGCTTTTGATATTCAGAATGCCGACACCCTCACCGGCGAGATTGGCATCGAGATCGACGCCGACTGTCTTGTCAATGATCACGGCGGGTGCGGTGCGGGCGGCGGCGGCAACAACGTCTGTATAAATGAAGCCTTCCTGAGGCGCAACGATTGGCGCCTGGGTATTCTGCCCGACGTCATAGATATAGACCCCATATAGAGGCGCGGCAGGCAAGGCGGTCGGATCGCCAAGATTGGCGGAGGTGCATGGAACGATGCGGGCGTTCAGTGTGAGGCGACACTGGCTCCAGCTCACGAGCAAGCGATTGGTTCCATCCCACAGGGGAAACGCTGACCGAAACCGTCCACCCGGCGAGGGACCTGGAACGGTTCGAACATCGGTTACTGTCACACGGGTCTGCGCTGGTCCGGCGAGCACCCCGGCATTCGGCAGGGTAGGTTGCGTGTTTTCGACGTAATTGGCGGTGTCGATTGTGATCAGGTCACCCCCTTCGTCTGTATCGGAGAACGGGCGGATCAGCGACAGCAGCAGGCCGTTCTGCATCGGCTTCGGGCTCATGAACTCGACAGTGCTGGCATTGGTTCCGGTCGAATGGCTGTGAGACCCGTACAGCAGTTCCAGCGAAGTGCCGTCCGGATTCATGCGATAGAGGCTGATTCGGTCCGCGCCTGACGCACCTTCCCAGCGGCTGAATACGACCTGGCCATTCGAAAGCACGGCGGAGTCGAAGTCATGGCTCTGGTTGTATGTCACCTGATGTATATCGCTGCCATCAGCGTTCATGACGTGCAATACAAACGCGGGTTCATTGTTGTTCTCGTCCTGACCTGAATACTGGGGTTTACCTTCGTCCAGCAGGATGGCCTTGGACTGGCGCTGACGCGTGGAAGCAAACACGATTCGCCCATCGGGCAGGTAGTGCGGGAACCGGTCGTTGCCTTCTTCCGCTGTGGTATCCGATGCGATGACCCGGCGCAAGCTGCTGGTGGTGATGTCGTATTCCCAGATATTCCATGTCGGCTGATCTTCTTCGTCTGCGTCTTCTATAAAGCGGGCACGCATGGCAAAGACCACCTTCCTGCCGTCATGGGAAACGTCGACATCACTGACGTCTCCCAGACCCTGCGTCTCGGCGGCGGTCAGGTTGCGTTCTGTTGCTGTAGGCGACGCCCGATCGCGCATGTAAAGATCAGCGCCGATCTCGAAGGTACGAAGTTCTCGCGCGTCAGTGGGTGGTGCCAGCGGGTCTGGTACAGGTCGTTTGACATAGAACACAGGAAAATCGAGGACGACAGGGTCCGTGCCCTGGCCGCTGCCGATCGTTACGGCATTGCCGTCGCCCCCACCGCCACATGCGCAGAGGATCAGTGCCGCCAGACCAGCTACTCCGAACCGCAACTGCCGGAAGCAGGCAATAACTCGACCGTCCAGCACAGAATGTGATGGAAGTCGCATGCAATGCTGATGCTTTGACTGCTGATTCATGCCGAGCTCCGAATACATCGCTGTTGAATGGCGTGCGTCAATCTTCAAGCCGCTCTCACCACGCAATGCAGGGGAGCATGATCGACGCGACATATTCCACGATCCGTTAACGTTGTCACAGATGACTGGATCCGGTCCGTGGTTTTCTCTGGCGGCGAGCGTAACTGTGGACGGAATCGCGAACGATCTGTCTCCGGTCTGCGACGTTGGTGCTGTGAGACAGCTGCGTACGGTGATTCCCGCTTTGTATAGTCTGGTCACAAGGGTTGATTCATCTCAGGTGAGACAACCACTCATGAATCTTCGGGAGGGTTGAGCGAATGCAGTGGCAAGCAATGACAATGGCGCCGATGACCCGCGCCTGCATTACCTACGCGGTGATCGCGGGGCTAATGATCAGTGCCCTGTCGCCTGCGGCGATTGGTGCTCCTCGGGACCAGGCCAAGCGGATCCATGACCGGCTCGTCGGTACGCCACCATCAGACGCGACGTTGAACCAGATGGCGGCTCTGATCACCGGTCCCAACGACACGGCAGGGGCGCTTGCGGCAGCCAATCTCGCGATCAACAGGAATCTGCCGGAGTCGAGTCCGTTCTACAACGTGACACTCAAGAATTTCGCGACGCCTTGGACGAATCGCGACCAGACAGTCTTTGCGCCGCTGAATGACTACACAGCGACTGTAATCGGCATGGTTCGGGACGATGTGCCGTTCAACACCGTGCTGTCGGACGATATCCTCTATACGGCGACAAGTGGCGGTGCCCCGGCATACTCGCCGGCCAACAATGATCATTATCAGTTCCTTGAGGATAACCACGCGGATCTGCGCAACGTTCTGCAGCGGACGACTCAATCATCGCTGAATGGTCTGCCTCCTGCCGCAACGGCAGGAGTGATAACGAGCCGGGCTGCATCCCAGGCGTTCTTCATTCTCGGTACCAATCGGGCGATGTTCCGCTTCACCATGCTGAATCACATGTGCCGCGATCTGGAACAAGTGCATGACACCTCGCGACCGCCGGACCGGATTCGCCAGGACGTCACCCGCAGTCCAGGCGGAGACAGCCGGTTGTTTCTGAACAACTGCGTGGGTTGCCATAGCGGCATGGACCCCATGGCACAGGCGTTTGCGTACTACAACTTCGACGAGACGAGTGGACGGCTTGTCTATACACCGGGCCAGGTACAGCCCAAGTACCTGATCAATTCAGACAACTTCAAGACCGGATATGTCACCCCAGATGATCATTGGAACAACTATTGGCGCGCTGGCCAGAACACGCTGCTGGGCTGGGCGCCTGGCGGGGGCAGCGGCAATGGCGCCAAGTCCCTGGGCCAGGAGCTGGCCAACAGCGATGCCTTCGCGCAGTGCCAGGTCGAGAAGGTGTTCCGCAATGTGTGCTTCCGGTCACCCAGCGATGGTCCGGATCGTTCCGAAGTCAACCGGATTGTCGGGGTCTTCAAGAGCGGCTACAGCCTGAAACAGGTGTTCGCCGAAACCGCTGTTTATTGCCGGGGCGATTGAGGAGAGATGCAACCCATGACGCACGTACACACGTCCAGTGTTGCGCGGTTCGCCGCAGCGGCCCTGTTCATCTTGGTTGGCCTGGCAGGCTGCGGCGGTGGTGCCGAAACGGCACAGAATCCGTTGACGTCAGCTCCCACACAGCCCTCAAGCTACAACGGGCCCTGCAGCCGCAACAGCAGACATCCAGGCTTTCAAGATCAATGTCTGGGACAACGTCAAGGCTGACAATCGCTGTGGTTCCTGCCACAACGCGGGCGGCCAGATGCCGAACTTCGCACGCATGGATGATGTGAACCTGGCCTACAGCCAGGCACTGACGGTGTCAGATCTTGTAAATCCCGGGTTATCGAGGATGGTGGCCAAGGTCAGTGGCGGTCACAACTGCTGGCTCGCGGACAACGCCAGCTGTGGAGCGATCCTGACCCGCTGGATCTCGGATTGGGCGAGCGTGACGCAGGGAAGTGGTGGACGCACGATTCAGCTTACGGCTCCACCAATCAAGAACCCCGGCTCAAGCAAGAGTTTCCCGGCGACCCCACCCGCCGAGTTCGTGACCGTTCACAACATATTGAAAGCCAATTGTTCAGGTTGCCACCGCTCGCAGTCGGCAACCCAACAGCAGCCATTCTTTGCTTCTGATGACATTGATGAAGCCTATGCAGCGGCCAAGATCAAGATCAACCTGGATAACCCGGCACTCTCACGATTCGTGGTGCGCCTGCGCAACGAGTTCCACAATTGCTGGGCACCTCCTGGTAGCACGGGGCCTGATTGCGCGGCGAGCGCGAATGTCATGCAGACCGCGATCCAGACAATGAGCAATGCGATTACGCCGACGGCGGTGGACCCGTCACTGTTCCTGAGCAAGGCGCTTACTCTCTATGACGGGACGGTGGCGAGTGGCGGGAATCGTTATGACACCAACGTCATCGCGCTGTACGAGTTCAAGACGGGGTCGGGCAACATCGCGTACGACACCAGCGGCGTCGAACCGGCGCTGAACCTCACGATTTCCGGTGCTGATACCAGCTGGGTGGGTGGCTGGGGAATACAGATCAACAGCGGCAAGGCCCAGGGTTCGACGGCGGCCAGCAAGAAGCTGCGCGATCTCATCACCGCCACGGGGGAGTACTCCATTGAGGGATGGGTGGTACCGGCCAATGTCTCCCAGGAGCAGGCACATATCATCAGTTACTCTGGCGGTGCTACTGCTCGCAATTTCACGCTCGGCCAGACAATGTACAACTACGACGCCTTCGGACGTAGTAGCGGAACCAACGCGAATGGTTCACCGGCGCTGTCGACAGCCGACGCGGACGAAGATCTGCAGGCTGCCTTGCAGCACGTTGTCGTTACGTTCAACCCGGTCACCGGACGGCGCATTTACGTCAACGGTGTCTTTACCGGTGATTCGGAAGGCAGTGGCGGTACGCTCGGTAACTGGGACGACACATTCGCCTTCGTATTGGGCAATGAAGTCAGTGGCAACCGTCAGTGGCAGGGCACACTCCGACTCGTGGCAATCCACAATCGGGCGCTCACGCCGACGCAGATCCAGCAGAACTTTGAAGCCGGCGTGGGACAGAAGTATTTCCTGCTCTTCAGCGTCAGCCATCTCGTGAGTGTGCCGCAGAGCTACATCATGTTCGAGGTGAGTCAGTACGACAGCAATTCGTACCTGTTCAATACCCCAAGGTTCATCAGCCTCGATCCGGCCGCCATGCCGGGAAGTATCCCGATTCAGGGCATGCGCATTGGCCTGAATGGAATCGAGCCAACAGTTGGACAGGCTTACCGCAACCTGAACGCGACGATTACCGATTCGCTGTACTCAGCCGCGGCCGGTCAGGCGCTGTCGAATATCGGGACGGTCATCGGACTGGAAAAGGGCCCGCAATTCGATGAGTTCTTCCTGTGCTTCGATCAGCTCGGAGCAAATTCGAGGGTCTGTTCAGCGGATGCCCAGGCGATCGTTCCGGCGGTTGTCAACATGACACGTCCTTCCGACATTGGCGTACGTATCTTTGAAGATATCAACGCAACCATGGCGAAAACGACGACCGTCAGTCCGAACCAGGTGGACGTCAAGAGTACTTACCTCACCCTGAAGCAGCAGCTGCCGACATCTGAAGACTTTGGTGGCTTCCTGGCGTCAAACCAGACGGGAGTCGCTCAGCTCGCAATCCAGTATTGCGATGCTCTGGTCGGAGATCCGTCATTGCGTGCGACGTATTTCCCGGGATTCAATTTCGGTTCGACGCTTGGCACCGATGTGGAGCGGGATCTGGTGATCGATCCACTGATAGCCCGCATCATGGGAACCGGCCTTGGTTCCCAGCCGTCGGAGGCAGCTGTGCGCACGGAATTGCGCTCATTGATGACCACTTTGTGCAGTGCTTCCGCTTGCGGCGTGGGTACCCGTACTGAGACCGTTGTCAAAGCGACATGTGCTGCGCTGCTCGGCAGTGCCGTCATGGTTGTTCAGTAAACTACAGATCGAATCTGCTGAGGCAATTCTTATGATCAGGCGCGGCAAAAGACGGAATCTGGAAATTAACGAGCCCTTGCGGCACGAGGATCATCGACGGCCCGTGTCTCGACGCGATTTCCTGGCGCAGGGCTTCCTGACGGGAGCGGCCACAGTGGTGGCTCCTACACTATTCGGTATGTTTGCGCGTCCTGAGTCGGCTCTGGCCAACTATGTGACGCTCGATCCAACCAACACCTGCAACATTACTGCTGGAGCCGGCAAGGTTCCCTTTATCTGTTTCGACCTGGCCGGAGGCGCCAATATCGCGGGTTCGAATGTGCTCGTGGGCAAGCAGGGTGGGCAACTCGACTTCCTGACGACAGCGGGCTATTCCAAGCTCGGGCTGCCAGGCGACATGACGCCTGCCAGTACGACAACCAACTTCATTGAAAGCCGGATGGGACTGGCGTTTCATACCGACAGCGCGTTCCTGCGCGGCATGCTCACAACCATGCAGCTCGCGACAATGGCGAATGTCGATGGCGTAATCATTCCGGCCAGATCGGAAAATGACACTTCCAACAACCCGCACAACCCGATGTACGGAATTGCCAAGACAGGGTCGAGAGGCGAGTTGCTGACATTGATTGGCTCGCAGTCTTCCGACTCCGGCGGCAACTCAATGGCCCCGGCAATGATGATTGATCCGACGATAAAACCCACCAAGATTGACCGTGCAAGCGATACCCGAGGTCTCGTGGATACGGGCAAGCTCGGAACGTTGTTGCCCGCCCCGGCGGACACAGTCGCTGTTATGGATTCAATGGGACGGTTAAGCCAGCAGAAGCTCGCCGTTGTTCAGACCAAACTGGCCAATGATGCGGCGGCCAAGAAGCTGGTCGAATGCGGGTACGTAAAGACTGACTACCTCGCGGAAAATTTCAGCAATCCCGCGGCACTGGATCCGTCTGCCGATGCCGATATCGCGGCGATTTTCGCCGGCGCGGGTGGGCTGAATGCGGACCGGGAATATGAGAAGACGGCGTCTGTCATGAAGATGGTCGTCAGAGGCTATGCCGGGGCGGGCACCATTTCCATGGGAGGCTTCGATTACCACACGGGCAACCGGGCGACCGGAGAAATGAGGGATTTCCGTGCGGGTCAATGCATGGGCGCATGTCTTGAATATGCGGCCCGCGCCGGACGTCCGTTGATGCTCTACGTTTTCAGCGATGGTTCGCTGTCCAGTAACGGCATGGTCGACAACTCGACGGGAGGTCGCGGAAAGGGCGTCTGGACCGGCGACAATCAACAGACGGCGGCGGCCTTCTTTCTGGTTTATAACCCCGCAGGACGAGCCAATTTACTGCTACCGGGACGTCAAATCGGGTACTTCCGTCCGACTGGCGACGTTGAGACCGGCGGAAGCATTGCGGCCAACGCTGTCAAT
This sequence comes from uncultured Pseudomonadota bacterium, assembly GCA_963819685.1. Taxonomy (GTDB): domain Bacteria; phylum Pseudomonadota; class Gammaproteobacteria; order Steroidobacterales; family Steroidobacteraceae; genus CAIUGU01. The sequence goes on from CAWFXI010000009.1 coordinate 75,685, forward strand.
CTTCTCGTCGAAACCGTCATCCTCAACTATATGGCACTGCACGGTCAGCAAGGACAGTTCCGGACCGTATTCCCGAACTCCAGTATCAGCACTCAAATGATCGACTCGCTGGTAGCGTTCAGTCAGATCGCTTAACACGGATTTCGGTACTGCGGACCCGGGGTCGCGTCGGCGTACTACCGGCGTGACCTGTTACTATTCCGCGCGCACCCATTGAAGCCCCAAGAGGTTCGATTCGCATGCGCGCCCCGAATCCGTCCGGATGCCTGTCGCATCTGTTGCTGGCGCTGGCTTTTGTTTTCTCGGCCAGGGTCGTTACGGCGGCCGAACAGCTTCCTGTGACGGGATCTCCCGAAACGCACAGCACGTCCGCGAATCGGACTGGTTCTCAGCGGCGGTGGGGCGCGCGGCGCGGCCCATGTGGGAGTGCTCAAGGTTCTTGACGAAATGCGGGTTCCAGTCGATGCCATTGCCGGCACCAGCATGGGTGCGGTCGTGGGTGGCTTGTACGCATCCGGTATGACTTCTTCTGAAATCGAGTCGTTTCTCAGCTCGGTAAACTGGCAGGACGCGTTCCGCGATCGCCCACAGCGCTCGGATCTCGCTTTTCGTCGCAAACAGGACGACCGCAATTTCCTGGTTCAATACGGGCTAGGCGTAAATAAGGAGGGATTCGTCCTGCCCAAGGGGCTCATTCAGGGGCAAAAGCTCAGCCAGCTTCTGCGCAGCGCGACGGTACCGGTCGCAGAAATCCAGGACTTCGACCAGCTGCCAGTGCCATTGCGTGTCGTTGCGACAAACCTTGAAACAGGCAAACCCGTCATCCTGCGATCAGGCGATCTGGTCAGCGCCATGCGTGCCAGCATGTCAGCGCCGGGAGTGTTCACGCCGGTCGAACTGGGTGGCGAATTGCTGGTGGATGGAGGGCTCGTACAGAATCTGCCGATTGAGGTTGCCAGGGAGATGGGCGTCGACATTCTGATTGCCGTCGATGTCAGCTTTCCATTGAGCAATCGTGAACGGCTGAATTCGCCACTCGAGATCACGAACCAGGCATATGCGATCCTCGTTCGCAATCGTACCCTTGAGCAAAGGGCTACTCTCGGTCAACGGGACGTAGTCATTGACCCGCTCCTGGGCGACATGGTGTCGACCGAGTTCGAGAGGGTGGCAGAAGCGAAAGCGGCCGGTGAGGCGGCGACGCTCGCAGCCGGACCAAGGCTCGCTGGTCTGGCACTCGATCCGGCAAGCTACCAACGTTACCTGGCAGAGCGGAACCCGAGACCAGAGGGTGTCCCCGTCATCCGATTTGTCAGGACGGACGCCGAGTCAACGCGCTATTCCCGTGCAATCGAGACGGCCATGGACGGGGTCGTCGGTCAGCCGCTCGACAAGGACCAGATACAGAGCCGCCTGTCAGAACTTTATGCGCTCGACACCTTTGAATCGATTGACTACACGCTTGTTCAGGCAGGTTCTGACACTGGCCTGGAATTCCGCCTGCGACGCAAGAGCTGGGGTCCCAACTACGTGCGCGTTGGTCTGAATCTGGAAGATGATTTCCAGGGTAACAGCCGTTACAACGCGGCAGCGCGCTTCATCATGACTGAACTCAATTCGTTGAATGCCGAGTGGCTGACCGACGTGCAGATTGGCGACAACCCGAAGTTCTTCACGGAGTTTTATCAGCCGTTGTCCTATGGTAATCGTTTCTTTGTTGCACCGAAGTTCGATTTCGAGTTGCGGAATCTTCAGGTGCAGGACGCAGCTGGAGTAATTACCGAGTTTCGCGAACGCAACTACGAGGCGGGTCTGGATTTCGGGCGGGAGATTTCCAGCTGGGGCGAGGCTCGGGTAGGTCTGCGACGCGGCACGCAGAAGCGATATGTGCGAATAGGTGATCCGACCATCGCGCCCCAGGAGTTCGACCGCGGCGGATACTTTTTCAGGTTTTCCTACGACAAACTGGACAGCATCTATTTTCCGCGTCGCGGCCAGCAGTTTGAGATCGAGTGGACAGCGGAACGGGAAGGGCTTGGAGCCAGCCAAAGCGCCGACACGGTTGAAGTGCGCTGGCAGATCGCCCGTTCCAGCGGGCGGTACAGCATGATCCTTTCAACGGATTTTGGGACGACGCTTGACGAAGGCCCGGGGGCGCCGATCTTGTTTACTCTTGGCGGATTTCTGAATCTGTCAGGCCTGCCCCCGGATTCGTTGACGGGACCGCACTATGGAATAGGGCGTCTGATTCTGTATCGGCAGATTGGGCGCGGCGGCTCCGGCGTACTCGATTTCCCGGCTTACGCAGGCATTTCACTTGAAGCCGGCAATACCTGGAATGACCGGAGTGATGCGAGCGTGAGCAATCTCAAACACGATGGCAGCATGTTTCTGGGTGTCGATACCTTTCTCGGGCCGGTTTACCTGGCGACCGGCTTCAATGAAGGAGGCGAAACCGCTTTCTATCTGTTCCTGGGGCGAACCTTCTGAGCTCAAGGTCAGCTAGCCCTTGTTTATCAACTCGAACTGCAGGGCTGGTTGATCACCGGGGCGAAAGTACACATATCGCTGGCTCATTTCCTTGAGCGCCTGGTCCCGGTCTCGTTGAGTTGAGTACCAATGCTCCTTGTTCCAGTCGCTCCCGACCAGTGTGCGGAAGGGGTCGCTCGCCTTCAACCTGACCCGGATTCCGAAAGGACGCTGAACAGGCAAAGGCTTCGGGAGGTTGTGTTCGTGGCAGATGGGCATGGTCTTTATTTCGCGCGAACGTCTGGGGAAGCCATTAGAGAGCATTGACCGCGGATTCAGCCCGGTGGTTCTGCGCCCGGATTGGCATCCTCAAGCGGAAAAGTCGTGAGTGGTCCGGTAGCTGCCGGTTTTGGAGTTTGCGGGCTTACGGGTGTTGCAGCACCTGCAGGAGCAGGTGTACCTGTGCCTGCCTGGGCAACCGGCGTAGAGCGCGCAATGGCGGCAAGAAACAGCTTGCCCGGTTCCGGTGCCTCCGGGGCAGTCATCGAAATGATGTCGCTGGCCATGATGCCCGGGCGGGAATAGAAGTCTTCATTGGACGAGCCGTCGATCGTTAGCGCAGAGCCATCCAATGCCACCCCCGCAAACAGACCGCTTGCCCGGGAGTACGAATAGACCTGCGCTGTGAATCCTATGTCGGTGGCGGCGGATGTCTGACGTCCGACCGGCCCGGCGGCAACGGAGGCATCTGCTCCAAGCGTCACCTTGCCCCCGACGATACCTTCAATACTGGCTCGCGACATGAAGACCAGCACGATGTCTGTAGATTGCACGCCGATCTGGAATCCGAAGCTGCCTCCAGCCAGATTGACGAAAACCGGGTTGCTCCAGCTGCCGTCTTCGCGACGAACGGTCATGGCGCCTTTGCCGTAGCGCCCACCGAAGGTCAGGCCCACCTTGATGACTTTTGGCACTACAGCGACGGCGTAGGCGCGATCGAGCAGCCATCCAGGGACGTTTTGGTCGGGACTCTGCCGCAACTCGTCAAGAACCTGTGTTGCGGTCGTGAGTCGTGCATCCTGTCTGGGGCCTGCAGCGGCCGAGCCACTCGTAAACAAGACAGGAGAAAAAACAGATGTCGCCACCAGGGCGGCGAAGGAGAGTAGACGGTGTTTCTGCATGGTGTCCTCCCGGTCAGGTCGCAGCTGCGCAATGGCCGCAACTGTAGCAGATACGACCATCGCAGTGACCTGTCGTCAGAGAGGACAATCGAGACTGGAGTTGGTTCAGGCTCGCATAGCCCGACGCGACGGTGGGAAGGAATCCAAATCAGCTGCGATCAGGAGGGATTTTTGACGCAGCAGTCAGCGCATTCAGTTTGTCGTTTTCACCGCGGGCAGAGTAGTACTGCTCAAGTCTGCGCCGCGCCACGCGTGTATCTTCGTCGTTCGTTCCTTGCGTCGCACTCAGGGCCTGATAGCTCTCCGTGAGGTACTTTTCGGCTTCTTTTGGCTTGTTTAGCCTGAGTAGTGCCTCTCCCAGTGCACTTGCGGATCTTGCTATCCGGGCCTCAGGGGCTCCAGTACGTCTCCAGCGATTGACGGCCGCGGTCAACAAGGCCTCTGCGTCTGCGGGCCGGTTGGTCGCGAGCATTACTTCCCCAAGCTGATGCTCGGCAGAGGCAACATACTGATGATCCGCTGGCAATGTAGTCTCGTAAATGTCGAGCGCAGTGCGGGCTTCCTTTTCAGCTTCCGCGAACTTGTGCTCCTTGATCAACGTGCCGGCAAGCGACGAATGATAGTAGCCCGTCATGAAATGGCGGCTCACCATGTGCACGCTGGCCTGATGCCAGCGCTTCGCGTGACAATTTCTCTGCATCCTGAAGCCTATTCTGTGCCTGACGGGTCAGAGCCAGCGCATCGGTAGTGGCTGCCGTGCGAGGGCTGGCGTCTCCATACAGGATGCGTTGCGCTCCTAGTGCTTGCTCCAGCAGCTTGGCTGCTTCGTCGGTTCTGCCTCGTCGGGCAAGAATGTCGCCTAGCAAGATATTCCGCCATGACCCGATCAGGGTGCAACTCCGGAACCGAGAGCCGATAGATGTTTTCGGCTTCGCGCGCCAAGCTTTTCGCGCACCAACCAAGTCATTCTTCCAAAGCCTGACGCTCATGAGGTCAGAAAGGATCGCAGCAACTTCCGGATGCTGAGGGCCAAATAACTCCCGCTTCGAGCGCGACGCTCTGCTCGAAATACTCCTGCGCACGATCCAGATTACCGCGCTGAAGTTCCATTTGTCCGAGACCAACGAGTAGCTCCGCGGTTTCGGGAGTTCTCTGCCCACCAGCAGCACTCAGGATGCCAACCGCTTCATTAAAGGATTTCTCGGACTCATCGAACCGACCAAGTTCCTTCAGGGTCATCGCCAGCTCGGTCAGCGTAATCGCGAGGCTGGAGGTTGCCGGTGCGGATTCCTGCCTGCGCAGTCGCAGAGAGTCTTCAAGGTAGACCACTGCACGATCGTATTGCCCTTGCCGCCGATACGATCGTGCCGATGGCCTCAAGGAGTCGTGCTCGAACCTCAGGCTGCTGGTTCAAATCGCCGCTGATCCTGCGGCTCGCCTGGTCCAGCAGTTCGCGGGCGGTCACTTCCTTGCCCTGGCTTACAAAAGGATCTGCCGCAGCAAACACATCGAGCATGAAGTTTGACACCTGCTCGGCGCGTTGGCCTTCCTGAGTCGCACGATCACGTTCCGCTGCGATGCGGTTTGCCTGGATCGATGTCATGACCGCAAACGCGGTGAGGAAGGCGATACCCGTGGCCGAAGCTGCTACACCGAATGCGTGTCTGCGAACGAACCGCTGCGAGTAGTAAGCCCAGTTGCCTTGCCGGGCAACGACGGGCTCATTGGCGAGATAGCGACGTAGGTCCGCTGCAAACTGCTCGACCGACCCATAGCGATGCACAGCTTCCTTGCGAAGGGCGCGCATGACGATTGCGTCGATATCACCCACGAGCTGCCTTTCCAGTTTCTCCGGCGACAGACTGCGGGAAGCAGCGAGGCTGGCCGCAGTTACTCCTGGTGTATCGAGCCCATCGACCGTTCGCCGCACGACAGCGCTGGGGCGGGGTGGATCGGTGACGCAGATCGACCGCTCGAGTTCAAGCTGGCTCGTTGCCGCAACCGAATACGGACGCCTCCCGGTGAGCAGTTCGTAGAGGACAACTCCAAGTGAATACACATCGCTGACAGTCGTGACTGGCCTGCCCAGGATCTGCTCGGGACTCGCATACTCTGGCGTCAGCAGGCGATCGTTCATGCGCGTCAGTGCGATCGCTTGGGTCACGACCGGGCTGGTGTCCATGAGCTTCGCAATGCCAAAATCCAGTAACTTGGGCACACCGTCGCCAGTAACCAGAATATTGGCCGGCTTCAGGTCCCGGTGAACAACGAGGCTTTGGTGGGCGTACTGTACGGCTGCGCAAATTTCCATGAATAGTTCAAGGCGTGCCGCCAATCCAAGCTCTCGCTTGTCACAGTAACGGTCGACGGGTTCGCCGTGGACATACTCCATGACCAGAAACGGCAGGTTGTTTTCCGTCTCACCGGCATCGACGAGTCGCGCAATATTCGGGTGATTGAGGCTGGCAAGAATCTGCCGTTCGGCGCGAAAGCGCAGCTTCATGTCCGGATGCAGCGCCGCGCTCTCGACGATTTTGACGGCAACCTGGGCGGAATACTGCCGGTCAGAGCGCTCTGCCAGATAGACGGATCCCGCGCCGCCATGTCCGAGCACGGAGACCAGCCGGTAGGACCCGACGACGGTCCCGATCAGAGCCTGGCGCCGGTCCGTAGAAGTGGCGTCAATAGCGGCATCGAGTGCGTTGGTCAGCGGGCCGCCGGTCGGATCGGCATCGCACTGGAGCATGCCAACCAGTTCCAGCCGCAACGCCTCATCGCCGCCGCAGGCGTCCGCCACGAACTGTTTCTGCTTGTCGGCCGGGAGATCCGCGGCTTCCGCAAAAATTTTCTGCAGTCGCTGCCAGCGATCTTCCGGTTCGGGACCAGCCACCACGGGTCCTGAATTGCTCACAAGCCTGTTCCGGACGCGCGAATCTGGCTGAGGATCCACGCCTTTGCCATCCGCAGATCGCGATGCACCGTAGCTTCGGAGATTTCCAGTGCCAGGGCGGTTTCCTGGTAGGTCAGCCCGGCGAAGTAATGCAGTTCCACAATCTGCGCCAGTCTGGCATCTCTCTCGCCCAACCGCTGAAGCGCGTCGTCGATTTCGAGAACGTCGATCTCGCCCGAAGAGCTGCCACTTTGGCCGCCTTCGTTCCCGCTTCCGAGGGAGATGATCGACAGGGCGCCGCCACGCTTCGTACGTTGGCGGCCTTTGGCATGGTCCACAAGGATCCGACGCATCAACCGGGCTGCTACTGCAAAGAAATGAACCCGGTCCTGCCAGGGAACATCCATTCCTACAAGCCGGACAAACGCTTCATGAACGACCGCAGTCGCCTGCAGAGTGTGACCAGCACGCTCCCGCCTCATGTAGCGACGGGCGAGCGTCTTAAGTTCCTCGTAAACGAGCGGTGTCAGGTCCTGTAACGCCGAAACGTCACCGCCGCGCCAAGCCCCCAGCAGCCGGGTAACAGACGGCCCACCGCCAACCGGTGAAGTTGGGCGAGTTGCCGGATGTAAGGTGTTCGATTCCATCGAAAACGTATTGGTAGTTCTAAGGGCATCCTGAGGCTTTTGCTGCCGGATTCTGGCACGTGATCCCATCGTGGCACGAGCCTTTCTTCACAGGCGTGACGGGCTGGTGCCATCAACTGGAATTGGTTCTTGGGTTCGGTGGCCCAAGGACACCGGAGCGTGTAGGGCAAACCCCTAAAAATCAGGTTGTGTGAGGGAGGCCACAGTTCCTTGTCGCTCTTTCCTATGAGCCCACATAACGTGGCTACATAACGTGGCTCCGTTTTACATTTGCTGGGAGTTAGCAGGTCCTAGGGGAGATATTCGAATGCGCAATGTGATTTCCATGTCATTGATTGTTGGAGCTTTTATCCTGAGCGCTCCGGTACTGGCAGCCAGCCCTGGTGGGATTCGTCCGCCGCCGGTACTGGCAGCGCAGCCCTGGTGGGATTCGTCCGCCGCAGGTACTGGCAGGCAGCCCTGGTGGGATTCGTCCGCCGCGGTACTTGGCAGGCAGCCCCGGTGGGATTCGTCCGCCGCCGGTACTGGCAGGCAGCCCTGGTGGGATTCGTCCGCCGCAGGTACTGGCAGCGAGCCCCGGTGGGATTCGTCCGCCGCCGGTACTGGCAGCGCAGCCCTGGTGGGATTCGTCCGCCGCAGGTGCTGGCAGGCAGCCCTGGTGGGATTCGCCCGCCGCCGGTACTGGCCTGATCGTTCATTGGAACGGTGCTGGCCAGCATGAACGCCAGCAGGTGGAGGATACGTAGATGAAGATACTGATCTCGGTTGTTGCGGGCGCCTTGATGGGCGTATCGGCAGTGGCAGGCGCACCGGAAACATCGCGGGAAGCGAACGTTCCCTCGATTTTTGAGGCGAACGATTCAGCGCTGGGTTCACCGGACGTGGCCGCTCTTCGTCCGGTCGTGGACGCGTTGCGTTCCGGTGATGCCGTCTATGCTGCGATCACCAGAGAGTCGAGGGCGGATTACGTACCGCCGCGTCCGCCTCTGTAACGTCAATAGGTGAGTCCGTGTCGGCGTCGCACTCGGCGCCGAAAAGAAGCGATGCTTTCATCAAGGAGGCATCGCTTTTTCTTTTTTGTCGGTTGCTCGCGACAGTGCAGAAAACTGTGTCGCTGATCACAAACAGCAAGCGAGTGAGTGCACGCAGTTTCACACTGGTTTCGTTGACATATTTGCACCCCCTATGCAAGCCTAACGATCGTTGGAAAAGGCAAACTCGCTGAAAGGTGAGGACGCAAAGCCACCGGTCTACGGGACTGTTCCTAAGATAGCGGGGTTGCCGGCAGTCGGTCTCACTCAAGGTTGAAATCCGGGTGAGGCATGCGGGTCGGTTTCCCGCTTACCTTATAAACGCTCCTTAAGATCGTCACGGCGCGTCCGCTTCGCGGTGTGCTGATTCCCTTTATCCGCGCCAGATTGAGCTGGCATAGAGCAGGGTCTTTAGACGATGTCAGCAATGCGAAGTATTCCCTGCCAATGCACAGATGCGGCCGACAGCATGCGGATGCGGTTGCATGCGGTCTTTTTCGTTGCAATTCTCTTTTGCGGTGCTGCGATTGAAGCGGCTCCAACACAAGGAAAACCGGCTCCTGACTTTGCACTGAAAACCTTCGACAACGGCAATGTGCGCTTGTCGGAATTCCGCGGCGAGGTCGTTGTTGTCAATTTCTGGGCCGCCTGGTGTGGTCCTTGCCAACAGGAACTGCCGCGACTGAACGACCTGTATCAACGCTACCAGCGAGCGGGTCTGGTTCTGCTCGGAATCAATCTGGATGATGACCTGGGGCGAGCCCACGACATGGCGCAGAGACTGGCCTTGTCCTTTCCCATGTTGTTTGACCCGTCCAAGGAAATCGGCCGCTCGTACGCACTTGAAGCAATGCCCATGACCGTGTTCATCGATCGTGACGGCAATGTGCGACATGTACATGAAACGTTTCGCAATGACGATGATGCGCTCTATCTCAAGCAGATTCGTGAATTGCTGGACGAATAGTCAGTCGATCAACGCGCTTGGCAGGAAGACGGTACCCGGACGCTGCGCATTTTCAGGTTAGAGGTAAAAATGAGTAAGTGGATGCTGACAGTGGTGGCCGTCCTGTGCACCTCAGCTGCATTGGGCCAAAACGTCGCCAGTGGCGAAGCGGGCGACTTCAAGAGCCTTGACCAGGACGTGCAGTCCCTGAAAAAGGAGGTTCTTGATCTCAATCGCGAATTGTTCGTGCTGGAAGAGGAGCTGCTGTTCCCGGCGAACACACAGGTCGCAGTATTTGTATCGATGGATGTCGGAACCTTCTTTGCGCTCGATACGGTAACGCTCAAGGTGGACGACAAGGAAGTGAGCAACTACCTGTATACCGAACGGGAGTCGGCTGCATTGCTCAAGGGTGGAGTGCAGCGTCTGTATCTCGGCAACCTCAAGGTCGGCAATCATGAGCTCGTCGCCTTCTTTACTGGCAAGGGGCCACACGAACGCGATTACCGTCGCGGCGCAACCTTGAAGTTCGACAAGGGCGTGGGTGCCAAGTATGTGGAACTCAAGATCAGTGATCGGGAGACCCTGCAGCAGCCTGAGTTCGTAGTCAAGGAGTGGGAGTGACGTTCAACGTCATAACCACCGCTCCGTGAACAGGCTGGATTTCCAATTGTCTCGACTGCTTGCAGCAGCAGCTTGCTGTGCTGCTTTCTTGGCAGGCGTTTGCCGGGGACGAGGTTCCCGCTCAGGGAGCGTTTACATCCCCACAGGTTGTTCGGGATCTCTACTACGGCGACGTATTGTTTCATTTCTACCAGGATGATTTCTTCGGTTCCCTGGCCCGTTTAGGTGCAGCCCAGACGTTAGGCAGACTCGAGCAGCAGCAAGCAGAAGCAGAGCTACTTAAAGGGGCGCTATTTCTGTCGCTGGGACAGCACGTGGAGGCGGGACGAATTTTCCGCTCACTGCTGAATGGCAACGTTGCCGATGATGTCCGGAATCGCGCGTGGTTCTACCTTGCCAAGGTCTGGTATCAACGCAGCTATCTGAGCGAGGCAGAGACAGCACTCCTGTCCATCAAGGGAAGTCTGCCTGCGCCTCTGGAAGGAGAGCGTTTCCTGATGCATGCCCAGGTACTGATGAATCAGGGCCGCTATGAAGAAGCCATTCATCTGCTTGAGGCCTGGAAGTCCATAGATGATTCGGCTTCCTACGCCCGATTCAATCTCGGTGTCGCACTGGTGCGTGAAAATCGGGTGGAGGACGCCGCAACGCTGCTTGACGCACTGGGCAATATGCCGGTTTCGGGCCAGGAAATGGCGGCGCTCAGGGACAAGGCAAATCTGGCTCTGGGCTTCGCTTGGCTCAAGGCGGAGAGGCCAGCAGAGGCGCGTGTCGTTCTTGAGCGGGTACGACTCCAGGGACCGCAATCGAACAAGGCGTTGCTTGGCCTTGGCTGGGCCGATTCCAGTGAGCAGAAATTCAAGGAAGCCCTTGTTCCCTGGCTTGAACTGCAGAGTCGTGATCTCCTTGATGCTGCTGTCCAGGAGTCACATCTCGCCATTCCTTTTGCCTACTCCAGGCTCGCAGCAAATCGCCAGGCGGCTGACAGCTACTCTCACGCTATCGACCTGTTCCGTGAAGAAAGTGCACGAATCGACCAGTCGATTGCGGCAATACAGTCGGGTCGAATGCTGGATGCCATTCTGGAAAACGATGCAGCCGATGCTCAGGGTTGGTATTGGCAGCTGGCACACCTGCCGGACGCGCCGGAGACGCGTTATCTCTACCATTTACTGGCATCCAATCAGTTTCAGGAAGGGCTCAAGAGCTACCGGGACCTCAAGGTCATGCAGCGCAACCTTGCGGCGTGGGAACAGAGCATTGCTGCGTTCGACAACATGATCGAAACACGCCGCCGCGCATATTCCCAGCGCTTGCCGGCCATGCAGGCTGCGCTGGGAGAAGTGGATCTCGATGCCCTGGAAGCGCGTCGTAACGACCTTGAGAGCCGCGTCGCACTGATTGAACGGGAGAACGATGTCGTGGGGCTGGCAGGATCAGCGGAGCAGGAGCGCTGGGGACGGATTCAGCGAATCGAGGCCGCGCTCGCAAAGGCTGACGCAAACGATCCAGTAGTCGCCGAAATGCGCGAAAAGGCGCGGATGTTGCGAGGTGTTGTCTACTGGGAACTGAATGCGGGCTATAAGGCCAGGCTGTGGCGTGAACGAAAGCAGCTCAGAGAGCTGGACGTTGCCCTGAGAGATGCCCGGCGGCACCGGATTCTGGTCGATCGTGCCAGGAATGAGAGTCCGTTGCGCACGGAGGAATTCGCTGCCAGGGTCGCGCAGCTGGATCCGCGTCTCGCATCGCTGGCTACGCGACTTGAAGGAGCGGCAACGGCCCAGAGCCGCTACCTCGCATCGATAGCTACCGCCGAACTTCAGGCACAAAAGCAACGACTGGCGTCTTATTCCATGCAGGCTCAGTTTGCACTGGCATCGATTTACGACCGAGCCGTCAGTTCACCCACGGCCGCACAGGGGATATCGCCTTGAAACGGCATATCGCCGTCCTCGCTGTGACAGCCGCGCTATTCATGCCGCGCGCTGAGGCAGCGGCTCAGCGCAAGTCCCAAGCCACCCCGACTCTGAAGGATTTGCGTGGACGAGAGGTCGTGGTGCAGCCTGATGAGCGCGTCGAAGTGGCGCCGGAGCAAGTGATCAGACAGTACGAGCGCGTGCTTGAGATCGGCACATCCGATCCCCGACTGCAGGCCGAAGCCCTGCGTCGGTTGGGTGATCTCAAGCTTGAAGTGGACGAAGCAGCTCGCGGGGGGGACGTTGCCGCTGGTGCCGATCTGCCCAGGCTCCGTGAGGCGATCAAGATCTACGAATCCCTGCTCGTTGCATATCCTGATTCACCACGCAATGACCAAGTGCTATATCAGTTGGCGCGTGCCTATGAGGCTGATGCACGGCCCGCTGAGGCTCTTGCGGTACTTGATCGGCTGGTGCGCACTTATCCGAACAGCAGTCGTCTCCCGGAGGCACAATTTCGCCGCGGCGAGATCCATTTCAGTAGTAGCCGCTATGCCGAAGCAGAACGCGCCTACGGTGCCCTCGTTGCGCTGGGACCGGGCTCAGCATTCTATGAACAAGGGCTGTACAAGCAGGGTTGGTCGCTTTTCAAGCAAGGCCACAGCGATGAAAGCACGGCCACGCTGCTGAATTTGCTGGATCGCATTCTAGTGAAGGATGCGCGCCTGCAGCCACGGGAGACGTTATCGAAGCCGGAGCAAGAGCTCGCCGATGACACCTTTCGAGTGCTCGCCGTGACGTTCGCAGACTATGAAGGCCCGGCTACACTCGATAGCACGATGGCGCGCAGGGGAGTGCCTGTGTATGGCCATCTGCTATACGCTGCCCTCGGCGATCTGTATCTGGAGAAAGAGCGCTATCAGGATGCAGCCCTTGCCTATGCGGCATTCGTGAAGCAGCGACCGGACGACCACAACGCTCCGTTGCTCCAGGTCAGGGCAATCGAGGCCTATCAGAAGGGTGGATTCGACTCTCTCGTTCTAGAAGGCAAGCGCGATTTCGTCGATCGATATGCACTCACTTCGACTTTCTGGATCAGTCGCACTCCGCAAGAGGCTCCTGAAGTCGTTGCCGTTCTCAAGTCGAACCTGAAGGATCTTGCCCAGTACCATCACGCGCGGGCACAGAAGACGAAGCAAGCCGAGGAGTATGCTGCTGCCGCTCGCTGGTACGGGGCAATGCTGCAGTCATTCCCGGTAGATGCTGAGGCTCCCTCCAATCGCTATCTTCTGGCAGAAGTTCTTTTTGACGGCGGTCGATTTGCGGAGGCCGCAGTCGAGTACAGCCGTACCGCCTACGACTACCCGGTACACGATCGATCGGCACAGGCTGGATACGCTGCGCTGGTTGCCTACCAGAAGCAGGAAGACCGCCTTGAGGGGTCCGCGAAAGCCACTTGGCATCGCGAAGCCATCGAAAGTGAACTGATGTTCGCCAATACCTTCGTTGAACACGCGGAAGCGGGCGCGGTGCTCACCAAGGCAGCGGAAGACCTCTTCGTGCTCAAGGAGTTCGACCGGACAATTGACGTCGCCGGGCAAGTGTTGCAGTAGACGGCCCGCTGTGGACGCGCGACGACAACGTACTGCGGCGACAATCCTTGCGCATTCGCTGTTCGATCGTGAGCGCTACGCAGAAGCGGAGCAGGCTTACCTTCGGGTTCAGTCGCTTCTGCCTCCGGGCGATCCAGAGCAGAGTGCGACGATCGAGCGGTTGGCTGCATCGATCTATAAGCAAGCGGAAGCAAAGCAGGCAGCTGGAACGCCCGATTCCGCTGTTGATGACTTCCTGCGTGTGGCTACGCTTGCCCCGACATCCAAGGTCAGGGCAAACGCTGAATACGATGCTGCATCGCTTCTGATGCAACAGAAGCAATGGGCCAAGGCGAGTGAAGTGCTGGTCGCTTTCCGCCGGGCACACCCGGGGCACGAACTTGAGCCCGAAGTGACCCGTTCACTGGCGGTTGCCTATCTCGAAGCTGGAAAAGGACTTGAAGCGGCACCTGAATTCGAGCGTGTGGCTGCTCAAGCCAAGGAGACGAATGAAGTCCGCCGTGCTGCTCAGTGGCAAGCTGCCGAGCTCTATGACAAGGGCAAAGCGGTCGTCCCGGCGACTGCTGCCTATACAACTTACGTAACGAAATTTCCGGAACCGTTGGGGCCCGCAATGGACGCGCGGCAACGTCTGGCGGATATAGCAGGTACGAATGGGGACGATCGTGCCCGTACTCGCTGGCTTGAAGACATCGTGCGCGCAGATCAGGTCGCCGGCGCGTCCCGCAACGATCGTAGCCGCTTCCTCGCTGCCCGGGCGACGCTTACCTTGGTTGAACCTGCGGTGGCTGGATTCAGTTCGATTCGCCTCGTGGTTCCGCTCGACAAATCGCTCAAGGCAAAGCGAACCGCGATGGAGCGCGTCCTGACTGCGTATGGCAAGGCGCTCGACTATCAGGTTGCCGAGGTTACGACGGCGGCTACCTTCGGAATGGCAGAAGTCTATCGCCAGTTGGGCAGCGATCTGCTGTCCTCGGAGCGGCCCAAGGATCTCGATGCCGATGCGCGAGAACAATACGACGTGCTGCTCGAGGAGCAGGCATTTCCATTTGAGGAAAAGGCGATTGAACTCTACCAGGCCAATGCCAAGCGAGCAGGTGATGGCGTCTATGACCAATGGGTAGAGCGAAGTTTTGCAATGCTCGCCAAGTTGATGCCAGCGCGGTACGCAAAGGTAGAGAAGGGTGAAGACTATGTACCCACGCTGCACTAGGAATGGGCTACCGGCTGGTCGTATCCGGCGGCAGATGCGCTGCTCCTTCACTTGGGCGCAGTTCGCGTTGCCGTTCTTCGTGCTGTGTGCCTGCAGTTCGGCACCAAAACCCATTGATCCGATGATTGCACCGGTTCCGGTGGTTTCTGCAGTGCCCGCCGTTGTAACGGAGCAGTTCGACAGGGCGGTGACCCTGCTCGGAGCGGGCGATCTGGATCTCGCGGTGCGCGAGTTTGAGACGATGAGTGCGGCTTATCCGGAGTACGCGGGTCCGCTCATCAATCTCGGAATTGCCTACACGAAATCCGGTCATCTGCCGGAGGCTGAGCAGGCCTTCAAGATGGCGATTTCTCGAAATCCTGACAACGCAGTGGCCTACAACCAACTTGGAATCGTGTATCGGAAGCTTGGCCGCTTCATCGATGCTGGAGGAGCCTACGAGCGTGCGCTGCAAATAGCCCCTGACTATGCGCTCGCCCATCTCAATCTGGGTGTGCTCTACGACCTCTACTTGCAGCGACCTGAAAAGGCGCTCGGAGAGTATGAAAAGTACGTGATGTTGAGCGGCACGCCGGACAACACCGTCAATGGGTGGATTGCGGAGGTCAGTTCGAGGCTGGGTACCGCTGCGCGAACGGCAAGGAGTGAGCCATGAAAAGGTACAACTACCTGGTATTAATGTTGCTTGGCGTGATGGCTTCAGGCGCTGGACTGGCAGCCGAGCCGGGGAATGCCCAGAAGAAGGCGCCACCAGCCGCCGATGCCAAACCGATTCCCCAAACCGCCGCCCGTCCGCCCCGCGCGGCCGTAGACCGGCTTGATCTGGATGCAACCGTCGTCACTGGCAATCGGGAGTTGCCGAAAGTGCTCTATATCGTCCCGTGGAAAAAGGCTGAAATAGGTGATCTTCCCGAGCAGCCTTTCAATTCCCTGCTGGACGAAGCGCTGACGCCGATCGATCGCGACGAATTCCGGCGTGAGGTTTCCTACTATTCGAAGCTGGTTGATCGACCGGCTCCAGTCGCGGCCAGTCAGACCGATAAAGCGGTTACAGCACCGGCATTGGGCCGCTGACGCGTCGATTATTGCAAATGCCACCGATTGACATATTGAAGAGTTGCTGAAGGAGTGAAGTCATGCACGAGTTAAGCGTCATCCCCCGGTTCTTCCAGGATGGGGGCATTTTCATGTATCCGATAGCCGCGGTTCTGGCCATCGGAATTGCCATAGGCATCGAACGCTGGATCTATCTGTCGCGCGTGAAGCTCGGCAGCGTCCGGTTCTGGAATCAGGTCGTCCCCATGCTCAGTTCCGGAAAGCTGAAGGAAGCGGCTGCGATGACGTCCAAGTCAAAAACGGCCATCGGCACCATCATGAGCTACGGGCTGGCACGCATCCAGAGTGCGCGTCGTCGAGATGATGTTGAAAAGGCCATGGAAGAGAGCCTCATGGAAGTCATGCCACGCCTGGAGAAGCGTACACACTACATCGGGACATTCGCCAACATCGCGACCTTGCTCGGCCTGCTCGGCACCATCATGGGCCTGATCGCGGCATTCTCGGCCGTGGCCACTGCGAACTCTGCAGAGAAGGCGACGTTGCTGTCTGCCAGCATTTCCGTTGCGATGAACTGCACGGCGTTCGGACTCATCGTCGCCATCACGCTTGTTCTGGTGCATGCATTCCTGCAGACCAAGACAACGGAACTCGTGGACAGCCTCGAAATGGCGTCCGTGAAGTTCCTGAACCTCGTCACAGAAGGCCGCGCTGAGCCGGTCGCCCAATGAGAACCGCACAGTCCGCAAGAAGGTTGGGGCGTCGGGATCGGGCCGATCCCGAGCTCAACATCATTCCGATGATCGACATCTTCACGGTGCTTGTGACCTTCCTGCTGATGACTGCCGTGTTTTCGCGGATCGTCGTTCTCAATCTGGGCCTGCCGGTAGCCTCCACCACGCAGCTGGAGCAGCTTGAGGACCTGAAGCTCGAGGTGATCGTGCATGACGCCTCGATCGAAGTGTCCGACCAGATCAGCGGGCGGCTTGCTGAGATTCCCAAGATCGGGACGACGCACGATCTCAAGGGGCTTTCCGAATACCTGCAACGCGTGAAGGCGCGCTTTCCGGACAAGACGCAGGCGACAATCCTGCTGGAGTCGGACACTTCCTACGACATCCTGGTCCAGGTCATGGACACATTGCGTCTCGTCACGCTTGCCCGACCCAACGGCAACATCAATGCCGAGCTGTTCCCGGAAATCTCGATCGGAGATGCCCCAACATGAAGATGTCGAGCCGCGCCAAGCGGATGCTGCGTCGTCACCTCAAAGGGCAGCGGCGCGATCCCAACATGAACATCATCTCGCTCATCGACATCATGAGCGTACTGGTGCTGTTCCTCCTCGTGCATTCGAGCGAGGTCGAGGTATTGCCGAATCCCAATGAGATTCGCGTGCCGGAATCCGTTGCAGAGGCCCGGCCAGACCCGGCGGTAGTCGTGATGGTGACCCGCCACGAAGTGCTGGTGCAGGGGCGGTCAGTCATCTCGCTGGAGGACCTGAAGGACACCGCGGAAAGCGTAATAAAGCCACTACAGACCGCATTGCGTGAGCAGCAGGAGTTCCGGGTTGAGGGGGTGGCAGCGCAACCCACTGAGCCAGCCGATCGTGCAGTCACGGTGCTGGCCGATCGCGATACTCCGTACAGCATTCTGAAAAAGGTGCTGGCAACCTGCACGGCCAGCGAGTTTGGCAAAGTATCGTTTGCGGTAACCCAGAAGGAAGCCACGCCCCTGACGGCGTCGGCAACCATGTGAACCCCATGTATTACCGAGTCTATGAGCTTCCCTGGTCGCTGGGCGCGGAAGACGAGCAGCGTTTCTGGCGAATATTGCGGAATGTCGCTGTTTCTCTTGCGTTGTTGGGGCTGCTGTTGCCTTTCCTGCCGTTGCCTCAACGCGACCTCACGCAGGCTCCTGTCATTCCACCCCGCCTCGCGCGCGTCGTGATAGAGCGTCAGGCGCCACCGCCGCCGCCTCCACCTCCGCCACAGGTGGCAGAAGTGGCGCCGAAGCCTCTTCCGGAACGTGCGGTTCCAGTACCGCCCACCCCGCAACCCCAGGTTGATCGTGTTGAGCAGGCACGCCGCAAGGCGGTTTCATCCGGACTGCTGCAATTACAGGATCAGCTTGCAGACCTGCGGGACAATTCCTCAGCAAACAAGGCGATGGAGACCAAAAACCTGTCGGGCGCCGTGGGCGAGACGACCAGAGCGGAAAGGTCGCTGATTACTTCATCAGTCGGTAAAGGTAGCGGGGGCATCAATACGGCCGCCCTGAGCCGAGGTTTTGGCGGCGGTGCCGGATCGCTTACCGGGCATGCGACTACTCAGGTGAGTTCTCCGGTTGGAGGTGCCGACGCGGGACCTGAGGTTCGCAGGACTTCTGCGAGCACCAAAGCATCGCGCAGTCGTGAAGAGATTGAACTGGTATTCGACAAGAACAAGAGCGCAATCTACGCACTGTACAGTCGGGCCTTACGCGACAATCCGGCCCTGCAAGGCAAGCTTGTACTTGAGATCACCATATCGCCCTCCGGAGAAGTGACTGCATGTGGTGTGGTGTCCAGCGACCTGAAGGATCCTGAACTGGAGCGCAAGCTCATCGCCCGTATCAAGCTCTTTCGCTTCGAGGAAAAGGATGTCGAGGCGGTGACCACCACCAAGCCAATTGATTTCTTTCCTGCCTGACGACTGCAGCGGCATGCGGAGAATCGGCCTTGAATATCGACTCCGAAATCGCGAACTTCACCGATCTGACGGCGGTGGACCAGGCGCGATTCGTGGCGCGACTGATGCATGAGTTGACGCTCGAGGCACGTCATTTCTATGGTCCAGGCGGTGAGGTGCCCATCGATGCGGTGCGGCTTCGATTTCTGAACGAAATCCAGCACCGACTGACCCGCTTTATCGAGCAGATCCTGACGGACGATCCCTCCCGCCCAACCAATGAAGTCATGATCCGACTGCTGCTTGCGCCGCGGGCAGAAAAGGCCATTGAGGACCTGTTGCGTGCGGCCTGGTCAAGAACCATCCAGTCGACCTTCTGACGCCCCGGTTTTGCCGGATTGCAGCGGCAGTTCATCCGGACATGCCGTCTGCTAGACTTTGCGCCCCTTAAGGCGTGAGAGGCCCAGTTCCTCCAGGCGTTTTCAAGTCATGGCCCGGCAAGGCATTTTTTTCCCTCTTAAAGACGCTGCACTCCGCGAGGACGTGCATATCCTGGGCGGCCTGGTAGGCGAAGTCGTGCGGGAGCAAGGTGGGGAAGCGCTGTTTCAGATCGTTGAAGCGGACCGGCAGGATGCCATTGCCCGTCGCGAAGGTGACGCAGAGGCTGCCATCCAGTTGCTCGTGCGGACTCGCGACAGACCGGCACGCGAAGCGCAGGAGCTGGTACGGGCGTTCTCTACATGGTTCCAGATGGTCAACATGGCAGAGAAGACGCACCGTATTCGCAGGCGTCGCCAGTATCTGGCGGATTCGAACTCGATCCAGCCAGAAGGCATCGACGACGCGTTGATGCGATTGAAAGCCAGGGGCTTCAGCCTGGATGATGTGAGGCAGCTGTTAGAGGGATTGTCGGTCCATCCCGTGCTCGCTGCGCACCCTACTGAATCCACGCGGCGAACAGTCCTGCGCAAGCAGAAGCGCCTTGCTCGCATCCTGCTCGGGCGCCTCGGGCCAGTCCAGACACCCTCCGAGCAACGCCGCACGCTGGACCGTATTCGTGCCGAAATCACGTCGGCATGGCAGACGGCAGAGAACTCGCGCGATCGGCTGAGTGTGGCGGATGAGCGTGAGCACGTCCTGTTCTTCCTGATCGAGGTCGTGTACCAGATCGTCGCGGTTTTCTACGAAGAGGTCGAGGCGGGGCTGGCGAAAGTCTATGGCCAGGCTGCGGAAGGCTTTGTGGTGCCGGAAATCATTCACTTCGGGTCATGGGTTGGCGGCGACATGGACGGCAACCCCGATGTGCATGCCAAGACGATTCGGGAAACGCTCATCAGGCACCACCAGCTGATCGTTAATCGGTACTTCCTTGAGTGCCAGCAACTGGCGGAGAACCTTTCGCAAAGTGCAACCCGAATTGGCATTTCCCCCGCGCTGCAAGTGCGCATCGATAGCTATCTGCAGATGCTTCCCGGTGCCCAGAGTCTGACGCCGGTCCGTCATGACCGTATGCCCTATCGCGTGTTTCTGGGGCAGGTCATGGAAAGACTGCGGGCCAGCTACGAAGGCCGGCAGCATCATTACGACAATGCCGACGAACTGCTGGAGGACATCGAGCTCATTGCCCAGAGCCTCAAGGAAAATAAGGGTCAGAATGCCGGCCTTTTTCAGGTGCGTCGCCTGTTGCGACGGATTCGCACCTTCGGTTTTCATCTGGCGACGCTCGAAATCCGCCAGCAGGCCGGTGTGCACCAGGGAGTGGTTGGTCACGGACTGGGAGATGCCTCCTGGTCGCAGAAATCGCCAGAGGAACGGGCAGCTCGCATTCGGGAAGCGCTGATTCGCGACGAAAGCCCGAGCAACGTGCTGGACGGGAATGGCAAGCGGACGCTGTGGGTTTTTGAAGCACTGGCGCACTGTCAATTGCGCTACGGGCCGAAGTCGATCGGATCCTACGTCATCAGTCGCGCCCATGATGTCGACGACGTGCTGTCCGTTCTGCTCCTGGCTCGCTGGGCGGACGCCATTGACCGGCATTCAGGTGATGTTCCGGTCGATATAGCGCCTCTGTTCGAATCCGCTGCTGCGCTCGAGCGTTGTGGTGAGGTCATGACGCAGCTCTATGGAGAGTCTGTGTATCGCAAGCACCTGGCCAGCCGGGGCAATCGGCAAATCGTCATGATCGGTTATTCCGACAGCAACAAGGAAAGTGGTGTTGCTACTTCGAGATGGCAGTTGCGCAAGGCACAGGAGGCGCTCGTCGAGACGGCGGAGCGGGCCGGCATTGCGCTTACGATATTTCATGGCCGCAGCGTCAGCAGCAGCCGTGGGGGCAGCCGTACAGAAGTTCTCGTCCGGACGATGCCGCCAGGTGCGCTTCGCGGTGGCTTGAAGATCACCGAACAGGGCGAGCTGATCAACGACAAGTACGGACTGCGACCGATCGCGCTTCGCGTATTCGAGCAGGCGCTGAATGCGGTGTCCCTGTCGGCGTCCGGAATCACGCCGCCAGAGCGCGTTCAACCCGCGTGGCGTGATGTCATGGAAGTGATCGCCCATGAAGGCCAGCAGAAGTATCGGGCGCTGGTGTTTGACGATGCGGAATTCCCTGATTTTTTCTCGCAGATCACACCCATCGACGCGATTGAGCGGATGCAGATAGGGTCGCGCGCTACGATGCATCGCGACGTCGCTGGAATTGCAGGAATTCGGGCGATCCCCTGGGCGTTCGCCTGGTCGCAATGTCGCTACATGATCCCTGGCTGGTTCGGCTTTGGTTCGGCGCTCGCGGCCGCAGAGACGAAATTTGGTGCTGCGATCCTCGCTGAAATGCACGCTCACTGGTACTACTTTGAAAACCTGATAGACGACGTTGAAATGGCAGTGGCTCGCGCCGACATGGACATCGCGGGTTACTACGATGGGTTGGTCGAACCAGGGCTCGGACGTTTCAGTCAGGCGCTTCGAGACGAGCACGAACTGGCGAAGCAGTACGTCCTGAAGCTCAAGGGCAGCGCGCGGCTACTCGACGCTGATCCAACCTTGCAGCGTTCCATCAAGCTCCGCAATCCCTACCTTGACCCGATGCATCTCATGCAGGTGGACCTGCTCAAGCGCTGGCGTGCCAGCAGGCGTGGGGACCAGGATCTATTCGCAGCACTGGTGTCCTCAGTGAACGGGATTGCGCAGGGACTGCAAGGTGCGGGGTAGCACCACGGCGGTTAGTCCTACAGCCGCGCCGAAGCCTTGAAGCCAAACATCCAGGTACGCCCCGGTGCGGGTTCAAAGTAGCGCTGGTTACTTTCATTGACGATGACAGAGCCGACGTAATCGCTGTCCGCGATATTGTCGACGCGCAGGTATTCTTCAAGGCGCCAGTTTTCGGTGTTCTGTTCGAAGCCTGCGCTCAGACTCGCCACAGTCTGGCTCGATGTGCGCAGCCCGTTCAGATCGTCTGTGTAGATGGCATCTATATAGCGTCCCTCGAGCGCGGCTGAAAAGCCGCTTGCCGGATGTTGCCACGCTATCTCTGCGTAAGCCGAGTTGGCTGGAATGCCCGGAATGCTGTTGCCCTCAGGCACCGGGCTGAGAACACAGGGCACCGAGGTGCAGGTCTGGAAGGCATTTTCATAGCGTGCGCGCAGCCAGGTGTAGGCAAGCATTGTGCTGATGCCGCCGGGCCACTTTCCCGTGAACTCCAGCTCGAACCCCTCGCGGCGTGTGCTGTCCACGTTCTGGTACACCGCACGCCCGCCCGCGTTGGCGAGTACCGCGAGTTCGTCGTCAGTATCGCTGCGGAAGACATCCGCGTTAAGGGAGACGGCTTCCGCCAATCTCGTTTTCAACCCGAGCTCATAGTGCCTGCTGCGCGCAGCTGAGAGATCGAGATTTAAACCCGTCTGGGTGCCACTTACCGATCGATAGGCGATTTCATTGAACGTGGGAGTCTCAAATCCCTCTCCGTACGCGGTATAGACACTGAGTGTCTCATTGGCACGCCAGGTGATGCCTGCAACGGGAGTGGTGGCATCGTAGGATTTCGCGCCGCTATCGTCACCATTGCCGGTGACGATATAGTGGTCCTCGGAATCGAACTGCACCTTGCTGTTTCTGGCGCCCACCATCAACAGCCACTGATCGTTAGGTTCCCATTGAGCCTGCAGATATTGATCGGAACTGTAGGTGCTGTTCGATTCGTCGCGCCGCAACGCTCCCTTTACTCCCAGTGTGGTCCCGACAAAATTCTGGTAGCCCTTGCGCTCTTCGTCGAGCTTGTCGTAGCTCACGCCAGCGGTAATCTGGGCGAGCCCGTTTCCCAGCTCCAGCGAATGGGTCCAGTGGGCTTCGCCGCCCCAGTAGTCACGATTCAGGTCAATGACGCCGCCCGCGCTAGTGGCGGGAATCTGGTTGACCAGCGGAATGGCCTGATACTGTATGGTGGCTCGATGCCCGCCGTAGGCCATCACCGTGAATGTGTCTGCGCTCGTTACGTTCAGTGTGTAGGTCAATCCGAGCTGCTGCTGATCGACCGTCTTGCGCGCATTGAAGTTAACGGCATTGGTGCCTGCCTGCTCAGGGTCCGCATTAAGCTGCGCAAGCGTAAGGCCCAGCGGATCATCTGCCTCCAACGTCTGTGCGTTGGCTACCAGCGTCAGTTGCGAGTCTTCATTCAGGGTGAAGCGCAATTTGGCGTTGGCCGTATCGCGCTGGGCGGCGCTGTGATCGCGATAGCCATCGGTTTCAAAGCGCGACAGGTCGACCACATAATTTGTGCGCCCGGCGTCGCCCGCAGCCTTCAACGCATACCGACGGGCTTCAAAGCTGGCATCGCTCACGGTTCCAGTGAATACAGAGCCGGGTGGACCATCCTCGGTAAACAGCGCGATGACACCGCCTGATGAATTCCCGTAGAGAGCCGAGAAGGGGCCGCGCAGAATTTC
Organism: uncultured Pseudomonadota bacterium; assembly: GCA_963819685.1. Classification (GTDB taxonomy): domain Bacteria; phylum Pseudomonadota; class Gammaproteobacteria; order Steroidobacterales; family Steroidobacteraceae; genus CAIUGU01. Next base: position 98,880 of record CAWFXI010000009.1, read on the forward strand.
GACCTTGCCGGCGGACCCAAGGTCAAAGTGCGAAACCTGGCCCTGTCCGTCCGGGAGAGTCGCGGGGATGCCATCGGCATAGAGCCGTACGCCCCGCACACCAAAGGTGGACCGGGCGCCAAAGCCACGAATCGAAATCTGCAGATCCTGCGCGTAGTTCTGCCTGTTCTGCGCGATCAGCCCCGGCACACGTGCCAGTGACTCCGACAGATTGACTTCCTGCCGCCCGCTCTGGAGTACGTCGCTGCCTACACTGCTGATGGACACCGGCAGATCAAAGCTCGACTGTGGAACTCGCGTTGCGGTGACTACAACAGTTTGCAGGTCCTGGGCTGCAGCTATGCCCGGGTCAGTGTGAATTGCAGCCAGCAACACAGCGCTTCCAAGCAGCTTCCTGGAGTTCATACGGTAGAGTTCATGACAGCCGGAGGTGGCTCTTGAGTGTATCGCGTGTCGGAGCAGCCGTACAAGGCTGGCCAGGCTCGACAAAGCTGGTGTGCCTGGTGTTTCAGGCGATGATCATCGCGCGGCACTCCCCGAACCCGATGGGTGCGAATCCGGATCGTTGCGCACGAGCCTGAATCACGATTTCATCGCCGTTCTCGAGGAAGGTTCGCTGTTCTCCCGACGGCAGCTGAACCGGCTTCTTGCCGCCTTCTGTCATCTCCAGCAGGCTCCCGAGGCCATCCGGTGTCGGCGCCGAGATCGTGCCGGTGCCGAGCAGATCGCCGGGCTGCAGGTTGCAACCATTGCTGGTGTGATGCGCCACCATCTGGGCCATCGTCCAGTAGAGATGGCGCGTGTTGCTCAATGAGAGGCGCAGCGGCGACATGCCCTGCTCACGCATACGTTCGCTCGTCAGCAATATCTCCAGCGGCAGGTCCAACGCTCCGCACAACTGGTCCTGTTCGTCCCACAGGTAGGGAAGGGGACGAGGGTCGCCTTCCGGTCGCCTGGCCTGTGCGATTCGAAACGGTTCGAGCGCTTCCGGGGTGATCACCCAGGGCGAAATCGTCGTATGAAAGCTCTTTGCGAGGAATGGACCGAGTGGCTGGTATTCCCACGGCTGGATGTCGCGTGCCGACCAATCGTTCAGCAGGCAATAGCCGGCAATGTGATCAGTGGCCGTTCCAATCGGTAACGGTTCCCCAAGATCATTGCCGGGTCCGACCCAGAAACCGACTTCGAGTTCCATATCGACGCGGCGGCTGGGGCCGAAGGCTGGCTCGGCAGCGTCTGGCGCCTTCGTCTGGCCTGAAGGCCTCCTGACCGGAATCCCCGATGGACGGATCGATGAGGGGCGGCTGTGGTAGCCGATGGGCACGTACTTGTAGTTTGGCAGAAGCGGGTTGTCAGGACGGAACAGCCGGCCGGCGTTCACCGCGTGATTGATGCCGGCGTAGAAATCGGTGTAGTTGCCGATCGCGCAGGGCAGCAACATCTGACACTGGGCAGCAGGATGTAAGAGATGTTTGCCGACCGCCTGTGCGCGCAACCCTGTTTCAGTTCCTGCCTGCAGCAGCGCCGAGACCTGCGTCCTGAGCGCACGCCGTGGTGCAGCGCCGAGGCTCATCAACTTGTTCAGCGTGGCTCCAGCGGCAGCTTCCGCTGCAATCCTGGCAGGACCCGAAAAGAAACTGCCAGCCAACGCAGCTTGAAGATCCAGGATCTGATCCCCGATCGCAATGCCTGCCCGCGGCGTTGCGTCGTCCTTTGGTGAGAAAATCCCGAGCGGCAGATTCTGGATGGGAAAATCGCGATGTCCCGGCGCGGACTCTACCCAGCTGCGCAAGCGCTGATCATGGGTCGCGTCAATCATCGCGGTCCCTGGAAGTTCTTCCTGAGTCCCGCCCAGCAGGCGTCATAGTCGCGTTGCAGTTGTGCTGAGTTCATCGCAAACACAGTCGGCCGGATGACCCTGCTGGTCTCGAACATGAACGCCAGCGTATTGTCGATCTTGTGTGGCTGCAGTACCGCGCCCATGGCTTTCTCAGTCGTGTCGTTGTCCGGTCCGTGGGCGCTCATGCGGTTGTGCAGGGAGCACCCCCCCGGTTCAAAGCCTGAAGCCTTGGCGTCATATTGACCATGGACCAGTCCCATGTACTCGCTCATGACGTTACGGTGAAACCAGGGGGGCCTGAAGGTGTCTTCACCCACGAGCCAGCGCGGCGGGAAGATCACGAAGTCGACGTTGGCCATGCCCACCGTGTTCGTGGGTGAAGTCAGCACCGTATAGATCGATGGATCAGGATGATCAAAGCTCACCGTTCCCATGGCGTTGAACTGCGCAAGATCGTACTTGTACGGGGCGCTATTGCCGTGCCAGGCCACGACATCGAGTGGTGAGTGATCGAGGGTCGTGGCCCAGAGTCGGCCCTGAAATTTCTGCACGAGTTCGCAAGGCTCGTCGCGATCTTCAAACCAGGCGACAGGCGTCTGGAAGTCGCGTGCATTGGCGAGACCGTTCGAGCCGATCGGGCCGAGGTCAGGTAACCGCAACGGCGCATCGTGGTTCTCGCAGATGTAACCACGGGCTGCGGTATCGAGCAGTTCCACCCGGAATTTCAGGCCGCGCGGAATGACGGCGATCTCGCCTGGCCGGATTGCCAGAATGCCGCATTCGGTAAACAGCCGCAGTGCGCCGAACTGCGGCACGATCAGCAGCTCGCCGTCCGCATTGAAGCAGACTCTCTCCATTGAGCGGTTTGCACGATAGATATGGATCGAAGCTCCGGAGGTCGCTTCTGCCGGTGCGTTGGCAGCTACTGTGACCAGCCCCTGGATGAAATCCGTGGGGGTGTCCGGCATGGGCAAAGGATCCCAGCGCAAGCGGTTCGGATTCGATGGCGCGAGCGCACCCTGCAAGTCGCCATTGTCGATGGGGCGAAATGCACTATGGCTTGCCGATGGGCGAATGCGGTAGAACCACGTTCTGCGGTTTTCCTTGCGAGGCATCGTGAAGGCGGTCGTGGAAAACAGCTCGGCATAGAGACCAAGTGGTGGCCGTTGCGGCGAATTCCGCCCCGACGGCAGCGCTCCGGGCAGGACTTCCGTAGCGAACTCATTACCAAAGCCGGACAGGTAATTGCCGGCACCTTGCCCTGGCTGCGCTGCGATTTCTGCAGGTTTTTTCATGGGGCACTCTGTTGCTGGTGCGGGCAGGCATCGGGTGGCTCGCCGTGGGCCATAGATTACGTGAACCGTTGCACTGACGGACGTGCAATCTTAAGTTAAGATGCGCCGCACCAGGATCTGAAAGGCTGATCGGGCAGAATAATGAGAATACCAGACAGGCCGAGAGGCCCGACGCTGTCGGCGATGACCGCCCTGTTGCTGCTTGCAGTTCCTCTGGTCCATGCGGGCGCCGTTTCGGCGGCAAGTCACAAGGATTCCCACAAGCGAATCTCTTCTCCGGACGTCCGCTCGACCTCCGTGATGGTCATGGATGAGGGGAATTCCTCGGTTCTGTATGAGCGCAAGGCCGACGCCGTACTGCCGGTCGCATCCATTACCAAACTCATGACGGCGCTCGTCGTGCTCGAAAGCCAGCAATCCATGCACGAGATGCTTGAGGTTACTGTGGAAGACAGGGATACCGAACTGGGATCAACGTCCCGTCTCGCCATCGGTACGCGGCTCAGCAGGGGTGACCTGCTGCATCTGGCCCTGATGTCTTCGGAGAATCGCGCCGCACACGCGCTTGGGCGAAATCATCCGGGCGGTCTCAAGGCCTTCGTCAAGGCAATGAACCTGAAGGCGGGGGCCCTTGGCATGCATCGCAGCAGATTCGTGGATCCCACCGGGCTGTCCAGCCACAATGTTTCAAGCGCCTCGGACCTGACGCGCCTGGTGATTGCAGCCGCGCGGGATCCGGTCATCCGCCAGTATTCGACGCACCAGAGTTATGCGGTGCCGGTTGGCAAGCAGGTGCTCGAATTTCACAATACCAATACACTGGTCGCCAAGTCCGACTGGGATATCGCCGTTCAGAAGACTGGCTACACGCGGATGGCGGGGCAGTGCCTGGTCATGAAGACCGTGATCAAGGGGCGTCCCGTCGTTATTGTCCTGCTCAATTCTTTCGGGAAGTACACTCGCGTCGCGGATGCCCGGCGAATCAGGAAATGGATGGAAACCCTGCGAGCCTGATGCGCTGGCCGGCCCTTCTTCATTCTGCGGTTCCATATAGTTCTGGGAGGTTACATGCGGCTGCCAGCGAACGACGACTTCGGAAAACTGATCCTTCGTGTCATTACCGGTGCAACCGTGCTTTTCCATGGATTCGACAAGATCACGCACGGTCTCGGTGGTATCGAAGGGCTGCTGGCGAGCCGTGGGCTCCCGGGATTCATCGCCTATGGGGTGCTGATCGGTGAGGTCGTTGCGCCCGTATTGATCATAGCCGGGTTCTATTCCCGCCTCGCGGCGCTGGTACTTGCTTTCAACATGGTGGTTGCCGTCGCGCTCGCGCATGTGGGTGACATCACGGCGCTCACCGAGCATGGTGGCTGGGCGGTCGAGGTGCAGGCGTTCATGCTGTTCAACTCGATTGCGATCATGCTTCTCGGGCCGGGACGATACGCCGTCAACGACCGTTAGCTGACCCGGCTCGCGGCGGGGCCACCTGGTTCGGGCGCAGGACCCCTGGATTCCTGCGCGAGCCGGGCTTTGCCTTGGCCCCAGCGGCGGATGAACAACCGGAGCACCGCCTCGACCGGTTCCAGACCATAATTCCAGCCCGCTGAAAATCAACGGATTAGTCGTGGGATGCCGCCGTTCTGCACCGCCTTTCGTGCCGGGCGCGCCATAGAAGTCGACCGCGTTCTGTGGTTTGGACTACAATCCGCGCCCCTAATTTTGGCGATCAATACCCTATGCGACCCAGCCCCTCAATGCGACCCATCCCTCAAGGAGACAATGTGGATCAGGCGGACCTCGAGCTTCAGCTGAAGGTATGGAAAGAACTCGCGATCAGCAAGCAGATGCTGATGCGCGCCGCGGCAGAGGCGCTGAAGCTTGATCCGGACTGCACCCAGGAGGAGCTGAAGGGAGCGCTTGAGGGCGTCACAGCGAAGATCGCTCAGGCCGAAGCCAATGTTGTCGAGACCCAGCAGAAGGCCAGGTTGTCGGTCGGCGTCATGGAGCAGAGGCTCGCGACCAGCGTCCAGGCCCTCGCAGCTGCCGAAGCCTCGCTGGCCGAGATACGAGCGGCCCAGGAAAACTCGACGAAGGCAATGGCCATCGAACGTGCTTCGGTCGCACAGGAGCTGCAAAAACTGAAGGACCGGGTGGCGGAGAAAGATAAAGCTCTGAAGGCCATCAATACAGCCCTTGCGGACACGCCGGACAATGTCCTCAAGAAGATGAATACGCTGAAGAAGCAGAAGCAGGAAGAGGCCGACGCACGTCGCCAGGTGGAAACCGCACTCGGCACTTTGCGCAAGGAAAAGCTGGTTCAGGACAAGACGGTTGCGAGCCTGACCGAGAACAGCGCCAAACTCATCACCGTCTACCGCGACCTCCATGCACTGGGCACGTCACTTCATGAGCAGCTGAAGCCCCTGGTGGCGGATGCGAAAACGTTGCCTGATCTGCCTGAACTCGACAGCAAACTCATCGAAAGCATCGAATCGCCGGACGCCAAGCCCGAAGCCAAACCCAGCGGTAAACCTGAATCCAGGTCAAAGAAATAGGCCAGGGGAACAGGCCCTGCGGGGGGGCTAACGGGGCTTTGCCGAACGCCTCGCAGCGATGAATTTCGCGAAGTCGGGTTTGGTGGCGGCCAGGATCTCGGAGACTGCCTTGCGATCCGTCGCCGACAGTTGCGCGAAACCGGGTGACTTGTCTTCGCCGGTCAATACTGCTGCAAACCGCTCATACACGTAGTTCTTTGCGTAGGCCGGCAAAGAGTCGAAGGCCTGCGAATAGATGAGATAGCTCAAGGGATACGCGAACAGGCGCGTGTTCAGGTCGAGCTTGCGGAGCGTCCGTCCCTTGCGATCGCGTGGGCCCCGCGCTTCGAACCAGGCATCAAACCCCGAGTTACCGCTGATCCTGCCGGTGAATCCGGCGGCGTCGACGAACAGCATGCCGTTCACGAGATTGTCCAGAAATTCCTGAAGCTCGACGCGAACCGCTGGAGGAAACTCCACCGTTGCCGTATCTGCGGCCGGGCCAGTGCGACCTTCGCGAGCGAGTGCAGTGCGTACCTCGAAGTTCACCCGTGTAATGAGGTTCTGCACATTGACCTGGTGCTGCAGAATCAGCAGCGCCACGATATCGCTCCTGTTCGTGAGATAAGGGTGTGTGTCGAAGAGGGTGTCCAGATTTTCGACATTCCCCCGGCGAACGCTCTCGAGATTCACAAGCTCGTTTACCGAACGAACCTGGATATTTCCCAGGTGCACCTGGTCGCCATGCGTGCCCGTAACGTACCAGCCGCCCCAGCGGCTCCTCAACGGTGTCCGGTCAGTGGTCAGTATCCGACCTTCATGGGTCAGTTGTTCGCCGTTGATGCCGACGTAGCCGGATCCCAGAATGAAACGTGGTACGCCGCCGCCCGTGAGGGTCAGGCTGTCGTGACAGCTCATGCAAGCGACCAATGGTCGGTCAAAACGCGCAGTGGAATCAGTCCGGTTGGGCAACGCATAGAAGACGGGCCCCAGGCGGGAATCCATGGTGCCCACTTCGAGCAGCTCTCCACCCTGTATCCAGGCCACGTAGCTGTCATCGTTGAAATAGATGGCGCGTGGCGATGACGCGCGGATCGTACTGATCTGGAAGCTGGTCTTCGAAAACACCAGCGTTTGCGAACTGCGATCGATACCGAGCGCATCGAGCAACGAGTCCAGGTAGCCGCGCGGGGAGCTGAATGTCAGTTTCGCAACGCCGCGATCGAGCTGCTCCTGCAGGCGTGCAACGGGATTTTCTGTTGCCGCACCGGAATAGCCGATGACCGGATACTCCTCGTCGTAGCGAAGCGTCGCGGGTGGCGAGAAGAAAAACGGATTGTCGCGAACGGTGTCGGGAGCAGGGGTGTTGGCAGCGGCGGCGGATTCTGCTGCCCCTGCGGGATTGATCGCGGCACAGACCAGTGCAATCGCTGTCAGTGACATGCTGAAGCGAAGGCGCACGACGGACCAGGAGCACGGTCGCCACAATGCATCAGGAATTGTCATTTCACTTCCGGTCAATCGATCATCCCAGATACGCCCCGCCGTTGACGTGGATGGCCTGCCCCGTGATGTAGCGCGCACCGGGTCCGGCCAGATATCTCACCATGGCCGCGATTTCCTCTGGAGTCCCTCGCCTGCCGACCAGCGTACCGTTAACCTGGGTGTGCTGGGGCGATGCACCTGTTCGAACCGTATCGATCAGACCCGGCGCGACGAGATTGACGGTGATTCCCCGGGGTGCCAATTCTACTGCCAGCGCCCTGGTCAGCCCGTCGAGTCCGGACTTCGCTGCAATGACGTGTGCGCGATGCGCGGCGCCCGTATAGGCGCTGAGCCCGCCTATGTTGATGATGCTGCCTGCTCCGCTGGCTGCCAGGTATGGCAGAGCGGCCTTCGCGCACAGGTACGCTCCATCCAGCGCAACGCCGATGATGCGACGCCATTCAGCATAGGAGAGTTCGGCAAATGGCACTTCGGTGCGGACCGCGGCGTTGTTGACCAGAACGTCGAGGCGACCGAAGCGTGCAATGACCGCTGCCATCGTCTCGTTGACATCAGCTTCATTCGCTACATCGGCGAGGTACGCTTCCGCGCCAACACCGCATTGGCGGAGCGATGCAACAGTGGTGTCGGCGGCCGCGGCATCACTCCGAGTCAATATCGCCACGTGCGCGCCAGCATCTGCCATGGCAAGCGCAATCGCGCGACCGATGTTCTTGGCGCCGCCGGTTACCAGCGCGACTTTTCCGGCAAGTTCCTGCATATCAGTCTGAGTCTGTAGTGAGCTGGACAGTTCCGCCCGCAGCGAGCGCCTGCAGTGATTTCATCAGTCGTGCGGCCAGATCGGGTGTCCCGCCTCCAAAGCGCACATTGTCGGCAAATTTCGCATCAATGTCTGCCTCGCTCAACGGCTCTTTCGCGCCGCCGCGAAGATGCCCCTTGTGAACCTCGATGCAGGACCCATCCCGCAGCGTTACGCGCAAATGCCCCGTATAGTTGCGCGGGTACTCATCATCCGGATTGACTACGTAACTGATGCGTGACGCAAGCGCGCGCAAGGCGGGAGTGCGGACGTGTTCATCGGTGAATTGCTCAAGGCCAGCTCGCCTGTCGAGGAAACCGGCAGCGATGCAGTACGGCGTTGAGAACTTGCCAGCGTAACCGTTCGGCGGCGCACGCTTGCGTTCGAGCGGTTCCCATAAACGATGAATGGTGCCCTGGCCTACCTTGCAGGCAATGGACTCGATGTCATCGGCCTTGAGGCCCCTCAGGTCCATCTGCCGGGCAGCCTCGATCGCACAGTCAATGAACGGTTGAGTCATCGTGCCACAGGCGTAGGGCTTGAATGCCACCGTGGTAGTGACCCACCGAGTACCCAGTTCATCCAGGAGCCAACGGAAGTCGGGGGGCAAAGAGGGTGCAAATGCCTTGTAGAAGCCGTGAGTGCCTTCAAACACCGTGGCTGGGCCGGTGAACCCGGCTGCAGCAAGCAGCGCCGCCCGGATTCCCGCCTGGGCCGCGGCCCCTGCGTGCAGCCGTTTCGTTGAACTGCCATCTGCCAGATACTCGATGATGCCGGAGGCCAGGCTGCCAGCGATGCCGAGCGCATGGGTCGTCTGTTCCATGGAGAGCTGCAGAGCAGTTGCGACGGCTGCTGCCGCTGCCGGTGCACCCATCACCGCAGTCGGGTGAAAGCTGGCCCGATGAGTGGCTTGAGGGGCGACGAGACTCATGCGGCACAGTAGTTCAACGCCAACGGCACACGCCTTCATGACGGCATCGCCTGTGAGCTGCCGCTCTTCCGCAATGGCCAGCACTGCAGGGACGATCACCGCGCCAGCATGGACCGGTCCGCCTTCGAACGTGTCGTCGTAGTCTTCACCGTGTGCGGCCGTGCCATTGATCAGCGCTGCGTCGTACGGAGATGCCTTCACCGCGTGACCAATGACTGTACAACGGCCTTGCCCGATCGCGCTCGCAAGCGCCGCCTTCACATAGTCTGAGTGGCGCGCAGCAACGCACAGCCCGATCACATCCTTGAGCAGCAGCGCGATCGTCTGATGGACCGGCTTGGGCAGCGACTGCTCACGCGTTGCCAGGGCAAATTCCGCGAGCTGCTCTGCGACCGTTGGCTGCAAGGCAGGGACCTGCGGATTCATCGTTGAGCCTTGTCCGCCGTTGCCAGCATCCTGGCAGATCGGATCTCGCGCAACAGCGAGAATATGAGGAACAAGGCCGCAGCGCTCAACAGCCCCAGGCAGATGCGATCTTCAACGAAGATGCCATGATCACCGGACGCGAGCACCAGGGAACGCCGGTAGGAGGCTTCGACCAACGGACACAGCACGACGCCAAGGACTGCGGGAAGAAACGGAAATCCGAAGATGCGCATGGCATAGCCGGCAAGTCCTGCCACCAGCACGATGCCGAGGTCGAACAGCGAAACATTCAGTGAGTACACGCCGGACAGCACCAGCGCGAGAATGAACCCCGCAAGATAGGGGCGCGGGCGATTCACCAGCCACAGGCACACCGGCATGATCAGGAAGCCCACCAGCAACTGCCCCACGGTCGCGACAAAAGAGCCTACATACAGGCCCTGAACGACGGCGGCGTTCTCCGTGAACAGATTGGGACCGGGCACGAGTCCGTGTAGCAGGAACCCACCCAGCAGCACTGCGGCCGAATTGGACCCCGGAATGCCGAAACTGAGCAGCGGGATCAGCGCGGTGCTGGCTACCGTGTTGTTGGCAGTTTCCGGCGCGGCAACGCCTTCGGGTGAACCCTTGCCGAATTCCTCCGGATGCTTCGACCAGCGGCGCGCTTCGTTGTAGGAAAGGAACGCCGCGATGGTTCCGCCCGCCCCGGGAATGACGCCTTCGACGGTGCCGATACCGCTGCCGATCATTTGCGGGCGAAGCAGGCGCTTCATCATTGGCAGGTTCGGCAGCCGTATGCGCACGGACTGTACGATGACGTCCGCTGTGCTCAACGAGCCGGATTGCGTCATGAGTTCACTGACGGCAAACAGCCCGACCATGACCAGAATCGGCTCGATGCCGGACAGCAGGTCGGCCGAACCGAACGTCAGTCGCGTGACTCCCGAAATCGGATCTGTGCCGACGGTCGCGATCATCATGCCGATAATAGCGGCTGCGAGCCCCTTGAGCGGCGAGCCGGCCGTCATCGACGCAATGACCGTAAGGCCGAGGATGCCGAGTCCAAAATAGGACATCGGCGTGAACGCCAGTGCCAGGCGTGACAACGGTTCGGTCAGCACGATCAGCATCACGAGGCCGAACAGCCCACCGACCGTGCCTGACCACAACGAGATGCCCAGTGCTTCGCCGGCTTTGCCCTGACGCGTCATTTCGTAGCCGTCGACGACTGTCGCAGCTGCCGAGTTTGTGCCGGGCGTACGGATCAGAATGGCCGGAATCGATCCGCCATATTCGGCGCCGATATAGGTGGCTGCCAGCAATACAATCGCAGACGTCGGATCGAGCGAGTACGTGAGGGGTAGGAGCAAGGCCATCGTGATGGATGCCGAAATGCCGGGCAACGCGCCGCCAATGACACCCCACGTGAGGCCAAGCAACGCAATCGGCACGATGGGCGTCGTGTAAAGCAGTGCGAGAGAGTCGAACAGCGCTTGCATGGAGGATGTCCGGGGTCGCGCCTTCAGAAGAACACGCCGGGTGGCTGGGTAACATCCAGCAGCCTTACGAAGATCAGCCAGAAAAGTGCGCTACCGGCGACCGCCACAGCTGCGAGTCGCCAGGAAGGCCGCAGTCCCTCATACCAGGCCACACTCGCGATCAGCAGTGCAATCGTGATGGGATAGCCAAGCGTACCGACCAGCCCCACATAGGCAAATCCGATGACCAGCAGCCCGAGGGCCCGCAGGGGTTTGCCATGCTCGTTCGTTGTCGTGGCGGTCATGAGCGGTTTCGCTGCTTTGGTAGTCCAGAGTGCACGGCCAGCGAGCAGCAGGCCTGTGAGACCAAGCGCAACGGCAAGGATGTTGGGGAGGCCATGCGGGCCGAAGTCGTCTTCCAGTGAGCTGGCGGCAATGGTTCTCGAAGCCAGGTAGTACGCCATCGCAATGCAGATGAGCCCAATGCCGCTGACCAGGTCCTTGTTCATTTAATGACGCCAGAGCTTTTCAGGAAGGCGGCTGCGTTCTGCGCGAACTTTTCGGTGAATGCTCCGTATTGGCCATGGGGAATGAAGCTGGGAATCAGCGCTTCAGCGTCATAGACCTTCTTGAATTCCGTGTCTGCCAGCACCAGCGGAATGGCCGTCTCCCAGATGCGGATGACATCGGGGGGCAAGCCTTTGGGCGCAGCGAAGCCGCGAAACTTCTCCAGTTCCACGTCGTAGCCCAGTTCCTTGAGCGTTGGCACGTCGGGAAAGGCGGGAATCCGCTGCGGATTGAAGGTCGCAAGCACGCGAATCTTGCCGGCACCCAGCTGGGCCCGCAATTCCTGGTATTCGCCGACCCCCATATCGAGCGTCCCGTTCAGCACATTGATCATCATTTCACCGCCCCCCTCGTGGGACACGATGGCGGCATTGACCTTGGCGGCCGCTTTCAGTTGTTCGGCAGCCTGTCGTTCCAGAGACGCCGGATTGGCTGCTCCCCAACCACTGCGTTTCGTTCTTGCGTGATCGATGAGATCCTTTACTGTCTTGAACGGACCATCGGCGCGCGTGTAAGCAACTTCCGGATCCATGAATACATTTACGAGGGGGTCGAGGTCCCTGTATGTCTTTGCTGGAGAGCTCATCAGCGACGTATAGACATAGGTGGGCGTCGTCCCGTAAATCGTCTGGCCATCCGGCCTGGCAGTCGCGACAAACGCCATCGCACGTGCGCCGCTGCCTCCCGGAATGTTCCGCACGACGAATGTGGCGTCGATATAGCGAGGCAGTACCCGCGCCATCTCGCGCAGAAAAACATCACCTCCGGCTCCCGGGCTTGAATGGGTCACGAGCGTGACGACCTTGTACGGGTACTTTGCGGGGGCTGCAGTTCCCAGGCTGGAAAAAACCAGCAGCGCAAACGCGAAGCAAGCCTTCAGCAGGACATTTCGCATCTTATCCATCCCCCCCCGAGTATCTATTCACATCAAGTCACGTCAGGCCACGGCACTCGCCTTGAAGGTCATCAGTTCTGCCAGGACTGCGGCATTGTCAAGCCGCTCCACCGAGCGAATGGCATCGATCAGGCGATCCTGGGTGCCGACTCCAAGGGCGCCCTCCGCACACATCCGGAACTTACCTTCCAGGTCAGCATCGCTGAGCGGATTCGAAGGCCCGCCGCGATACCGCTCATCGGCCCATTCAACCAGTGTGCGGCCATCCTTCGTCAGCACTTCGATGCGCGAGCGGATTTTGTCGTAGCCGCGGGCGTCGATCTCCGGATCCATGTGAACCGTCGTGCATCGTTGCATATCCTGCATGGCAGCCGACGCCACGAAGGGATCACTGAATTCGTGGTGACTGGCACGACGACACAGGACGATCATGGCGAGCAGCGCGGGCATGGAGAACTTTGCCTGCAGATGGTTCTGTGCAAGCGGGTAGCGAATGGGCTCGGTGATATTGCGGCCCGCATGGAAGTCGATCCGTTCGACCTGTTCAGGTTTGAGATCGTGCTTCATGACCAACGCGAGCATGGCGTCCATCGACTGATGGGTCAGGATGCCGGAAGGGTAGGGTTTGATGCTGACTCCCGGGTTGATGATCGTGAGCTCCTTGCCGAAACCCTGCGCGATCTTGTCCTGGGTGTAGCCTTCGCCCATCACCGCGAAGAAACCCCACGGACCATCCAGCACAGCCGGGTCCGCAGTGAAACCCTTTGATGCCAGCAGCGCAGCCGTGACACCGTTCTCCGCCGCCCGGCCGACGTGCAACGGTTTCGTCATCGTTCCGAAGTTGGCACGAATGCCGGCCGCAAAACTGGCAGCGATGCCGAGCGCATGCGCCAGCTGATCTCCTTTGAGGCCAAGTAACCTGGCCGCCGCCGCACAGCTGCCAAACGTACCCACTGTGCCGCTCGAATGATGCCCGCGACGGTAGTGCCGGGGCGTCATCCATTCGGCGATCTTCGCTTCCACTTCGAATCCCACCTGAAATGCCAGCATCAGCGACTTGCCATCGACAGACCCAAGGCGCTGGGCCATGACCAGGGCTGCCGTGAGCGGAGGAACTGAAGGGTGCGTGAGCAGGCCGTAGACATGCGTCGGATCGTGGGAAACCTGCGTGTCGTCCCAGTCATGCGCATGTCCCGCCGTACCCAGTACGCGCGCGGCGAGCGCGGCCGGCACTTTTCGGTCGCCTGCCCCGATGACCAGCGCTTCCGGTCGTCCTCCCTGATCGAGGGCGTCGTTGATCAGAATGGCAAGGCTGGATTCAGAGGCCCCCGCCAGAAACAGGCCTATTGTGTCGAGCAGGCAGCGCCGACCGATGCGCAATGCTTCAACAGGCAACTGCTGGAAGGTGGAGTCCTCGATGAATCGCAGGGCAGCGGCAGTAATCCGGGTGGCGGGCTGATCCAAACTGGAGATCTCCGACGGCGATCAGGCTGATTGGCGGCCACCAAGGCTGCCAGAATTCAGCCGGGATTGGTATCTGCCTGCCATGTTCCGATCTTCCTGCTTGAACCCAGGGAATGGGCGAATGCTTGCCTTTGGCGTACCGGGGCTCTACCGTTCAATCGTGCCATCCATGATCGCCATCGCGCCGTTGCGCGCAGGAGTGCCATGCAGACTCGTCCCGTTCTGACACTTGGAGACTGCCAGATCCTCACCGCCGCTGCGGTGGAGGAAGCGAAACGCAACAACTGGAACGTTGCGATCGCAGTGCTGGATGACGGCGGGCATCTGTTGCATTTCGTTCGCATGGACGGCGCCACGCCCGCAAATGCCAGCTTTGCAATGGAAAAGGCGCGTACGTCGGCGCTCTCCCGCAGACCGAGCGGCATGTGGGAACAGAGAATCCGGGAAGGCCGACTTTCCATGTTGAAGATGCCCGGCATCCTGCCCATCCAGGGAGGCCTGCCGATTCTCGTGGACGGAACCTGTATCGGTTCGGTCGGAGTTTCCGGCGTGCAGTCACACGAAGACGAGCAGATTGCAAAGGCCGGCATCGACGCGCTGCCGACTGGTCCGGCATGAAAGAGGTTGCAGTCGACTGGACGGTCTATATCGTCCGCTGCGCGGACGGCAGTCTGTACACGGGAATCTCGCTCGAAGTGTCGAGACGGGTGGAAGAACACAACGCCAGTGATGAACTCGGCGCGCGCTATACGCGCACTCGTCGGCCGGTGGCACTCGTATATCGCGAAGCGGCGGCTTCGCGAGCCGCGGCAACCAGGCGGGAGCGGGAGATCAAGCGCCTGACCCGGCAAAAGAAGGAAGCATTGGTCGCGGCCGCGCAGCCTGTCGTCGCATTGTGCTGAATTCACGCTGCGCAACTTGAGTTGCTGTGATGACGCGACGCATCACAGAGCTTTCTGGAGCCTTTGCTCTGTGCCTGCTGTTGAGCGCTTGCGCGTCCGTTGCGGACAGGCCCGAAATCTCTACACTGAGTTGTGTGCAATCTGTCGTGACCCGATACGTACCCGACGGACTGAATGACAAACAGGCGCACTGCCTGGCGGCTGGCTTGATCTCCCGGTATTGCAGTCGTACAGAAGCCAACATCGCTGCGGTCGGAAAAGAGATAAAGGATCTGTTCGGCGCGGGAGACGCCGAGTGGGCCGATTGGCGAGCGGATTTTGCCGGCATCCGCTGTGCCGACACAGCTGTCAGTGATGAAGCCGTGCGCGAGTGTTGCCGGGGTGCAACCGAAGCAGCAGCAAACATGCGCAAGTAGTCGCGCTCGATATAAATCAGGCCCGGTGCCGAATAGACAGACTGCTGGAGTTGAAGATGAGTGTTGGCAGGTTGCTGATGCGGATTGCGGGTCCTCTCACGGTTCTGCTGCTTGTGGCGCCTAACATCATCGTTACTGCCCACGCGGAAGTGCAGCAGAAGATCGGGACGTTCGCGGGCCTGCAAATCACTTACCGGGTGATCCTGCCGAGTAACTACGATCGCGGGAAGGCGTATCCGACGATCCTGCAATTCGCCGGCGGCCCCCAGACACTGCAGATCGTGGAACGGAGTCTCGAGGCGGACTGGCGACAGAACGCGGAGCAGCGTGGCTATATCGTCGTGAGCCCGGCTGCAACGGACGGCCAGCTCTACTTTGAAGGGGGTGCCAGAATCTTTCCGGCGTTCATCGACCACATCCTCAGGAACTATAAAGTGGCCGGCGGCAAGCTGCACATCACGGGCCAGTCGAACGGGGGGCTGAGTGCATTTCACATTGCTGCACTGTTTCCACAGTACTTTTTCTCGGTGACCGGTGCTCCCGGCCTGCTCAGTATTTCGTCGTCGGAGAAACTGGCTGCGCTGAAGCCGCTGTGCATCTACATGCATGTGGGGGACCAGGACGAGAGCTGGCGGCAATCCATGCAGCTGCAATACACGCTTCTGAAAGAGCGCGGTGCGCACGTCGAGTTCACGGTGGAGAAAGACCAGCCGCATCGCCTGGATTTCACGAAGGCGAATCTCGCCAACCGTATTTTTGACGAACTCGAGCGGGCGAGGAACGGCTGTACATGAACGCCGGGATGCGACCGGCTGACTCTGTCAGCAAATGGCCGCAATACGTCGCGGCAATGGCTCCGCGAAAAACTCGTTTGCTGACGAGTTTGCCGAAGTCGGCTATGCGACGCCATTTGCGACGAGTCCGCCGGTCTTGCTAGCTATTTCGTCAGTCGCTTTTTGATCAGGCTGTTCGCTATCGCCAGTGCGATCACCGCATAGAGTGCGATGACGACGAGATGCAACAGGACGTTGTCGAGCGGAGCGCCGACGGCCAGGCCGCGCGCAACCGCGGTTGCGTGAGACAAAGGCAGCAGCTGACCCGCGATTCTCACGGCGGCGGGCAACTGCTCTGCGGGGAAGAAGACGCCGGAAATCAGCATCATCGGCATGACCGCAAGACTGAAGTAGTACGTGAACAGATCGTACGACTTCGCGAGCGCAGTAACGATCAGCGCGATGCTGGAAAAGGCCATCCCGACCAGCAGCACCAGCGGCAGCACCCATAGCGCGGTGAACGACTTGATCAATCCAAGCGCAGCCATTACCAGCAGAATCGCAGCCCCCGACAGCGCCCCCTTGAGTGCGGCCCACAGCCATTCGCCGACGACGACATCCGTTACGGTCATCGGCGCGTGCAGGATACCTTCCCACGTTCGCTGGATCTTGAGGCGAGTGAATGCCGAGTACAGCGCCTCGAACGAGGCGGAGTTCATTACGCTGTAGCAGAGCATGCCGGAGCCCAGGAACTCGAGGTAGGTGAGGCCGCCGACAGTGGGTAGCAGGCTGCCAATGCCGAACCCGAACCCGACCAGCCACAGCAACGGATCGGCCAGGTGTCCAACGAGTGCTGAACCGAGCAGTTGTCGCCACACGAGGTAGTTCCGGTACACCACGTGCAGGAAGCGGCAGCGGTCAGTCACGCAGATCCCGTCCCGTCAGCTTGAGAAAGACATCTTCCAGATTGGCCGAGCGCCTCAAGGATCGCAGGTCTGACAGGCCTTCGAGGGAGTTGAGCAGCGGCCCCGGATCGTGGCAGTAGCAGAATGCCGTATCGCCTGCGAGCTCCGAGCGTTCGGACAACCGCCGGCCGGCAGATTCGAACCAGGGTTCGATGCCGTCGCCATACACCTCGATGACGGCGGGCTCGATTTCGCGATCGATCAAGGCATGAGGGGCATCTTCCGCGATGATTACGCCCTTATCCATGATTGCCACCCGGTCGCACAGCCGCTGGGCTTCGTCCATGAAGTGGGTGGTCAGGATAATGGTTCGGCCTTCGGTGAGCAGGGTCTTGAGACGGTCCCACACCAGATGCCGGGCCTGTGGGTCGAGGCCGGTGGTCGGTTCGTCCATGAACAGAATCTGCGGATCGTTGATCATGGCGCGTGCCAGTGTGAGGCGCCGCTTCATGCCGCCCGACAGCGATTCAATTGGCGCTTTGGCCTTGTCAGTCAGCCCGGCAAACACCAGCAGTCGTTCAACCTGGGATTCACATTGCCGGCGCGACAGGCCGAAGTAGCGGCCGTAGATGATCAGGTTCTCGGTGACGGTGAAGTCAGGATCCAGATTGTCGAATTGCGGCACTACGCCAACCCGGGCCCTGGCCTCGCGAGCGCGACCAGGGACCGGCAACCCCGCCAGTTCGATGGTGCCACTGTCAGCCGTAGTGAGGCCGAGGCAACAGCGCAGAGTCGTGGTCTTCCCCGCGCCATTCGGGCCCAGTAGTCCAAAGCAGGTTCCGGCAGCGACGTGCAGGCTGACACCGCGAACGACTTCGAGCTCCCCGTATTTCTTTCTCAATTCGTCGACTTTGAGCATCCGGCGAATCTAGCAGATGACTGGAATTGCTGCCGGGGCCTGTCTATGCTGTGCGTCATTCCGACCTCGGAATCCGCCCAGGGAGTACCCGTGTCATGCGCGCTATCCTGATCGCCACGTCGTTGATGTCAGGTGGGGTGTCGCTCGTGCAGGCTGCCGCGCCTGCGACAGCAAACATTGAGTACTCCGCCGACTTCGTCATGGAAACCGCCGAGGTTGCCATGCAAGGACACATTTATGGCGCACCGGGTCTCGAGCGCCGCGAGGATGTCATGGCGCAGGGCAATACAATGGTCTCGATTCGCCGCGACGACAAGCAGCTGCTATGGATGCTGATGCCGGCCGAGCGGATGTATATGGAGATCAAGCCGGGTCAGGCCCCTGGCGGCATGTCCCGAACGCCAGGTCCCGAGGACTATCAGACGGAAATGACGACTGAAGGTCGCGAGACCGTCAACGGGATCATGACCACCAAGTCGAAGGTCATCATGACCGGTGCGGATGGCAGCAAGATGGGTGGCTTCTGGTGGACCAGTGATGACGGCTTGGTGGTGAAGCTTGACGTGATCAGCGTCGACAAGGGTCAGAAGCTGCGCATGAAGCGTGAACTCAGCAATATCCAGGTGGGGCCCCAGCCGAAGGATCTGTTCGAGATCCCGGCCGGTTATACATCCATGAGCATGGGAATCGCGGCTGGGGTATTGGGGTTGCCTCCTGCGAACAGCGAGGTGAAGGAGGGAGAGCAGCCGGCTGAGGGCAAACCCGCCGAAGAAGCGCCAAAGAAGAAGCGCTTTGGCCTGGGATCCCTGAAGGATGCGCTGGACGTGGTTCGCTGATTCGCAACGCTAAGGGGGAATCATGATGCGTTACCTGGCTGCAGGTGTACTCGGAGTGGCCCTTGGCCTCGGCGGCACGATGGCTCGCGCGGACGACGTGTGCGACGCGAAGGAAAAACAGACGGCCAATGCCGCGGTAGCGCGCGCCAAGGCATCCGAGGCAGCGGGCGATCTGAAGCGGGCGCTGCAGCAGCTTACCGGTGAAGCGCGGTTTTGCTCTGATGAGGGCGACCCCATGTTCAAGCGCGTAACGCTGCGTCTTGGGCAGGAATCCGAGAAGTCGGGACAGCTTGCACAGGCCTTCAGTTACTTTGAAACAGGCATGCACTTCAATGATGCGAAGCGGGTGGGGCTGGCGAACCTGCGGGCCAGACCGACAGACCGCAATCTGGCCAGCAATCTTCTGGACTTCATGCTCCGCAACAATTTCGCCGACGGCGCGTCCGAGATCCGGACCTCTGCCCGCTCCCAGGCGCAGCGTCTGCTGATGGAAGAAGAGAAGTCGTTTGCGATCCGGACACCGCATACTGAGCTCCTCGGCGAAGCGCAGGACTGGCTGCGGATCGCCGGGGATGATGTCGCGGCCGACGTGAAGAAGCGAGCACTCGCGCGTGGCGACCAGTTCGCAGCGCTGGACTATCACTACGCCCTCGAGCAGGCGCTCAGTTACTACGAGCGTGCCGATGCCAGGGACAAGCAGCCTCAGGTCAAGGCCAAGGCAAGACAGATTGCCGACAAGCTGGCCGGTGGTGAAAACTGGAATGCGGCAGCGGACCTGTACGAACTTGCTGGCGACTCCAGGAAGGCAGAGGCATTGCGAGCGAATCGCGAGGCCAGTGCGGCAAAGGCCGAGGACTCGCGCAAGAAAACCTTTGAGAAAGAGCAGGGCGATCTGGAAAAGGAACTCGGCCTGTAAACCTCGACCGGGACCACGGCGCGATAGCGATATGCCCGTGCCGATGCCGAGGGGCGTGCGCAGGCCGGCGCCCCAACGTCGCAGCCTTACAATTGCTTACAGAGTCCCTGGTGGCACGAGGCACGCTGGCGATTCTGCCGGCATTCTCCGGCTGACGCTGCTCAATAGATGAACGACCGCCCGCACATCCTGGTTGTCGATGACGACACCGACATTCGCACGCTGCTCTGCGAGTACCTCGAAGGGCAGGGCTATCGCGCCACGGCAGTTGCCGACGCGAAAGCGATGCGCAAGCTGCTTGAGAACACCCCCGTCGACCTGATCGTGCTCGACCTGATGCTGCCTGGCGAAAGTGGCCTGGCTGTGTGCCGTGACCTGAGGGCCAAATCGATGGTGCCGATCATCATGCTGACGGCCCTGGGGGAAGAAATCGATCGCATCGTGGGCCTTGAGGTGGGCGCCGACGACTACCTGCCCAAGCCGTTCAATCCTCGCGAATTGCTCGGACGGATCAAAGCGGTCCTGCGTCGTACATCACCGCTGCCTGCCGAGCCCGATGATCCGCGGGCGGTCAGTTACCGTTTCGGCCACTGGCGATTGCATATGCTGAGCCGCACCCTGACCGATGAAGAAGGAAACAAGGTGCCGCTGGGCGGCGCTGATTTCCGGCTGCTGTCATTGCTGTTGGCACGAGGCAATCGGGTCGTGTCGCGAGCGGAGCTGATGGAGATGATGCACGGGCGGGAACTGGACCCGTTCGATCGCAGCATCGATGTCGGCATCAGTCGCCTGCGGCAGGTTCTGCGGGATGTCGCCAAGGCACCCGAAATCATCAAGACGGTGTATGGCGAGGGCTACGTCGTCGGCGTGCAGGTTGTGCAGGAGTAATGATGTCGTTGCGCCTCGTTCCCCAGTCCCTGTTTGGCCGCCTGATGCTGGCGCTGGTGGGAGTAGTCGGACTGACGCTGCTGGTCGTCGTGGTATTGATCGTGCGCGAGCGGCGCGATCTGGCGTTGCTCGGCACTGGAGCGTGGGGCATGGCCCAGGTGATCGCGGACACCAGTGTTTCGCTGTCTGAGCTGGCCCCCGACGCCCGTGCGACAGCCGTTGCGAAGTTCCGTAGCGAGTCGATTTCCACTGACGATCCACCCCGGCCGCGTCCGCCACCCCGGCGCACCGATACGGAAGCCGTTGCGCGTGCCTATGCGAATCGCATCCAGAAGGAACTGGGCAGTCGTTACGTGGTTCAGGTCACGCCTGCGCGATTGCGAGATGAACCCGTGATTCAGGTGGGATCCGGGCCTCGACGCGGCGATCGGCCTCCGGGACCGCCGGAGGGCGACGGGCCAGGACGGGGTGGATTTCAGGGTGAGCGGGGCAGCGGTGGCCCTCTGCAAGCTGGACCCGGTGCGGCGCGATTTGCCGGCTTTCTCGGTGCGCGCTTCCTCGACGTGAATGTAACGCTGCCGGACGGACAGCAACTGGTTTTTCGCACGGCTGCACCGCAGCCCGGGCCCTCGTTGCCGAGCCAGATATTCATTGAGCTTGGGCTGGTAACGCTCATCCTGGCGCTGGTCCTGTTCTTCATGACCCGGAGCATCACGCGGCCCCTGTCAGATCTTGCCCGGGCGGCGGAGGCGGTGGGCAGAGGGGGAAAGGGGGCGCCCCTTGCTGAGCGAGGCGCACGCGAACTGCGCGATGCCACCCGCGCTTTCAATACGATGCAGGAAAGGTTGCACCGCTATGTTGAAAGCCGTACGCGCGTGGTGGCCGCCATGTCGCATGACCTCAGAACGCCGCTCACTCGCCTGCGTCTCAGGGCTGAATCGATCGACAATGAGACCCTGCGCACGCGGTTCATTGCAGACCTCGACGAAATGAACGAAATGGTGGGTGGCGCGCTCGGCCTGTTCCGCGACATGAATGACGATGAGCCGCTTGAGCGGGTCGACGTGAATCAACTGCTGAAAAAGCTGCAATCCGAATTTGCGGAGACGGGGGGTGAAGTCACGCTCGAAGGGACCGGTATGGCGCCGCTGCCAGCACGGCCCAAGGCGTTGAAACGCTGCCTCGCGAACCTGCTGCACAATGCCATCAAGTACGGAAACCGCGCACATGTGGTGATCAGCGATGGAACCGATGTACGGATCCGGATCCGTGACGAGGGCAACGGGATTCCCGACGAGCATCTGCAGCAGGTGTTCGAGCCGTTCTTCCGAGTCGAATCTTCGCGCAACCGGGATACGGGTGGCACCGGCCTCGGGCTGTGCATTGCGCGCGATATCGCGCAGTCTCACGGCGGCAGTATCGAACTTGCGAATGTTCCAGGCGGCGGGCTCGAAGCGATGCTGGTCCTGCCGCGTACTACGCACGGCAATTGATCCTGCGGCAGCTGTCGAATGCCTCAGGTGCCGCTGACTCCGGTTCTGCCTCGCAAGCCGTGTAGCAGCGCGCCACTCAATGCGAGCAGCACGAGGGCGCTTAGCGCCAGCGACCAGTGAATACCGACTATTGCGCCGAGCATGCCGACCGTGACGCCGCTGAACATGCGCAGGCCCATGCCCGCCATGGAGTAGACACCAATCACGCGACCGCGCAGGGAAGGCGGTGCATTGATCTGGACCAGTGTCTGCGCCATGGAGTTGAACGAGAGCTCCATGAAGCCGGCAATGAACAACAGCGGCAGTGCGAGCAGATACAGTGATGACATCGCGAACCCGGCGAGCGCCACACACCAGACCATGGCCAGAAGCACTGCTGTCTCGGGCCGCGCCCGCAACAGGCTGCGGCTCTCAAGAACGATCCCGGCGGCGAGTGCTCCAGCCGCATCTGCGGCCAGCAGGGCACCGTATGTGAATCCCGGGTCGCCATGACCCAACCCCAGGGCGAAGCCCGGCATCTGCGCCTGGTAACTGTTGCCGACGAAGAAAGACGTGCCGCCTGCCAGTATCGTCATGAAGATGATCGTACGGTTGTCTGCCACCGCGCGCAGCGTTGCAAAGACGTCAGCAAAGCCGCGATTCGCTGCTGGCGTAACGGGCTTCGCAGCACGGAAGCGGGGGCCGTAAGGTGCTTTCCAGAGCCACACTGTCAGTGGCAGGTAGATCAGTGCGTTGACGAGCAGGCCAACGCCGGGTCCAAGTGCGAGCAACAGGCCGCTGCCCACAGCAGGGCCCAGCAACATGCCGAGATACCGCGCCGATGAATTGAGTCTGACGGCACTCTGCAACTGGTCATCGGGCACGATGTCATGCAACAACAGCATGCTTGCGGGTCCCCATAGCACGCCGGAGATGCCGTGCAGAACGAGGAGCACCATCGCGTGCCACATCTCAAGCGTCTGTGTCATGAAGAGGACGCCCCACGCGATCGAGACTCCCATGAACAGCACCATCCCGAGCTGGATGATTCGCCGCGGATCAAAGCGGTCGGCAAGAGCTCCCGCATAAATGGAAAAGAGCAGGAACGGGAGCCAGTGCGAGATCACGGCAAAGCCGCCGAGGGCGGGAGACGCAAACTCCTTGAAGACGACCCAGTAGCTGATGACGTGCTCGACGTTGTCCGCCATCATGGCCAGGGCCGACCCTACGCAGAACGCACGAAAACCGGGATGCCTGAGTGCTGCAAACGAATGCGGGGTGACGGTCGCAGCGGAGGGGATCGGACTGGACAAGGGAGGCAACCTTTCGTGCTGGTTTGAGTGGCGCCATTGTGCCAGACAAAAAAAATCCGGTGCCCGCGAGGGCACCGGATCTTGATCGTCAACGCAGGCTACCCTGCGTGGAGATGCCGGACTCCGCTGTATTACCAGCGACCGCCGCCACCACCACGCCGCCGCCGCCGCCACGTGAACCGCCAGTCTTTTCCTGCGCTTCATTCACCTTGAGGGCACGACCATCCATCTGGTGGCCGTTCAGGCTCTGAATGGCGCGGGCGGCATCCGTCTTTGGCATTTCGACAAAGCCGAAGCCACGGGGACGGCCCGTGTCGCGGTCGTTGATCAGGGCAACGGAGTCAACCGTGCCGTGCTGTGAGAAGAGGGCGCGCACTGCGTTTTCGTCGGCAGTGAACGGAAGATTACCTACGTAGATTTTGCTCATGGAAATGGACTCAACAATAGAAATTTGAAACTGTGCTCCCCGTGACGCGTCCTTGACGGGACCTGCTACAGGGGCGAGCTTCAACGAAAATGACAGTTCCGGCCGGATTACCATAACGCGTATTCACGCGTACGGACTTCCAGGCCAGGGCTGTCGCCTTAGGTTCGAAGGCAATTCGGATTTGAAGGCCAGAAGGGGTAGGCTTTACCAAGCTAAAGCCTTGGAAGGCGGAACCGGACGGCGGACAAAGGAGAAAAAGCTCACGAGCCGCTGCGCACTATACGCGCCTCAAGACGCTCGCGTACGGCTATTTTCGCGGAAAGCCCTTCGGGATCTCGTAATTGGCGTCAATAGGGTATAGGGTGGCCGGATGACCAACCCTGAAAATGAGCCCACTCGCGTCGCTACACCAGATGACTCCTACCTGCTGGTGTCAATTTCCAAGTCCCGCTCGCCAGTCGGCCCCGACGAACGGGACTGGCACAAGTATGTCATTTCGCAGGGGACCAACAGGATTGTTGGCCATCGACCGGGCAGTCCCGACGAAGCCCGCCGTGCGGTCGAAGAGCTCATTACGCAGCTCAATTCACGACGTATCGTCAAACCGAGCCGCGTCCACCTGACCTTAAGCAAGAAATCCTGACGGCCAGCACCGGTGCCGGCCTGGCGGGATTCAGGCTGCTGCAGGCCGCGGCGCTACTTTGGCTTCAGCGCGCTGACGCTGTTCTACCTTGACCTGGTCCAGGCTGAGTTCGGTATTCCGGGCCACTACTTCCAGCAACGGATGATCTGCCTTCAGCGGCAGTACGAGTCCATGCAGTCTTTCCCACACGCGAATGCGCATTTCCGGCGTGTTGCGCATGGCCGTCTGTTCGGCCAGTTCGCCCAGCCGGCGTTCATTGGCCTCCGCCTGCTCCAGCGCAATGCGCCGGCGAGTATCGACGATGAGATCAGCGGCGTGTTTCGGCGATGCCTGAATCGGATGCTCTGACCATTTGTGCAACGCCATGACAGTTCCTCTTGCGGGTGAGTGGGCACAGTACCACCGCGGCTTCATGGCCGTGCAGGTTTCGCGTTCGTCGTTTGCAGGGTGATGCAAAAGTCTGTCCCTGCCTTTTGCATCTGGATCCAGCGAAAAGCGTGGTTTTCACTGGCTCCCGAAATCAATGAGTTGGAACCCATCGATTTCGCCGAGTCGTCCGTGACTCGGGACAACAGGGCGATGCAAGTTTTGCTTTGCATTGCCCTGTTGGTAGTTGCTGTTCACTGCAGCAAGTCGAGGCGCGGAGGCGTCCATCCGGGAATGTAGGAAGGGCATTCGTCGGTCAACGGACCCACTTTGATTTCGGCCAGGCCGAGCTCAGGCTCACGATCGTAACGCATGTCTCCAAAGACCCACCCGTCGCCTTGCATGACAGCCCACGGCACCCGGGCGAAGTGCATCAGAGCGCGAACCGAACAGTAACTCGAGTTCAGTGACCCGACCAGATCCTGTGGCATCGCGAGTTCTCCGAGCCATGCGATTTCTGCCGTCGATTCTGCAGGCGTGGGTGACAACGGTGCGGTTGATGCTGTGCCCAGGGTTCGCTGCGGACACTGTTGTGCGGAGAGCCAGTCAGGCAGCGACGCGAGCGTGGCCTTGCGAACAATGTATTCACCGCCTTCAGTCTGCAGCGCGAACACTTCCCGGCAGAACGGATTGACGGGCATCGGTGTCAGCACGCGATCAAGGGTTCTGGCAGTCGGAAACCTGTCTGTCAGCAGCCTCTGCATTCGAGCGTCTGCCGACGCCCCTGTCATGAAGAAAGCCGCTGTCATCGCCAGCCACGCCCCGATGCCTGCAGCAAGTGCCGTACGCGGAGGGGTACGCCAGGCGACTAGTGCCAGCAATGCAACCAGCAATGTCAGCATCGCAGCAAGCGGCAAAGGCACCAACCCGGTCGCGAGGCTCAACAGGATCGCGCTACCCAGCGCGAGCCCGACCAGTGCCCGGGCAAACATGGTGTGCAGTGTGAACAGTAAAGGCGTAGCGCTGACCCACAGCAGGGGCTCCACGATGAAGACCGCGTCTCCATAAAACCAGTCGTTGCGAACTGGCCAGAATGGATGCAGGCCGTAACTGTTCGTGAAATCCAGGCACAGGTGCAGGAGAGGAGCGAGCAGCGCCATCGTGAGCAGATACCGGAGGTCGGCGCGCGACCAGGCGATGTTCCGGTAGCGCAGATACAGAGTGACACTGCCCAGCATGAGCAGGGCAATGATCACTGCGCCGACGACCGTGTGAGTGTGACCACGATGCTGCAGCAGGTAGTCGAGCTTGCTGGCCGTCATGGCGGGATAGATGAAATCGGCATCGGGCAGATTGCTGCCCACAACCACGAGACCGAGTCCGAATGTTCGACGGGTACGCGCAGTCAGTCCTCCCGGTTGCGCGGACGTTGCGCGGTCGACTGTGTCGCCAACCATGGCGCCGATCAAAGTGTGGGTAATATTGTCCATGTCACATAGTCTAGAAGCAGAGCCGACAACCGGCACATGAATCGACTTGCGGGGCGAAAATTCCATGCGTCCGTGGGCGGTCTTGCCGAGTCGCCCGGGTCGGCAGATACTAAGGCCTCGCATGCAAGTCCGAGTCCCATTCCGTATTCGCGCCGGCCTGCTCGTCAGGGTGTTGTCCCTGGCGTTGGTGTTGGGTCAGCTCGGCGCCCAGGCGCACGCTTATTCGCACCTGGGCCAGGATCAGCCTGGTGTTCCGAGTTCGCTGCAAAGTTGCGATCAGTGTTTGTCCTTTGCGCCGCTGCTTACCGTGGCGGGTGGCTCTCCAAGTGTGTGGATACAGTCACTCAATGACGTTGACCGGTGCCTTCCGGCGATAGAATTTCCGGTTCCCTATCGGCGGGCTTGTCCCGCTTTCCGCTCCCGCGCACCTCCTCGCTTCCTCTAGAGCATTGATCTGCCACGGCGCGATGTCGCGCCTGTGAATGTTCGCTCGAGAGGAGGTATCCCATGACGAGTTTCAAACCCATGGCGGCGCTATTGTCGCTTGCCTGGCCCTTGCTGCCGTTACCTGTTCTGGCAGCCAGCGATGAAGTGGCGGCTATGCGTGCCGAGCTGGCCGCGATGAAGACTGACTACCAGTCGCGGATCAATGATCTTGAGGCGCGGCTGAAGCAGCTGGAGTCGGCGCCGGATGCATCGGCCGCAACTGCGCCAGCTGCCGTTTCACAATCGCCTGGTGCGCGCGGCTCTGCAAGCGCTACCGCCTTCAATCCCGCCATTTCGTTGATCCTCGCGGGTAGCTATACCGACACTTCGCTGGACCCGGCGACCTGGCATATAGCAGGCTTTCAGCCGGCTGGGGGAGAGAGCGGTCCCGGCGAGCGCAGCTTCAATCTCGGCGAGTCCGAGCTTTCGTTCAGCGCCAATGTCGATCCCTATTTTTCGGCGTCGATGATTGCCGCGATAACAGGAGAGGGCGAAATCGGCGTGGAGGAGGCGTATTTCCGGACCCTCGCCCTGCCGCGCGGTTTTACCGCCAGGGGCGGGCGCTTCTTTTCGGGCTTCGGGTACCTCAATGAAGTGCACGGCCATGCGTGGGATTTCATCGACCAGCCCCTTGTCTACCAGGGATTTTTCGATGGCCAGTATGCCGAGGACGGCCTGCAGCTCAAGTGGCTCGCGCCGACCGAACTCTTTGTGGAATTCGGCGTGGAGTCTGGCAACGGCCAGTCGTTTCCGGGGACACGCGAGACGAGCAACGGCTTGAACGGTGCAACCGTGTTTGCACATGTGGGCGGAGATCTCGGTGATGAGACGAGCTGGCGTGCCGGCGCTTCCTGGATGGAGAAGCGGGCACGGAATCGCTCCTTTGATTCCTTCGATGAATTTGATCAGCCTGTACAGGATGCTTTTACGGGGACTTCGCGTACCTGGGGGGTGGACGCTGTGCTCAAGTGGGCACCGGGCGGAAACTCTGCTCGCCAGCAGATCAAAGTGCAGGGCGAATACCTGCAGCGGGTTGAAGACGGCACGCTCGCCTTCGATACCGAGGGCCTGAATCTGGTCGATGACTATCGAAGCGAGCAGTCGGGTTGGTACCTGCAGGGCGTCTTCCAGTTTCTGCCGCGCTGGCGTGCAGGCATCCGCTACGACGCTCTTGATTCAGGCACACCGCGAATCGGCCTCGTAAGCTCGGGTCTCCTGCCAGCGGCGGCTTTTCCGGCGCTGCGAGTGGCGAACCCGGAACGGCTGGCGCTGATGCTGGACTGGAATCCGAGCGAGTTCTCTCGTCTCAGGGCGCAGTATGACCTCGATGACGCACGCGATGAAGGTGAGCGGGACCGGCAGTTCCGCCTGCAATACATCTTCGGCATCGGCGCGCACGGCGCGCACAAGTATTAGGAGCCGCATTCATGAGTACCGTACTTCGCAGTCTCGTCGCCCTGCTGATCCTCGGGATGGCAGTGCCGGCGCAAGCCGCGCTCAAGATTCTCGCAACCACTACTGACTGGGCTTCGCTGGCCACCGAACTGGGTGGCGATCGCGTCAATGTCTATGCCGCGACCAGCGCGTTGCAGGACGTGCATCGAGTCGATGCAAAGCCGAGTCTCATCGCGCGTGCGCGCACAGCCGATCTCGTGATCGCCACGGGCGCAGAACTGGAGATCGGCTGGCTGCCGGTGCTCGTGCAGGAGTCGGGCAATGCACGCATCCAGCCCGGGTCGCCCGGTTACTTCGAGATTGCGGCGCAGCTCAGCCTGCTCGAAGTACCGTCGCAGCTCGATCGCTCGCTGGGGGACATTCATCCGCAGGGCAATCCGCACATCCAGCTCGATCCTCACAACATCTCGCTGGCTGCCAAGGCACTCACTGCGCGATTGTCAGCGCTGGATCCGGCCGGAGCGCAGTACTACGCACAGCGTGGCGGTGATTTCGATGCGCGGTGGCAACAGGCGATTCATGGCTGGGAAACAAGAGCTGCCGTGCTCAAGGGAGTGCCGGTGGTTGTCATGCATCGGGACCAGGTATACCTCTGTCATTGGCTGGGTCTGACGGAGGTAGCGGCGATTGAGCCGAAGCCCGGCGTGCCGCCAAGCGCGGGCTATCTCGGACAACTGGTAACAAAGCTGACCGCGGCGCCTCCTCGTCTGATCATGCTCAATGCCTACAACGATCCGAAGGCAGCGAACTGGCTCGCTGATCGAGTCCATGCGCCAGTCGTGGTTCTGCCTTTCTCGGTGGGGGGTACGCCGGAGGCAAAGGATCTGTTCGGGCTCTTCGATGACACCGTCAACCGGCTGGTGGCGGTGTTCAAATGAATCTGCTTTCCACGGACCTCGGCATCCTGTGGCCCGCCCTGATCGCCGGGATTCTGGTCGCCATTTCGCACGTGCCGCTCGGGCAACAGGTACTGTCGCGCGGAATCGTGTTCATCGATCTCGCGATTGCGCAGGTCGCGGGTCTCGGTGTGATCGTCGCCAACAGCTTTGGTTTGCCGATTGAAGGGTGGGGCGCTCAGGTGGCTGCCGGTGCGGCTGCGCTCGCGGGTGCATTGCTGTTGACCTGGACTGAACGCAAGCGACCCCAGGTTCAGGAAGCGCTGATCGGCATCCTGTTCGTGCTGGCTTCCACTGCCCAGATCCTGGTGCTCGCGAACGATCCACACGGCGGCGAGAACCTGAAGGAGCTGCTGGCGGGGCAGATCCTGTGGGTGTCGACGAATCAGCTGATTCGCACAGCTGTGTTGACGGCGATCTTCAGCCTGGTCTGGTTTCTGTGGCGGGAACGGATTGGCCGCGTGGGCTTCTACGTGTTGTTCGCGCTGGTCGTCACGGCTTCAGTGCAACTGGTCGGTGTCTATCTCGTGTTCACGAGCCTGATCGTGCCGGCCGTTGCGACATACCGGTTTGGCCGCAACCGGCAACTCGCATTCGGCTATGCGCTGGCTATTGGCAGCTACGTAGTCGGTCTGGGCGCGTCGCTCGTCACGGACCTGCCAGCAAGTCCCGTCATTGTGTGGACGATGGCGGTACTCGGACTGCTGGTGCACCTGGCCGGCGGCAAAGGTTCGCAAGAGGAAGGAGCGGAGATCCAGCAAGGGAGGGGAGAGATCGGTCATGACGGTTGATCAGACGTGTATTGCAACCACATTCCAATGGATAGTGGCGGCGGGCGCGAATACCTGTACGCAGCAGCATGGTCCTGTGGTACGTTTTGATGGGACATGTTCAGTCACAATCGCGTCATGGGGAGTTTCAGTTGCTGACGGTACCTTGGCTTCAACGGA
The DNA here is from genome assembly GCA_963819685.1 of uncultured Pseudomonadota bacterium. Taxonomy (GTDB): domain Bacteria; phylum Pseudomonadota; class Gammaproteobacteria; order Steroidobacterales; family Steroidobacteraceae; genus CAIUGU01. The sequence continues at coordinate 128,671 of CAWFXI010000009.1, forward strand.
GTCTGATCGTCGCTGCCTCGCTGACGTTCACGGGAAACGCGGCATGGGGGACTGAGCCCGGCTGGTACTACGGCATCAGCGGGGGTCAGTCGCATATCGATATCAAGCAGGCGGAACTCGATGACCTTGCAAATTTCGTGATCGCGAGCGCTGGAACTCCGCTCACCAGCTCGTCGACCATTGAAGACAGCGATACGCCGTGGTCGATCTTCTTCGGCTACCAGTTCTCACCCTACTTCGCGTTTGAAGCGGGATATCTCAACCTCGGATCGTTTCCCTATCACTACACAGGCACCGTCGATCTGGGCGGGACGATCGGGCCCGCGCCTTCATCCTTCGACTTCTCTTTCGAGACAGTTGGCTATCCGGTTTCCGCCATCGGCATGCTGCCGATCGGGCAGATGTTCGACGTGCACGGGCGGGCCGGCATCCTGTTCGCGGACTCGGACGTGAAAATCTTCGCCACTGCCGGCAATGCCAGCATAGCGCCCAGGCTTTCGGCCAGCTCGTCGGACCTTTTCTACGGCGCCGGCGCCGGCATGAATTTCGGGGATACCTGGTCGCTCAGCATCGACTGGGTGTTCTACGACAAGGTCGGTGACGGGGAGGTCATTGACGAAACCAATTTCGATGCGATTTCGTTGTCGCTGATCTATCGTATCGGACCGTTCTGAAAGACTGGTTGGTATTCTGCCTTTGTTGACTGCAGGGTGATGCAACGAATCGCATCACCCTGCCGTTGAGCTACCGCGCAGAGACGAGATTGTTCGCGATGATCACTTCCACGCGGCGATTCTGCTGTCGACCAGTGACGGAAGCGTTGTCGCCCACGGGCGAGCTTTCTCCCTTTCCTGTGGCCGTCACCCGGCTCGAGTTGACGCTTTGTCCAATCAGATACGCCTTCACGGCCTCGGCGCGGCGTTCCGACAGTGCCTGGTTGTATTCATCCGTGCCGACACTGTCCGTATAGCCCTCAATCAGAACAGTGCGCTCCGGATGAGCGTTGAGGAAGCCGGCCAGCTTGCCGAGGTTGCTGCTCACGCCGGTGTTGAGGGTGGATGTTCCGGTGGCGAACAGCACATCTCCGAGCGTCAACACGATGCCACGGTCGGTGATTTTCGCCTGCAAGTCATCAATCTGCTTCTGCAGCTCCAGAGCAGCGCGTTGTGCATCGGCGCTGGCAGTGTTGGCTGCATCGGCCTGACTCAGCGCCGCATCCGCCCGGAGCTTCTGGTTGCCGGCGTCAGCCAGTGCTGCCGCTGCCCTGAGGTTGGCGGCGTCCGCTTCCTGGGTCCTCGCCTGGAGACGCATCGCTTCCCGTTCCTCGCCCAGCGTTTTGCGCTGATCGACTGCCAGGCGGCCTTCCGCCTGGGCCTGCGCAATGGAAACTTTGCGATCGGCCAGGAACACGAGGTGCGCCCCGAGGACTTTGTCTTTCTGCGGTTTCTCAGCTGCGGTGACGGCCAGATCCGCATCCTTGATTGCGAGGGGGGCGCGGCTGGCGAGTTCAGGGTCCGACTGCAGTTGAATCAGTCGACTGCGCGCACTGCTGGCTCCATCAGGTTTCGTGGGGGTCGTGCATGCAGCCAGGATCACGGAGGCGCAGGCAACGGTAATCAGGGTCTTGTAAGGGTAAGAGAAGATCTTCATTGCTTTGCTCCTGAATTGCGCTGCATTTCCTGCTTGAGCGTTGCGGTGCTGCTCCTGATCTCATCGTTGACGGCTTTGGCCTTGGCCGCCTCCACTTTTGCGGAAGCCAGCTCTGCGTCAACCCGTGCTTCCAGTGCCAGCCGTTCTGCCTCGACCGGCTGCTTGCTCAGGGCGGCGGTTTGCGCGGCAGTCAGCTTTTCGCGGGCTTCGCTGAGTTCGGGCAGTGAGGTATCGGCGACCCTCGCCTGGTCGGCTGCGGCGATCGCCTGCTCGGCGGCCTTGATGGATTGAGTGGGATCCACGTCTTTGGCGGCGTAGGCGCTGAATGACAGTGCGACGCCTAAACCCAGGATCGTTGCGGCAAGCCGGGGCGAGGCGTGCCTGGCGTTTGAGGACTGAATCATGTTGGATACTCCTGAACTTGAATCGATGCGCCTGAAATACGGGGCGCGTCGATTGAGCTCGGAAGTTTCCGCTGGTACCCCGCAAAAGATCTGTGCGTTGACGAACTTAGGCCGTACCGATCACTTGTTCCCATGTTCGGTACCAGACAGACCTGCAGTATCGAGTCTGTTTGAATAAATTACTCGACAGCATTGTCGATAGTCCCAAGGATTCGTTCATGTCCACAGCCGTACAACCGATCAAGCATGAGTTCACTGCACTTCTCGGCGGTGAGGACGCGCAATCGAGTTCGATTGTCCTGCTTCGAACTCGAATTCCGCTGACAGCGTATATCCCTGTCAATGTGTATGTGCCGTTGCTTTGCATGATGATGGACGATTCAGCGAATGGGCGGGCAGGAACCCGTGGCGTAGCGTCACCGCTTGCGGCAGGATCGCTCACTTACACCATTAACGGTGTAGAAATTACCTGGATCCCGGCAACGTAGCTTACTTTGTGCGCTGGCGGACAATGATCGGTGGATTAGCCTACACTCAAGAGCCAGAGTGTCACGGCCTCGAGCCATCCGGCAGTCTCGTGCAATCCTGCCGGCCCACCGGATATCTCCGATGCCAGACGCGTACAGTCCAAGCCTCAATCACCTGCTTGCCGTATTGCCGGTGGAGGACCTCGACCGGCTGAGCGCCAATCTGGAGCTCGTCCCATTGGCACTTGGCGATGCGCTGTACGAATCCGACCGCCGGATGCGTAATGTCTATTTTCCCGTCAACTCAATCGTGTCGCTGCTGCATGTGATGATCAATGGGGCGTCGGCCGAGATTGCCGTGGTGGGCAATGAGGGAATCATCGGCGTGGCGCTTTTCATGGGGGGCGAAACCACTCCCAGCCGTGCAGTCGTACAGAGCGCGGGCCATGCCTACCGGCTGCCAGGCAAGCTTCTCAAGGAAGAGTTCGCCCGTGGAGGCGCCATGCAGCACGTGTTGCTGCGCTATTCGCAGGCCCTGCTGACACAGATGGCGCAGACCGCCGTCTGCAATCGCCATCACTCGGTGGACCAGCAACTGTGCCGATGGCTGTTACTCAGTCTTGACCGCCTGTTGACGAATGAACTGGTGATGACGCAGGAGTTGATTGCCAACATGCTGGGTGTCCGTCGTGAAGGTGTCACCGAGGCAGCTGGAAAGCTGCAGGACGCGGGTCTGATTCAATATCGTCGAGGTCGCATTACGGTCCTCGATCGTCCCGGGCTTGAGGCCCGCTCCTGCGAATGCTACGCGGTGGTCAAGAAGGAAACGGATCGGCTGCTGCCTGTGCAGGAGGACGCGTGAAACCGCCGTCGCTATGTTCGTGGGCGAACAGACGGAGTCGTAAGGTCCCTGCAAACATGGGCTGGCCCGATGTGCGGGTGTACAGGAACGGACCGAATGCCTGACGACTGGCTTGCTGTTGATGAGGGGCCGCCTGAAGGTCGGCAAACACTCGAAGATGAGTATGCGACGCTGGGTGGCCTCACGTGTGTGAGGCATGAGGGCGAGCCGAGCGGTGCCACGCAGCAGATCGTGGCGCTTGATGCCGTCGTGATGGCGGCGCGGGAGACTCTGCGGCCCGAGATGGCCAATCGCAGTATCATCTGGAGACCGATGGAACTTGGCGATGCGGTGTGCGATCCGCAGCTGATGCAGCAGGTATTCGTGAGCCTTCTCTCAGAGTCGCTTCGAAGCACGCGCCAGCGCACTCCAGCGGTGATCCAGGTCGGTGCTTTTGTCCTGAAAGGCGAGCAAGTGGTTTTCGTGCGCGACAACAGTGCGAGTACCGACATGCAGCGAGACGACAACGAAGCTGGCGGGAAAGGTTTTGCCACAGCTGCCGGGATCATCCGCAGGCAGGGCGGCAAGGCCTGGGCGAATGCAGACGTTGCCAGCGGCGCCACGGTGTATTTCACGGTGCGGACCCCTGCGCCGCAGCACGGTACGTTGGCGCACAGACCCGCCGGACCCTGAAGCCTAGACTTCGTACTGAGGGAGCGCCGCCGGTTTTTTTCGCGTGCGAAAGCCGGAGTTTTCATTGGCGCTCCCCGTGAGGTCCAATGACGTCTGCAAAACACGCTCCACCCGGCAATCGTCTGCTTGCGGCATTGTCCGGTCGAAGCCGGCAGCGCTTCATCGCAAGTTGCGACCATGTTGAGCTCGAATTTGCTGCCGTCCTGTGCGACCCGGGCGACCGGATTCGACACGTCTACTTTCCGTTGACTGGCTTTATCTCACTGGTCACTACGCTGGATGATGGCGCGCGGCTGGAAGTGGGCATTGTCGGTGATGAAGGCATGCTCGGAGCGTCCCTGGTCCTCGGCGTGCACACTGCTTCCCAGCACGCGCTCGTGCAGGGGGCCGGCGACGCCCTGCGAATGAGCGCAGTGGCGTTCGACCGCTATTGCAGGCAGAGCTTGCCGCTTCGGAAGCACCTGAACGGCTACGTTTACGTGCTGATGGCTCAGCTGGCCCAGGTGGCTGCGTGCACTCACTACCATATCGTCGAGGCGCGCCTTGCCCGGTGGCTGCTGATGACCCGGGATCGTGCCCACTCGAACGAGTTTCAACTGACGCATGAACTCCTGGCATTCATGCTAGGCGTTCGGCGGGTGGGTATCACGGAAGCCGCCAGCGCATTGCAGAAGCGTGGACTGATCCGTTATCAGCGTGGGCATATTCTGGTCCTCGACGGTGCGGGCCTCAAGAAGGCAGCTTGCGGGTGCTACCAGCAGTCACTTGATCTGTACGAACAGACGCTCGGTGCATGACATGATTGAAGAAATTACCAACGCGACCAGACGACATGTCCTCTATCGGACATTGCCCGCCATATTCGTTACACTGAGCTGACGTGCTTGCTGTCTTGCCAGCAGCGGCCCTGAGTGATTGAGAAAATCTGGAGCTGGTCACCGATGACGCAGGATCGAAGTGCGCAGCGGCGCTCCGTTGCCAAGTGAAGTCTCCTGTGAGTTGGCGTACTGCATTCCTGTCCAGAGGCGAATCACCGGCTTCTCCCTGGCACACCGACAGCATCATCCGTGAAGAGCTGTTCAGCAGCGATCGCCTTGAGCAGCACGCGGCCAGTCTGGCAGAAGCGCAGAGACCCACCGGAAAGTACTCGGCGCGACCCTCGTTAAATGCTCGTCTGAGCGACAACGCCACGGTTCTGCTCGCAGCGTATCGGGCCATTGCAGTCGCGGTAGATGAGGGCGAGCCCATCACGCCAGCCGCCGAATGGCTGATCGACAACTACCACCTGGTGGAAGAGCAGATCCGCGAGATCAACGATGATCTTCCGCCGCGTTTCTATCGCCAGCTGCCCAAGCTGGCCAGTGGACCCTTCACTGGATATCCCAGGGTATTTGGCATCGCATGGGCGTTCGTGGCGCACGGCGACAGCCGGTTCGATCCTGAGGCTCTGCGACGCTTTGTCCGCGCATACCAGAAGGTGGAGCCCCTGACGATCGGGGAACTGTGGGCAGTGGCAATCACGCTGCGAATCGTCCTTGTCGAGAATCTGCGCCGGGCGGCCAGTCGCATCGTCGGCAGCCGCATCGCGCGCAAGCAGGCGGATGAAGTTGCAGACCAGCTTCTCGGTGTCAATGGCCGGACGGCGGATCCCGAGGCATTGCCGCGTCATTACGACAGCCGGCACAATTTTTCGCCTGTCTTCGTCGTCCAGCTGGTCAAGCGCCTGCGCGACCAGGATCCGCGGATCACGCCCGCGCTGCTGTGGCTGGAAGAGCAGCTTGCCGCGCAGGGAACGTCATCCGACACCATGGTGCATGACGAGCATCAAAGGCAGGGCGCGTCGAACGTCACCGTCCGCAACATCATCACCAGCATGCGGCTGATATCCGATGTGAACTGGCCGGAGTTCTTCGAAGAAGTCAGTCTGGTCGACGAGATACTGCGCTCCGCTCCCGACTACCCCAGCATGGATTTCGCCACGCGCAATCTTTACCGGACTGCAATCGAGAAACTCGCTTCCGGGTCCCGCCATACCGAACTCGAGGTCGCCCATGCAGCGCTGGCGGCTACGACGCGACACAGTGGGGATTCACTTCCGGAACGTGACCCAGGCTACTACCTGATAGCGGGCGGGCGACGTGCTTTCGAACATGCGTTGGGTTATCGCGCGTCGCCCGGCAGTTGGCTCAGACGTCTCAACGCGGCGGTAGGGCCGATGGGGTATATCAGCGCCGTACTCGGGGTCGCGGCGTTTCTGCTGTCGATGCCATTGCTGGTGTTGAATGAACAGGGACTCACAGGTTCAGGTCTGTGGCTCCTCGCGGTGCTGGGTCTTGTGCCCGCGCTGGATGTCGCGGTAGCCGCGGTGAATCGGGTGGTCACTCGCAGATTCGCGGCAACGCTGTTGCCCGGGCTGGCGCTTCGCGAAGGCATCCCTGCGGATCTGAGAACCCTGGTTGTCGTGCCCACGCTCCTGACGACGGCGGCCGAGATCGAGGCGCAGATCGAGACTCTCGAGGTGCACTATCTGGCCTCGTCGGAAGGGGAAGTGCATTTCGCACTGCTCTCGGACTGGACGGATTCGCAGGCCGAGAAAGCGGACGGTGACGAGGTCTTGCTTGAAATCGCCCGCGCCGGCATTGCGCGACTCAATCAGGCGCACGGTGGTTCTGCCGTGGGGGAGCACTTCTACCTGTTGCACCGGCGCCGGGTGTGGAGCAACGGACAGCGGCAATGGATGGGGTGGGAACGCAAGCGGGGCAAGCTTCTTGAGCTGAATCGCCTGCTGCGTGGCGCCACCGACACCACTTTTATCGGTCCGGGAGGAACGGCTCCAGCCGTGCCGCCCGGAGTCCGCTACGTCATTACCCTCGATGCCGATACCAGGCTGCCGCGTGAGACTGTCAGGCGACTCGTCGGCAAGCTCGCGCATCCACTCAATCGACCCCGATTCGACACAACCGGCAGAAAAGTCGTCGAGGGCTACGCCGTACTGCAACCGCGGGTCACGCCGTCCCTGCCGGTCGGGCGGGAAGGATCGGCATTTCAGCGTGTCTTCTCCAGCATGACCGGCATCGATCCCTATGCCGCCGCCGTTTCCGATGTCTATCAGGACCTGTTTGGAGAGGGCTCCTATGCCGGCAAGGGCATTTACGATGTCGATGCTTTCGAAGCGGCGCTTGAGGGAAGGGTGCCTGACGGGTCGCTGCTGAGCCATGACTTGTTCGAAGGGACGTTTGCGCGCGCAGGCCTGGTGTCGGATATCGAAGTAGTCGAGGAATTTCCGTCTCGCTATGACGTTGCAGCCATGCGTCACCATCGCTGGGCCCGCGGTGACTGGCAGCTTTTGCCGTGGATGCTGGGGCGGGGGGACGCTGCGCGTCAGAAGAGGAGCATGCTGCCGCTGCTCGGATTCTGGAAGATGCTGGACAACCTGCGGCGGACGTTGTCGCCACCCGCGATTGTGCTGGCACTGATAGCCGGTTGGCTGCTTCCGCAGAATGCTGCGTACCTGTGGACGACATTCATTGTCGCAACCATCGCCCTGCCTGCATTGCTCCCGGTGATGGGCGGAATCATTCCGAGGCGGCGTAGCGTGGTAGCACGCAGTCATTGGCGAGCGGTCGGTCACGACCTGGTGCTTGCGCTGTCACAGATTACGCTGACCATCGCGTTCATGGCGCATCAGGCCTGGCTGATGGCCGACGCCATAGGACGAACGCTTTTTCGACTGACCGTGACTCGACGCAATCTGCTTGAGTGGATGACAGCCGCGCAGGCCGAGCTCAGGTCTCAACCCGATCTGCTCCACGCCTATCGGCACATGGTCGCCAGTCCGCTCATGGCGATCCTCGCAGCCGTTGCGATCTTCTGGGCAATGAGCGGGGCGGGATGGGTGGCGATGCCATTTCTCGTTCTGTGGCTGGCCGCACCGGCAATCGCTCGCAGGATCAGCGTCTCGCCGCTGGTGGCAGGACACCTGGCTGTGTCTGATGCAGATGGTGAGGCGTTGCGGCTCGTGGCACGCCGTACCTGGCGCTACTTCGAGACTTTTGTGACACCTCTGGATCACCATCTGCCGCCGGATAATTTCCAGGAAGACCCGCAGCCGGTCATCGCGCATCGCACTTCACCGACCAACATCGGCCTCTATCTGCTGTGTGCCGTCAGCGCGCGGGATTTCGGCTGGGCCGGCACCGATGCAGTCGTCGGACGCCTCGAAGCAACGCTTGCGACAATGCAGGGTCTGCAACGTTGCCGTGGCCATTTTTACAACTGGTATGACACCCGGGATCTGCGTCCGCTCGACCCGCGCTACGTGTCGTCCGTGGATAGCGGCAATCTCGCTGCTCACCTCATCGCCGTGGCCAATGCCTGCCGGGAGTGGGTCGATACTCCCGTTACCGGCGCAGTCTTTCTCGCGGGAATACGGGACGGTATGCAGCTCCTGCGCGAGGCGGTCGCCGCATTGCCCGGCGATCGGCGCACCCACGTCGTTACCGTGCATCAGCTTAACGGCACGATCGCGGTACTCCAGCAGGCATTGCTGGCGGATCAATCCGGAGAACAGAGCGCGCTTCCTGCTGCGCATATCGCCGCATGTGCGGCGACCCTGGTGGACGCCGCGCGGGCACTCGCAGGTGAGCAGGACGATGACGCGCACGGCGACGTGCTCTTCTGGGCAGAAGCAACGCAGCGCTCGATCGCAAACTGGCATCGGGAACCTTCCCGGACGGACGACGAGCGCCGCTCGTTGCGGCAGCGACTGCTTGCGATCGAAGCGGCGGTGCGAGCCCTGGCGCTGGAAATGGAGTTTGATTTTCTCCTCGACGGCGAACGCAAGCTGCTGGCGATTGGCTACGATGCCGCCGAGGGTAGGCTTGATTCGAGTTGCTACGATCTGCTCGCCTCCGAGGCCCGCCTGGCGAGCTTCTTCGCGATCGCCAAGAACGATGTGCCGGCGCGCCACTGGTTTCGCCTCGGGCGGGCCGTAGTACCGATCGGCCCTGGCGTCGCGCTGGTCTCCTGGTCGGGATCGATGTTCGAGTACCTGATGCCTTCCCTCGTGATGCGGGCGCCGACGGGCAGCCTTCTCGAGCGGACGAACACGCTGATTGTGCGCCGGCAGATCAGTTATGGCGAAACACTCGGCGTGCCCTGGGGTGTGTCGGAGTCCGCCTATAGCGCCCGTGATCTTGAACTGACCTACCAATACTCCAACTTCGGCGTGCCAGGCCTCGGGTTGAAGCGGGGCCTGAGTGAGAACATCGTCGTCGCGCCCTATGCGACGGGATTGGCGGCAATGGTGGACCCGGAGGCTGCTGCGCGTAATTTTGCCAGGCTCACCTCGATCGGAGCGCGCGGGCGGTACGGATACTACGAAGCGCTCGACTACACGCGTTCGCGTTTGCCGCAGGGTGCAGAGATGGTAGTGGTGCGCGCATTCATGGCGCATCACCAGGGCATGACCGTGGTAGCCATTGCCAATGTCCTGTTTGACGGCAGGATGCGAGCGCGGTTTCACGCAGAGTCGAGCGTCCAGGCGACCGAGCTGTTGCTGCAGGAACGTACGCCTCGCGTTGTTTCCATCACCCATCCGCGAGCGGAGGAAGTCAGTACGGCTCCGCGCACAAGCAATGCGCTGCTTCCTGAAGTGGGTCGATTCCGCACTACGCGGACGGCGACGCCAATGACCCATCTGCTGTCGAACGGCCGGTATGCCGTCATGCTCAGCAGCGCCGGGTCGGGCTACAGTCGGTGGCGAGACCTCGGGCTTACACGCTGGCGTGAAGACACGACCCGTGACGATGCGGGCAGCTATCTCTATTTGCGGGATGTGCAGAACGGCGCGGTATGGTCAGCCGGCTACCAGCCGACCGGTGCCGAGCCGGACAGTTATGACGTGACGTTCGCCGAAGACCGCGCGGAGTTCATCCGCCGCGATGGCACGATTACAACGACACTGCAGGTGGTGGTTTCGTCGGAGGACGATGCGGAGGTGCGGCGGGTCTCGATTGCCAACACGGGAGACAGTATCCGCGACATCGACATTACCTCCTATAGCGAACTCGTGCTCGCGACACCCGCGGCCGACACGGCACATCAGGCCTTCTCGAAGCTCTTCGTGCAGACCGAGTATGTTGCGAAGCTGGACGCATTGCTCGCGACCCGGCGTCGACGTTCGCCCGACGAACCCGAAGTCTGGATGGCACATCATGCAGTCGTCGAAGGCGAAGTGCTCGGGAAACCCGAATATGAGACGGACCGTGCGCGCTTCCTGGGACGGGGACGGGAAGTCCATGCGCCAATCGCCATCATGGACGGGCGGCGGTTGTCGAACACGAGTGGCACTGTCCTCGATCCGGTCTTCGCATTGCGCTATCGGTTGCGGATACCGCCAGGTGCTACCGCACGGGTATCGTTCTGGACTGGAGTCGCCGCCACGCGCGGCGAGATCCTCGACATGCTCGACAAGCACCACGATGCCAACGCCTTCATGCGAGCGGCCACACTGGCATGGACGCAGGCGCAAGTGCAGTTACGCCACCTCGGCATTACCGTGGAAGACGCGGGGCTGTTCCAGCGACTGGCAGGTCACGTGCTCTATGCGGATGCGTCGCTGCGTCCGCCGTCGGATGCCATTCGCCGCGGCAGCGGTGCTCAATCGGCTCTGTGGACACAGGGCATTTCCGGCGATGTGCCGCTGGTACTCCTGCGGATAGATCATATCGACGATCTCGGCGTAGCACGCGAGTTGCTGCGGGTTCACGAGTATTGGCGCCTGAAACAGCTCGCCGTCGATCTCGTCATCCTGAACGAACGTGCCTCTTCGTACGTTCAGGATCTGCAGATCGCGCTGGAGGCGATCGTGCGCATGAGCCAGTCGAGACGACAGATCGGAACGGACAGCACGAAGGGGTCTGTATTCGTATTGCGGGCCGATCTGATGGCGCCCGAAATACGTGCCGTGCTGTCCTCGGTCGCCAGGGCAGTGTTCGTGGGGCAGCGTGGCAGCCTGGGGGACCAGTTGGAACGTCGAGCGGGGTCGGCGTCTGCAGCCGTTGGCAGATGGCAGGCCAGGGCCGAGCCGGAATCGCCCGTGGCTGTCTCACCGCCGCCCGATCTGGAATTCTTCAACGGCATGGGCGGGTTTTCGGCCGACGGACGCGAGTACGTGACGTGCATTGAGGCGAGCCAGTCGACCCCCGTGCCCTGGATCAACGTCATCGCGAATCCCCGGTTCGGTTTCCAGATCGCCGTGGAGGGCGGCGGTTACACCTGGTCAGTGAACAGTCGAGAGAACCAGCTGACGCAGTGGTCCAACGACCCGGTAACCGACCGGCCCGGCGAAGTACTGTATGTGCGGGACGAGGACACTGGCCGCCTGTGGGGACCTGCCGTTGCACCTGTCCGCGATGAGACTGCGGCATATACCGTTCGTCATGGCCAGGGTTACTCCCGATTCGAGTACGAGGCCCATGGCATCGCACTCGAGCTCACTGTCTATGTGCCGCTTGACGATGCGATCAAGATTCAGCGGCTCAAGATCCGCAATGTGTCGTCGCGGCGGAGAACGCTCTCTGTCACGGCCTACATCGAGTGGGTGCTTGGCACTCTCCGTGGAGCTTCAGCTCCGCATGTGGTGACCGAGATCGATCCGGAGACCGGTGCCATGTTTGCCCGAAACGCCTGGAATGCAGTGTATGGCTCGCGCGTGGCGTTTGCGGACCTGGAGGGTCGACAGACCGGATGGACGGGCGATCGGCGCGAGTTTCTGGGGCGGCATGGACGATTGGAGCGGCCTGCCGCGCTGGCCCGTTCTGCGCCGCTTTCCGGGGTGACGGGTGCAGGACTCGATCCGTGCTGCGCGTTGCAGACATCAATCGGGTTGCTGCCCGGTGAGAGCGATGAAATCGTGTTCTTTCTGGGCGAGGCAGCATCCGCGGAGGAAGCGCGTTCACTGGTGACGCGCTATCGGGCCGTCGATCTGGAAGCGGTACTTGAATCCGTCAGGCAATACTGGGATCAGGTACTGGGTACGGTTCAGGTGAAAACTCCTGACCGGTCGATGGATATCATGTTGAACCGCTGGCTGCTCTATCAGACCCTTGTCTGCCGCATGTGGGCACGCTCGGCTTTCTATCAGGCGAGCGGTGCCTATGGATTTCGGGATCAGTTGCAGGATGGCATGGCACTGACGCTTGCCGCTCCGACGGTCACTCGGGAGCATCTGCTCAGGGCAGCGGGACGACAATTCCCCGAAGGAGATGTGCAGCACTGGTGGTTGCCGCCAACGGGGCAGGGTGTACGCACACGCATTTCCGACGATCGCGTATGGCTGGCATATACCGCCGCGCACTACCTCAAGACGACGGGCGATCGTTCGGTTCTGGACGAGCAGGTGACGTTCATTGAAGGGGCGAAACTTTCGCCCGGCGACCACGACGCGTACTACCTGCCCGTGATCGGGGAGGAAAGTGCATCCCTGTTCGAGCACTGTGCGCGTGGCCTCGACGACAGCCTTGCGGTCGGTGCACACGGTCTGCCTTTGATCGGCACAGGCGACTGGAACGATGGCATGAATCGCGTTGGTGAGCACGGTCGCGGCGAAAGCGTATGGCTGGGATGGTTTCTGTATGCGACGCTGGTTGCGTTCGCTCCTCTGGCTCGTTCCCGCAATGAACCTACCCGCAGCAACCGCTGGGAGGCGCACGCGGCGGTGCTGCGCGAATCCCTTGAGAAAGAAGCGTGGGATGGAGCGTGGTATCGGCGCGGCTATTTTGATGACGGCACTGCCTTCGGATCGGCCGGGAACGATGAATGCCGGATCGATTCCATCGCACAATCCTGGAGCGTCCTGTCCGGAGCGGCGGATGCCGTCCGCGCGACGCAGGCAATGGCGGCAGTCGATCAGCAACTGATTCATCGCGACGATGCACTCGCGCTCCTGTTTACACCGCCTTTCGATCGCACCGCGCTTGAACCTGGCTACGTCAAGGGATATCCCCCTGGTATCCGCGAGAACGGGGGACAGTACACACACGCAGCAGCGTGGTCTGTGCTTGCATTTGCGAAGCTGGGCCAGGGCAACAAGGCGGGTGAGCTGTTTTCGATGCTCAATCCGATCAATCACACCAGCACAAGAGCCGGGCTGCGTCGTTACAAGGTGGAACCCTATGTGGTTGCCGCGGACGTCTATTCCGTAGCGCCCCATGTCGGCAGGGGCGGATGGACCTGGTATACGGGCTCGGCAGGCTGGATGTACCGTGCTGGACTTGAAGGGATTCTGGGCTTCCAGAAGCAGGGCGATGAACTGTTGCTGAGTCCATGCATCCCGAAGGAATGGCCTCGCTTCGAAATTTCGTTCAGGCACGCCTCTGCGCGTTATGAAATCGTGGTTGAGAATCCGAACGCCGTCAGTGGCGGTATCGTGCGGGCGATCCTGGATGGGACTTCACTTCCGGACGGTGAGACGCGCATCAGGCTCGTGGATGATGGCGCGACCCATCATGTCGCCATTACGCTAGGATGACTGTCGGCCCTTTGCTGCGATCACCTGGCCTTCACGCATGCGTACCTGGTGCAGGGTGATACCAAGCTCCTTCTCATAACGAGGGACGACCCGGGCCTCCGCTTCGGTAGCCAGAGTCACGGCAACTCCCTTCGCGCCAGCCCGGCCCGTGCGCCCCACACGATGCAGGTAAGCTTTGCTCATCGTGGGTACGTCGAAGTTGAAGATATGCGTGACGCCCTTGATATCGAGGCCGCGCGCAGCAACGTCCGACGCGATCAGTACCCGAATCGCGCCGCTGCGCAGCCCCTCCATGGCCTGCTTGCGATCCAGCTTGTTCAGGGCTGCGTTGAGATCGGCCGCAGGGATGTGATGGTGTGCCAGCCTGGCGGCGATCTTTTCGGCCAGGTCGTTGCGATGCACGAACACAATGGCGCGTTCGGGCTCAAGCGCATGAAGCAGTTTGCGGAGCTCGTCCGGCTTGTCGCGCTCCTCGCAGATCAGATAGAGATGGTCGATGTTCTCGTTGACCGCGACGGCACCGGTTGCGAGCATTTCAAGACCAGGAGCCAGCGATGCGGTAACACCTGGGGTTTCCGGCTCCACGGTGGCCGATGCGAATATCAGTTGGCGGGTGAGCGGGGCCGCTTTCAGAACAGGCAGCAGCGTGGGGAGCGATTCGTCGTTCAGCAGTCGATCTGCCTCGTCGATGACGATGCTGAACACGTGCTTCGCTTTCAGTTTGCCCTTGGCCAGCAATTCACCGATTCGGCCAGGCGAACCCGCCACGATGTGCGGCTTCTTCTTCAGCTTCTCGATCTGACGATCCGTTGAAGTGCCGCCGATCAGTAACACCGAACGAACAGGCCAGGCGGCATTTTGTGCCAGATCGCAGCATTGGCGATGAATCTGGATGGCCAGTTCGTGCGTCGGCGCGATAATGATGACCTGCGTTGCAGCGAGTGCAACGTCGAGACGACAGAAAATCGGCAGCAGGTAGGCCAGCGTCTTGCCGGTACCAGTCTCGGCATGCAGGTAGGCATCCTTCCCGGCCAGCAAAACAGGTAGCGCCGCAATCTGGATCGGCGTGGGGTTGGTGATGTCCTGCTTCGACAGCGCCGAGACCAGTTCTGGCAGGATCTTGAGGTCAGTGAATGTCATGAATCAGCCTGCGTTACCTGCGCAACGTCCGTGGGAGTTTCCGGCGGCGAAGTGTAAGTCGTCAGTATCGCCGTCGTTGCGAGTAGTGCGCCGATGATCACCAGCTCCAATTCGACGGTTCGCCGCAGTGACGCAATCGCCGTCCGGTTGCCGGCCAGCACATAGGGCGTCAGCCGCAGCCGGTTGTAGCTGGCAAGGCCAAGGACCAGCAGGAAGAATCCAAGCTTCACTGCGAAAATCCGCCCGTACGGTGAAAGCCACGGTTGCTGGTCGAGGTCAACGAGCAACAGCAGCAGAACGACGCCGGCAAGTGCCAGAACGGCGATCAGATACAAAGCTTGTGTACTGAATCGTCGGACGAGTGCCGCAACGCTATCCGGTTCCAGTTGCTGGCAAGAATGGTGCAGCAGCCAGAGCGAGCCGAGCCACCATGCCGCAGCCGATACATGTACCAGCGCCATCGTCGCTTCCTGTCCTCCTGCAGTTGCCGCATGGCCGTACACTGCAAGGGACAGTAGTGCAAGCACGGCATAGGACAGGCGGGTTACGCGAGCCGAATTGTCTTCGCCCATTACCGAGAGCAGCAGAATGGGACCGGCGACCTGCAAGCTGATCGCTGCGCCGGAGCCTGACAGAAAAACTGCTGATAGCGTTGGTGCGTCGAACTGTCCGCTGAGACGGAAGACCAGGAGGAGGGCGCCGGCAAGTGCCGCAGCAATAGTGAGCAACGCTCCGTGTCTGATCACGCGCAGCGAAAACGAGGCGATCCCTGGCACGCCTCGCAATGTCGTCTCCGCCAGCACGGCGCCAGTGCTCGACAGCAATCCAGCGTAGAGCAGTCCCTTCGCCGCGGCGGCGAGCGCGTCGAGCATATAAGCCAATAAGAGGTTCCCTAGCCCGGCTTGGCTTCAACAGCTTTTACTTCGTAAACAAGCGTCCCGCTGACGATATGGCCATCGCCGCCGAGGGCCTTCCAGCGGATCTCGTTGTGTCCGGGACCGAGCCGTGGATCCTCGATCCTGAAAGTCGCTGCGCTGCCGATCGGCGTAAATGCAAGCGCCCGTTCTGCCTTGCCGGCTTCGACCAGCACGACCGATGTCAGGCTGACTGCGTGTTCAAAATGAAATTCGATGGCAGGCGGCGAGCGTTCGAGCACAGCGCCGCTTCTGGGCAGCGAGTCCGTAAGCTTCGTGTGAGCCAGCACGGGTACTGCGATCTGGAGCAGAGCAGCTGCCACGAAGATTGCTGTCATGCCGCTTCGATTCATCGGGTATCACTCCTTGGCTGTTTCGGGAAGTCCGACCGACGCGGACCGGCTCAACTTATGTTCCCGACTATCCGGCTGTCAATTTCGCTGGTTCATCCGCAGCGATTGCTCAGGTCTTGCGGTCAAACTCCTCGCGTGCCGCGCGCAAGTGAACGAGCACGTGTTCACGGGTCAGTCGCTCGATCTGTGCCGAATCTGTGTTCTGCCGCAGCGCAGCGATCAGGACCTCGTGATCCGCAACCGCAATCTGTCCCATCTTGGGTCCCAGGAGCCGCAACAGCACTCCCTGTTCGCGAGAAAAGAGCGCGCGGCTCAAGCTGTCGAGCCGGGCCTGAGACTGGCGCAGTTGCCCAACCATGATGGTATTCGGGCAACGACTGAGAATACGCGTGTGGAAGGCGCGATTGGCGTCGCTGAATTCCTGCACAATTCCTTCGCGAAGGGCTGATCGCATGCGCTTGTTGATCACTGCCAGTTCCTGAAGGTCTGCAGCAGTGAGGTGGGGAGCCGCCAGAGCCGTCGCATATCCTTCTGTCACGGCGACCGATTCGAGCAACTGGGTCCAGGTCTCGCGATTCAGGGGCGCAACGGTTGCACCGCTGTTGAGTTCATACGTCAGCCAGCCCTCGGCCTCGAGGCGCCTGATGGCCTCGCGAATGGGCACCTGGCTCATGCCGAGGTCACCCGCAAGCTGATCAATGATCAGGCGCTGGCCCGGCGTGTAATCGCCCCGTTCGATGCGCTGCCGCACAAGCTGGTAGGCACTTTCCTGCTTGCTGCGTGGAGTGGCGAGCAGGATCTTTGGCGCTCGAGCCGACATCAAGGTGCTCTGAAGATCGTATATGATTTCATATCTAATTGAGATACTATCACGACATGCAGGTTTTCGAGCAGCAATTCATCGACGGCCACTGGCGACCGACCCAGGGGCGTGAACTCGTGTTGCACAACCCGGCTACGGAAGCCCCGTCTGCAATCGTTCGCCTGGGCACGACCGCTGATGTCGATGCCGCCGTTGCCGCTGCGAAAGCCGCTTTGCCGGCATGGTCGATCACTTCATTCCAGGAAAGGGCAAGTGTACTTGCGAGTGCTGCAAGGATCCTGCAGGAGCAGGCCGGTTCACTGGCCGAGTCGTTTGCCGCAGAGATCGGCACACCGATTTCAGTCGCGCAACGCCTGCAGGTCGATTCTGCCATTCGCCTGTTCCATGAGGCACCTCGCTGGGTACAAGCGCGGTCAGGCGATGACCAGCTCGATCGCACCCTCGTGTCGCATGTGCCGATCGGAGTCGTCGCCTGCATCGCACCGTGGAACTATCCGCTCTTTCTGTCTGCCTGCAAGGTGGTACCGGCTTTGCTTGCCGGGGCCACCGTAGTCCTGAAACCGAGCGAATTGGCACCCGCTTCGATTGTGGTTCTGGCCAATGCTCTGCAACGAGCGGGACTGCCGAAGGGTGTCTTCAATGTGGTGTTTGGCACTGGTGTCGAAGTGGGCGAGCGGCTGGTCACCCATCCGGACATCGATGCGGTCTCGTTCACCGGATCGACGGGAGTTGGCCGGCGGATCGCGGAGCTTGCAGGCCGCGAACTGAAGAAGGTCACATTGGAGCTGGGTGGCAAGTCCCCGAGCGTAGTTCTCGCTGGCGCCGATCTGCCCCGGGCAGTGAACAGCACGCTGCAGAAATGCATCCAGAACGCCGGACAAACCTGCGCAGCGCTCACGCGGCTGCTGGTTCCGGAAGCCAGTTTCGATGCGGCCTGCTCGATTGCAGCAACGGCCGCTAACGCGATACGTGTCGGCGATCCGCTCGATACGGCAACTGAACTTGGACCCGTGATCTCTGCGGCGCAGCGAAAGCAGGCGCTCGAGCTGTTGCAACAGGCGCTCGATGAGGGTGCGTACCTCGCGGCGGGTGGGCTTCATCGTCCTGCGCACCTGCCACGGGGGTATTTCGTCGCGCCAACGGTATTGGGCGTGCGAAGCAGGACGCTTGCCATTGCACGGACGGAAGCGTTTGCACCCATCCTCACGGTGCAACCGTATCGGGATGAAGAGGATGCAATCGCCATCGCGAATGGCACGCCGTTCGGACTGTCAGGCGCAGTCTGGGCCACCGATGAATCACAGGCGCTGCGCGTTGCCAGGCGCATCCGCGCGGGTAGCGTGAGTATCAACGGGGCCGCCACTCATCCCGATGCACCCTTTGGCGGGTTTCACCAGTCCGGCTTTGGTCGTGAGCGGGGCGCTTACGGCATCGATGAATTTCTGACAACACAGGCGTTTCACCGTTGAGTACTCCTGCGGTCACTCGCGTTGTGTTGCTGGGAACCGGCGCGGGGCCCACGCCGAAGGCGGGCCGCCAGCCCACCGCAGCAGTGTTGCTTCATGGGGACGCTGCATACGTGATTGATTGCGGTAACGGCGTTGGCCTGCAACTGGTCCGTGCGGGCATTGCGCTACACGCCCTGCGGGCGATCTTCATCACCCACCACCATCTGGATCATGTTGCCGATTTTGGCACGCTAGTCGCGCAAGCCTGGAGCCAACTCCGCGCGCCCGTCAAACTGACAGGTCCTCCTCCGCTCGCGCGCATGGGCGAACTGTATCGTGAGCTGTTCGCCGTCGACCTGGCGAGTCGAGTGATCGAAGAGGGGAGGACGCCGCTCAAGGATCTGATGCGCGTGAAGGAAATTACCGGTGCGTGCGAGTGTTACGCCGATGAACACGTCAAGGTAACCTGCTTGCCCGTGCCGCACGGCGGGATCGACTATGCGTTTGCATACCGTTTCGACTGTGCTGACCGCTCCGTGGTGTTCTCGGGTGATACGGCCCTGTCGCTCGCGCTGGCTGAATTTGCCAGGGGTGCGCACACGCTTGTGCATGAGGCGGTGTTTCCATCTGCGCTGCATCGACTGTCGTCGCTCGGGGGCGCGCGACTGCTCGAACGTATTACGGGCGCGCACACTGCCGTGGAACAGGCCGCGCAAGTGGCAAGCCAGGCCGGTGTGGCGAGACTCGTTCTGTCGCCGCTTGCGCCTGCAACCGGCGTCACCGACGACGAATGGATTGCGGCGGCACGCACTGAATATTCTGGCGAGATCGTCGTCGGTCGGGATCTTCTCGAGGTATAGCATGCAGAGTTCCGTACAGACCATGACCGGCGGTGAAGCGGTTGTCCGGGAACTGATCCAGGCCGGCTTCAAGACAGTTTTCGCATTGCCAGGCGTGCAGAACGACGCCCTGTTCAATGCGCTTTATGACCGCCGCGATGCGCTGCGGGTTGTCCACACGCGGCACGAGCAGGGGGCGGCCTACATGGCGCTGGGGGCAACGCTCGCTACCGGTCGACCGGCAGTGTGCTCCGTCGTACCGGGCCCCGGATTCCTGAATGCCAGTGCTGCACTCGCCACCGCCTATGCGCTCAATGCGCCGCTGTTGTTTCTGACGGGCCAGATTCCACTCGCCCAGATTGGCCGCGGCGCGGGCGCACTGCATGAAATCCAGGATCAGTCTGGCATGTTGCGGTCATTGACCAAGTTTGCTGCCCTCGCCGCGCATCCTTCCCAGGTTCCAGAAGTCATGAGTGCCGCGCTCGCTGCGCTGGCGCAGGGGCGCCCCCGGCCTGTCGGTGTCGAAGTGCCGATGGACGTACTCGCACAGCTCGCGCCAGTCCGCATGAGCAGCGCGACGAATACAGGCGTTTCCGCCCCCCCTGTCGATGAATCGCTGCTCGAACGCATGGCGGATGCATTGGTGAAAGCGACAGCTCCGATGCTGTTCGTCGGGTCCGGAGCGCAAGGGGTTGCCACGCATGTGCGCACACTTGCGGAATTGCTGGAGGTGCCGGTTGTCAGTTACCGCACCGGCCGGGGAGTGGTCGACAGCCGTAGCCCATTGAGCTTCGTAATGCCGGCGGCGCGACCTCTGTGGCGTCGCAGTGACGTGGTTCTGGCGCTCGGTTCCACGATGCGAGTGCCGCTGCAAAGCTGGGAAAAGCTGCCGGAGCAGAAGTTGCTCAGGATCGATGTGGATCCCGCCAGCCACGCTCTGCTGCGCAAACCGCACATCGCCCTGACCGCGCGTCTGGAAGACGCCCTGCCGCGACTCATCGAGATGGTGCGGTCAAAGCGACCTTCACCCCGTTCACGGCAGGAAGAGTTGCTTGCCGTCCGTGGAGACTGGGAGCGCAGGGTCTCGGTACTGGAACCGCAGATCTCCTATCTGAAAGTCATTCGTGAGTGTCTCGGGGAATCCGGGGTGCTCGTCGATGAGCTGACGCAGGTCGGGTTCGCGAGCCGACTCGTCTATCCTGTCTATGAGCCCCGGACCTTTCTGTCGACCGGATACATGGGTACTCTCGGCTGGGGATTTCCCACGGCGCTGGGAGCCAGGGTTGCCCGCCCGGAGCGTCCCATTGTTTCCGTGACGGGCGATGGTGGATTCATGTTCGCCGCGAGTGAACTCGCAAGTGCCGTGCAGCACAAGATCGGCCTTGTGACCGTGCTTTTCAACAACAACCAGTTTGGCAACGTGCAGCAGATGCAGCGCGAGTTATACGGCGGGCGGATCATTGCGTCGGATCTGGTCAATCCGGACTTTGTACGCCTCGCCGAGTCATTTGGAGTGCGCGCCGGACGGGCACGTTCGCCGGCCGAGCTTGCCGTCCTGCTCGAACGGGCGCTGGCTGCAGATGAGCCTTCGCTGATCGAAGTGCCGGTCGGCGATATGCCGAGCGTGGATCAGTTTCGCTAGGAGCTCAGGGAACCTCTGATGTCAGTGTATGGTGGTGTCCTCGAACCGGAAACGCCTGCCTATCGCATTCTCGATAGGGTGTTGCGCGAATCGCGCATCGTGGCAACCTGCGGTATTCCCGGCGCCGGCAAGAGTCTGATGATGCGGGAGCAGGTGCTCATTGCACGCACTCTCGGGCGGCGCGTACATCGCCTGCAGTGGGATGTGGCGAGGCAGGCGTTTGAACAACCCGCGATTCTGGCCCGTTATCCCGAGATTGGTGGTTCAACCCATCCGGTGATCCGGCGCGCCGCGGGCCTCTGGCTTCGCGATGCCATTTTCAGATGGTGCGACGAGAACGTGCGCGATGAGCATCTCCTGCTGATCGAAGCCCCGCTGGTGGGTGGGCGATTCATCGAACTGGCGCAGGTAGAGGCGGATGCCGTGGAGCCCATTCTGGCGTTACCCACGACCCGCTTCCTGGTGCCGCAGCCCTCTCGTGAAGTCCGCGCGGCAATCGAGGCTGCCCGTGCTGCCGAGATCGAAAAGCCCCGTCACGCACGGGACGCGGCAAACGCCGTGCCCGCGCTGGTGGATGAGCTGTGGAATGCAGTCCTTGCGGCCGCGGATGCGTTGGCGATTCCTCGCGACAGGCATGTCCCGGGTTACTCGCCAGAACTCTACTTCGCGCTGTACCAGAGACTGCTGCATCATCGGCACGTGCTTGCCGTCCCGGTGACTGAAGTATTCCCGGACCGTGGTTCGCCCCATTCGCTCAAGGGTGACGAAGCGGATCTGGCTCCCTCTGCGGACATCGCCGTGAAACTCATCCATGCAGTGGAAGCCATGGGAGTAGAAAGGGCGATACGTTCTGCGGAGCGCTGGTACGAAATCGACTAGTCAGAGGTTCCCTGGCCATGTTTGAAACACTGGATACCCTTACCCCGGAATCGATACTGGGACTGCTCGCGGCCTTTCGCGCTGATCCTGCGCCAGCAAAAATCGATCTCGGCGTCGGCGTCTACCGCAACGAGCAGGGCATCACGCCAGTCATGAAAGCGGTCCGTCTTGCCGAACAGGCCGTGTATGCGGACCAGGACAGCAAGGTCTACCTCGGCCCGATGGGCAACGATGCATTCAATACGTCAATCTGCACCATGGCGCTTGGCGCCGGGCACCCGGCATTGGCAGCGGCCCGTGCGCGGGCCTTCCAGTCTCCTGGTGGGTGCGGGGCGCTGCGGCTCGGTGCCGAGTTGATCCGCAAGGCGAGCAGCGCAGGCACCGTCGTGCACGTGAGCGATCCCACCTGGGCCAATCATGTGCCGCTGCTGACGGGTGCCGGAATCCGGATCGCTTCGTATCCTTACTACGACGCGGCGACCGGAACCGTCCGCTTCCAGGCCATGCTGGATTATCTCGAAGCACTGTCGCCCGGGGCAGTGGTGCTCCTGCATGGTTCCTGCCACAACCCGACGGGGGCGGATCTGTCCGCAGCGCAGTGGCAGTTGCTCGTTGATGTACTGGCCAGGCGCCGGCTGCTGCCCTTTGTCGATTTCGCCTATCAGGGACTGGGCGAAGGAGTGGAAGCCGACGCCTTCGGTGCCAGGCTGGTTGCCGAAGCATTACCTGAAGCGTTGATCGCCATCTCGTGTTCCAAGAACTTCGGACTGTATCGCGAACGAGTAGGTGCACTGATCGTGGTCAGCCAGGATGCCACACAGCTCGAAGCGGCAATGAGCCACCTGCGGGCCATCTCACGCAGCATTTATTCCATGCCACCGGATCATGGGGCGGCCGTTGTTGCGCGAATCCTGCAGGACGCGAGCCTCGCAGAACTGTGGCGCAGTGAGCTGTCGCAAATGCAAAGTCGCATGCGGTCGCTGCGAGTCGACCTCACGCGTGCCCTTGAGCTGGCCTGTCCTGATCGCGACTTTTCTGCGATTGCGAGACAGCACGGGATGTTCTCCCTGCTGAACCTCTCGCCCGCGGCCGTCGACCATCTGCGGCGGCAGCACCACATCTATATGCCTCCGAACGGGCGCATCAACGTGGCCGGTCTCGACCCAAACTCGATCGCGGTTCTGTCAGCGGCAATTGCAACGCTGCCAGACCAGCTCCGCTGACGAGCGCTTTGTGAGAATTGCCAGACGCGGGTTCAAGGCTGCTTTGTCTGTCGATGCTGTGTGTGCGGCAGACTCAGGGCCCTTGGTGAGACTACTCATTCGACAGGGGAATTCGTCAATGATGCGCATTGTATTCAGCAAAGGTTGTCTGCTGTCCCTGGTATTTCTGTGCGGCCAGGTCATGGCCCAACCCTCCCTGGATAGCCTCGTGGACCGGGACATCGCCACGCTGGTTACCACATACAAGGCCTTGCACGCCGCACCTGAGCTCTCGCACTACGAGGAAAAGACTTCAGCTCTTGTTGCAAAGGAACTGCGTGCATTGGGCTATACCGTCACAGAGCGCATCGGAAAGTTCAAGCGACCGGAGTGGCGCGGGTACGGCGTTGTCGGCGTGCTGCGCAATGGCGAAGGTCCTGTCGTGCTGGTTCGTTCGGACATGGACGCCCTGCCTGTGGAAGAAAGAACGGGTCTGCCCTACGCCAGCAAGGTCAGGGTCAAGAACGACGCGGGCCAGGAAGTCGGCGTGATGCACGCGTGCGGACACGACATCCATATGACGACGCTGCTCGGCACAGCGAAGCTGCTCGCAGAGCTGCGCAATGAGTGGCGGGGAACACTGGTGCTGGTGGGCCAGCCGGCGGAAGAAACCATCGATGGAGCCCAGGCGATGCTTGATGACGGCCTGTACGACAGGATTCCCAAAGTCGACTACGCCATCGCACTGCACGACACTGGCGACCTTCAGGCCGGCAAAGTCGGGCTGAATCCGGGCTTCATCATGGCGAGCGGTACGGCAGTGGAGATCACGGTGCGCGGTGTCGGGGGTCATGGTGCACGACCCGAACTCGCGAAGGATCCGATAGTCCTGGCTGCGCAGATCGTTCTGGCACTGCAGACAATCGTGAGCCGGGAGAACTCGCCGCTTGATCCGGCAGTGGTTACCGTGGGTTCGATACACGGCGGTACCCGGCCGAATATCATTCCCGACGAAGTAAAGTTGCAGCTGACGGTGCGTGCGTACAAGGAAGAGTCTCGAAAAAAGATTCTCGAAGCCATTGAGCGCATTGCCAAAGGCACTGCCATGGCCGCCGGAATCCCGCCGGAACTTGCACCAGTCGTGGCTGTCAGTGCAACGGAATTCACGCCCGCAACGTACAACAACCCGGCGTTGACGGAGCGCTTGTCAGCAGTGTTCACTCGGGCCCTGGGCGCTGACAATGTCGCAGCACTGCAGCCGGCGATGATCAGTGAGGACTTCGGTCGTTTTGCGCTGGACGGTCATCAGATACCGAGCGTGCTGTTCCAGGTAGGCGCCACGGATCCACTCAAGTTCGCGGAAAGCCAGCGCACCGGGACGTCACTGCCGGCGCTGCATTCAGCCCTGTTTGCTCCGCTACCTGAACCGACGCTCAGAACCAGCGTGAAGCTGATGACTTCCGCAGTGCTCGAACTGATGAAGAAACAGGACTGAGTCGCGCCTATCCTGGTGCGCCTCCCAGATCCTTGCAGGCGTAGCGCGAGTAGGGTGCTTCGGCGACATACATGGTGTCGCTTCCCTTGTACTCCGCGTTGAAATACAACGGGTCAGTGGCTACATAGCTGCGGCTCAGCGTCTGTTTCTCCGGATTGAGCTCGAATCGCTCGACTACGTGCAGCTGATTGCTGTGCAGCGTATTCGCTTCGGCGGAAAGTACGCCGGGTGCGAAGCCGGTCGTATCGACGACCAGCACGTCACCCTCCCAGTGTCCGATTGAATGGCCGGCCACACTGGGGCGCAGATTTGCCGGATGCTTGTCGAGGTTCAGATGGATCGTCCGGGTCAGGTCCATGAACCCGTACTGCAGCGTAATGCGTTCGGGCGTCTGATTGATGCGATTGACCATCGTGTCGAAGGTCCAGTCGAAGAGGATATTGGTCGGCTCACACCGCAGCCGCGGGTTATCACGCGAAGCGCTGTTGAATTTTTCGCGGGCGCGTTGCCCGGCTGCGGTCAGCGGGACCGGTGCTGGGCCTGGAAAATGATGCCTTGACCGGATCCTGCGCCAACGACTCGGGCGTTCCACGGGCCCCAGGAAACGCGCGCTGGCCCTCCGGCACTTCGCCGGGTGCAAGTTTGCTGGCCTGGCTCAAGGGCAGCAGGGCGCCGCTTTGACCGCGTGGATCGGTCATCACGCGCTGCTCGGCAGCCCAGTCCCCGGCGAAGTTGGGGGCTCCCTGCGGGGTGCGCGCCACACGCGCGGCTTTCGCACCGACAGTGGCGGCCGGTACCGCTACATGGCGTTGCGAATACCGATCCATCTGGCTGCCGTCGGCAAACGTGATCGTACCGAGATAGCAGCGATTCGGCTTCTTGCGTTCAGGTGAGCCCGTGATCGTGATCGTGGAACCGATCTTGAACATGTCGCGAGTCCAGCCGGAGCGCAGCAGGACTCCCGCCGCGCGCATTTCACAGCCCCAGGAAGCGACTCTGCCGTCCTCGCCCTTCACATCGACGTAGATATAGGAGTGCGGGTTGATCATCTCGAACTTCGTCAACACGCCAGTGATCCTGACGTCCTTGTTCTGATCCCAGTTGGAGATGCCGTGATGGGCGTTGGCGAGCGGCACGGCGGCCAGCGCTCCTCCTGCGACCCAGGCACAGAGGCGGGATCCCGATCTGGCTGGCACACGCATGCAGTTTCCCCCGGAGTCGTCAAAACCTGCTTTGCAACGAAGTTAGCAGAACCAGCGGTATTGTTCATTAATACGGTGCTGGAAAGGACCTGCGGAACCTCGGGATCCGATCAAACCCATGTGTCCTGCACGTAGAAGTGCTCATGCCTGGCGTAAGATCACGCATTGCGTGCAAGCGGCCGCGTTTGTGCAATGCGAAGTTGGATGCATAAGTCCTGATACACACAATGAAACGTGAACATCAGTAGCAAGTCGCGGGAGTGGATGTTGAGCTCGCACGTCAGCCGGTTTGTCATGTTCTGTTGGTGGCTTCATTGCCTGGTGCGACTTCGGCTTCGCCCAGGGTGCGGCAGGCAGCATCACTGCCAGGCTGGTCGATCCCAATGGCGCAGTAATCACAAACCTGGAGTCGGTTGCCGTTTCCATGACCAACAAGGCGACGGGAGAGGCGAAGTCTGTCCCTCTGCCGGCGACCGGCGTTTTCACGATAGCCGGACTCGCACCCGGCGCCTACGACCTCATCATCCCGATCGGCTGCTGCATGTATACCCGTTACGAGCAGCAGGGCGTCAACATTGAAGCTGGCAAGGCGCTCAAGGTCGACCTGCCCATCGGCTGGGGAATGAACCTCGGAACCATTGGCGACGATCCGGTGCAGCTCGCCAACGACATCCGCGCCAGCGCTGGCGATGTCAGTGGCCCGGTACCGCGCATGCCCGACGGCAAGGTGGACTTCAGCGGTTTCTGGGCCAACATTCCGGCTCCTCCCGGGCAGGGACCCCGGTTGCCACCAATGCAGCCATGGGCTGCCGAAATGCAGCAGCAGTTGCAGAAACTGAATACGCAGAATGCGGGAGCGTATTGCCTGCCGCAGGCGGCTGTCCCCATCACGGGCTCATTCCCGTACAAGGTCTACCAGACCAGGGACGCGCTCATTTCAATCACGGAGTTCTTTACGCCAGGCTGGCGGCAGGTGTTCATGGATGGTCGTCCGCATCCGCCAGCGGACGAATGGAATCCGGCCTGGCACGGGCACTCCATCGGCAACTGGGAGGGCGATACGCTGGTGATCGACACCGTCGGCTTCAATGAGGTCACTCCGGGATTTGGTGTGCATTCGGAAAAGCTGCACGTGGTTGAACGGTGGCGCCGGCCGGACCGTGGCCGCCTCGAAGTCGAGATTACCGCCACCGATCCGGACGCGTGGACCGGCGAGTACAAGTCCGGTTTTGCTGCTGGCCTCGCCCCGAACCAGGAAGTCCTCGAGTTCATCTGCGCAGAGAACAATCAGGACATCCAGTTCTGGGGTAAGGAAAGGGCCTGGAGGGGGCGTCCCTGATTTCCCCATCCGCTAGACGAGAATAAACACGCGTCGCGGATCCCGGCTACCCGCTGACTCTGAATTCGACATGCCCTGCCGCAAGTTGTTTCGTGGCATGTGCATTCATCTTGAATGGCGAAGCAGGTGATGGCAGCTGGAACTCGCCTGCAAAGTTGCTGCGGCATTTCCCTGACAACATTATGATGATGGCCCGGGCACGATGTCGGCAGGGGGATGAATGACAGGAAGAAATAACAACCACCTCCCGGCACCCGGAGCTCGCCCGAACGTGCTGGCAGGCCAGTAAAGGTGTCCATCGAGTCTGCAGCGGGCAATAAAGTGCGCTGGCGGGTGCTGGCCCCCATTGTGCTGCTGATCGTGCTGAGTTCGCTCGATCGGGTAAACATCAGCTTTGCCGCGTTGCAGATGAACGCCGATATCGATCTGACGCCACAGGCATATGGCTTTGCGGTGGGAATGTTCTTCGTCGGTTATCTGTTGTTCCAGTTTCCGAGCACATGGCTGCTCACGAAGATCGGCGCGCGACGCTGGATCGCGGGTTGTGTTGTACTCTGGGGGATTGTTGCGACCGCGATGGCCTTCGTGCGCAACGCTGAGGAACTCTACTTGCTGCGCTTCCTGCTCGGCTGTGCCGAGTCGGGCTTCGCGCCTGGTCTCGTGTATTACTGCAGCGGCTGGTTGCCTGCCCGATATCGGGCAAACACGATCGCCTTGACGATGCTCGCGGTCCCCATTTCGGTGATCATCGGCGGGCCGCTCTGTGGATGGTTGATGGGCGTCGACAATCCGCTGCAGATGCCGGGCTGGCGATGGATGCTGCTGCTGGAGGGCGCCGCCACCGTTTGTATGGGCTGCATTGCGTACTTCCTGTTTGTCGACAAGCCGCAGGACGCACACTGGCTCAGCGAGGCTGAAAAGGCCTGGATCGCCACTGAGCTTGCACGGGAGCAACAGCAGTCGCGCGCGCCACGCACATCACCCCTCGGGGCCGTGATTGCCGACGGGCGAGCATGGCTCGCTGCGGGAGTCTGGTGCACGACTCTGATCGGGGCCAACGGCATGATCTTCTGGCTGCCACAGGTCATCAAGGAGATGTCCACACTCGGCAGTTTCGCGATCGGAATGCTGTCAGCTGCCCCCTGGGTTGGCGTTGGGCTTGGCATGCTCGTGAACTCCTGGCATTCGGATCGAACACAGGAGCGTTACTGGCACGTGGGACTGGCGCTTGTGCTGGCGATGGTTGCGTTGTTTCTCGCGTCCAGTGCCTTGCACGGAGGGGTTGCGTTGCTGCTGCTGGTACTCGGTGGCTTTGGCCTGGGAAGCGCCCAAGGCGTGTTCTGGTCGATACCGACAAGCTTCCTGCACCGTTCGGCAGCCGCTGCAGGCATCACGCTGATCAACCTTGTCGGCAACCTGGGGAGTCTGGCGGGTCCCTATACCATTGGGGTGATCCGCGCTCACAGTACGTCGTTTTCCGCGCCTGTGTGGTTCGTCGCAGCCGTGATGGGCGTAGGTGCCGTGCTGCTTGCAGCACTTCGCGCCCGTGACAGGGGCGAGAAGTCGTGACGCGACAGCATCCATTCAGGTTCAGGGCAGTCGAATCGCGCAGCCGGACCTTCAAGGTTGAATCGTGATCGTGACTCGCCGCTTGGCGGCTTCCACGAGACCTTCTGTTGGTACAACGCCGCTTGCCGGTTCTCCCTGCCAGGCGAGCTGCAGTGCGTTCGATGGAATCCCAAGTCGCGTGAATGCTTCGGCAACCATTCGAGCTCGCGCTTCGGCGATCGAGATCTCTTCACGAATGTGTTGGCCAGAGATGTCGTTGCCGCGAGTCGCTGCGTAGCCGGTGATCTTGACCTGCTTCGACTTGCTTGCCCTGGCGTACAGAGCCGCCTTCTCGATGATCATTTCAGCGTATTGATACACAAGGAAGTCACTGTTCAGCTCGAACAGGATCGTGTACTCCTTCGTATCGTAGGGTGGCGGCGGCAGTTGCCGCGGCACGGTGCTGGGCTGCAGGACGTCTGCGGGGGTCACGAAAGGACGTCCCGGGTGGCCTTCCGCGGGAATGAGGAATTCCTTACACGCGTCCGACAGTACAGAAATACTTGCGGGCTCGAGCACGATGCCGCCACATTGGCCCGGATCATCCCCGGTGACCACTCCTTCGACCAGTATCTGCCGACCGAGAATGGGTTTGATGAGTCCTGGCGTGACGTCATACCGCTGTCCATCCGCGGGGTCGGTGACCAGCCAGCATCCGGACTTGCGACCGGCGTCGGTGTCGCGGTAGATGGGGCAGCCGACGAAAAGCTTGATGGGCGCCTGCGCGCCTGCGGCGGTCACTTGCTGATCGGCACGGACAGCAGCGCCATGCGCAGACAACAAGCACATGCCTGCCAGAAAGATGCGATGAAATAATGTTCTCGGCATGCGCATCGCCTCAAAGCACACTCATCAGATTGACGAGGTCCTGCTTTTCCTGCTCCGAGTAGCCAATGTTGTAGCGTCGGTCGTAGAAGTCGACGATCTCGCGGAGGGTGCGCGCCGAGCCGTTAGAAAAGTAGGGCGCACGCGCCGACAGGCCGCGCATCTGCTGAATGGTGATCTTGCCGATGTCGATGCACCGGCCTGTGGTCAATGCCAACCCCGGATCCTGCGTGTAAACGATGCGGCCGAGGTGCGGGTGCGGCCGCTGGCCTTCCTTGCAGGTCAGCTTGAACAGCGGCAGATCGGGTGCCGGATTTGCAAAGGGCTCGTTGGTCGTGCCGAGATCCACCTGGCCGGGCGCCACGTCCATTCCTGTGCGTTG
The DNA here is from genome assembly GCA_963819685.1 of uncultured Pseudomonadota bacterium. Classification (GTDB taxonomy): domain Bacteria; phylum Pseudomonadota; class Gammaproteobacteria; order Steroidobacterales; family Steroidobacteraceae; genus CAIUGU01. Next base: position 158,349 of record CAWFXI010000009.1, read on the forward strand.
CATGTTGTGGCAGAACGCACAGGTGTTGCGTACCGGATTGCCGAATCCCATCGAGGTGATGCCGGCATTGTCCCGGATCAGGAATGTCCTGGTTGCAAAACTTTTCGCACCTCGAGCCACCGACTGCCTGAACGCGCGTTGCTCGGCGTTCTCGCCGGGCACTGCATCCGGCAATTCCTGCCAGCGCCTGAACTCACTCCAGATCGGCTGCGGACCTCCCTGTAGCGCCCCGGCCGCGAATTCTGCGAGCTTCTCCGGGCCGCCTTCAGCGCCCGCGGCCGTGAGACTGTCGCCCCATCGATCGTGGCTCTGTGCACTGTAGAGAGTGGCTTCGAAGTCGGTGATCGCACGCAACTGGGCTTTCGTCGGCGTGCCGTTTGCCTGCAGGTGTGTGCGGATTGCGTCGACAGCCTGGATCCTCAGTGTCCCGAAGCGCCGATCTGCCATCAGATTACCGCTCATCGGCATACCGGTCTCCCGATCGAGCGGCAACGGCAAACCGTCCTTGGGCTCGAATGGAAAGCCAACGGCCGTGAGGTACTTTACGTTCGCTGCAACCCGCGGCCTGCGATAGACGGAGATCATCGGTTCGCTGCTGTGCAGTCCATAGCGTGGATGAGTGTTGCAACCGGTGGGATCCCGAACGACTTCGATCTCGAATTGAGCTTGCAGCAGTGAGCCATCTGCCGCTTTCGGCGGCCACGGGCGGGCTACGCGGAACAGGCCACGATTGAGTAACAGGGAATGTGAGCCTGCTTCTCCCGGAGGAAGATGCGGGCAATTGGAACCATCCACGGCAGCGAACAAGGGGTCCTTGCCCTGCGTCGCGCGCCAGAGATCCTGAATGGTATCCACGGAAAGGCTCATGGCATCCGCAGGCTGATGGCAGCTGACGCAAGCCCGTCCGTTTGTGCCGAGAGGCGTGAAGAATGGATGTCCTTTCGTGTTGACAGGCCCGCCGACACTCAGCGTCGTCAGCGTTCCACCCGGGTTCCTGAACGCTGCACTTGCCGGGAATGGCCGTGGATCATTGGGTGCGCGCCAGCGTTCAACGTTGATATTCGGCCGTAGAGTCGGCTGGAGCGGGGCTCGACGTGCCGAACATGACAGCGGTGCCGAACAGCAGACCGACGATCCCCTGCAAAAGGTGGTTACGGAACACTGACCAGGCGAGAAGAGTTGTCGACATGCCGTGCCAATGCCGCCTTTCGATGAGTTCGTCAGCCTCACATATTCAGCAGCCCGCGGCAAGGCGAAGAATCCATCGGTATCCGTTATGCCGGGTCTGTATCCAGGCGTTGCATCAGTACGTCTTATACCCTCAGACAGATTGGATGTTACCTCCCGGTCGGGCGGACTTCCTAGAATGGCGGCAGCGGCAAGCGGTGCTTGGGCCATGACCGTTTGAACTACAGTAACGAATCAGAATCCGGGGGAAAATCGAGAATGAACACCCGAATCCGCGTCGAAGGGCTCGCCGTCAACAAACGTTGGGGCGCGATTGCAGTCGCAGTATCTGCCGCTCTGGGGCAGGGCGCACACGCGCAGAACGCCACCGGGACGGCGAGCGATCAGCGGCCGGTCCTTGAAGAGGTCATAGTCACTGCGGAGCGCCGGCAGGTCAATCTGCAGGACGTTCCGATCTCTGCAACGGTATTGAGCGCCAGCGCGCTGGCGGACCAGGGCGTCGATAACGTACTCGAGATCCAGCAGGTGGCGCCCAGTGTCGTCATCAATACCTACAATCGCTCGACTTTCGTCAATATTCGCGGTGTCGGCATTGCACAATCTGCGCCTACCTCGAATCCCGGAGTGGCCTACTACGTTGACGGCGTGTACATACCGCACGAACAGTTCATCGCGCTGTCGTTCTTCGACATCGAGGCGCTCGAAGTATTGCGCGGGCCGCAGGGCACACTGACCGGACAGAATTCCACCGGTGGCGCCATCTATGTGCGCACCCCGGCGCCCACATTCGACAAGTTCTCCGGCTTCGTGGATCAGACGATTGGCGACTACAACTGGTATCGCACCGTAGCCGCCCTTAACGCCCCGTTGACTGACAATCTTGCCGTGCGTATTTCGGGTGTATACGACACGCGCGACAGTTTCACGGACAATATCGGCCCGAGCCCGAGCGAGCCCGGGAGTGGCGAGGATACGGCCGCGCGCGTGGCATTGCGCTATCAACCGACTGATGGCGCGACCATCGATCTCAGATACGAGTATTTCAAGCGGGAAACGGACTACAACGCGATCAAGAACCGCGCTGACCTCGTGACCGCTGACCCATTCACGATCGAGGAAGATGCACGCTCGTTCATGAATCAGGACGGTTACCGCGCGTCACTCGAGGGCCGCTTCGACCTGGCAGACACCCTCCAGTTGCGGGTGCTGACTTCCTATGCCGACGCAGACAACGAGGATCAGGCGGATGGCGATCGGACTGCGACAGCGTTACCCGTGCCGCCGCAGCTCCCCACCAATGGCGCCAATACCACTCTGTTTCCGGGGCGCGTGGGGCTGACGAGGCAGTCGATCACGACATCGGTCAGCGAACTGAACCTGCTGTCGACGGGTGACGCGCCATTGCAGTGGGTCATCGGTGCTTTCTACCTGGACGAGAAGACCCCTGTGGAGGTCCTGCGCGACAACCGCAACACAAGAGACTTCGTGCAATCGAACTCATCGATCGTTGCGGAGGCGCTCAATACATCGGCATCCGTCTTCGGACAGGTCGACTATCGTTTCTCAACCGCCTGGAGCGTCGATCTGGGCCTGCGCTATTCCGACGACAAGCAGGAATACACGCGCTTCGTGTTGCCGGGCGCACCGCCACCAGGCTGCTTTCCCTGCACGAACACTGCGGAGTCCACGGAAACGACAGGTCGTCTCGGTGTGAAGTACTTTGCGAGCGACGATACGTTGCTGTACGCGACCGCATCAAAGGGCTACAAGGCGGGCGGCGTCAATCTTGATCCGCGGCTGGCAACCTTCGGACCGGAAACGAATGAGGTTTTCGAAGTCGGCATGAAGTCGACGCTCGCCGACGGTCATTTGCGCGTGAACGGTGACGTGTTTTTCTCGGACTACCAGGGCATACAGCTTTCGGCGCTGACCCCGGTGGGTACGCCGCCTGCACTGCTGCCGAACACGCTGAACGCCGCGCCAGCCGAGATCTATGGTGCCGAGATCGAGCTGACGGGGCAGTTCGACGCATTCGGATTCAATCTCGGCGTGAGTGCGCTCAACAGCGAGTTCACCGAGGATGCCATCCTTACCGATTCCGAGACGAACACGAACCGGCTGGTGCCCAAGGGCTCAACGATACCGTTCGCGCCTGAGCTCACCGTCACGGGAGGTGTGCAGTACGAATTCCGGCTGGGTCAAACGCGATTGACGCCGCGCATCCAGGTGTCGTATGTCGACGAGCAGCTGGCGACACCGTTCCGCTATGCGTCGACGACGGTGCCCTCGCACACCGTGACCGATGTTCGCCTGACATGGGTACCCGTCGAGAGCCTGAGGCTCGAGGGATTTGCTACGAATGCCCTCGACGAGACCTACATCGCGGTGCAGTTGCAGGATGCGTCCAGCGCGCGGGGCGGGTATATCTATGGCGCTCCCTTGCAGTATGGGGTGCGTGCGACTTTCGCCTTCTAGGCGCGCGAGCGGCAGATAGGCCAGGTGCTGTGAACACCTGGCCGATCGTCTATTGTCGTTCTGGTTTGAGCGAGGAAGATTCGCCGGGTGCCTCGGACAGGCGCAATTCCTCGCCGATCTCCTGAAGAATGTCGTGCACGAATCGTGCAGCAGGTGTCAGCGCCGGTGCACGCCGATGCGACAGGAACATCGGACGCTCAGGCGAAACGTTGCCCAGTGGCCGGGCTCGCAGCGTGCCGGCATCCAGATCGGCCTTGATCACTCCCGTTACCATGGCTCCGACGCCGAGTCCGCGCCTGACGGTCTCTATCACGTTCTGTAGGGAGTCGAGTTCGACGGCGACCCGTGGAGTCAGGCTGGCAGCCGCGAACACGGCGTCGACAATGGTCCTGATCGAGTTCGGGCGTCGCGGCACAATCCACGGTAAGGCAGCCAGCTCCTGCAGCGATGCATCGGCGGGCAGGTTCCACCCGGCCGGAGACATCAGAATGACAGCTTCTGACAGCAGCTCTTCTCCCACGATCGCTTCATTGTCCGGTCGGGTCGGGGAAATCGACACTTCGATGCGCCCGTTCACCAGCAGCTCGTTCAGAACCGCGCTGCCTTCTTCCCTTATCTGCAAATGCACTTCGGGATGCAGCGTGCACACTTTCTCGATCAACGGCAGCGCAAAGCGGGGCACCATGGTTGGCGACATGCCCAGCGTAACGGCTCCCGACAACGGCTGGACCTCCCGGTGTACTGCTTCGCGGAGATCATCGAACTGACGAAGGATCGTCTGCGCCCGTGCGTACAGAATGCGGCCCGCGGGCGTCGTGGTCACGCCGGAAACCGACCGGTCCAGCAGCTTCACTTTCAGTTCGTTCTCGAGAACGGCAAGTTGCTGGCTCAATGCAGGCTGTGCGACACCCATTGCCAACGCAGCGCGAGTGATGCTGCCGCTGTCGACGATCTGCACAAAGTAACGCAACCTGCGGCCATCCACTGTCTGAACTCCGGATCGTTCCGTAAAAAGGTGGCGCGATCATAAGCCGTACTTATGCCGGAAGCCACAGACGCTGTCCTGCTGCGACCGAGCCAGCCATCAATGCGACTTATCTCCGGCAGATACATCCGCTGTTACCCTGCAGAGGATCCGCGGCATACACTGCACCGCTACCAGTCATCGCGTATCCTGATTCGTGTTGGAGCATTCATGCCGGGCGAGCCTGAAGGTCATGACCTTCTCAATGAATACGATCCGACGTTGCCGGAGACGTTCGGCAGTGCGTACGGGGAGTTCTCGCGATTGCGGGCCCAGTGCCCGGTTGCTCACAGCACCGCCTTTGAGGGCTTCTGGGCGGTCACTCGCTACGATGACATTCACCAGATTCTCGGCGACTCGCAGACCTATATCACCTCCGTACGTAACGTTGTTCCGGGTGCATCGACGACGGGTCGCCGCCCGCCACTGCATCTGAATCCGCCCGACCATACACCCTACCGGCGTGCACTCGATCGTGCGCTCGGTTCAACGCGAGTGGCCGCCATCGAAGTGGCGACGCGAAAGATTGCCGCTGATCTGATGCGCTCCCTGGTGGCGCGGGGCGAGGCGGACTTCATCGAGGAATTCGCGAGCCCGTTGCCGGCCCAGGTATTCGGTGTATGGATGGGGCTGACGGATACTCAAACGCGCGTGCTGTGGAATACGGCGCGGGCCTACGTGAAGTCCTGGGAAGCCTTTGACAAGGCGAGTGTGGCCGTCGCCGCTGAAAAGCTCGCGAAGATGGCAATCGAAGTCATCGAAGAGCGCCGCCGTGAACCGCGCGATCCCCTGGTCGATCCCACCAGTTCGCTGCTTGCGGAGCGCGACCAGGACGGCAATCCGTTTCCTGACGTGCTGCTGGCGGGTTGCGTCCGGCAGGTCCTGGTGGTGGGACTCGTGGCACCGCCCATCGTGATGGGCAGCATCGTGGTTCATCTTTCGCGAGATGCGGAGCTGCAGCGCAAACTGCGGGACAACCCTTCACTCATTCCCGATGCGATCGAGGAATTTCTGCGGCTGTACACGCCCTACCGGGGATTTGCGCGATCAGCCCGCCACGAGGTTGAGCTGCATGGACGCAAGATAAAGCCCGGCGAGGCGATAGCACTTGTCTATGCATCGGCCAATCGCGACGAAACAGTGTTTCCCGATCCGGACCAGTTCAAGCTGGACCGGCCCAATATCAGGCAACATCTGGCATTCGGCCGTGGTCCGCACATGTGCGCCGGAATTCCAATTGCGCGCCAGCAGCTCACCATTGCGCTTGAGGAACTGCTGCGACAGACGTCCTGGTTCGAAGTATGCGGCGACATCCATATGAGCGGTATGCCTGAGCTTGGCCCCATCTCGGTACCGCTGCGCATGATGGCAAACCACGCCTGACCCGCCCCCGTTGGACTGCGCGTGTTCTAATGCCCCGAAGGCGGAGGCGTAATCCCATTTGGTGAGCCTGAATTCCAGGGTCAGGTAAGCTGACGCCTGCCGCCCGGTGTGGACAAAGAGATGCTACGCGATGTCCAATGGGGCAGTTCCGCCGGCGATGCGCCTCGCGAAAATCAGAACAGGTATTGAACATGCATAACGCGACGAACGTGAAGGTCCCTTCTCTGGCTGATGCCTGCGTTGCCGCAATGGTCCTGGCGGGTGCACTGACAGGCTGTGCCGGTACTGACCGCAGTGCCGCAAATACGAACGCCACCACACAGGCCAGTTGTGCGACGTTGAGTGGCACCACCATCGCCGCTTCAGCAATCGGTCTGCCAACGAAAGGCGCTGACGTGAAATCCTCGACCCTGGTCCTCGCCACAGAGGCCGGCAATGCCAATGGTGAATACTGCAAGGTCCTCGCGGCCATCCATCCTGTGGACCCGACGGCACCCGATATCAATATTGAAGTCAATCTGCCATCCACCTGGAACGGCAAGGCACTGCAGTTTGGCGGCGGTGGCTACAACGGCACCCTGGTCACGGGACTGAATCAGGCGCCATTCGGTCCTGTCACGGGATCGCCGCCGTTAGGCCAGGGCTACGTCACGCTGGGAAGCGACTCCGGCCATGCAGGCCAGACAGCGGATGGTTCATTCGCGCTGAACGACGAAGCGCTGGTCAACTTCGGTGGTGATCAGTTGAAGAAAACACACGACGCGGCGCTGGCGCTGATCAGAACGCGCTACGGCAAGGCGCCGCGGCGTTTCTACTTTACGGGCAATTCGCAAGGCGGTCATGAAGGATTTCTGGTGGTGCAGCGCTGGCCGCAGGACTACGACGGCGTCATCGCCACGCACCCGGTGTACAACTTCACGATGTTGCAAACCGATGGCAACCATCTTGCCAAGGCGGTCTATGCCAATGGCGGAGCCGGGTGGTTGAATCCGCAGAAAGTAGCACTGCTGCAGAACGCCGTGATGAGCGCATGCGACGGCCTGGACGCGGCGTCTGACGGGGTGATCAGCAACGTTGCTGCCTGTCAGTCCACTTTCAAGGTGTCGAGTCTGCGATGTGCCGGCGGCACCGATACGGGCGACACATGTCTTTCGGACCAACAGATTGCTGTCGTCAACACGGTTAACTCGCGATTCAATCTGGGATTTGCTATCCAGGGTGGTATCAGTTCGTTTGCACGCTGGCCTATCCTGGAGGGCGCCGACTGGCCTGGACTGTTCGGTTTCGGGACCCGTTCCACACCATCGTCTCCACCAACCCCGGTCGCGGACTTTGGGCTGCACGTTCTTGCGGACCCGATGGTGCGGTTTTTCGTCACGAAGGATCCGCAGGTCAATTCGCTGACTTACGATCCGGGCGCGCATGCAGCGCGGCTGCAGACTGTTTCAAATCTCGTGGATGCCAGTGCTGTCGACATATCGGCATTCAAGAAGCGAGGCGGCAAGATGCTGTTCATGCATGGAACGGTCGATTCGGCAGTGACTCCCTACAACTCGATCGACTACTACGACCGATTGGTCAAGCAGTTCGGCCAGTCGAGCCTCGACGGCTTCGTCCGGTTCTATATGGTGCCTGGCTTCGGCCACGGTACAGGGCAATTCGTCGCGTCCTGGGATTCGCTGGGTACTCTGGAAGCGTGGGTCGAAAAGGGCAAAGCACCCGGAGCGCTCGTGGTGACCGACGCCAAGCAGGGCAACAACCGACGCACGCGTCCCATGTGCGTTTATCCGGCGTGGCCGAAATATTCCGGTTCCGGTGACATCAATGCCGCAGGCAGTTTCACGTGTGTGAAGTCTTGACTGGCAGCCAGGGGGTTCTCCACGGGGACGCGTCGAATGCGCTTGTTGCCGTACTGTCTGCCTATTGAACCGGCACGAGCCGTTTCAGTTCCTCGAACCAGTTCAGCACTACGACGATTCGTGGCGCGGGCTCGCGTCCTGGAGTTGCCTCCAGGTTGCGATGCATCAGAAAGCGCTGCCCGTCAGGTGAGACGTCATAGGGGCGGCCTGTGATCCCCGCGGTGGCATAAGGAGACGCATCGAAAAGCCTGGTGGATTCCCCGGCCGAAAACTCCGGTGTCGTCGCCACTTTCACTGAAATCATCGCACGCGCTGCATCGAGATAGAACAGTTCGCGTCCATTGGGAGCCCACAATGGACGGGTACCTCCCATGGTTGAGATCTGCCAACGACCAAAATTCACGTCCGGAAAGGGCCGGACGAAAATCTCTTGCTGGCCCGACTCGTCCGAAGAGTAGACCAGCCAACGACCGTCAGGCGAGACATCCGCATTCGCTTCGGCGAATTTGCTCTGGAGCAGGGGCTCAGGTTGACCGAGTCCGTCGAGCGTGAGCATGTAGGTATCCCAGCTCTTTGATTCGTTCAGCTGTGCGTACACGATCTTGCTGCCGTCTGGCGAAAAATCAGTCACGATTTGCCGTCGTGAACTCGATGTCAGGCGCTCAAGCTGACCGCTGCCATCTGCACGCTGTCGATAGATATTGGCGGCTCCGCTGCGTCCGTCGCCAAACGCCAGATACCGGCCATCCGGACTCCACGAAACGAGCGGATTTTCTGCGGGATCGAAAGTGATTCGCGTCAGAGCCTTGCGTCCCAGGTCCCAGGTCCAGATTTCGCCATCCGGCTCACGCACATCAAGCGCCACACGGTCGCCTTTCGGGGAGAGTCTGGCGTACGCAATGTTCATCTGTGGCGCGGACAGCATCTCTTCTTTGCCGTTGCGGCTTACCCAGAAAAGCGCGCGACTCTGACTCGAATGCTGCTGTGGCACGTACGCCAGTGTTCCCGTATCCGAGACTGCATAATTGGCGATTCCGTTCACGTGCACCATTAAGTCGATTACAACGGTCGTTGGCTGGCTTCGCAGTTCCAGATGCTCAAGATCGAAGGCGACGGCCTGCAAGGTGTTGCCAACGACATACAGCAAATGCCCAGTCTGCAAATACTTCGGATGGCTGGCACCACGCACCAACACCTTGCGTTCACCAGTCTCCAGGTCGAATGACACGATCTGGTTGCCATGGGCCGACACAGGTGGCCTGACCGTCAGCAGCACTGACCGTCCATTCGGGAGAAGCTGGGGTGTGCCGAAAGCCTTCTCGCCGCGCGTCAGTTCGGGCATTCCCAACAACTCCCATGGTCCGCCGTCGGCGGGTACCCTTTGCAGCCCACCAGTATCTGCGACGATGATTTCATCGGGCGTACTCCAGGTGGCGTCGCCATCGGAGTATCCGCTCAATTCTGCAATGTCTGTTGCGGGTCCCCCCTGAGCAGGGACCTTTTTTATATGGTCGGATCCATAAAATCCGATCCAGCGTCCATCCGGGGAAAAGAAAGGTACCGTTGCGTCGCTGTCGAGATTCTTCAGTCGTACCCACTCAAGCTGGTCGAGTGAACGGATCACCAGCGATCCCGGGGAAGAGTTGTAGGCGAGTTGGGTACCGTCTCTTGAAATCGCGATGTCTTTCAACTGGTTCCGGATAGCCAGAGGATAGTCGTCTGGCGGCGTAACCTCGAAGCGGGTGACCGCAACCTCAGGCGGCGATGGCTGGGGTAGCATCCACCACGCGAGTAGTGCGGCTCCAGCAATGCCTGCTGCCAGTGAAAGCGTCCAGAGCCGCATTCGGTTTCGGGCCGGCACTCTGGTCACTGCAGCATTGCTCGCGACTGGAGCATTGGACGAAGGGGTCGACAGATCCTTCAAGTCGGCGTAAGCATCGCCGATATGCCGCAGCCGGTCCTTGGGGTCTTTGACAAGGCACCGGCGCAGCAATCGCTCGAGTAGTGCCGGCGTCGCAACCGGCAGACTCGACCACTCGGGCTCCTGGGCAAGAATCGCTGCAATGGTATCCGACGTCGTCTCGCGCCCGAACGCCGGCCGGCCAACCAGCATCTCAAATACCACGCAGCCAAACGACCAGATGTCGCCGCGTTGATCGACATTCAGCCCGCGCGCCTGTTCTGGACTCATGTAGGCAGGTGTACCCATCAACGCCTCAGGAGCTACCACAGTGATAGTCGCTGACTTTGGGTCCGTGCCTTCTGCGGTTGGATCGAGGACCTTCGCAAGGCCGAAGTCCAGCAGCTTTACCGTGCCATCGGGTCGCAGCTTGATGTTTGAGGGTTTCAGGTCACGATGGACGATGCCATGCTCGTGGGCGGCTTCAAGCGCTGCGGCGATCTGCTGCGCGATCGAAAGTGTCTCGCTCAATGACAAGGGTTCGAGCGCAATACGATCAGCCAAAGTACCACCGTCAACGAGCTCGAGAACCAGCGCCTGCCTGCCTTCGTGCTCCTCGATCCCATACAACGTGGCGATATTCGGGTGATTCAGCGACGCGAGCACGCGGGCCTCGCGAGTGAAACGGGCGAGGCGATGCGCATCGAGGTTGAAACGATCAGGCAACACCTTGAGCGCGACGTCGCGGTCGAGGCGTGAATCGCGGGCGCGATAGACTTCCCCCATGCCACCTGCACCAAGCAGTTCGATCACTTCCAGCGGTCCGAATCGAACGCCAGTAGCGAGCGCCATAACGGTTCAGCGCATCGAGTGCGTGGTTTCGAGAAAACTGGCCTGGGTCGCAGTCGGCATGCCTGCCGCAAAGACACGGTAGGAGACCAGGATCTGACCGACTCTCACGCTGTCGCCATCCTGAAGGACAATGGCGCCAGTCAGCGGCTTCTCACGAACTCTCGTGCCGTTCTTGCTGCCGAGGTCTTCGAGCAGTGCCCCTTTCTCACTCACGGTTATGCGGGCATGACGGCGCGACACGCTCATATAGTCCAGCCAGATGGCGGACAGGGGATCGCGTCCAATCAGGGACTCACCCACCGGAAGGGGAAAGCGGCTTTTGCCCTTCAGAATCCAGTGGTGGATAGCAGCCAAGTCTTGCGGTGCCCCGACGGTTGCGGCGTTAAACGCATAGCCGACACGATGCGAGGTCCTGATGATCGGCGCGTCCTGATCAAGGTCGTCAAGCGCATGCCGCAGTTCCTTCACGAGCCCGACGAGCGTCGCGTCCGACACGATCACCTTGGGCCATAGCCTCTGATGCAGCTCGGCCTTGGGCACCACGCGCGGCGCTTCCAGTATCAAGAGCGCGAGCAGGTCGAATGCTTTGGGCGTGAGATGAACATCGCGACCCTCGCGGACAATCAGCCGCCGCACCGGATCGAATTCGAACGAGCCAAATCTGGTGATCACTGGGGTCCTCCCCCGGTTTTCCCCTGCATTTACCCGGATTTGCCCCCGACAAGATACTGACGCCGGTGCACGATGTCCACCGAACCAGATGTGCAAAGTAAAGATCACTTGCTGACTTCAGTTCCTTGTTCACGGGTCATCAGTAGGGAGAACGACAGTGTGTCATTCATTCCAGGAACGGCGGCCGGACACGTTTCACCCCCCTGACCCCGGGCTTTGTCGCATTTCCCTGGCGAAGTGCCTGACTTATCACAAGGTCCTCTCCCAAGCGCGGACGCCAGGCCGACGCAATGGCATGCAACGTAAATCGGAGCACTCTCATGTGTAATACACAGAATTCGATGCGAAGCCGGATTTCGATTGGTTTGCTGGTCGTGACGCTTGGGCTGGCTTTGAGCCAGGTTGCAGTGTCGGAACCAGCAAGGTTGCAAACCCTGCAGCCCAGCAAGGCGGTGTCCTTGAAGGGTCTCGACCTTACTAACGACCGTGACTTGCAAACCCTGCATGCGCGGGTCCGCGCCGCAGCCATTCTGGTTTGCCAGGACCTGATGCTGACGGGGGTGCCTGGTTGGACCTCGGCCGACAAGAAGTGTATCCGGGACACCTACTCGAGCTCGATCGACCTGATCAGCCAGGCTGTCGCGGCCCGTGATCCGGCAACGGCCGATCGTTTGGTCGCTGGAAAGCTGTTCGCGGCCAGCACAGCGAAATAGTTTTGTCCCACAAAGGGCGGATTCCCCTCGATTCCCTGGGGAATCCCGTCGGGACATTCCTGACAGCTGGGGACCGGCATCCCAGTCTCCAGCTGCCTTTTTTTGCTTCAGATTGGAGCGAGGGGTGAAGTTGCAGATCACCAAGGGGAGATCTGCCATGGAGACTTCGCTGTTGCCAAGTCTTGCAGCGGTAGTCAGCTGCGCCTCGTTGAGCTGGGCAGCACCGGTCAAGCCAGGCGCAGTCAATGAGTGGAATGCGTTGGCCGTGCAGTGTATTTCGACGACCCGTCCCGGCCCGCCCGCTATCGGGTATTGACGTGTATTGTGGCTGGGAAGGGGCGTATCGTTCGATCTCACTCTTGATCCTCGGGGGATCTCATGAAGCTCATCGCCAGTCTGTTGATGGCCGTCGCGTCGTTGGCTTCTTCCGGTGCATATGCCGCCGATGCCGCCACCGTCGAAAAGAACAAGCAAACGGCCATTCGCTTCTACAACGCTCTGGCGCAGGGAGATATTGCGACTTTGCGGGAACTCGGGCGGCCCGATTACATTCAGCACAACCCGAATTTCGAGACCGGTATTGAAGGCCTGGTCAAGGCGATTCAGGGCAGACCCCCACGACCTGCCAATGCACCTCCCATCCCTCCTCTCAGTTTCGTCCGGGTAATTACGGATGGGGAGTTTGTCGTGACGCTGCGTCGATTGGCGCCTGCCGGTTCACCGCCGGGAACGGAGCCGACGCCGGAAGCGGAACGCGCGAACGTTGACATCTTCAGGTTGCAGGATGGCAAGGTCGCCGAGCACTGGGACTACCAGGAAACCTTTCCGCGTGGCACTCAGCCGCCGAAGAACAGCAACGGCCGCTTCTGATCTGCCAAATGCGGTACGGAACGGTACCGCCTGTCGATTCAGTCCCGTATTCCGATTGTCATCCCGAAGTGATGGCTGGCTCCCGGTTCGACAACAAAGATTCCGGGTTTGGCGAAGAGATCGCCGTCGAAACCTGCCGGGTCGGTGATGCCCTGCCAGGGTTCAATGCAGACGAAAGGGGCTCCTGGCTTGGTCCAGATGCCGAGATACCGTGCGGTCGGAAAGCCCACTTCGATGCGAGGACCGCTGTCTGCGCCGTACAGCACACGTCGACTGGTGAACTGATCGAGGATGATGACGTCCCGCTGAAACAGGTCGTCAGCCAGTAGCAGTTTTCGACCAGCAACGGGAGTTGGTTCGCTTTGCGGTAACAGCAGAGCCCTGCGCATTGATCCGCCGGATCGGTGCCGGTTCGTCGTGCTCGAATTCAATGTAATGCGTTGCTCGCGGCTGTCCGAAGGGCAGGGGCCAGAGAAAGCCCGGGTGATATCCCAGACTCGCAGGCATCCGTTCACTGCCTTCGTTTCGGATGGAGGCCATCACCGACAGCGTTGCTCCGTCGATCCGGTATTCGATATCGAGCTGGAATGGAAACGGATACAGCGCGAGCGTATTCGTGGAGCTGGTCAGCCGGAAGACCGCCGAAGTCGGCGTGGTGTCGACGACTGCAAAGTCACTGCCTCGAGCGAAGCCGTGTCGTGCAAGGTCGAAGCGGCGGTTGCCGATCCGGAATTGTCCGCCGTTCAGCGCGCCGACGATGGGAAACAGAATCGGTGCCCGACCGGCCCAGATCCCCGGGTCGCCGTGCCACAGGTAGTCACGTCCCCGGGCATCACGGAGCAATGAAAGCTGTGCACCCTTCGGGTCGATCCGCGCTTCGAACAGCGATGAGCGAAGAGTGATCCAGGATGGTGGCGGTTCAGGCACGGTGGCCCCTCTGAAATGGCCTCATGAGCGGATGGTACTGAATCCCCACCCGTTTTTCTGGTGAGCTGGCGGCATCGCTACTTTTGCGGCAACCCAGTGCGGGCATCTCACGCTACTCGTTGGCAGTGCAGCAACGGTGTGCTATATCGACTCGCGCTCCGAACAGCTACGGTCTGGTCGGGGTTTGCAGCACGGATGCAACTTTGGCGCGGTCGACGTGTTCTTAAGTGGCGGTGCTCCAGGCCGAGCATCTTCGCCGGCATACGTTCAGGAAGGCTGCCGGTCGATCCAATGATTCCGGCGCCGTTGCGGGCGATTCCAGTGGAACTGGACAGCTCAGGCGCTGTGGGGAGGATGCATGGCTGGATACCTGTGTCTCCTGGTTCTGGTTGCAGCCGCACTCAGCGGCTGCGGCAAGACCGACAAGATCAACGCGGCGAACACCGCGAACGCCACGCCGAGCGCAGGCTCCGCGGCTGTACCCCGCCTGTTGATTTCGCCAGAGGACCTGCTGACCGTTCACAGCAGTGCACTGACATCGGGACCATCGATTACCGGTTCGGTTCAGCCCGAGCGGCGTGCCGACTTGCGCGCCGAGGTGTCGGCCGTGGTGATGCAAGTGCTGAAGGAAAATGGCGACCCGGTGCGACGCGGTGATTTGCTGGTGCGTCTGGACGACACCGCGATTCGCGACAGCCTGGCTTCTGCCGAGGCTTCCTCACGTGCCGCCACCCAGGCGTATGAGCAGGCGGAGCGACAGTTCCAGCGCCTTGCCAAATTGCGTGAATCGGGAATGGTGTCGACACAGGCGGTGGAGGACGCGGAGATTCGCCGCAACAATGCCCAGAGCGAACTTGAAGCCGCCAGGACACGCGAGGCGTTGGCGCGCCAGCAGTTGCAGCGTACCGAGGCTCGTGCGCCTTTTGACGGTATCGTCAGCGACCGCAAGGTGTCGGCGGGAGATACGGCTCAGATCGGCAAAGAACTGGTCAAGGTCATCGACCCGCGCAGCATGCGCTTCGAAGGCCTGGTCTCCGCCGACAGCATTGGCCTGGTCAAGGCCGGGCAACCAGTGTTCTTTCGCGTGCACGGGTATTCGGATCAGGAATTCAATGGCAGGATCGCTCGCGTGAATCCTGCTGCTAACGCTACGACGAGGCAGGTCGAAGTGCTGGTGGACTTCATGGCTGCAGCAGACCAGCCAAAAATGGCGGGTTTGTATGCTGAGGGCCGCGTCGAAACCAGCAGCGGCGCCGGGCTTACCCTCCCGGCAACGGCTTTGGTCAAGGATGGCGACCGGGCCTATGCATGGCGTTTGCAAGGCGACACCTTGCGGAAGGTCAGCATCGAGATTGGCGATCGCGACGCCCGAAGCGGAGAGTTTGTGCTGCAAGGGGGCTTGGCGGAAGGCGACAGATTACTGCGCTATCCGGGTTCGACCTTGCAGGACGGCCAGGCAGTCGAAGTGGCGAACGGTATCAGTCAAGGTCCGTCGCGGCCAGACGCGACGCAAAAACCAGCGACTGCCGGCACCGGGAAGTAGCCCATGTTTCTTTCCGACTTCAGCATCAAACAGCCCGTGACGACGGTGGTCTTCGTCATTGCGCTCATGTGTCTCGGGCTGCTGGCGCTCAAGAACCTGCGCGTCAATCAACAACCCGATATTGAACAGCCCGTCATTGTCGTCAATGTGCCTTACCCGGGGGCCTCTCCGGAGACCGTTGAGCGGGAAATCATCAATCGCGTCGAGAAGGCACTGCAGAGCATTCCGCAGGTCTATCAGATCCGCGCGACAGCCAACGAAAGCAATGCCGTCATCGTCATCATCTTCAACTTCAAGAAGAACATGGTGGAAGCCTCCGATGAGATCAGGAACGCGATCGCCTCGGTACGGCACAAACTGCCGATGGAAATGCGGGAGCCGGTCCTGCGCCGCATCGACCCTTCTGCGCAGCCCATCATGCAGCTCGCGTTGACGTCAGACACGCTCGCGCACGCCGAAATTTCCCGTCTTGCGGAAGACACATTCGCGGACCGGTTCAGAGCCATCGACGGCGTCGCGGTCGTCAATGTTGAAGGAGCATTGCGCCGGGAACTCTCGGTCCTGCTGCGCGCGGAGAAACTCCGTGAATTCAACGTTTCGGTGACGGAAGTGGTGGCAGCGCTGGAACGACAGAACATGACCGCACCTGTCGGGCGCGTGAAGGGCGCGCTCGACGAGCAGAGCATCCGCCTGGTGGGCCGCATTGAATCGCCCGCCGAATTCGCGAACGTGGTCCTGAAACGCCGGGGCGAAGAGGTCGTGCGGCTGGGGCAGGTGGCCGTCGTCGCTGATGGCTTTGCAGAGGTCTCCGGTTTCAGTTTGCGAAACGCGCTGCCGAATGTCGGTATTTCCATTGTCCGCTCACGGGATGCGAGTACCGTCGCCGTGGCGGACGTGGTGCGCAAGGTTGTAGCGGAGATCAACGGGACCCTGCCTGCCGGTACCCATCTGGAAATTACCCGGGACGGCGGAGTGAGTGCAGAGGTCAGTCTGAAGAACGTGATTGAGGCACTGATGGTGGGGGCGCTACTGACCGTATTCGTGGTATTCGCGTTCCTCAATTCCTGGCGGTCGACCCTGATCACGGCACTGAGCCTGCCAACTTCGGTGATTGCCGCATTCATTGCCGTGTGGGCCAGCGGGTTTACCCTCAATTTCATGACGCTGCTCGGCCTCTCGCTCGCGATAGGCGTTTTGATCGACGACGCCATCGTGGTGCGCGAAAATATTGTGCGCCACATGGAGCGGGGCTCGGATCGTGTCAAGGCGGCCATGGCGGGTACGCAGGAGATCGGTCTCGCGGTCACCGCCACTACGCTCTCGATCGTGGCGGTATTCATACCCGTCGCGTTCATGGGCGGGGTCGCCGGTGAGTGGTTCCGACCCTTTGCCCTGACCGTGGCCACCTCGGTGCTCGTGAGCCTGTTCATCTCCTTTACGCTCGATCCGATGCTGTCGGCGTATTGGGGCGACCCGGTGGGGTACCAGCAGCGGACGAAGCGTGGGATCAGTCTGTGGCTGGCGCAATTCAATACGTGGTTTGACCATCAGTCCGATCGCTACGGCAATGTGATCGCCTGGGCATTGCGTCGTCGACGTCTGATGACGTCCGTAGCGGGTGCCAGTCTGATTGCCGCACTCGGCCTCCAGTTGCTGTTCGGCGGCTCGAGCTTCCTGCCGGCGACCGATACCGGTTTTGTCGCCATCGAGGTACGCACGCCGTCTTCTGCCAGCCTCGAGTACGCGAAGCTGAAAGTGGAGAAGGCCGCCGAGCTTGCTCGTACATTGCCGGAAACCGTGGCGACCAACAGCAACGTCAATGCCAGCGGCGGCCGTATCTACATTGATATTGGCAAAAGCACGAAGCGCCAGCGCTCCGCAAATCAGATTGCCAAGGAGCTGCGCGGCCAGATGCAACGTCTTGTCGGCGCGGAATATACAGTGCTCGACGACATCAACAACGGGATCGAAAAGCCGGTACGCATTCAATTCTCCGGACCGGAATCGCGCCGCCTGATGGCCATCACCAGTGACTTCATGGAAAAGCTTGCAAGAGTACCTGGGGCCGTTGATGTGGGCCTTTCCGAACTCGAACCCAAGGACGAGTTGCAGATTGAACTGGATCGGGGTCTGGCCAACTCTCTCGGCATCGCGGCGGGCGATGCAGCGCAGGCATTGCGTGTTGCCTTTGCCGGTGTGGAAATTGGCGACTGGGTAGATCCAACAGGGGAGTCACGCGATGTCGCGGTACGCCTGCATCCGGACGATCGCGTAAGCGCGGCCAATATCGAGCATCTGCCCATCGCGGTGAGTGGCGGCAACATGATGGTGCCGCTGGAGCAGATAGCCACCGTTACCATGGGCAAGGGTCCGGCGCAGGTCCAGCATACGGACGGCAAGCGCATGATCGCCGTCTCGGCGAACGCGCAGGGACGTTCACCTGGCGAGGTCACTTCGGATGCACTGCGAATTGCCAATCAGATTGATTTTCCGGCCGGCTATGGTCTTGAACTGGGGGGTGCTGCGCGCGATCAGAAGGAAGTGTTCACCGAGATGTCCATCGCCCTCGCCATGGGCATCGTGCTGATGTATCTCATCCTGGTCATCCAGTTTGGCTCGTTCACCGCGCCGCTGGCAGTCATGTTGTCACTGCCCTTGAGTCTCATAGGAGTAGTGGTTGCGTTGCTGCTCACCAGGGGAACGCTGAACCTGATGAGCCTGATCGGCATCATCATGCTGATGGGTCTCGTGGCGAAAAATGCCATTCTGCTGCTCGACCGCGCACGCAAGGAGGAGGCGCAGGGCGTAGGTCGCGAAGAAGCCCTGATGCGTGCAGGGCGAGCGCGTTTTCGCCCCATCCTGATGACGACGTTCGCCCTCATTGCGGGCATGACGCCCGTGGCAATCGGACTCGGCGAGGGTGGCGAATTCTATCGACCCATGGCGGTGGCCATCATCGGCGGCACGATCACTTCGACGCTGCTCACATTGCTGGTGGTGCCCACGTTCTACGACAGCATCGAGATCGCGCGTGATCGCGTCGTCGCCAAATTTCGGGCACGTGTGTCCCGCTGGAACGTATTGGCGGCGTTTTTCATGACCCTGATTGAAGCGGTGCTTGCACTGTTGCTCTTGAGGCTGGTCTATCGCGGGTTGAAGGGCGCCTTCGTGCGGACGGCCTACACTGTGCAGAAGGCGCAGTGATATGAACGTATCAGTCGGCCACGGCAGACACGAGAAATTGCGGTGACGGATTCAAACAGGGGCGGGATACCTCCGCAGTCGACATCTCGCCGTCAGCCGGGATTCATGTAATATTGCGCGCTTCAAGTTTTGTTGAATTCAATCTGCTGTTCGCGCTGGCCCCACGCGGTGAGCGCCCCGCGTCGTGTGTCGGCGACGGCAGCTGAATGACCCAACGCTCGAATACCAGTCGGTGATCATGACGCCCTTGCTTACCGGGGTCATTGCCAGCTGTGCTACTGAATTCGGTCACTTTCGTTCTTATGCCCAGGGAGGCGATTTATGAAACGGTCATTATCCTTCGGTACAGCGCTGCTTCTGCCACTGACCATGGTTGCGCTGTTGCACTCCATGGAAGCTGGCGCCCAGTCCGCGGCTCCAGTCGTCGTTGATGTCCCGACTATTCCGTTCGATGCGGTCCAGTTCCTCAAATATTCGCCCGACATGAACCTGGGCGAAGTCCTGGGAGTGGCGATCAACTCAAAGGGCTGGATTACGGTGCTCAATCATCCGGGCAACAACAACGGTCCCCTGTACGGAAACGCCTCAACGCAATTGTTTCTGTTCGACGCCAAGGGCAAGTTTGTTCGCGAAATCGGCAAGAACGTCTATGGCCTGGGCTATGCCCATAGTGTTCGCTATGACAGGTTCGACAACCTGTGGGTGGTGGACAAGGGTACCCATGCTGCGACGCGGTTCAACCCAGAAGGTTATGTGACGATGAATCTGGGGCGGCGTCCCGAAGGCCCGGATGTACCCGAGTACTACAAGCCATTCGCGCCCGATGCGGCCGGTCCGGAGCATGTTGACGGCTTTCTGGGTGGACCGACTGATGTTGCCTTCGATTCTGACGACAATATTTACATCAGCGACGGCTACGACAACTCGCGCGTCGCGAAGTACGACAAGAACGGAAACTGGGTCAGAACCTGGGGTGCCCGCGGGCCAAGTGGTCCGCAAGCAGACCAGAACCCGTCGAAGTTCAATACGTTGCACAACATTGGCATTGACCGGCAAAACAACGTTTACGTTGCCGACCGGAATAACCGGCGCATCCAGGTGTTCGATCGCGATGGCAATTTCCAGCGATTCATTCACCTCAATGCGTCATACGACAAGAAGCGGCATCCGGTTCTTGGCAATCTGCCCGCAAACCGACCCGATCAGACCCAACCCTGGACCATCTGCATCACGAACACGCCGACGCAGTATCTCTTCACGTCAGACAGCGAACCGGGGCGCATATACAAGATGACGCTTGACGGCAAGATTCTGGGTGCATTTGGCGAGTCGGGTCGCGGTGAGAAGCAGTTCAACTGGGTTCATGCGCTTGCATGCCCCTCGGAGAACGAACTGCTGGTTGCCGACATGAACAACTGGCGCGTATTGAAGGTGACGCTGCATCCGGAACGTGCACAGTAGCGGCACGTTGGGTAAACCGGGTCCGGAGATACGACCTGTCTCCGGACCTCTGCTGCACTGGTTGTCGGGCGCTATTGTTCTGCTGCTCCCGTAGCAGATAGCCGATAGAACCGGGACGCTGTCCCGGAGAAAAGCGCTGCCTTCTCGGCGCTGCTGGCGTCCTTCGCCAGCAGCTTGCAGGCATTCCAGAATGTCCGGTAGCCGTACGACACCTTGTCGACCGGGAAATTGCTCTCGAACATCGAGCGTGAAACGCCGAATGCCTCAATGCAGGTTTCGACGTAAGGTCGCATCGTGGCGGCGAGCGTGTCGGCAGTGGCCGGTTCGGGTTTTGAGCCCAGGCCGAATCCATTGATGCTTTGACCGAGGCCGCCGATCTTGACGTACACATTGGGTCGGGCGGCCAGCGCCTTGATCGACGCCTTCCAGCCGGCGAACACTTCGTCCCGTTTGTACCCGCCAGTGCCGATGGGACCGCCCATATGGTCAAGGACGATGTTTGTGTCAGGGAACGCTGCGGCAAGGTCCGCGAGCTCGTCGATCTGGGGATGGTAGAGCCAGGTGTCGAAGGAGAGGCCGAGGCGCCCAAGCAGTGCGAAGCCCTCGCGAAAGGTCTTGTCAGCCAACTGGTGGGGAGGAGCAGGGTAGGCAGGATTGTTGAGAGACGTGTCAGCATCCCATGCGGTGATGTGCCGGATGCCGCGCAGGCGATCACCGCCCGCGTGCAACAGCGCAGCCAGCACCGGTTCGACTTTGCTCCCGAGCGTCAGGTCTGCGTGTCCCACAATTCCGGCGCAGACGCGGGTCTTGCCACAGAATCCGCTGGCGCACATGGCCCCGACGCCGTTGGCAAACTCGGCCTCGCCGATGGGCCGCATCTCCACCGGGCCGCTGTCGCGGTACATGGAGCGCGCCTGCACGTACACGGTCGCAAGAATGTTGTGTCCACTGCTGGTATCGGCAAGCAGGTCGTCAAGCAGGTAGCGCGAGCCGGGGCGATTCCATAGATGGTGGTGCGGATCGACGATCGGCAGCTCCGGATCCAGAATGGCCTCAGCAGGTCCGCCGACTGGCGCGGACACCTGTTGCGCGTAGCCCCTGAGGGGCCAGGCAGCCGCAGCACCCAATACCTTGACCACGTCGCGTCGATTCATAAGACCTCGCTGCAGCGCTGTTTCGCGGGGATCATGAGCTCCGCGGCCATATTAAGGTGCGATGCAGAGAGAGGGAAAGCGCAGCGCCATCTGCATCTGACTGAAGTGATTTGACTGATATTTACAAGGAAGCTGCCTCGCCAGCTGCGAGTATCGCCAACAGCCATGTCGAGCTGGGATTTGTTCTGCACGTCACCAGGGACAAGCGCGCGCTTCGGGCTGAAAAGTGCAACCGGCGCTGTTGTATCGCGGGTTTCTGGTGTAGGGCGAGTTGGGGAAAATCACATTGCAATCGCATTCCTAACAGTTCCTCATGCAGGTGATTGTCGCTGGGGTTCTTGTTGCGTGCAGCTCACAAACCGTTGTAACTTCGCACCATAAGCATAATGAACGATGAGGACTGTCAGTTGGACGGAAATGACGGCGCTGTCAATTGCGCCGTAACGTTCCATTCTCGACTGCGCAAGCCTCACGTTCACAAGCTGTCGATGTCTCTTTCTCTAATAACGCAAGGGGGAATCTCCGAATGAAAAGCCAATCAAATCTGTTGCTGGCGGCCGCTGTCGCGGCTGTCCTGTTACCTGCGGCCCAACAGGCCAACGCGCAGGCGGCAGGAGCTCTCGAGGAAATCATCGTCACGGCGGAACGTCGTTCGACGACGGAGCAAACGACTGCCATCTCGATGAACGTGCTCACTGCCGACGAGCTGGCGAATACCGGCACCAAGAACATCGCGGATCTGCAAACATCAACGCCAAACGTCACGATCAACAACCCCGGTGGGTTCAACTCGATCAACATCCGCGGCATCGGCAATGCGGCGATTCAGCCATCCATCAACGTCGGTGTGGCGGTGTTCCAGGATGGCCTGCTCAATGCCGAGACGATTACCCTGAGCAACCAGTTCCTCGACCTCGGTACGGTTGAAGTGCTGCGTGGTCCGCAAGGCACATTCGTCGGCGCGTCGTCCACGGGCGGCGCCATTCGCCTGAACTCGGTCAAGCCCGATCTGAGCGGCAAGGTCAGCGGCTACGTTGAGGGCATGGTGGGCACTTCGAGTGATACGAGGGTAACGGGCGCGGCGAGTCTGCCGATTTCCGACACCTTTGCCGCCCGCCTGGCGTTCAACATGGAGAAGCGCAACAGCTACTTCTACAACAGGGGTGCCGTGACCGGCCCGGATCCCACGAATCCCTTCCAGCGGCCAGGTTCGGTCAATGACATGAATGCCCGCATCTCGCTGCTGTGGGCGCCGAGCGACAAGTTCGAGGCAGTCTGGCGGAGTGAGTTCAATCGTAGCGATAACGAAGGCTCGCAGGCACAGCCGAATCCGCGGACGTTTGCAAATACCCTGGGAGTGCAGACTCCTTCGCGGTACTGGACGTACGATTCGCCGCCGGATCCCACTCACGATCCGGACGTCCTCAGCAGCAACCTGCTGGACTCCCAGTTTGCCACTTACATTGATCGTCACAGCCTGGAATTGAACTACAAGTTCGACAACGACATGACGTTCCGGTCCCTCACCGGCTTCGTGCACAACGAGAACATGTACATTGAAGATGGCGACGGTTCTTTCGCCAACGCGAGCGTGCAACGCAACGACGTGGGTCCGGACAACAATTATTACAGCCAGGAGTTCAACCTGATCTCCCCGGCCGGACCCTTCAACTGGATCCTGGGCGCTTCGATGTTCTACCGCATGACGCCCGTCAACCTCGTCATTGAGTCCACTACCTGCGGCTTCAACCCGGCGAATGGCGTGTTTGTTGCCTGTCCGCCGCAGTTCACCGGGACCGTGCCCGGCCTCACCGTCATCACACTGAAACGACGGCGCGCTCCGGCGGTCTCTTCGGCCAGGTGAACTGGAAGTTTCTCGATAACCTCGAGGCAACTGCCGGGTTCCGCTGGAACGTCGACAAGAACGCTTCCCAGGGCCGGGATGTCCCGGGCGGTGTGTACCCCGTGATCCCGGCACCCCCTGGAATCGTCCCCGGAACCGTACCCTGCCCCGCGGATATACAGGGAATTTCGCGCTATACGCAAGTGAATTGGGCCGCCACCAGCTGCCTGTTCGTCGGCCAGAACAATGCGTATGAGGAGGAGACGCCGACCTGGAAAGTGGGCCTGAACTGGACGCCGGGCGACACCAATCTCGTGTATGCCTTCTGGGCACGCGGTTACAAGTCCGGCGGTGTCGACAACCAGGGCCCGTTCGCGGCGGAGGAGGTCGATGACTACGAACTCGGCTGGAAGGGCACGTTCGCCGACGGCCGCGCGCAGTTGAGCCTCGGTGGCTTCTTCATGAACTACAAGAACATGCAGCAGCAGGGGTACAAGGCGACTACCGTGACGGCCGGTAACACCGTGTTCAACGTGGGTGAATCGACCATCCAGGGTATCGAAGCAGAGTTCAACGGCCGATTCGGCGGCTTCTTGCTGCAGGCCAACGTGGGCTGGGTGGATTCCGAACTCGGAGATATCAGCGCGATCGACCGCACCGCAGCACTGGACAGCGCAGTCCGTGCGCCGGGCAGCAACCAGGATCTGGCGCAGTGCGCGCCAGGGGTCACCCCCACGACACCTCCGACCACCTGCGTCGATTGGACACCGTACTACCGGAACGTATCGGGAGAGCGCAACCTCTACTCGCCGGAACTGCAGTACACGCTTAGCGTCTCGTACGACATCATGGCCGGCAATGGAACCTGGACGCCGCGCGCCACCTACAACCATATTGATGATCAGGACATCAATCTGATCCGGCGCGAAGAGTTCTGGTTGATCCCGGAGCGCGACCTCCTCAACCTGTCGTTGACCTATACGCTGAACGACTGGCTGGTACAGGCCTATTGCAACAATTGCACGGACGAGACCTATATTGCCGCCATCGGGACAGGCGGTGGCCTCGATAACAACAGCGTGGTTTACGGCAACCCGATGAACTATGGTGTTCGCTTCCGGTACAGCTTCTGATCCGATCCTGTACAGTAAAAAAACAAGCAGCATCTGACCTTCAAAGGGGCTGGCAGCGCAAACTGCCAGCCCCTTTCTTCATTTGCGATACACGATGGCGGACTGATCTCCGTAAAGTGCAGGTTCTTCCTCGAGGACTTTCTGCCGCAGTGCAATGTGCAGATGCATCGCAGAAGAATTTAGTAGCTGGGTAAGCGATCCCTGGCCCGGACAGCCGCAACCCTCCGGTTTAAGTATTGACAACACCAGCAGCGTACTGGCATCTAGCGGCTTGGTATCTACCGGGTCCAAATACCCGGAGCGCTTTGGGGGAGTATGTCGAGAGTATTCTACGAAGGCGGCCGGCGCGAATGCCCCTCTCAGGACTGGCTGCGGCCGCACCCGGCACTGGCAGACTATGTACGGAGTTACCGCTACTACGAAGTTGCCGCGCGCAACGGGGAAGCTTGTCCTTTTGCGGTTTCCCTGTTTCCCATGCTCGTTTTCTCCCTGGGGAATCGTTCCCGGGTTTTTGAATATGCGCAGGCAAGAACACGAATACTGCCCGATGTCATCGCACTGGGTCCATGTGATCACCGCGTCGCCGATGTGCTTGACTCAGGGCGCAGGATGGAATTCAAGGTCGTGTTTCAACCCGCCGGTTTTTACCGCCTGTTCCAGATTTCTCCGTGCGAGATCCGCAATCATGCTTACGATTGTGGCGATGTGCTGGGCGCCGAGATCGCCGGCCTGCATGATCGCCTGAGCACTACGTCTGATCCACTGGAAATGGTCAAGGTTGTTGAAGACGTGCTGTTGCAGAAGTTGACCGGAGCAACCTCCGGTTCCTGCATGCAGCGCGCGGCCGAGGTACTTCTGCATGAGAGAGGCACAAGCAACCTCTCTGTCCTGGCAAGCTCGCTGGGCCTCAGCGACAGTTCGTGGAGGCGGCATTTCAGCTGCGCGATTGGCGTATCTCCCAAGCGTTACCTGCGCATGCTGCGCTTTCACCGCGCTGTGGCACTGAAGCGTGATTTTCCCGTCATGTCGTGGACACGGGTCTGTCTCGAAGCCGGCTACTACGATCAATCCCACTTTATCGCGGAGTTCAGGGAAATGGGGGGCTCTTCTCCGTCCGAGTTCATGCGTGCGCTCGGTGCTGTTCCGGAGGTTTTGACGAGGCCGTTGTACGGCACTGGCTGAAATTTACAAGCCGCTGTTGATGTAAAGCTGAAGAATACCTTCCAGATATGAGTGACAGGTCCGCGACTCCCGGAGTCCCGCGCGGCCGCGTTGTCAACCGCCGGTGATGAGTGGAGTCGCGTCATGGCGGCAGTCGTGACACAGTGCGTGGCGGGCTGTACGGAGATCACCGAGCAGACGCTGGTGACACGCAGCAACGAGCCCTTGCCGGACAACGAGACACTCTATTCCTGGGTGATCGCGCCGTACGTCTGAAGGCGCGCGTCCAAGACGTAAGTTTCGCGAATTCAAGAATTTTGAGGGGAAAAGCAGATGGCAACCTTGCCCGCGGGCGTCAGCGCCACCGAGTTTGCGGCGGCGATCAGGAAATTCCAGACCGCCTTGGGAGCGGAATGGGTATTCACCTCCGATGCGGACGTCGCGCTGTATCGCGACGCGTATTCCCCGCTATGGGGACAGCCTGAGGAACTGGTCGCCTCGGCAGCCGTGGCGCCGGGCACGGTTGAGCAGGTGCAGCAGATCGTCCGTATCGCGAACCAGCACAAGATTCCGCTCTACCCGATCTCGACGGGCAAGAACCTGGGTTACGGCGGTTCAGCGCCGAACCTGAGCGGCAGCGTCATCGTTGACCTGAAGCGCATGAATCGCATTCTTGAAGTGGACGATCGCCGTGGCTTTGCGCTCGTCGAACCCGGCGTCGCCTATTTCGACCTGTATCGTCATATCCAGGAGAAGAAGCTCAAGGTCTGGATCGACACGCCTGATCCGGGTTGGGGCAGCCTCGTCGGCAACGCGCTCGATCATGGCGTCGGTTACACGTTTGGCGCCTTCCGCGACCATTTCGGTTCGCACTGCGGGATGGAAGTCGTGCTCCCGAACGGCGAAGTCATGCGCACGGGCATGGGAGCGCTGCCCGGGGCGAAAAGCTGGCAGGACTATAAATACGGTTTCGGACCGTATGTGGACGGGCTGTTCGGGCAGGGCAACTTCGGCATCGTGACCAAGATGGGTTTCTACCTGATGCCCGAGCCCGAGGCCTACCGCTCCGGTACGGTCAGTGTACTGCGCCGCAAGGACCTGATCGCGCTCGTCGATCACGTCAACTATCTCGAAAACCTCGGTCTCATCGGCATGCCGAACTATGGCAGCCCGCTCGGCCAGTCGATGCGCAACGATGCGGAGTTGCGGACGCTGGTGGGAAAGCAGGGGGGCGTGTCTGATGACGAACTCGATCGGCACGGGGCAGCGAAGGGTGTGCCCTCGTGGAGAGTGGAACTACAGTTCTACGGTCCGGCACGGACGGTCGATGCCAACTGGGAGTATGCGAAGGAACGAATTGGCGCGGCGATCCCGGGGGCTATTTTCAAGGACGAGGAGACTTTCCGGTTCCCGATGACGGATGAGCAGAAGGCCGCCGTGCAGCACAAGGTGGCAGTGGGCATTCCGAACATGGCGATCTTCTCCATCGGCGCGCGGTCGGAACTGAATCCGAATCCGACCGACGGGCATCTGTGGTTCGCGCCGGTGATTCCCAAGACTGGAGAAGCGGTGCTTGAATCGCAGCGAGTGATGGCTGCGGTTTATGCCAAGCACAAGCTGAACGTGGGGGGCATCTTCCAGACGCCGGCCACATGGATTTACCGAAATTTCGTCATGATTGTCGGTTTCCCGATCAGCCGCAGCAACCCTGAAATCAACCAGCGGTCGATGGCGGCGTTCAAGGAAGTGGTGCAGGTGGCAGCCGAGCACGGCTGGGCTGAATATCGATCGCCCCCGGCGTTAGCCGACCTGGTGGCGGGCACATACTCGTACAACAATCATTCGCTGCGGCGTTTCACCGAGCAGCTCAAGGATGCGGTCGATCCGAACGGCATCATTGCTGCCGGACGCGGCGGCATCTGGCCCAAGCATCTGCGCGAGGGGAGGAAGTCATGAGACGCTGTTCAATGCTGCTGATGGCATGCGGTCTGCTGGGCAGTCTGTCTGCCGCCGGACAGGATGGTTCAGCGCAGGTTGCGCAGGGCAAGCAGCTGTACGAATACTGGTGCGCCACCTGTCACGGGCCGGGCATCGGCGGTATGGGGTCCAGGTACCTGCCCGGCGAAGCGGCGTTGCGCGCCAAATACAAGGGTGCGGTGCCTGGACTGCTGAGTGAGCGCACGGATCTGACGCCTGAATTCGTGAAGCTGTTTGTGCGGCAGGGGATCACGATCATGCCGTTCTTCCGCAAGACTGAAATAAGCGATCCGGAGCTTGAAGCGATCGCAGCCTATCTCTCGCGCAACAGGAAATGACTTTTGCATTGCGCGTAGGGTGATCATCCGGCACAGGTGGTGCGTGGCCAGCGGCGAGCGCACAACGCGCGACCCGGGCAGTCATTGATAGTCCGGAGAGTCCCTTCGTTTGGACTGGAGCATGCCGCAAGCCTGCCACCCCACATGAACAAGTGGCGGGTGGTCATGCCCGCGTTGTCGTGGGCGAGGTGATAACCGGAGGGGCGAAATGACAATCATGCACGCTGCTCGATCTGCCGGTATGGGATTGTGCGCCATCGCGATCGGTGGCTGTCTCGCTGCTCAGTCGCATCGACCTCCCCATGGGGACTGGGTCAGTTACGGCGGCACCAACTGGAGTCAGAAGTACTCCACGCTTGATCGGATCACGCGTGACAACTTCAACACTCTTCACGTGGCCTGGACCTGGCGATCGCCCGATCAGGCCCTGATCAAGACGCTTCCCGAGTATCCGGAGATGCCATGGCATGCAACCGGGCTCAAAGGGACGCCGCTTGTGGTGAACGGCGTCATGTACATGAGTACCGGCCTGAACCAGATTGTCGCGATTGACCCAGCCACCGGTATCACCAAGTGGCAATTCAATCCGGAGGCTTACAAGAGTGGTGGTCAAGCCAGCGTGCTTGGCTGGCAGTCGAGGGGCGTGGCGTACTGGACGGATGGACGCGGCGACGAACGCATTCTGCTCGGTACGCTTGACGGCTATCTGCTCGCCGTCGATGCGCAGACTGGTCGGCCAATCACATCGTTCGGCGTGAACGGCAAGGTCGATCTCACGATCGGTGTGCCGCGGGCATCGCGGGGAACGCTGCAGCTCGTGGATGGCGAACGACACTACGTCTCGGTGGATTCACCGCCTGTGGTGGTTCGCGACACGGTGGTCGTCGGTTCGGCGATGTCGGATCGGACTCCTATCAGGGAGTGGGCGCCCGGATACGTGCAGGGCTTCGACGTCCGCACCGGAAAGTCCAGGTGGACATTTCATACCGTTCCGCAGGACGGTGAGGTGGGTGCGGACACCTGGAAAGAGCATTCGAATCGCTACACCGGCAATGTAAACGTGTGGAGCATGATGAGTGGTGACGACGAACTCGGACATGTGTACCTGCCGTTGACCACGCCCAACAGCGACTATTGGGGTGGTTTTCGCAAGGGCGACAATCTGTTTGCGGAGAGCCTGGTTGCGGTTGACGTGGAATCAGGCAAGCGGGTCTGGCACTTTCAGGCGGTCCATCATGGCGTATGGGACTACGATTTTCCGTGCGCTCCGACGCTGGTCGATCTGACCATCAACGGTCGTCGGGTGAAGGCCATCGCCCAGGCCAGCAAGCAGGGATTCATGTACGTGTTCGATCGCGTTATCGGGAACGCCACTCTGGCCAATTGAAGAACGTCCTGTCCCTCCTTCCGATATTCCGGGCGAGGAGTTGTCGCCGACTCAGCCGTTTCCAACCCGACCGGCGGCCTTTGACCGGCAAGGCGTGACCGAGAACGATCTGATCGATTTCACGCCGGAGTTGAGGGCACAGGCGCTCGCCATAGTGAAGCACTACAGATATGGCCCGCTCTTCACGCCGCCATCGCTCTACCAGAGCGACGCGATGCGGGGCACGATCCATCTTCCGACGGGAAGCGGCGCGGCCAATTGGAGCGGATCGGGAGCAGATCCTGAAACAGGGTTCGTCTACGTTCCATCGAAAACCGTACCCGGCATGATGACCCTGACACCGCTTCCCGAAGGGCTGACGACATGGCCAACGGCCGCTCCGCTCGAGGGTACGCCGCTGCCGTACGTGCCGAACGGCAAGATTGGTCCTCCGAGTGTTCATCCGGCACGACCGGCCCAGCCGACCGGGCCTCAGGGCCTGCCGCTCGTCAAACCCCCGTACAGTCGCATGACTGCCTACAACATGAACACCGGCGAGATCGCCTGGCAGGTACCCACAGGTCCAGGGCAGGAGCGGATTCGCAATCATCCTGCGCTCAAAGGAGTCGACTTGCCTGCGCTCGGCGGACAAGGCGGCGCCGGAGGACCGCTGGTCACGAAGACACTGCTGATTTACGGGCTGCTCCCGAGCGCGCCGGACCAGGGTCGTCGAGGCAAACTCGTTGCATACGACAAGGCAACCGGGGCCACACTGGGCGAGATCGATCTGCCGGGATCGCCGTTGGGTACGCCCATGACCTTTCTGGCGGGTGGTAAACAGTACATCGCTTTGACGCTTGCCAATGGGGAAATGATTGCGCTCACGGTGCCTTGAGCACGGTAAACTGAAGTCGATGGGGGAGGTCAGATGAAACAACAACAAATACTTCCGCTGGTCCTGGCGACGGGCTTCGCCGTGTTTCTGGCGGGTTGCCAGACCAGGCCGTCGGGCGTTGCGCAAGGTGAGTGGCGCTCCTGGGCGGGCGACAAGGCGAGTACCCGGTATTCGCCGCTTGCGCAGATCAACCGGGACAACGTCAAGAATCTTAAGGTCGCCTGGCGGCAGTCCGCCATGCCGGACGAACTTGCAAAGACATTGCCTGCCCCGCGGCCGGCACCCAACAACTACCAGAACACGCCGCTCATGGCGAACGGTCTGCTCTATGTAAGCAGCGGCATAGGCACCGTGATTGCCCTCGACCCGGGGACGGGCAAAGTCGTCTGGTTTGAGCGGCCAGCAACCGAAGGTCCTCCGGCGTTGACCAGTCGAGGTGTCGCATTCTGGAGTGGCGAAAGCGACGGCAGAATCATTGCTGTCGAGGGTACTGATCTTGTTGCCCTGAATGCGAAGACCGGTGAGCGAATCCGTGACTTCGGTGTCAACGGCAAGGTGGACCTGCGCGCGGGAATGAGTCGCTCCGTTGGCAACTACGTCTGGCGTTCGGCGCCGCTCATTGTCCGCAACGTTATTGTCGTTGGCAGCGTCGTCTCCGACATCAACAGCGCAAACCGGGTGGCCCTCAAGGAAGGCGCGCCTGGGGATGTGCGCGGCTACGACGTCCGGACCGGCAAGCAGTTGTGGAACTTCACAGTGATTCCGCCGCAGGGTGAGTTCGGCAGCGAGACCTGGGAGCAGGGTTCCAACGTGTATTCCGGAGCCGCCAATGCATGGGCGACGATGAGCGGTGATGAGGAGCTTGGGCAGGTGTATCTGCCACTCTCGACGCCTACCGATGACTGGTATGGCGGTCACCGTCCGGGTGCGAATCTGTTTGCCGAGAGCATCGTGGCGCTGGACGTCGCTACCGGCAAGCGCCTGTGGCACTTCCAGGCCGTGCACCATGGTCTTTGGGATTACGACTTTCCGTGCCCACCGATTCTGGCCGACATCACGGTCAACGGCCGGAAAATCAAGGCGCTTGCGCAGCCATCCAAGCAGGCCATGCTGTATGTGTTCGATCGCACGAACGGCAAGCCGGTATGGCCGATCGAAGAACGCCCCGTGCCGAAGGGCGATGTACCGGGTGAGTGGTATTCGCCGACGCAGCCCATGCCGCTCGATGCGCACGGCAAGCCGTTTGCCTATGACCAGCTGGGTGTCAGCATCGACGACCTCATCGACTTCACTCCGGAACTGCGCCAGGAGGCAATCCGGATCATCAATGACTATGCGTTTGGCCCGGTGTTCTTTCCGCCGGTAGTCCCCGGTTCGGGGATGGCGGCCGGCAAGAAGGGCTCGATACACATGCCGGGCACCTACGGTGGCACGAACTGGTACGGGGCTGCGCTCGACCCTGAAACGAACGTGCTGTACGTGCCATCAGCCCATACGCCGATCATAGTGCAGCTGGTTCCACCTCCGGAGGGTTCGAATCTGAACCTGGTTCGGCGCGGCTGGGAACCGGTTGTCGGACCCCAGAAACTGCCGATGTTCAAACCGCCCTATGGACGACTGGTTGCGATCGATCTGAACAAGGGTGAGATCAAGTGGACTGTTGCCAATGGAGAGGGTCCCCGGGATCATGCAGCGATCAGGGATCTCAACTTGCCGCCACTTGGCAACCCCGGTCGTACCGGCCCCATCGTAACGAAGTCATTGGTCTTCATGGGCGAGGGGTTCGATACGAGCCGGGCGGGCGGCGCCCCTTACGGCGGTGGCAAGATGTTTCGTGCGTTCGACAAATCGACCGGGGCGGTGGTGTGGGAAATGGAGTTGCCCGCCGGCCAGACGGCACCTGCGATGACTTATAGCTGGCAGGGCAAGCAATATCTCGTCATGGCGACCGGGTGGACGGATCGGCCCGGTGAACTCATGGCACTCGCGCTGGAGTAGGGAAGTTGCCGTGTTTGAGGAAGATGCATTAGCGTAGCCTGCAAGAATTGATAGTGGTGGTGAAATGAAGATCATGCGAAGCCTTGCGTTGGGTTCCCTGTTCGTTGCGGGGGCGGTTGTCGCGGCCGGGAGTGCGCAGGCACAGACTCGTGTCCCGTCGACCGCAACCGGTGAATGGCCGACTTACGGCGGCGATCTGGCGAGTTCAAAGTACTCGCCGCTGGATCAGATCACGAGTGCAAACTTCAGTTCCCTGAAAGTCGTTTGGCGCGCGAAATCACCGGACGCATTCCTGAGCGTGACGCAGCCAGGTGGCGGCGAGTGGACCGGGAATTCCAAGGCTAGTCTTCGAGCAGTTGTTGCTCGACGATCCCAAACGCTGGCGCGATGGTGCGCCGCCACTCGTCGGCAATTACAAGGCGACACCGTTGATGGTGGGCGGCGTGCTTTACGTCAATACGCCGAGCTCGGTCGGTGCGGCGGTCGATGCGCGCACGGGCGCCACGCTGTGGACCTACAACCCGAAGAGTTACGAGTCCGGCACCACCACGATGAGCTTAGCGGTGGGTACAGAAGGGCGTGGCGTACTGGAGTGACGGCAAGGAAGAGCGGGTTTTCTGGGGCACCGGCGACGGCTATCTGATCAGTGTGGATGCGAAGACCGGGCGACCGGTCGCCAGGGTTTGGCAAGAACGGGCGGGTCGACCTGATGGAAGGCTTGCCGCGTGCCAAGCGCGGCGAGCGCGATTATCTGAACGCGCTGACCTACTCGGTGCAGTCACCGCCGTTCGTGGTCGGAGACCTGGTCATTACTCCCGCTTCGATTTCTTCGTTGATCATCAACAAGGAACAGATCCCGGGATGGATCCGCGCATTCGACGTGCGGACGGGCAGTATCAAGTGGACGTTCAAGACCGTGCCCGAACCCGGCGAGTTCGGCAACGACACCTGGGAGAACGGCTCGTGGGCGTACTCCGGCAAAGTGACGGTGTGGACGCAAATGAGCGCCGACGTGGAACTCGGCCATCTGTACGCGCCGACCAATACGACGGCGCCGGATTTTTACGGCGCGCATCGCCTCGGCGACAACCTCTTCGCGGAGAGCATCCTGGCGCTCGACCTCGCGACCGGCAAGCGCATCTGGCATTTCCAGACGGTTCACCACGGACTGTGGGACTACGACAACCCGGCAGCGCCCAACCTTCTCGACATTACCGTGCAAGGGCAAACGCGTCAAGGCACTCGCACAAATCACGAAGCAGGGATTCGTCTACACGTTCGACCGGGCGACGGGCAAGCCGATCTGGCCGATCAAGGAGACGCGCGTCCCGGCCTCGGACGTACCGGGCGAGCGCGCTGCGCGTACGCAGCCCATACCAACCAAACCCGCGCCCTTCGAATACCAGGGCGTGACGATCGACGACCTGGCTGACTTCACGCCGGAGATCCGGAAGCTGGCGAAACAAGCGGTTGCTCCGTTTCGCATCGGACCGCTTTTCACGCCACCCTCGACGGTTGGCACTATTGACGGCCCGGGATCGACCGGCGGTGGCAACTGGAGCGGTGCCGCCGTCGATCCGGAAACAGGCATGCTGTATGTGCCGTCCAGGAATGCCTTTTCAATTGATGCGCGTCATTGAACAGGATCCGAAATTGGGAGGCAACCTCCGGTACATGCAGGTGCAGGCGGAACGCCCTGCGTCCATTCCGGGCGGCATACCGCTCACGAAGCCGCCGTATTCCCGGATGACCGCCATCAACATGAACACCGGTGAGCATGCGTGGATGGTCCCCACCGGCAATGGTGATCGCGTCCGCAATCTTCCGGCATTGAAGCCGCTCAACCTGCCGCCCGTGGGCGGCGACGTCCACGCATGAGTGGACCGTCTGCTGACCAAGACGCTGCTGATCTATGCACTGACGGCAGGGGGCAGCCGAGGCGGTCCCCGGCTGGTGGCCTATGACAAAGCGACGGGGAAGGAACTCGGATCCGCCGATATTCCCGGCAATGGCCATTGGTACTCCGATGACCTACTTGCTGGATGGCAAACAGTACATTGCCCTGACGGTGAGTAGCCCTACGGGGGATGCTCCCGAACTCGTTGCTTTAGCGTTGCCTTGAGGCTGCCGCCATTTCGTCGTAGTACTGGCCAATGCTGGTCATGAAAGCGGTCGTACTGACGGAATTGTCCCAGCCGAGTTCGGCGAGCTTGAGCTGGATCCGGGCCTGATCGAGCGTCTGCAGCTGGTCTTTCTTCAGCCCACGCCGGATCAGGTCCCGCAAGCGCTCGTTCATCGTCTCGAACCGCACGCGATAGGCCTGCACTTCGGCCCTGGTCATCACGTGTCCGTGGCCGGGGATGGCCGTATCGAAATCGATCTCAAGCAGACGGTCGATCGTCTTGACGAACTCGATGGCGCTGCCGCCGGCGCGATAGTCGATCACCGGCATGCCGTCGATGACGAGATCACCCATGTGGATGGTCTTGAGGTCAGGAAAATAAAGGATGGTGTCGCCATCGGTATGGCCGCGCCCGTAGTGCAGCATCCGCACCTCGACGCCGCCGAGAAAGACGGCCGCTTCATCGGCGAAGACGATGTTGGGCTCACCGGGCTGCTTCAGCTTGAGGAAATTTTCCCGGATGTTGCGGTGGCCAATCACGTCAATACCGAGGGCGCGCAGGTTCGCATTGCCGCTCACATGATCGGCGTGGTGATGGCTGTTCAGCAGATAGCGCACTGGCAGCGATGAAACGCTGCGCACCTGCGCCAGGACATCCACCAGATTTTCCGGATACTTGTCGTCGACGAGGATGAGTCCTTCCGGCGTCACGCGAACTGCAACGTCGCCGGGTTCGTGGATCAGGCCGTCGTCCGGTCCGTTCGGCCGGCAACCGCGGGTAGCACAGGGCACGAAGGGACCGCGAACGACGTACAGCCCCTCTTTCACCTTGTCGATCCGCATCTGGCCGGCCTGCAAGACTTCCACATCCTGCCGCAGCGTGGAAGGCGGCTGGGCTGCGAAGACCGTCGGCGAAACAGCGATCACCAATGGAACGACCACGAGAGCGGGAAAGAGCAGGATCACCGCGGAGGAAAACCCTGCGCGGCAACTTCTATTTCATCAAACTGTAAGAGAACGGCAGTCGTGTGTCCGGTGTGCTGGTTGTCGTGATCGCCCCAACTACTGTATCTCCAATTGCGGCCCTGCGGATCAAGTTCATTGCAAATCAAGTAGCATTTCATCTTGAATTCCGTAATAGTAATAACTCAACGCGTATGGTCATTGCATTGGTTGCATGCTCTGGTGTCGGGCCTGCAAATTCTTCATGCAGACTGATCGTTCACTCTATGTCGCCAGCCCCAACAGTGTGCGCGCGGCTACGAGGCTTTGGGAGCTGACCATCGATGATCGCTTTCCAGGATGAAGGCATGACTTCCGAAGGCGGTTTCCACCCCTGCGTTTTTGCGCTCGCCGTGACAACGTCTCTGATCCAGTTTGCGGTTGGCGCTGCAGCATTCTTCAGTATGCGATCCAAAGGAGTTTCACATGGCTAAGACCTCTAAAGGCAGCAAGCAACCGAACATCCTGGTGATCTGGGGCGACGACATCGGGCAATCGAATCTCAGTTGCTATACGCACGGGCTGATGGGCTACCAGACGCCGAACATCGACCGGCTCGCGAAGGAAGGAATGATGTTCACCGACTCCTATGGCGAGCAGTCCTGCACGGCCGGGCGCTCGTCCTTCATCACCGGCCAGAGCGTCTATCGCACCGGCCTTTCCAAGGTCGGCATTCCGGCGCGCCCATCGGCATGTCGGAGAAGCTCGTCACCATCGCGGCGGTGCTCAAGAACCAGGGCTATGCGACCGGGCAGTTCGGCAAGAACCACCTCGGCGACCTGAACCACATGCTGCCGACCAACCATGGGTTCGATGAGTTCTTCGGCAATCTCTACCACCTCAATGCCGAAGAAGAGCCGGAAATGGACGACTACTACCCGAGAAGGACTTCCCGAATTTTCGCGAAGACGTTCGGGCCGCGCGGCGTGCATCCATTCCTGGGCGACCGACAAGGACGACCCGACCGGTGATGCCGCGCTGGGGCAAGGTCGGCAAGCAGAAGATCGAGGACACCGGCCCGCTCACGACGAAGCGCATGGAGACCTGCGACGACGAATTCGTCGCCGCGCGCCAAGGACTTCATCAAGCGCCAGGACAAGGCCGGGCAAGCCGTTCTTCGTCTGGCTCAACACCACCCACATGCATCTGTTCACCCATACGAAGAAGGAGAGCCTCGGCCAGGCGGGACGCTGGCAGTCGCCCTACCACGACACGATGATCGACCACGACAAGAATGTCGGCGCAGATGCTCGACTATCTCGACGAACTCGGCATCGCCGACGACACCTTCGTGATGTACTCGACCGACAACGGTCCGCACCGCAACACGCTGGCCCGACGGCGGCATGACGCCGTTCCGCAGCGAAAAGAACACCAACTGGGAAGGCGCATTCCGCGATTCCGATGCTCGTGCGCTGGCCCGGCAAGATCGAAGGCCGGCTCAGTCTCGAACGAGATCGTCCAGCATCACGACTGGTTGCCGACCTTCCTCGCCATGGCCGGCGAGCCGGACGTCGTCGAGAAGCTGAAGAAGGGCTACAAGGCGATCGGGCGGACCTACAAGAACCACATCGACGGCTTCAACCTGCTGCCGTACCTGACGGGCAAGGCGAAGGAGAGCCCGCGCAAGCTTTTCTTCTACTTCAGCGACGACGGCGACATGCTCGGCCATCCGCTACGACAACTGGAAGGTCGTGTTCATGGAGCAGCGTTGCGCACGGCACAATGCAGGTGTGGGCGGAGCCCTTCACGCGCCTGCGATTGCCGAAGCTCTTCAATCTGCGAACCGATCCGTACGAGTTCGCCGACGTCACGTCGAACACCTACTACGATTGGTTCCTTCATCACGCCTACATCCTGTATGCGGCGCAGACGGCCGCCGCAGAAGTTCGCCGAAACATTCGAGGAATTCCCGCCGGTCCAGAAGCCGAACACGTTCACGATTGATGATGCGCTTGCGAAGATGAGGAGCGCTGCGGGCGGCGATTAGTCGATCGCACCCTGGCGGCGACAGTCGACCCCTCCGGCGCCGGAGGGGTCGACTTATCGAAGGAACCGAACTTCACGGGAGGGGCCTTCGATTCCCGGAAAAGCTTAAGGCGTACTTTCCTTCGCGACGAGGAATTTGATCAGGTCGATCAGCTCGTCGATACTCTCGATCGAATTCATGCCCACCTTGTATTTGCCATTCACGATCAGGGTGGGCGTGCCGGCAACCTTCATCGCCGCAATTTGCGCGTCTGCAGCGCGGATCCTGTTCTCTACGCTGAACGATTTCGCTGCCGCGAGAAACGCATCGGGCATGACGCCTGCGACGCGTGCGTAGAAGCGGGCTGCGTCTTCCAGCGTCGGCTGCGGCTTCTTCAATTGGCGTGTAGCGCTGTCGACGACGGCGAGCTCGCCGGTTTTCCAGATCGCATCGAACATCGCCTGATGCGTGCGTTCTGCGACTCCCAAAGACTGTGCGGCAAAGTAGGCACGCTGAAACATCGGCCAACTCTCGGAAGGATTGAAAGACGCATGCAGGAAAGCCATCTGGGCATTCGGTGGCAGGCTGGTCTTCAGTCTTTCGATGATCGGTTGAAAACTGTTGCAGGCAATGCACCCGTACGAAAACACTTCAAGAACTTCGACTTTTCCCGCCGGTACGGTCGTGCGCTGGATGGGCTGGAGGAGCATGTAGTGCTTGCCCTGGGTCCAGGTCTGGGCAGCCTGCGTTGCGGGAGCAGTAGCGAGAAACAGCAGGCCGAGTGTGGCAGCGATTAGACGGTTCAAGTCGAACTCCGGTAAAGCAGGGCGGTAGCGATACTAGCGGAGGGCGCCTTACGCTGGAAGCGGATTCCGATGGCCAGGCGCCCGGTACCATCCGCTCCGTGAGAAGTGTAAGAATGCATCAACACAGGAGGATTGCATGGTCAAGAAAGCAGCGTCGAGGCGATCAAGGCCCCGTAAGGCACGTCCCACGCTCTCACCGGGGCGCCTGGTACAGTTGGGTCTCGGTTTCTGGGGACCCCGCACATTCCTGAGTGCCGTGGAACTCGGCTTGTTCTCGCTGCTCGCCAAAGGGCCAATGGATGGAGAGCAGCTCCGTGAGCGGCTCGCACTGCACCAACGCTCGGCACGCGATTTTTTCGATGCGCTCGTTGCTCTCGGGCTCCTGACGCGCAGGGCAGGCAAGTACCGTAATGTTGCCGATGTGAATGCGTTTCTAGACCGCGCCAAGCCGGGGTATGTTGGCGGAATTCTCGAGATGGCGGCTGCGCGCCTGTATCCGTTCTGGGGTTCACTGACCGAGGCGCTGCGCACCGGTGCGCCACAGAATGAAGGCAAGAGCGGCGGCGATATGTTCGCCAAGCTCTATTCGGACCCCGAGCGGCTGCGCGTCTTTCTCTCCGCGATGACCGGCGTCAGCACGGATGCCGCGCGTGTCATTGCTGCCAGGTTTCCCTGGAAGGCCTACCAGACCTTCGTCGACGTGGGCGGTGCACAGGGTTGCGTGCCGGTGCAGGTGGCCTTGGCCCACAAGCACCTGAAGGGCGCCACTTTCGATCTGCCGCCGGTTCAGCCCATCAACGAAGACTACGTGCGTTCCTTCGGGCTTGAGAAGCGACTGACATTCCACGCCGGCAATTTCTTCCGCGATGCGCTGCCCCAAGCTGACGTCCTGATCATGGGGCACATCCTTCACGACTGGAACCTGCAGGAAAAGCATCTGTTGTTGCAGAAGGCCTATGCAGCGCTGCCAAAGCGCGGCGCCCTGATCGTCTACGATGCGATGATCGATGATACGCGGAGCCACAATGTCGCCGGACTGCTGATGAGTCTCAACATGCTCATTGAGACGAACGGCGGCTTCGGCTACACCGCCGCTGATTGCAGAGGCTGGATGAAGGCAACAGGATTCCGGAAAACGTCAGTCGTACCTTTGACAGGAGGGGACTCGATGGTGATTGCCACCAAGTAAGCAGCGGAACGTTGCGCTTGACAGCCGGGTTCAGTTGATCTTCTTGCTGTCTACGCTCCAGCTGGCATCGGTGCACAGGCCGCAGTCCTTGCCGACGAAGCGCTTCGCGGCCTGCTTGTCACCGCGCAACTGCCAGTTCAGCCAGCTCACCGCCACCGAGGCGGCGCTACCGCCATTGTCTTCGATGAACGTGCCGCCATGGCCCTTGTTGGTGCTGGCGATGAACACGGGAACAGTGTTGATACGCGCGAAGTCGTCGATTGCCTGGGGGTAGGCAATGTCTGTCGGGCCGCCGACGATATAGATCACCGGCGTATGCAGCTTCTGCAACGCCTCCTTGCCGATGTCCATTTCCGCCACTATCGATTTGCCGCGTTCGAACAAGCCGCTGTTGTGGATGACGACGGTCGCCACACGCGGGTCGGAGGCCACGTCAAGCGCCTGCACGCCACCGCAACTCCAGCCGGAAACGGCGATCTGCGCCGGATCGATCCTGCCGTAGTAACGACTGTCCTTGCGTGTGTTTTCGCGCAGCGCCCAGTCGATCGCTTCGGTGAGGCTCGTGGCCCTGGTCCGCGCGGGCGGGATGCCTCCGGCGCTCCCGGCGGGCGCGGGCGCCGCTGCAGGTTGTGGCGCTGCACCCGGACCGCTGAGAATGCGGCCGCTGGCGATGGCGAGATAACCGTGCGAGGCGAGCTCCGCGAGATGAAACCGGCTACCGGCACCGTCGGCGGCGCAGCTGCCGTTGCCCCACGCGACGACGCCGAGCTTCTGGTTACCCAGCTTCGACAGGTCCGCTGGCCGGTAGATGACATGATCCGGAAGTGTTGGATCCGCTTCCTTCAGCGCGGGATATGCGCCGGTGCCGTGCATGTCGGGCTTCTTGTTGTAGTCCGCGATGTCCGCTTCCATGGCGGCGCGGTCGAACGGCGGCGGCCCCTGCAGTGGAGGCGGAAGCGTGGCGGACGCTGCGCTCGTGGAGATCAGCCAAAGCGTGATCAGCACCGGCTTGTTCAATGATTCGAAGATCATGCCCGGCTCCCGATGCGATGTGAGTACCACAATCATTCTACGCAGGTCTTTGCAATCAACACGGGAGATGAGTCGCTCAGCGGGCCGACCCTCAACTTCATCACCCGTCAAGGATCTGCTAAACCTTGAAGCGCGGGAACAGCCGTTCCGCATTCTCGCGCAGCATCATTCGTTCAAAGCGCTGCGGAAGGTGCAGATCCGGCAGCTCGTTGACGGTCGACTCGATGGGCTGCGCCGGGTAGTCGGTTCCAAAGAGTACCTGCGAGTCGGGCATGAAGGCGCGCATGGCGGCCATTGGCCAGGGGAAACTTGCGTGTGCAATGTCGTAGTACCACTTGCGCAGCTCTGCATACAGCCCATTCGGCAGGTACTTCTCTGCGTCCTGCGGCACGCGATCTTTCATGCGGCCGGCGAGCATGGGAACCGTTCCCCCTGAATGCACGGTGATGAAGCGGATGTTCGGGTACCGGAACATCACCCCGTTGGTGACGATGCTCGCAACCGCGCGGGTGACATCGAAATCGTATTCCAACATGTTCGCCGCAGCCCCGTACTTGAGGTCCCGGCAACAGGTGGGGGCGAGTGGATGCACATACACAATGGCATTGCGCCGGTTGAGCTCCTGCCACATCGGTTCGAAGTAGGAATCGCCGGGCCAACGCCCCTTGTTGTCGTTGGTGTAGATGCCGATCGCGTCGACTTTCAGGGTGTCGTACGCGTACTCGATTTCCTTGAGAGAGCCTTCGAGATCCGGCAGCGGAATGCCTCCCATCAGGCCGAACTTCGTCGGGTGCTGTTGCATCAGCATCGCTCCATGCTCGTTGCCGCGCCGCACCGCCGTCCGTCCCTTCTCGGTTCCGTCGTAAAGCAGGTCGCCGTTCTGGGTCATCGACAAGATGGATACGGCGATGCCGAATTTGTCCATCTGCGTGAGGGCCAGGTCGGCATTCCACGCCCGCCCGCCTGCAACGATTCCTCCGGGCGCTGCAAAATGGTGGTGGACATCGATGACGCCACCCCTGGTGCGCAGCTTGACGACGCGATCCTGGGCGAACGCCCCGGTTGGCGCGAGTGAGGCAGCGCCGGCCGCGGCCATCATCTGCAGAAATGTGCGGCGATCGGCCATCGGACTCCCAAAGGACGTGACTGTGAGGCGTTGTATCATGTTGACGCCCGGCTGGTCATCTCGCTATCAGAGCAGGGGTGCGCCCGATCTTCGGCAATGCGACAATGCCATCCCTTCAGCGGCACGGATTCAATCGGCAGCAGTCAATGAGTCAGCGAATTCCTGGACGATTGAGTCTGTCGTGCATGCTATTGCTTGTTGGTATGCATGTAGCGCTTGCACAGGAAGCGCCCGGCGCTAGTGCAACTGCCGGACCGGAAGTCATCGCGGCGGCGGACATTCCTGCGCGTGCGGAAATCGACGAGCGATTTGCCGAAGAAGTGTTGCAGCGCGCGGCGGCGCCCAATCCGGCGGATGCCCTTGAGCCGGAGCTCGAGTCGCTCAGCAATTCGGTGCGCGAACTCGGACAGCGCTATCAGAAAGCCGAGCTCGATCTGTTGCCGATCAATCTTCTTGAAAGTCTGGATCGGCATTGGCAATTCCTGCGGGGACAAGTCGACGCGTGGCGAAACAGGCTGCGTGGCGCCAGCGTTCGATATCTTGAAGATGCGAGCGACTTGAGCCGGCGCGCGGCCAATTGGAAAGCCACGCGCGACGCAATGGCCATCGACACGGCAACAGCTGCGCTTGGCGAACGAATCGCCGCCGCGCAGGCGCTTCTTGACCAGGCCGGACAGGCGCTTTCAGATCCGCTTAACAAACAGATTCAACTGAGTCAGCGTGGCTACGCCCTGGAAGATCGGGTGCAATCCGGTCGAAAAGCAGTAGTCGAGGCGATTGCCTTCAATGACAGACGGCTCGCGCGAGTCGATGCTCCGCCGCTCTGGGACTCGACGGGTCAGGAAAGCAGCGACAGTGTGCTCGAAGCGTTGCGCGCCGGGTCGCAGCTCGAAAGCGAGTTCATGGCTCAGTACAGCGCCGCGCATGAAGTTGCCAGGCGGCTCTATTATGTATTTGCAGCGGTGCTGTTGCCGGCGTTGTTGTGGCTCTGGCTGCGTAGTCGCAAGCAGGCTTCAGACAATACCGAGATCGAGGCATCGCTCAGGGTATTGCGGCGACCTTTTGCTTCCTGGTTGTTGCTGGTCGCGAGCGGCGTCCTGGTCATAGCAGCAAGAGCGCCGATCTCTCTCATTCATATTGCGCTGTTCGCCACGTTGATCCCGGTGCTGCGACTGTTGCCGCATCGCGTCTATCAAGTCCTGGGCTCCTGGCCGTATGTGGTATCCGCCTTGTACCTGGCGAATCGCCTGGACATCTTTTTCCTCGCGAATTCGTTTTATCACCGCTGCTATCTGCTGTTCCTGACGATGCTGACGCTGTCCTTCCTGGTCTGGCGGCTGTTGCGCTCGCGACCTCATGGGAGGGCGGACGGTGGCCACGCCGGCGGCGCCGTGCTTGCCGTCAGAATTCTGCGCGTGGCCAGCTGGCTGGCCGTAATGCTGATGGCGATATCGGGTGTCGCCGTCGTGTTCGGCAATGTGTCGCTGGCCGAAATGCTGACCGATGCGGTGTTATTCAGCGGATATGTGGGGCTGGTGCTGTATGCGGGCGTCAACGTGCTGGCGTCAATGCTGTATCTGCTGCTCGCGCGTCCTGCCATCGCGCGCATACACTTGATCGCCGAGCATGGTGCGGCCATTCTGAGGGGTGTAACTCGCCTGCTGACCTTCGGGGCGGCTGCGGGCTGGATCTTGATCACGCTGGATCAGTTCCGATTGTCACGCCCCCTCTATCGAATGACGCACGCGACGCTGACCTATCGACTCGGGGTCGGCGAGCTGTCGGTCTCGCTGGGTGGCGTGCTGACATTTGCATTGTCGGTCTACCTTGCATTCTGGATCGCGAAGAGCGTTCGCGTTTTGCTCCGGGATGAGGTGTTGACCGGTATGTCACTGCCGCGCGGGGCCGCAAGCAGCATTTCCTCGCTTACTTACTACGCTCTCTTGCTGATCGGACTGTTCATGGCACTGGCTGCTGCCGGCTTTGAAATTGGTCGACTGGCGATTGTCCTCGGCGCACTGAGTGTCGGTATCGGGCTCGGTCTGCAAAACATCGTGCAGAACTTCGTATCGGGACTGGTCCTGATGTTCGAGCGGCCCGTCTACCCTGGCGATGTCATCGAAGTCGGTGGCACCTCCGGCAGGGTTCGCGAGATTGGCATGCGCGCCACGACGCTTGCCACATTTGAAGGTGCCGATGTAGTGGTGCCCAATGGCACGCTGTTGTCCGAAAAGCTGATCAACTGGACATTGAGCGACATGAATCGCCGCATCGAAGTCAATGTGGGAGTTGCCTACGGTACGCAACCAAGGCAGGTACTCGACCTGCTCCTGCAGGTTACCGGGACCACACCCGGTATCATTGCCCACCCACTGCCAGCTGCATTGTTTGTCGGCTTCGGCGAAAGCTCACTCAATTTTACGGTTCGCGCCTGGACCGACAATTTCGACGAGTGGGTCAATATTCGCAGCGATCTGACAATGCGCATACACGACGCCATTTCCGCGGCGGGTATACAAATACCCTTCCCGCAACGCGATTTGCACCTGCGCAGCATTGCGCCTGAAGTCACTACGGCCCTGACGCAGCAACACGAACTGAACAAGTAGGGCGGCTGGCATCGCCTCGCCAGCGCCCGCTATTGGGCCGGGGGTGCTCCGGAACCGGCGACGCTGCCGCCGATTGTCGAGCCGTCCTTGTCGGCGCTCATCAGCAGGCCGGCGGGCGTGCCGTCCCGCAGAGGACGGAACTTGACCTTGACCTGGTCGCCGGGCTTCACGGAAGTCTTCTTCCAGCCTCTGCGGAGCAATTCACCTACGCTCTGCATCTCGAATCCGTAGGTGACAGTCGCACCGTTTGCAGAGACGACGTCCACAAACAGCCAGCTGTGAGGATTGGACCATTCGAACTTGGCAACCGAACCCTGGATTTCGGAGGTTTTCTCCATGTCGTAGCGGCCGAAGGAATGATGTGCGAATGCAGGGACCGCAATGGCACAGATCAAGGCGGCAAGGAGTCCGGCAACGGACAGAATTGACCTGATCGATCTCACTTCTTGTCTCCCGGTTGCCCTTTGTTCAGGTTGAAGTCGATGCCGATCAGTTTGTCACCGGCTTTCTGCACCCGATCGGCGAGCGTGCAGCTCTCGTACGGGACGGGTTCCCGATCTTCCCGG
This sequence comes from uncultured Pseudomonadota bacterium, assembly GCA_963819685.1. Classification (GTDB taxonomy): domain Bacteria; phylum Pseudomonadota; class Gammaproteobacteria; order Steroidobacterales; family Steroidobacteraceae; genus CAIUGU01. The sequence goes on from CAWFXI010000009.1 coordinate 202,706, forward strand.
TGGTAATAGCGGGTGTAGGTCCAGGGCTTCGTGAACAGTTCAGTGTCCTCGACCACCGTGTCGATGCGCAGCGTGTCCTTGTCCGTGAGGCTGATACGCTCCTTGATGACCGTCTTGTCGGTGACGGTCATGCCAAAGTACAACTCGGCCTCTGGATAGATCTGCGCCGTTTCCACGACCAGCGTGTCGCCTTCCCAGTGTCCGATGGAGTGTCCCTGGAAACTGGGGTTGGACTCGTCTTCCGATGGATGTCCGCGCCCGTCGGTCCAGATCCGGCGGATTTCCGAATTCTCCAGCAGCATGAGGATGCTTCCCGGCTTGAACATGTATTCATGCGAGACCAGCATCATGTTCCCCGGCACCCCGCTCGGAATGCAAAAGCCGCTGTTGCTGAGCGGAATATCGTCCACGCCTCCCGGGCCCTGACCGCGGACTCTTACCATGCGTGCTTCATCCATTGCCCTGTACTTGGCATTGAACGGCACGTTGGCGCCAAACCCGCCAAATCCACCTGCGCCCGCTGGCGGTTGCCCTGCCGGCTGCGCAGCTCCGGGTTGGACGGCGGCTGCCGGGACCGTCGCAATGGGCGGCGGGCCGGGTGTCCACATGCCACGGCCGAAGTCAGGCAGCTGCCTGATCGAATCCCATGTCATACCACGCAGTCCGGCTTTGGAGGCGTCTGCTGCAAGTGCAGCGTGTCCGCTCAAGCCAAGCAAGCCACAGGCGAACGTGACAAGCGCGGCACGTCCGCCGGTGACCAGACTTGTCAGGCACCTATCGTCTATGAACGGCATTTGCTTCTCTCACTTTCCGCGTGACGTGGACGGCAACTGTAACAAGTTTAATGCGGCGTCCGAACGGGGAAAGTCCGTTTGCGCCACACCAGCCATCGACCGTACCGCATCGATCGCGCCCGACTAGCCTGTATGCGCGACGATTCTTGCCTGCCCCTCGTAAGGGTTTGACATGGGATGCGTCCTTTCGTGAAGCTGCGAGGCCGCGCAAATCAACTCGACGCTCAAGACCCCCAAGGTGAACCCGTGCTGTCCCGAATACTGACTGGCCTGGTTGCTTCCCTGCTCTCGATCGCGGCGCTCGCCGCCACGCCGGCATCCTCGCCAGCAACCGTGGTCGCGGCAGCCGCCGAAGCACTGGGTGGAGCCGAGCGACTGAAGACTGTCCGCAACATCTCGCTTGCCGGCTACGGCCAGTACGCCTACATGTTTGGCGGCGGACGCATCACCGGCGAACCGGATGCGCCGGAAAAGTACATCGCGGCCAACGAGCTGCAGCGGGTGTATGACCTCGAGCACGATCGCTTCCAGCTGGTCGAGCGGCGCAACATGCTGTTTCCGTTCCTGGGTCCGTTCGGGCATAGCTGGGCCCTGGTGAACCAGGTGCTGGACGGTGACTTCGCCTACGACATCAATGGCACCAACACCGTTCGCGTTGCCGCCATGAGTGACAACCCGCTGCAGGTCGATGGCGTGCATGTCCGCCGCATGCTCATGATGACGAATCCGATCGTACTGGTGCGCACGATGATGGATCCTGCCACGAAGATGGTCGGCCGCCGCGAAGGCAACGACACTGTCGTCGACCTCACGCTGAAGTATGGGGACAAGATAAGCGCCGGCTTCGCGCAGGACGGACTGCCGAAGTGGGTTCGCTGGTCGACGCGGCATACCAACACCGGGCAGATGAACTTCACGACGACGTACACCGGCTGGTCGGACGCGACCGGCGGCAGCGGGCTCAAGCTCCCGCTCGCCTACACGACGCGACTCAGCTACCGCAACGTCGACTATTTCAAGTTGTACGTGGATGGCTACAAGATCAACGCGACCCTTCCGGACCTCGCTGCGCCCGCAACGGTGCGCGCGCTTCCGGAGCCGCCGTCGTACGCGGTCCCGACCATTACGTCCAAGCCGATCGGCAAGGGCCTCTGGCGCGTCGACCAGGGCGGCACGACGGTCATCGAGTTCAAGGACCACATCACGCTGTATGAAGGCGGCGTCAACGTGGCGGTAATGAAAGCGGTCATCGCGCACGCGCGTACGCTCGCGCCCGGCAAGCCGGTCACGCAGATCATCGCCAGCCACAACCACTTCGACCATACCGCCGGGCTGCGGCAGGCCGTGGCCGAAGGCCTGACCGTCATCCAGCGCAAGGGCAGCGAATCGCAGTTCCGCGAAATGGTTGCGCACAAGGCGCCCGACTATCCGGACGATCTGGCGCGGTCGCCGAAGGCGCTGAAGTTCATTGCGGTCGACGATCACCTGCGCCTGTCGGACGAGACGCAGACGGTCGACATCTACTGGGCGCAGAACAACGGCCACATGGCCGATGCGCTCGCTGCATACGTTCCGGCGGAAAAGCTGATGATGGAGGGGGATCTCGTTACGGCCGCCTTCGACTGGCAACACTGGCCGGATGGCTTCCGCGACATCCTCGCGAAGTTCAAGCTGGACGTGGAACGGATTTCCCCTGTGCACGCAGTCGGCCTTGTCGATGGCGCTGCCACGCTGACCCACGCACAAGCCGAAGAACTGTTGAAAGGGGGCACCGAGCGTGCCCGGCAACACTGCGCTGACCTGGCCGCCAAAGGCACTTACCACCCGGGCTGCCCGGTACAGAGCAAGTACTACTGACGGGTTGGAAGCATGTTCCGGATGGCGGCAATCTTCCACCTGTCGCCCGTATGCACCGCAATGAAAGTGCTCCACATGTGTCTGGTGACGCCTTCGGGATTGCGTATGTCGTAGCGCGCATCCACGATGGCGCATTCCGGGTTCACGAGCCGGACGCTCTCGACTGTCAGGGTTCGTGTACCCGGGTTGTTTACCGAACTACCAGACATACCCGTCATCGATTCCGCCTTGCCCCTTCTCCATTCACCGGAAGAGACCAGTTGGTCGACATCGGTGGTCAGAATATTTTCCAGCAGAGCCGTATCCTGCTTTGCCCTTGCCTCGGAATAGGCATCGATCAGCGCATGGAGCTCCTGCTTCTGTCGATCAGTGGGTGCAGCGCCTTGAGCAAACAGGAAGCCAGGGGTCAACATCGTCAGGGCAAGCAACAGTAGATTGTTGTTCATGATGTGTCTGGATTCCTTTGTCTGCGACCTGCGCAGGCTGGTTCAGACGAATAATAAGCGCCCTCGGGCCCACATACTCGGGCTTCGGTTCCAGGCTTCCGCCCGCTCTGCAAGGTGGTGTTTTTGTAATCGGGCGTTTATTATTTCAATGCCTTGGGATGGGCGTGAGAATGCTTCCTGAAAGACGGGCGGACCATTAACAGAAGGCAGATGGGGGACATCAGTTGAATAACCGGGTTTGGAAGGCATTTGGATTCGCAGCCGCAGCCTTGGTAAGCGTGTCTGCCGCGGCGCAGCAAGTAGCGGACGTGGGCTTCAAGAGCGTGGGCCGGGGCGCGCCGCTTGCCGCTGATCTGAGGGGATACGAACCTACTGGCGCGACCATTCCCTTTACCCAGGGGCCGACCGGTTTCCGTCGCGATCCCGCAAATTTCATTGGTTCGGCTCAGAACGGCGGGGCACCCCCCGGAATCGAACCGTTGGCGATCGACCTCTTTACATCCAAAGACTTCTACAAGGACCGCGCGCTCTGGACCGATAAGCGTTATTTCCGTTGCAACAGCCCGGTCGCCATCGAGGAGCTGCGTGGGGCCGGCGGTGGTTTGACCATTGGCGACAAGCCACCGGGGTCTGCGGCCTGGGGGCTCTGCGATCGGGACTATCCGCGCAAGGCCATCGTGAGTCCTTACGGGTTCAAGACGGCCCAGGCTCACTACGAGGCGCTGCTCGCCGAGACGCGCAAGAGAGGCGGTCCCACCCAGCATACGTATGCGACGGTACCGGGCGAGTGGTCCGGGCGATATATGCATCCCGGGCGAACACCAGGAAATGCGTACTGGTATCGCATGCGGCACAACCAGTTTCCGACCATCCTGTCGCTGCTCACTCCGGAGTACCAGACCCGGATGGTGCAGGAGGCCTACCATGCGGCAAACACCAACGCGCCGCAGTGGCCATCCCAGTACTGCTGGCCCGAAGGCTTCATGCGGCGCTGGCATGAGTTCGCCGTGTGGGAACACCAGATCATCGTCACACCGTCGCTCGTGCAGATCATGGCGGGGGTGGCGCGCAACTTCGTCACCAACATACACGTCGGGCGAGAGTTCAACCTGGAGGGCGCGGTGCCGCGTCTGGGTGCCGACGTGCCGCGCTGGTATGGCGAGACGATCGGTTTCTGGGACAAGGATGCACTGATCACCTGGACGTCCAACATCCAGGGATGGAAGGTGCACGGCGCCTTTGAATACTCGAACAAGATGCAGACGATCGAGATCTACACGCCGAACCGCGACAAGGACGGCAAGTTCGTCGGACTCAATCACGAAGCGATCTTCTACGACCCCGAGGCGCTGGTCGAGCCGGTCAGGATCATCCGCCAGTTGCAGAAAATCAGTGGTTTCGAGACGGGCGATCCGTATGTCTTCATCGAATGCCAGCAGACGATCTTCCCCGTAAAGGGAATCGCTACGCCGACGTCCCCTGGCGACGTGGTGGAGTATCGCGTGCCCGACCTCTACGGTCGTCCCTGGGCAAAGCTCTGGGAAGAGAATTTTGAACAGGGCATGGAGAGGCCGGAGTCGGAGCAGAACTTCGAGTTCAAGTAGATCTCGCCGCCGGAGCGGCAGCCGGGCTCGACGGTAACGATGTACGAAATTCCCCGCGCGGGGGCTGGAGGAAATTCTTGAAAGCGAAAGTTCAGGGCAGGGTCGCAGGCTTGCTTGCCGCAACACTTGCAGTTGCCATGATGAGTGGCATGCCGGCACAGGCCCATCACTCGTTCTCGATCTTCAACATGGAGGAGACGAAGGTATTCACGGGTGTCGTCACGCGGGTGAATCCGGATACGAACCATCTGCAGATCTACTTTGCGCCGATGAATGAAGAGCGTAAGAACGTGTTGCGCAACGCAGAGGGCAAGCCGGTTGTCTGGGCGGTCGAGATGGCCGGGGCGGCGCAATCGGCCCGTTTGGGCATCTCGGTCAATTCATTTCCACCTGGCACCATCTTCACCGTCTCGCTGCATCCGCTGCGCAGCGGCGAGCAGGCCGGCGCCCGTGATGCAGCCACCGCCATCTTCAAGTGTCCCGAGAAGAAACCGCCGGCGGCGGGCAAGCACTGCGATTCGGTCGAAGGACATACGGAAGTCGCCGCGCAGTCGCAAGCGGCGAACTGAGCGGAGCTGGACAAGTTGTTCGAGTTTGCGCACTGGTTGCAGTCGACGTCCCTGAGCGTTACGGTCCAGTCCGTCAGGTGGATCATTCCGCTGCTGCAATCGATTCACATTCTGATGATCGGCGTGGTGTTCGTCTCGATCCTGATGATCGCGTTGCGCGTGCTCGGGCGATTGCGGATGGACGAGACGTTTGCGGAAGTCTGGCACCGGTTCGCGCCGTGGATGTGGAGCGGCCTCGTCGTGATGGGCGTCACCGGCCTGATTCTCGTGATCGGTGAGCCGGTCCGCGAGTTCACGAGTACTTCATTCTGGCTCAAGATGGCGCTGCTCCTGAGCGGTGTCGTCAGCACCGTTGCATTCAGTCGTTCGGTCTGGACTGCTAGGCCTGGCGGCGAGCGTGCAGCGGAGTTTTCGAGCGGTGCCAGATCAGCAGCCGTAGTGACTGTCGTTCTGTGGCTTGCGATCATCTTTCTGGGCCGGGCCATCGCCTACGACGCCGAAGTCTGGGGCGCCCTGTCACTGTCCGCCGGCCGCTGAGATAAGGACACCCGTGGACTCAGCCAGTATCGTCCAGTTCATCCAGGCTTCCTGGGTCAGCGAATGGATGCGCGGTTCTCTCAAGAGCATGCCGGTGATCGAGTCCATTCACGTCATGGCGCTTGCCGTGGTGTTCGGCACGATACTCATCGTCGACCTCCGGCTGCTCGGTTTCCCCGATACGCGCCGATCATTCACCCGGACTTCCGACGAACTCCTCCGGTGGACCTGGGCTGCATTCATCATCGCGGCCATCACGGGTGCACTGATGTTCGCTGCCAATGCCGCTACCTACTTCGTGAACGCGATGTTCAGATGGAAGCTGCTCGCCATGCTGGGTGCGGGAATCAATATGGCTGTCTTCCAGTTCATCACGCTCCGCTCGGTCGCAGGCTGGGACAAGGACGCCCCGACACCACCCGCAGGCCGCGTGGCGGGAGCGTTGTCGATTCTGCTCTGGGTGAGCGTGATCGTTCTCGGCCGCGGCATCGGATTCACGAAGGGCTACAATTTCGAAGTCCCGGAAGAAACGGAGATCGATCTCGAATTTCTGCAGGGGCCTTAGCGGTCAGAACACGTCCAGATCGTGGGCCTCGACCACGGCGCCATCGTAGAGCTTTCGTATCTCGGCCAGCGCTTCGGCCTCGGTGCCTGTACCACCGCAGTCCGTGCCGGCCTGATCGCAACCGGGATTCGCGCGGTGATAGAGCACCAGATTCTTCGGGCGGCTCTGCTTCGCAATGGCCGCCAGTTCTTCAGTCGATGTGTGGTACGCGCGCCGGTACGCCTGCCACTCGGGAGTGACCCGTGCGGTCGATCCCATGGTGTAGATCTCGAAAATCAGCAGGTCACACTGGTCACACGCGTCGGTGAGCGCCGGTGTCGGGCGAGTGTCGCCTGAAATCACAATTGTCCTGTCAGGCGTATCGATACGATAGCCAAATGCGATCCATGGTCCGTGCTCGACTGGAATGGCCGTGACGGTGACGTTGTCATCCTTGTATACGACGCCTGGCTCGATTTCGTGGACGTTGACCTGATAGCCGCGCGGTGGAGAGGGCTGCAGATCGTTGAGCCTTCGATCGATATCTTCGCTCCACGCCGCCTGGATCCGTTCGGTCATGGCGGCGATGCCGCGGGGTCCATAGAGTTCGAGTGGCTCCTGGCGCCCCATGACCCAGGGGGTCAGAATCAGGTCCGGCAATCCAAGCGTATGGTCGGAATGCAGATGCGTCAGGAAGGCCGTTTTGAGGTTGACCGAGTTCAGCGCCGGGATGCCCATCCGGTTAGCTGCCATCGCGCGTCGTACGACACCGGCTCCCGTGTCGAATAAATAAGCGGCTCCATTGACGACGATGGCTGTGCTGGGTCCCGCACGATCGGGGTCGGGCAGTGGAGTACCGGTGCCCAGGAAGACGACCTGAGTCGGGCTTGAGCCCGTGGCTGCAGCACGCGCGCTCTCGTCGGCCCCGGAGGTGTTTCCGGCCGGCGGTGCGGCAGCCTGTTGCGCATCGCAGCCAAGGATCATGCTGAGCAGAAGTGTCAGGGCAGAAATCTTCATAGGGCGCATTGCCGATCCCCCTCATTCTTGGTGCCCGCAGTATACGGCCGAGCGGCGATAGTGACTGCATTGGTCGTATCGACGAGCATCACAGGCCCTGATACGCTCGTTGCACCCGTCAACAGCACAGATAAAGTCATGACCTGCGGGAAGACACGACGCGTTGGCTGGTTGGGCTTGGCGATGTTCGCGGGCGCTATTGTATATGGCGCGCAACCGGAGCCGGCGGCACGTGGCGGCAGCTCGCTCTCCGGGCAGGACATCGCACAATTGCCGACTGGCAGCTGGCCCACCAACGGCGGTGATGGATTCAACCGTCGATACTCTCCGTTGACGCAGATCAATCGTGACAACGTATCCGGATTGAAGGCCGTGTGGCGGGCCCGACTCGGTGGATCCGGCATGGGTGCGAAGTATTCGGGAGAAGCGCAGCCCGTCGTCCAGGACGGAATCGTCTACCTTGCCACTGGCGCAGATGATGTTTTCGCAATCGATATCGATACGGGCGCCATTCTCTGGACGTATCGTGCCCACCTTGACGAAGCCATTGATGTGGTGTGTTGCGGGTGGACCAACCGCGGTGTGGCCATTGGCGAAGGCAGGATCTATGTCGGGCAGATCGACGGCAAGCTTGTAGCGCTCGATCAGCGATCGGGGGCCGTCGTGTGGTCTGCGCAGGTCGAGCGCTGGGAGCAGGGATACTCGATTACGAGTGCACCGCTCTATTTTGACGGGCTCGTGATCACGGGGGCATCCGGTGCGGAGTTCGGCACGCGAGGGCGTGTGCAGGCGTTCAACGCGCGGACCGGAAAGCACGTCTGGACCTTCAATACCATTCCAGGTCCAGGAGAATTCGGGCATGACACCTGGCCGGCCAACAGCGATGCGTGGAAGCAGGGAGGGGGAACTGTCTGGCAGACACCGGCAGTCGACCCCGCGCTTGGGCTCATCTACTTTTCCACCGGCAATCCCGGTCCCGATTTCAACGGGTCGGTGCGCGCGGGCGACAACCTGTTCTCGGCATCGATCGTCGCTGTCGATGTCCGCACCGGAAAATATCGCTGGCATTTTCAACAAGTCCACCACGACCTGTGGGACTTCGATTCCCCGAGCCCTGTCGTGCTCTTTGATATCGAGATTGAAGGCGTGAAGCGGCAGGCGCTTGCACAGGCCAGCAAGACGGGGTGGGTATATGTGCTCGATCGGGTCAGCGGTAAACCGTTGCTCGGAATCGATGAGCGCCCTGTGCCACAGGAGCCAAGACAGGCGACCTCCAGAACGCAACCGTATCCGCGAGGGGACGCCTTCGTTCCCCAATCCATGACAATTGCACCGGAAGGATTCGCGCTCGTGAACGAAGGCCGGATCTTTACTCCCTACTGGACGGAGCCGGTCGTTGCGAAACCGGGCCAGTTGGGAGGAGCCAACTGGCCGCCGAGTTCCTACGACATCCGCTCAGGATATCTCTACGTGTGCGCATCAGACCGCACTGGCGTCTTTACAGGAGGACATGCACAGGAACCGAAGGAAGGTGAGCGATACCTGGGCGGGCAGTTCGGCGCGATCCCTTTTGGAGTGACCGGAATATTTGCAGCGCTCGACATGCACACCAACAGGATTGCCTGGCAGCAGCAATGGCCGGAGCGTTGCTACAGCGGCTCAGCCGCGACTGCCGGCGGACTGGTCTTCGTCGGGCGCAGCGACGGCCGGTTGACTGCGCTGGATTCCAGCAGCGGCAAACAGTTGTGGGCGTTTCAGACGGGCGCAGGTGTCAACGCGCCACCCAGCATATTCGAGCATCGCGGACAGCAATACGTAATCGTCTATTCCGCCGGAAATCTGTTCGCCGGTTCCGAGCGGGGCGATAGCGTCTGGCTCTTCTCGTTACAGGGCACGATGGGGCCTGTCGTTCCGACTTTCGCCACGAGCCCTGTTGGCAGCGCGACAACACCTACCGAAGCACCCGACCTCGCCAAAGGCAAGGTCCTGTTCGCATCAGCTTGCAGCACTTGCCATGGAGCGGAAGGCAATGGAGGGCAGGGTGGGCCATCGCTCCGCAGTATCGACGCCAGCGTCATCGCGGAGACTGTTACCGCCGGACGCGGGCAGATGCCCATGTTTCGCAGCATCCTGAGCCCCCAGCAGATTCGTGACGTCAGCGCTCACGTCACGCAGATGCTGACCCATTGATCGCCAGGAAATCCGATTCCCCGCGATTTTCTATTGCTCAACTCCGGTTGTTGAAAGAAATCCGCAAGCGGCAGTTGTAGCTGAAGACCGGAGCCCCCACTATCTGGGCCACGGCAGGTGAAGAGAGCGGCTGGAGGAAAATTGAATGACTACGCAACGAGCGGTTCTGGCGGGTGGCTGCTTCTGGGGTATGCAGGACCTGGTTCGACGTTGCGACGGTGTGTTGTCGACGCGGGTCGGTTATTCGGGCGGTAACGTGAGCAACGCGACGTACCGCAATCATGGCACGCATGCCGAAGCGATCGAGATCATTTTCGATCCTGCACGGATCAGCTTCAGGCAGCTGCTTGAGTTCTATTTCCAGATCCACGATCCGACTACCCGGAACCGCCAGGGAAATGACATCGGCACGAGCTATCGATCGGCGATCTTCTACACGAGCGATGAACAAAGGCGGATTGCCGAGGATACGATCGCCGACGTTAATGCTTCAGGGTTGTGGCCCGGAAAAGTAGTTACCGAGGTCGCTGCAGCGAGTGACTTCTGGGAGGCCGAGCCGGAGCATCAGGACTATCTGGAAAGGAATCCGAACGGCTATACCTGCCACCACGTGCGGCCGGGCTGGAAGTTGCCTGTTCGCAAGCAGGCATAAGCGCAGCAGAGAAGAGCATGGAAACCGTACAGAATGGTTCACGGAACGTTGCCAGTTGTGCCAGACTGATTTCTGCGCGAAGGCGTACTTATTTTTCCGGGGAAGTGAAGCGCATGAAATCAACAGCGGAATTCGACATTGTCGTCTATGGTGCGAGCGGCTACACGGGACGGCTCGTGGCGGAGCACCTGGCGAAGCACTATGGCGTTGGCGGCGAACTCAAATGGGCCATGGCCGGCCGCTCGGCCGCGAAGCTCGCGCAGGCACGTGACGAGATCGGGGCACCCGCGAATGTGCCCCTGCTGGTCGCCGATGCCGCCGATCCGGCTTCGGTGCGGGACATGGTGCGCCGAGCCAGGGCCGTACTGACCACCGTTGGGCCCTACCAGTACTATGGGTCCGACCTGGTGGCTGCGTGCGCGGAATCGGGAACGGACTACCTCGACCTCTGTGGGGAGCCCAACTGGATGCGACGCATGATCGATGCGCACGAGGCGCAGGCGAAGGCGAGTGGTGCGCGGATTCTGTTCTCCTGCGGTTTCGATTCAATCCCCTCCGAGCTCGGCGTCTGGTTCTGCCAGGATGTTGCGCGCAAGGTGTTGGGCGCGCCGGTTCCGCGCGTGAAGGGGCGCATCCGCGCGTTCGTGGGTGGGCCTTCAGGTGGATCGCTGGCCAGCGGCAAGGCCACCATGGACGCCCTGCAGAAAGACCCGTCCGCGATGGCGGTGATGATGAATCCCTTCGGCCTGACGCCCGGCTTCGAAGGCCCGCCGCAACCGCCGGCAATGGTGCCTGAAACCGACCCCGACGCAGGTGAAGTCGCGCCTTTCATGATGGCGGCCATCGACACCAAGGCCGTCCACCGCTCGAACCTGCTCATGGGTCACCCTTACGGGCGCGACTTCGTTTATGACGAGATGACTGTCCTGGGACCTGGCGGGCCCGCGCCGCTTCCCGACTTCGGGTCAACCGGTGGTCCAAAGCCGGGTGAAGGACCAACAAGGGAACAGCGTGAGGCGGGTTCCTTCGATGTACTGTTCATCGGTATCGCGCGGGACGGCCAGAAGGTGCGGGTCTCAGTCAAGAGCAACCAGGACCCCGGCTACGGCTCGACATCGAAGATGATTGCCGAGACCGCCATTTCTCTGATCAACGCGCCCGACGTATCCGGCGGCATCTGGACCCCGGCGGCGGCGCTCCAGCGTCGCCTCCTGGATCGGTTGCAGCAGCACGCGGGAATCGAATTCACGCAAGAGGCGTAACCGCTCTCCGGCAACGCTGACGCACCGCCGGCAAAATCACCGGACCGCTCGCATTCATGGAGCGGCCGGTCCGGTAGACTTGCGACATGGTAGTGAGCCACGCAATCGCTCTCATCTGTTATCCAGAGCGGCGCTCCCGGCGACGCAAGATGGCGGCATGGCCGTGACTTCCGCAAACTCTTTGATCTACATGGTCGAGGACGAGCCGGCCATTGCCAATGCCGTGTGCTTTGCGCTGCAGTCGGAGGGCTTTCGCAGTCAGCACTTCGCCACAGGGACGGCCTGCCTTGATGCACTGAGCCACGAACAACCCGCCCTCATCCTGCTCGACATCGGTCTGCCGGACGGCAATGGATTCGACTTCTTCCGTCAGATCCGCGGGCTGTCTGCCGTGCCCGTCGTGTTCCTGACGGCGCGCAAGGAAGAGATCGATCGCGTCGTCGGGCTGGAGATGGGCGCAGACGACTATGTCGTCAAACCTTTCAGTTTGCGCGAACTCATGGCTCGCGTTCGCATGGTGGTCCGACGTGGTACCAGCGCAGGTGCGAACCGCTCGGTCCAGCCGATGGGTGTGCCGGAATCCATACCGCTCGCAATCGGTGCATTCAAGCACGACCGGGCCCGCCGACTTATCAGCTTCTATGGCAAGCCGCTCGATCTCACGCTACACGAGTATCAGCTGCTTGAGGTGCTGCTCAAGTATCCGGGCAGGGTTTTCACGCGCGCACAGCTGCTCGACCAGGCATGGGAGGCTCCGGATCACCGGCTCGACCGGACGGTAGACAGCCACATCAAGAGCGTGCGGGCGAAGCTCCGCGAGGCGAATGACAGCGTCGATCCCATCCGCACCCATCGCGGGATGGGTTATTCGCTGGATGCCGCGTGAGCATCCGCGCGAAGATCTTCTTCGTGTTCGTGGCGTCAGTCATCGCCGGGTTCGGGCTGCTGGCGTACTGGGTCACCGGCGACCTGCGCTTCCGTTACGGCGAATCATCCGAAGAGGTGATGGTCGACACGTCGCGATTGCTCGCGGAACAGCTGGCGGCGAACTGGCAACTTCCAGCCGAGGAACGATTCGCGGAACTGGACGCGGCGATGCGCAGACTCTCGGCACAGTCTTTCCGGGCGCCAATCTATTCGGTGGTCAAGACCAGCGCGGATATCCGGGTCTATGTTACTGACGTCACAGGCAGGCTGATCTTCGATTCAAGGCCGGGTTCGACACTGGGCGACGACTATTCGGGCTGGCGCGATATCTCGACGACGCTCCGTGGTCGGTATGGCGCCCGGACGACGGAAGAACTGGTGCCAGACGCGAACGGCAGGCCCGTAAGCGTGTCCGTTGCCTACGTGGCAGCTCCCATTCGCGTCAATGGCGATTTCGTCGGGATCGTGAGTCTCGGCAAGCCCAACACGAATATGGAACGCTTCATCGAATCAGCCCAAGCCAAGTTGTTCACCGCGGTGCTGGCAGCATCGGGGATCGCCATCGTGCTGGCGTTGCTGTTGTACGCGTGGGTCTCGAGGCCGCTGCAATCCCTCGTCGACTATGCCAACGACATGAGCGAGGGCAGGGCGGTGCAACTGCCGGACATGGGCGACAACGAAATCGGTCAGGTCGGCGAGGCTATCGAGAAGATGCACAACGCGCTGGTCGACAAGGAGTACGTCGAATCCTATGTGCAGTCGCTCACCCATGAAGTGAAGAGTCCGCTGACCGCCATCCGCGCGAGCGCCGAGTTGCTGGCAGGAGATATTTCGCCGGAGAACCGGCTGCTGTTTACCCAGGCGATCGAACGTGAGGTGGACCGCCTGGCCAAATTTGCCGACCGCCTGCTTGAACTCGCGTCCCTCGAGCGGGCTAACCGTCTTGGCTCATATCGAGCCTGTTTCGCTGCATGCAGTGGCGCGTGAAGTGGCCGGGTCAGCAAAGGCCGTCGCCGATGTCCGCGGGGTCACCATCACCGAACACTACGAAGGTCGGGATCTGGTCAAAGGCGACCCGCTGTTGCTGCGGCAAGCGATCGACAATCTGCTGCGGAATGCGTTGGACTTTGCGCCACGCGGATCAACCATAGTGTTGTCTGCCACTGCGGAGGAGGGGGGCGTCGTCCTCAGCGTGCAGGATGAAGGGCCCGGCATTCCGGAATACGCGCGCGAGCGAATCTTTGACCGGTTCTATTCCCTGCCACGACCCGTCAATGGTCGCAAGTCCACCGGTCTCGGGCTGAATTTCGTGCACGAAGTGGCCCATCTGCACGGCGGCTGGATCCAGGTCGAGTTTCCGGAACGGGGAACCCGCGCCCGCCTGTACGTTCCCTGGCGCCCGCCGCTTTAACCAGACCGCCGTCTCCATTCCGATTCCATCAGTTCTCCACGGGAGCTCCATGCTCTCTCCATGTTGCGGGGCGACAGTGACACCGTCGCTCAAGTCTGGAGAACTCAAATGCGTGTCACGTTGCAAAAGCCGCGCTGGCTGATTCCGGCGCTTGTTCTGCTCGGCTTTCTGGCGTTGGGATTCGATGTCAAGGCTTCGGGCGTGGAGCCCGAGTCAGCCAAAGCGCCCTATTTCCATGTCAATGACGATTCCGGTGTCGACCACTTTCCGATGAAGGAAACGCGGGTCACGGCCACGCTCAACGGCGTCATCGCCAGTGTCCGTGTGAAGCAGCTGTATCGCAACGAGGGCACCGTCCCTCTCAATGCGAAATATGTCTTTCCGGGTTCCACCCATGCCGCGGTCAACGGCATGGTGATGAAGATCGGCAACCGCAGGATCACAGCGCAGATTCGCGAGAAGGAAGAGGCTCGAAAAATATTTGCGGCAGCCAAGTCGGCCGGGCAGGTGGCCTCGCTCCTCGCGCAGAAGCGTCCCAACGTCTTTTCCATGGATGTCGCGAACATCGGCGTAGGCGAAGACGTGGAGGTCGAGCTTGAGTACACCGAGTTCCTGACGCCAACCGGCGGCGTCTACGAATTCGTATATCCGGGGGTCGTCGGCCCTCGCTACGGTGGCGACGCGGTGCGTTCAAGCCTGGATGCGAACTGGATCGCCAATCCGTACCTGCATGCCGGTCAGTCGGGCCCTGCGACGTTCGATATCAAAGTCGACATGGAATCGCCTCTCGTCGTCCACGACATCAAATCCCGTTCGCACAGGATCTTTGCGACATGGCGAGCTGGTAAGAGCGTCAGCATTGGTCTCGATGAACCACGTAACACCGCAGGCAATCGCGATTTCACTCTGGAGTATCGCCTGCAGGGTGATGCCATCGTCTCCGGACTGACGCGGTTTCGCATGGGCGGCGAGAACTATTTCATGCTGCAGGCCGAACCCCCGCAGCGGATCACTGATGCGGAGATCCCGCCGCGAGACTACATGTTCGTGATTGATGTCTCTGGTTCGATGTCGGGGTTCCCGCTCGATACAGCGCGATCGCTGATTCGCAGGCTGCTCACCAACTTGAGACCCGAGGACCGGTTCAACATTCTCTTCTTCTCCGGTGGCTCCTCGGTACTGGCGCCGGAGTCGTTGCCCGTCACGCCGGAGAACATCCGGCTCGCCGAAGACATGCTTGGCAGGATTGTCGGGAGCGGCGGGACAGAATTGCTTCCGGCCATGCAGCGGGCGCTTGCGATGCCAGTGATGGAGGGCGTATCTCGCAGCCTGGTCCTGATCACCGACGGCTACATTTCTGCGGAAGACGCGGCCTTCAGGCTGGTCGATGACAACCTTGGCAATAGCAATCTCTACGTGTTCGGCATTGGCCGCACGGTCAACCGCTTCCTGATCGAAGGTCTTGCGAAGGTAGGCAGAGCAGAATCCTTTGTCGTGACTGACGCAGCAGATGCCGTGCGCGAAGCAGAGCGCTTCCGCAAGTACGTCTCGGCGCCCGTGCTGACTGATATCAGTGTCACCGGCAGGAACATGGAGATCTATGACGTCGAGCCCCGCACGCAGCCGGACCTGCTGGCCGACCGGCCGGTACTCGTGCTCGGCAAATACAGGAACGCAAAGTGGAATGGAGCGGTGCAACTGACCGGTGTCTCCGGGACCGGCAAGCAGCAATGGATTTTCGAGGTCGATGGTACGCAACGGGACCGCAGCCTGCCGATCCTGTGGGCCCGAAAACGCCTGGAGCGGCTGTATGTGTTTCCAAACGCAGCGACCGATTCCCGCGAGGAGATCCGGGCCCTCGGTCTCAAGTACTCGCTGCTGACCAGCGCCACCTCGTTTGTCGGTGTCGATGAGCAGTTGCCTACCGGAGACGGCCCGGCGACCGATGTCACTCAGCCTTTGCCACTGCCTGCTGGTGTCACGGACGCAGCAGTTGGCACCCTGACGCCCGCGCCCGAGCCCGAATCACCGGCCTTGGTCGCATGGTGCGCGCTGCTGCTTGGCCTGCAACTCATGTGCAGGATGCGCCGGAGCAAGTCCGGTGGTTGAGCGGTGGCAAAGCTGGCGATCCGCCCTGTTGTGGTGGTCGCTGGCCGCAGGTCTCGCCGCCGCGCTGAAAGCTTACTTCAGTGCGGCGGCAGCCTCCGAGCTTGAATGGATGCTCCGTCCGGTCTCCCTGCTGCTTGAGGTCGTGACCGGATGGAACTTCCAGCAGAGCGACGCGGGAGAGTGGTATAGCGTTGAAGCCGGCATCGTGCTGGTCAAGGCCTGCGCCGGCATCAACTTCATGATCATGTCGTTGCTGGGCTGGTGCTGGTTGTCGCGGCCGCGCTTCACCGCAAGACTCCAGGGCGCGACCTTCGAATGGCCGCTGCTGCTCGGCAGTTCGCTGGTCTTCGCCTGGGTTGCGTCGCTCATCGTCAACACACTGCGCATTCTCGCAATCGTTCACTGGCAGCCGGTGCTTGAGCGTTGGCTACCTCCCGATGACGCTCACCGACTGCCGGGAATCGTCATCTACGTCACGGCGCTGAACCTGCAGTTGCTGGTCTTTGACCGGCGCCGCTGGAAGCACGCGGTGCTCCTGGCCTGTTCGCTGTACGTCTTGCTCATGCTTGTGTTGCCGCTCATCACGGGCAACGCAACGACGAATACCGCGCTGTTTCTGCGCCATGCCCTGACTTCGCTTGGAGTTCTGCTGCCGTTCGCAAGTGTCGCCGGTTTCCGGTGGTGGAGAATTCATGCATCACGGGACCGACCTTGAGCGTCGCAGCCCGGTCGCAGTGCTGGGCGTCCTTGCCGTGCTGATGTTGCTGGCCGGGTGTGATCGAATCGTTCTCAGGTGGCAGCAGCCTTCGCCGGCGTTCATCGCGGGAGATATCGATCTGGACGGGCAGATCAGCAGGGAAGAATGGGAAAGTGTCTACGGTACCAACGCATTGACCCGCGCGGTGCTCGAGTTCGATTGGGGGGACTGCGACCGGAACGGCAGGCTCACGTGGGAGGAATACTTCCATGTCAGGATTCGGCGGCAGCGTTGCCAGTCCTCATCGCTTGAGACGCTGGTGCGACAAGGGGGAGGGGCGACCTTGCACGAGGAAGTCCTGACCCCGATTGTCAGCGCCAAGGATATCTACCTCGCACGGGTCTCGCTGATGCGCAACAGGCAGCGACTGATCACGGCCAAGTTCCACGACGACTACTCCGAGCAGGACAAGCTTCCAGGTGGCCTGTATCTGTACACGCTGTCATGCGGAGACATCGAGCAGCTGGAGATACCGCGAGATCTCCCAGGACTTCAGGCAGTTCAGTCGTCTCGCAATGCTGCAGGAAGGGCTGCATCCCGCGATCCGCTGCACCGTGACCAATCACAGCCGCCACACGTTCACCTATCTGCAGTTGCGTCTGACCACGGCGCAGGGGGAAGGCCGTGCAGAAACGTTCCACGGCAAGGCGTTGTGGATTCCGCCGCGGGAGTCACGGGATCTGTGGATCTTCCCCGAAGCAGGACACCCTGTCACCGACGTATCCATGCTGACTGTGCGGGTGAAACGGGAGTGAGGAGGCTTTTTGAGTGGTCCCCGATGGGAGTCTAGTTTCCCCTGAATCGCAGGTTCCGTAAGTTCCGGCAACAAGAGCGCCCTCGTGGCAACACCAAGAACAGTTAATCCGGCGCAACTTTCCCAGACCCTGACGGAGTGCGCCAACGTTGTCGGGAGCGCCTGGGTGTTCAGGAGCGAAGACGACAGCTCGCTACCGGGACGCGTACACGCCGTTCGTCGGACAGCCCGAGAAAGAGCTGATGCCTGGCGGTGCGGTGGCGCCGGCGAGCGTCGATCTTAGGCTGGTCTGGCGGGCGCATCACTACCGCGGCATCGACGGCCGCTACGTGCACGAGTTGTTTGGCCCCGAGGCCGTCCGAGCGGACGCGGCCATGCTTTCCGCCGAAGAGATCGAATGGCCTCGCCAGACCGCCCGATTGGCGGCTAGCTGGCCTGCCGCGGAAGTCACCGTCTCGCGCCCGCGCTCGAATATCGCCGCGGCGACCCAGGTGTCGATTCCCAACGCAACCCTGGTGTCGTGGGTGCTTGCACCCGTCAGAAGGGCCTGAGCAGCAGGGCGTCCGAAGTCAGGGTCGGGAGGTTGCAAATCGGCGTTCGAGCATTCGCGAATGACGTCACTCCGGCTGGAACCGGATCCCGGATTCACAAGTTCGCAAATCACAGTCGGTCAGGCCGGCTCACTTTCCGCCGTCCGGTCGATGATACCGGCTCGCATAAAACATCAACGGGCTGCCGCTCGCGTAATCGCAGTTGACCACGTGGGCAACGAACAACGTATGGTCGTGGACCTGCAATATGCTGTCGACCTGGCATTCGAACCAGGCGAGTGCGTCGCGCAGTACCGGGACGATTGACTTCATTGTCCAGGCGATATCGGTTTCATGCTGCGGCCGGCCGCTGAAGTGGTGCGACCAGTGTTCCTGATCGCTACTCAGAACGCTGATACCGAACCAGCCACCGCGCCGGACCAGCGAATGAGTCCGGCCGGGCCGCAGGGATACGAGGACCGTGGCGGGATCCAGGCTGACCGGTGTGAAACTGCTGATCGTCATGCCCTGAGGCCGATCGTATTCGTCCAGGCAGCTGACAATGGCAATGCCGGTCGCGAAACGGGATACGCTCTGCCGAAACTGCGCAGCGTCGACACAGGTGCCCGCCATCGCGGGGGACGTGTGAACCATGGTCAGCGCTCCGGCTTCGGATACGTGACGAGCAGACGGTGCATTGAGCGTCCTCCGGAGGAATCAGGCAGCGGTGGCGGTCGCGCGGCGCTCGCCGATCCACGTAAGGATTCGCTGTGGGCTGGCCAGACGGTTCCACTGTTCTTCCGGCCGGTTGAAGTTGTCGGTGAACTCGTCACACAGCGCGCGATCCTGGCTCATCGTGCCAATGAGCTGGATCAGCTCGGGCGTCGGCGGTTGCAGGAACATGTTGGTCCAGCGCGTGGCACCGAGGACTGCGGTCGCGCCGTTTCGCATCGACAATTTCGCAAAAGCGCTCGTCGTAAACCGACTGGCGCACGATCTCCTCTCCCAGCACGAAGGCGGCGTACGACGCCATGTTCGCGCCCTGGCCACACAACGGGTCTACTACCGCCTGTACATCTCCAAGCGCAATGGCGAGCTTGCCACCCCCCAGTGACACGTGGCTGTGGCGTACCGTCGGCGTCACGCCTCCCTGCAACAAGTCGTTCGGCCCATTTGCGAGATCGAATGTCTTGCGGTCGATGCGGCGAAACACAGTCGGGTGATGCTTCGCCACTTTTTCGAGCACCGTATCGAGGAAGTTGCGAGGGTTGTCGTCGTAACGCACCTTGGCCAGCATCTCCATGTCGCCGCCAGGTACATTTTCCATCAACAGCGCGTGCGCTATGCCCCCAAATGTCAATGTGGGGATATCGATCAGCTCGCCGTGGCCCGGGGAAACTGACATCGTGACACCGCGGGTGGGCTCATCGGCTACGCCCTGATACAGACCCACGCAGAGCATGCGCTGCGGCCGGTCGAATGGGGAATGCGCCGGATCGTGACGGAACATCTGCCCCAGCGGCCCCTTGCCGGTACACACCACGACCAGGTCCGCTGCATCGGCGACACGCGCGACGTCGCCCGCATGCAGCTCACCGTATTCGACTCGGCCGCCCCGGCCCTCAAAGTCCTGTAGCAGGCGCGGTTGATAGAGGCGGTAGTCGACAGCGCGGCTGGCGGACTTGAAATCGCCGCGGAAGAACAGCGGGTGTTCGCCGCCGAAATGGTGGAAATGGCAGGAGTAGCCGAATTGCTCTGTCGGCCAGTGATTCACTCCGAGCTCGTTCTCGCGGGCAATGGTGGCGCTGTGATGAGCCACGGTGTTGAGCAGCCGCATCTTTGCGAACTCCCCTGGTCGACGGTCGGTGTGGAGCGTGGCGTCGACCCCGCGCTTCTGCAGATACAGGCCAAGATGCAGGCCGGCTGTCCCGCCGCCGACGATCGCGATTCGCTTGCCCATCCTCAGTCTCCCCCGAAAACGTGGCTTCAGGCTCCATTCTGGCCAGATCTGGTCTACCGCGGAAGGCCAGATATTTGATAACATTCATTCAAAATATGACTGAATTCTGAATGCCCAGCCTGTTAGCCTACACCGCGTTCGCGCGCGCTTATGAACTTGGCAGCTTCTCGGCGGTCGGCCGCGAGCTGGGCCTCACGCAATCGACCATCAGCAAGCACATCGCCTCGATCGAAGCAGAACTGAAAGTGCAGCTGTTTGCACGCACCACCCGCAAGCTCAACCCGACGCACGAAGCTGCGCGCCTTTACGAGGGTGTCCAGCATCTGCTCGAAGCCGCCGATGCGATCCATTCGTCCATAGGCGGGGCTCGCACCGAACCGAGCGGGTTGCTGAGGGTGTCACTGCCGGACTCCTACGGACGGGCGATTCTGATTCCCGTTGTCGCCAGGTTCCTTGCGGCGTATCCACGCATGCGCCTGGACGTGCGACTGACCGATCAGCCGGTGAACCTGATTGAAGAGGGAGTCGAGCTCTCCGTGCGCATCGGTGAACTGCCTTCGAGTACGCTCATCGCACGATCGATTGGCATCGTTGAACACGTTGTCGTTGCGACGCCGAAATATCTCGCGGCGCACGGCACACCGCGACATCCGACCGATTTGCAGCACCACAACTGCATTGTTTACACCGGCTTCGCCAAAGCCAACCGCTGGGTGTTCGATTCCGAACAGGGGCGTCAGACGATTGAAGTGCCGAGCACACTGGGTGTCAACAGTGCCGACGCCATGTATGGAGCCGTACGTGAACACGTGGGAATCGCCAGAGTGCCCTCGTGGGTGGCGGCGAAGGACCTTGCCTCGGGGCGAGTTCGCAAGCTGTTTCCCGACGACTATCCCATGCCATTGCCGATCAGCATCGTCTATCCCCATACACGGGTGCTGTCGTCAAGAGCCCGCGCCTTCATCGAGTTTCTGCTCCAGGGGCCAGGCAGATCGAGTTGATTCAGCCACGAACGGCGGCCTGCACTTCGGTGCACATTTACTTGCTGGCGGATTTTGATGGTGCGCTGCCTCTTCTGTTGCGCACGCAGGTGCGAAGGCAGTGCACCTAAGTTGCTGCCACGCTAAGCAACTTGATGCGGCGCAATGAGCACGCTGCTTGACGGTACTTAAGATATTAAGTACGTTCATTTTTCAATAAAAATCCTTATTGTTGGCAACGAACCAACCAATCGAGGAGAGCCACGTTCGGGGACGAGAGAACGAAGAACTGAAGTCAAAGCCAGAATGAGGGTTATTCATGTATCGATCCACGAGAGCATCGTGACGGCTGAGCGTCGTGAGACGTCGTTGCAGGAAACGCCGATGGGCAACGCCGACCTTCACCTCTTCAGGACTGGACACAGTGCCGGGTCTGCAATCCAGTAAATAGCAGCAGCCGATCAACTCGGTGCTTCAACGCGGGGGGGTGATTCTCTGTGAAATATGGAAGTATCGGTTGGCATCAATCGCCGTGTTGGTGCTGCTTGGACTCGTGTCTGCATGCCAGGGGGAGAAAAGCGCCGAGGTTGCTGGCGCGGAGATTCCGCGTACGCCGGAGGGCAGACCAGATCTGAACGGGATCTGGCAGGCAGCGAACCTGGGAGCCAACTGGAATATCCAGACACACGCTGCGGCGGCGGGCCCACCGGCGCTTGGCGCCCTCGGCTCCATTCCGCCGGGCGTCGGGATTGTGGAAGGAGATGAAATTCCGTATCTGCCGGCGGCTGCCGGGAAGCAGAAAGAAAACTTCGCGAAACGCTGGACCGAGGATCCGGAAGCGAAGTGCTACCTGCCTGGGGTGCCACGGGCGAATTACATGCCGCAGCCGCTGCAGATCTTCCAGTCCTCGTTTGGCAAGATTCTCATCGCATACCAGTATGCCGGCGCCATGCGCATGATCAACATGGATGAAGCCAGGGAAGCTCCGCTCGACAGCTGGATGGGCTGGTCCAACGGACACTGGGACGGCGATACGCTCGTCGTGGATGTCACCGGCTTCAACGGACAGCAATGGCTGGATCGCGCGGGCAACCATCACAGTGCCGCGCTGCATGTCGTCGAGCGGTATACATTGGCGAACAAGGACGTGATCGACTACGCAGCGACGCTGGAAGACCCGGAGACTTTCTCGCGTCCGTGGACGATCAAGCTGAAGCTGGTCCGGAATCCGGAGCCCACGGCTCGTTTGATCGAAGACAATTGCGTTGAATTCACTGAGGAGATGATCTACGGCCACCTTCGCCGGAGACCCGCGCGTTGAGGAGAGCAGCCATGACAAATCAAGACACTTCATGTGGCAGAGGGTGCCGGCGTGGTGCTGGCGCTGCTGTCCATTGTATTGCCTTCGCAGGTCCAGAGCGCCGCTACGGCGACAGCGCGCACGTCCTGGGGCGACCCGGACCTGCAAGGCATCTGGTCGAATGGCACGCGGACCACGTTGGCGCGGCCCAGGGACCTCGGAGACAAGGAGTTCTTCGCCACCGTCGAAGAAGCGGAAGCCTACGGAGCGGCCAGGCGGAAGGCTTTCGACGACAGGCCCCAACGAGGCTACGACGTAGTGTTCAACGAAGGCGGGCCGTGGGTGAAGTCACTACGAACGTCGCTGATCATCAGTCCAAAGGACGGCCAGGTACCGCCTTATACCGACGAAGGGAAAAGGCGGGTCGCTCTGGTCGAGGAACGCGACAAGCTGCACCCCGCCGACGGTCCCGAGGACCGGTGGTTGGCCGAACGATGCATTTACTACGGGGCAACAGGCCCGGGCATGGTTCCTGAGCCTTACAACAGCCAGTACCTGATCGTGCAGTCGCCCGGTTACTTCACCATTACTGCGGAGCAGGGCCACACGGTGCGCATCATCCCCCTCGATGACGGTCCGCGGTTGCCAGCCAGCGAACGCACCTGGATGGGGGAGTCCCGCGGTCATTGGGAAGGTGAGACGCTGGTCGTCGAAAGTACAAACATGCGGTATGCGGCGAGAACCCGCTGGACGCTTGCCCAGTTCAATACGCAGTCCGATGAGAATCTGCGTGTCGTGGAGCGATTTACGCGGACGGCACGCGACACGATCATGTACCAGGCCACCATCGACGATCCGACGGTCTATGTCTCGCCCTGGACATTCGAGTACAACATGTATCCGAGCGCAGGACCCATGCTGGAGGTGGCCTGTCACGAGGGCAACTACGGAATGCTTGAGATCCTTTCCGGTGCGCGCGCAACGGAAGCAAAGAGGAAGTGACGTATGCAAGCACAGGTGAGCACAGGTATTGAATGGATGGCAAGAGGCACTATGGCATGGTACTCGCGGTCATGGGTGGGCTGTTCTTGGCCGGACAAAGTCTGGCGCACCATTCGTTCGCGGCTGCCTATGACATGGACAAGCCGATCACCAGGAAGGGCACCATCACTCAAGTCCAATGGATCAACCCGCATTCCCAGGTGCAGTTTGACGTGAAGGATGCGAGCGGCAAGGTCGTCAACTGGAATGCCGAGGTAGGCACGCCGAATGCGTTGATCCGCGCAGGAATTACCAAAGCTTCCTTCAAGACGGGTACCGAAATCGTTGTCACCGGCTTCCCCGCTCGCGACGGTTCGAATCGCATGTCAGGCAGGACAATCACCACTCCGGACGGCAAGCCGCTTTTCCAGGGACCGGCGGATCGCTAGACATCTGCTTCCGGCATAAGACAGGTGTCGTGAATCTGACAGCATGAAGAAAAGCGCAACGACCAAAGGCGAATCTCCTTCCGGGTTGATCGACGCGAGAATCGGGGAGTTGAATGACTGGAGGGGCAAAACCCTGTCCCGAGTCCGCGCTCTGATCAAACAGGCTGATCCTGAAGTGGTCGAGGAGTGGAAGTGGAGGGGTGTTCCGGTCTGGTCTCATGATGGAATCATTTGCACCGGCGAGTCGTACAGGAGCGTGGTGAAGCTGACTTTCGCCAAGGGTGCTTCGCTCAAGGACCCCACGGGACTATTCAACGCCAGCCTTGAAGGCAACGTCAGGCGCGCCATCGATCTTCATGAGGGTGATGAAATTGATGAGGCCGCGTTCAAGACGCTCATACGCGGTGCTGCAGCCCTGAACAGGTTGCGGACAAAATGAACCAGACCAGGTGCGGGTCGTCGGTTACAATCGTTGCAAGTGGAATTCGGTGAGGGTCGGGCAATGGCCGCATCACGGCCCGAAGGGATTCGTCAGAATCGGGGATGAGCTGAAATGAGCATGACGTCAAACGACAAGGTGTGTGATACCCCGTTGAGCGCAACCCGGCATGGGTTGTCCGTGGTCGCGCCCGGGTTACCCGTGATTGTGGTCTTGCTGTGGAGCGCTCTCTTCAGCGACGGCGTGCAAGCCCAGGCCGGTATTTTCGACGGCTATTGGGCGCCGATTTTTCACGAGGACAACCTTGAGCGCGGCCAGGGGCCGCCCGCAGGCGACTACACCGGCATTCCGCTCAACGAAGCGGGCCGCGTACGCGCGGATTCGTGGGATCCAAGCCTGCTGACCGTGCCCGAACACCAGTGCAAGCCGCATCCGGCGTACTACGGCTTCCGTGCGGTGGGGGCGATGCGCATCTGGCACGAGCGTGACGAGCGGTCGCAGGAACTCGTCAGCATCAACACACGGCAGCAGTGGGCGGGCGGTCCCGAGCGGCACATCTGGATGGATGGCCGGCCGCATCCATCGGACATGACGCCACACACGTGGCAGGGATTTTCCACCGGCAAGTGGGAGGGCCAGTATCTCGTCGTGAAGACCACCCATCTCAAGTCGTCATACATCCGCCGCAGCGGTGTGGTGGTCAGCGATCGTGCAACGCTGGTCGACCGGTTCCATCGTCACGGCGACGTGCTGATGCACGTGTCGATCATTTCGGATCCCGTCTATCTGAGCGAGCCGTACGTCCACACCAACAACTTCCGCTACGTTCCGAACGGGACAATGACGCCGTATCCGTGCCGCTATGCCATCGAAGTGCCGCGGCCCGCAGGTGTCATTCCGTATGGCGAACTGGGAGAGCGGACTGCGAGCAAGGAATTCGCGACGTCGGTCGGCTTGCCCGTCGACATGATCCAGGGCGGCGCCGAAACGCTGCTGCCGGAATTCCAGAAGAAGCTGCGGGAAGTCGTGGCGCCTGCGCGCCAATGAATACAGTTGCAACAGACCGTTCGAAATCTCGCTGGAGCATGATTCATGGGTAACAGCTTTTCGCGGCGGGCAGGTGGCGGAGCGCTGCTTGCTGCAGCCGTAACGGGAGTGCTTGTCGGTGGGATATCGGCTGCCGGACAGGCGCCACGCCCTGCTGCACAGGCCGCGCAGGCTCCTGCGCAGCGGGACTTTTCCGCAGTCCAGGTCCGGTCGATGCACGTGAAGGGCAACATCTGGGTGCTCGAAGGCGCAGGCGGCAACGTGACCGTCCAGGTCGGTGAGGAGGGCGTCCTGCTGGTGGATACGCAGTTCGCGCCGATGGCCGACAAGCTGCTGGCAGAGATCCGGAAACTGGCGGGCAACAAGCCGCTGCGCTTCATCCTCAACACGCATTCACACGAGGACCACATTGGCGGCAACTATGCGGTGGGCAAGTCGGGGTCCAAGATCTTTGGCGGCAACGAGCGGAACGACAACCCCGAGGGCTGGCGAGGCGCCACGGTCATCGGTCACGAGAACATGCAGTTCAACCTGTTGAAGGCCGAGAACACCCCTCAGGCAACAGCCGAAGAGAATTGGCCGACCGAGTACTACACAGGTGAAAAGTACGAGCTTTATTTCAACGGCGAGGGCATCGAGCTGCTGCATCAGCCTTCTGCCCATACGGACGCCGACACGTTCGTATTCTTCCGCAGTTCCGATGTCGTCAGCGCCGGCGACATCTGGAACGCCATGGGCTATCCGTACATCGATGTTTCCAGGGGTGGACATATCAACGGGATCATCGCCGGTCTGAACCGACTCGTCGACATTGCCATCCCGGACATCAACGAGGAAGGCGGCACGATGATCATCCCCGGCCACGGGCGCGTGGGCGATGAGTCGGACGTCTTCGACTACCGCGACATGATCACCATCATCCGCAATCGCATCCAGACCATGGTAGACAAAGGCATGACGATCGAGCAGGTCAAGGCTGCGCGCCCGACCATCGATTACGACGGCCGCTATGGTTCTACCAGTGGATTCTGGACGACGGACATGTTCATAGAGACCGTCTACAAGCAGCTCAAGGAAGCGGCGAACGGGGCCAAGGAAAAGTAACGATGCATACCAACGTCAAAAGCCGCGCTCCGCGCCCCTGGTCACTTTCAGCATGGCCGGCCGTGTTCTTCGGGCTGGTGCTCATGGGCACCACGGCGTTGGCCGGACAGGCTCCACCGCCACCCCCACCGCCGCAGGGCAAGGCCGGCGCTCCTTTCGACCTGACGGGATACTGGGTGTCGGTGGTGACCGAAGACTGGATGTGGCGGATGGTGACGCCTCCCAAGGGTGACGCGACCAGTGTGCCGCTGAATGCGCTGGGCCAGCAGGTGAGCAACCAGTGGAACCCCGCGGAAGACGGATCCTGCAAGGCCTATGGCGCGGCGGCATTGATGCGCATGCCGACCCGCGTGCGCTTCAGTTGGGAGTCCGACGACGTGCTCAAGCTGGAAACGGATGCAGGCCAGCAGACCCGCCGCCTGATCTTCAACAAATCGGCTCCAACCGACGCCGCGAAGAGCCTGCAGGGCTATTCGTCCGCTCTGTGGCAGTTTCCGCTGCGAAGCGTCCTTCGCGGTGATCCGGCACCCACCGGCGGCGCGTCGCTGATGGTCGTAACGACGAACCTGGACGCCGGATGGCTGCGCAGAAACGGCGTTCCCTACAGCGCCAACGCCAAAGTCACGGAGTACTACGACCAGTTCAAGCTGGAAGACGGCGAGGAATGGTTCGTCGTCACGACGCTCGTTGATGACCCCATGTACCTGAACCAGCAATTCGTTACGAGTACCCATTTCCGGCGCGAAAGGAACGGCGCCAAGTGGGACCCGCAACCGTGCAAACCCATCACTTGATTCGGTTTGCGATCAAGTCAGTTGGGACGAAACAGGTCCTGTGCGATCCCCGCTGCGTTGAAGAGATAATCGCGTGAGTTTTCGAGCTCGCTTCTGAGTCTGGAAATATCAGCGTCCAGCAGGCGGCCTTGCCACTTGCGAATCTTGCCCGCCACCATGACGGTTTCGACGTTGGAGCGCTCCATCAGCGAAACGACCGCGCCCGGCACGTGATTGAGCGGTGCCACGTTGATCGCCGTTGCATCGAGGACAAGAATGTCGGCCTCCTTGCCCGGTGTCAGCGAACCGGTCTTGCGGTCAAGCTTCAGGTCCCTTGCGCCCTGCATCGTGGCCAGATGCAGTACGTCACGCGTGGTGAGCAGTTCAGGGAGACCGGGTGGGTTGCCTGTCTCAAGCGCCGTCTCGTTTACAAGGGCGCGTTGCAACGCCAGCGTAGTGCGCATCTGTGTGAAGAAATCGGCCGTCAGGGTGCACTCCACGTCAGTGCTGAGGGAAGGCTGCAACCCCATCGCGAGGGCCTTGAGAAGGGGCGGCATACCATGACGCATGTTCATCTCGATCGGCACGGAGAGTGACACGCCCGCGCCAGCGTCTTTGGTTCTCTGCCAGCCGAGATCAGACATTCCGGTCATGTGGATGAACAGGTTGTCGGGGCCGAAGGCGCCCAGGCTGGCCAACCTGTCGAATTCCGCGCTCATGCCGAAGCTGCCCACGATATGGGCTGCAATGGGGATGCCAAGTTCCCGACCGATTGCCCAGGCTGCCTCGTGGCCCGGGAGGTAAATTTCTCCGCCCATCGTCATGGTGACCAACTGGTCGTCAGACGAAAAGTGCTGCCTCCTGATCCGTCGAGCGTCGTTCGGATAAGAGTTGCTGCCTGCCCGGCCTTCGAAATAGCCAAACGCGGTGCGCCGCCCGGACTCGACGATACCCTGGAGCGCTGCATCGGAATGCTCGGGCGAATGGTGGATCTGCGAGATGTCGTGGACGGTGGTCACGCCCGCATCCAGCTGACTGAGCGAACCGAACAATTCACTGATGTAGACGTCCTCTGGCCGGTATACCGGAGCGAACTTCGCCAGGATGTATTCGAAGTAGTTGATCGCGCCATGCGCCTTGCCGTCGTTGAACAGTAGTCCATCGGCGAGAAAACTGCGCAGGGCTGTTTCGAACTGGTGGTGATGCGTATCGACGAAACCCGGCATGACAATCCGTCCACGCGCGTCGATTTCGGTGGCATCGCCGGTATCCAGACGAGGGCCCACGGCAATGATCTTCCTGCCTTCGACCAGCACGTCAGCCTCGGTGAAATCACCCACCGATGCGTCCATGGACATCACGGCACCGCCGCGAATCACATATCGCCGGTTACCAACACCCGTGTCGGGCGGCACCTCCTCGCCCTGCGTCAGGATGGGAACTGCCGATTGCAGCGGAAGTCCACCGGTACCAGCCCCGGTTGACATGATGGCGGTCGCACCGACTCTACACATCGCCTTTTCCTTGAGGTTCCGGCAGGTTCAATCCGGGGATGGAGGCGTCGGTCCCCGGCCTGCCGCTGTTGTTTGTTGGTGATGGTTGTTGCCGGGAGGAAGTCTACAGCACGATGTACACGTCAGCGCAACCCTACGGTCGATCAGGCAGCCGTCTGATTGCACGTGATCGAGCAATTGTCATGATGGGAGCCCGTCGGAAAACGGAACCGCGCTACTGACACTGTGGGCTGTCCAGTTTACGGGCCAATGGTCGCCTGCGGCGCGCATTTGCCTGTCCTGTTTGGGAGGTACCTTGAGCCACTTCCTGCCACGCGTCGGATCCTTGTTGTTACTCGTCTGCTTTACAGCAGGCTGCGCCTTGGTGGGACCGGCTGCGAAGGGGAGTGGGGGTGGTACCGCGGCGGAGTCCGCCCAGAAGACGCCGCTTGGGCTCTCGAAGCAACGCATGATGCTGAGTGAGGGCTACAGCAAGCTGTACGCGAGCGCCACTAAACTCGAAATGACCGACCTGGTGCTTTACGTCAAGAGTTCCTCGGCCGACGTCGATGCCATCATCGCTGATATAGCCGCGTTCGATGCGGAATTGAAGAAAGACCTGGAAAGAATTGCCAGTGACTATCCGGGGGTGCGGATCGACATCGACGTGCAACCGGAAATAGAAAAGCGCACACGCGACGCGCTGGCAAAGGATCTCATGCGGCATTTCGCACCCGTCGTCGGTCGCGGCGGGCGGGAATACGAGCGTACGGTGCTGATCGGTTACACCATCGCAATGGAGCATGAGCGCTACTTGAGCCGCGTCATGGCCGATGAAGAGCCCGACGCGGGCCTCAAGAAGTTCCTGCTCGCGACAGAGAAGCGCTACAGCAGTCTCATTGACCGGAGCATGGCCTTGCTTGACAAGGAATATTTTCGCGACCCGTCGGGGGCAACGCGGGAAAAGTGAACCCGACGCAATGAGTGTTGAATGCCATATCCGGAATGAATGGCCAGTCAAGCACCTGCGGAACAGGCTCTGCACTTGTAGGAACCCTCTGACCGCACTGAACTTTATCCGCTGACCATTCTCACGAAGGCAAAGGGTTAGGCTTTGCTGGCAGGTTCTCGGAGGAACGTGTCATGCACAGGCAGAATCGGGTTTCATTGCTGCTATTGATGATCACGCTGCTGTTGGCGAATGGCGTAGCACTCTATTACCTCATGGGCTAGAGGACGCAGCGGCCTTGAGTGACTGCATTCCAGCGAGCGTGATTGGTTCTTGTCCGAGGCCGTGCGGTGGCGTGTAAATATTTCCTGCGTTGCCAAACCCTGACAGGTAGCTCATGGAAGACAGATTTTGCTAGCCTTCCTGTGACCCTCAAGCATGCTGCCGTCGCGAGCGGGAGATATTCCAGGAGGGTCGGATGTAACGGTATTCCGGACTGGCACTGGCAAACTGGCCGCTGGGGACACCGATGAATACTTCGCCTTCAAAAAGGCTGCTGCTGCTCGCGGCCCTGTCAGTCATCTACTTCGCCGCCGCCAAGTTCGGATTGACGTTCGCTTTCGTCAACGCCAGCGCGACCGCCATCTGGCCTGCTACCGGCATCGCGCTCGCAGCATTCCTGATCCTTGGTTACGGCGCGTGGCCGGCGATTCTCGTCGGCGCCTTTGTGGCGAACCTGACGACGCAAGACTCTGTCGCTGCGTCTATCGGGATTGGCATCGGCAACACGCTCGAAGGCCTGATCGGCGCTTGCCTCGTCAACCGCTTCGCGAATGGTCGCCAGTTCGTCACCCGTCCGCGCCACATCTTCCTGTTTGCAGGGTTCGGTGCGTTCGTCAGTACCACGGTGGGCGCCACTGTCGGTGTGACCAGCCTCGTGCTCGCCGGTCTCGCCCGGCAGGCCGATGCAGGGCCAATCTGGTTGACCTGGTGGCTGGGAGATGCGGCAGGCGCCCTCGTAGTGGCGCCGGCCATTGTCTTGTGGAGCGGCAATTTTCGCGTGGACTTGGGATTCCGCCGGTCGCTGGAAGCCGGCGTTCTCGTCGTGTGTCTTACCTTCGTGGCATTCAGCGTGTTCCATGGGATCACGCCGGCCGTCGGAGCCGAGCATTTGCCACTGGCATTTCTATGCACGCCATTCCTCATCTGGGCTGCTTTCCGTTTTGGCCGCCGCGCGGTTGCGACATGCGTGCTGGTCGTGTCGTGGATCTCGATCTGGGGGACCCTTCGTGGCCTCGGACCCCTCTATCGGTCGTCACCCAACGAATCGCTGCTGTTGTTGCAGGCCCATATGGCGGTTGAAGCAGTGACCATGCTGGCCGTGGGCGCCGTCGTGTGGCAGCTCCGCCAGGCGGAGATCAAGGCAAGGGAGCTGGCGATAACCGACTCGCTGACGGGTCTTTCGAATTATCGCCGGTTGATGACGTCACTCACCGACGAGATCAAGCGAGCGCAGCGTACCCATCGTCCGCTGGCCGTGCTTCTTCTCGACCTGGACGGACTCAAGCTTCTCAACGACGGTCACGGCCATCTTGCGGGCAATCGCGCGCTGTGCAGAGTTGCCGACGCTCTCAAGGGTTCCGTCCGAAGCACTGACACGGTCGTCCGGTTCGGTGGCGATGAGTTCGCCTGTGTTCTGCCTGACACCTCCGATTCCGGGGCGGAAGATCTGGCGAATCGCCTGCGCGACCAACTGGCGTCAGATCTGGAACAGCCTCGACTCTCCGTCAGTGTGGGCTGGGCGGTATATCCGCGCGACGGAGCAAATGCGGAGCCGCTGTTGAGTGCAGCGGATCGCGCTCTGTACGCGGCCAAGGCCAGGCGGCCAGCACAATCGAGAAAGCTGGCGGTCATGTAATTGGCCCAATGATCAAAAAGCAGTCACTTCCGGCCCTATAGCGTCAATAGCGGCCGTAACTCGCGCACATCGGCCACACTTTCCAGGGCATTCACACGCGTGATGACGGACTCCGTTCGTTCTGTGCCGAGCACGGGCGACATCAACTCCCTCGCTTTGGCGCTGACCTGCTCGGTGTTCAATGGATTCTCTTTTGTACCAGGAGCGTGACGCGTGAAGTGGCTGACGGTCCGGCCATCGCGCAAGGTCACCTCAACAAGCCCGCTGCGAGGGGCTGAAGGGTCCATCAGCTTTGCATCTGCCACCAGCTCTATCCGCTGCTTCGCTGCCAGCACCTGCGGGTCGCGCATGCGTTCGTAGGAATGACTGGCCTCGAAGGAGAGGGTGCCATCGAGCAGCGCCACTGCGATGGCGTACTGGCAATTGACATCGGGCATCGAGCGATCATTCACGATGCCCGCACCGTCCGCAGGCAGCCTGACGACGATGCGTTCGACGTTGTCAACCGTGAGGGAATGCTGGCGACGTAATGTAAGGAATGCATCGAGCGGGGATTGAATCGGGTAGCCCACGGAGTAAACCTTGATCGCCGTTTCCGTGACCGAGTAACGGCTTCCCAGCCCCGCGATCATTTCCTCAGGCTTCGACGCGGTTGACAGCGCCTGGAACAGGTTGTGCTCGCCATCGAACACGTTCGGGACACCACTGAAACCCGTTTGCACCATCAGCGCTGCAGTGACCCCATTGCGAGCGCCCATGCCGGCAAAATCAAACGCTTTTTCGACGTGTTCTTCGTCGCCAACCCAACTCCAGAGACCGGAGAGTTGTTGGGCGGCATAGGAAAGCGCGTGACGCATTCCGAGCTCATCCAGGCGCGCCATCGAAGCCGCTGCGCCCACGCTGCCGAAGGTTGAGCTGATGCCTTCCGCGCTGCGATGAGTGGCGCGCACCAGGTCTGGATCGAGTGCGAGCAGCAGGCGGCAGCAAAGGTCGTACCCCAGTGTGACGGCGCTGAGCAGTTCCATTCCCGATCGACCCTCGCGCTCCGCCATGGCGAATGCAGCTGGAACCACCGAGCATCCAGGATGTGCCTTGGTGACCGGATCGAAGTCGTCGGTTTCATCCGCGTGGCCGGCCATGGCATTGGCAAGGGCAGCATTGATCGCCGACGTCCTGACCTTCGTGGCGAACACCGAGGCCTCTGGCACTCCGCCCTGGGCCAGAACGAACTTCGCAGCCATTTCGCCAGGTTTGAGCCGTGCTCCCGAAATGATCGCACCCAGCGTGTCCAGGATCCGGTGCTTGGCCGCGGTGGCAACCTCTTGCGGCAGCGCTCGGTCGCGGGCTTCCACCATGTAGCGCGCCAATTGACCCGTGATGTCACGTGATTTTGCAGGCGCCCCGGCACCATTGCGGTTGCTCGCGTTGGGCACCGCGGAGTTCGCCGACACTCCGGTACCCGCGATGAGGGCTGTGGCAGCTTGCAGCAAGAGACGCCGCGTCACGAAGGGGTCTTCTGGATTCATTGAGCTTCTCTCGCGTGACCCCGTACTCGAGGCAGCTACTCGTTCGTTTCGATAACGGTAGCGATCACGGAGATTGAATGCAACGCTGCTAACCTGACTCCGCGGACCTGGAGCCTTCGTCAACAATCCACCCTTCACGCGAGATGACTGCGCCGACGGGCACCTCCGGCTGTTGCCTTGCCATGCGTCATCGGCGCTGCGTTCAACTCTTGAACGTTGCAGCCGCCCGCAGCGATGCCTGTCGCGCGCGATCATGTGCCGGACCCCGAGTCGCGACGATCCGGTCGACAATCGACTTCGGAGCGGTTTCAGGCGTGCCCGCGTTGAAGGGAGGGGCCGGCGCGTACTCGATGATGAGCTGGATCTGTTCCGCTTCTTCCTGGCTGCGCAACAGTGCCGCAATGGTCAGACCGAAATCGATGCCGGCCGTCACGCCGCCGCCGGTGATCCGGTTGCGGTCTTGAACGACACGGTCATGCACCGGCGTCGCGCCCATCAAGGCCAGGTGATCGCGCACTGTCCAATGGCTGGTAGCCTTGTAACCACGCAATAATCCGGCCGCGCCAAGCAGCAGCGAGCCTGTGCAATCGCTGGTGATGTAACGCGCCGTCCGACCCTGATCCGCGAAGAATTTGACGACTTCCGGATCCTCCATCATCGCGATGGTTCCTTCGAGGCCACCCGGTGAGAACAGGACGTCGAGATGGTCCGGACAGTCGGCGAACGCCGTCGTCGGTACGATCTGCATTCCGAGCTCGGTCATGACCGGCTCACGATTCTTCCAGACCAGATGGATCTCGCAACGCATCAGGCTGAACACGGTGAGCGGTCCGATCAAGTCCTGCATCACCATCTTCGGGTGAACCAGCATCGCGATTTTCAGGCGGTCAGGCCCGGCGCCGGCCGCACCCAGCGTGCCCGGCCCGGCTGGGACTCCCGATCCTGGAGCGGCAGCAAGGGAACCGGCGCTTTGCGCCAGCGCATAGGTGGCCAACCCACCCAAAGCGAAAGATTTCAGGAAGTGCCTGCGGTGTTCGGAATTGTCTGCTGTGTTCGAGTCGTCGCTCATGATTTTCCCCTTCGATTGTGCCGGCAGTCGGGCGCTGGGCCTGCGCAGATGACCGGGGGATTCTAGGAGCCAGAGGCGGTGGTGAAACGGACAATCGACCGTCAAGTTAAGCCAGACGCGCCAACGTGCAATGGCATTCGGCTGGCGTCAAAGCTTCAACGCGCTGCTTTGCTGGCGGGTGGGGAGGTGCCACTAAAGCGCTGGCGGTAGTCGGCTGGAGTGAGGCCGAAGCGCCGCAGGAACACGCGGCGGAGGTTCTGTTCCTCTCCGAATCCGGCAAGCGCTGCGATCTGCTTCAGCGCAAGCTGGGTCGACTCCAGCATTCCACAGGCCGCCTCGAAGCGCATGTCTTCGACGGTCCTGGCCGGTGTGCGGCCGACACGAGCAGTGTAGGCGCGGCTGAATGTGCGTTCGGACATGCCTGCTCGCTTCGCCAGGCCTTCGACCTTGAGGTTATGCCTGAGGTTCTGTCTCATCCAGGCGTGCAGCTCTGAGAAGCCGTCGTCCTTCTGGCTTTGCAGTAACAACGGAACAGAGAATTGTGCCTGGCCACCGGGGCGCTTCATGAACACAACCAGCTGCCGGGCCACCTCGATCGCCACCCGGTAGCCATAGTCCTGCTCGATCAGGGCCAATGTCAGGTCGATGCCCGCCGTCACGCCAGCAGACGTCCAGAGCTTCCCTTCATTGACATAGATGGCATCGGGTGTGACGGAGATCGTCGGATGCTTTTCCTGCAACTGCTTCGCCCAGTGCCAGTGGGTCGTTGCCCGGTGTCCATCGAGCAGTCCTGTGGCTGCCAGCATGAACGTGCCGGTACAGATCGAGCACAGGCGTCGCGTCCGGCCTTCACGGCTGACAATCCAGTTGACCAGCTCCGGCGGCGCCACAGGACGGCCATTCGGGCTGCCGCCGCCAATCATTACCGTGTCGAAAGCCAGGTGCTCCACATCGGCCAGTTTTCTGGTGACGATCGGCATGCGAGCAGACGTCTGGACTTCGCCGCCCTCCAGCGACGCCACAATGGTTTCGTAACGTTCAGTCGCGCCCCGGTTCCGATTGGGTTCGCTGGCTGCAAAAGCTTGCAGAGGGCCGCTGACGTCAAGCAGATTGACGCCTTCGTATGCCAGCATCAGTACCCGTATCGGGCCTGCAGTAGAAGTCATTGGCAGCATGGTTTTTCGTGCGTTTTTACGTAGTCGTCGCGTCAATTCGACGCAGCACCGTCATCCAAAGGCGTTCAGGGAAAATACAGGCATTTGGGCGGAAGGATAGTCTTTCGCCATCGTTATTCCACGCCATCCACACATCATTGTCGGCCATGGAGTCCCATTGGAGTCAGGTTCCGTCTACCCGCATGACTCCGCCGACCTGCTGCCATGCTCGCTTCTGCGCAATGTGGCGATTATCCTTTCCATCCTCGAGCGGACGCTTTCCTGCGCCCGTCGATTGGAGCCGCAGGAGATGATCATGACCGATCAACGGAAATCCGCCTCTGGCGGCCAGATCTCCAGCACGGTTCCGGCCGGTGCGCCCGAGCCCGAAGGGTTGTCCGTGCAGGAACGAAACAAGGCGGTCATCCGGCAGTATTTCGATCGCTGCTGGAATCAGAATGACATCGACTTCGTCGACACGATCATGGCTCCCGACTATGACCTGCATTTCGATGACGGGCCTGGCGGCCGTGAGGTCTGGAAGGAGAGCGTGCGGTGGTTTCGCCAGATCTTCCCGGTCATCCACTTCAATGTCCTGTCGTTGATCGCGGAGGGCGACATGGTGGCTGTGCGATCGGAATGGACGGCCACTCAGGCTGGTGAGTTCATGGGGCTTCCTTCAAAAGGTCGAACATTCGTCGCGAGGAATGCGGATTTCTACCAGTTGCGTGACGGCAAGATGATTGGCCATTGGGACGTGAACGACATGCTCAGCATTGTCTCTCAACTCGACGTGTTGCCAGACGACGTCTCCAGGATTCACCCACTCTTCCGGCGCCGCGGGTGGCCTGCAGATGCTGCAAAGCGCTGAAAGGGCTACATCCAACAGGGTCAGGTTCGCAGAATTGCGATGGGATGGCAGAGTTCCATTGGAGTCAGGTTTGCGACTTTGCATGTGACGGGAACAGAACGGCCAGGCAAGAGACGATTGAGATGCTGAGGCTGAGGAAGCGGGCCATGAGCAAAGATGCAAACCTGACTCCGGTCAACTCAAAGCAATGATGTCCGAATCCGCTGAGTTGGCCGACTATGGCTGGAGCAGTTTCTTTGCTTCACAACTCTATCCTGACGAGCGAGGTGTTTTACTTCCCGCGCGGGTGATGGCGGTTCACCGCAACCGCATGCACGTGGCCGGGCCCGCGGTCGATACGGTGATTTCACCATTCATTGGTACCACCGACGAATCGGCCGCGACAGTGGGAGACTGGCTGCTGCTTGACCCCGAGACAGTGCGACCGCAACGCCTCCTGCGCCGCATGAGCTTGTTCAAGCGTCGAGCCGCCGGAACCGGCCGCAAGCTCCAGCTCATCGCCGCCAACGTTGACACGCTTTTTATTGTTTCGTCGTGCAACCAGGACTTCAACCTGGCGCGACTGGAACGCTACCTGGCGCTGGCGAAAGAGACACAAGTGAGACCGATCATCGTGCTTACCAAGTCTGACCTGGCCAACGACTTCGAGGATTTCGCCAGCGCTGCGGCCAGGCTCCTGCCTGGACTCCTGGTAGAGGCGCTGGATGCACGCAGCCTGGATAGCGCAAGAAATCTTCTGCCTTGGTGCGGTCGCGGCCAGACGGTAGCCCTGCTGGGTTCCTCGGGTGTCGGCAAGTCGACGCTGATCAATACCCTGCTGGGCGAGGATCGGATCGTTACCCGGGAAATACGGGAGGATGACGACGAAGGGCGCCATACGACTACTGGCCGGGCGCTGCACCGTCTTGCCACCGGCGGCTGGCTGCTGGACACACCGGGAATGCGCGAACTGCAGCTCACCGATGCGGCATCGGGAGTCGCGAACCTGTTCGCCGACATTGTCAGTCTGGCCGACAGGTGCCGCTTCAGCGACTGCCAGCACAAGAGCGAACCCGGATGTGCCGTGCTGGCTGCCCTTGAGTCGGGATCGCTGACTGCCGATCGCCTCAAGCGCTGGCGAAAGCTCGTGGCCGAAGAAGCCTACAACACGGAAAGTCTTGCAGAACGCCGCGCCCGCGAACGCGCCTTCGGCAAGCTGGGCAAGCGCATTTTGAAAGACAAGCGGTCACGACTTGAAGAATGAAGTGACCCGCATGTGGCTTTGACGTGCCAGTGCGGATGAAGGGCACACTGTTCCTAATACGCGTCACAGGATCACTTCCTCAGCAGAATCCTCGAAAATAAATTGTAGTTGCGCGACAGGCAAATCCGGGGTCAACCTACGCGCTTGCAAGTCCAGTAGAGCCATGCCTCCCGAACCTCAGCCCATCAATCCTGACAGTGAAAATCAGGCGCTACTGGCCGAATTACGGCCTGCCCTGATCGCCTACTTTGAGCGCCGTTGCCGCAATGAGGCCGAAGCCGAGGATCTGGCACAGGATGTTCTGTTACGGGCGCTTCAGCACGCAAATTGGTCTTCTTCTGAAGAAGCAAGAGGCTACATCTTCCGTATTGCAGCCAATCGCTGGAAGGATCGCGGGAGGCGCAAGCTGACCCACGGAGTGGAGATCGAATGGGACGAACAGCGCACTCAGACTGCCGCTGAGGAAATTCCGATCGAGCGCGTACTATCCAGCCAGGAAGACCTGAAGAAACTTTCAGACGCGCTTCTGGAGCTCGGCGAGCGGACGCGGGATGTTTTTGTGATGTGCAGGTTTGAGCAATTGAAGCAGTCGGAAGTGGGTCGGATTTTCGGTATCTCCGTCAGTGCTGTTGAAAAGCATCTCGTCAAGGCTCTCGCTCACTTGGTACATCGGATGAATCAGGATGGCTGAGCGCGACAATTCCGAATCTGTCGAGATCCCGCCGAGCCCAGTGGAACTGGCGGCAAGGGCATTTCTACGCCGTCAGGCCGGCGATTGGTCGTCGCTCGATCAGGCGGATCTTGAACAATGGTTGCTCGATCCTGCTTGTGCCGAAGCTTACAGAACCGTACAAAAAAGCTGGTGGACAGCCGGCGATCATGCGAATTCCCCTCTGATACTGCAACTTCGTGAAGAAGCGAAGGCGCGTGCCCGGCAAAGAGGCTTGAGCCCCTGGACGTGGGGCCGTGGAAATTACCGAGGGGCATGGGCAGCTGGCCTGGTGGGGATAGTAGTGCTGGGCGCGACCGCAATGCTCTTGCACGACGACCGCAGTGAAACTGCATATGAAACAGGCATCGGAGAAGGGAGACTGATCGAACTCAAGGATCACTCCAGGCTGGCGCTCGATGCGAAGACCAGAGTAGTGGTCCGATTGAGCCGGGATTCGAGAGTGGTGGAACTCAGCGAGGGGCAGGCTCAGTTCATGGTTGCAAGTGACCCCCGGCGTCCGTTCCGTGTGGAAGCAGGAGCCCACACGATCACCGCTGTCGGCACGTCATTCAATGTGGAATACGAGGACCTGACCATGCAAGTCGCGATGGTTGAAGGCAAAGTCGCTGTCAGCATCGGGTCTCCCGGGAAGCCTTCCAATTCGAACGAGCCGGCGTATTATTCTTCTGCTGGGACAACCACGGATCTCGTTGCCGGACAGGAATTGCGAGTGGATCCGGATGGCAAGGTCGAGTTCATAGCGAAAGCAGATGTAGCTGCGGCCGTCATGTGGCGGCAGGGAAAAATCATTCTCAAGGATGCCACGCTGAGTGAGGCAGTGCGGCGTATCAACCGCTACTCCCGGATACAGATTGTCGTTGAAGGACCCCAGCTGGAGGCTCTGCGCATCAGCGGCATATTCGATGCCGGCGATACGAAAGCGTTCATCGAGGCGATTCAGTCTTATTTTCCGGTGGTGGCCGTTCAGGATGGCCCGGAGCTGATAAGGCTCCGGCCGCTGTAGCGATTCGAAAAGGCGTTCTCCAATGTAGGGAACGTAGCAGAATCTGTCGGGGGTACCATGCTGTCATGGTTGATGAGGATTCCCCGGGTTCGTGCGTATTCACGAATGGCGACAGGAAGCATCTTCTTCCGGTGGCCGTGGATACGAACAACGAAACGGGGGATCATTGCTATGGTCACAAATGCCGTCAGCCAGGCATCGATTGCAAGCCTGTGCGCAGTACTTATGGTTCCGGTGGCCGAAGCCTCACCTGCCGGATCGGGAAGCAAACCACGATACCATTTCGATATCCCTGAGCAGGACCTGAACGCGGCACTGCAGGCGGTTGCACTCGCATCCAACCATCAGCTTCTCTACAAGCTCGAATTTACAGAGGGCCTGAAAAGCCACGCTTTGAAGGCAAATTACACAGTCCAGGAAGC
Source organism: uncultured Pseudomonadota bacterium (assembly GCA_963819685.1). Taxonomy (GTDB): domain Bacteria; phylum Pseudomonadota; class Gammaproteobacteria; order Steroidobacterales; family Steroidobacteraceae; genus CAIUGU01. The sequence goes on from CAWFXI010000009.1 coordinate 242,080, forward strand.
CCTCGACCAGCTCCTTGCAGAGAGTGGCCTGACGTACGAGATTACGTCGTCAGCTGTGATCATGGTCAGGCGGGAGGTACAGCCGAAGTCGGCATCGAATCTGCGGATGAAGCTGAGCGCCATGCTGGCGAGTCTCATGGCTTCCATAGCGGCCGCCCAGCCTGCGCCGGGTGGTGATGCGCTTGAGGAGGTGGTGGTCACCGCCACCCGGCGCAACGACACTGTCCATAACATTCCGCTCAGTATAGCGGCCGTGTCCAACGAGACCCTGGAGGCCCAAGGGATCAAGTCGGCCCAGGACATCGCGCGCATCGTGCCGTCCTTGCGCATCACCACCACCGCGGGCACCAGCGCTACTCCATTTGTCTCCATTCGCGGGATCCGGTCGTCAGCTGCGGGCGCGGCCACCACCGGAATCTACATCGACGACGTGGCACTGCAGCAACGGACTCTGATTGCACTAGGCACTGGCCCGGCCTTCCCGCAAATGTTCGATCTGGAGCGGGTCGAGGTGCTGCGCGGCCCGCAAGGTACCCTATACGGTGGCTCGTCCGAGGGCGGCACCGTCCGCTTCATCACCACGCAGCCAAGCTTCACCGACTATTCGGGTTACGTTCGCGGCGAGGGCTCCCAAGTCGAAGAGGGCGGCACCAACTACGAGGGCGGTTTCCGCTTCGGCGGCCCGATCGTGGAGGACAAGCTCGCCTTCAGTCTGACCGCCTGGAAGCGCCAGGACGCCGGCTACATCGACCACATTTCGCGCTTCACCGGTAATGTCATCGGCGAGGACACCAATACCGTCGAGCACAACCTGGTCCACTTGCAACTGGGCTGGAAGCCTTCTGAGCGCTCCAAGGTCACATTGGCCTACTACTACAGCGACAACCTCGTGGACGACACGGACCTGTTCTGGTTCGACATACCTGCTTACTCTTCCAGGGTGGGCCCGGCGACGGGTGCGAATCCACAGGGGACGACCTACAACTACGGCCCGTACTCGTACGGACCGTACACCAGCAACTTCAACACCCAGATCGGCGACTTGTTCTACACCTCAGACGCCGAGATCAAGCCGGTAGTGTCGGATACCTATAACTACATGCGCTTGCCGTCGCTGACCCTCGATTTCGACTTCGACAAGATCTCGGTGAAGTCGGTGACGTCATTCTTCGACTACGCCACCGAGAGCCATCCGGATTTCGGCCATGCCACACTCGCTCTGACCGGCGGGACCGGGTTCGTCGGCGGCTTCAACGGGCTGCCGAACACCTCGAGCTTGATCGCCAACCTGCCCCTCTACGCGTCGAAATTCGATACTCGGGGCCGCGTCGAGACGTGGGCGGAAGAATTGCGGTTCGCTTCCACTGATTCAGACGCCCGGCTGAGTTGGGTGGCCGGAATCTATTACAGCGATACGAGTATGGACACTAACGGGCAGCTCAACGCCAATTTCTTCACGGACGCCGTCAATGCGATCAGATTCGGGATCAGTACCAGGTCGCCGCAAGCGATGGTGATGTTGACGGACCAGACGGCCACCGAAACTCAGCTCGCCGGCTTCGGTGAAGCGACCTACAAGATCACTGATAAGCTCTTGCTGACAGGCGGCCTGCGGTACACCCGCAACGAGTTTACGTTCCACCTGCTGCAGGCCGGCGCATTCTTCGGTCTGGGCAACACCCTGGAGACCGTTGCGCAGGGCACGATAGAAGAAGACCCGGTCACGCCCAAAGTCGGCCTTCAATACATCCTCAACGAGAATACAAACTTCTACATCAACGCCGCCGAAGGGTTCCGGCCGGGCGGCGTCAACCAGGCGCTCGGCCCCATCTGCGACGCCGCTCTGGCCGTGGCGGGGTACCCCAGCGGCGCGCCTCTGACCTTCAAGTCCGACAGCTTGTGGAGCTACGAGTTGGGCGCGAAGACGCGGGGGTGGAACGGTCGGGCGGCTCTGAACGGGAGCATCTTCTACATCGACTGGTCGGACGTGCAGACGCAAATCTCTCCTGGCTGCGGATTGAGCTTTACGGCCAATGCATCCAAGGTGGTCAGCAAGGGATTCGACCTCGACGGCAGCATCCGCGTGCTGTCTAACCTCACGTTATCCGCTTCGTTGACCTACATCGACGCCAAGAACGAGGGCGACGTGAGGGTTAGCCCGACGACGATCCTGATCGGCGATGGCGACCCGGTAACTTTCACGCCGGAGTGGACCGGCAGCGTTTCGGCGCTATTCGACTTCAATTTGGGATCACTGCCTTTCTACATTCGCGGGGACTACCAGTTCCAAAGCAGCTTCGAGCAGGGACAGGGGCCGACGACTGCCGTCTACCTGCCTGACCTTACGCACGTGCCCCCTGCTGAGTTCATGTCGGCGCGGGCAGGTGTAACGATCAACAAGATCGACGTTTCGGTGTTCGTCGACAACCTGACGGGTTCGACAGATCTACTCGCGAAGAGCGGGCCGAGCGGCGTCACCGGTCGCGCCCAGTGTATCGATCTGCCGGCCTGCACGAACTACAGGAAGTACATTCCCCTGGGCAATGGATTCACCTATCGGCCCCGAACCTGGGGAGTTTCCGCCAGCTACAGGTTCTAGGCGCATGACATCTGGAATGGAAACCACCGGCATGGCTGCCGCTGCGGCCGTGAGCTTCTCAACCTTGCAGAGATGGGCTGCGGTTGTCCTGTCGGTGGCGATCGCCGGGAGTGCAGTGGCGGCATCGGCGCCGGCCCCCGGCCAGGCCGCACCGTCCGCTTACGCCACGTCCTGGGACGAGTACATGGCGTTGAAACAAAAGGCGGGCGGGGGAAAGAAACATACGCCGCTCACGCTCCCGGACTGGAGCGGCGTGTGGCGACGCCCCAATCCGGTGGACCAGACCGACCGCGACTTCGTGCTCACGCCGAAGTACCTGGCGGACTACCAGCGCAAACGAGCCAACATCGCCAAGGGCATTGAGTGGGATCGGCTGAGCTGGTGTCTGCCGGTGGGCATGCCGCGCTGGTTGTACGATCCTTTCATCCGCGAGTTCGTCCCCACGCCGAACCAGACCTGGCTGCTTTACGAACAACTGTCCGAGGTCCGGAGAGTCTATACCGACGGCCGCGGACACCCTCCCGAAGCGACCGCGGTCGCACAGTGGCAAGGCGATTCCGTCGGCTTCTGGGACGGGGACACCCTGGTGATTCACACGGCGCAACTGAAGGCCGGCGAGTACTGGCGGGGTTCCCCCGAGCACAGCTTCAATGCCACTACGGTGGAGCGCTGGCGAAAGGTCGACCCATTGACGATCCGGGTGGAGCTGACGGTCTACGACCCGGATTCGCTCCAGCGTCCCTGGCACGGCCAGATCACCTACTCAAAACTGTCCGATCCGGATGTCCGGATGAATTTCACGTCGTGCGAAGAAGGCAACAACGTTGTTCAGACCCCGGAAGGCGGTTCCGACTTCATCCTGCCGGGAGAACCCGGTTACCGGGACCCGACGACGTTCGGTATCCCGGAGGTGGCGCTCGATTCGCTGCCGCAATGAGTTTGCCGAGGAGACCCGTTTAATGAATATCCGGACGCTGACTATCCTGGCTGCCAGCCTCGTTACTTTTGCTGGCGGCGCCGACGCCCATCACTCTGGCGCCATGTTCGACGAGAACAAGGTCATCGAGGTCCATGGCAGCGTCCTGGCCTGGCAGTTCGTCAATCCGCATTCCTGGCTGCAGGTCATGGTGAAAGACGCCAATGGAAAGACCGTGCAATGGGCTTTCGAAGGTGGTCGGCCGGGCTCCGGCGGCGACTCGCCGAACGCATCGTTGCGAAAAGACACTTTCAAGCCCGGCGATGAGGTGACCGTGCGCTCGCATCCCATGAAGGATGGCCGTCCCGCAGGCACGCTTGGAGAGGTGGAGTTCACGGACGGTCGCAAGTGGACGGCGCCGGGTTTCAAGCCTTAGGCACCCGGCCGCGACTCACCGCATTACGACTGACGCCCGGCCAAGCAGACGAGAGGCTCGCTATGTATCGAACAACTTTGTACACGATTCTGGGCACCACCGTACTCATGGCAGGACTGGTCGCCGCCCAGCCTTCAACGAAACCGCTCCCCGCCGCGCCAACCCCCCTGACGCCCTCAACTGCGGCGCCGAATCCGGCGGATGTGAAGATCACTCCGATCACGCTCGGCCCGCGCACCTGGATGCTGGACGGCAGAGGCGGCAACTACACGGTGATCAGCAACATGACCGTCATCGCCGGAGACGACGGCGTGATTCTGGTGGACAACGGTTTCGCGCCCCTGCACGACAAGATCAAGGCGGCGGTGGCCGCACTCACCGACAAGCCCATTCGCTACGTCGTCAATACTCACAAGCATGGCGACCACTCGGGCGGTAACCAGCTCTTCTCGCAGGACGGGGCGACCATCGTCGCTCACGAGAATGCGGCCAAAAGCATCGCGTCGGGCTCGACCAACGTCATCAACGGCACGGTAACTCCCCCCGCGCCTAAAGCCGCCGTGCCCAGCCGCACCTATTCCGACCGGACCACACTGTCGGTGCAAGGCCGCCGCGTCGAGCTCATCCACATGCCGTCCTCGCACACCAAAGGCGATACCGCGGTCTGGATCGCCGACGAGAATGTGCTTGCCACCGGCGACCTCGTTGCGTGGGGCAACCTTCTTCCGAATGTCGACATTTCCGACGGCGGTACCTTCGACGGCCTGATCAAGAGCCTCGACATCTTTCTGCGCATGGCGAACGAACAGACGAAGATCGTGCCTGGCCATGGCCCCTTGATGACCCGCTCCGACCTCGTCGCCTATCGCGCCCTGGTGGCCGACGCCTACGCCGCCGTCAAGAAGGCCAAGGCCTCGGGATTGACTGAGGATGAGGTGGTCGCCGCGAAGCCGCTCGCCGGCGATATCCAGGCGCGAAGCGGCAGCCCCGACTGGATCAGGGATTATTCCACCCGTTCGTTGTATCGGGCGGCTCCGTAAGAGGAAAAAGGGTCAGCCCAGATATATTTTCTCTGACTAGGCCTCGGTCCACGGTCGACCCTGGCCTCGATGCATAATATTCTCGCCAGTACGCAATTCGACTTCGAGGATTAATCTCTCGGAGTTGGTCAGCTGATTTCGCTGGACGGCACTGCGAAGGAACTTCCACGATTTGCGGGTCAGCTCAATGTTGGCTATGCCGCAATGTAATTGCAGTGCTGGATGCTTGCCAACTGCCGAAAGCGTTGTGAAAGCCCAAAAATTCAGGTTAGGTAGCTGCGTCTCCGCAGTCGCGTCAGAAGCCCCCGAACCGGTGCACCGGCGCCAGACGCCGCGTAGATTCACCTTCTGCAGATCCAACTTCATTACCCTAATGCGCTATACCCAATACGAAGGGCCCCGGATTTACTAGCAGTAAAGGGATGGGTCCATTCCATTTATGGCACCTTAGGAGCACCATGAAGCAGTAACTTACCCACTGACACTATTGGCTCCGAGGACTATAGGGCAATGAGTACGAAGCTCCGCTATTTATGGGTCTTCGCAGTCTCGGTAGTGGTGACGGAGTCGCTGGCGTGTTCGCCACACCCAGATGGTGACTCGGAAGCGGCGCGTGCCGCGAGGGTCATTGCTGCATTTGATGAGGCCGAATCCGTCGTGATCGTGCAGACGCAAGTGGTAAAACAGCGGCGGTTAGGCGAAGACCCACGGGACCGGCGGGCTATTGAGGAGGCTTACTTAGTAGTGGAGGAGGTGCTAAAGGGGCCTCTGGAGGTAGGTGCCACATTTCAATCAAAGACGTCAGTCGATGACGGTCCATGCAGCAGGAGCCTCTTCAATAACCCAGCATGGATATACGAAGTAGACGAGACAGGGCTTGAGGCCGAGCATCCATTGAAGCTGTCCGGTAGATGGTTGCTTTTTCTTTACGCGGACGAAGGAACGCATCAAGTTCAGGGATTGGATTCGCCCGTCGAGTTGGATGGAGAGCGAGACGTCGAGACGATCAAGAATGAGTTGCGTAAGCGTGAAGAGGACAAGACACCTGCAGGCTACGAAATGTCAAAAACTCATGTCCGGTACCGAGGTTCCCCTGCGCAGGGCTGAGTTGGAACATGAGCCGGTTTGACGCGACGCTCAGTGCCGGAATGATTGTGGCGATGCTGTCGTGCCTCGCGAACGATGTAATCGCAGTTGAGCCGCCTGCGACGAAGCGCACACCACCCGTAGCTGTCATCGTCAACGAGGAGAGGCATTCACCCGATCTCACCATCGCCGTATCGCAGTTGTTTGCAGGCACCAATGACTTGCGGCGGGAAAACGGCCGGGATGTCCTTCGCAGCAGCATGCACCTCACCAACGCAGCGGCGGACTTTGCCAACTTCATGGCTGACACCGACCGCTATGGGCACGATGCTGATGGCCGTTCACCCGCCACGAGGGCGTCAGCGGCGGGGTTTGAGTACTGCATGATTGCCGAGAACATTGCCTATCAATACCTGTCGACCGGATTCACTACCGAGGATCTGGTGCAGTCATTCCTGGAGGGCTGGAAGAATTCAGCCGGGCATCGCGCCAACATGCTCGAGACTGGCGTCACTCAAATGGGTGTCGCGATCGCTCGCAGCCGCAAAAGCGGCAAGTATTACGGGGTGCAGTTATTCGGCCGACCAAAGTCGCAGGTCGCTGGGGAAAGTTGCGGTTCGAAGTCTGGGACGGGGTGACGGCAGCTATGCTATGGCACTGGTGACAGGCCGGAATTCCGGCATAGTATTCAAAACAATATTCACTTTTGACGCGTATTGCTCGGGCCCGGCAGCAAAGCACGAATTAGCAGGGCATCTCTAAACGCGATTGCCTTGACCAGCTCTCGGGAATGGGAGTCAGGTTTGCGAAGTTGCAACTGATCCTTCCAAGGAGACCTGTCGGATACGCTGGTGTTGCCCCATCTTGAAACTATGCAAACCGCACTCCGATAGCGCTTATGTCGCTACTTGTCGGCGACGGCTGCTCTGAACTGCTCATCCGCAAGGAGCTTCGAGACCAAGCGAGGGTACATGCCATTGTATTCGTTGAAGGCCCTTGGTATGGCAACGGCTCCCATGAACGACGTTTCCCATTCGTGGGTGGCGCGAACTACCTTGTCGTAGACGATGCTACCGGAGCGCGTCACCAGAAAACGGGCAGCGAGGACGGCGTTACCCTTGTCCGCCAGACCACCATTGAGTTCGCTTTCTACAAGCTCGCCAGTTACGACAGTATTGGCATCGGGGGTGTATTTGCCGCCGGACTTGAGTTCCGTGATGAGTGACTCCTTCAGGTAAGTAGAGAAGGACCCGTTGCCCGGTGCGTTGGTGGAACTCCCACGGACACTCACGGTTCGGTCGACCGTGGGCTGAAGCCCATTCGCGAGTTTGAACTCGCCGACCGCCAGTCCGGGAGTGGCGAGCTGGCGGGCCAGCTGTGTGTTCTCGAGTGTGGGTTGATAAGTCGCAAGAGGTTCGAACACGCAGCCACAGAGGGCGCCGGCGAAGAACACCAGCACCGCCGACTGCAACGGATGGCCGCCGCTCATTGCCACACCGGATCTTGGGAAAGGTCCTTGAGGGCAGCGATGATGATCTGTCGCGTCATGGTTCGGAAGGCGTCCTCTGCATTCTTGGCCTTGATGGTATTCGGGGGTGCGCCCTTCGCACCGATCGTGCTGTAGACGACATGACGGCTCGTCCGCGTGATTTTGGGTCCGCCCGCGGGCGGTAGGTAGTCCACCGTACAGATATAGCCGTCCGTGACCGTGGAGCCAGCTAGGCCGAAGGTCAGGCCGGTGGCAAATCCCTTGACCATTGCATCGTTCTCATCGGTAACTGGAACGTTGTTGATGATGACGTTGAGAATGGCGCCGCTCGCCACCGGATCAGTCGCGACTGTAGAGAAGATGCCAGATGAACCCACAACTTCTACGACTTCGCTCTTCAGCAATTCTGTCGCTCTGGCGTTGGCAGAGCCTTTTGTTTCGAAACCAAATAGCAGTTGGACTTCCTGCGGTCGAGCTGGCTTCTTGATCTCAGTTGCACTGACATCCTTCAGGCCAGAATCGACATAAAGTGAAACACAGCCACTCATGAAAAGCAGGGCGGTCAGGGTCGTGCAGGCTGCAATCAATCTCAGGAACCTGGGAATAGAAGACATCAGGACTCCTTATCACGTCATCGTTTGATTTATCGAACATAGACCGGATCTCGGCTATTTACCGACTGTGCTTCTTTTCGTTGATTTTGATGCAATGTGCCAGATTATGAGAAGCAAAGACAAGTACGGCCAGATCCTGGCTATGTGCGTGAAGAGCATAAGAAACCGGTGAAGGGATAGGAGGAACGGATTGTCTGATCGGCCCAGAAATTCGCGTTACGACCCTCTCGATCGACGGCACTGGGAGTCAGGTTTGCAAAGGTGCAACTGATCCTTCCAAGGCGATCTGCCGGATACGCTGTTTTTCTCCCGCCAACTTGCAACTACGCAAACCTGACTCCCGGGCCGACAAAGGAAAGGCGAACTGTCGGATATGCTGGTGTTTTGCCCCCAACTTGCAACTATGCAGACCTGACTCCCGGAGTTGAGACGCAAAGAGGGAGAGACGGGGACGGGAGCTAGGGTTGGATGAGAAGAGAGAGAACGGGAAAGGAAGCGGTCCCCGGTTGAATACTTTCTCTTTGAAAAGAGAAAGTATCAAAGAAAAAAAAGGCAGGGTGGGTGTGGCCGTAACGAATGAATAATCGTTACAACGGCCACCTGAGATGACCTCTACTTCTTTCTTTGGACAACCCCAAAGAGCGGTAACCCGGTGGAGTTCTTTCTCTTTGGTGAAAGAGAAAGAACCAAAGAGAAATCTGGCGGACGCCGGTAGGTATGGCTGGAAGCCATGGTGATTCTCTACTGTTCTCTTTGGACAACTCCAAAGAGAACACGGTTCCCGGTTGAGTTCTTTCTCTTTCCTAAAGAGAAAGAACCAAAGAGAAATGCGATCCGGGTAGGTGTGGCCGCAAGGAATGAATAGTCGTGACGAGGCGGCCACCTGGCGATGACCTCTACTTCTTTCTTTGGACAAACCCAAAGAAAGAAGTAGCAAGAAAGAAAGGCTTGGTCGGGGTGACAGGATTTGAACCTGCGACCTATACGTCCCGAACGTAGCGCTCTACCAGGCTGAGCTACACCCCGATTAACAGAAGACTCGGCTGCGACAGCGAGTCAGAGACCTTTCAGTGGGTCCTGTTCACTGCGAAATCCGCGAGTTCGCGAAGCGCCTGCTTGTAGACTGATTCGGGCAGTCCGGCGAGCGATTCGATGGCGAGATCACTCTCCCTTCGCGCGAGCCGCGCAGTGTACGCAAGGCCCCCTGTCGATTCAATGGCGGTGGTGATGCGCTCGAGCTGGTCCAGGCCACCGTCGCGGATCGCAGTGCGGATAAGGTCCTGATCCTCGCTGGTGCCATGCCGCAGTGCATGGATCAAAGGCAACGTGGGCTTGCCTTCTGCGAGGTCGTCTCCCAGGTTCTTGCCGCGTTCGGCGGGGTCTGCCCGGTAATCGAGGGCATCATCGACCAACTGAAAGGCAGTGCCGATGTGCTTGCCATAGCGCAGCATCGCGCCTTCGATCTCCGGCGACGCGCCGGCGAGAATGGCGGCGATCTGGGTGCCTGCTTCAAACAGTCGGGCTGTCTTGCGATAGATGACATCGAAGTAGCGCTCTTCCGTGGTGTCGGGGTCATGCGCATTCATCAGCTGCAGGACCTCGCCCTCGGCGATCTTGTTCGTGGCATCGGCCATCACGCCCATGATCCGGGGCACCCCCAGCGAGACCATCATCTGGAAGGCCCGGGAGTAGAGGTAGTCCCCGACCAGAACGCTGGCTTCATTGCCCCAGACCGCGTTGGCGGTTTCCCGGCCCCGTCTCAGGTCCGAACCGTCGACGACATCGTCATGGAGCAGGGTGGCGGTATGGATGAATTCAATGATGGCGGCGGCCTCGGTATGCCGCGTCCCGGTATAGCCACACGAACGGGCCGCCATCAGGACGACCAGCGGCCGGAGGCGTTTGCCCCCCGCGGCGACGATGTATTCGGCCACCTGGTTGACCAGGACGACGTCGCTGGACAGCCGGGAACGTATGACGCGGTCCACTTCCGCGAAATCCGGGTCAACCACTTGTTTGATAGGCGATAAAGACATGATCCCAATGCAGTTATGCCAAGGTAGTTGCAGGTTTATGGTGGGGCCGCATCGTACCGGAAATCGGGCTCTCAAGGGCCGATAACCGCTGCCTGGGGACAGGGCCCCGGGGCCCGCGGCCCGCGACTTATTCCAGCTTGATAGATGGGGGGCATAACCCTTACACTTTGCGCCCTTTTTCCGCCGGGCCGACCCGGTTGCCGGAGTCTCAAGAAGATGTACGCCGTTATCGCCACGGGTGGCAAACAGTATCGCGTTGCCGAAGGTTCGGTACTGCGCATTGAAAAGCTCGAAGCCGAAGCCGGTTCCGCCGTCGAATTCGACAAGGTCGTGATGTGCGTCAATGGCGAGTCGGTCCAGCTCGGCAAGCCGTATCTGCCCGGCAGCAAAGTGCACGCAACGGTGCAGAAGCATGGCCAGACGGACAAGGTGCCGATCGTCAAGTTCCGCCGCCGCAAGCACTACATGCGGCAGGGCACGCACCGTCAGAAGTACACCGAAGTCAAAGTCACCAGCATCGTCGCCGCCTGAAACAATCAGGCAGCTTGAGAGGAGAGATCAGTCATGGCACATAAAAAAGCAGGCGGCAGTACCCGCAATGGTCGCGATTCCGAGTCGAAGCGCTTAGGGCTGAAGAAGTCCGGCGGCCAGCACGTCATCCCCGGGAACATCCTGGTCCGTCAGCGCGGCACCCAGTACCACCCCGGCGAGAACGTCGGCATCGGCACGGATCACACGCTGTTCGCGAAGGCCGAAGGCCGTGTCACCTTCAAGAAGAAAGGTGTCGCCCAGCGCACTTATGTCAGCGTGTTGCCCGCCTGAGGCAGCCGATTCCAGTCTCCATGTCGGATAAGACCCCGGCCAGTCCGGGGTTTTTTTTCTCCCACATTTCCTCTGCAAATGAAGTTCGTCGACGAAGCCATCATCAAGGTTCAGGGCGGTAACGGCGGTCGAGGCGCCGTCAGTTTCCGTCGTGAAAAATTCGTCCCGTTCGGCGGGCCGGATGGCGGTGATGGCGGCGACGGCGCGAGCATTTACCTCGTGGCTGCGCCGGGCATCAATTCCCTGGCCGATTTCAGGTTTCGCCGCGCCTTTCGCGCCGACCATGGCGAATCCGGCAGCGGCAACGACTGCACCGGGGCCTGTGGCCAGGATCTCGAAGTATCCGTCCCTATTGGCACAGTCATTTTTGACGCCGACACCAACGAGGAGATGGGCGATCTCACACAGGTTGGCGATCGGGTGATCGTGGCGAAGGGTGGCAAGGGCGGCTGGGGCAATGCACGCTTCAAGAGCAGCACGAACCGCACGCCACGCAAAGCGATGCCCGGCCTGCTGGGCGAAAAGCGCGACCTCAGGCTGGAACTCCGGCTGATTGCGGATGTGGGACTGCTGGGCTTCCCGAATGCCGGCAAGTCCACGCTGATTCGGGCCGTATCGGCGGCCCGGCCGAAAGTCGCGGACTATCCGTTCACGACGCTGTATCCGAACCTGGGCGTCGTTTCTGTGGGGTTTGGCCGCAGCTTCGTCATGGCCGACATTCCCGGCCTGATCGAGGGAGCAGCGGAGGGCGCGGGCCTGGGATTGCAGTTCCTGAGGCATCTGCAGCGCACCCATATCCTGTTGCACCTCGTCGACATCTGTCCGCCGGACCCGGACGCGGATCCCGTCAAGGACGCCCGGGCGATAGTTGCCGAGCTGAAGAAATACAGCCCTGAACTTGCGCCTGAAGGAGCGCTGGCTGCTGCTGAACAAGGTGGATCTGTTTCCGCCCGAGGAAGCGGACAAACGATGCAAGGACATCGTGCGACGGCTGCGTTTCAAGGGACCGGTATTCAGGATTTCAGGTCTGGCGAAGGTGGGAACGGACGAACTGGTCCAGGCCATCATGAAGAGGCTCGAAGAAGAGAAGGCCGAACTGGACGCCGCCCGGGCGGAACTGGAGCGCCGGGAATCGGCCGAGTTGGGAAGCTCCGGGACCTGAGTTAGCAGGGCGATGCAAGATCCTTTGCGTCAACCTGTTGGAAGGTCCCGCTGAATCAATAAAAAAGCCGGGCAATGCCCGGCTTTTTCAATGGTCCCTGACGCATTTGCGCCGGGACGAAGCGCCTACTTCGCGGCGAGTGCCTTGAGCTGCGCGTTCAGCTGCCGCTTGTGGCGTGCAGCCTTGTTCTTGTGGATCAGACCCTTGTTGACCATGGAGTCGATGACGGGTGTGGCGGCCTTGACGCTCGCTGTCGCCTCGTCCTTCTTCCCGGCCTTGACTGCGTTCAGGGCGCCCTTGACGGCAGTCCGGAACCTGGAACGGCTCGTCATGTTGTTCGCACGCCGCTTGATGTTCTGCTTGGCGCGTTTTTCGGCTGACTTGATGTTGGCCACGAGAATCCCTGGGTCCAAAAAAGAGGCGCGAATTCTGACGACCGCGCGCGGCAAAAGCAAGCAGGCGGCGGAGAGGGGCAGGTAGCAATGGGACCGGCCGACTTTGTCGGCAAATGGCCTCACGGCGAATGGCCAACTCCGTTGGCAAATGGCCTATCGGCAAGCCAGAAGGGCATTCGGAGCGCAGCTCAGATGTCGATGCCTCGACATGGCCTGACGGCAGGCCAGATTGGAAACAGCATTGTCACGACTCATTCGCAACACTCTGGCCTGCCGATAGGCCATTTGCTAACAGAGTCAGCCATTCGCCGTTAGGCCATTTGCCGGCGAGCCCTAGCTTGGCGCGTAGCTCTACCTGCCGGTAGGCCCCTTTGCCGACGAAGCCGGCCGGTCGTTCCTTCGCCGCTCCCCTTTTGCTTTACCATTCGCGCCCATGCCACCAGTCCCACCGCGCTCGGTCCGCCCTGCTCGTCGCGTCCCTCATTCATGAGCGGTTTCCTGCGCAGCACGGGCATCGTCGGCTCCATGACGCTGCTGTCCCGGATCACGGGGCTGGCTCGCGAAATGGTGCTGGCCCGGACGTTCGGCGGTACTTCCGGGATCATCGATGCGTTCCTGATCGCCTGGCAGATCCCCAACTATCTGCGGCGGCTGTTCGCCGAGGGGGCGTTTTCGCAGGCCTTCGTTCCGGTTGTGTCCGAGTACCGTGTCAAACGGTCGCATGAAGAGGCGAGGGACCTCGTTGACAGTGTTGCAGGGACGCTGGGGACCTTCCTGGCGGCGGTGTCCCTGCTCGGCGTGCTGATTGCCCCCTTGCTGATTCTGCTGTTCGCGCCGGGATTCAGGCAGGACATCCCGAAGTTCGATCTGACGGTCGACATGCTGCGCTGGACGTTTCCGTACCTGCTGTTCGTGTCGCTGACTGCCCTGGCGGGCGGGGTCCTGAACAGTTACCAGCGCTTCGCGATGCCCGCCTCAGCTTCCACGCTGCTCAATATCATCGGCATCATCGTAGCGGCGTGGATTGCGCCGCGTACGGCGAATCCCGGCGTCACGCTGGCGATTGGCGTGTTCGTCGCGGGCGTGGCACAGCTGGTCTTTCTGCTGCCTTCGATGGTCCGGCTGGGGCTGCTCAGGAAGCCGCGCTGGAACTGGCAACACGAGGGCGTGCGGCGCATTGGCAGCCTGATGCTGCCGGCCATCATCGGGTCGTCCATGGGCCAGCTCGGCCTGGTCCTCAATTCAGTGATCGCCTCTTTCCTGGTCACCGGCAGCATCGCGTGGTTGAACTGGGCGGATCGGCTGGTCGAGTTTCCGCTCGGCGTTTTCAGCATTGCCCTTGCGACCGTGATCCTGCCCAGCCTGTCGTCACACCACGCAGAAGAATCGCCCCAGCGCTTCTCCGCCACAATCGACTGGGCGATGCGGCTTGTGTGCCTGATCGTCATTCCGGCCTGCGTGGCCCTGTTCGTGCTGGCTGGGCCACTGACCGTGGTGATCTTCAACTACGGTGCGTTCGTAACCACCGATGTGTACATGACCACGTACGCATTGATGGCTTTCTCGTTTGCGCTGTTTGGCTGGAGCGTCGTCAAGGTGCTGGCACCCGGCTACTTTGCCAGGCAGGACACGCGGACGCCGGTGCGCACAGCGATGCAGTCGCTGGCGCTCAACATGTCACTCAATGTCATCTACGTAGTCGTCCTGCTGTCGCTTGGAAAACTGCAGACTCCCGGTGCACATGTCGGTCTTGCACTCACCAACGGTATCGCTGCTCTGTGCAACGCGTGGTTCCTGTACAGCGGCTTGCGAAAGCAGCAGGTATTTCTGCCGGCGCCGGGCTGGAAGGCGTTGATCGCGAGGGTCATTGGCGCCTGCGTCGCGATGGCGGTCGCGCTCTATTTCCTTGGCGGGCATATCGAGGACTGGCTGTCCCGGGGAGGCGTGGAACGGGTGATCCGGCTGACAGCGTGCGTCGCGGGAGGAGGCCTGACCTATTTCGCTGCCCTCTGGCTGCTGGGCGGACGCGTCGATCAGTTCCGGATGCGGGCCTCGAGGACATAGCGATGGAGCTTGTGCGGGGCCTGCATAATCTTCGCGCCAGGTTTTCCGCCTGTGTTGCCACCATCGGCAATTTCGACGGGGTGCACCTGGGCCATCGGGAGATGATCCGGGCAGTAAAGCGACAGGCGCAGGGCAGAGGACTACCGGCCGTCGTGATTACCTTCGAGCCGAGCCCGCGCGAATATTTTGCCCGCGGCGAGGTTCCGGCACGCCTGACCCGCTTTCGCGAGAAGTTCGCGGCCCTGGCGGACCTTGGGGTCGACTACCTTGTATTGCTGCATTTTGATGCGGCCATGGCGGGCGTCTCGCCGGAGGCATTCGTCGATGATTACCTCGTCAATGGTCTTGGCGTCAGGCATCTCGTGGTCGGCCATGACTTCCGCTTTGCCCACCGACGTGCCGGATCTGTGGAGACGCTGCGCGAGCTGGGACGGAGCCGCCGCTATGACGTTGACGAAGTGCAGCCGTTTCTGCTCGAGGGCGAGCGCGTCAGCAGTTCCCTGGTGAGGGCTGCGCTGGGGTCAGGGAATCTGTATCGTGCGCAACTCCTGCTGGGCCGTCCCTACCGGCTGTCTGGCAAGGTGGGTCGGGGTCAGCAGCTGGGTCGCACGCTGGGATTTCCGACCGCGAACCTGTGTCTGCACCGTCGCGTGGTGCCCTTGTCGGGCGTATTCGCGGTGCGGGTGACCGGCGGCGGGCTGCACGACGCAAAGGGCGTTGCGAACCTGGGTACGCGCCCGGTGCTGAACCAGACAGGTGGGCAGGCCAACGAGCCGCTGCTCGAGGTTCACGTGTTCGATTTTGCCGGCGATCTGTATCGTCGCAGCCTGCACGTGGACTTCATGGCTCGCCTGCGCGACGAACGCTGGTTTCCGAGCCTCAATGACCTGACGGTGCAGATGCACGAGGATGCGAGGCAGGCGAGAGAGATACTGAGCGTGAAGAGTGAACGGATGGTGAAACGTGAAAGGGAAGCAATGCACGTGACGACGAATAATGGAAGTAGTTTGCAGTCACTTGACGCATTGGGCATCACTCCTGCGCATCGTCGCAGCATTTTCACTGCATCTCACGCTTTCACGCTATCACCTATTCACTGAATCATCATGGATTACAAGAGCACCCTCAACCTGCCTGCGACCGACTTCCCGATGAAGGCGGATCTCGCACGTCGCGAGCCCGACATGCTGACGTGGTGGGAATCGCAGGGCATTTATCAGAAGCTGCGGCGCGTGGCGAAGGGCCGGCCGACATTCGTGCTGCTGGATGGCCCGCCGTATGCGAACGGCGCGATTCATATCGGTCATGCCGTCAACAAGATCCTCAAGGACATCATCGTCAAGTCACGGTCGCTCGACGGCTTCGACGCACCTTATATTCCGGGATGGGATTGCCACGGCCTGCCCATTGAACACCAGGTCGAGAAGACCCATGGCCGAGTCGGCGGCAAGCTGGATGCAAAGGCGTTTCGCGCTGCCTGCCGCGAGTACGCGAACGCACAGGTCGATGCCCAGCGCCAGGACTTCAAGCGGCTCGGCGTCATGGGCGATTGGGAAAATCCTTACCTGACGCTCAAGCCGCGCTACGAAGCAGAACAGCTGCGCGCATTTGCCCGCATCATCGAGAAGGGCCATTTGTACAAAGGCTTCAAGCCCGTGCATTGGTGCCTCGACTGCCGCTCCTCGCTGGCCGAAGCCGAGGTCGAGTACGAAGAAAGGACGTCGCCTGCGATCGATGTCTGCTTCGATATCACCGGTCCAGAGTGGTCACGGAAGCTCGGCATTCAGGGGCCAGCAGCCGTGGTTATCTGGACCACGACGCCCTGGACGCTTGCCTGCCAATCGGGCAGTGGCCGTGCATCCCGACTTTGAGTATGTGCTGGTGCAGACTCAGTCCAGCGCGCGCAAGTTGATAGTCGCGAAAGATCTGTTGCCGCAAGTCATTCAGCGGGTGGGCGAGCAACTTGCGAACGCGAGCATCGTCAAGACATTCAAGGGCAGCGAGCTTGAGCGCCTCTCGCTCAAGCATCCTTTCAATGATCCCGGCATCGTCCCCATCGTGCTTGGCGCCTCATGTAACGCTTGATACGGGTACCGGCGCAGTGCATACGGCGCCCGGTCACGGTGTCGAGGACTTTGGCATGGGGCTCAAGTACGGTCTCGAAGTGGCCAATCCCGTGGAAGGCGATGGCCGCTTCCGTTTGCCGTCGTTGCCAGCACTCGATGGCAAGAAGGTCTTTGAAGCCAATGATCTCATCGTCGCGATGCTGAAGGACTCGGGCCATTTGTTGCACCATGAGAGCTACCGGCACAGCTATCCGCATTGCTGGCGGCACAAGACGCCATTGATCTTCCGGGCCACGCCGCAATGGTTCATCAGCATGGAGCAGGCGGGCCTGAGGGCCACCGCACTCTCGATGAGATCAAGAAGGTGGCATGGACGCCTGCGTGGGGCGAGCAGCGCATCACCGGCATGATCGAAGGTCGGCCGGACTGGTGCATTTCGCGTCAGCGCACGTGGGGCGTGCCACTTGCGCTATTCATTGACCGCGATTCGAAATTGCATCCCGATACGCCGGCACTGCTCGAAAAGGTGGCGGCGCTCGTTGAAAAGGGTGGCATTGATGCGTGGTTTGATCTCGACCCGAAAGAGGTACTGGGCGCTGACGCTGCCAACTACTCCAAGGTGACTGACGTCATGGACGTGTGGGTCGATTCCGGCGTCGCGCATCACTGCGTTGCTGCCGAGCGGCCGGAAATCGGCTTCCCCGTCGATCTGTATCTCGAAGGTTCCGATCAGCATCGGGGCTGGTTTCACAGCTCGTTGCTGACTTCTGTCGCCATGCACGAGCGTGCACCCTATCGCGGGGTGCTGACTCATGGATTCACTGTCGACGACAAAGGTCGCAAGATGTCGAAGTCGATGGGCAATGTCGTCGCGCCGCAGAAAGTCATGAGCGCTCTCGGCGCCGACGTCCTGCGTTTGTGGGTCGCTGCAACGGACTATGCCAACGAGATGAGCGTGTCGGATGAAATCCTGAAACGGATGGCTGATTCCTACCGGCGCATCCGCAATACGGCGCGCTTTCTGCTCGGCAATCTGGCGGGATTCGAGCCTGCTCGCGATGCGGTAGCGTTTGATGAAATGGTGGCCCTCGATCGCTGGGCGGTCGAACGCACGCGTGAGTTGCAGGACGAGGTCATCGCGGCTTATCGCCGCTACGAGTTTCATGTCATCTACCAGAAGATCCACAACTTCTGCATCGTGGATCTCGGCGGTTTCTATCTCGACATTCTGAAGGACAGGTTGTACACCACGCCTGCTACGGGACAGGCACGCCGCTCGGCTCAATCGGCGATGGCGATTATCCTTGAAGCCATGGTTCGTTGGCTCGCGCCCGTGCTGTCATTCACTGCAGAGGAAATCTGGCGCTTCATGCCGGGGCAGCGTGCGGAATCCGTATTCTTTGGCGAGTGGAGTCATATCCCGGCGGCAACTCGCGCTCCAGCGAAGCAGATCGACTGGGCACGCATCATCACTCTGCGGGCGGCTGTAGCCAGGGAGCTGGAGAAACTGCGAGTGCAAAGTACGATCGGTGCGCCCCTCGACGCCGAGGTCGATCTCTATTGCGCTCCAGCGCTGGCCGATGTGTTGCTGACGCTTGGTGAGGAGTTGCGCTTTGTCTGGATCACGTCGGAAGCCCGTGTGTTCCCGGCAGTCAAGCGTCCACCGGAGGCGGTGGCTGCAGCAGAGGGCGATGACAACGACGCCTGGATCGTTGCGCGGCCCGCCACTGCCGGCAAGTGCGTGCGCTGCTGGCACAAGCGCGCGGATGTGGGTACCCATGCCGGGCACCCCGAGCTATGCGGCCGCTGTGTCAGTAACGTGGATGGGGCGGGCGAAGTGCGGCAGTTCGCGTGAGGAAACACTGCAATGTCTGACAGCAGAATTTCGAAGCTGTGGTTTACTCCGACGCGGGGAGCAAGCAACTGGCTGTGGCTCTCGGCGTTGGTGGTGCTGCTGGACCAGGCCACGAAAGTGCTGGTGTCGTCGTCGCTTGATCTCTACGAACGCATCGTGCTGCTTCCGGTACTCGAGCTGACACGCCTGCATAACGAGGGCGCGGCATTCAGTCTGCTGGCCGGCGCCTCCGGCTGGCAGCGCTGGTTCTTCATTCTGCTGGGATCAGGAGTCAGCCTGGCTCTGATGCTCTGGCTGAGGCGAATCCGGACTCCCGAACAGACCCTGTTGGCGCTTGGTTTGTCGCTGGTGCTGGGTGGAGCACTGGGTAATGTGGTCGACCGGGTATGGCTCGGACACGTCGTCGATTTCATTCATTTTCATTGGGGCGAGTGGTATTTCCCGGCGTTCAATGTCGCCGATTCCGCCATTACGATCGGTGCCGGTTGCTTGTTGCTCGACGCGTTCTGGGAAGGCAGGAGACCGCCTCCCGCCGGACCGCGGCCCCCCGGAGAGCGTCGCTCCACCGATCGCCAGTCTACCGACCGGCGGGAAGAGCCACGCACATGAAATCTGCGGGGTTGGGCAGTGGTACTGGACACCGTGTCCCTGGTCCGCCGGACACTAGGCTTAATGCAGATCCTGCTTGCCAATCCTCGTGGTTTTTGCGCCGGTGTGGACCGCGCCATCGAAATCGTCGAGCGCGCAATCGAGCTGTTCGGCGCGCCGATCTTTGTGCGTCATGAAGTCGTACACAACCGCTTTGTCGTCGACCGCCTGCGGCGCCTCGGCGCTGTCTTTGTAGAGGAGTTGAACGAAGTTCCTGAAGGTGCCACTGTCATTTTCAGTGCGCACGGTGTTTCCAGGGCAGTGCAGTCCGAGGCGAGTCAACGAGGCCTCAAGGTATTTGATGCCACGTGCCCGCTGGTGACGAAAGTCCACATGGAAGTCACGCGGTATTCCCGCGAGGCTCGTGAAGTCATCCTGATCGGGCACGCAGGCCATCCGGAAGTGGAAGGGACGATGGGGCAGTTCGACGCAACGCATGGCGGCGCCATCTATCTCGTCGAAACGCCGGCGGATGTCGAGCAGCTACAAGTACGTCGTCCCGAAGACCTGGCCTTTGTCACGCAGACCACCTTGTCAGTGGATGACACGGCCAAAGTCGTCGACGCGCTGAAGCTGCGCTATCCGAGCCTGTCCAGCCCTCGCAAGGAAGACATCTGTTACGCGACACAGAACCGCCAGGACGCGGTAAAGCAGCTTGTCGCCACTTGCGACGTCATCCTCGTGGTCGGTTCGCCCGCGAGTTCGAATTCAAACCGGTTGCGCGAGATTGCGGAGAAAGCAGGCATTCCGGGTTACCTGATTGATGGTCCCGAGGATCTCCAGCGTTCCTGGTTTGAGGGCAAGGAGCGCGTGGGCGTGACGGCCGGGGCCTCCGCCCCAGAGGTCCTGGTGCAGCGTGTAGTTGACCGGCTGCGCGAATGGGGTGGCAAGACCGCTGTCGAAGCGAATGGTCAACCGGAGAGCGTCGTCTTCAGCCTGCCGCGCGAGCTGAGGATGATGAGGAAGGACGTGGCGTGATGACGTGAGATGGCGCTGCACGCTGTCACCCCATCACGACATCACGCTTCCTTCCCCATCACCTTTCCCAGCGCCTCGATCGCCAACTCGCGAAACCAGCGATGCGCGGCATCCGATTCCTGTGCCGTGTTCCAGAGGACGGCCGTCTCGATCGTGAATCTCTCGTAGGGGAGCTCGATAACGGCGATCGGCAGAATGCGGCTCAAGCGGTCGGCCAGCGCTTTGGGAACGATCGCCACGAGGTCGGAATCCACGGCGAGCAGCGGCATGGTCGTCAGCCGTTGCGACAGGACGTTCGTGATCGGTCCAAGGACTGGCGACACAATGCCGAGCTCGGCAACTCGCGGGCCGAGATCGAGCCCCGGATCCCACTCAATGCACGGAAAGCGGGCGAGGGCAGTGGAGTCCGGAGCCGACCCGGCTAGCGGATGATGGCGATCGACGACGCCGACCAGCCTGTCCGAAAGTGGGGTTGACGCCGACACCCCGGTCCAATCCCAGTGGCTGACGTCGACGATGCCCAGATCAATCCCGCCGAATGCCAGGCGTTTCTCCAGATCACCGGGGACGTCGACGAAGTGCACGCTGATACCAGGCGCCTGTGCGCGCAGCGCTTCCGTCAGCGGCTGACTCATTAGAAAGCTCACGTAGTCGGGGGTGGCGACGACAAAGCTGCGTGCGGCCGTTGCAGGTGTGAACGCGGAGAATTGCAGTACATTTTCGAGGGCGGCGCATGCCTGCTCCACGGGGCCGATGAGCTGCTCTGCACGATGGGTGAGACGCAGCGATCGCCCCACCCTGACCAGCAGCGGATCGTCGAGCAGCAACCGCAACTCGGCGAGTGCCCCGCTGGTCGCCGAGGTCGATAGCGCAAGCGCCTTGCCGGCACGCGTCACGCTGACTTCCCTTAATAGAGCGCTCAGAACCGGTATCAGGTTCAGATTCACCGCCCGCAAGCTGGGATGCCGCTGCATAGTTCCGGGATTCAGGATGGTTGTTTCTGAAACTACGACTTTACAGACATGTTGCTGCGATGAAAACATCGGCCATTGGCCACAACAGCTGGCCGAAGGCGAGTGCGCCTTGCATGGTCGCTTAAGGGGGAATCCATGATTGCAGACATTGCGCCCGCACCCTCCGTGCAAGAGGCGACATCCCGAAACTACCCGTTGAATTGCTGGTGGGTCGCTGCGACCAGCCAGGAAGTCGGGAGAAAGCCCCTTGGGCGATGGCTCCTTGACCGGCCAGTCGTCCTGTACCGCACGCAGGATGGCAAGGTGACTGCTCTCGATGACAGGTGTCTGCACCGTTGGGCACCGTTGTCGACCGGCTATGTGGAGGGGGACGAACTGGTTTGCGGCTATCACGGCGCGAGGTATGCGGCCGATGGCCGTTGCAGGAGTTTCCCGACACAGTCGAGCGTTCCGTCGACGGCTTGCGTCAGAGCCTGGCCGGTCGTTGAGCGCGGACCTTTTGTCTGGATCTGGTTTGGCGATGACGCCAGGCGTTCAGAAACCGAGTTACCCCCGGACTTTGCCTGGACCACGGATCCGAACCGGTCGGTGGTGCGTGGGGGCTACCAGTTTGCCGCCAACTACCTGCTCCTTCACGAGAACGTGCTGGACTTGACCCACTTCAACTACCTGCATCGCAACAGCTTCGGGATCACGCATCGGCGTCCGGCGGAGTATCGGGTCGAGGGACTGCAGGTAGTCGCCAGGCAGGTGGAGGATGTCGCAGCTTTTTCGGATGCCCAACGTGCCGCGGTAAAACTGGATCCCTTCACGATCCGTACTGAAGAAACCGGCAGATTCGTCACGCCTGCCCTGCATTCGACGGAAGTGGTGGCGATAAGACGACCGAATCCCCAGTTCCCGGAGCGGCAGGTGGCGACCTACGTGAATCACATGGTGACGCCGGAGAGTCCTTCCCGTACGCACTACTGGTGGCTGATGGGCTTCGATGCCATCCCCGCTGCAGCAATCGCGGAAATGTCACAGTTCATTGCAAACGGCTTTTCGGAAGACAAGGCCATGCTCGAAGCCGTTCAATACGTCATCGATCGCGATCCCCGGCACCGTGACTTTCCGGAATTCAGCTTCAAGGGCGACGCAGGGGGGGTCCAGGCGAGGCGCGTACTGCAGCGGATCCTCGATGCAGAACGATCTGGCTGACGACAGGGGATTTCATTCCTTCAACCCCATCACATAGAACCCCTGCGTGAGATTTGCGCTCGCGCCACGATTGCCTGCCGCAGTGGCCTCGATCGTGAACTGCAAGGCTGACAGTTCGGTGCCGAGACTCATGCCCTCAGGCAGCACTTCTCCGGCAGTCGACAAACGTTCAATGACAAAGTCGTAGTCCTCGGCTGCTGCGGTGGATACCCGAGGACAGTCGTTGGCACGCAGGACGGCGCCGGGTTGTGGCAACCCGCATACCATTGCGGTTTCAATTGCGTTCTCGGCTACCTGAAATGCGCCGGTGGCAGCCTGTTGCCCGGCGGCCATGCGCAGTTGCAATGTCGAGGTTGTCATGCCGGACGTAGCGACGATGGTGACGATGGCCAGCAGGATCAGGCAGATCACCAGGGCCATGCCTTTTCCAGCAGTGTGACCCATAAACTTAAGCTGCACACTGCTGATCCGAGTCACGGACGCCTCGGCCTTCATGTTCGCGTATTCCTCAAGTACACCGTGGTGGTCACCAGCAGCCTGCGCAGCGAATCGCCCGATGCGTTGATGCGTCGTCCCGGTGGAAACTCGCGCACGCCGTTGTCAACAAAACCAACCTCTGCGGTGTCTGCCCGAATGAGCAGCCAGAGACGAACTGCAACCACCGGATGCAGCGGGTCGTCGAAATCCACTTGTGAGGGATCCCTGAACTCAACTGGCGCATCCCCGGTCCTGTTGCCGGTGCCTAGCTGAACCTGCAGATTTTCGACGCCGGCGATGATTTCCTCATCCTGAATGCCCGCTCCACCAGTTCCGCCAACCAGCCGTTTGCGTCGCAATGAAGGCAGGCCATTTTTCGCGGTCGCATCGCGGCTGACGTAGTAGGCATTCACGATGAGATCGTGAACGCTGCCACCGGGAAGGGTGGGAAGCGGCGGTGACACGCGACTGCAGGCGCTGTTGCTGAAATCGTTGCAAGGTGCAATCACGATGCTGCCTTGTCCCTGATTTGCAATGATGCGCAACCTTGGAGTGGAGGGTGGATCGCCGACGGGCGTACTGGCGCGACGGACGATCAGCACGTCGGAGTCGTTTTGTGGGTGGCGGTTGTAGGCCGCGCAGGGAAGGGTGTAGCGATTGTCCAGCGCGCCGATATGCTGGCTCAGATTCAAGGCCCAGTTCGGTCCGCAGGCATTGATGCCGCTGGCTGCGCTCGCCAGGGTGGGCGGTAGTGGCATGTCTGGAGTGGCGCTGTTGACGATCCGTTCGGATCGGTTGCTCACTCCCCAGTAGCCGGCCATGCGCAAATCGAGTTCCAGCAGCGCGAGCGCATGGCGCGCAGTCTCCTGCAATTCGGCGACTCTTTCGTTGGTGCGGTAGAGCTGCTGGCCTCTTGCGAAAAGCTCTACGGCTCCGGCAACGAGCAGGGTGCTCAACGTCATCGCGACCATCAGTTCGATGAGGCCAAGGCCTCTTGCGATGGTCTAAAGCCCGTCTTGGAGGCTGAAAAGGGCCGCAATTCAGGACTGGACGCGGACGACGTATGAAGCGGTTCCCGACCCGGTTTCGGACCAGCTGACGGTAACCGTGTAGGTGGCCGGCAACGTGGCGGTGTCGCGGGCGACGATGCCGGTGCCATTCGGCAATGCACTCGCGACGTCGTCCTGCCAGCACGCGACCTCGTTGGCGGCCACGTCGTCGATCGAGGCGTTGCTCGCGAGCTGCGTGCAGCGTTGTCCCGTGACTCTGACGAAGGCTGCAGCACCCGTACGGTTCGTGCGGATGCGCTCCGCCATGTCGGCGGCCAGGGTCGCAGCCTGCGTTCGCAGTGCGCCGGTACGGCCTGTGCGCAGATTCTCGACATACAACCCCGCGATGCCGAGCAGCCCGACTGACAGGATCAACAGGGCAACCAGCACCTCCACCAGCGTAGCGCCCCGTGAACAGGGGGAGGGATGTGGGGCTGCGAGCATCATTGCCTTCATTCTGTTGCATGGGGATTCCCGATGCCAAGTCTTGCAACAAGGTTCTTGCATCCCCTGGTTACGGACATTCGAGAGGTCCTCCCCCTGCTGCCTCGCTGGTGGTGCGAGGCCTGCCTGTCTGGCTGACGATGATGGCGCGCGCGGCTGCGCTACCGGCGGAATCGCAGAACAGGATGGTGCCGTTGACTGCGTTCTGCTGCACCGGCCTGAAGGAAAAGGCCGGGCGATTGGCCGTGATGTGACCCGAGGACCAGCCGGAATAGGTGCGCAGCACGGGTTCGTCCGGATCGACCTGCGGCGGTTGGTCCCGGTCGTGGTTGGCGAAGACCAGCCAGCCCACTGCCCAGTCGGGCAGATCATTGCCGCAAGTTCTGCCGTCTTCGCTTTTGCAGACGCTCACGACCTCCATGCGATTGATGGCCTCGCTGCGGGCGAGGTACAACGCATGCAGAAAGTCGTTCACCGTCGCGGTCCGCACTGCATTGCGACGCAGGTCGGCGAAAGCCGGCATCGCTACAGCGCTTGCCACCGCTACCAGGGAGAGCGCCAGCATCAGCTCGAACAGGGTCATTCCATTGACTCGGCTCATGGTGCATCCTTGCATCAGGTTCCGGGCGAATCCCGGCTGCGCAGGTTCAAGGTAGGGCTTCACCCCCGTGAGATACGAGCCGCAAAACTCGCCTGTTCGTGCAGATTCTCGCGACCTTCCCCTATACTTGAGCCCATGAATCGGCACCCTGTCCAGGTTACTGATCGCATGGCCGCTCCGGCTTCCCCTGAGCTGCGTGAGCGAATTGCGCGTCAATTTGCCAGCCAGGGTCTCAAAGAAACCCCGCAGCGCATGCTGGTGGCCTCGATCCTGCTGAAGGCGCCGCGACACCTGACCGCCGAGCACATCCTGCTTGAGCTGAAGGCTGGCGGGCGACGAGTCTCGAAAGCCACGGTCTATAACACCCTGCGGGTGCTGAGCGACCACGGGTTGATCCGGCAGATCAACTTAGGGGGCGATCACACGGTCTACGATTCCACCTGCACGCCGCATCACCATTTCCACAACATCGATACGGGTGAACTGGTGGATATCAGCCCTGAAGAGGTCGACCTGCAACGACTGCCGGCGCTCCCTGAAGGCACGGAAGCCACCAGCGTCGAAGTCGTGATCCGCATCCGCCGGCGGGTTGAATAGCCCGATTTCGGCCCTGTTTGGGCTTTGCGCCGGAAGCCTAAATTCGTATACTTCGCGCCGCTTATCGAGGGATGCACCGGGCTCCATGCCGCGTTGCATCCGGAGCGGGCGAAAAGTGTGATTTTCACCCGCTCCCGAAATCATCGAGCAGGAACTCGCCGATTTCGCCGAACCTTCCGTGGTTCGGAGTAATGCTTATTGCCGGCTTAGCTCAGTTGGTAGAGCACCTCATTCGTAATGAGGGGGTCGGGGGTTCGAATCCCTCAGCCGGCACCATTTCCTGAAAACTATAATTCGGAGGCCCCACCCTCCGGTCCCCGTCTCCCCTCATTTCCGTCTCATACTCGATCGTGCATCGAAAGCGGATCCAAGGCGGTTCGCTTTCGGCAAGCCTTGCGCCGTCGGGTGCGAAATACGCGTTGGGCATCACGGGTGATAAGGGCATCGACTATTTCGACCCACGCCCGCGCGGCGGCGATCGACAAATCGACGAAAACGAGGGGAGACGGGAACCTACGATTGGGGCGGAATGCCGAGCGATATGGACGCTCACGCCGGATTGTAGCTACGCAAACCTGGCTCCAATTGCGCAAGCAACGGGGAAGCCGCATCGCGCGTGCTTCCCCGTTTGCCGTTCATGATCGCAGGCTTGTTACTGACTCTTGATGGCGCTTTCCACGGCTGCTGACATTGGGGTCGTTGCACGCCCGATGAGTTTGCTCAACTGGCCACTGGAATCGTTCAGATCGCCGCGCGATACACCCACATCGGCATCCGCGAGGATGTGCGCGAAAGGGGCGGGCAGTCCGAAGCCCACCAGCGCTGCTTCATACTCTGCGGCTGGAAGGTTCTGGTAAGCAACCTTCTTGCCCGAAAGCCTTGCGACTTCGGCAGCCAGTTCCGCCATCGTAAAGGCCTTGTCGCCGGCCAATTCATAGACCTTGCCCGCATGACCTGCACCAGTCAGCACTGCCACCGCTGCGGCGGCATAGTCTGCGCGCGTCGCGGCCGCGATCTTGCCATCACCAGCGCTGCCGAGAATGACGCCATGGGCCAGTGCCGATTGCAGATTCTCCGTGTAGTTCTCGACATACCAGCCGTCCCGCAGGAACACGAACGGGATTCCTGAAGCACGAATGGCTGCCTCCGTGGCCTGGTGTTCGCTGGCGAGAGCCAGACGGGAAGTATCGGCACGCAGGATGCTTGTATAGGCAAGCAGTTCCACATTGGCGCGCTTGGCCGCCGCAATGACGGCTGCGTGCTGGGGGACTCGCTGACCAATCGCGTTCGAAGAGATCAGCAGAAGACGTTTCGCACCCTTGAATGCGCTATCAAGACTGGCCGCATCGACGTAGTCGGCGTGTCGAACCTGAACGCCCAGCGCCGCAAGGTCGGCGGCCTTGGCCGGATCGCGAACCGCGGCGACGATCCCGGCAGCGGGAACTTTCTTGAGCAGGCCGGCAATGACGTGGCGGCCGAGTTTGCCGGTGGCTCCAGTGACTACGATCATGATGCAGACTCCTGTTGGGGGAAGGTTCGACGGTGCTTACAATAGCCTACTAACTAACCAATCGTAAGTACGCACCTTGTGGTAAGTTACCTGCCGGTCAAGTGGAGCTGAATCATGCGGGCCAAAGAAAAAATGCGCGGCGAGCTGTTTTCCGCAGCCTGTCCCTCGAGGGGTGTCCTCGACCATGTCACGAGCCGATGGGGAGTGCTGGTGGTGGTCGCCCTGCTCGAAGACACGTACCGTTTCAGTGAGTTGCGCCGCAAGATCACCGGCGTCAGTGAAAAGATGCTGGCGCAGACCCTGCAGTCGCTTGAAGCCGATGGATTCGTACTGCGCGAAGTCCACCCCGTCATTCCGCCCCACGTTGACTACAGCCTGACGGTGATGGGCAGGGAAGTTGCTTTGCACCTCAAGACACTGGTCGGCTGGATCGAGGACAATCTGCCTCGAGTCATGGCGGCCCGTGACAAGGTCAGCGCAAAGGCTCGCAGGAAGCAGATCTAGCGCGCTCAAAGGCTGGCAACAAAAGCTCGTTACAAAAACGCCGGGAGACAAGAATGACCCTTGCAAATCGCGGGAAGCCGATCTTTGTTCTTGTTCATGGCGCATGGCACGGTGCGTGGTGCTACGAGCGGCTCATTCCACTGCTGGCGGCGCGCGGATACGCGGCAGTCGCTCGCGATCTGCCGGCCCATGGTTTGAATGCCCGATTTCCCGCGGCTTACAGCATCAGGCCTCTTGATGCGGCTGCGTTCGCGACGGAAGTCTCGCCGCTGGCGGCCACCACGCTCGATGACTATTCGACGAGCATCATTGAGACAATCGATCAGGTGCGTGCGCTTGGGTTTGAGAACGTGGTGCTGGTCGGCCACAGCATGGGAGGCGTGGCGATTACAGCGGCAGGTGAACGCGCGCCTGAGAAGATCCAGAAGCTCGTCTATCTGACGGCCTTCATGCCTCGGTCGGGAGTCGGCGCAACGACCTACATCCACTCTCCCGAAAACGCCGGTGAGCTCGTCGGGCCGCAGTTAATGTCGGATCCGGCTGTCACAGCCGCGCTGCGCATGGACCATCGCAGCACCGATGCGACCTATCGGGCGAACAGCAAACTCGCGTTCTATGGCGATGTGAGCCAGGCCGATTACGACGCGGTTGCGAACCTGCTCACGCCCGACGTGCCCGTCGTTCCCTTTGCAACGCCGATAGCCACAACCGTGGCCCGTTGGGGATCGTTGCCACGGCATTACATCAAGGCGCTTCAGGACCGCGCGATCCTGCCAGCTTTGCAACAGAGATTCATCGCCGAGGCGGATGCCTTCACGCCCGGCAACCTGACCCGGGTGCATGAGTTGAACACCAGCCATTCGCCTTTCATGTCGGCGCCGGCAGCGCTGGCGGATTTGCTGGCGACAATCGCGACAACGTGATCATGAAACTCGCGTCAAGCGGCGCAGCCCTCAGCGGCGACAGGCTCACAACCCGCCGTGGACCGTCCTTGTCTGCTGCGCCTGAGAGATCACATAGGCGCGAATCGCTTCCGCCTGTTCCCGGTTGATGACTTCCGAGAATGACACCATCCCGCGCTCCTTGAGCGAACCGTTGAGCACGATGTCGAAGAAGCCGTCATTGCCGAGGAACGGTGACGAGCGCAGGTCGGGGACGATGCCGCCCGATATCGCGCCCCCACCATGGCACACGCCGCAATTGGCCGCATACAGACGCGATCCGTCAGCGACCACGGCAGGCGTTGCGGTCAGCGACGGCGGATTGATTTCGCGCGCGATGGCGCTTGCTGCCGGTAATGTCGCCGTTCCACCCAGCTTGAATGCCAGCACCCGGCTGATGTTGCGGACCGGTCCTGATTTCAATGACACGAGCCCCGGGGTCAAGGCATAGGCGCCACCCGTGCCTGCAAGCACGGCAACATATTGTTCGCCATCGACCTCATACGTCATCGGCGCTGCGATGATCGAGGTCTGCGCCGGCATCGACCACAGCTTCTCGCCCGTATCGGCGCGATAGACGACGAAATCGCCCGCATACGTGCCTTGCATGACCAGATTGCCCGCGGTTGCCAGGACGCCGCCGTTGCCGGGTCCGCGATGCTCGACGCGCCAGGCTGCCTTCTTGTTCACGGGATCCCAGGCCAGCAGATAGCCCTTCGCGGCATCCAGGGTGGCTTGCTGAGTCGCGGGATCGTTCGCTCCTGCGTTCGTACCGCGATCCAGGCCGGTGTTGAAGCCCATCAAGCGCGGGCCAAAGCTTTCCGCCTGCTTGTAGGTCGAACCGATCTCCTGCGCCGGGATGTAGGCGTATCCGGTCGCCGGGCTGAACGCCATCGGATTCCAGTTGTGTGCGCCATGCGGCCCCGGATAACCCACCCACGCCTTGCCGGTGCGCGAGTAGCGTGCATCGGGATGTTCGATCGGACGCCCGGTGTCCCTGTCGATGCCGCTCGCCCAGGTAACGCGCGAGAACGGCTCGGCCGAGATGAGTCCGCCATCCTCGCGGTCGAGCACATAGAAGAAACCATTCTTCGGCGCGTGCAAGAGGGCCTTCCGCGTCTGTCCGTTGATCTGGACGTCCGCAAGGATGATGGATTGCACCGATGTGTAGTCCCACTCGTCGCCGGGTACTTCCTGGTAGTGCCAGACATACTCGCCGGTATCGGGCCTTACTGCGACGATCGAGGCAAGAAACAGATTGTCGCCGATCTTGCCGCGATAGCCTTGCGTCCAAGGCGAGGCATTACCGGTGCCGAAATAGAGCAGATCGAGATCAGGATCGTAGACGATCGAGTCCCATACCGTGCCGCCGCCGCCCAGGATCAAACCGCCGTCGCCCCAGGTGGATGCCGCTTTTTCGGCGAGGATCTTGTCGGAGGCGGCGTTGTCGGGTTTCGCGGGATCGCCGGGAACCGTGTAGAAGCGCCAAACCATTTCGCCGGTTTGTGCATCGTAGGCCGAGATATACCCCCGCACGCCGAACTCGGCGCCGCTGTTGCCGATCAGGACCTTGCCCTTCACCACGCGCGGTGCACCCGTGATCGAATAGGGCTTCGTTGTGTCGGTCGTCTGTACGCTCCAGACCTGCTCACCATTCGCTGCATTGATCGCGATCAAACGACCATCAAGCGTGCCGACATAGATATTGCCGTTCCAGGCCGCGACACCGCGATTGACGACGTCGCAACAAACCTTGACGCCCTGTTCACGCGGCACCTTCGGGTCGAACGCCCATTTCAGCGCGCCGGTCTTCGCATCAAGCGCCTTCACCATGCTCCAGGCCGTGGAGAAGTACATGACGCCGTCGATCACGAGCGGCGTTGCTTCCTGGCCGCGCGCGGTGTCGAGATCGAACGACCAGGCGAGACCGAGTTGAGCGGTGTTCGAGTCGTTGATCTGTTTGAGCGGACTGAAGCGCTGTTCGCTATAGGTCCGCCCGTATGTCATCCAGTTGCCGGACTCGGAATCGGCACTGACGATGTGCGCGCCGTCCACCTGCGCGGGCCCCTTGGTTGAAGCCGTCTCGACTTTCTGCCCGCAACTCGCGAGTGCCAGTGCCGACGCCATGACGATCGATACGTGGACGAATCGCATTGCCATGTGTTCCCCTGCTTGTGTGGTTCTTTGCCTGCATTTCAGATTGAGATGTCTCTCACCGAACGTTCTGGCCCGTCCGGCAAGCGTAACAGCTCATCCCAGCCAGATGAATGGCGGAGGGGCGTCGGGTCCTTACAGAAATGTCAGGATATGCCAGTTCCGCATGTTGCGTTGCAGGTGCATCCGGCAGCCAGGAATCAGGCCGCGGGCGGGTAGGGCATGATGACCAGCAGCGTGACCGGTGTCTCCGTCAGATTGATGAACTTGCGTGTCTCATTGGGCGGAATACGACAGGCTTCCATCGGCCCAAGGACCCGAGTCTCGGTGCCACCCGTGATGGATAGATTGCCGCTCAGGACCACATAGACCTTCTCGAGTTGTGATGTATCCGGACCTACATCGCCGCCCTGGATGTACTGTCGAATGTCCCACCCAGAAACTGGTCGGACCCTCAGGCTCAAACCCCAGCAGGCGTACAGAGTCGATCAACCGATGATTGGGCGCCTCGTAGGGCTGGGCGCTGGCAAGTGATTTGACGAACATGAGCGCGTGATTCCTATTCAAGACCGCTGGCGCGGAACTGTTCGCGAGCCATCACTGACCAGTCGAGACTGGCTTCGCCGCGGGCGATTGCTGATTCGAGACTGGCCTTCCAGATTGCGACACTGGGTAGCGGCATTCCGGCAGCTTGCGCTGCCTCGAGGGCGAGATTGGCGTCCTTGAGTCCGATAACCGCTGTAGCCCCGATGCGGCCCCAGTCTTCGCGAGCGATCAGGTCGCCGTATGCCTGATACGCCGTCGAATTGAACAGGCCGCCGACGAGCACCTGGTGGAACACCAGTGGATCGACATCGTACTTGCGCACCAGAGCCATGCCTTCGCCTATCGCTTCGATCGCACAGCCCAGCACGAAATTGTTGGCGATCTTGATCGCTGTCGCAGACAGCGGGTTTTCACCTGCTTCGATGACGCGATCGCCAATGGCGGCAAAGACCGGACGCAGTTTTTCAACCGCTGCCTTCGGACCGCCCGGCACGAGCCCGAGCTGCCCGGTGGCCGCGAGCTCCGGACGTCCGAGCACGTGACAGGCGACCAGAATCTGTCCCGCTGCAGTATGACGCGCAGCGATGTCGCTCACGGCCGGGACGCCATGCGTACCGCTCACCATGTGGATGGCACCGGCGCGCAAGTGCTGGACGAGTCCACCCTCTCCCAGTACGGCAGACCGCAACACCTCATCGCTCGGCAACATGCTGATGACCACATCGCAGACAGCCGCAAGATCGCCGAGGCTCGAAGCCACTGTTGCGCCTGCGGACGCCATGCGTGCCGACTGCTTAGGGTCCGGATCGAACACGTCGAGAGCGTGATTGGCCGCCAGCAGGCGCAGCGCCATGCCATGGCCCATGCGGCCGAGGCCAATGAACCCGATTCTCATGCTTGCACTCCGGGCGAAGTAGCCCTTCAGGCGAACTGGCTCATGACCCACTCAAGTTCGAGGGTCACGTAATCGACGATGTCGCCGGTCTTCAGATGCTGCGGCAGAACGTCCCAGGTGTAGGTCTCGATCTCGAGCTGTGCGCTCAATGGGTTCTTGCGATGGAACGCCAGCGCCTCCGCGATGGCAAAGCGCGTCGTCTTGAAGTGTTCGCCCGAGCGATTCGAGGAATACGGGAACATGGAAATGGATGCGCCATTCGCGCGGTCCCTCCGGGTTCTTTTCAAACGAAGCGATCGCATCCTCGAGGTTCAGGAAGCGGGTCATCTTGCCGTCCTTCATTTCGATGGTCTGCGTCAGATACACGCTGTCCGCCCACTTGCGCAGTTCTTCGACGGCAGCGCGGCTGACGTTGGGGACCTGCACCGCAGCCGCTTCCTGAAGCTTGAAGACGGGCACGTCGTTGTCTACCAGGCTTCTGCAGCGACACACTGATGTTTTCGAATTCCACCGCCTGGTGGCAGATGTCGTACACCGTACCGACATGGCGACGGAGAATCGTACGGGCTTGCTCTGCATTGGTGCCGAGATCGTGGCCCAGCGCCGTCAGCGACTTCTCGGAGCGCAGCACCCGGGTGAAGAAGTCCACCGTCTCATCGGTGGTTTCAAGGAAGCAGTACGGTTCCGGTTCTACTGCCAGCGTGACGGTGCGTCCGGTGCGCTCGCGCAGCTTGTGCAGATGTACGGCAAGGCGGCGGATATTGGCCGCGTAGGCTTCGACGACTTCCGGGCCAGTGACTCGCGGCTTGAAGCCGAGCGGTGGGCTCTGGATCGACGGATTGACGAACGGCGCGCCGACATCAGCCAGGATGTCTGCCACGTTCATTGTGTACAGCGTGCGCTCTTCAGCCCGCCAATCGGGCTCGTACACCTGTTCCTTGACGATCTGGTTCTTGAACGGCCCAAACGGAAACGCATTGACCGTGTAGAGATACAGATCGTTGTCAGCCAGGAATGACTTGAGCTGGGCGCGTTCGGCGGCGGAGTTCACCAGTACATTGGCCGAGGCGTTCGACAGCCGCAGCGATACGCCAAAGGGCTTGTCCGGACAAATGCGTTTCTTGACCTGCGGCACGTAGGTCTTGAGGCTGTTCCACATCTCGGGCCAGGTATCACCGGGATGGACGAGGGTGGAATAGGTCAGATGGCCATACTTGCCGAGATCCATGGGATATTCCTCAAGCTACGTGTTCGAGCCGGTTTGGATGTTGCAGAGGCGATGATGGCGTCGGTGACAGCAACGCCGTGAACCATCTGCGCGTACGGAATGGGGTAGGGCGCTCCTCCCGATGCAGCCTGCGCGAAGGCTTCGAGTTCTGCCCGATTGACGTCGAAGACGGGTACATCGTAGGCAACCGCATCGCCCTTCACTGGCTGAATGACATAGTTGCCAAACAGTCCGGCACGGCGATGCTGCGATGACTGGCCGGCCACATGGGTTGAGCCGCCGAGCAGGGCCATCGCTTTCGAACCGTAGACCTGGAAGCGGAAAGTGCCAGCCGTCGCCATCATCGTGCCGAGATAGGCGGACATGCCGGCCTTCATGCGGAACAGGACCGACGTCGTATCGTCATTGTTGCCGGGTACTGCACGGCGGAAGCTCTGGCAGAAGACGTTGTCCACGTCACCGAACAGGTCGATCAGGCCATCAACGGCATGCACGCCCATCGGAAACAGACCGCCCAGCGGCGCCTGCTCGCTGCTGCCACGCCAGGCGTTGGCGGCCAGGGTGAGGCCATTCGGTCCGGACATCGTGCATTCGGCATGCAGGATGGTGCCCAGTTCACCAGAGGCAATGCGCTGTTTGAGATCGATCCACGACGGGTGAAAACGGCGGTTGTAGCCGAGGCCCAGTGTCACACCCGCGGCACGCACGGCTGCGACAGCGCGCTCGGCACTGGCCTTGGACATGACGAACGGCTTTTCGCAGAACACATGCTTGCCCGCGGCCGCTGCAGCGACGATTTGATCGGCATGACCCGCGGGAGGAGTCGCGAGCACTACGCCGTCGATGTCCGGGTTCGCGAGTAACGCTTCAAAGCTGTCGGCAAGTTGCAGATGGTGCTTTGCCGCCAGATCCTGATCCTGTTGCGATCGGGAACGGGTAAAAGCGGCGACAAAACGCACGCCTTCACTCCCCTCGACCGAGTCGACCAGAGTGCCCCCCCACCAACCCAGTCCGGCGATTCCCAGCTTCATGATCTATAACCCTTTATTTGCTTTCAGCCAGCGTCTTGAGCGACCTTGCCGCCGCTCACGCCAATTCATTATTATCGATAATATATGAATATTCGAAAGAAAATCGATATAAATTACAGCGTAGCGACAGCAAAGTCGTAACCGCAAGGGCGACTCCACGCGTGGAGTCGATCATGTGCTTTCGTGGACCCTGCTTGGGAGATTACCGTGAAGCGACCGGATGATGCGGGCGAGGGCGGCAAGAAAGTCGCGGTGACACTCAGTACGTCCGTTTATCTCGAGCTGCGCGCCGATATCGTAGCTGGCCGGATCAGGCCCGGCACGAAGCTGCGCGTGGAAGCGTTGAGTCACCGGTTCAATATAGCAAGCAGCCCCATTCGTGAGGCGCTGAACCGGCTGGTGTCGGAGGGCTTTGTCCTGCTCGAGGAGCAGAAGGGTTTCCATGTCGCACCCGTCAGCGAAAGTGAACTCAAGGAACTCGTGACGGCGCGGTGCTGGATCGACGGCGCCGCCGTGAACGAATCAATCCGCGCCCATGACGTCGCGTGGGAAGAAGGTCTGGTGCTCGCGCTGCATCGACTGTCGCGAGTCAGTCGCTGGATCACTGCGGAGCCGCCGACACCGGACCCGGAATGGGAGCGGCTGCATCGCGAGTTTCATCTGGCGCTGGTGGCGGGGTGCGGTTCGCGCTGGATCAAGCGCATTTCCGAGCAGCTGTTCGATGCGGCGGAGCGCTACCGCCTGCTGGCTGCTGAGCAGATTCCCGAACGCAATGAACTCGATGAGCATCGAGCCATCGTCGATGCCTGCCTGGCACGCAAGCCGCTGGAAGCCGTCAAGCTGCTGGAAGGACACTACGGCAAGACATTCGCCGTCATCATGGACTCGAGCAACGCACCGGAGGACTAGGAGCCTGTCCGAGTAATCTGGATCATGACGAGGGTGTGGCACAGCGAGCTATTTTCTGCGATCGTTTTCGGCGCATAGTGGTGACTATGTAACGAAAAGGATCGCAGAAAAGAGCCGCTGTGGTGCAGCCGCAGTCGATTCATGATTACTCGGACAGGCTCCTAGGCCTGGCGTTTTACCCACGTGCGTCGCATCGGCTTCAGCACGAACATCGCCAGCGCGGCGGCAAGCAGATCCAGCCCGCTCACGATCAGAAACACCGGTGTCCATGACCCGGTGCTCTCAAACACGAGTGAAGCCAGCGGTCCACCGAACACCGACGCCACGGCGATCGATATCAGCAGGAATCCCAGGTTGGTGGCCTGGTGCTTCGGCCCGAACATGTCGGCCTGCGTAGCCGGGAACAATGAGAAGATTTCCCCCCAACCCAGGAACACGATGGCGGACAACACGACAAACAACGCCGGGTTTTTCCCCACGAGCATCAGCAGCACGATGGAGATGGCTTCCATCGTAAACGCGAGCGCCATCGTGTTCTCCCGGCCGATGTGGTCGGAGATCCAGCCGAACAGGGGGCGTGTAAAACCATTGGCGATGCGATCGAGGGTCAGCGCGAGGGGGAGGGCCGATACCCCCATGACCAGAACGGTGGGTCCAATCCCGAAGCTGCGCGCGAAAACGGCAATTTGCGAAATGACCATGAGGCCGCCGGTTCCTACCAGCGTCATCATGGTGAATATCAACCAGAAACCGGGGGTACGCAGCATTTCCCCAGGCGTGTAGCTGTAGGCGGATGACGATGCAGGACCGGCCGGCACGATATCGCTGGCGGTCCGTTTGCGCATGCCGATGGCTGCCGCAATGCAAACGACTGCGAGCACAATGCCGTAAATCAGGAGCGCCTGCTGATAGCCGCTCGCCTTGATTGCGGTATCAATCGGGAACGTGGTGACCACTGCACCGAATCCATAGCCTGCGGCGGCCATGCCCACCGCGAACCCGCGGCGGTCCGGAAACCACTGGGCTGCGATATCGCTGCCAGCGACGAAGACCATCCCTACCCCTATGCCGGTGATGACGCCATAGGTCAGATAAAGCACGGGCAGGCTGGTCGCGAACGCCGACAGCACCCAACCCAGCCCGGTGAGCATGCCGCCGATTGCAACGAAGCGGCTGACCGACATGCGCTGCAAGAAGTAACCATGCATGGGTCCAAGCCCGCACATGCAGATACTGAAGATCGCTATGGTCACCTGCAATTGCGAAAGCGAAACGTTCAGGCCTTCGCGCATGGCCGGCACGAACAGCGCCCACACGTATTGCGGACTTGAAACTGCCAGCATTGCGATGACGCTTAACACCAGTTGTCGGGTGCGGCCAGGGGTCACTGCTACGACAGAAGCGGTCGGGTTTTGTGTGCTCATCCGCCAAATCTACATGATTGCCCATCGAGTCGTCTCGTTTCGCGTGATGCCATTGTCCACCCGGGGGTTTTGTGCACCTGCGATGCGGCGAATGGCGGATGTGGGCTACACTGCCGCCCGCGGCGCTTCGCGCCCGGACTTTGGAATCACCCGACACACGTGAAGCCGCCCCAGGAAAACCGCTCCTCACGAACGCTTTCGCCCTTGCGCGTACTGGCCTACCGGTTCGTGGCCCTGGTCGGCGCCGGCATCATCGAGATTCTGTGGCGGACCTGTCGCGTCACCGTCCTTAGTGAAGAGCGGCTCGACTCGGAACTGAAGAGCAACGGCGCCATTATCCTGGCGTTCTGGCACTGCCACCTCGTAATGCTGGCGCGATACCTTGTTGTAAAGCGCTCTGCCGGCCTCAGACTCGGGTTCGTCATCAGTCCCTCGGTCGATGGCGAAGCGGCTGCGATGCTGGCCCGGCTGCACCATGGAAACGTCATTCGTGGCTCAAGCAACTACACCGGCTCGCGCGCCGCGCGACACATGATTCGCGCCGTGAATGAAGGCATTTCCCCTGCGATTACGCCAGACGGACCCACCGGCCCGCGGTTTGAGTTCAAGCCCGGTGCGCTGTTCGTATCGCAGCTGACCGGCAAACCGGTGATCCCCTTAAGTTACGCGGCTGCACCGGCATACCAGCTCAGGACATGGGACCGGTTCGTGCTCCCCGTGCCTTTTTCGCGCGTTGTCATCGCGGTAGGGAAGCCGGTCCTGGTACCCCGCGAAACCAGCTCGGAAGGCCTCGAAGAATTCCGCACGGAGATACAACAGCAGATGCTTGAGCTGTACCGGCAGGCGGCGGAGGAACTTGCGCGCGTGCGGCAATGAGCAGGCCTGATTGACGATCCGCTATACTTTTAGGGCTTGGGGTCCTCCGGAAAACACTTACGTGGCAGGCACAGAATCCACCGCTTCGACTCTCCCGCGCGTGTCGGTCGTCGTGCCCGTGTGCAATGAAGCCGAGAATGTCGGCACGCTGACGGACGAAATCGTCGCCGCGCTGAAGGGCCGCTATCCTTTCGAAGTGATCTATGTGGACGATGGCAGCAGCGATGCGACACCTGCGGCGGTCATCGCGGCGCGCCATCGCCTCGGCGAGGATGTGCGCCTGCTACGTCATGCGCAGCGCAGCGGGCAAAGCGCTGCTGTCTGCACCGGGGTTCGAGTGGCGCGAGCGCGACTGGATTGCAACGCTGGACGGGGACGGCCAGAACGATCCCGCCGATATTCCTGCGCTGCTGGCCGCGGTTGACAAGGCAAGTGACGAACGTCTGCGGCTGGTGATGGGCAACCGCACGACGCGTCGCGACACCTGGTTGAGGCGCCTGTCTTCGCGCATTGCCAACGGCGTGCGGGGTAGCATGTTGCGCGATGGCACGCCAGATACCGGCTGTGGCATCAAGGTATTCAGCCGCTCGACATTCCTCGAGTTGCCGCGCTTCGATCACATGCATCGCTTTCTGCCGGCGCTGTTCCAGCGTGCAGGCTCGCGGGTCATTTCAGTGCCTGTGGGTCATCGGCCGCGAACTGCGGGTCGTTCGAAGTACGGACTGCACAATCGGCTGTGGGTGGGCATCGTCGATCTGTTCGGGGTCATGTGGATCATCCGCCGCCACCCACCGCCCGTCGCGGCCGCGGAAGAATAAGGCCTGAACCAGAGGATCCTCACGTGAACAACGTACTGATACAGGCCTTCGGCGTCACCGTCACACCGTGGAAGCTGGTCGGGTATGTCGGCGTGCTGTTGTTCGCCGGCCGCTGGTTCGTGCAGCTCTTTGCTTCCCGCTCACAGGGAAGGCCCGTGTTGCCTGCAATGTTCTGGTACATGAGCATTGTTGGCAGTCTGCTGTTGCTGACTTATTTCATTTTCGGTCGCAATGACTCGGTCGGCGTGCTCTCCAATCTCTTTCCGTTCGCGGTGGCTCTCTACAACCTGTTTCTGCACCGGAAGCATCTCGGCACGCTGCAATCCTCTGCGGAGGGTGGCGGGTGATATCGATGGAGGGCTTCTGGCGCCCGCATCGTCTGGGGTCCGCTGAAATAAAAGTCGACCTCTTCTGGTTGGTCGGACTTGCGCTCGTGATGGTCGGTGCGGGACTCGGGATGCGCGACCCCTGGCCGGCGGACGAACCGCGATTTGCGTTGATTGCCCGCGACATGGTGCGGACCGGGCAATGGCTCGTGCCCATGGTCGGCGGTGACCTGTACCAGGACAAGCCACCCGTGTTCTTCTGGCTCATCGCTTTATGCCTCAAGCTCACCGGCTCATTGCGTGTGGCCTTTCTCCTGCCCTCGTTGCTGGCCACGGTGGGTTCAGTCGTGCTGGTCTACGATCTTGGCCGTCGACTGTGGAATCGGGAAACGGGCCTTGCGGCCGGCATGGCGTTGCTGCTGACGATCCAGTTCGTGTGGCAGGGCCGCCAGGCGCAGATCGATGCACTGGAATGTTTCTGGATCACGCTCGGCCTGTATGGACTGCTGCGCCATCTGCTGCTCGGGCCTGCATGGGGATGGTATGCACTGGGCTGGGCAGCTTCCGGCCTCGGCGTCATCACGAAGGGCGTCGGTTTCCTGCCGCTGCTGGTGTTGATTCCCTACGCGGTCGTCAGAGCACCGCGATGGCAGCCACGTCCCGTGCAGGCCGGGGGCTGGCGTTGGGCACTGGGACCCCTGGCCTTCCTCGCAGCCGTGAGCATCTGGCTCGTGCCGATGCTGCTCCTCGCCGCCAGTGACCCGAAGGTCGCGGCGTACCGCGACGAAATCCTGTTTCAACAGACGGTGGACCGCTATGCGACTGCATGGCATCACAAGGAGCCCTTCTGGTTCTTCATCGTCAATGTAATTCCCGTGCTGTGGCTGCCATTGACTGCGTTATTGCCGTGGACGGTGCCCAGGTGGCGACAGGCGCTGCGCGAAGCCGATCTGCGCGTGCTGCTGCTGCTGTCGTGGAGTGTGCTCGTTGTGGTGTTCTTCTCTATGAGCGCCGGCAAGCGCGGCGTCTACGTGCTGCCTGCAGTTCCTGCCATGGCACTGGCTACCGCTCCATGGCTGATCGAGCTGACCGGGCGCCGTGGTCCCCAGCGCGTGCTATTCAGCCTCGCAGGTTTCATTGCCGCCGTTGCCGGTCTTGCCGCGATCTATCTCGCATGGATCGCTCCGGACCAGCGCGTGAAGCTGCTGATGGAGGAGGGGATCGACGGGGTGGGTCCGCTGGCGACGATCGGTGTCGCCGGAGTGCTTGTGTGTCTGTGGCTCAGGCGCGAAAGAGCACTGCTGACCTACGGCATGGTGCTGATGATCGTGCTGGTAATCGTCGGTTACTGGATCAACCCGCTCATTGATGCCGAGCGCTCAGGAGCTGCTTTTACGCGCCAGGTGGAGGCCAGGACGGCTGATGTATCCGAGCTTGGTCTGGTCGCCTACAAGGAGCAGTACCTGATGCAGCTGACACGACCAACCGTCAATTTTGGTCACGCGCGCTGGCGTGAGTGGGAGCAGGAGGCGGATGACGCTGCGGCCTGGATGGCTGCGGCTCAGGGACGAGGCCTGCTGGTCGACGAATTTGTCCGTGAACGCTGTTTCAAGGACTCGCCCTTCGTCGAGATCGACCTTGCGAACCGCAAGGAATGGGTCGTTGTCACATCGGGAGCAAGTCCGGACTGCGTGGCGCGGGGTCATCTCGACGCGGCGCTTTACTACGCGCCTCCTTGAGCCATGAAGAGCGACTGCAATTTGGGCAATATTTTCTGGCAATACCAGTTACTTACCTTGCGTTCTTGATGAGCTGTGCCACAATGTCCGTCAGCGCCGCAGGGGCCATGCGCTGCGGCGTTCGATTACTACAATGAGGTTTCCTGGACTGATGGCCAGCACGCCCCCCCTCCCGCCCGCTGAACCCGCTCCTGATTCCCCGGATATCGATCTGCTTGCCACCCAGCGCGTGTTCAGCGCTGCCAATCGTTCACTCGTCGGACTCGACGTCCTGCTGACCAAGGTCTCCGTCGATTTCCAGAATCTGCCGCGAGACAACACCGACGCGTGCGTGGTCCGTAGCCTCGAAGCATTGCGGGAGGCGTCCGGCGTGGATGCCATGTTCATCGCGTTGTTCGATCGCGAACGGCGAGTGATCGAATCGGTCAGCGGGGCAACCAGCCTCTACACCGCTTTCAATCCCGGAGTGTTGCAGGGCGACCTGCTCGAATCCCTGCCTTACCTGCGCGATCGCCTGGGGCATATGCGTATCGTGGAGATCCGCGACACCGCTGAACCCCGCCGCGAACTCGGCGCTGAAGCTGCACGGTTTGCGGGACTGCAACTCGGGGCCGTCCTCATGATCGGCTTCTCGATGCAGGACCGGGTATCCGGCTTCATGGCGCTCGCATCCATGCGGCCGCGCGAAACCTGGGATGCCAATCTGCATCTTCTGCTGAAGCTGATTGGCACGAGCTACGCCACGGGACTCGACCGGCTGCGTTTCCAGGATCAGGTGGCCAGCCTGCAGGAAAGGAATGAGTTATCCCTCGAGAGTGCCAACGACGGCCTCTGGGATTTCGATGTTGAAAGCAACACGGTGTATTTCTCGCCCCGCTGGAAGGCGATGCTCGGTTTCTCGCCGGATGATCTCGATGTGTCACCGGACTGGCGCCAGCTTGTGCATCCGGATGACATGGCGCGCACGCAATCGCTGTTGCGCGAACACCTGGCCGGCAAGTCTCCGCTGTTCGAAAGCGTGCACAGGATGCGGCATCGCAGTGGCGAATGGCGCTGGGTCGTCAGTCGCGCCAAGGCACGAGTGGACGACAATGGCCGCTTGCGGCGCCTCGTCGGTGTCGAACTCGATATCACCGAACGGCGCTTGTACGAGGAGGCGCTGTTCAAGGAAAAGGAGAGCGCCCAGATCACGCTGCAGTCAATCGGCGACGGCGTCATCACGACCGATTCCAGGTCGCATGTGGAGTATCTGAATCCGGTGGCGGAGCAGCTCACCGGGTGGCGTCTGGATGATGCGCAGGGCCGGCCGATCGATGAAATCTTCCGGGGCTTTCATGAAGAGACTTGCGAGCCGCTCGAGAATCCGTTGTCGGTGTCGATACGGCGCGCACGGGCCATCAAGTCGGTCCGACCCACGCTGCTCATCCGGCGCGACGGCAACGAGCTTTACATCGAGAGCTGCGCGTCACCGATTCGTGACGGGTCGGGCGCCATTTCCGGCGGTGTACTGGTCTTCCATGATGTCAGCGAGAGCCGCGAGCTGAATCGCAAGCTGTCCTATCACGCGAGTCACGACATCCTGACGGGGCTGGTCAATCGTCGCGAGTTCGAAGCTCGTTTGGAGCGGGCACTGAAGAGTGCCAAGGCGCGAGAGGCTTCGTATTGCCTGTGTCACCTGGATCTCGACCAGTTCAAGATCATCAATGACAACTGCGGGCATAGCGCCGGTGATGCATTGCTCGGCCAGGTCGGACAGTTGCTCAAGTCCAAGATCCGCTGGCGGGACACCGTGTCACGCCTGGGCGGCGATGAGTTCGGCGTGCTGCTCGAGAGCTGTTCGCTGGACGAGGCCATGCGCAATGCCGAAATCCTGCGCGAGTCCATCCGCGACTATCGCTTCGTGTGGGAAGAACGCACGTTCCGGCTGGGCGCAAGCATCGGTGTCGTGCCGATCTCGCCGGAGAATGAAGACGTCGCGTCACTGCTGTCCGCTGCCGACAGCGCGTGCCAGGCGGCGAAGGAAGGCGGGCGCAATCGCGTCTACAGCTTCCAGGAAAATGATATCGACCTGATGCGCCGCCGCCGTGAAATGCAGTGGGCAGCGCGGATCAACAACGCGCTTGAAGAAGGCCGCTTCGAATTGTTCCGCCAGACCATCCTGCCGCTGCAGAAGGCCGAGCCCGGCCTGCATTACGAGTTGTTGCTGCGCATGCGCGATGAGGCCGGCAAGATCGTATCGCCGGATCAGTTCATTGCCGCGGCCGAACGCTATGCCATCACGCCGAGCATCGATCGCTGGGTGATCGAGAATGCGCTGCGGTGGCTGGTGTCCGAAGCGGACGAGCGCGAAAAGCTGGCGATGTGTTCCATCAATCTGTCGGGACAGAGTCTCGGCGACGACAAGTTTCTGCCCTTCGTCATCGAGCAGTTCCATCGCAGCGGCATCGATGCCTCGAAGATCTGCTTTGAAATCACTGAAACTGCCGCGATCGCCAGCTTCTCGCAGGCGAACCGCTTCATCCAGGCCCTGAAGGAACTGGGCTGCATGTTTGCGCTCGACGATTTCGGCACGGGCCTGTCGTCATTCGGTTACCTCAAGCATTTCCCGGTGGATTTCCTCAAGATCGATGGCAGCTTCGTGAAGGAAATCCTGCACGATCCCATCGATCGCGAGATGGTCCGGTCCATCAACGAGATTGGTCACCTGACCGGCAAGAAGACCATTGCCGAATTTGCCGAGAACCAGGAAATCATCGACATGCTGCGCGGGATCGGTGTCGACTATGCGCAGGGGTATGGCATCGCCATGCCGCAGAGGGTGCTGAAGGTCGTGAATGGGTAGGCGTTAGCCGTGAGTCGCGAGTCGTGAGCCGTGATGCGTGATGCGTCAAATGGAGTCAGAATTTGCTTGACAGGGAATTGTCGGGATCGCAATCATTTTCACCGTTCACCGTTCACGTTCACGTTCACGCTTCACGCTTCACCCTTCACGTTCACGCTTCACCGTTTCACGCTTCACCGCTTCACGCTTCACGCCTTCCCAAACCGCATCGACAGGTCGATCGCCCGCACGTGCTTCGTCAGGCTGCCGATCGATATGAAATCCACTCCCGTCTCCGCAATTGCCCGGATCGTTTCGAGCGTGACGTTGCCGGATGCCTCGAGCTCGACGCGTCGGGTCTTGTGCTCGCGGGTAATCCGAACCGCCTCGCGCATGTCCTTGAGACTGAAATTGTCGATCAGGATGCGGTCCGGATGGGTGGCCAGCGCCTGGTGCAGTTCTTCCAGTGATTCCACTTCCACTTCCAGCAGCACCCGCGAATTGACAGTGCGGGCAGCGGCCACCGCGGCAGCGATGGAGCCCGCGGCGGCAATGTGGTTCTCCTTGATCAGGATGCCGTCGAACAGGCCAATGCGATGATTGGTGCCTCCGCCACAGAGCACGGCATACTTTTGTGCCAGCCGCAGACCCGGGAGGGTCTTGCGCGTATCCAGGATGCGGCATCCGGTTCCCGCGACGGTATCTACATAATTGCGGGTGACCGTGGCTGTTCCCGAGAGTGTCTGCAGGAAGTTGAGTGCAGGCCGCTCTGCGGTCAATAGCGCACGCGCTGGACCCTCGATCCGGCAAAGCACCTGATTTGCATCGACGTGTGCACCGTCTTTGGCGGTCCACTCGACATGAATGGTCGGGTCTACCTGCCTGCAGACTTCGTCAAACCACTCGCACCCGCACAAGACTGCCGATTCGCGGGTGATGACCGTCGCGGTGGCGCGCGTATCGGCCGGTATCAGGGCAGCAGTCAGATCCCCCGTGCCCACATCTTCCGCAAGGGCAATTGCGACGCTGGTTGCAATGTTGTCCGGCAGAGGAGGGGCAATCATGGGTTGTGGTGTTCTAAAGAATGAACCCGGCAGAGCCGGGTTCATGGATCAAGGCCTTGAGACGCCCCGGATTCAGAGCGGGAATCCGGCCACATTGCCATGGCCGGCTGCAGCCATGCACAACAGCATCGGGATCGACAGCACGAAGTTGGTCCGTGACGCCAGCATGGCCACTCGGCGCAGCTTTGGCCTTTTCGTCATCGGTAGCTGGCTTCAAGCCGAGGATCTTCTTCTGGTTCGGCCAGATAATGCCCCAGACGTTCAGCAACATGATCGTGCCTAGCCAGGCGCCCGTGCCGATGACGAGCTGATAGCCGTTGATTTCTTCGCCGCCCATGCCAAGCATGAATGCGCCACCAAAATTGCCGCCGCGCGCCAGATACCAGGCCCCGGTCAGCCAGGTTCCAAGCGCCGCCCAACGAAACCACCAGAGTGCCACTGGCGCGATGTATTTGGTGATTCCAGCGCCCCCAGGCCCACCTTTGTCAGCCGCTGCGGCGGCCAGTCCGGGAATCTGCACGACGTTGAAGTAGTAAAGCATCCCGATCCACATGATGCCG
Organism: uncultured Pseudomonadota bacterium; assembly: GCA_963819685.1. GTDB lineage: Bacteria > Pseudomonadota > Gammaproteobacteria > Steroidobacterales > Steroidobacteraceae > CAIUGU01. The sequence goes on from CAWFXI010000009.1 coordinate 286,974, forward strand.
GTCAGGATATGCAGCCAGCGGGCCAGCTGCACTTCATTGAAGTAGGTCGGTGCGACCGCGAACATCAGCAGGATGGCGAGCACGAAGCCGCTGATCAGCGCGCCCCTGACGGTATTAAGTGGATTCATGGCGGGAACTCTCTCCAATGGCAGGCTTCAGGCGCCCGGATCTGCCCGATAAACTGTTTTCGGCAGGGGTTTGAAGAATAGGCGAGCGACCCCCATAATTCAACGTCAGGCGGCTTTAGGACTTTAGAGTGCCTGTCACGCGCCAGGGCTTTTGCCTCATGGCGCCCGCCGGAAGTTTGAGGAGGTATCGAACGTGGATGTCAATGACCGGATCAAGGATCTGCTGGAACACAACCCTGTGCTGCTTTTCATGAAGGGCACACCTGATTTTCCGCAGTGTGGTTTTTCCGCGGCAGCGGTGCGTGCTCTGCAGGCTTCCAACGCCAGCTTTGCCCACGTGAACATCTTCGAGGATCCGGAGCTTCGCGAAGCGCTGAAGGCCTATTCGAACTGGCCTACGTATCCGCAGCTGTACGTGAAGGGCGAACTCGTCGGCGGCTCGGATATCGTCATCGAGATGTTCAAGAGCGGTGAACTGAAGGAGCTCGTCAAGAGCTGAGTTGTCACCGTGTAGCGGGCAGCAGGTCCAGCCTCCTGCTAACCGCCTGTCGTTGTGTGCTTCCCCGCTTCTTCATAAATGTTCTTGAAGCGATTGCAGATGATGCAGAACAGCTCGGCTGTTCGTTCGGCGTCATAGGCGGCGGAGTGGGCTTCACTTGAGTTCCAGGTCAGGCCGGCTGCCATCAGGGCCTTGGCAAGCACAGTCTGTCCATAGGCCACGCCAGCGAGCGTTGCCGTATCAAAGGTGGAAAACGGGTGAAACGGATTGCGCTTGATGTCCGCGCGAGTCACCGCAGCATTCAGGAAGTTCAGGTCAAAGAACGCGTTGTGACCCACGAGCACGGCACGGGTGCACTCGTTGTCCTTCACTGCCTGGCGTACATCGTGGAACAGGCGCGTCAACGCCTCCTTTTCAGGCAATGCCGGCCGCAGCGGGTGATAGGGATCAATGTTGTTGACCGCGAGCGCTGCGGCTTCGATGTTTGCGCCTGCATACGGCTGAACATGGAAGCGTGAAGTGTTCCCCGGGTGCAAGGTGCCATCTCGTTGCATGACCAGCGGCACGGCGGCGATCTCGAGCAAGGCGTCGGTGTTGGGGTTGAAGCCTCCCGTTTCCACGTCGACGACCACCGGCAGAAAGCCGCGAAACCGTTGCGCCATCGTCGGCGAGGGGCTGGAGTCCGTCATGGAACAGAAGAGTCCGTCATGCGCCAGGCAATGGATTCACCTGCGCGGAAGGGAACGAGTTCAGCGTCGCCGAAGCGATAGGCGGCTGGCGGTTGCCAGGCTTCGCGGACCAAAGTAATGGATCCGGTATTCCGTGGCAAACCATAGAAATCAGCTCCCCGTAGAGAGGCGAAGGCTTCCAGGCGATCAAGGCGACCGACCCGCTCGAATGCCTCTGCGTACAGTTCAATAGCTGCATGGGCGGAAAAGACGCCGGCACAGCCGCAGGCGTTCTCCTTGGTATGGCGGGCATGGGGAGCGCTGTCCGTGCCCAGGAAGAAACGCGGGTCTTCTCCGGTGGCAGCGGCAACGAGTGCCTGGCGGTCGTGTTCGCGCTTCAGTACAGGCAGGCAGTAATTGTGTGGCCGGATGCCGCCGGTGAACATCGCATTGCGATTGAGCAGCAGATGTTGCGGAGTAATGGTGGCGGCCAGACTCGCACGGCCACTCAGCACGAATTCGACAGCAGCCTGCGTCGTCACATGCTCAAACACGACACGCAGTTTCGCAAAGCGTTCGAGGACCGGCGCGAGCACCTCATCGATGAACTGATGCTCGCGATCGAAGACGTCGACGGATGCAGCGGTGACTTCGCCGTGGACCTGCAGCACGAGGCCGCAGTCCTCCATTGCCGCCAGGGCAGGGTAGATTTTCTCGATTGCCGTCACGCCGGCATCCGAATGCGTGGTCGCTCCCGCCGGATAGAGCTTCGCGCCGATCACGATGCCGCTGGCCTTCGCGTTACGGATCTCCTCACCCGAAGTGCTATCGGTCAGATACAGCGTCATCAGAGGTTCGAACGAAACTCCGCGAGGCAGGGCAGCGAGAATCCTCTGTCGATAGGCGGAGGCCATTGCGACTGTCGTGACGGGGGGATTCAGGTTCGGCATGATCACCGCGCGTGCAAACTGCCGGGCCGTGAAGGGCAGTACGGCAGCCAGCGCATCGCCGTCGCGCAGATGTAAATGCCAGTCGTCCGGGCGCCGGAATGTCAGCGATTCTGCGTTCACGCTTTGGCGCCCAGCAGCTGACTCTTGAGGAGCAGGTGAGTCGCGAAGCGCACACCGAAGCCGGTGAAGTCACTCGGAATATGCGCCAGACCGCCATGATGGTTGCTGGCCGACATGTCGACGTGGATCCAGGGTGTTTCCGCCGGGACGAAATGGTTCAGGAATCGCGCTGCCAGAATGTGGTCGCCCTTGCCCTCCATTGAACATTGCAGCAGGTCTGCGACAGCCGTCTCGAGGTCGCTGTCGTAGTCGTCATCCATCGGGAAATTCCAGACCCGTTCGCCGCTGTCCCGGCCAGCAGCCTCGAGCATGGGACGCCATTCCGGGCGGTTCGTGAAGACGCCGCTGTAACGCTCGGTCAACGCCATCACGCAGGCGCCTGTCAACGTCGCGAAATCGATGATCGCGCCGGGCTTTTGCCGGGCCGCCAGGGCGAGCGTATCCGCCAGCACCATGCGTCCTTCCGCATCGCTGTGCACGACCTGGATGGTCGTGCCGTTCACGGCTGTGACGATTTCCTGGGGACGATAGGCGCTCGGGCCGATCTGATTCTCGGTCAGTGCCACCCAGCAGTCGATCTCATACGGGACCTTGAGCGTGCTCAACGTGAGCAAGGTGCCCACGGCAACAGCGCTGCCCTGCATGTCCTCGTGCATCGTGTACATGCCCTTCTGCGTCTTCAGGTTGATGCCGCCCGTATCGAAGCAGATACCTTTGCCGACGAGCGCGAGCCGGCCCCGAGCGCGGGCCGCCGGCCGATACGTCAGTCGAACGATGCCCGCGCCGCGATGCGGATTGCTGCGCGACACCGCGAGGAATGCGCCCGCACCCAGCCGCTTCAGCCGTGGCTCGTCCAGAAACTGGAAGCGCCAGCCGTGAGTACCCGCCAGCGTCTTCAGGGCTTTCCGGTAGTTGACGCAATCAAGTACGTCAGGCGGCAACGTCGTCAGCCAGCGGGCGAGGTGGTTGCCCGCATTGCTGGCTGCGGTGGTTTTGAGGTCGATCGGGCTGCCGGCGTGCAACACCGTTATGGATACTGCAGTCGGAGCAGGACTTCTTTTCGACTTGAAATGGGGTAGCGGGGCGATTCCAGCCAGCGTGGCTGCTGTCAATGCTTCGAGCGGCGCAACGGCTTGCGACGCTGACAGGCCGAGGGTCGCGAGGACGATGCGTTTTGGGGCATTACCCGCCACGTCCTTCCACAGCTTGCCCGCCAGGCTCAACTGCTCGAACGGGCTGGCTTTGTCCTTCAGCATGCCGATCGCGACCACCGCATGCGAACGTCCCGGCACGCGTGTCGTCAGCTGGGTGACAGGACCGCGTCGGCGGGCAGCCGCATACAGATCGAGCCAGAGAGCTGCCTGCGGCAGGGTCTCAAGTGACTGTTCCGCGACAGCCGGATTGCAGATGAGCAATACCGCGTCGGCAGTGTTGAACAGGGAGGCCTGGAGTCTGGTACTCCTGCGCTGCGCAAGGCTGGTGCGTTGATTTGCGGGTAGAATCTGGCGTAGAGGCATGTGTTGGCTTGACCGGAAAATTCCAAACACCGATCATGCGTGGGCCCGATCTGCTCGTAGCCCGTTCGCATCAGTGGCGCCGGTTTGTCAAGAAAATCCTTGAGATTCCGCGAGTAGTAGCTGATCCGGCGCTGGGGCGCGATCGTAGCAGGACGCCCGTGTCGAATGCACGTCGGCTGCTTGTGCAGCTGATGGCTCCGGAGGGTGGTTGATCGGGAGGCAGTGAAAACCACGCTTTTCGCTGACCCCGGATGCAAAAGGCACGGACGGTCTTTGCATCAGGTTTGCTAGCGTACTGAAGGCATCAAAATGCACGATGGTGGCCCCTCGATGGACGATCTCGATCCGCTCGAGACGCAGGAATGGCTCGAATCCATCGAGTCGGTGCTGAAGGCTCACGGCCCGGAGCGCGCCCATTTCCTGCTGGAGCGCCTGACCGACCACACCCGCCGGTCGGGCGGCTATCTCCCCTTCAAGCCGAACACCGCTTACGTCAATACCATCAGCGTCGGCCAGGAACAGCCCTACCCGGGCAACCGCGCCGTCGAACGCCGGCTCGAGGCCTACCTGCGCTGGAATGCAATGGCGATGGTGGTGCAGGCCAATCGCGAGAGTTCGGAACTGGGCGGCCACATTGCTACTTATGCTTCGGCCGCCACGCTGTATGAAGTCGGCTTCAATCATTTCTGGCGCGCCCCGTCGGCAGAGCATCCCGGCGACATGGTGTTCGTCCAGGGTCACGCTTCGCCGGGCATCTACTCACGTGCCTTCATGGAAGGTCGTTTGAGCGAGGACCATGTGCGGCATTTCCGCCGCGAGGTCCAGAGCCCGAACGGCCTGTCGTCGTATCCCCATCCGTGGCTGATGCCGGAATTCTGGCAGTTTCCCACCGTGTCGATGGGCCTGGGTCCCATGATGGCGATCTACCAGGCCCGCTTTCAGCGCTATCTGGAACACCGCGGCATCGTGCCTGCGTCCGATCGCAAGGTGTGGGCGTTCCTCGGCGACGGCGAAATGGACGAGCCAGAGTCCATGGGCGCGATCACGATGCCCGTGCGCGAGAAGCTCAACAATCTGGTGTTTGTCATCAACTGCAATCTGCAACGGCTCGACGGGCCGGTGCGCGGCAACGGCAAGATCATCCAGGAACTGGAAGCTGCGTTCATGGGCGCGGGCTGGAATGTCGTCAAGGTACTGTGGGGCTCCCGCTGGGATCCGCTGCTGGCACGCGACACCAAGGGACTGCTCCGTCGAGTAATGGAAGAATGCGTCGACGGCGAATACCAGAACTTCAAGGCCAAGGGCGGTGCGTACACGCGCGAGCATTTCTTCGGCAAATATCCCGAGCTCAAGGAGATGGTCGCCAACATGTCCGACGAGGACATCTGGCGGCTGAACCGCGGCGGGCATGACTATCAGAAGGTGTACAACGCCTATCTCGCGGCGTCCCGGGACAACGGCAAGCCAACCGTCATCCTGGCGAAGACCGTCAAGGGTTTCATGATGGGACGGTCGGTCGAAAGCGTGAATCCGACGCACCAGCAGAAGAAGCTGGATGACGAGGCGCTGAAGGAATTTCGCGACCGCATCGGCATCAAGATTTCGGACGAAGAGATCGCCCACGCACCGTTCCTCCGCCTGCCGGAAGACAGCGAGGAGATGCAGTACCTGCACGCGCGTCGAAAAGCACTGGGCGGTTACCTGCCACAGCGCCGGACCAAGGCAGCTCCGCTGATCGTGCCCGAACTTGCCGCGTTCAAGGCGTTACTCGATGGCACAGGCGACCGGGCCATTTCCACGACGATGGCGCTCGTACGCATCCTGCAAGTGTTGCTCAAGGACAAGAACATCGGCAGCAATGTCGTGCCGATTGTTCCCGATGAGGCGCGCACGTTCGGCATGGAAGGACTGTTCCGCCAGATCGGCATCTATTCCTCGGTGGGACAGCTGTACACGCCGCAGGACGCCGACCAGCTGATGTTCTATCGCGAGGACAAACAGGGGCAGATACTGGAGGAGGGCATCAACGAGGGCGGCGCCATCTCCTCGTGGATTGCGGCCGGAACTTCATACGCGAATCACGGCATCAGCATGGTGCCGTTCTACATCTATTACTCGATGTTCGGCTTCCAGCGGGTGGGCGATTTCATCTGGGCGGCAGCCGACAGCCAGTCACGCGGCTTCCTGATCGGCGGTACGGCGGGACGCACGACACTCGCGGGCGAAGGACTGCAGCATCAGGACGGCCACAGCCTGCTCGCCTCAAGTACCGTGCCGAATTGCGTCGCCTACGATCCAACCTACGCCTTTGAGCTGGCAGTGATCGTGCAGGACGGTTTGAGGCGCATGTATGCCGAACAGGAAAACATTTTCTATTACATCGCCTGCATGAACGAAAACTACACGCATCCGGCCATCCCGGAGGGTGCCGAGCAGGGCATTCTGAAGGGCATGTATCTGCTGCAGTCGGGTGGCCGCGGCAAGGTGCGCGTCAACCTGATGGGTGCCGGGACCATCCTGCGCGAAGTACTGGCGGCTGCGGAAATCCTGCAGGCGGACTACAGCATTCCGGCAGATGTCTTCAGCGTGCCGAGCTTTACGGAGCTGCGGCGCGAGGCGCTCGATGTCGAGCGCGGCAACCTGCTGCATCCCGACCAGCCACCGAAGCTGACGTATGTGCGTACCTGCCTCGGTGATCGCACCGGACCGTTCGTGGCAGCCAGCGACTACATGAAGATCGTGCCTGACCAGATCCGCCAGTGGGTACCGGGCCGGTATGTCGTCCTGGGTACCGACGGTTTTGGGCGCAGTGATACGCGTGCCGCGTTGCGCCAGCACTTCGAAGTGGATCGGTACTGGATCGTGTTCGCTTCGCTCAAGGCCCTCGCTGATGAGGGCAAGCTGGACATGGCGACCGTCACCAGCTGCATGCAGAAATACAAACTGGATCCTGCCAAACCGAATCCGGTGACTGAATGACCCAGATTCTCGTGCCGGATATCGGTGATTTTCACGACGTCGAAGTCATCGACGTACTGGTGAAAGTGGGCGACACCATCGCCGTCGATACACCGCTCGTCACCCTGGAGACTGACAAGGCCACGATGGACGTTCCATCGACGGCGGCGGGCGTCATCAAGAGCCTCGCTGTGAAGAAGGGCGATCGCGTTTCAAAGGGCAGTGTGGTGGTCTTGCTCGAAGCAACGGCAGAGGCCGCGGCACAGCCGACGACGCCAGCGTCAGAAGACAGTTGCCGCTCAGAGTCCGCCACCGCCTGCTCAGGCTCCAGCCGCGAAGGTTGTGGCGACGGGCGCCCTGCAACCTGTGCAAGTGGTCGTCCCGGATATCGGCGATTTCCACGATGTGGAGGTCATTGAAGTCCTGGTGAAGACTGGAGATACGATCGCCATCGATACGGCGCTCGTGACCCTCGAAACCGAGAAGGCGACCATGGATGTGCCGTCCACGGCAGCCGGTGTCGTGCAGAGCCTGGCCGTCAAGAAGGGTGACCGTGTTTCCAAAGGCACTATCGTATTGACGGTGGTCGGAACTGGGGCCACTCAAAAAGCCGCACCCGTTGTCGCAAATCCAGCGCCGGTTGCTGTGGCGTCAGCTGCCAGCCAGCCTGCTGCGGCAACCCCGCCGCCATCCGTAACGACAGCGGCAGCCACGCCAGTTTCCGCCTCGATTGATGAAGCCGGCTTCTCCAGGGCCTACGCAGGACCGTCGGTCCGCCTGCTCGCTCGCGAGCTGGGGGTTGACCTTGGCCGAGTGAAAGGAACGGGAGTCAAAGGCCGCATCACCCATGAAGACGTCAAGGCCTGGGTCAAGCAGGCGCTGACGAGTGGGGTGGGACAGGGCGCTGCTGCGTCGGCCCAGGCTGCGTTGCCTGCAGTCCCAGTTGTAGATTTCGCGAAATTCGGTCCCGTCGACGTCAAGCCACTGGGTCGGATCCAGAAAATTTCAGGCGCCAGACTGCATGCCAGCTGGGTCAATGTTCCGCACGTTACGCAGTACGAAGAAGCGGACATCACCGAACTCGAGTCCGAGCGGGTGCGGCTCAAGGACCAGGCCGCGAAAGGGGGAGTCAAGCTCACGCCCCTGGCTTTCATCCTGCGGGCGTCGGTGCTGGCACTGAAGGAGTTCCCGCTCTTCAATTCGTCGCTGGATGCAGGCGGGCAGAACCTCGTTTTCAAGAAATACGTTCACCTGGGTTTTGCCGCAGACACACCGAATGGCCTGGTAGTGCCCGTGATCCGCGACGCCGATCGCAAGGACGTCTATGAGCTGGCACGTGAGCTGTCAGCGTTGTCGGAGAAGGCCCGTGCGGGCAAGCTGTCCGGTGCAGAGATGCAGGGCGGTACGTTCACGGTGTCGAGTCTGGGTGGCATCGGTGGCACGGCCTTCACGCCCATCATCAACGCGCCGGAAGTCGCGATTCTCGGCGTATCGAAGTCATCGCAGAAGCCCGTCTATCGAGACGGCCAGTTCGTGCCGCGGCTGATGTTGCCGCTGTCACTGTCCTACGATCACCGCGTCGTCGATGGAGCCGCCGGCGCACGCTTTGCGACTTTCCTGGCGCAGCGGCTGGCTGATGTGAAGTCCCTGCTGGAAGCGGTGCCGTGAAGCGTGAAGCGTGAAAGGTGAACGGTCAGAGGGATTCTCTCTGGCCGGACTTCAATTTCTTCTACCTGCAGCCTAGAGCCTACAGCCTGATGATCCAGATCCTCGTTCCAGACATCGGCGACTTCAAGGATGTCGAGGTCATCGACGTCCTCGTGAAGGTCGGCGATACGGTCGCGGCTGAAACCGCATTGATCACGCTCGAGACGGACAAGGCCACGATGGATGTGCCTTCGACAGCGGCAGGCATCGTCAAGAGTCTTGCCGTGAAGAAGGGCGACCGCGTTTCGAAAGGAAGCCTCGTGTTGACGCTGGAAGCGTCAGCTGGTGCCACCAGTGCCGCAGGGACGCGGACAGGGGACGGGAAATGGAGCCAGCGGACAGAGGACCGCGGACGGCAAAGAGGGCTCTGGTTCTGCCCAAAGCCCAAAGCCCGAAGCCCAAAGTCCTTCTACTTCCAGCCTCCAGCCTCCAGCCTCCGGTCATTCCTCTTTCGACTACGAACTCGTCGTCCTCGGCGCAGGTCCGGGCGGTTACACCGCGGCGTTTCGCGCGGCCGATCTTGGGCTGAAGGTTGCGCTCATTGAGCGCTGGCCCACGCTGGGCGGAGTCTGCCTCAATGTCGGCTGCATTCCTTCCAAGGCGCTGCTGCATGCAGCGAAGGTGATCGAAGAAGCTGAGTCCATGGCGCCGTTTGGCATTACGTTCGGTCATCCGGCCATCGATGCCGGCAAACTGCGCGACTGGAAGAACAAGGTCATCGGCAAGCTCACGGGCGGGCTTGCAGCACTCGCCAAGCAGCGCAAGGTCGACGTCATTCGCGGGGTCGGCAAGTTCGTCACGCCGCATGAAATTGAAAGTGTCGAAGCGGAAGGGGCCGCGTCACGGCGCGTAAGTCTTCGCCAACTGCATCATTGCAGCAGGATCGGAGTCGGTGAAGTTGCCGGGCGTTCCTGACGATCCGCGCATCATCGACTCGACGGGTGCTCTGGAGCTTGATCTGCCGAAGCGCATGCTCGTCATCGGTGGCGGCATCATCGGCCTGGAAATGGCTACTGTGTACGACGCCCTCGGCGTCAAGGTCAGTGTGGTTGAATTGACCGACGGTCTGATGCCGGGCTGCGATCGCGATCTCGTGAAGCCGCTCGAGCGACGGATTGCCAAGCGCTACGAAAAGATCATGGTGAAGACGAAGGTCTCGAAGGTCGAGGCGTTGGCTGACGGCATCCGCGTGACCTTCGAAGGTGAGCAGGCGATTCCTCCCGAGTTGTATGAAAAGGTGCTGGTCGCCGTGGGTCGCTCGCCGAATGGCCGGCGTATCGATGCCGAGAAGGCGGGCGTTACCGTCAGCGATCGCGGCTTCATTCCGGTCGACAAACAGATGCGCACCAACGTACCGCATATCTTCGCCATCGGCGACATCGTCGGTCAGCCGATGCTGGCTCACAAGGCCACGCACGAAGGCAAACTCGCGGCAGAAGTGGCCAAGGGCGAGAAGCATTCCTTCGATGCGCGAGTCATTCCGTCGGTCGCGTATACGGATCCCGAGGTGGCCTGGGTGGGCCTCACGGAAACCGACGCCAAGGCGAAGGGCATTGCCTATGAGAAGGCACAATTTCCGTGGGCAGCCAGCGGTCGGTCGCTCGCGCTCAATCGTGACGAGGGCATGACAAAGTTGCTGTTCGATCCAATAACCCACCGGGTCATTGGTGGCGGTATCGTCGGTTCCAATGCGGGGGATCTGATCTCGGAGGTCGCGCTCGCGATCGAAATGGGCTGCGACGCGGCGGACATCGGCGGGACCATCCACCCGCATCCCACGCTGTCCGAAACCGTGGCTTTCTCGGCCGAGGCCTTCGAAGGCACGCTGACGGACCTGTACATCCCGAAGAAGAAGTAGGGGGTAGCCGACACTGGCTGGTGCATGCCCGTATTGGCAACTGTTTCCGGGTTCGGTCTATACTGGAATCGGATCATTCGCTATCAGTACCATCGCGCACAGTCCCGGTCTGCCGAAGAACCGCCAATGCAGGTCCAGCTGTACGCTTCCCGCAGACCGCATGATCTGACTTCTACGCAACAATCATTCGCTTCCCGCAGTTTCTTGCAGCTGTTGATGTTTGCCCATCTCAGGAGGAGCTTGTAATGAAAATCCTAATCGCCTTGGTTGTCGCTACAGTTTCGATGGGGTTCATGGCGGATACCGCTCATGCAGACGAGAACAAAGGCCTGTACGCCGGCGTAGGCCTCGGGCAATTCTATCTGGAGATAGACGATATCAATGATGCCATCAACGCAGCGCAGAAGTTCGATTCCGACGATTCGTCGTGGAAGGCGTTCGTCGGCTGGCGCTTCAATCCCTATCTTGCCCTGGAACTGGATTACATCGACTTCGGTGGACCGAAAGAAGGCGATACCACGGTGGAGATCACCGGCTTCGCGCCCTATCTTGTCGGCACGCTGCCGCTCGGGTTCTTCGAGCTGTTTGCCCAGGTCGGCTACTACGTTTACGACTACAAGTTGGTGAGCAACAGCTTGCCGGATGTCGATGACAGCAGCGAGGACCTGGTATACGGCGGGGGTCTCGGACTGGTGCTCTTCGATCACATCAACGCAAGGCTCTACTACGAGATCTTCGATGCCGGCGAGGCAGACAATGCCAATTCCCTGTGGCTGACGGGAGCCTGGAGATTCTGAGGTCCTTATCCTGAGTGAACGGCACCGTTGAAGGTTCTTGGGCGATTGACCAGGAATCGTCAATCAGGTGCCGTTCATAGTGAGAGGTTCCGGGGCCGGAGTCGGGAGGAATTGCCGGACGCGCGAGCGTTGCAGGCTCTGGCCAGCCTGCGGTGACGTGGGGGTGTGCACTCTATAACTAACAGGTTGATGCAAAAGTCTGTCCGTGCCTTTTTTTCTTGCGCCAGCAAAAAGCGTGGTTTTCACTGGCTCCCGAAATCAATGAGTCAGGACTCATCGATAGGCCCAAGTCGTCCGTGACTCGGAATAACAGGGTGCTGCAAAGGGTTTTGCATCACCCTGTTAACCGCCCGGCCGCTTTAGAGGCTAAGATGCGCCTCCGAACTCGGGACCCCGCCGGGCGGCGGCCTCCCAAGTCATTGTTCCTGCTAAGGTATCCCATGTCCATTGAATCCACCGCGGTCGCTGCCGCGACCTTGAGCTTTCGCGATCTGGCCTTGAGTGCCCCGGTGCTCAAAGCACTGGAGGACGTGGGATATGAGTCGCCTTCGCCCATCCAGGCCGAAACGATTCCGCACCTGCTGGCCGGCAGGGATCTCGTTGGCCAGGCGCAGACCGGCACGGGCAAGACCGCCGCGTTTGCGTTGCCCATCCTGTCACAGCTGGTTCCCGGCACCGCTGGCGTGCAGACGCTGGTGCTCGCACCGACGCGTGAACTGGCCATCCAGGTGGCCGAAGCCTTCCAGAAGTACGCCAAGCACATGCCCGGTTTCCACGTGTTGCCGATCTATGGCGGGCAGAGCTATGAGCCGCAGCTGGCGAGCCTGCGTCGCGGTGTGCACGTAGTAGTGGGGACTCCCGGCCGCGTCATGGACCACATGAAGCGCGGCACGCTGAAACTCGACAACCTGCGATACCTCGTCCTCGACGAAGCTGACGAGATGCTGCGCATGGGCTTCATCGACGATGTGGAGTGGGTGCTCGAGCAGACTCCACCGAACCGCCAGGTGGCGCTGTTCTCGGCAACGATGCCTGCTCCGATCCGCAAGATTGCGCAGCGCCACCTGAAGTCACCGGCCGAAGTCACAATCCGCAGCAAGACGAGTACGGCCACCAACATCCGGCAGCGGTACTTCCTGCTCGGCGGCATGACCAAGCTCGATGCGCTGACCCGCATTCTCGAGGCCGAGCCGTTCGATGGCATGTTGATCTTCGCGCGCACCAAGCAGTCCACGGCCGAACTGGCCGAACGGCTGGAAGCACGCGGATATGCCGCCGCTCCATTGAACGGCGATATCCCGCAGGCCCTGCGGGAACGCACCGTCGCGCGCCTCAAGTCCGGCCAGCTCGACATCGTCGTGGCCACCGACGTGGCAGCCCGTGGACTCGACGTCGACCGCATCAGCCACGTCGTCAATTTCGACATTCCCTACGACACCGAAAGCTACGTTCACCGCATTGGACGAACCGGCCGCGCAGGCCGTAGCGGCGATGCCATTCTGTTCGTCACGTATCGCGAACGGAACATGCTGCGCTTGATCGAACGCGCCACGCGGCAGCCGATCACGCAGATGGAGCTGCCCAGCCTTGAAGCTGTGAGCGATCTGCGCATTTCCCGCTTCACGCAGAAGATCACCGATGCCCGTGCGGGCGAGGGGCTGGTGGACTACCAGCAGCTCGTCGAGCGTTACGCGCTGGAACACGAGATCCCGATTCTGGAAGTGGCGGGTGCCCTTGCGAAGCTGGCCCAGGGTGACAAGCCATTGTTCCTCGAGAGCCATCGAGGTGCGCCGCGCCGGGATCTGCCGCGCGAAGAAGCAGTCAGGGCTGCACCCATTCCGCCCCATGCGCAGTCCGTCCGGTTCGAGCAGCCGCACGCGGAAGAATCTGCAGTGCGACGCGAGCGCGACGCTCGTCCGCCCCGCGAACGCAAGGGAACCTTCGACAAGCCGCGTCCTGTGGAGCGTGCCGAGCCACGCGCAGTGGCCCAGCCGGAAGAAGTTCGCGAGCACCGTCCGGAGCCGCGGCCCTTCAAGCGCCCGGAAAGCCGACCGGAGTCCCACAGTGAAGAGCGGGCAGAGCGTCCGACGGAGCGCCGTCGACCGAAAGCCGGGGAGCCCAGGATGGAAACCTATCGGCTTCGCGGTCGGCAAGATCCATCGTGTCAAGCCTGCCAACATTGTCGGCGCGATCATCAACGAAGCCGGCCTCGACGGCAAAATGATCGGACATATCGATATCCAGGAGGACTACAGCCTGGTCGACCTGCCTGAAGGCATGCCGAAGGAAATCTTTCGCGATCTGCAGAAAGTGTGGGTGGCGGGCCAGCAACTGAAGATCAGCCGCGTGGGAGATCCCCGTGGCGAGGCGCCAGAACGATCAGCACCCAGGGAAGGCCGTCCATTACACAAACTGCTGCCGAGTGAACGCCCGGTCACGCGTCCCATCGACAAGCCAAAGCCGTTCCGCAAGACCCTGGGCAAGAAGACCTTCGCCAAACGCCCGCCCCGCAAGGACTGACCTCTAATTGGGCTATGCAAAAGTCTAACAGGTTGATGCAAAAGTCTATCCGTGCCTTTTGCATCTGGATCCAGCGAAAAGCGTGGTTTTTACTGGTTCCCGAAATCAATGAGTTAAAACTCATCGTCTTCGCCGCGCCGTCCGTGACTCGGCATAACAGGGTACTGCAAAGGCTGTTGCATCACCCTGCTAGAATGCGGCAGCCCTGTATGCCGGAGTCTGACTGATGCTTGAAAAGTCGATCGAAAAACTGCTGTTTGCGAGCCGCTGGATTCTGGCGCCCGTCTATCTCGGGTTGTCGCTCGGATTGATTGTCCTCGGCGTCAAATTCTTTCAGGAAGTGTTCCACCTGTTTGCGCATGTTTTTGCCGTGGGTGAATCGGACCTCGTCCTGACGCTGCTGGCACTGATCGACCTGGTGCTCGTCGGCAGCCTGATCGTCATGGTGATGTTTTCGGGGTATGAAAATTTCGTATCCCGTATCGACATTGAAGGGGAAGGCGACAAGCTCGGCTGGCTGGGCAAGCTGGATGCCGGTACGTTGAAGCTCAAAGTCGCAGCTTCCATCGTCGCGATTTCGTCGATTCATCTGCTCAGGATATTCATGAACGCCCAGCAGACTCCCAACGATAAATTGATGTGGTACGTCATCATTCACCTGACGTTTGTCGTCTCTGCGGTACTGATGGGCCTACTCGACCGAATGGCGTTTGCCTCACATCGGGAGCACTAATGACCGACCATTTACGGGCCCGCCAGGGCGGCTGGGCAAAACCGGTTTTCATCGTGCTGGCCGCCCTCGTTGCGGTCGGCGTCGCGTGGACCTGGTTTGCACTGTCGTGGAGCTATTCCGATGGTGAGCGCGCCGGCGTGTTGCAGAAGTTCTCGCGCAAGGGGTGGATCTGCAAGACCTATGAAGGCGAGCTCGCTCTGTACATCGTCGGCGGCGTCGCGCCGGAGATCTCGACATTCAGCGTGAGGGACACCGCGGTCGTCGAACAGCTGAATGCCCTGGTCGGAGAGCGGGTGCGGGTTCATTACACCGAGCACAGAGGCGTACCGACCACTTGCTTTGCAGAAACCAGGTACTTCGTCGATCGAGTGACACGCGTAACGGGAGGAGCGGCTGCGCAGGCACCCCCGCCGTGAGTTCCGTGTTGCCGACGATGATGAAAGTCATCGAGATCACTCGTCCTGGCCCGCCTGACGTTCTGGTGCCTGCACAAAGGCCATTGCCCAGCGTCAGTGCTCGTGAAGTACTGATCAAAGTGGCAGCCGCGGGCCTCAATCGCGCGGATATCCTGCAGCGTCTGGGGGGCTATCCGGTTCCGGCGGGGGCCCCGGAGTATCCGGGCCTGGAAGCGTCCGGCACCGTCGTTGCCCTGGGCGAAGGCGTTACCGAATTTGCACCGGGTCAGCAGGTGTGTGCTTTGCTGCAGGGGGGCGGGTACGCGGAATACTGCGTGGCCCCGGTGGCGCAAACGCTGCGGGTGCCACAAGGGCTCGATCTGATCCAGGCCGCTTCGCTGCCGGAGTCCTATTTCACTGTCTGGAGCAATGTATTCGAGTTCGGTCGCCTCGCGCCCGGGCAGAGTCTGCTCGTGCACGGTGGATCCAGCGGCATAGGCGTCGCCGCAATTCAGCTCGCGACCGCGCTTGGGTCTACGGTGTTCGCGACGGCGGGTTCCGACGACAAATGCCGCTACTGCGAGTCTCTTGGCGCCAGACGCGCCATCAATTACAAGACGCAGGACTTCGCTCGCGTAATCCTTGAGGAGACCGGCCGGCGAGGAGTGGATGTCGTGCTCGACATGGTTGGCGCCAGCTACCTGATGCGCAATGTCATGGCGCTGGCACCGGAAGGGAGGCTCGTCATTATCGCGCTGCAGAGCGGCTCGACAACACCCATCGATCTGTATCAGTTGATGGCCAAGCGGGTGTCCGTCACCGGTTCACTGCTACGGCCGCGAAGCGTTGAATTCAAGGCGGCGATCAAGACGAAACTCGAGCAACATGTCTGGCCACTACTCGATGCGGGCAGGATTCGTCCCATCGTCGACAAAGTCTTTCCGCTCGAGCAGGCGGGTCAGGCGCAGGCGTACATGGAATCGGGCGGTCATCGCGGCAAGATCATCCTGGACGTGAATCGTGAACCGTGAACCGTGAAGCGTCAGAGTCAGTAAAAATTTACTTGACAGAGTAGCGCGGGGAATCCCAGACTTTTCACGCTTCACGCTTCACGCTTCACGCTTCACGCTTCACGCTTCACGCTTCACGCTTCACGCTTCACGCTTCACGCTTCACGCTTCACGCTTCACGCTTCACTGCGGCTACTGGAATGTGAACTCCTTGAACTGGGTCGTGCCGTCGTCCTTCCTGGACACCGCGTTGTTCGGGTTCTCGCTGCAGTCCCAATAGCGAATGCGCAGGCGATGGTCGTCGTTGGTGAGCTGATTCCATGTCTGTCGTGCATACCAGGGCTCGGCCAGGTTCACCGGATCGAAGACCCAGACATCCGCCTGCAGCGTTTTCGGGTTCACCTTGTGCCAGCGCTCGACCACCGTTACCTGGTCGGAATAATCCGGCTGGACGCCCCGGAGGAACTGGCCGGCGATCAGGTGCGTGGTATGCGCCACCAGCACGTCTCCATCCCAGAACCCGATCGTGTCCCCGTTCGGAGTTCCATAGGCATCCTCGTCCGGAGTGTGTGCCCGGCCATCGGTATAGATACGACGGATGTCGTTCGACATTTCGTTGATCAGCCAGGTCTGCAGTGGAGTGACGAAGGCCTCGCGCAGGAAGAGCGCGACAAACCAGCGCGGTGTTCCGGGTGGGCGGCAATCGCTCAAGGGATCGTACTCACCGCCGGTCCGCGCAATGGCTTCCGCCTTTGCCTTGAGGACCGCCTCTCCTGCGGGGGTCAGCTTCGCGGACGTACGTGCTCCTGGCGGCAGTTCCGGGTCGAAGCTGCCGTTGAACTTTGTCTGATAGAGTCCGGACCAGTCGAAGGCGGGCTGTCCGAGTTGCTGCCAGGTGGGGGACTTGCCGTCCTTTGCAGACTTCCGGAGATGCTCGAACAGTTCCCACGATGTGTTGAACTGCTCGCCATACGCGCGCAGCTTTTCCTTGTTCAAAGCCCAGTTGTCGTCCTGGTCTATCCAGGGTTGTGCTCGCTGGGCCAATGTCAGCGGTGCGAAGACGACTGCGGCAATGAAAGCGAACAAGGCCGTTGCCACTCGCAGTGCAGATTTGATTTTCATGACAGGCCCCCTTTGCAGCGTGGTGATTGCTGCGTCAATCCGCGCACAGTCATTTGCCACCTGCGACGAGCATACCGTAGCCGATGCCGTATTCGAGCGCCGGTGCGTAGACGGAGTCGTGCGGCAGGCGTCCATCGAGATTCCTGTACGCTTCGACGGCGGCCACCCAGCCGTGCAGCTCCATTGATCCGATACCCGCCTCTCGAATCGTCGCTTGAGGGTCCCAATCATCGGCGGGAGAGGTGTCGAGTTCATTGGCCATCTGCATGAAGCGCTGATCAAAGGCCGGATTCAGGCGAATATCCTCGCGCGTTCGCCGGCCATCTATCAGCATCGCGGCGCCTTCCACATGCATGTCATACAAGCGCTGGAACCAGGTCCTGGCGTTCATTGTGCCACCCCGGTCACCCTCCATCTCCCAGCCCAGCACTTCGGGTGTCGCATCTTCGGGAGCGGGGTAGTAACGCGTCGGGTGATGCGACAGGCCGCCCGAGCCGATCACGAGTATCCGTTTGCCGCTGTTCCTGAGTACATTGCCGACGACGGCGCCCAGGCCGCGTGATCGACCGAAGCGGAGCAGCGGCGGCACCAGCGCATTGATGAAGACGGGGATCACCGGATAGCGACCGAGGCCACCCAGCAACCGGTGCAGCGGCTGCGAAAATGCATGGTCGATCTGCATCCGCCAGGAGACAGCGACATCGAAGCGGGCGGCATGCAGGCCCTCGACGAGCGACAGCGCCGATCTGCTCCGGGACTGCCAATGGGCCCGGGAAATCCTCCTACATCACCGACCGCGGTGGCCGCAAGGCCGATGCAATAGGGTGGCATCAGCGACAGGTGGAACCCGGCGAAATGGTCGCCAGCAAAGATGACCACCAACTCGGGAGCAAACGAGCGGATTTCCTGCTGGCAACGCTCGTACAGCGCGAGGATCTGCTGCTCTTCCGCCGGTGGCCGCGCGCGGATCATGATGATGGGCGAGTGCGACACGCATACGAGCATCGCTGTCATGGTCGCCACTCGACTTGGGTCTCGAGCGTGCCGAGGCCGGTGATAGTGACCGATACCGGTCCACCGAGCTTGCTGAGGTCGACGTTCTGGACTGCCATGCCACCGGAATCGTCAGACGAGGCCTTGAGTGCTGTTCCCATCGAAATCACATCCCCGGGCATCAGCGTCATATAGGACGAAATGAACTCGATCACCGCAGGGACCCTGTAGAAGAGATTGGCCGTGTTGTCCTGCGTCACGCGCCTGCCCTGATGGTCGCAGCGCACGTCGAGGTCGTGCGGATCACGGACCTCATCTCTGGTGACCAGCCACGGACCCAGCGCAGAAAAGGTGTCCGCGCATTTGTAGCGACCCGGATAGCTCACGTGTGACTCAACGTACCTGATCTTCGTGGGATCCTGCGCATCAGGATGAATGGCGCGGTAATGGAAAGTGTCTTCTCCACGCATCGACGGCGACGTGAAGTCATTGTGGATGGTGTACCCGTACACATGGTCCATGGCGTCGGCTGCTGTCACTTCGGTGGCGAGCCTGCCGATCACGACGGCCAGTTCCGGTTCCGGGTGCACACGGCCGTACGACGGGCGGACGCGCAGTGCCGCTCCATGGCCGATCAGCGTCGACCAGGGTTTGACGAACATTGCCGGGTGTTTGGGGCCCGACAGGATGCGGTCAGCATTTGCACTGTTGTTCAGGGCGATACAGCACAGCTTTGAGGGTCGCCGCACCGGTGGATGCCAGCGCACCTGTTCGGGCGCGTATCCGGGGACCCGGTCAGGAGACTGTCGAATGCATGACAGCAGTTCCTGGCAGGCATCGCGGGCTTCATCGCCGGCCTCGATCAGCGCGATCATGTCAGACGATAGCGGGGCGAGCGGCTTGATCCCGTGAGCCTCGGCAGCGGCCAGCAGGTCGACGAGCACTCCCGGATGGCTCTCGACCAAGATGCGCGCGGCACCGCCGACTTCCCCACTCGCGAGTCTCATCTGCTGGTCTTCTTTGGCTGAAGTTGTTGCAGTTCCATGGTACCGGAGAGGGGGGTTTGAGGAGTAGTATCGATTGCGCTGTCGGGGGGAAAGCGGTCGTGGAGAGCTGCTCATGAAAGACCACGTTGCATCAAGGTGCGCGCCGTTCGTGCGCCTGATCTTCGTGGCTGCCTCACTGGTGGTGTCGCCGCAAGGAACGGCGGTAGAAGCCACGCTTTCCGGCTCGGCAACCTATCGTGAACGGATGGCGTTGCCTCCCGATGCAGTCTTTGAAGCGACACTGGAAGATGTTTCGCGTGCGGACGTCGCTGCGGAAGTCATAACCCGTACCCGCATCGCGGCCCCTGGCAATCCGCCGTTCCGCTTTACGCTCAACTACGACACCGCACGAATCATTGCGACACATCACTATGTTGTGCGGGCGAGAATCCTTGTCAGGGAGCAGCTGTACTTCACAACGGATATGTCCTATCCGGTGCTGAAGGCCGGACAGCCGGATCGGCTCGAACTGCTGTTGCGGCGGGTCAGTGCAACGGCACCAGCGGCCGCTATCCAGATCGCGGGAATTACCGGCCTTCCCGCCAGTTTCGCCGGTGACCTGCCATGCGCCGATTGCACGGCCTTGCGCTATCACCTTGATCTGCTGGCCAGCGGCAGCTTTTTTCTCCGCAAGACTTACGTGGGCAAGTCAAATCAGGGAATCGACGAAACCGGCAGGTGGTTTAGTGCTCCGGGAAGCGGCGTCTTGCAGCTGGAGGGAACAGGAGCAACGGTAGAGCGATTCCAGATCGTCAACGACACCACGTTGCGCAAGCTGGACCAGGCGGGCAGGCCCATCCAGTCGACGCTGAACTACGCGCTGACGCGGCAGGAAACGTATGCCCCCGTTGCGGCCCCGCGGTCGACCGCGACGCTTGAGAATACGTACTGGAAGCTGACTCGCCTGAGCGACCAGCCAGTGGGGGTTGGCCAGGGGCAGCGCGAACCGCATCTGATCCTGCGGCCCGGGCAGAAAAGTGTCGGGGGATCGGGTGGCTGCAATAATCTTGTGGGTAGTTACGCGCTGGCTGGCGAGCAACTGACGTTTGGCCGCATGGCTGGAACATTGATGGCATGCCCGCAAGGGATGGAACAGGAGCGAGCGTTTCACGAAGCCTTGTCAATAGTGACGCGCTGGCGCATCCTCGGCGAAACGCTTGACCTGTTCAACGCGTCAGGGGAATCAGTGGCGCAATTTGAATCGCGCTATCTGCGGTGAGTCCCACTGGCTGGCCTGTCGAACAAGCGATGAAGAGTACTGGCCCAAGATCGCTGGAATCCGGAAATCACAGGAGTAAATCATGAAGATCGTATTTCGCCCAATGGCACTTCTGATGTTGGTGTTGCTGCCGCTGTCGGTCACGTGGGCCGATGACTACTCCGATGCGATCGGCGTGTTCCAGAAGGCTGGCGAAAGCAGTGAGCAGATGAAGACGGCCTATGGCTATGCAGTGTTTCCCACGATAGGCAAGGGTGGAATCGGCATCGGCGCGGCGCATGGCTCCGGCAAGGTATACGTTGGCGGAAAGCCTGTCGGCGAAAGTTCGATGACGCAACTGAGCGTCGGCGCCCAGCTCGGTGGTCAGGCCTTCAGCCAGATCATCCTGTTCGAGAACAAGGCCGCGTTTGACAAGTTCACGAGTGGCAACTTCGAATTTGGCGCCGAAGCGAGTGCGGTTGCCATTACCGCGGGAGCTTCCGCTGGTACCAGCACCAGCGGCACGTCAGCTGGCGCCAGCACGGGGCAGAATTCCGCCAAGACCACCGGCAAGTACCAGAATGGCATGGCGATTTACACGGTCGCGAAGGGCGGCTTGATGTACGCCGCAACGTTGGGTGGGCAGAAATATTCCTACAAGGCCCTGTAGGGGATGTCCATTATCGCAAGGTAGCGGGTTCCGGTGTCCCGCACGCATGGGGTTCAGTGACTGAGGTACCAGACTCTGACCCCATGCGGCTGCTCGCAGTTCACGGGCATCAGTGCGCAGACGAGGTTTCATAAGCGCCGGCGCCCAATGATGCGCCAATCGACAGGGGAAACAACAGCGCAAGGATCGGGGTAACGAGCTACCCGAGGCCGACGCTGCAGCAAGGAAACCGGTAACGGATACCTCGGCTACTGGAAAGTGAACTCCTTGAACTGGCTCGTGCCGTCGTCTTCCTTGATTACGGTGTTGTTCGGGTTCTCGCTGCAATCCCAGTAGCGTATGCGCAGTTGATAATCGTCGTTGGTGAGCTGGTTCCACGTATGGCGCGCGTACCACGGTTTGGCCAGGTTTACGGGATCGAATACCCAGACATCGGCCTGCAGCATCTTCTGACCGACCTTGCGCCAGCGCTCCACCACCGTCACCTGGTCCGAATAGTCCGGCTGGACACCCCGCTGAAACTGACCGGCGATCAGGTGCTTCGTATGTGCCACGAGGACGTCTCCGTCCCAAAAGCCGATGGTGTCGCCGTCCGGAGTGCCGTAGGCATCCTCGTCCGGCGTGTGTGCGCGCCCGTCCGTATAGACGCGGCGGACGTCATTCATCAGTTCGTTGATCAGCAGCGTCTGCTGCGGCGTCACGACGGCCTCGCGCAGAAAGGGTTCTGCGAACCAGCGCGGAACGCCCGGCGGCCCGCATTTGCTCAACGGGTCGTACTCACCGCCGGTACGCGCAAGGGCGTCGGCTTTTGCCTTGACGACGGCACGGGCGGCCGGGGTCAGTTTTGCGGTCGCGACTCCGTCGCCTCCGCGCGGCAGTTCGGCGTCAAAACTGAGGCTGAACACCGCGGTGTAGATCCCCGACCAGTCGAAAGCCGGCCCTGCCAGTTGCTGCCACGTGGGCGATTTGCCGCCATTCGCTGACTTGCGCAAGTGCTCGAACATTTCCCAGGACGTGTTGAACTGCTCGCCATAGGCGCGCAGTTTTTCCTTGTTTGACGCCCAGTTGTCGTCCTTGTTTATCCAGGGTTGCGCTGGCTGGGCCAGCGACATCGGCGCGATGACGAACCCGGCAGCGAAAGCGAGTGATACCGTTCCGACTCGCAGTGCCTGCTTCATGCTTATCATTGAGAATTCCCGTAGCTGGCTGGTGAATGCCGTATGTCTTCCGTCAGCCACGAAGCATGCCATGGCCGACGCGATGGCTACAAGAAACACGAGTCCCGACCGGCTCAGTCGCGCCCGCTTGCATTCGCCTTCAGCGGCAGGTTGTACGTGACCGTGGCGCCGTACCGTTCGGGAGCCTGTGGGTCGTGACGGACTTTATCGAACACCAGTACGCGGGTGCCGAGTTCGAAGCTCTCTTTGAGGTCATGCGTGATCATAAAGATAATCATGTGGTGCCCGGCGCTCCTCCAATTCCTCGTTGCTGATTTCAATCTTGCGGGAGGAGGGCATGATTGAAATGCTCCGTCACACGATGATTTTCATGAAGTCCAGCTGGAAATCGGGACGCACGTGCAATAGCAACGGTAGTGTGCCCTTCTACCTGGTTTTAAGAATTGATTCAGAAATTGCTGAACCGAAAGACAGCTACCCACAGCGGCTGGCTAATGCATTCGGCGGGCCATGTGTGGCGTCGATCGTCCTCTATTTCCAAAGTGATGCGTGTCCGGCGGAGTCCTCGATAGCCAGGCCAATTCTTGCCGTGGCCAATACCGTATCGCCCTTGCGCTGTGTGGTCATCGGAGTGGAGTGGGCATCGATGAATAAGGGGTCCTGCGTGTTGGCGATCCGTTCATAGACACGATCCAGGCCCGGAGCCGTCATCAGCCGATGCGACCGATACGGCTCGGTGTCTGCATACAGCCCCGCGAGGAATCGATCCGGCAGATAGAGCTGGGTCGTTGCGACTGAATGATCCTTGAACACCTTGACATGAATGTGAGTCGTACGTCTGACGACCACAATGGGGGCTGGTGCTGCAATGATCTCCCAGCCTGGAACGATCGTGTCAAATTCAGCGTAACCATTTCCATCGGTAATCTGGTGCCCTCGACAGAACGTCTGCCCGATGGTGTCGGAGGACTGCAGATCATTGCCGACGTTGGAGTACAGACTGCTCGCGTCGGTATGCCAGATATCGACCACGGCGCCGGTCAGGGGCGGGCAGGGCATACCGGGAATGGCGAATCCGCTCACGGTAACGCCCAAGCGTAACTTAAGTCCCGGGCGATCTTCCGCTAAGCTCCGGCGCCCAAGAGATGACGGGTAGTAAAATGGACCATCCGTAGTTTCGACGGTCCTTACGCATGTGTACTGAGCTTTACCATTCCTACGCAGGTATTCCTCCCAATCTGCCTTCGTACGAGGCGGACCCTGTCGACTCACTTCACCCAGTGCAATTCCGACGTTGCACAGCGCACTTCCCAGCAGCGCACCGGCTCCCGCAATAAAAATACGACGATCATTGCGCACGATGCTGTCCCTCGGATTGCACACAGGCGTCCCGGACGCGCACTCCACACGGGTCGCGCCGGAGACGTTGACTATGGGCGGGAAGGCTACAACAGGGGGCAGGGACCGAAATGTAGATTTCGGACATTCAGCCTGCGGAGGGCATGTCAGAAGCGTTGGGCTAAATCCAGCATCCTGAGATATTCAGAGGTTGCATCAGCAACATACTCGCGCGCTTCTGATTGGGCCGAACCCAGAATCCCCAGGTATTCCGAAGGGGATTGATAAATGAACCGCTGAAATTCCGCGTAGAGGTGCGACGAATCGTAAAACCCTGCATCCATGCCGATGCGCCCGAGCGTGCGCAGCGGGAATCGGCGCATGAGATCGAAGACATGGTTCAAGCGTACGATCTGATGGAAAACTTTGGGTGAGACGCCGATGTGACTTATGAACTGCCTGCGCAGCTGCCGATCACTTATTGGAACTGGCTGCAGCAATGACGAGACGTCGCCGATGCCCCGCGCCTTTCCGAGTATGCCGGCAGCGTGCTGGACCCAGGGCAGGACTTGTGCGCCGAAACGGAGATTTTCCAGCAGGAACTCTTCGAGTAGTTGAATCCTCCTCTCAAGGCTTACGGCTTCCATAAGGCGATCGTACAACGACGCGACGCCCGTGCCGAGAACATCGACGCTGTCATAGGCATTGTCTAGGATGTTGCTCTGATCAATTCGGAAGAGGCAGCCGAGCCCTGTAGGCTGGAAGATAACGGAAAGCATTGACATGGGACCCTTCGTGGCGACATCGGCAACGCGATGGGTGATGAGACCAGCGATCACAGTGCCGGGAAGCCTGCGGTTGCGGTCAACTTCGTACTCGTAAGCGTCGAATGGCGCACCCAGGAAAAACACGATGCGCGGGTGGATAGTGGGAGGGACGGGTTGCGGAGTGGCCAGGCCTCCGATTGTCAGATAATTGTATTGCTTGACGAATTCCCGTAGCGGTGGCGACGGAAGAAAACTACGGGAGCCTGAGATTGCCGGCTCCGCTTCACGCATGGTTGTCGGTCGCATGGGCGCCGGCATCGTTCATGGCAAGTCGGGTCGGCATGAAGGGCTCTGTGGAATTCTATAGCCCCATTGGGTGGTACGGTCAAGAAATTGTGGATCACCGGTGCTAGTAGAGGCTTATCGTGTGGATCACCGGTGCCGGGATCACCGGTGCCAGTGTGGATCACCGGTGCCAGTAGAGGCTTATCGAGTTATTGAGCGAATCGCCGAAATTTGCGAGCAGCTTCTTGCCAGGACTGTCGGTATTCTGTTTCTGAAAGGCCGAATTCTGGGTGGCCTTGGAGGCACGGATGCCAAGAAAGCCGCGATTGCATGTGCCCGGGGCGTTCTACCATGTCACGCTTCGCGGCAATCACCGTCAGGATATTTTCTTTACGCCCCAGGACCGCGAACTGCTCGATCAGATCGTGGGGGAGGTGCTTGAGCGGTTTGCCGCTCGGGCCCACGCGTTCTGCTGGATGACAAACCACGCTCACTTGTTGATCCAAGTGGCTGACACGCCGCTCGGTCGCATCATGATGCGCGTGGCTGGTCAATATGCCCGCAAGGTTCAACGGCGTTTTTGCACGACCGGGCACCTGTTTGAGCAGCGCTACCACTCCGTACTTGTGGATGCCGACGAGTACCTGCTGGAGCTGGTGCGGTATATCCACCTGAATCCGGTCCGGGCTCATATGGTTGGGCATCCGGACGACTATGCCTGGTCCAGTCACGCGAACTACTTGGGTAGCCGGGTAACTTCGTGGGTAACCACTTCCTTCGCGTTGAGTATGCTGCACCCCGACCCTGCCTACGCAACGGATGCGTATCGCCGGTTCGTCGACCACGAGGTAGGCAAGAGCCATTCCTCGCCCTTGATAGATCGCAATCCCAATGATGTTCGAGTACTTGGGAGCGATCAGTTCCTCGGCAAGTCGTTGATGACGGGCTGGCGACCTCGGTCCAGGAAATCGCTGGATGAGATCATCGACGAGGCGTGCCGCGAATTCAGCGTGAGCCGCGAGGAGCTGGAGTCACCCTCTCGACAGCGTCGTTTGTCGCGGGTCCGCGCGTGGGTTGCCCATCAGGCCGTCGAGCAGCGGATTACAAGTTTGGCGCAAGTAGCACGTGCTTTTCATCGTGATGCATCCTCACTGTCAGATTGCGTTGCGCGGCATTACGGACCTCTTCCGAAGGGGTGCCAGTAGAGGCTTATTGGGTTATCGTAGATCAGCAGAGCCAGGCTGCGTTCTGGACCAAGGTATCTCAACAAGCCAATAAGCCTCTACTGGCACCATTCGCGCTGGCACCATTCGCGCAATTTTGCCCTACGTGCGTCCAGACTGTAGCCCAGGCTGTAAGGAAAGCTACGGACCGGTGACTACCTGAATATGCCGCTACGCATGATCTCAACGCCTATCGAGCTTGCCGCCGAGCGGGACCTCGCCGGGCAAGACGCGTTGTTCGAGAAGGTCGCCGCGGAATTCGCCGCGCCGCTCACGCGCTTGGCGCGCGCCCACGAGGTGGATCCGCATCTCCAGCAGGACCTGCTGCAGGAAATACATATCGCACTGTGGCGCAGTCTTTCGGCATTCGGGGGGCGCTGCAGTTTGCGCACCTGGGTGTATCGTGTGGCTCACAATGTGGCTGCGACACATGTGAAGCGCAATCGTCGCCGCCAGGCTCACCGGCTCACGACCCTCGATGAAATCGACGTGGCAGGCGACACACTCGATGTCGACGCCGAGCTCGATGCCGGTCGCGCGATGCAGAAAATAAACGCGCTGATCCAGGCGCTCAAACCACTCGATCAGCAGGTGATCATCCTGCATCTAGAAGGACTTCCCGCCGACGAGATCGCCGACATCACCGGCATCTCTCCCGCAAACACGCACACCAAATTGACCCGTATCCGACAGTTGCTGACGGAAAGGGTTGGCGCAGGAGAAAACTCATGAACACCCAGCAGCTCTGGCAGGCACAGGCGCTCGATGCACCGCGCATCTCTCTCTCCTTTGTTCGTCACTATTCAGGCGCTTTGCGGCGCCGTACGCGGATGCTCAATGCGATCAATTACTTTGGGGGTGCTGCCGGCATGGCGCTTTTAGCGTGGCGAGGCGCGGAATTTTTCAGCGTCAAGCCGTTGCTCTCTTCGGCGACGGCGCTGTGGGTCGCGGCCGGTTTGCTAGGCCTTTTTCTCCAGCGCAAGCGCATTGCGACGGAGGAGCAGCCTGCCGAGCTTGGCGTACTCGATGCGCTCAGGTTCCATCGCCGTCAGCTCGAGCGGCAGCGCGATGCCCGACGTGGCAGCGGGCGCTGGGTGCCGCTGCTTTTTATCCCCGGACACGTCATGCTGTTCGTGAGTTATTTCGTCGAAATCACGCCGATCTGGTGGAAGGGAATCATCGTCAACGCAGTGGTGATCGTGTTCGGCACCTGGATGGCGATTGTGATGACCGAGCGCCGTGCGCGCCGCATTCAGGAGGAAATCGACGCGCTCGATTCGCTCTGATCCTGCGATGCCTCAGCTCGCACGCAAGGCGGACGGCGTGGACGGCCGCGTGGACGGTGCCAGTAGAGGCTTATTGGGTTATGGCCGGTTAGACGAGGCGGAAAGATTTTGGGGGGGAGGTGCGCAATAACCCAATAAGCCTCTACTGGCACCGACTAAGAGGCCATAGGAGGGAAGAGGCTCAGGAGCCTAAGCTGCCTTCGTGGACTTCAGCGGCAAGTTGTACGTGACCGTGGCGCCGAACCGTTCAGGAGCCTGTGGATCGTGACGGACCTTGTCGAACACCAGCACGCGGGTGCCGAGTTCGAAGCTCTCCTTGAGGTCATGCGTGATCATGAAGATGGTCATGCGATGTTCGGCCCACAGCTTCAGGATCAGCTCGATGCATGTCGGCGGTGATGCCGGGATCGAGCGCGCCGAAAGGTTCGTCGAGCAACAGGATGCGGGGCTCGCGGATCACCGACTGCGCGATCGATAAACGCTGTTGCATGCCACCGGATAACTGGGCCGGATAGCGGTCTCTGGAAGCATAGAGCCCGACAGCATCCAGCAGAGCCTTGGCTTTCTCGAGCGCGTCTCGCCTGGCCTTGCCGAACAGCATTGCGACTCAAGGGGGCGCCGGCAAACTCAAGTGCCAGCAGCAGGTTCTGCATCACGGTCAGATGAGGGAACAACGAATACCGTTGAAATACGATGCCACGATCCGCACCTGGCTCATTCGGCAGGGGTTGACCGTCGACGAGAAACTTGCCGCGGCTGGGTGTTTCCATGCCCAGCAACATCCTCAGGAAGGTGGTCTTGCCGCAGCCCGACGCGCCCACGATCGTGACGAACTCGTGGTCGTTGATTTCCAGGTTGAGGTTTTCGAGTACGACGTGGCTGCCGTATTCCTTCCACAGATGCTGGACGCTGACAGCGGCCATCTACTTGCCAAACTCCACCCAGGGACACGCCAGCGTTCGCACCTTGCGCAGCAGCCAGTCCATCAGGAAGGCCAGGACGCGTGATCCACACGACGTAAGGCAGGATCACATCCATCGCCAGATAGCGCCGCACGAGGAAGATTCGATAGCCGAGGCCCTCGGTCGATGCGATGGCCTCGGCGGCTATCAGAAACAGCCAGGCTGAGCCCAGCGTCAGGCGCAGCGAATCGATCAATCGCGGCCACGACTGCGGCAGGACGACTCTGAGAATGATCTGCCAGGTGGAAGCACCGAGTGTCTGTGCCTTGATCATCTGCTCGGATGGCAGTTCGCCGACCCGCAATGCCAGGTCACGAACGATGACGGGTGCGACGCCGATGACGATCAGTGCGATCTTGGCGGTTTCGCCCAGGCCCAGCACGATAAACAGGATCGGCAGGATGGCAAGCGGCGGGATCATCGAGATGGCCGCGACCATGGGGCCGATCGTCAATCCGACATAAGGAATCACGCCGATCAAAATGCCGAGCACGAGGCCGATCGCGGCACTGATCGCCAGTGCCACGGCGATCCTGGCCAGACTCGCGAAGGTGTCGTTCCACAGCAGGTACTCGCCGCTGCGCGAGTCTTCCTCGAACGCGTAACTCTGGATGGCGTCCCCAAAGCTGGCGATGGAGGGCAGCAGCTTGTCGTCGGGATTCGCCGCCAACCGTGCGTCGGAACTGAAAAGATAGACCGCCAGGATCAGGAGGAAGGGCAGCGCGCCGAGCACCAGCGCGCCGCTCCGTCCGGGGTTGAGATTGATCAGGCGCCGCATGAAGAGAGGCTGCAGGCCGGTGACTGTGGGTCGCAGTCGGAAGCCGTCTCTTGATCCGGACTCCCTTTGCCGCCTGGCACCAGTCTCAAGACCCCAGCCGCTCTGTTCACAGAGACCCGTCAGCCGCCATCTTCACGTAGGTGTCGTCGAAACGCATCGTGATCTTGCCCGCATCGCCCAGCGAGCGTCCGCCTGGAAACTCGATGCCAACCGCATCGACCGTCTTCGCCCCTTCGCCGAGAAGCCCATGCTCGAAGGAGAACTTGCGCACCAGGTCCATGTTCTTCACGATTTCCTCGCCAGTCACGACCGCGTGAGCCTCGGCAGGAGTCGCGTACAACTTCGTGGTGGCGAGCTGGCTCTCGAAACCTGCCAGGTCCGTGCCTGAGGCGGTGGCCATTTGCTCCTTGGCGGCCTGGGCCGATGCATCGTTGCCCTGCATGACACTCAAAGTCTCATACCAGGCTCCGACCAGGGCCTTGCCGAGATTCGGGTTGGCTTTCAGGACGTCAGACTTCACGACCAGAAGATCAAGGATCTCGCCGGGGATCTGGCTCGAATCGTAGACCAGCTGCGCGTCGGGCGACGCCAGGATCTCGCTCAGCGCAGGCTTCCATGCCACGATCGCCTTGGTCTCCGCGGCCTGGTAGGCCGCCACGAAATCGGCATCCGAGGTGTTCACGATCTTGACGTCGCGCTCTGAGAGCTTCAGCGGACTCGAGCGCCCGCGCCAGCAGGTAGTGCGAGACCGACAACTCGACCAGGTTGATTGACTGGCCTTTCAGGGCGGTGAGCGGTGTGCCCTTGCCCTTGAGCACGATCCCGTCGTTGCCGTTCGAATAGTCCCCGACGATCAGTGCAGTGGAATCCACGCCGCCGGCCGCGGGAATCGTCAGCATGTCCATGTTCGTCATGACGCAGCCGTCGAAGGCACCCGCCGCGTACTGATTGATGGATTCGACGTAGTCGTTGATCTGCGTGAGCTCGATCTTGATGCCGTACTTGTCCGCCCACTTCTTCAGGATGCCGCTCCGGTCCGCGTAGTCCCAAGGCATCCAGCCGACGTAGATGCTCCACGCGATCTTGAAGGTGGGGACTTCGACCGAAGCAGCAGGTTCAGCGGCCGACTGGGGCTCACTGTTGCCGCAACCCGAGAGCTGGAACACCATGGCCACCACGGCGAGAAGTCGCAGTAACCATGAGGAATTCAGAGCTGAAGACTTGAAGGCTGATTGCATGCTGGTACCCGTTTGCGTTGAAGGGTTGTAAGGGCCTCCCGGGCTTTTGTCCCGCCGTGTATCCCCCTACTGTGGAGTCACCTCCACTCTGGGGGCATTCCCCAGGTAGAGCATCCTCCACTCGGGGGACAAGTCCCCCTTGGTAGACCAGGACTGCCTCTCTCGGACCAGCATCGATGCAAGCATCGACCGGAACCCTAGACGCACATTGTGTCTGCGACTTTGCAAGTCGCGTGCCCGAAGGAGAACGGGCCGTGTGATGGGGTGATTCGGGACAAAGGCACCGGTTTCCTGACCAGTCACCTGAGGCTGCATGCACTTTAACGGCGCATTGCACGCTCATCCATGCGTCGATATGTGGCAATTGCCCTGCTTGCCTCTGGCGTTTGTGCATCAGATTCGGGCATTCGCTTCACAGCAGCCCGGCATGGTACGGGACTTGCTTAGAGGTACCGCGTCCAGCGTTAGCGGGCCGCATCGCCACCAGAGCGAGGTTGTACCGAGGTCAGATTTCTTGCCAACAGCAGCACCCCAAGATTCAGTTGCAGAGCCGGGTAGTGTGCTCTGGGAAGAGAGGCTCGAGGCCGGTGCACACTGGTCCCGCGTTGTGCGCCGGGGCATAACGCTGCGACTGACCTGCATTGCGGGCGGGTCCAATGCCTCTGTGCTGCTGTATGCGGCGAACAATCCGCTCGAGCGCTACAACATGGCGGATACGCTCAAGGCCCAGCACACGGCCTACCTGACAAGGGGGCACGTCTGCTATTCAGACATGGGCCGAATCCTGTGTTCCCTCACGGCCGATAGTTGCGGTTGGCATGACACGTTCTGTGGCGTTTCCAACGCGGCACTGGTCAGGGAACGCTATGGCACTGCGACGTACCAGCATCATCGCAACGCGTATCACAGGAACGGTTACGACAGTTTCCTGATTGAGCTGGGCAAACACGGGCTCGGCGCTCGCGATGTCGTTCCCAACATCAATTTCTTCTCGAAGGTGACTGCGGGTGACGGGGGCGAGCTGACGTTCGAGAGCGGCCATGCGAAGCCAGGCCAGTCGATTGACCTGCGTTTCGAGATGCCGACGCTCGTGATCCTGTCGACTTGCCAGCATCCGCTTGATCCGGACCCGAAGTACGCGCCGCAACCATTGCAACTGACCGCACTGCAATCGGCGCCCGTCGGGGCGGATGATGAGTGCCGCAACAGCTGCCCGGAGAACCAGCGCGGGTTCATCAATACCGAAAGGTTGTTCCTGTGAAGCTGACGGAGAGCAGGCTCAATGCTGATGATGCGCTTGCGCGCACGGTGATTCCTGCCGGCGAGCCGTGGATGGGTGTTGTCCGCAAAGGGCAGCACTTTCGCATACTGGATCTCGAAGGTAACCAGGCGGTCGACACACTTTTCTACAACGCCAACGCTCCTGCCGAACGTTACAGTGCCACCGACACGATCCAGGGCCAGCGCGGCATCTATCTGACGACCGGAACACGATTACGCTCCAACGAAGGCAACACGCTGCTCACCATCGTCGCCGACACCTGTGGTCGTCACGATACGCTGGGTGGAGCATGCTCGGCCGAGAGCAATACGGTACGGTATGCGCTCGACAAGTGTGCACATGCACAGCTGTCGCGACAGCTTTCTGCTGGCACTGGCGCGCAATGACTACGGACTGTCGAAACGGGATCTGTCCAGCAACATCAACTTCTTCATGAATGTGCCCGTGACACCGGCCGGCGGTCTCGAGTTCGCCGATGGCATTTCCGCGGCGGGGCGGTATGTCGAGATGCGGGCGGAGACCGATGTCATCGTGCTGATCTCGAACTGTCCACAACTCAACAATCCCTGCAATGGCTACAACCCGACGCCGGTCGAGGTCCTGACCTGGAAATAGGCCGCGGGACGACCCGTGGCCGCATCGATCACGCCGGGACGACCTGGCAAGTTGGCTGGCGTTTCCTCATGTTCCAGAAAGTCCTGATTGCGAATCGCGGTGCCATAGCCTGCCGCATCCTGCGGACATTGCGCCGGATGGGGATTGCTTCGGTCGCGGTGTATTCCGAGGCCGACCGTCATTCGCTGCATGTGTTCGAAGCCGATGAGGCGATCTGTATCGGTCCTGCTCCCGCCGCCGCGAGCTATCTGCAGGCCGACAAGTTGCTCGCCGTGGCCCGGGAGGTCGGCGCGCAGGCCATTCATCCTGGCTATGGCTTTCTGAGCGAGAACGCGGCGTTCGCGGAAGCCTGCGCTGCACAAGGAATTGTGTTCATCGGTCCAACACCGCAGCAGATGCGTGATTTTGGTCTCAAGCACACGGCGCGCGAGCTGGCGGCGGTCAACCAGATCCCGATGCTGCCTGGCAGTGGGCTGCTCGAAGATGTTGCGCATGCACGCCGCGAAGCGGAGCGGATCGGCTACCCGGTGATGCTGAAGAGTACGGCTGGCGGTGGCGGGATCGGCATGCAACTGTGCTGGAAGCCAGGGGACCTTGAGGAGTCATTCACATCGGTGGAGCGACTCGCCAGGAACAATTTCAGTCAGGGCGGACTGTTCATCGAGAAATATGTCGAGCATGCCCGACATATCGAGGTGCAGATTTTCGGTGACGGCAAGGGGACGGTTGTCGCACTGGGTGAGCGCGATTGCTCAGTCCAGAGACGCAATCAGAAGGTCATCGAAGAGACGCCAGCGCCCGGGCTTGCCGAGGTCACGCGAAGTGAGTTGCTGCGCGCTGCGGTCAGGCTCGGGGAAGCGGTGGCTTACCAGTCTGCCGGAACCGTTGAGTTCGTCTATGACGTCAGGAGCCAGGAGTTCTACTTCCTTGAGGTCAACACGCGACTGCAGGTTGAGCATGGTGTCACCGAACAGGTCACCGGCGTTGATCTCGTCGAGTGGATGATCCGGGTGGCGGCGGGGGAGTCGTTTCTCGCCGGTGCATACGCAGCTGTTCGCAGTCAGGGGCACTCGGTGCAGGTCAGGCTTTACGCAGAGGATCCCGCGCAGGAATTTCCAGCCTGCGAGCGGCCTGTTGACACAAGTGAAGTGGCCGACCGGCGTTCGGGTCGATACGTGGATCGAGACAGGTACGGAAGTTTCCTCCTTCTATGACCCGATGCTGGCGAAGCTCATCAGTCATGGGGCCTCGCGGCAGGAAGCCATTGATCGGCTGCGGCTGGCGCTTGCCGGTGTGCGCGTAGATGGCATCGAAACCAACAGGGCCTACCTCGGCCAGATCCTCGAGGACGCGGTCTTTCGCGAGGGACGCCAGACAACGCGGTACCTCGGGAACTTTCCCTATGAGCCGCTGACGATCGAGGTCGTGCAGGCGGGCACACATTCGACGATCCAGGACTTTCCGGGTCGCGTGGGCTATTGGGACATCGGGGTACCGCCGTCGGGGCCGATGGATTCACTGGCATTCCGGCTGGCCAATCGGCTGCTCGACAATCCCGAAGGAGCAGCTGGACTCGAACTCACGGTGACCGGCCCGACGTTGAAGTTCAATGCGGATACCTGGATTGCGCTGACGGGCGCGCATATGCGTGCCGAGCTCGATGGCAAGCCGATGGCCTGTTTCAGAGCCGTCGCCGTCAAGGCCGGCAGTGTACTTAGACTGCGGGATATTCAGGGAGCAGGGCAGAGGACGTATCTCGCCGTCAAAGGCGGATTCGATACGCCGCTCTACATGCACAGTCGATCGACGTTCACGCTTGGGCAGTTTGGCGGACACGGCGGGCGTTCACTAAGGGCCGGTGACGTGCTCAGGCTGTTCGAACCCGAAGGCGTCGCCGCACCGGCGCACGTTCTTTCTGAATTCGCACAGCCCCGACTGATGCCGAACTGGGAAATCGACGTGCTGTATGGACCGCACGGCGCGCCGGATTTCTTTACGCAGCGCGACATCGACATGTTCTTCGCAACCGACTGGGAAGTGCACTACAACTCGAGTCGCACCGGCGTGCGATTGATCGGACCCAGGCCTGAATGGGCCCGACGTGATGGGGGTGAAGCCGGTCTTCACCCGTCCAATATCCACGATAATGCCTATGCAATCGGGACCATAGATTTTACCGGCGATATGCCGGTCATTCTGGGACCCGA
Organism: uncultured Pseudomonadota bacterium; assembly: GCA_963819685.1. GTDB lineage: Bacteria > Pseudomonadota > Gammaproteobacteria > Steroidobacterales > Steroidobacteraceae > CAIUGU01. The sequence goes on from CAWFXI010000009.1 coordinate 321,022, forward strand.
CGGGCCGAGTCTCGGCGGGTTTGTGTGCCCTGCGTCCATCGTCGCGGCGGATCTATGGAAGGTCGGCCAGCTGAAGCCGGGTGATCGGGTCCGCTTTCGTCCTACGACGATGTCCGCAGCGGTAGCAGCTGAACGTGAACTCGACAGAGCGATTCGTACACTTGCGTTCGACGAAGCAGCCGCTCCCTGGGCTGCCAGAAGGATCCCGGATTCCGGAAGCATCGGCACGCCGGTGCTCAAGACTTTGGCGGCCGCGACGCCCGTGTGTTATCGCCAGGCAGGCGACAAGTATCTGCTGGTCGAGTATGGACCCGCGGTGCTCGACCTTGAACTGCGCTTCCGTGTGCATGCGCTCATGACCTGGTTGCAGACGCAGCGTGTCGACGGAGTGCTCGAGCTGACGCCGGGCATTCGCTCGCTGCAGGTCCACTACGACAGTCGCGTGATCGGCCAGTCAGAGCTGTTGTCGTTGCTGGAAGCAGCAGAGCTGCAGTTGCCGGCTGTGGGCGACATGGAGGTCGAAAGCCGCATCGTGCACCTGCCACTGTCGTGGGACGACCCCGCGACACAACTTGCGATCGACAAGTACATGCAGTCGGTACGCAACGATGCACCCTGGTGCCCGAGCAACATCGAGTTCATTCGACGCATCAATGGACTCGACTCGATCCAGGACGTGAAGGACATCGTCTTCGGCGCGAGTTACCTCGTGATGGGTCTGGGTGACGTCTATCTCGGTGCACCTGTGGCTACCCCGCTGGATCCACGCCACCGGCTGGTCACGACGAAGTACAACCCTGCGCGCACGTGGACTCCGGAGAATGCAGTCGGCATCGGCGGTGCCTACCTGTGTGTCTATGGGATGGAAGGGCCGGGCGGCTATCAGTTCGTCGGCCGCACCGTGCAGATGTGGAATCGCTACCGACAGACTGCTGATTTCACGGCGGGCAGGCAATGGCTGCTGCGGTTCTTTGACCAGATCCGCTTCTATCCGGTGACGGCTGATGAATTGCTGGTGCTGCGCGAGGACTTCATCCATGGACGGTTCACGCTCAAGGTAGAACCCGCAACCTTGAGGCTGCGCGACTACCGGGCATTCCTTGAAACCAATGCGAGTGGCATCCAGGCCTTCAAGAGCCGGCAGCAGGCGGCGTTCGAGGCAGAGCGTGAGAGGTGGAATTTAGATGGTATTAAAGAAGAGCAAAATCAGTTAGATAACGGATCTACTGAAAGTAAAAAGTCATATGATGTTCCCGCTGGATGTGTGGGCGTCACCTCGCCGGTCTCAGGCAGCGTCTGGCAACTGGGCGTGACCCAGGGGCAGCGATTCAAGGCAGACGATGAGCTGCTCGTGGTCGAAGCCATGAAGATGGAGATTCCGATCCTGGCTGACGAAGCCGGTGAGGTCGTTGAAGTTCGCTGTGCAAAGGGTGGTTCGGTCACGGCAGGCGAAACACTGTTGGTGGTGAAAGCAATCTGAAGGAGCTGGAAGCATCCATGGCGATACCTGATTCATTGACGATAGCGTCGCTATTGGCCGGTTACCGGGCCGCGAAGTTCACGCCCGAGCAGGTTCTGGACGCCGTGCTGGAACGGATCGACAGCGCGCCCGAGCGGCATGTGTGGATCACGCGACTGGCGCGCGAGCAGGTCATGGGCTACGTGCGCGAACTGCAGGGGCAGTCGCCGGCAACGCTGCCGCTCTATGGCGTGCCGTTTGCGATCAAGGACAACATCGATCTGGCGGCGATCCCGACGACAGCAGCCTGCCCGGACTTTGCGTACACCCCGACCGAGTCAGCAACCGTCGTTCAGCGGCTACTCGCAGCAGGTGCCATTCCCGTGGGCAAGACCAACCTTGACCAGTTTGCGACGGGGCTTGTTGGCACCCGATCACCGTATGGCGCGTGTCAGAACAGCTTCAATCCGGCGTATATCTCGGGCGGTTCGAGTTCCGGTTCGGCGGTCGCAGTGGCCAGCGGCCTCGTCAGTTTCTCTCTGGGTACGGATACCGCCGGGTCAGGCAGGATACCCGCTGCGTTCAATAATCTGATCGGTGTGAAAGCGACCTGCGGATTGCTGAGTACGACCGGGGTCGTGCCAGCCTGTCGCTCGCTTGACTCCGTATCGATCTTCGCACTGACGGTTGTCGACGCGGCAGCCGTGTTGCAAGTGTCCAAGGGTTTCGACGCCTCGGACCCGTACTCGAGGAGGGAGGCTACAGGCTGCAGCCAGAAGAGATGGGGACAGGGGACAGGGGACAGGGGACAGTCCGATTCTGACTACAGCACACAGTCTTCAGCCCACAGCCTTTCCCACTCTTTCCGCTTCGGCGTGCCGCTGTCGACGCAACTGGAGTTCTTCGGTGACAGTGAGTACGAACGTCTGTTCGAGGCTGCTGTGGCGAGCCTTGAAGCCATTGGCGGCCAGAAAGTGTCGATCGATTTCTCGCCTTTTCTTGACACTGCACGCCTGCTGTATGAAGGGCCGTGGGTGGCCGAGCGGTATGCGGCGATCGAATCATTGATACGCGACAGGCCAGAGGCCTTGCATCCAGTCACGCGGCAGGTCATTGCGCCTGGCCTGCGACCAACTGCCGTGGACGCATTTCGTGCGCAATACAGGTTACGGGCGTTACAGCGCGCGACTGAAGCCGCATGGGAACAGGTGGACGTGATTGTCACGCCGACGGCCGGCACTATCTACCGGATTGCGGAGCTGCTCGATGATCCTGTTCGCCTGAATTCGAACCTGGGCCGGTATACGAACTTCCTGAATCTGCTGGATCTCGCGGCAGTCGCCGTACCGACGGGATTCCGCGCCGATGGCTTGCCGTTCGGTGTGACGCTGGTTGGAACCGCTCACAGCGATCCTGCGTTGCTGGCGCTGGCCTCTCGCCTGCATGCACATGTTGATATTCCGCTCGGTGCTCAACAGTCTGTGAGGACGGGGTCGCTGCCACTGGTGGCCGGACCGAAGATCGACAGCATCGCGGTGGCCGTTTGTGGAGCGCATCTGGCCGGTTTGCCGCTCAATCATCAGCTGACTGCGCGGGGGGCGGAACTCGTCCAGCAAACGCAGACAGCGCCCGTCTATCGTCTATACGCGTTGCCCGGGGGGCCTCCGCATCGCCCTGGCATGGTCAGAGTGGCTGCGGACGGAGCGGCCATCGATGTAGAAGTATGGGCCGTGCCTGCCGAACACTTTGGCAGCTTCGTCGCGGGAATTCCTGCGCCACTCGGCATAGGCAAGGTACAGCTGGCAGATGGTCAGCAGGTTTCCGGCTTCGTCTGCGAATCCCTCGGACTTGAGGGGGCAACGGACATCACTGCATTCAAAGGCTGGAGGCAATACCTCGCCAGCAAGCGGTGACACGACTATTCTCCCGGGACTTCTGCATAGGTCTCCGGAGTGCATCATGCGACCAACGAAATCCCGTTCCCTGTTTACGAAGTTTGCAAAAACCACGGCGAAGTACAGTGGCAAGCCCCAGGCCTTCATACTGGCGTTGCTCGTCATCGTGGTCTGGGGAATCACCGGGCCGTTGTTTCACTTCAGCGATACCTGGCAACTCGTGATCAATACGGGGACCACGGTCATCACTTTCCTGATGGTGTTCCTGATCCAGAGCACGCAGAACCGTGACGCTGAAGCGGTGCAGATCAAGCTGGATGAGCTGATTCGCGCGATGGCGGGTGCGCACAACGTGCTGCTCGATCTCGAGGAACTGGAGGACGAGGAACTCGACCGGATTCGTTTGAGCTACGAACGTCTTGCAGAGCTGGCGCGGCAACAACTCAAGAGTGGCAAGACCGATACCGATGTGGTGGGAGTGGAATAGCGCCGGTATTCACCGACGTTGCGGGCCGTTGGCGGCAGGCAGATCAGATCACGCTGCGGGGGTGCTCCAGCATCTGGTAGTAGAGCAGGCTTCCGAGTATCAGGCGATCGTTGTCTGTCAGGTTACTGAATCGCACACCGTATTGATGCGTCGGGCTGCCGCCGTCCGGCTTGTTCTTGATTCCACTGACCTCGGCTCGCAAATTCAGAGATATCGGCACGCCGTGCAGTTCGAACGAAAGCGCGATCTGCAAGGGGCTGCCGCCCGCCTCAGCCAGCTCCGCGGCTTCGATCAAGGCACCGGTCGTGCCGATATTGAGGACGGTGGCTGCGGAAGGTGGCTTGTCGCCTGCGGTGATTGTGACGGGCAGGTTCACGCGGCAACGCGGCGAGTTACGGACTGACGCACGTTCGACTTTGTCCGGATAGCTCACATGCAGATACTGGAACGGGGAATTCACAGTCCTCTGTATGGTCGCGGTGAACGCGAACGCATTCTGGCCGGTGAACAGGCGCATCAGGACGGCTTCGCCTTCTTTCAGCAGCAGCCGGACATTGACGTCTTTGGGCGCAGTCACCATCAGGCATTGATCTTCGAGCCAGCCGAGGACAGTCACCGCCGTTCGTCCCTTGACGAGCCGGCTCTGCAATTCAAGGTAGACCTGGTCGCCCACTTTCAGCCGCATTTGCGCGAAGCCGCTGTCAGGCGGGGGCACCAATGCGGCTCTCGGCGTGACCGGGGCGACTTCGACTGCAGCAGCTTCGTTCTGTGGTGAAGGGTCCATGTTGTTCTGGTTCTGTGGGAGGTCGCCCGCACTTTAACCAGTCGGGCTACCGCCGAGGTGGGAGGCGCCTCACTAATTTGGATCTGATCACGACCGTTGTTGCCGGGTCCGGCCAAGGGCAGCTGACTCGCGCGATCCCGGTCCCGCTATTGCAGCGACAATGGCCAGGGGACAGCGGTCTGGCACGACATTGGGGGTCGCTGAACCACCCTCGTGGGATGTACGCGGACCGACATGGCCAAGTTCGCATCAGGAAGCTGATATGTCATCAGGAAGCTGATAACATTCGACGTCCTTAAACCCCGAATGCCATCAGCTCCCAAGGATTCGTTCATGAGCGCAGCCGTCGTCACCCCCGCACAGCGTCGAGCCATCGTCGGTGCCCTGCTGCTGGTCCTGCTGTTGAGCGCCCTGGATCAGACGATCGTGTCGACCGCCATGCCGCGGATCATCGAGCAGTTGCAGGGCCTCGAGTTCTACTCGTGGGTCACGACTGCCTACCTGCTGACGTCAACCGTTTCCGTGCCCATCTACGGGAAGCTCAGTGATCTGTACGGCCGCAAGCCCATCCTGGTCTTTGGCATCGTGGTGTTCCTGCTGGGCTCTGCGCTGTGCGGTCTGAGCGGCGAATTCGGTTCCTTGCCGATATTGGGCGGAGCCATGACGCAGTTGGTCGTCTTTCGCGCCATCCAGGGCCTGGGGGGTGGTGCACTCTTCATGAGCGCCTTTGTCATCATCGCCGATCTCTTTGCGCCGCGTGAGCGCTCAAAGGCCATGGGTATTTTCGGCGCGGCCTTTGGCCTTGCGAGTGTCATAGGCCCTGCGATCGGTGGCTTCTTCACGGATCACGGCACCGTGACGATGCTGGGTCATGAAGTTGCGGGTTGGCGGTGGGTGTTTTACGTCAACCTGCCGCTCGGGCTTCTGGCACTTGGCGTTGTCATTGCAAGGCTGCCGCAACTGCATCACGGCGCGACGGGAAAGATCGACTTCCCGGGGGCAGCGCTTGTCATCCTGGCGTTTGTGCCATTGCTGCTCGCACTGACGCTCGGCGGCACGAAGTATCCGTGGGATTCGAATGCGGTCATCAGCCTGTTTGCGCTCGCCGCGGTTGCGTTTGTCCTGTTTGTCATCGTCGAGCTGCGTACTGCCGATCCGCTCGTACCGCTGTCCATGTTTCGCATCCGCGCCGTAGCTGCTTCGAACATGGCGGGTTTCTTCATCGGCATGGCGTTTTTCGGCATCGTCATGTTCATGCCGCTGTACATGCAGGTGGTGCAGGGCATCAACGCGACGAACAGCGGCCTGGCCATGCTGCCAATGATGGGCGGCCTGATCGTAAGCAGCACAGTGTCCGGCCAGCTCGTCAGCCGTCTCGGTTACTACAAGCCATTCCTGGTCGGTGGCACGTTGTGTCTGCTGGTCGGGGTCATTCTGCTGTCGCGAATTGGCCCGGATACCACGGTCCTCGATCTCGACCTGCGCCTGGTGGTTACCGGTCTTGGACTCGGTCCCACGATGAGCCTGTTCAACATGGTCGTGCAGAATGCCGTAAGCACTCGCGAGACGGGCGTGGCGACGAGCACCTTTCAGTTCTGCCGACAGATCGGTTCTACCGTAGGCGTGGCCGTTTTCGGTACGCTCTTGACGCAACACCTGATGACCGATTTGCGTGAGCGGGTGCCGGCGCTGCCGGGCGCGCCAGTCGTACAGAAGGTGGACCTCGGCGCAGCGCAAAGCATGGCAATGAATGCCCGGATGCTCGATCAGCGAGTCGAGCAGGTCATGACTGTGCGAGGGGACCAGATCGAACAGGCCTACCGCGGTGACGCTGACGCCTTGCGCAAGGTCGTGGCCGACCAGCAGTTGCCGCCCGAGATCCGCAGCGAACTTGAGGCCGGCGGCGTGCAGCCTGCCATTCATCTGCGCCTTGAGGTGCTCGCTGCAACGGTTGAAAAGGGATTGCTGAACGGTGAAGCCGGACGCACCGCACTGTTGGAGGACGCCACGATTCCGGATGATCTCAAGTCGCAAGTCGCAGCTGTCCCTGAGCGCGCGATGGCCGACCGGCAAGCGATGTCGAGCCTTGCTGCCCGCTATCGAGAGACCATTCTGGCTCAGGAACCGGCGCTGGTCAGCGCGACGATCGACACAAGGGTCGCAGAGGTTCGTGCGGAACTGAAAACCGCCAGCGACCAATACATCGAACGTATCCGCCGCGGGACCAAGGAGGCTTTCGCGCATTCCGTCGCATCGACCCTCGCTGCCGCGATCGTGCTCATTGTCCTCGGACTCCTGATCATCATGCTGATTCCCGAGATTCCGCTGAGGACCCGTTCGTTGATGGAAGAAGGCAGCGTCGCGGCGTAATCACGCTACGAACGCTCGTCATGCGGCCGTTACCTGCGCTCTGACCAGGGGTGCTTCCTTGATGGGCAGATGGATGAACGCGGCTGCGAGCGCCAGGACCATGTCCGCATACCACATCCAGTTGTAGTTGCCGCCACGAGTCAGTGCGATTCCGCCGAGCCAGGCGCCGAAGAAGCCGCCGATCTGGTGTGACAGCACCGTCAGCGCAAACAGCGTTGACAGATAACGGGTACCGAACAGTTTACCGACGAGTCCGGCAGTCGGTGGCACCGTCGACAGCCAGGTCACTCCCAGCACCGCTGCAAAAACATAAAAGGTAATTGCCTCACGGGGAGACAGAAGATAGACAAGTATCGCTACCGCACGCGTGAAATACGTCCAGAACAGCAGCCATTTCATGCGGTACACGCTGCTCAAGGCTCCAGAGCCGAGGCTGCCGACGATGTTGGCCAGGCCGATGATCGCGAGCGACGTCGACGCCACGCTGCCGCTCAGGCCACAAAGGTTTACTTCCCCCGGCAGGTGCGTGACCAGGAAGGCAATGTGAAAGCCGCATGTAAAGAACCCGGCATGCAGGCACCAGTAGCTTCGATCCGAGCGGGCAATCTGCAGTTGTTCGCTTAAGGACAGTCTCGTTGCAGGGTGCCTGACGGTCGCCGGCGGCGCGAGACCCCGGCTGCCTGACAGCATTCTTGCCAGCGGCAGTGTAAGCAGCGCGCTTGCTGCGAGCGCAAGCATGCTGGTCATCCAGCCGAAGCCCAGTATCAGCGCCTGACTCAAGGGCGCGAAGACGAACTGGCCGAAGCTGCCTCCCGCATTGATGAACCCTGACGCGAACGCGCGCTTGTCTGCGGGCAGCTGTTGCGAGGCGCTACCGATCAGAATTGAAACGCTGCCAGCCCCGGCGCCAGCAGCAGAAAGCACTCCCAGAGTGCAGATCATTCCCCATTCGCTGCTGACGAGCGGGGTCAACGCAAGTCCGGCCGCAAGCAGGATCCCGCCCACCATGATGACGCGGGTCGATCCGTATTGATCAGAGATCATGCCGAACAGCGGTTGTGTCACCCCCCACATGAGCTGGCCAACAGCAAGGGCAAAACTGAGGCTGACGATGCCGATGCCCGTCGTCGCATTGATCGGGCTCATATAGAGGCCAAGTGACTGCCGGGTCCCCATCGTGATCATCATGATGAGCGCGGCGGCCAGCACCAGCGGCCAGTAGCGCGAGGCGGGAGACGAAGGCTCGGTCATGAGTGTCCCAAGGGTGGCGTCGTCGCAAACTTAGCAGGAATGGGCTCGCCGCTGCTGCAGTGCGTGACAAATTCCTGCACTCGAACCGTGCAGTCGGCCTGGGCTGGCTCCGTGCTGGTGCAACCAGGGCTCAAGTCTTTGTCGCCCTGATGTCGACGTCGTCTGTATCGCCGCCGCGTACACCCTTTGCCTCTCGCGTTCTTTCTGACTTCGCTGTGTAGCACGCTTCTTGCAGACTCCTCCGGGCAGTACCAGATGGCTGTGTAGCCACCGGCCATTGCCAGGACTTCCGGAGGAGACAAGGTGGAGTCAAACGTCGTGAGTCTGAAGACGGATCTCAAGCTTGAGGACGAGCGCACCGCCCTCACGAAAGAAGCGCTGAAGCGCGCGTTTCTCGACGACCTGTTCTACGTCCAGGGCAAGTTTCCCGCGCTGGCAACCAAGAACGACTACTACCAGGCGCTGAGCTTCGCGGTCCGGGATCGAATGTTGCAGCGCTGGATCAGCACCGCTGCCGAGTACACCAAGCAGGGGGCCCGCACTGTGGCCTACCTGTCCGCGGAATTCCTGATGGGACCGCATCTCGGCAACAACCTGATCAACCTCGGTATCCATGAGCAGGCGAGGCAGGCCATCACCGAGCTCGGCCTCAATTTCGACGAACTCCTGGCGCAGGAAGATGAGCCTGGGCTCGGCAATGGCGGATTGGGACGTCTCGCGGCCTGCTTCATCGATTCGCTGGCCACCCTTGAAATTCCTGCGATGGGATATGGTATCCGCTACGAGTTCGGCATCTTCCAGCAGGAAATCATCGATGGCTGGCAGGTCGAGAAGACAGACAAGTGGCTCAGGTTCGGCAATCCCTGGGAGATCGCGCGGCCCGAATGGGCCGCCAGCGTCAAGCTGGGCGGTTACACGGAACAGTACACCGACGAGCAGGACCGGCTCAGAGTGCGCTGGGTGCCGGGCAAGGTCGTCGTGGGAGTGCCGTATGACACGCCTATTCTCGGCTACCACACCAACACTGCGAACACGCTGCGCTTATGGAAGGCCGAGGCGCCTGAGTCCTTTGATTTCGCCGTCTTCAATCGCGGTGACTATTACGGCGCGGTGAACCAGAAGGTGGCCTCCGAAAACCTGAGCAAGGTCCTGTATCCGAACGACGAGCAGACGCAGGGCAAGGAATTGCGGCTCGAGCAGCAGTACTTCTTTGTTTCCTGTTCCCTGCAGGACATGCTGCGCATCCTGCAGGTACAGAAGATTCCGCTCGCGAACTTCCATCAGAAGTTCGCCGTGCAGCTGAACGACACGCATCCGGCGATTGCAGTGGCCGAGTTGATGCGGTTGCTGGTCGATGAGCATGTCGTCGCGTGGGACGATGCATGGAGTATCGTCGGCAAGACCTTCGCGTATACCAACCACACGTTGTTGCCGGAAGCGCTTGAACAATGGCCGCTGCCGATCTTCTCGAAGGTATTGCCGCGACACCTGGAGCTGATATTCGAGATCAACGCCCGTTTCCTCGATGAAGTGCGCATCCGCTTTCTCGGCGACGAGGCGCGCCTCGGCCGCATGTCGCTGATCAACGAAGCGGGTGAGCGGTATGTGCGGATGGCGCATCTGGCCTGCGTGGGCAGTCATGCCATCAATGGCGTGGCGGAACTGCACTCCGAGCTGCTCAAGCAGGATGTGCTGAAGGATTTCCACGACCTGTGGCCGGAAAAATTCACCAATAAGACCAATGGCGTCACTCCGCGTCGCTGGATGGTGCTGGCCAATCCGCGGCTCGCAAGCCTGATCACGGATACCATCGGTTCGGGCTGGATCAAGGATCTGTCGCAGCTGCGGCGTCTCGAATCATTGTCCGGAGACGCCGGATTCCGTTCCATGTGGCGCGGTATCAAGTACTCCAACAAACGCGATTTCGCGGACTTTGTCCATGCCCGCACCGGGATCACGATTGATCCGCAGTCGATCTACGACGTCCAGGTCAAGCGGATCCACGAGTACAAGCGCCAGCACCTCAACATCCTGCATGTGATCGCCTTGTATCACCGCCTGAAGTCGGGCGCGGGCAATGACATTCAGCCCAGGACTTTCATCTTTGGCGGCAAGGCTGCACCCGGGTACCACATCGCCAAACTGATGATCAAACTCATCACGTCGGTCGGCGATGTCGTGAACCGGGATCCGGAAATACAGGGCCGCCTCAAGGTGGTGTTCCTGCCGAACTTCAGCGTCACCAATGGTCAGAAGGTCTATCCGGCTGCGGACCTGTCCGAGCAGGTATCGACTGCCGGCAAGGAAGCCTCGGGCACCGGCAACATGAAGTTCTCGATGAACGGTGCGCTGACCATCGGCACCATGGACGGCGCCAATATCGAGATTCGCGAGGAAGTGGGCCCCGAGAATTTCTTTCTGTTCGGCATGACGGCGCAGGAAGTGTACGAACTGAAGGCGAAGGGCTACAACCCGCATCACTACTATGAGAGCAATCCGGAACTCAAGGATGTGATTGACCTGCTTCGCGGCGGGTTTTTCTCACGCGGCGATACGGATCTGTTCCGGCCACTGATTGACGGCCTGCTGTACCACGACCCGTACCTGCTGTTTGCCGATTACCAGTCGTATGCCGACTGTCAGCGGCAGGTGGATACTGCGTATCGCGACGTCGAGCACTGGACGAAGATGTCCATCCTGAATGCGGCGCGGTCCGGCAAATTCTCGTCAGACCGCACGATCCGCGAGTATGCCTCGCAAATCTGGAAAGCGAAGTCAGTACCGATTCAGCTGCTGTCGCAGGAAGACGTGAAGGCCGGGCTGATGCAGTAGGGCAGGGCAGGTTCCCTATTTCGCGGCTTCGACCAGAGGTTCGTTCCACCTGCCATTCGAGCGAGGCTTGACGATGACTGTCATCCCCTGACGGTCGACAGCTCCTGTACGGCCGGAATCGACGACTGCGCCTGCGTTCGCCAGGGAGGGTCGCATTCGCAATTCAGGGCCGATGCGTACACCGATGGCCGCCAGTATCAGACTGGCGACGAGCGTCGTGGATATGATCCCCCTGATAGAGGGGCGCGAATCCAGCAACGGCAGGGGGTCACCGTTGAATTGCAGACTGCGGAGGACGTTGTTCGATCGCGCGCTCATTGGGAACCTCGGATTGCGTTGCGATTGATGAAGCACGATGCGTGCCAGGCGGCCAGACGAGGCGTGGCGCTGATGTACGCGTCATGAAAGCGTGCTACGCACCGACGACGTGCTTCTGCGTACGCCTGCCGCTCCAGCTCAGTGCCGGATCAGTGAGCGGCAGCGGCTGTGGCGACGAACTTTCGCCCGTTGTTCTGGGTGGGGGCCTGGCCATCCAGATGACGGCCACCACGCCGAGGAGTAGCAAGCCTCCGATGGAAAAGAACTGGTCTGTGGCCAGCATGACCGCTTGTCCCTGCACGGTGCGATCGATGAGATTGAGCGACATCTCGGCGCTCATTCCCTGCGCCGCCACGGCGTCTCGCCAGGCATCGTACTGCGGCATGCCGTTCGCGACGTGGCCCACCAGATCGACACGGTTCTGGGTGGTCGTGTCATCCCAGTAGGTAGCGGTGAGGGCAGCGCCGAATGCACCTGCCGAGGTCCGCAGGAAATTCTGCAGTCCGGCCACGCTCGGAATCCGCCAGGCTTCGACGCTGGACGTCGACAGCATCACGCAGGGCATGAAGATCAACGGCATCCCCAGGCCCTGAACGACCTGGGGTATTGCGATCGTCAGGAAGTCGGTATCCGGCGTGAACTGCGAGCGCATCAGCAAGGACACCATGACCAGCGCCGCGCCCACGGTCACCATCGCTCGTGGATCGACCTTGCCGATCAGGCGACCTGCAACTGGTGCCATGAATACCGCCGCCAGCCCCGAAGGTGCCATCGCGAGGCCAGCCCATTGCGCCGTGTAACCCATCTGGGTCTGCAGCCACAACGGTGTGAGCACCGTGCTGCCGAATACGATGGCGAAGAACCCCGACAGCGTGAGAATGCCGGCCACGATGTTGCGATTCTTGAACAGTCTGAGATCAATGACTGGATGATCATCCGTCAGCTCCCAACCGATGAGCAGCACGAATGCGAGGCCGCTGATCACCGCGAGCACAACAATGAACGAGGAGCCGAACCAGCTGAGCTCGCGGCCTTTGTCGAGAATGATCTGGAAACATCCCACGGCCAGCACGAGCAGGACCAGACCAATGTAGTCGATGGGCAGCTTCCTGGCTTCCGTATTGCGCTTGTGATACAGCGACCAGACGAGCGTGGCGCAGAGCAGGCCGACCGGAATGTTGATGAAGAAGATCCAGTGCCAGGACATGTTGTCGACAATGGCTCCGCCGACGATGGGACCAAAGACCGGCGCCAGCAGTGTAGTCATCGCAAACAGGCCCATCGCGGTTCCGGCCTTGTGCCGGGGAAAGCTGCTCAGCAGCAGGGTCTGCGTCATGGCCATGATGGGGCCGCCCGATAAGCCTTGAAGCACCCGTGTGACAACCAGCATGCCCAGACTGGTGGCCAGTCCACAAGCCAGCGACGATAGCGTGAACAGCAGAATGCACGTCGTCACCAGGCGTACCTGCGTAAAGCGTTGCGCCAGCCAGCCGGTCAGTGGCACGGTGATCGCTTCCGCAACGGCATAAGAGGTGATGACCCACGTGCCCTGACTCGGCGATGCGGCCAGATTGCCGGAGATGTGCGGGACGGCGACATTGGCAATCGTCATGTCGAGGAGAACCATGAAGTTCACCAGCGACAGCGACAGCGTGCCGAACCACAGCTGTGAACCCTTGAGCGGTTGCGGGGCGGTCATGAATGTTGCCTGAGTTGCAATTGCAGCCAGGGTTCAGCTTGCGTCCGCAGTCCTTGCGGGTTGTGTCGTCACAGGGCCATTGCGCGCGTCGCGGGACGACAGATTGGCGGCGATGACCTTCTGCACGTGGGCATCTGCTTCGGCTTCGACCCCGTCGTAGACATTCGTGCTGTAACGCGCCTGGGTTCCAGGGGCGCTGGCGACGGCAGGGCCGGAATCGTTGCGGACGTCGATGCGGACGTCCATCGACAACCCGATCCTCAAGGGATGCGCCTCGAGTTCCGCCGGTTCGATCGCGATACGTACCGGTACGCGCTGCACGACCTTGATCCAGTTGCCCGTCGCGTTCTGCGCCGGCAAGACTGAAAACGCACTGCCGGTGCCGGCGCCGAGACCGCTGACGGTGCCGTGGTATTCCACGCTGCTGCCGTAGAAGTCGGCCTCGAGGGTGACCGGCTGGCCGATGCGCAGGTCCTTCAGCTGTGCTTCCTTGAGGTTGGCATCCACCCAGACTTCGGTGAGCGGTACGATCGTTGCGAGGATCTGTCCTGGTTGTACCCTGGCGCCGAGCTGCGCCGATTTCTTTGCAATGATGCCGGCAGAGGGCGCGAGTACCGTCGTCCGCTTCAGGGCGATGTACGCGTCCTTCAGCTGAGCCGCTGCCTGCAACACTGTCGGATTGGTCGCGACGACCGAGCCCTCGATGCGCGCCTCATTCGCAGTGAGGTTCTGACCGGCCTCAGCCCTGGCAGCAATTGCGGAACTCAACGAAGCTTGAGCGCCGAGGAGGGCTGAGCGGGCATGCGCCAGTTCTTCGGCGGAAACGCCGCCTTCATTCGCCAGCGCAACTCGTCTTTCCACATCCTGCTCGGCACGAGCGACTTCCGAACGCGCCCGGGCAATATCGGCGTCCCGTGCCTTGACGTACGCATTGAGTCCCTCGGTGCTGGCAAACGTGCCACGAATCTCGCGCACACTGGTGGCGAGTGCGCTTTCCGCGCGTGCGACGGCCACTTTCGCATCGACGGGATCCAGCGTCACGAGCGGAGCGCCCGCTGTTACGATCTCGGTTTCATCGGCATTGACGGCAATGATCGTACCGCCGGTCTGGGCGGTCACCTGCACCAGGTTGCCATTCACATACGCGTTGTCTGTCGTCACATAGCCGCGAAGGAACACGAAGTAGTAAACGGTCACCAGTACTGCGATGCCGAGCACGGCAACCGCAACGATGGTCAGGAAACGCTGACGCCGCGAGCTGTTGACGGATTGCATGTCTGCAGGGGTAGTGGACACTTGAAATCTCCGAAGAATTACGGCTGTGCAGCGGTCGTAGCAGTCTGGACGGGAATGCCGCCACCGAGCGCGGCAACCAGGCGAATGGAAGCATCGAGCCGCCGGGCAGTCAGGTCGGCAAGCCGACGGCTCTGATTGAGCAGAGTGGCTTCGGCAACCAGGACGTCGGTGTACGTACCCAGACCGCCGTCGTACCGCCTGCGTGCCAGAACATAGGATTGCCGCTGCGAGGCCACGGCGGCGGCAGCGTCGCGTTCCTCAGCGTCTACCGAGCGAAGATCAGTAAGCGCAGCGGCCACATCGCGCGTGGCGCCCACCAGCGACTGACGATAATTTGCCGCGGCTTCATCATATTCGGCGGTGCGGAGGTTGAGGGTAGCGCGGCGGCGGCCTCCACCGTACAGCGGCAGGTTCAGAGCGGGACCGACATTGTAGAACTCGCTGCCCGCATCGACCCAGTTGAACGACGTGGCATCGAGTCCAATGGCCGCAGCCAGATTGATGTTTGGATAGAAATCCGCCTGCGCGGAGTCGGCCCTTGAGGCTGCTGCTTCTACGCGCAGCCGGTGTGCAACCACGTCGGGGCGCCGGGCCAGCAAGTCCGCAGGGAGGAGTGTGGGGATGCCCGAGAAGGGCGGTGCCTGCAGCGACGGCTGCATCAGATCAAATCCCCTGTCGGGACCCGCGCCAAGCAGCGCAGCGAGCTCAATCCGGGCGATCGCTGCCTGCGTTTCCAGTGCGGCGATGTTCGCACGACTGTCTGGAACGGCCGCTTCGGCCGCGCGCAGTTGTACGTTCGAATCAAGCCCTGCAACAACACGTTTCTGTGTCAGCGACAGCAGGCCTTCGCGTTGCTTGATCAGCGCACGATCGATCTTCAGGTGGTCTTCGAGGCGCTGCCATTCCACATAGCGTCGCGCTATTGCCGTGCTCAACGACAGTTCCGCACCCTGCTTGTCGATGCGTGCCGCGTCTACCTCACGCAGGGCGCCTGTCTGCGCAGAGCGGGTTTTGCCCCAGAAGTCGATCTCCCACCTGAGATCGAGCGATGCCTTGTTCTGCCATATCGTGGAGCCGCCGATGGGCGGCGGAAACAGGCCATTCGCGCTGAGCAGGCTTCGCTGTACGCCGACGTTGGCATCGACGCTCGGAACCAGCGGCGCATGGGCGCTCAACGCACGCGCCTCAGCGGCATTGATGCGGGCGAACGCAGCATCCATATCGGGATTCGCAGCCAGCCCCTCGGAGATCAGGGCGGTGAGCTGTGCGTCGCCATAGCTCTTCCACCATTCCCGTTCCGGCCATTGCCCTTGTGCTGCGTCGCCCGCGGTCCGCGCGAAGGTCAGCGCCTCGCCCGGATTTTCGGGAAGTTCCTTGAGAGGCGCATGGATGGTACAGGCAGCAAGCAACAGCGCCAGACTGACGGCGACGGCAGTCGCGAAGACGCTGGCTGCTGGCAGGGACCTGTACTGCGACGCGTGAGTCATGGCGTTACCTGAAATTGTCCGTCATGCGCTTGAGCAGGCTGTTGAGCTGCTGATGCTCTTCTGCACTGAATCCGTTCAGCGCCTGGTTGATGACGTTGATGGCCGCAATCGTCAGCGAAGGCGCGAGTTCGCGACCGGCATCCGTCAGTTCAATCTTGATGCAGCGCCGGTCGTCGTCCAGTCGCGCGCGCTTGAGCAGCCCCTTCTCCTGCATGCGGTCCAGCAGCCGGGTCATCGAACCGGGATCGTAGTTGAGACGCTTGGCGAGGTTGGCTGCCGTGTCGTCATTCTCGTAGGCGAGAACCATCATCACGATCCACTGCGCGCTCGAAACATCGCCAAAGCGGGCGAGTTCGACGTCAAGCGCACGACGCATGGCAGCTTGTGCGTGGGCAACAAGGTGGCCGGTGCTCGCCTGCCACTCATAGTTCTCGAGCGTATAGAACGGGGCGGCAGTGTGTTCGGGGGAGGGCTTGGTTGACATGGCAGCGATAGCCTAGACAATCATTGCCATGGCAGTCAATTATCGACACCCTACGACGGGCCAGGCACGAGTCCTGGCGCTACTCAGAGGTAGCTATCGATTCACGATTGATACTTTTTAAAATCAGTCGTTTATGGTGATTTCGTAGAAATCACATGACTGATGCTGCTGGCCTTCAGTGTGTCAGGCAGGTTGCTCGACCTTCACCGGGATTCGCGCGATTTTCGCCTGCCATTCCTTCGGGCCCGTGTCATGAACGTTGGTGCCCTTGGAGTCGACGGCTACGGTTACCGGCATGTCCTTCACATCGAATTCATAGACGGCTTCCATCCCGAGTTCCGGGAACGCAACGACGCGGCTGCTCCGAATGGCTTTCGACACGAGGTACGCAGCACCCCCCACGGCCATCAGATAGGCGGCCTTGTACTTCTTGATGACATCGATCGCCTCGGGTCCCCGTTCTGCCTTACCCACCATGGCGATCAGCCCGGTCTGCCCCAGCATCATGTCGGTGAACTTGTCCATGCGAGTGGAAGTAGTGGGACCCGCGGGACCGACCGCTTCATTGCCCACCGCATCGACCGGACCCACGTAGTAGATCACGCGATTCCGGAAATCGAGTCCCTCGGGTAACGGTTTGCCCGCTTCAAGCAACTGGCTGATGCGCTTATGGGCCGCATCCCGTCCGGTGAGCATCTTCCCTGACAGCAGTAATCGTTCCCCGGGCTTCCAGCTTGCGACTTCGGCGGCCGTCAGCGTATCGAGGTTCACGCGACGCGAATCCGGCGCTGCCTTGAATTCCAGCTTCGGCCAGTCGTCCAGATCGGGAGGATCGAGTTTCGCCGGCCCGGATCCATCGAGCACGAAATGCGCATGTCGGGTAGCGGCGCAGTTCGGAATGACGGCAACGGGGAGCGAAGCCGCGTGAGTCGGATAGTCCTTGATCTTGATGTCGAGCACCGTCGTCAGCCCGCCCAGTCCCTGGGCGCCAATGCCGAGGGCATTCACCTTGTCCATCAGCTCGATGCGCATCTGGTCGGTCTTCGTCTTGTCCTGCTTGGCGCGGATCTCCTGGATATCGATGGGATCCATGAGCGCCTCTTTCGCCATCACCATGGCCTTTTCTGCGGTACCCCCGATACCGATCCCCAGCATTCCGGGCGGGCACCAGCCGGCGCCCATCTTTGGAACGACGCTCAGGATCCAGTCGACGATGGAGTCGGATGGATTCAGCATAGTGAATTTGGCTTTGTTCTCGGACCCGCCGCCTTTGGCTGCGAGGCCGATTTCCAGCGTGTCGCCCGTCACGACTTCCATGTGAATCACTGCGGGCGTGTTGTCCCTGGTGTTCTTGCGTTCGAACGCCGGGTCATTGACGATGGACGCGCGCAGCCTGTTGTCGGGATGGTTATAGGCGCGGCGCACACCTTCATTGATCATGTCAGTCAGGTTCATCGTCGCATCCCAGCGGACGTTCATGCCGACCTTGACGAACACGGTGACGATGCCGGTGTCCTGACAGATCGGCCGGTGACCTTCCGCGCACATCCGCGAATTCACGAGGATCTGCTTGATCGCGTCCTTGGCAGCCGGGGCTTCCTCCCGCTCATAGGCACTGGTCATGGCCGCGATGAAATCGGGCGAGTGATAGTAGGAAATGTATTGCAGAGCATCGGCCACGCTGGCAATGACATCTTCCTGCTTTATCGGGGCTTTGGGCGTCGAACTCGAGGCGGAGTGGCTGGCGGACATAATGGACTTCAGGCCTGCAACGTGTGTACGGCGGCGACTCTAGCAAATACCACCCGGGGCGGGAAATGACCGCAATGCGATTGAGATAGTATTCGCGCCTCAATTGGGGCGAACGACAGGAGGACCGGATAGCCATGAGTGCGGTGGACACTGAATTCAGCTACGACGGCATGCATGTCAGGATCGACGGTCCCGCGAACGCGCCTCCGGTCGTGGTTGCGCATGCGTTGGCGACGGATTTGTCACTGTGGGATTTGCAGGTGCCCGTATGGTCGCGCTCTTTCCGCATCATTCGCTATGACCTCAGGGGGCATGGGCAGAGTCACGCGCCCGCCGGGAAATATGGTTTTGAGGAGATGGCAGACGACGTCGTCGGCCTGCTCGATCACCTTGAGATTTCGAAGGCGGCATTTGTCGGTCTGTCGATCGGCGGCATGATCGGACAATCGCTGGCGTTGCGCGCGCTGCAGCGCCTCACGGCACTGGTTCTCGCGGAAACCAACTCGCGTACGCCGGATGCAATGAAACCCCTGTGGCAACAGCGCATTGCCGGCGTCACCGCTGGCGGCATGGAATCGCAGATTGAGGGGAGTCTCTCGCGCTGGTTCACGCCGGAGTTCAGGGCAGCGTCACCGCTCACCGTGGCGTGGATCACCAGCCTCATTCGGCAGACACAGCCGCAGGGCTTCATTGCCTGTTGCCGCGCGATCGAATCTCTCGACTTCCTTGAGCGACTGGATCAGGTGCGCGTACCGACCCTCGTAGTTGCCGGAGCGGAGGACCAGGCTGCACCCGTGGCCAACGCGCAGGCTATTGCTGCACGCATTCCCCAGGCACGCTACATAGCCATCGACAAGGCCGCACACCTCGGCAATATCGAACAGCCCATGGCTTTCGGCGAACAGGTCGGTGCATTCCTGCAATCGCAACTACTCGTCTGATTCGCGCGTTCGCCAACAGGGTTTTGTATCACCCTGCAGGAATTCAACGGCACCGTTCCAGTATGCGTGCGAGATAAGCACGCTCGTCCGGTGGCCTGCCAGCCGCCTGTGCATTCCACAGCGCTTCAGCGAGGCACTCAATCATGATGTGTTCTGCATCGTGCGCGGATGGCTTTGCCAGGGCCAGCCGCGAGAAAGCGTCCCTGATGCCGGCCGGTCGGTCGGTCGCGATCTGATCGCGGACTGCGAGATGCAGGCCCATGTGCAGAAACGGGTTGGTGGCCCCTGCCTCCGGCAGAAAGTCCTTGTCCAGCGTCCGCTCGCCTTGTTCCAGCGCAGCCTGATACTCCGGATGCTCTGCGATCACATCCGCGATCTGGGCTTCGACGGGTTCGACGGGCAGGTTTTCGCGACGCTTTCGCCAGGCATCGACGTACATCTGCCTGAGTTCGGCGCGGCTTTGAGTATGGAAGAGGGGCATGAGGGGGATAGGGGATAGGGGACGTAGGGGATAGTGAGTGAGGATACTGAACAAGCATTGAATAGGCACTTCACCTACCGCGAGTAGCGCGTCGATTTCTTTACTATCCCTCTATCCCCTATCCCCTTCATTCCCGTCTTGTCATCGAATTCACACAGATCCACCAGCGCACAACGCTGGCATTCCGGTTTGCGCGCCTTGCAGACATAGCGGCCATGCAGGATAAGCCAGTGATGGGCATCTTGCTGGAACTGCCTGGGCACATTGGCCATCAGTCCTTTCTCGACCGCAGCGACGGTCCTGCCGGGCGCAAGGCCGGTACGATTGGCGACGCGAAAGATGTGGGTATCGACAGCAATGGTGGGTTGGCCAAAGGCCGTGTTGAGAATCACGTTCGCCGTCTTGCGTCCTACCCCAGGTAACGATTCGAGCGCTTCCCGATTGTCCGGTACCTGGCCTCCATGGCGTTCGACAAGCAGTCGGCAAGTGGCAAGAATGTTCTTTGCCTTGGTATTGAAAAGGCCAATTGTACGAATCGCGTGCGTGAGTTCCTTGAGCCCCAGGTCAATCATTCTCCCGGGCGTGGCTGCTCTCGCGAACAGTGCAGGCGTTGCGAGATTGACGCTGCGATCGGTGGCCTGGGCCGACAGAATCACTGCAATCAGCAACTGAAACGGCGAGTCGTAATGCAGCTCCGTCGTGGGCTTCGGCGTGGCGTTCTGCAGGCGCCTGAACAATTCAGCCCGCTTCCGTGGAGTCATGACGATCGCATCCGCGACGCGATTCCCTTGTACAGCGCAGCAATGAGTCCAAGCGAAAGCAATGACCCCGGCAGCAGCACCCCTATCGGGACGCCATGGCCCGCCAGTTCCCGGATGCCGCCGAGCACCGTCGCCAGTGCGACAAACGCCGCGCCGGAACGGGTGGCGTTTGCGATCCACGCGCCCCTGCCTTGTTCTCGTGTGAACAGCGCAGTAAATGGAAGCAGCAAACCGCCCGCGGCAAGCAACGGCAGAAAAGGCCCGAGGTCGACATACAGCACTGGTCTTGTTGCAGCAATGACCAGTTGCACCGTGGTCACGGAACCCGTGAAGAACACGACGACAGTCGCGGCATGCAAGGGCAGGGGGATGACTCGACGGGTAGCCGTCAGCAACACACTGGTTATCAGCAGTGCGAGAAACAGCGCCAGGCCGAGACTCAGAGCGCCGACTACCGATGCACTGCTGCCAAGCAGGGAGCACAGGCCCATGATCATGACGGCGCCACTGCTATTGGCTGGCGGGTGCATACAATGCGTTCCTGTTTGCGTCGTAGTATTCGAGCGTTCTCTGCACGGCTTTCACGATGGCGCGGGGTGTGACGGTAGCACCCGTATACTGATCGAAATCGCCGCCGTCCTTGCGCACACTCCAGGGTGCGAATGATTCGCCCGCAGGGAGTGACCTTCCGGTAAATGCAGAGAGCCACGTGGAGTCAGTTGCGGTGTACTGATCGCCCAAACCGTGTGTCTCGCTGTGTGCTATCACCTGGACACCGAGAACGGTACCGGCATAACTGATCGATACCAGCAACTGCAAAGGACCTCGGTAGCCATCCGGCGCGACGGACAGGATGACAGCTGCTGTCGGCCGCCCCTGGAGGCGAGCCCGATACACCGGTACTGGCTGCGACGTGCCCAGACGGTCGGGTGCCGTGACGAATATGCGGTCCACCAGTGGATCATTGTCGAATGTGCCGTGGGGAAGCACCATCGTGAGCCGATCGCCAAGCCAGGCCTGCTCGTTGCGCTTGATCCGATCGCGATTGAGTCCCGCCAGCGTTCCCAGCACAGCCACGACCGCCGCCACGACGCCAGCGAACAATACGGCATCTCTCACGCTGAGTCTGGCTGTATCAGGGCTATCGCTGGTGGCCATAAATGCGCGGGACCGTAAAGCGATCGATCAGCGGGACGAACAGATTCATGATGAGCACTGCGAAAGCGAGCCCATCCGGGAAGTGTCCCCAGGTGCGGATCGCAATTGTCAGGATGCCCACGCCGGCACCGAACCACAGCCGTCCGCGATCACTGGTCGCCGCCGTGACAGGATCGCAGGCAATAAAGAATACGCCGAGCATCGTCGATCCTGTTGTCAGGTGGAACAGCACTCCGGGATTGGCACCGGGATCCAGGGCGTGCAACAGGCCTGCGAACACGGTGACGGCAACCAGCATCGAGAGTGGAATCTGCCAGCGCACAATGCGAAGAGCCAACAGACCCACGCCGCCAGCGAGCGCCGCCAGCGAAATCCACTCCCACCCGCGTCCTCCCATGGAACTGAAGACAGCACCAGCACGAATTTCCTGCATGGTGTGGCCTGTTCTCAATCCTGTTCGCACCGCATCGAGCGGCGTCGCCGCCGTAATCGCATCCCACGTGCTGGCCGCTGGAGGTGCTCCTGTCATGATGGTGGTGAAGGTATCCTTGAGGCCAAGTTGAGTCGAGCTTGCGACTGCGCGCTCTGGGCCTGGCCACAGCGTCATGGCCGCTGGAAAGGAAACCAGCAACAATGCATACCCCGCCATGGCGGGATTGAAGACATTGCGCCCGAGGCCGCCAAACAGATGCTTTGCAACCACGATCGCAAATACCGAGCCGCTGGCTGCCAGCCACCACGGAGCCAACGGCGGCAGTGCAAACGCCAGCAGCACGGCCGTGACCACCGCGCTGCCATCAGTCAGAAAGGTTCGCAGTGGTTGGTGGCGTAGCTTCAATACGATCGCTTCCGCAACAAGCGCTGCGACAGTCGCAGAGATTGTCTGTATCAAGAGGCCAGGCCCGAAGTGCAACACGTGAGCGATTGCGGCTGGCAGCAACATGAGCAGCACCAGCCACATGATGCGACGGACACTGACGCGCTTCAGCGTATGAGGAGCAGGCGGTGCCGGGAACTCCATCACTCGCCTCTGGCCAAGCGCTTTTCCCTGAGCTTGCGCTGTTGCTCAGCCTTCGCATCCGCCAGACGCTGTGAATGAGCTGCGAACCTGTGCCGCGCAAGCGAACGCTGTTCAGTGTCCGCTGCTTCCGCAGTGATGCGTATGCGTGCCACTTTGAAGGTGGCCGTCAGTGGCAGCTGGCTGGGGCAGACGTAGTCGCAGCTGCCGCATTCGATGCAGTCTGCCAACCCGAGACGCTTGACATCATGCTGATCGCCAAGGGACGCATGGCGATAGAGTTCCTGGGGCAGCAGGCCAGCCGGGCACACACTCGCGCAGTCGCCACAGCGAATGCAAGGCATCTCGGCGCCACGCGGCTGCAGGTCACTAGCAGTTGCAGCGATGATGCAATTGGTCGCCTTGCCGACCGTGAAGTCGTCGTGTGGAAGCGCTGTGCCCATCATCAGTCCGCCGGCGATCAGGCGATGGACGGCGGTGGCATATCCTCCGCACGCGCGGATCAGATCGGTAATCGGGGTGCCAAGGCGGACTTCCAGGTTGCGCGGCTGCGCGACACCGTGACCGGTGATGGTGACGATGCGACGGAGCAGTGGCTCACCCGTGGTGACAAGGATTGCGATGGCAGCGGCCGTACCAACGTTCTGGCAGACAATGCCGATATCGCGGGGCAGTCCTCCAGTGGGAACTTCCTTGCCACACAATGCGGCAATCAGTTGTCTCTCGCCACCCGCCGGATAATAGGTGGGCAGCGTGACCACCGAGATACGCTTGTCGATAGCAGCCAGTACAGCCGCTTCCATGGCTGCGATTGCTTCGGGTTTGTCGGCCTCGATGGCGATCATGCAGCGCGGCGCCTGCAGTATATGCAGTAGCACCTGTGCGCCGAGCACCACGTCACCGGCGCGGTAGCGCATCAGCGCATCATCGCAACTGATCCCGGGTTCACATTCGACGCCGTTCAGAAGCAGCGCTTCGATCGGCGCGCGCGCATACGGTGAGAGCTTGAGATGGGTGGGAAAGGCGGCACCCCCGAGTCCGACGATGCCACCTGCTTCGAGCCTTGCACGCAAAAAGTCCGGTGTGCACCGGGCGTAGTCGCCGATCGCTTCGACGGTCGTATCACGTGAATCGCGGCCATCGTTGTTCAGAATCAGAACCGGTACACGATGGTCCATGCCGATGGCATCGCGCTCTTCGATGCCAGCGACGTGTCCTGAAACAGGCGAGTGCAGGGGCACGCCCCGATCGTGTGATGGTCGGGCAACGACCTGGCCCATCTTGAGCGGGTCGCCGGCAGCCACGCAGGGGATCAGTACGCGGCCATCTGGTTGCTCCAGTGACAGGATCAGTTGCGGGGGAACGCTCGCTGTCTCGAGGGGCACCTCGGCGGCATGCTGTCTGGCACCTGGGAGCACCAGGCCGCGTTGTACGCTCATGACGGGCGCATCTCTATGCAGTCGACGGGGCAAGGTGCGATACAGAGCTTGCATCCCGTGCAGTCCTGCGCAACGACCGTATGTGTGTACCGCGAAGCACCAACAATGGCATCCACCGGGCAGGCCGGGAGACACAGCGCACAGCCAATGCAGAGCGCTTCATCGATGAATGCGACGGTGACAGGCGCTTCGGGATCGCCATACCTGGTATTGACGGGCTTGAACTCACGACCGAGCAGAGCCGCAAGCTTCTTAGCCGTGACATGACCGCCGGGCGGACATTGATTGATGTCCGCTTCGCCCCGCACGATTGCGGTCGCGTAAGGTCGGCATCCGGCATAGGTGCACTGCCCGCATTGCGTCTGCGGCAGCAGCGCGTCGATCCTGTCAACGAGCGCACTCTCTGCTGAGGGATGCGGCCGTGGTCCGCGAGAGACAAATAGCACACCGGCGAGGGAGGCCACGAATGCTGTCAATGCAACACCAAGAATGGCCATCATTCATGTCAGCCCGAGCAGAGCGAGCGCAGCGAGACCGGCCGCGATCAGCGTGAGGGGTGCGCCGCGAAGCATTTCAGGAACGTCCGGGTGATCGATGCGCCCGAAGAGTTCCGCAAGGGCCAGCAAGAGCAGCCCAAAGCCGGCAGCCAGACCGACAGCAATGGCAGCGACCTCAAAGCCGCTGCGGCTCGCAGTCACCTGTTGCAGGGCGACGACAAGGAGCGCGCTGTTGGCGACCGGGAGGGTGGCTTCCGCGATGTCCCCGGGCAGGCGGCATCGCCGCGGGCCGATCGTGCGCATCACGTGTACCGCGGTTGCACACCCGCCTGCAAGGGCCAGCAGTCTGACGTAGGAGAGATCGAATGGAATCAGCACCCATTGATCAAGAGGCAGCAGGATTGCTGCGGCCAGCAGAAAAGCACAGCCTGACAGGATCGCGAGGTCGACGATTGAGCCGATGTCGCCTGCCATGGATTCGCTGGCATCGGACTCGCGGCCAGCAAGCACGAAGTGATTGACGAGCACGGTTCCGATGACAACGAGAAGAAGGTCATGCATGGCAGATGGCCGATAGGCGTAGAGCCGAAGGCTACAGGCTACAGGCTACAGCCAGAAGCCTAAAGCCCGAAGCCTGCAGCCCGGCTTCCGGCTTACTTCACCTTCATGCCGGCCTGCGCACCACTGTCGGGGGACAGCAGGAAGATATCCTTGTCACCGGGCCCTGCCGCCAGCACCATTCCCTCGGAGATGCCAAAGCGCATCTTGCGGGGTTTCAGATTGGCAACGACCACCGTCAGACGGCCAATGAGTGCTTCGGGTGCGTAGGCCGAGCGGATTCCGGCAAACACGGTTCGCTGGCCGGACCCAACGTCCAGCGTCAGTTTCAGGAGCTTGTCCGCACCGTCGACCAGTTCGGCCTGGACGATTTTCGCAACGCGCAGGTCGATTTTGGCGAATTCGTCGACTGTGATTTCCGGCACCCCGGGTTGCGTTTCTGCCGCTTTCAGAGGCGCAGCAGGTACCTTGTCTGTGGGCACAGTACCTGCAGTCTGCACGGAGAATAGTGCGTCCATGATTAGCGGATCCACGCGAACGGTAAGAGGCTTGTACTCATTGATCGTCGTGCCGAGCAACGGGCGACCCGCGTCAGACCACGAAAACGGCTGGCTGCGGAAGAATGTTTCAACCTGGCTGACCAATACTGGCAGCACGGGCTGCAAATAGATTGCCAGCGCACGGAACAGGTTCAGCGACTGCGTGCAGATGGCCTGTACTTCCGGCAATCGGGCCGGATCCTTCGCCAGCACCCACGGTTTGTGGTCATCGACATAGCGATTCGCCCTGTCCGCCAGCAGCATGATGTCGCGGATGGCAGCCGCAAAGTCGCGGGACTCGTATTGAGCCGCAATCCGCTCACCCGCAATTGCGAAGTCCTGATAGAGCGCCGGATCAGGCAATTGCAGCCCAAGCCTGCCGTCAAAATGGCGGCTGAGGAAGCCTGCGGATCGGCTCGCGATGTTGACCAGCTTGCCGACGAGATCGCTGTTGACACGGGCAATGAAGTCATCCGGATTGAACTCCAGATCTTCAACCCCGGAGTTCAGCTTTGCCGCAATGTAGTAACGCAGCCATTCCGGATTCAGCCCGAGTTCGAGGTACTTGAGCGGGCTGATGCCGGTGCCTCTCGATTTCGACATCTTGTCGCCCGACACCGTCAGGAAGCCGTGCACGTGGATGTTGTCCGGCACCTTGTACGGGTGGCCGGCAAATTTCAGCATGGCCGGCCAGAACAGCGTGTGGAAATAGATGATGTCCTTGCCGATGAAGTGAATCTGTTCGGTGTCGGGCGCAGTCAGGAAAGCCTCGAAATCGAGGCCTTTGAGCTCGCAGTATTTGCGGAAGCTCGCGAGGTACCCCACCGGAGCATCGAGCCAGACGTAGAAGAACTTGCCCGGTGCGTCCGGTATCGGAATGCCGAAGTACGGAGCATCGCGCGAGATGTCCCAGTCGCCGAGCAGCCTGTCGCCCTTGCCTTCGAGCCATTCACGAGCCTTGTTGGCCACCTGTGCCTGCAGAATTCCGGGTGCATCGATCCACTGCTTCAGGAAGTCTGCGCAGCGCGGATCGGACAACCTGAAGAAATAGTGATCCGACGTCCTGAGGACCGGCTGCGCACCCGACAGACTTGAGTACGGATTGATCAGATCAGTCGGCGCGTAAACGGAACCGCAGACTTCGCAGGCATCGCCATACTGGTCCCTGGCGCGACATTTGGGGCACTCACCCTTGATATAGCGGTCGGCGAGAAACATCTTCTTGACCGGGTCGAAGAACTGCTCGACCGGCTTTGCATAGATGAGTCCTGCGGCCTTGAGGCGGCGATAGATATCCTGAGACAGCTCCACGTTTTCCGGGCTGTCGGTCGAATGCCAGTGATCGAAGCTGATGTGGAAGCCCTTGAGATACCGGGGGCGATCGGCGGCAATCCGCGCGACCAGCTGCTGCGGCGTGATCCCTTCACTCTCCGCCTTGAGCATGATGGGTGCGCCGTGCGCATCATCCGCACAGACGAAGTGAACTTCGTTGCCTTTCAGCCGCTGGAACCGGACCCAGACGTCCGCCTGGATGTATTCCATGATGTGGCCAATGTGCAGGGGTGCATTGGCGTAAGGCAGGGCAGTCGTGACGAACAGGCGGCGCGGAGCGGGCATGGGTGGCGGGGCGAGGACGTCAGCAGAAGGGGCGGCGATTATGCCAGCGAGGCGTTGCGGTAGGGGTACGGCGTGATGAGCGTGATGTCGTGGAGAGTGGATCAGTGATTGCGTATCTGGACCGGAGTCACGTTCACCATCCCGACATCCGCGTCACTTGCCTTAACCCCTGCATCCTTCAGATGCTCGAACTTGGACTTGGTGATGGCCTTCTTATACGCTTCCTTGCCGCTGATGACGCCCTTGTCGAGCAATTCCTGGATGGCTGAATCCATGACGCGCATCCCGTACTGCCCGCCGCTCTGCATCGTGTTTTCGAGCTGATCGAGCTTGCCCTGGCGGATGAGATTCGCGACAGCAGGCGTGTTGACGAGAATTTCCAGGGCGGCCACCCGGCCACTCTTGTTCGCCCGTGGAATCAACTGTTGCGAGATCACCCCACGCAATGACGTGGAAAGCATTGCGCGCACGTGAGACTGCTTGTCGGCGGGGAAGGCATTGACCATGCGATCCACTGTCGCGGCGGCACCATTCGTATGCAGCGTGCCCATGACCAGGATGCCCATTTCGGCGGCCGTCACCGCGATGCTCATCGTTTCGTAGTCGCGCAATTCGCCGACCAGAATGACGTCCGGATCTTCACGCAGTGCCGACAGCAGTGCAGCAGCAAATGTAGGGCTGTGGCTGCCGATCTCGCGCTGGCTGATCAGGCAGTTCTTGCGCGTGTGCACGAATTCGATGGGGTCCTCAATGGTCAGGATGTGGCCTTTTTCACGGCCATTGATGTCGTCGATCATCGCGGCCAGGCTGGTTGACTTGCCCGACCCGGTCTTGCCGGTGACGAGGATCAGGCCCTGGTTGACCTTGCAGAGATTGCGCACCGCATCCGGCATTGCCAGCTGATCCAGTGTGAGGGCCTTGGACGGAATGGCTCGGCAGACGGCGCCTAGTCCGTTCAGTTGCCGCATCACGTTGACACGAAATCGCGAAACGCCGGGGATCAGGTACGCAAAGTCGGCGCCATGCTGCTGTTCCAGGCGATGAACCGCGGCGGGCGGCATGATTTCCAGCAGCACTTCCTGAACGAGTTGGGCGGTCAGCACCTCATTCCGCAAAGGGTGCAGATCTCCATGCAGGCGGATGCGCGGCGGGTCTCCTGCAATGAAATGCAGGTCGGACCCGTTCTTCATGAGCACCTCTTTGAGGTACTCATCGATGCGCCTGGGTCCGATGGGTGCGGATGTGCTACCCGAAAGTCCGGTTTGAAGCGTGGTACTGGCAGTGCTCATGGGAGGTGCGGTCAGCCCGGGGCGAGATCGAGTTTCGGCAGAATGCCGGTATCCGTCACGAACCGCGAGAGCATCTTCTTGTCATTGGCGTAGCCGTAGGCGTCATCGGGGTCGATTTCCTTCGCCTGCACTGCAGCGAGCAGAGCCATGTCCAGCATCTGCATGCCAAGATCCTTGCCGGTCTGCAGCTGCGACGGAATCTGGTGTGTCTGGTCAGTCATCATCAGTTTGGCGATGGCGCGCGTGACGACCATGATCTCGCAGATGGCTTTGCGACCGCGCAGATCGGGGGTCTTGATAAGCACTTGCGTAATGACAGCCAGCAGGCTTTGCGACAGGAAGCTCTTGGTCTGCTCGCGCTCATCGGCAGGCAAAGCGTCGATCATGCGGTCGATCGTCTTGACTGCGCCCGTCGTGTGCAACGTCCCGAGCACCAGGTGGCCGGTTTCTGCGGCGGTCATTGCCCAGCGAATGGTGTCAGCGTCACGCAGCTCGCCGACCAGGATGACATCCGGATCCTCACGCATGGCGGCGCGAACGCCCTCTGCGAAGGAAGGCAGATGCGTATTGAGTTCGCGCTGGATGACCTGGCTCTGCTTGCTGCGGTGGACAAACTCGATGGGGTCTTCGAGGCTGACGATATTGAGGCGCCGGGTGGTATTCAGGTGGTCGATCATTGCCGCCAGCGTGGTGGACTTCCCGGTACCGGTCGAGCCCGTGACCAGAATCATGCCCTGGTGGTTGTCGCAGAGCTTCTTGATGATCGGCGGCAATGCGAGGCGATCCAGCGTCGGGACCTCGGTCGGGATGGCCCGAAAGGTCGCGCCGATCCCGGTATCCTTGCGGAACACGTTGACGCGGAAACGGCCGCCGTTCGTGGAAACATAGGAAAAGTCGAGGTCGCTGCCAGTGCGCAGGTGATCCTGCTGGGCTTTGGTGACGATCTCCTGGAGGTAGCCCTCGAGTTCGGCCTGGCTCAGTTCCCGGAACTTGATGGGCATGAGATCGCCGTGCATGCGCAGCATCGGCGGCACGCCTACGGCGAAATGGATGTCTGAGCAGCCCTGGTCGGTGCCCAGCTTCAGGAACGCGTCGATTCGGGACATAGGAAAAGGCTGCAGAGCGAGGGCTTCGGGCTACCGGCTTCAGGCTACGGGCTTGTACCCCAAGACTACAGCGAAGTCCGTCTCTGTTCTAGCTGAAGCCTGAAGCCTGAGGCCGGCAGTCGAGCTTCAGAGGTATTTCTCGAGTGCGACGCGGATCTCTTCCATGCTCTGAAAGCGCTTCATCTTGTCCACCGACATGGCTTTCACAACGATATCCGACAGGTCTTTCGGGAGGGCGGGATTGACCTCGATGGGCGGGCGGGCCTTGCCCTGCACATGCTGGTACATCACGGACATGTGGTCGCCGCGGCTATAGGGAGGCTGGCCGGTGACCATTTCGTACAGGATGACGCCGAGGCTGTAGATGTCAGCGCGTTCATCCACCTTCTTGCCCAGGATCTGCTCGGGCGCCATGTACTTGGGCGAGCCGATCACGTAACCGGTTTTCGTCAGCTGCGTGTCGCCTTCCTTGTGGGCCGCAGCTACGCCGAAGTCCACGATCTTGAGCAGACCCTCGTCGTTGATCAGGATGTTTGCAGGCTTGAGGTCGCGATGCACGATGCCGGCCTGGTGGGCCACGATCATGCCGGTCGCGATATCGCAGCCGAAGCGCAGCGCCTTTTTCAGCGGCATCGCCTTTTCGTTGACGATCTCGCCGCCCAGGGTGTGCGACGGAAAGTATTCCATGGAGATCGCGTAGTTGCCGCGCATGTACAGAAAGTCGTAGATGCGGATGACGTTCTTGTGCGTGATCTTGCGCGAGTAGCGCAGCTCATGCACGAAGCGCTTCATCATCTCCTCGTCCTGCGAGACGTTCGGATTCAGGAATTTGAGGATGAGGCGTTCTTCGACAACGGTATCCTCCACAAGGACCACGGTACCGAACGCGCCCTTGCCGATCTTCTCGATGTATTTGTAGCGGCCCTCGATGAGGTCGCCGGACTTCAGGGTCGAGATATCGAGCTTCTGGGAGTCCTCCGCCTTCTTGACGATCGCGGCGATGTCAGCCTTCTCGATCAGCAGCGTCTTGGCTGGCTCCGACGCGGCAGGCGACATCTGGGTGGCCTTGTTCTGGGCGGCAACGGCGGTACTCGAGAAGCGGCTGTCGATTTCCTCCAGTGCATGCAAGGCGGCCTGCGTCACCGTATGGTCGCCGCTCGTGGAGCCAGCTGACTGGATATAGGAACGAATGCTGTCGGCACGGCGGTCGTCCGCGAGGCGGGCGAGCGCACTCATGACCTCGACCTTGATCTCCTTCTCCGGGTGCTCGAGCAGCTTGATGAGGGGTTCAACGGCCTTGACATCGCCCAGCTTGCCGAGGGCCCGCGCCACCGCTGGCAATGACCTTGAATTGCCGGAACCCAGCATTTCGATGAGCGCCGGGACAGCTTTCTTGCTGCCGATTTCAGCCAGAGCGTCGACCGCCCGCTCGGCAACCCACCAGTCCTTGTCGCGTGTGGCGCCAATCAGCGAATTGACGGCACGCTCGTCCTTGGTCTGGTTGAGGATCTCGATGGCGGAGCGCCGCACCTCCTCATCGTCATCCCGCACCAGCTCCAGCACGGCATCCACTACACGCGGTCCCCCGATCTTGCCGAGCGCATCTGCGGCGCGGCTGCGCACCCACCAGTCGTCGTCCTTGATGACCTGCAGCAGGTGCTTGATGTCATTCGCCGTGCCGAGTTCGTTCAGGACTTCCACGGCAGCACGCCGGGCATATTCGTTCTCGTCCTTCAGGACATCGACCAGGTACTTCATCGTGTCCGGGCTGCGGGCACGGATGACGACGTCGACAGCCCGCGACTGCACTTCCATGTCCGCGTCGCGGAGCAGGGTGCACAGCGGTTCGATATTCACGGGGCCGTCCATCTTGAGCAGCGCGTTGAGCGCGGCCTGGCGGATGAATTTGTTGGGATCCTTGAGCTGGGTCTGAATGGCCTTCGTCACATCGCCGCGGTTGAACCGGGACAGGATGTTGATGATGTGCATGCGGGCAATCGGATCCTTGCCTTCGACCCGGCTGATGAGCTCCGGGACTGCGCTTTCGTCGGCGATCTCGCCAATGATGCGGAACAAGGAGGCCTTTTCGTTCGCCTCCTGGTTGTAGGCATGGTTCAGCAGTTCGCGAACACTGAGCCGGCCCTTCTGCGACGCGAGGATGTCCATGACAGCCGGCTTGGAGATGCCGGGCCTGGAAAGCAGATCAAGCAGCAGCTGGGGAGTGTAGTTACGGCTGGAAGTCAGGGCCCAGGCGATGGCCTTGACAGCTCGCGGATTCTCGTCGCTCAGACCAGCTGCCAGCAGCGGGAAAGTCTTGTTGTCGGCCAGCTTCGACAGCACATCGACGTAGGCCAGGGTTTCCTGCTTGTCGGCGGTAGCCAGGGCATCGATGATCTTCGGTATCGCTCCCGGGCCGATCCTGACGAGCTTGGCGAGCGCGCTCTGCGACTCGGGATGAGCGGTATCGCCTGTCTCCCTGATTTTCTCGATCAGAGAGTCCGCTCTTAGATTGGCAAAAAAGCTCATCAAGTCGTCTCGTTATCGTTCCCTGGGCTGTCGCGACGGTTCATGCCCCGCACGGAGGCATCCTTGGGTTCTCCTGAAGAAACCCAAGGCCCCTGACGTTAAGGATTTCCCCGCAACATTATGCCATGCGAAATCGGCGCGCCGGTCACTCCCTTGGGAAATCCCTTACCACCCTGATGCAAAAGCCCTCACATCACCCTGATAAAGCAGGCTACGTGTCTGGGTACGGCGTGGCGTTCGCCTCAGGGGCGGCTGCCCGGATACAATGCGCGCCCCATGAATGAGCCGCTTGCCAACGCAGTAAACGAATGCCTCCAGTCATGGGTGGAACCGCACTATGGTCTGGACCTGGTGACCGCCCTGGCCGTCACTGCGATGGAAGTGTCGGGTTCCAGCGTTAACGTCGAAGTGGAACTCGGTTTCCCGGCAAGGCTGTATGCACCGAAAGTTGCGGACACGGTCAAGCGTCTGTTGCTGGCAGTACCGGGTGTAACCCAGGCCACGGTCAAGGTGGGCTGGGCAGTCCGCCCGAGCGCGGTCAAACAGAGCCTGAAACCCTTGAAGGGCATCAAGAACATCGTGGCAGTTGCTTCCGGCAAGGGGGGGGTTGGCAAGTCGACGACCGCCGCCAATCTGGCGCTGGCCCTTGCCCACGACGGCGCCGCTGTCGGGTTGCTGGATGCGGATATCTACGGGCCGAGCCAGGGTCGCATGATGGGACTGGGCGCCGAGCGGCCGACCAGCCGGGACGGCCGCCTGATCGACCCGCCTGTTGCGTATGGCGTCAAGGTCATGTCCATTGGCCTGCTCATTGACGAAGAGCAGCCGATGGCATGGCGGGGACCCATGGTGACCCAGGCGCTGACCCAGTTACTCGACAACACCCACTGGGGTGAGCTCGATTACCTCATCGTCGATATGCCGCCGGGCACCGGTGATATCCAGTTGACACTGTCACAGCGCGTTCCCGTCAGCGGCGCCGTCATCGTCACGACACCCCAGGACATTGCGCTGCTGGACGCGCGCAAGGGACTCAAGATGTTTCAGAAGGTCGAGGTGCCAGTGCTGGGAATCGTGGAAAACATGAGCACCCATATCTGTTCCAGCTGCGGACACGAGGAGCATATCTTTGGCGCCGGCGGCGGCAGGGCAATGGCGACGCAATATGCCGTGGAGCTGCTGGCCGAATTGCCGCTCGATATCCGCATCCGTGAGCAGGCCGACGGGGGGCGCCCCACCGTAGTGCATGAGCCGGACAGCCCGCTGGGCGAAGCGTACCTCGCCATGGCGCGGCGGACTGCTGCGCAACTGGCCCGCCTGAGTACAGTCGGCGCCGCGAAGCTCCCCGTCATCGAAGTTGAAGACACCTGATGACGGCATCCGGCTATGGGCTCCCGGCTGCCGCCAGAAAAAATGCATTCCGAATGCTTGATACTGACTTGTAATCCGACCCGAAGCCCGAAGCCCAGGAAACCTATCCACCATGAGCATCAAGTCCGACCGCTGGATCCGTCGTCAAGCCACCGAGCACCGCATGATTGAGCCGTTTGCACCCGAGCAGGTGCGCACCGGGCCTCACGGCAAGATGATTTCCTACGGCACTTCGAGCTACGGCTACGACGTGCGCTGCGCGAATGAATTCAAGATCTTCACGAACATCAATTCGACGATCGTCGATCCCAAGAACTTCGATTCGGGCAGTTTCGTCGACCTGAAGGCGGACGTCTGCATCATTCCCCCGAACTCGTTCGCGCTGGCGCGTACCGTCGAGTATTTCCGTATCCCGCGCAGCGTCCTGACGATCTGCCTCGGCAAGTCCACCTATGCGCGTTGCGGGATCATCGTGAACGTGACGCCGCTCGAGCCCGAATGGGAAGGGCATGTGACGCTGGAGTTCTCGAACACCACGACGTTGCCGGCAAAGATCTATGCCAATGAAGGCGTGGCGCAAATGCTGTTTTTCGAGTCGGACGAAGTCTGCGAAACGTCCTATCGCGATCGGGGCGGGAAATACCAGGGTCAGCAGGGTGTGACGCTGCCGAAGGCATGAGCGTGAGCGTGAAGCGTGAGACGTGAACGAGTGATCCGTCAAGAATGCTGAAGCTTGATTGCAGCCGATATCCGGGTCAGCGATTCTTGCTGGCCTCACGCTTCACGCTTCACGTGCTCACGGCCTCTCCAGCTTCAGGACGGTCAGGACCGACTCGACCTTGCCGTTGCGGACCTGTTCCAGACGCACCGGCAGGAACCCGAGTTTCGGGGCATACCAGTAACGATTGATGCGAGAGGATCCTTCCCGGGTACTCGAATAGATCACGGTCTCCACGTCGCCAATGGCAGTTTTCTGCACCGACGTGCCTTCGCGCGTATAGACATATTCCCTGATCCTGTTGCGGTCGATGAAGGTGATCCTGCCAAGCTCCATGCCTGCTGCCAGTTTCTGCATGATCAGTACCTGCAACGACATGCGGTCCTGCAGGCCAGGTGACAGCGGCAATTCCACGGGCTGATCCTCATGCTGGCCGCGCGCGACGTTTGCGGTCCAGTCGAATGTCAGGCGGGTATCCTGGGCGGTGGCCTTGGAACCATCGTCAAGTACGTAGGCAAGCGGCTTGATGACATTGTTTTCCACGACGAACGTACTGGCTTCGATCGGGTCGTTGCGGATGATCAGGCTGGCAAGTCCCTCAGCATTGCCGTGCAACTGGTAAACATAGCGGCCGGGGCTTTCCTCGCGCAGCGAATAGTCAATGGTCCCGACGTTGATGCCGCGAAACTCGGCGTGAAAAGTGACTTTCGATGGCTGCGGTATATAAGTCGGCGTCGAGTCGGCAGACCAGGCGCTGACGCAGACCAAAAGCAGCACGGCAGTCGCAGCGACGCGGAACCGGGTACCCATCGAGCCTGCAGTTCTGGTTGTCATCAGCTGTCCTCAAGAATGACCGGCGTCAGGAGTGGCTTGTCATCGAGCCAGGCCTGTCCCGCGCGATAGACGAGACGGCCCCTCGCAAACCAGTCAATCACTTCCGGATAGATCCTGTGCTCCTGGCGCTGAACCCGGGCTGAAAGCGTGGCCTCCGTGTCTTGAGGCAGCACGGGAACGCGCGCCTGGATGATCACGGGGCCGCCGTCGAGTTCTGCCGTGACGAAATGCACGCTGGCGCCGTGCTGCGGGTCTCGAGCCTCAAGTACCCGCTGATGGGTGTGCAGCCCACGATACTTTGGCAGCAGCGACGGGTGAATATTGACGGCGCGGCCACTGAAGTGCGCTGTGAACGCGGGTCCCAGTATGCGCATGAACCCCGCGAGCACCAGCAGTCCAGGAGCGAACCCGTCGATCAGCGTAGCCAGTGCGGCATCAAAAGCCGGGCGATCCTGAAAATCGCGCGGCGCCAGGGTAGCAACCGGAATCCCCATCGACGCGGCGGTTGCAAGGCCTGCCGCATCGGCGCGGTCCGAGATGACTGCCCGAACTGTCACTGGCAGCTCGCCGCGAGCTGCTCGTTCGGCAATCACGCGCATGTTGCTGCCACGGCCCGAGATCAATATCACCACCGGCAAAAGGCCGGTGGGGGGAGCGCTTGCTGTCATCGCGGGCGGTTCATGGCAGCATGACGACGCCGCTTTCGCCCCGCCGGATCTCGCCGATGACCATTGCGAGTTCGCCGCTGCCTCGCAGGCTGGCAAGTGCCTGCTCCACGTGTTGCTGTGCGACTGTGACGGTCATGCCGATGCCGCAGTTGAAGGTGCGATACATCTCCTCGGCAGTGATGGAACCGGTGCGCTGCAACCATTCGAACACGGGCGCTCTTGTCCAGGCTTTTTCATGAACGACCGCCTCGAAGCCATCGGGAATGCAGCGCGGCAGATTGCCGGTGATGCCGCCGCCGGTGATATGAGCGAGTCCACGGACGGGTACCGACTTGAAGAGCGTGAGCAGGGACTTCACGTAGATGCGCGTGGGTGTGAGGAGGGCGTCATACAGCAGCCCGGCATCCAGTTTCGTATCTTGCGTGCTCTTCGAGACGGCGAGCAGCTTGCGAATCAGCGAATAGCCATTCGAATGCGGGCCGGACGAAGCCAGGCCGATGATGACGTCACCCGCGCGGGTCTGGCTGCCGTCGATGATGGCATCCTTCTCCACGACGCCGACACAGAATCCCGCGAGGTCATAGTCTCCCGCGGCATACATACCGGGCATTTCCGCGGTTTCGCCGCCCACCAGCGCAGCGCCGGCCTGCACGCAGCCCTCCACGATTCCCTTGATGACCGCGGTGGCGGTCTCGACGCTGAGTTTGCCCGTAGCATAGTAGTCGAGGAAATAGAGCGGTTCGGCGCCCTGCACGACCACGTCATTGGCACACATGGCGACCAGATCGATGCCGATGGTGTCATGCCTGCCGGTTTCTATGGCCAGGCGGAGCTTGGTACCAACCCCATCCGTTCCGGAAACGAGGACGGGACGACGGTAGCGATCGACGGGGACTTCGACCAGGGCCCCAAACCCCCCAAGTCCTGCCAGTACTTCGGGTCGCAT
The DNA here is from genome assembly GCA_963819685.1 of uncultured Pseudomonadota bacterium. GTDB lineage: Bacteria > Pseudomonadota > Gammaproteobacteria > Steroidobacterales > Steroidobacteraceae > CAIUGU01. Next base: position 357,603 of record CAWFXI010000009.1, read on the forward strand.
TGAGCGACGAACCAGCGGCTTGATGCGCTCGACGAGTTCGTCGCCCGCATCAATGTCGACGCCGGCATCGCGATAGGTCAGGGAGGGTGAGGTCATGGGAAGCAGTGCGCTCCGGCGGGACAGGGGGAGGAAGGGAGGGTTGTGTTATTTTACACGGCCTCGTTCAATCGACCTCATTCTCATTTGTGCCCTGAATCCGATGCGGGCCCGCAGCATGAACTCTTATGAGTCTGATTAAACCGTTACATGCGGCTCATGGGGGGCGTAACAGCTGGCGTCTGGTGCTGCTCTGCTTGCTGTGCTTGTCTGGTTTGTCATTGCCGGCCGGACCGGCAATGCCGGCGACCATCGTGGCAAAGCTTTACGAGGCATCAGTTCCAGCTGCTGGTACGAGTGATGCCGCCAGAAAGGCTTCCTTTGCGGCCGCATTGCGTGCAGTGGCGGTTCGAGCCAGTGGCCGGCGCGATGCAGGCGACAGGCTCAGTTCCGCGACGCTGGCGGACGCAGGACGCTACGTGCAACGGTTTGGCGACAATCCCGATGGTACCCTGCTTGTCGGGTTTGATCGGGCCTCTGTCGATCGGGTCCTGACACAGAACGATCTGCCCATCTGGGGCAGCGAGCGCCCCGTGACGCTGATCTGGCTTTCGATTGAAGATGCCAGCGGCCAGCAGAACTGGGTTGGGCAGGATGCCGCGCTACCGGAGGCCCGCGCTTTGCAACAGGTGGCGGAGCAGCGCGGGCTGCCAATCGTGTGGCCGGTCATGGACATGGACGACCGGATGCTGGGCAATGGCCTTGGCAACGATGCCCAGGCAGCGACGCGTCTCAGTACGCTGGCGTCCCGATATCGGGCCGATGCGGTGCTGGTGGGGCGGGCTCGCAGGGGTACCGGCAGCGAGAGCACCGTTCGCTGGAGTCTGCATTTCGGACCTTCGACGATGGAAAACGTGGGGTCACTGCCGGAGGGGGTGCATTTTGCCGCTGACCAGCTGGCCAGCCTGTTCGCCGCCTCGAGCGGGGCAGCGCAAACTCTGTTCGTGGATGTGGCGTCAATCACGAACTTCAGGGCGTATGCCGAGACGCTGAATTACCTGGAGGGTCTGTCGCTGGTACGCGCTACCCAGGTGGAGCATGTCGCCGGAGATTCCGTGCGCTTCAGGCTGCAGGTGATCGGGGACGCCGGCGTGCTTGCCCGTGCAGTGCGGCTGGGATCACGACTCGTTCCGGAGCAGGGCGACGGTGTCGTCGCGTCGGACCGGCTTGCGCTGCGTTACCAGCCTGGCGCGCCTCCCTGAGCGATCCGTCTTGAGCCTGAGCTTCCTTCCCAACGCGCTCACGATCCTGCGCATTCTGCTGATCGGCCCGATCGTCTGGTTCCTCGTGCGCGGCGAGTATTCATCGACACTGGTCATGTTTGCGGTCGCTGCTTTCACTGACGCAGCCGATGGACTGCTCGCCAAGCAATTTGGCTGGACCTCCGAGCTGGGCAAGATTCTGGATCCGCTGGCTGACAAACTGCTGCTGGTCGTCATGTTCATCACGATGAGCAGTCTTGGTCTCTCGCCCGTGTGGCTCACAGTGCTGGTCGTTGGCCGGGACGTGGTGATCGCCGTGGGTGCATTGCTTTTCAAACTGAGGTTCGGTGCGTTGCAGGGACAGCCAACGCCGGTGAGCAAGCTGAATACGCTGTGCCAGATCCTGTTCGTGCTAGCCGTGATTGCGGGTTCGGCCGGCCTGACGATGCCGCCAGCGGTGGGAATCACGCTCGGCGCACTGGTCGTGGTGACGACGGTCGTGAGCGGCATCGACTATGTATTGCGATACGGATCCAGGGCCGTTGCCCTGAGCCGCGAACAGGCAGGCAGATAGTGGGACCGCAGCAGCTGCCGCTTGGTCTCAGGCTCCGCGACAGTTCCGTGTTTGCGAGCTACCTGCCGGGACGCAATGCATTGGTGGTTGAGACACTGCGGGCGCTGCATCCTGAAGCCCACCGCCCGGCGGTCTGGTTGTACGGTCCGGCCGGGACCGGAAAAACACATCTTCTGCAGGCGCTTTGCGCACGTGCGGGTGAAAGACGGGAGTCGGCGGCTTACTTGCCGCTGGTGGAAATTCGGGCATTGGGTCCGGATCTGTTGGCAGGCTGCGGCCGACTTGCCTGGGTGTGCCTTGATGACGTTGCAGCCGTGGCGGGTCATGACACCTGGGAAAAGGCGCTTTTTACCCTCTATACAGAACTCGATGACAGTGGCGGGCGGCTCATCGTAACGGCCACCAGCCCGCCGGCCCAGATGAACTTCAGACTGAAGGATCTGGCTTCACGGTTTGGGGGCGGCACGGTACTGAGGCTACTGCCGCTTGCCGAGGACGAGCAGATCGCAGCACTGCGATTGCATGCGCACCAGCGCGGTCTTGAGTTGCCCGATGACGCGGCCGTGTATCTGATCAACCGCTTGCCTCGTGACATGCATTCGCTGTGCGCGTTTCTCGATACGCTGGATGCAGCAGCCCTGGTCGCTCAGCGCCGCCTGACGGTGCCTTTCGTCAGTTCCATCATCAAGCGGGCAGAGCAGGGCGCGTCACCCTGAGATACAGAATCAGCGCGGCGAAGAACGCGAGGGCCAGCAGGATGCAGGCACCGGCCCAGGTCCGCGCGGCCGGGTTTGCGACGGATTCCACCATCCCCATCAGCAGGTAAGGCAGCACGCAGAGCGTGCTCCAGATGTGGGTAAAGCGATGCCCCTCAAGCAGTCCTCGCCAGGGCAGCAGCAACGGAACGGCGACGAGCAGCGCCAGCCCAAGACCTGTCAGGGTCGGTTGCGCGGACAGTTGCCAGGCGATCACCAGCAACAGCAGCAGGCCATGCGTCGCCAGCACGCCCCGACGCGCCCGGATTGCCGGCGAACTCACGACTGCCCGGACTTTATCTTTACGCCAAGCTCGGCGACCCGCCGGCCCAGCAACTGAGCCAGCAAACGTTCGTCGTCCGACAGTTGCGACGTGGCAGCAATGCCGGCGACATGGCTGGCACCGTAGGGCGACCCGCCGCTCTTCGTATGCGTCAGTGCTGCCTCGGTATAGGGCAGGCCCACCAGATACATGCCATGATGCAGCAGCGGCAGCATCATGCTCAGCAGCGTTGTTTCCTGGCCGCCGTGCATGGTCTGCGTGGACGTGAAAACGGCTGCCGGCTTGTTGGCAAGCTGCCCGCTCAACCAGAGGGAGCTGGTGCCGTCGAGAAAGTGCTTGAGCGGCGCCGCCATATTGCCGAAGCGCGTGGGGCTTCCGAGGATCAGCCCATCGCATTCCTTCAGGTCGTCGTGGCTGGCAAATGGTGGGCCGGTGTCCGGCACGGCAGGTTCGGGCACGTTCACTACCGTGCTGACCGCCGGCACGGTTCGCAGGCGGCTCCGGGCGCCGGGCACGCTTTCAATGCCGCGGGCGACCTGGCGGGCGAGTTCCGCCGTGCTGCCTTTGCGGGAGTAGAACAGAACCAGAATCTCTACCATGGACGCGTTCCCGGTACCCTCGAACCGCCACAGTGTAAGGCAGAGTCGGCAGGAGCCGCCTTGCCGAAGTAGACGCGTCAAGCGGCGCTTGACCCCGGGGCCAGTCCGTTGCTAGCGTCGCCGACGAAATCTCACGCCGGATAGTGGGTTGCAATAATGACCTGGCATGTCAATCCTCGCTTCCTGGCAGCCTTTCTGGCGGCTTTGATGCTGTTTGGGCTGGCGGCCTGCGCGGGCATTCCGGCGCAGGAGATGAGCAACGCCAGGCAGGCGATTCGCGCGGCGCAGGAAGCCGGGGCGGCCACGGCCGCTCCGGGCGAGATCGAAAAGGCACAGGAATATCTGAGTCGAGCCGAAGCCAGCATGCAGATGCGCCTGTTTCGCCAGGCGAGAGATGAAGCGAGTGAGGCGCGCCGCATCGCGAGAGCCGCACTTCAAGTCGCCCAGGCCCAGGCCGCTCCGCGTCCAACCCCTTGAGCGGAGTCGTCATTGCCCGTCGCTGTCTTGTCAGCGGCCGGGTCCAGGGCGTCTATTTCCGGGCCAGCGCACGCCAGCAGGCCCAGGCACTCAAACTGACGGGCCACGCGCGCAACCTGCCTGATGGCCGGGTGGAAGTACTGGTTACCGGACCAACTGCTGCCGTGACCCAGCTGATCAACTGGTTGGCGCAGGGTCCGCCCTCTGCCAGGGTCGACGGCGTCGAAGTCATCGAGATGGACGTGGACATGAGCTCCCTGACGAGTGAGTTTCACGTCAGGTAAGGCTACCGCTGATCTCAGCAGCAGCTACTGGAACTGCCAGCGATAGGCGAGGCGCATGAGTACCAGGTCCGCGTATTGGCGGCGGCCGACGCTGCCGTTGTAGCGGGCGAGCGCTTTCGTGTAGTCGCCTTTCTCGCGATCCAGATAGAACTTCAGAATCGTGCAGCCCATGCGGATGTTCTGCGGAATACGGACGAGCTGCTCATTCTTCATGCCGAGCTGCCTTGGCCAGAACGGCATCACCTGCATCAAGCCCACCGCACCCGCGGATGAAACCGCCCAGCGGTCGAAGCGGCTCTCGACATCGATCACCGCCATGACGAGCGCCGGTGGCAGCCCGAGCCGCTTTGCCTCGCATTGCACGTGAGTCAGGATGTCTTCCCGTTCGCCGGGATCCTTGACCAGCCCGACAAGGCGGGGCTGCATTGCAACGAACCACACCTGCTGCTCGAACTTGTCGGCAAAGCACGTCTGGTCCGCCAGCGCACGCTCGAGAAGGCCTTTTAGTTCCGGGTCCCGCTGACCGTCCGCCCGGGCAACCGGCGTCAGGCACCCGAGCAGCGTTGCTGCCATCACGATGCCGGCTATAGCGGGAACTCGCAGCATTCAGGTTTGCATCCGGTTGCGCAGGAAACCGAGCACGTCGTGCAACGGGCATTCGCTGCTCTCGGTTGCGCGGCGATGACGGTACTCGAGTACGCCGCGATCCAGTGACTTTTCTCCGACGACAATGCGGTGGGGAATCCCGAGCAATTCATCATCGGCAAACTTGACACCCGGCCGGGCATCCCGATCGTCGTACATGACTTCAATGCCGGCAGCAGTGAGTTCGGCGTACAGCCGTTCGGCTGTTTCCCGGACCCGCTCTGAGCGCTGCAGATTGATGGGCACGAGGGACACCTGGAAGGGGGCTAGGGGTTCCGGCCAGACGATACCGCGTTCATCGTGGTTCTGTTCGATGGCCGCTGCCACGACGCGCGTCACGCCGATGCCATAACAGCCCATCCACATCGTGACCGATTTGCCTTGCTCATCCAGGACGGTGGCCTGCATGGCCTCGCTGTACTTGCGGCCGAGCTGGAAAATGTGCCCCACCTCGATCCCTCGCGCAATCTGCAGCTGACCCTTGCCTGCCGGGCTTGGGTCGCCCGCCACTACGTTGCGCAGATCGACGGCTTCCGGCTCAGGGAGGTCACGGCTCCAGTTGACACCGGTCAGGTGATGCTCAGCCTTGTTGGCACCGCAGACGAAGTCGGCGAGCGCCGCCGCAGAATGATCCGCATAGACCTTGACCTTGAGGCCGACTGGGCCGATGAATCCCGGCTCGCAGCCTGCCGCCTGTGTAACCTGGGCCACAGAGGCCAGCTTCAGCGGATTCGCTACCCCCGGCAGCTTCTGTGCCTTCACGGCATTCAGTTCGTGGTCGCCGCGCACAATCAGCGCCACGACCGTTCCTTCCAGTCCTTCGACCAGCAACGTCTTCACACAGCGGTCAGGCGCAATCTTGAGGAAGGCGGCGACTTCAGCGATCGTTTTTGTGCCTGGGGTATGAACTTCGGTCAGTGTGTGCGCAGGCGACGGCCTGCCGGCCGCAGGTGGCACCGCCACGGCCATCTCCAGATTCGCTGCATAGGCGTCGCCATCGGAGAACGCGATGGCGTCTTCGCCAGAGTCGGCCAGTACATGGAATTCCTGGGAACGGTTGCCGCCGATCGAACCGGTGTCCGCATCGACCGCGCGAAATTTGAGCTGCATTCGCGTGAAGATACGCGTGTAGGCATCGTACATGCGTTCATAGCCCTCGCCGAGCGAAGCGGCGTCGACGTGGAACGAATAGGCATCCTTCATCAGAAACTCTCGCGACCGCATGACTCCAAAGCGGGGACGAATCTCGTCGCGAAACTTGATCTGGACCTGATAGAAATTCACCGGCAGCTGCTTGTAGCTGCGCAGTTCCTTGCGCGCGACCTCCGTGATGACTTCCTCATGGGTGGGGCCGTAGCAATACAGACGGTCGTGTCGATCCTTGATTCTGAGGAGCTCCGGTCCGAACTGGTCCCAGCGACCGGACTCCTGCCATAGCTCGGCAGGCTGCACGGTAGGCATCAGCAGTTCCAGAGCGCCTGCCCGATCCATTTCCTCGCGCACGATGGTTTCTGCCTTGCGCAGGACCTTGAGACCCATCGGCATCCAGGTGAACAGACCGCCGGCCAGGCGGCGGATCAGGCCCGCGCGCAACATGAGCTGGTGGCTGACGACTTCCGCATCGGCGGGGACGTCGCGCAGGGTAACGATCGGATAGGCTGAAACGCGCATGATTTGCAGGGCTGGCCGTTGCGTCAAAGCCGCTATGATATCCGGCAATGTGGTCGGGCGTGTTGTCCGGCTTGAACTCCTTAAGCCTAAGATGCCTGATGTCGAACGAAACTCCCCCTGATGACGAGCCTCAGGCGCCTCCGCGCAGCCGGGGCGTCTACCTGTTGCCGAACCTGCTGACCACCGGCACGCTGTTCTCGGGGTTCTATGCGATCGTCGCGGCGATTGACGGGAATTTTGGCCGGGCAGGCATTGCCGTATTCATCGCTATGCTCTTCGACGGCCTGGATGGCCGGGTCGCCCGTTGGACCAACACGCAGAGCGAATTCGGCAAGCAGTACGACAGCCTCTCGGACATGGTCGCTTTCGGACTCGCCCCGGCCATTGTCGTGTACCAGTGGGGCATCGCCGGCATCTATGAGTATGGCCGCCTGTGGGGGCGCCTTGGCTGGCTGGCTACCTTCTTTTATGCCGTAGCCGCAGCGCTGCGCCTGGCACGCTTCAATGCGCGGACCAGTTCGACGTCGGACAAGAAGTATTTCGAAGGACTCCCGAGTCCCTCCGCGGCGGCTACCGTTGCGGGGTTCATCTGGCTGGCCAGTGATTTCGGTTTGTCCGGCTTGCCTGCGCTGGTGCTCGCCTTTCTGGTCACCGTGATCATCGGCGCGCTGATGGTCAGCCGGTTCTCGTACTGGAGCGGGAAAGAGCTGAACCTGCGAGGGCGCGTGCCGTGGGCGTATGCGCTGCTGATTCCGCTTGCCTACGTTGTGATATCGCTGCGGCCACCCGAAACACTCTTTGGACTGTTTGGCATCTACGCCGCTTCGGCACCTCTTTACTGGGTATGGCGAAAACTCCGTCGGCGCCGGCACCATGCTCCGGTGCCTGCCAGCCACAGTGATTCGGGTCACTGAGAACACAACTGCCATGGACGCCCGTCGTCTGCAGTACCTGAAGGCCCTCGACATCGATGTGTGGCGGCAGCGTTCGAGTGCTCCACAGGTCATTCCGTCGGCGGTGATTCCTGGCCGGCCAACCGTTGTTCCTGCGCTCGACTGGACTGCTCTTGAGCAGGCAGTGCGAGGGTGTCAACGCTGCGGATTGCATACGACTCGAACCCAGACCGTGTTCGGCGTCGGCAATCGCTCCGCCGAGTGGATGGTGATCGGTGAAGCGCCGGGCGCTGATGAGGACCGCGAAGGGGAGCCCTTCGTGGGCCGTGCGGGCCAGCTGTTGACCTCGATGTTGCGTGCCATCGGGTTCCGGCGTGAACAGGTCTTCATAGCAAACATCCTGAAGTGCCGCCCTCCTGGCAATCGCGATCCGCGTCCCGAGGAAGTCGCGTGCTGTCTGCCCTATCTCAAGTCACAGATCGAACTCGTCAATCCGCGGCTGATCCTGTGTGTAGGGCGCATCGCTGCCCAGAACCTGCTGGGTGTCGATACCCCGATCGGCAAGCTGCGTGGCCAGGTGCATCATCTACCCGACAGCGAGCGGCCTGTGGTGGTGACCTACCACCCTGCGTATCTGCTGCGCAGTCCCGGCGAAAAGCGCAAGGCCTGGGCGGATCTCGTGTTCGCGCTGCAGACGGTGGAGCGCATGGCGCAGCCTGTCTGAAGGTGGCCGCATTCGTCATGAGCGCAGAACCCGACACTCACCCGCAACCAACCAGAGTCCTGTTCCGCACGATGACGCTGGCGGACACGCCGGGTGTGATTGCGGTCGAGCGCTCGGCCTACGACTTCCCGTGGACAGAGGGAATCTTTCGCGACTGTGTTCGGGTAGGGTATGTGTGCCGAGTCGTCGAAGTGGCGGGGCAGATCGTCGGTTACGGCGTCATGACGCTCGGCGCCGGCGAGGCCCACCTGCTCAATCTGTGTATCCGCAGCGATGTGCGGCGCAAAGGCGTCGGCCGCAGACTCCTGGAGCAGCTGCTGGAATACGCGCGGAAGGAGGGCGCCCGGGACATGTTCCTTGAAGTCCGTCCCTCCAATCCCGCAGCCATCCGCGTTTACGTGGCAATGGGGTTCCAGAAGATCGGCACGCGCAAGGCCTATTACCAGGCCTTTGCGGGGCGCGAGGACGCATTCGTCTACAGGTTGTCCCTATAAGGCGAGGGCTGGGGGCCTCCAGCCCCTTTTCGGCTACAATCCGCGCCGCTTTCCCTCACCACCCGTCCATCGCATGACCGAGTTCAACGACGAAATCGCCCGCCGCCGTACGTTTGCGATCATTTCGCACCCGGACGCCGGCAAGACCACGCTCACCGAAAAGCTGTTGCTGTTCGGCGGTGCCATCCAGCTTGCAGGGACCGTCAAGGGACGCAAGGCGACGCGACATGCCACGTCAGACTGGATGGCGCTGGAACAGCAGCGCGGCATTTCGGTGACGTCGTCCGTCATGCAGTTCCCGTACAAGAACCGGATCGTGAACCTGCTCGATACGCCGGGCCACGAGGATTTCTCGGAAGACACGTACCGCACGCTCACTGCTGTCGATTCCGCACTGATGGTCATCGACTGTGCAAAGGGTGTTGAAGAACGAACCATCAAGCTGATGGAAGTGTGCCGATTGCGCGACACGCCCATCATGACCTTCATCAACAAGCTCGACCGCGAAGGCCGCGAGCCGCTGGATCTGCTCGACGAAATCGAGAAAGTATTGAAGATCGTGTGCACGCCGGTCAGCTGGCCCATCGGCATGGGTCATGACCTGAAAGGCGTCTACCACATCCACGAGGATCGCATTTACGTCTACACGCCGGGAGAGAAAGGCCGTGCGGGCACGCATTCGACGATCGAGGGTCTGAACAGTGATGCCGCCACGGAATTTCTGGGCGATCGGGCGAAGCGGTTTCGCGACGAAGTGGAACTCGTGCAGGGAGCAACGCCTGCATTCGATCGCAATGAATACCTTGCCGGCAGGCAGACACCGGTGTTCTTCGGTTCCGCCATCAACAACTTCGGCGTTGCCGAGCTCCTCGACGGCTTTGTCGAGCATGCGCCGTCGCCGTTGCCGCGCGAAACGACAACACGCCAGGTCGACCCTCTGGAAGCCCCGCTGTCGGGTTTCGTATTCAAGATCCAGGCAAACATGGATCCTGGGCATCGTGATCGCATTGCTTTCATGCGCATCTGCTCCGGGCGTTACACGAAAGGTCTGCGGTTCTTTCATACGCGCTTGGGGAAGGAGATGCGCGTCAACGACGCGCTGACCTTCATGGCTGCCGACCGCCAGCACACCGACGAAGCCTTTGCGGGCGATATCCTCGGGCTGCACAATCACGGCACGATCAATATCGGTGACACCTTCACCGAGGGTGAAGCGCTGACGTTCACCGGCATTCCAAACTTTGCGCCGGAAATGTTCCGCCGTGTGGTGCTCAAGGATCCGCTGCGCATGAAGGCACTGCAGAAAGGGCTTGATCAGCTGTGCGAGGAGGGTGCCACGCAAGTCTTCCGCCCACTGCGGAACAACGATCTGATTCTCGGCGCGGTAGGACCCTTGCAGTTCGATGTCGTCGCGTTCCGGTTGCAGGATGAGTACGGCGTGCAATGCACGTTCGACGCCGTCAACGTCTACACCGCCCGCTGGGTGTATGGCCAGGACGCGAAGAAATTTGCGGATTTCCGCGCAAAGGCCCATGACAACCTGGCGACGGACCATTCTGGCGCCCCGGTCTACCTCGCGCCGACGAGGGTGAATCTGCAACTCACCATCGAGCGCTGGCCCGACCTCGACTTCCGTGTCACTCGAGAGCATTTGGCGAGTGCAGCGTAGCCCGTGCCGTGAAGCGTGAAACGCCGAGACGACGGGAGTTCATGGCAGTATCGCCATCCTGTACGTCTCGCGCATCACATATCACGTATCACGGTTCACTTCCACTCATGTCTTCCTTTGCCGTTCTTCGTCACCGCCCCGTGTTCGCGTGGGCTTTGTTCGACTGGGCGAACTCCGCTTTTGCCACAACGGTGATGGCGGGTTTCTTCCCGATATTCTTCCGGCAGTACTGGAGTTCGGGAGCGGAAGCGACGCTCAGTACCTTTCGATTGGGTATTGCGAACGGCACGGCGAGTTTCGTCCTTGCCATCCTGGCGCCATTGCTGGGTGCCATCGCCGATCGCGGCGGCGCAAGGATCCGGTTTCTGGCGGTGTTCACGGCGATGGGAGTGGTCATGACCGCTGCTCTCTATTTCGTCGAGCAGGGCGCATGGCAATGGGCGGGGCTGCTGTATGTCGGCGCGTCCGTCGGTTTCTGGGGCGGGATGATCTTCTACGATTCGTTGCTGATCGATGTCGCGCCACGGGATCAACTCGATGTGGTTTCGGGCTTTGGCTACAGCCTTGGATACCTGGGTGGTGGCGTGCTGTTCGCGATCAACGTGTGGATGACGCTGAATCCCGCGCAGTTCGATCTGGCTTCGGCGACGGAAGCAGTGCGGTTGTCGTTCCAGATGGTCGCGCTGTGGTGGGCGTTGTTCGCAATTCCGGTGTTTCTGTTCGTGCACGAGCGGCTCGGGATCGCCGCATCCCGGTGCGGCAAAAGCAATCAAGGAAGGCGTGGCGCAGCTTGTCAGAACCTTCCATGAGATCCGCAAGTATCGCGCGCTGTTGATGTTCCTGCTGGCGTACTGGCTGTACATCGATGGCGTGAATACCATCATGAAGATGGCGGTTGACTACGGCTCTGGCGCTTGGCTTTCCGACCGACAGCCTGATAGTCGCGTTGCTGGTCACGCAGTTCGTCGGGTTCCCGGCCGCATTGTTTTTCGGCTGGCTGGGGCAGCGAACCAGTTCGCTGGCGGGCATCTTCATCGGTATCGCCGTGTATGCGCTGGTGACGATCTGGGCCACGTTCATGAGCTGACGTGCGCGAGTTCTACGGCATTGCCATTGCGATCGGCCTCGTACAGGGCGCCATCCAGAGCCTCAGCCGTTCGTATTTCGGCAGTTTGATCCCCGCTGACCGTCCGGGCGAGTTTTTCGGTTTTTACAACATGATGGGAAAGTTCGCTTCAGTCATCGGGCCGTTTCTGATGGGCATTACGGCGCTGTTCACCGGAAGTTCGCGGCTATCGTTACTGTCGCTTGTGATTCTGTTTGCAGGCGGCGGCTGGTTGCTGGTGATTGCGGCCCGCAGTGCCCGGAACCCGTCCTGAAGTTCATGGCGGCTCGCCTGTTCAGGATTCGTTCAGGAATCTGGTCGCGCTGTCTGGCGGCTGCGATTGCTGCCGACGATCTTCTGAAATCTTCACGTTGCGATTGTTGTTCCCGGGGCAGCGAGCGTCCTATATTCGGCGCCAGTCTTTGGGGAAGCGTCTCGTACGCGTTGCGTTGCGGGATGCAAGCCTCGTCCAGTTGATGCGTTCCCGGTGTCATTTTTCAGGAGCCACAGCGATGACGCAGTCCAGAGTCGAGCAGCCGCAAGTTCAGTCGCAGCACATCGATCAGAAGGTGTATGACCTCTACGACGAATACTGTCACGGGCAAATTGACCGTCGCGAGTTCTTCCGTCGCGCCACGGTGATGAGCGTAGTCGGTGGTTCTGCGCTGGTCATGGCGCAGGCGCTGATGCCCCGTTATGCCGAGGCGCAGACGATTTCGTTTACCGACGAGCGCATGAAGGGATTGTATGTGGACTATGCGTCGCCGGGCGGTACATCGGGAAAGATGCGCGGCTATCTCGCGACGCCCGCTGGCACAGGTCCGTTTCCGTCCGTGCTGGTCATTCATGAAAATCGTGGCCTGAACCCGTACGTTGAAGACGTCGCGCGGCGTGCGGCCGTTGCAGGTTTTCTCGCGCTGGCGCCGGATGGTCTCGCGCCGGTCGGCGGCTATCCCGGCAATGACGATGCGGGTCGTGAACTGCAGGCGAAGCTGGATCAGACAAAGCTGCGGCAGGACATGGTGAACAGCGCGCGCTGGTTGAAGGCGCATGCGCAGTCGAATGGCAAGCTCGGTGCGACCGGTTTCTGTTGGGGCGGCGGCATGGTGAACAACCTGGCAGTTGCAATGGGCACAGATCTCGCCGCAGGGGTGCCGTACTACGGGGCGGCACCCGCCGCAGAAGATATGGCGAAAGTGAAGACACCGCTGCTGATCAACTACGCCGCGACGGACGAGCGGATCAACACGATGTGGCCTGCCTATGAGGCAGCACTGAAGGCCAACAAGACTCCCTATCAGGTGTTCTTCTACGAAGGCACGCAGCATGGCTTCCATAACAACTCCACGCCGCGTTACAACGAGGCTGCTGCGAAACTGTCGTGGGAGCGGACGCTCGCGTTCTGGAAGCAGCATCTTGAGCGCTGAGATTTCGCTGTGAGGCCGTGCCGGCCTGGAGAAGCGTTGGTTGACCTGTTACTTCCAAGCTGTCAGCGATACTGCAGGTCGCAATGCAACGCTGGTAGCACCGACTGAGATTGAAGTTGGTGATACGTCCGGATGTGCACAGGGGAGCGGTCTGGCCGGTTGTTGTTGGAAAGCTCGGTGCCGCGGCAAAGAATTGGTGCCCGCCGACATTTGGGCATCAGGAGCTCATGCGTTACTCGCGAGGCCTGGTCCGGCTCGCTGCTCCCGGCAACCGGTATCACGTGCTCTAGCCAGGGAGTGCCATCTAGGTAGGTGTGGCGGCGCGTCACCACCTGTCGGCCATACCACTCCCCTATGTCCGTCCCGCGGATGGGAAAGGTGGCCATTGCAGACGCTCGGCCCACCGAACTTGCTGTTGCCAGCCCAATTGGGCAGATTGGACACATCGTTCACGCGACTGGTCACACGATTGATTCGGTGACCGCAATGCCCGCCTTCTCGATCCGCTCACACTTCATGTCATTAACTGACTACACATTCACAACCGACAAGACACGCTTCGACGTCAAGGCAATCCACGCATTTCTGACGAGCAGCTACTGGGGATCTGGCGTGCCGATCGAAGTCGTCGAGCGGGCCATCCTGAACTCGCTATGTGTCGGCATTTTTCACGGCGACGTGCAGGTGGGGTTCGGGCGCGTTGTCACGGACAAGGCTGCTTTTGCTTACCTGGCAGATGTCTATGTTGTCGAAGCTCATCGAGGGAAAGGTCTCGCCAAGCGTATGCTGGAATTGATCCGTAGCCATCCTGATCTGAAGGGACTCAGGCGCTTCATGCTTTCTACCAAAGATGCGCATGGCCTGTACGCGCAGTTCGGTTTCAAGAAGCTGGCCAACCCTGATCGCTTGATGGAAATCTTCGATCCAGATGTTTACAAGAGATGAATCTGACTTCGATTCGGGCGCGGGACCGCCACAACTCTTTGACTAGGTGCGAGATCGAGCAGTCCCTGCATTAGGCTTTCGTCACGCTTTCTTTCGCTGCCTGCCGACATATGCGGAGAGCGCATCATTCAATCGCGTTTGCCAGCCGCGACCGCTTTCGCGGAAGAAGGCGACGATGTCGGGGTCCAGGCGAACGGTGACTGGGACTTTCGGCGCTTCGGCCTTGGGGCGTCCGCGGCGGAAGGGACGGAGTTCTGCAAACTCGGCTGGAGTCAACTCGTAGGTATCCGGGTCGCTGGCGATGCCGGCGTTGATGGCACGCTCTTCACGCGCGGTAGGCCGGATGATTCGTCGCTTCTTCATATGCCTTGATCTCTCTCGCATTCGCTTTGCGAAAACTCACGATCCTCAATCTGTCATCTGCGACCCGGACGAACACCACGCAGCACAGGCGAAGACCAAACAATCCGTAGCCGATTTCGCGTCCCTCGCCGTAGTCGCGTCGGCTGTCCGGGCGCACGAGCATCGAGTCCCAATTCATCTCGAAGGCTTGTGCCAGCGAAAGCCCGTGCTTGGATTGGTTGGCCCGGTCCTTGGCCGCGTCAAACTCGATGTCCATTCTATTTTTCGTATGTACATTAAAGCAAGCTCAGTACAGATTGATGCCTGTCGATCAGCGGCTTCAATGCGCTTTTCTCGTGAAATCGGCGGAATAACCGGATTGACATTCGTAAGTCATGAGGTGCCAGCAATGCGGGACCTAGCTGGATGGCGAGGTTGCGATGATGATGCTCATCAGTCGCACGTTTTCAGCGCTGGCTTAGGCGCATAGGCACGTATATTCTTCCGGTCCTCCGCCTCTGACGATCGTCAAGGTGGACGCGAATCAAAGAGGCATCGGGGTCGTACACAGTGCTTAGGTCAAACATGAATCCAGCGTCATTGATCGTGCTGATGGCGGCCCTTGCCGGACCGCTCGTAGCTGCCGCTCAGTCCGCACCGGCAACATGGTCGACGCAGCAGGGGCGATGGAACGAATGGAAGGGCGCGAGCTTTCAGAACTCCACGTCGCACTACGAGGCGCTGAAGGCTGCGGCGAAGAATGGAAAAAAGCTCACGCCCATGACCGTCCCCGACTGGACCGGGCTTTGGACTGCTGCCGATTCCCTTCCTGGAGCCTTTCTCGGGTGGAGCTCGATCGGTCTCGCGTATGGTTGGGGTGTGCCTGTGTTCAGCTACAACGAGAGTGAGGGCCTGAAGGTCCTCCCGCCGGGAATTCCCCGACAGCCGCCGTTGCCTGCGAACACTCCGTGGCCGGAACGACCGGTGCTGACACCCGAGGGGGAGAAAGCATTGGTCGTGGCTGTGATCCAGTCATCCAAGGGGATTGCGTGGGACTACACCTACGAGTGCCTGCCAGCCGGATTTCCGCGCTGGTACACGGAGCCATTCCTGCGCGAGTTTATCCCGACGCCAAATCAGACCTGGATGATCAACGAATTCAACAGCGAAGTCCGGCGTATCTATACCGACGGTCGCGCCCACGTGCCGGAAGCCGACCGCTATCCCTTCTGGGAAGGTGACTCCATCGGCTTCTGGGATGGCGACACGCTGGTGGTGCATACCGTCAGCCTGAAGCCCGGCACCTGGAACCGGGGCGAACCGCACTACAGCGACCAGACCGAGACGGTCGAATTGATCAGAAAGAACGCTCAAGGCCTGCTCGAAGCGCGCATGACAGTTTACGATCCGGTAAACCTGCAGAAACCCTGGCATCTGATCTTCGGGTCGCAGAAGGTCGATCTGACCAAAACGCCGGACATGCGAATCCACCACTTCGCCTGCACCGAGAACAACAATTACATCAAAATGGAAGGAGGCGGAGTGACCTCGAAGCTGCCGAACGAAGAGACCTACCGGGACCCGAATGAGCTGATCGTGCCGCCTGAGAAGCGCTGAGCCATGGGTGGCAATAAGCGCCTTGAGTGGAACACGTCATTGCCATGAACAGAGCCAGCATAGTCATGCAGATTGCAGCGCTTGGAATGATGCTGGCCATGCCTGCGTCTGCAGCGCCCGTGTCAGCCATGGAACAGGTATGGGCTGCAGAGCTGGCCTTTGCTGCGCACGATGCAGGATCGCGATCTCACGGCTTTCGGTGAATTCATCTCCGACGAAGCGATCTTCTTCAGTGGCACGACCGCCTTGCGTGGTAAGGGCAAAGTCATCGAAGAGTGGACAAAATTCTTTGCTGCCCCGGAAGCGCCGTTTTCATGGGAGCCAGACCAGGTTGAAGTGCTGGAGTCCGGGACGCTGGCCTTGAGTACGGGTCCCGTGCGCGACCGCAGCGGCAAGATTACTGGCCGATTCAATTCAATCTGGCGCCTTGAGGCACCGAACCGCTGGCGGGTTGTGTTTGACAAAGGCAGTTGATGCGTCCACTCATCGCACCCACCGCCGTGATCCGGTTGCTAGCCGTCCTGCTCGTCGGCCCCGCGGGAGTTGTCGTGGCGGGCGCCGCGTTCGGTCAAGTGATCCGCTACCCGCTGAACTCAACTGATGTGTTGAGCACCCACAACACGACTGTTGACGTTGTGACATTCAAGGGCAAGCGGGCAGTGCGCAGTCGCCTTGGCGCCCGACGTCGTTCGTCGACCGGAATACTTGGCTGGCACGATGGAACCGGAGGCATTCGCGCGAATCGAAGGCCTGGAGTTCTCGAACGGCGTCATCGAAGTGGAAGTGGCCGGCGCGCCAGTCGAGGGATCGTACCCCGGCGCTCGCGGCTTCGTCGGCATCGCGTTCCGGTTGCAGGCCGACCGCAACCCAACGGGGCCGCAGGCGTACGACGCCTTCTACCTTCGACCGACGAACGGGCGCGCGGAGGATCAGGAACGGCGCAACCATGCGGTGCAGTACATCTCCCATCCCGAGTGGACCTGGTCTCGCTTGCGGCGGGAGACACCGTCTCGCTACGAGGCGTACGTGGATCTGGTTCCCGACACCTGGACAACGATCCGGATCGAGGTCCGCGGTACGCAGGCTCGACTCTATGTGCACGACCAATCGCAGCCAGTGTTGCTGGTGAACGACGTCAAGTCGGGGGCGTCCATCGCGGGAGCCGTCGCCTTGTGGATTGGACCCGGCACGGTCGCGCATTTCCGGAATCTTGTGGTCACGCCTTAGCACGTGGCGCGTCGCGCCCGGGATGTACGATGATCCTTGAGTCTGCACAGCTGAGCGTGAAACCGGGCCACGAGGCTGATTTCGAAGTGGCGTTTGGCGAGGCGCAGAAAGTCATTTCCTCAATGCCGGGCTTCCTGTCACTCGAACTGCAGCGGTGCATCGAGACTCGCAGCCGCTATCTTCTGCTCGTGAGATGGGAAAGACTCGAGGATCACACGGTCGGGTTCAGGAACTCAGGGGAGTACCAGAAGTGGAGGGCGCTGCTGCATCACTTCTATGATCCATTCCCGGTTGTCGAACACCATGAGCTGGTGCACTCTGCATGAGCGGTCAAAAGCGCTTCAACTCGTTTGCCGACTTCTATCCGTTCTATCTCAGCGAACATGCAAACCGCGTTTCCCGCCGGCTGCACTTCGTGGGCACGAGCATTGCACTAGCCCTGCTTGTCGCTGCATTGGTTACGCTGATGTGGTGGTTCGTGGTCGTGGCGCTGATCCAGGGTTACGCGCTTGCCTGGGTGGGGCATTTTTTTTTCGAACACAACAGGCCTGCGACGTTCAAGTACCCCGGATTCAGTTTCATGGGTGACTGGCGGCTGTGGTGGGATATCGTGAGTGGCAGGATTCCATTCTGAGGAACCATGGTATGAAAGCAGTAAAGCTGCGTGCACCCGGCGGACTCGAACGTCTGGAACTTGTCGAGATTCCCGATCCTGGTGCGCCGGCTGCCGGTGAGATTCGCGTCCGCGTGCACGCAAGCTCACTCAATTTTCATGACTATGGTGTCGTGACCGGCAGGATCAAGGCAGCCGACGGACGCATTCCCATGTCTGACGGGTCGGGGATCGTCGAGGCTGTCGGCCAGGGTGTCACTGAGTTTGCGGTGGGAGACTCGGTCGTTTCGTGCTTCTTTCCGCAATGGCAGGACGGTCCACCCGAGGTGGGCGATTTTTCCACCGTGCCGGGCGACGGTATCGATGGGTATGCCTGCGAGGTGGTCGTACGCTCGGCGACCGCATTCACGCACATTCCAAAGGGCTTCAGTCATGCCGAAGCGGCGACGCTGACATGTGCTGGCCTGACGGCATGGCGGGCGCTGGTCGTCAACGGCGGGATCAAGGCGGGTGACACCGTGCTGGTCCTTGGCACTGGCGGGGTTTCCATTTTCGCCTTGCAGTTCGCGAAGCAGATGGGAGCGACGGTCATCGCCACGTCTTCGTCTGACGAGAAACTGGAACGGATCCGTGCTCTTGGAGCAGACCATACGATCAATTACCGTACGACCCCTGAATGGGGCGAAGCGGTGACTCGCTGGACAGCCGGACGAGGCGTTGACCACGTCATTGAAGTCGGGGGACCCGGAACATTGCCGCAGTCCATCGCAGCGGTTCGCATCGGTGGTCACATCTCGCTGATCGGCGTACTGACGGGCATCAGTGGCGAAGTGCCGACAGCGATGCTGTTCCGCAAGCAGGCGCGGCTGCACGGCCTGATCGTCGGCAGTCGCCGCCACCAGCAGGACATGATTCGCGCCATCGATGCCACGGGGCTGCATCCTGTCGTGGACAAGGTCTTTGGTCTCGAGACCCTCGCGGAGGCTTTCGCCCTCGAGAAATCCGGCAAACATTTCGGGAAGATCTGCCTGACTTTTTGAGGGCGAGGCATGCCGACGGCGGGCATGCAGGCGACCCGCGCGTCAAGCGGGCAGCTTTGCTGAACTGAGTCGCCTAGCCTGACAGGTTCCCGAGAATTTCGGCTCGCACGTCGGTGATCTCGCGTGCTCGCGACGGATGTGCGCCTTCGCACCGTCCAGCCCGCGGGCAGGCGCTGCTGCGGGGGCAGATCATCCGTGCAGGCGCAGACAGCGCGTCTTCGACCCAGGCAATATTGAGAACCCGAGAGACGGTTCGCAAAGGTTCCAGTACGCTCTTCGGCAGCTTTGCCTGGCCACCGCGGCGCAGACACTCTGCAGCGATACTGTCGATCACTGCGGTTGCATCGACACCGTTTGATTCAAGGGCGGGTGCGAGATCGATTCCGACGGACAGGACGTGTGTGTTGCCGGCCATGTCGCGTGTGCGGACGGAATGGCAGCAGTACAGCAGCGAGCGCTCGCCATCCCGCAGCACTGAAATCTGCGATCCTGATTCCGTTCGATCATCATCGATCATGCGGAACACGGCCCAGTTGGGGCAGGGATCGGGGACTCGAGCAAGATTCCCCCACGGCAGCGGAATGCCATTGCCACGGTACACGGCCCGCAGGTATCCGGGCGGATAGGCATCGAAGAAGTGCCAGTGCGGATACGGCGATACCTTGGTCATGCGCCTCATGATGACAGCAGGAGTCAGCGCCAGTGCCCGACCGGCCTCGACGCGATAGCGTTCTCGCGCAAGAAAACGCCTGAACGGCGCCTTGGGGCAGAGCAGTGCGCCCGCAAAGAAGCTGCACTCGAAATCACGCCACGCATGCAGCGCATCGTTGACGTTCATGCCGCTGGAGCTGCTCACCCCCCGCGGGCTGCCACCGATTTCGCCGCCGGTGGCATGTGGCGACTTCAGTCCATCGCCGCCGTGAAGCACCTTGTGGCCGATATGCGAAGCCAGGTCGAACTTGAGGCGGGCGGGATCGTCCTTGAGTGCACGATTGAGGTAGATGCGTCCCGGAGCTTCGAAAAACGAGCGGACGACGCTGCGGACTTCGCTGTCGTTGTCCCGGGCCAGCAGCGGCTTGCGGTCGAACCAGCGCAGCTCAAGCCCATGCCGTCGGCACAAATGCAGCAGGTCATCGACTGTCAACGGAAAGCGGCGATCACCGACGCCTTCGGCGGCACGCTCAAGATCCGGAAAGTCGTTGCGTGACAGCTCCTGGTGCGAGCGAATGAGCAGGTGCGCGAACTGCTGGCCTGTGGTGCCGGTCTGCGACAGCAGTTCGGGTATCGCGGCTTCCAGCAGACGTTTCGTAAAGAGAAACCCCGGCTCCATCGGCATCTGCGGTACCGCGCGCTGCCTTGTGGGCGCCGGTGCGGGTTCCGGTACCGAATTCTCATCCAGAAACCACGCCGGCTCCTTCTGGAATACCGAGGCGAGCAGCGCCAGTACATATTCCGAAGGCGAGCGTTTGCCACTTTCGATCATGCTGAGATACGACACCGACGGTGCAGTGGCGGGATCGTGCTGGATGCAGCGCGCGGACAGCTCTTCCAGCGTCAGGCCATTGCGCTTGCGCAGCGACTTCAGCTTCGTGCCAAGCAGGTGACTCTTGCGTCCGATGTCGGTCATGACTTGTTCCGTCAGGGCTGTGAAACAAGTTGTGAAATTAACAGTGTGAAGTTTTAGAAGTCAAATTAAAGCGTGCTGAATGTCTACACTACATTTCACAAGGTTGCGGGACGGGACCTGGCGCAGGTCCGGCTCCGGTACCCAACTTGTTGAATTGATGACTTGATTGTTGAACCGAGGAGTATTTCGCGTGCACACACCATCGACCACCACCGAGCTGCAATCAACCTGGAAGAACGGCCAGAGGTGGCAGAACGTTCGCAGGCCCTACACCGCTGCCGACGTCGTCAGATTGCGAGGTACGGTCCATGTTGAACATTCACTGGCCCGGCATGGCGCCAACAAGTTGTGGAATCACTTGCGCGAGCTGCCTTTCGTCAATGCGCTGGGGGCACTGACGGGCAATCAGGCAATGCAGCAGGTGCGCGCGGGTCTGAAGGCCATTTACCTTTCAGGGTGGCAGGTGGCTGGAGACGCGAACCTCGCGGGCGCCATGTACCCCGATCAGTCCCTGTATCCCGCGAATTCCGTTCCGGATGTGGTGCGCCGGATCAACAGCACATTGCTGCGGGCAGACCAGATCCACCACGCCGAAGGCAACAACTCGATTGACTGGCTGCAACCCATCGTCGCGGATGCCGAAGCAGGCTTCGGCGGCGTGCTGAATGCGTTCGAGTTGATGAAGTCGATGATCGAAGCGGGTGCTGCGGGAGTGCACTTCGAGGACCAGCTGTCATCGGCCAAGAAGTGCGGCCACATGGGGGGCAAGGTGCTCGTGCCCACCCAGGAAGCGGTCGCGAAGCTCGTGGCTGCCAGACTGGCTGCCGATGTCTGTGATGTACCGACGGTGCTGATCGCACGCACGGATGCCGAATCTTCCCATTTGCTGACGGCCGATATTGACGAGCGCGATCGTCGCTTCATCGACAAGGCCAAAGGACGAACCGCGGAAGGTTTCTTTCATGTCCACGCGGGGCTTGATCAGGCGATCGACCGGGGTCTGGCATATGCACCCTATGCAGACCTGATCTGGTGCGAGACCGGCAAGCCCGATCTCGACGAAGCAAAGCGCTTCGCGGAAGGGATTCACCGCGAATTCCCGGGCAAGCTGCTCGCCTACAACTGCTCGCCGTCTTTCAACTGGAAGCGCAAGCTGGATGACGCGACCATCGCAAAGTTCCAGCGCGAGCTGGCTGCGTATGGCTATCGCTTCCAGTTCATTACGTTGGCAGGGTTCCACGCGCTCAACTATTCGATGTTCACGCTCGCACGGGGTTACCGCGAGTCGCAGATGAGTGCCTACGTGGCCTTGCAGGAGGCGGAGTTCGCCGCCGAATCGCTCGGGTATACGGCGACGAAGCATCAACGGGAAGTGGGAGCCGGGTATTTCGACGACGTCACGCAGACGATTACGTCAGGAACGTCTTCGCTGACGGCGCTGACAAACAGCACTGAAGCCGAACAATTCCTGAGCGCTACGGGATGAGCGTGCGCCCCATCAGTGCGTTGCAGAACAGCAGTCCTCGTGCGACGGTGCGCGAGCCTGGGCCGGTCACGTCGGCATTTGCGTACGCACTGCGCACCGGCCACGCGGCACAGCTGATCTGTGAAGCGTTTCTCCGCTACAACGCCGCCTTTCAGGAGATCACGCGCCGGGCACCGGGGCGGTTCGCCCGGCGCGAGTGGCGTGAGAGCCAACGGGATGCTGTAGAGCGAATCGAACTCTACGATGCGCACGTCAACGAGACCGTCCGCGAGATGCGTCTTTTCAGCGGTGCCGAGTCGCAGGACAACACGTTCTGGAGCGACGTCAAGCGGCAGTTCGCCCATCTGATAGGCGGGCTGCCGGATAACGAGTTCTGCAAGACGTTCTTCAGTTCAGTGTCGAGGCGACTGTTTGCCACGGTTGGCGTCGCTTCCGACATCGAGTTCGTGGCGACGGACCTTGACCCGCTGGCGAATATCGTCAGCGTTCACGACACACTGACTTTCAGCGGCCAGGACTGGCTTGACGATGTCGTTCGGCCGTTATTGGAGTCGGTAACCCTGGAGACCGGGTGGGTGGACTTCGACGCCAGCGTGGCCGACGTCGATCGCGCCACCCGCGAATGCCTCGCGGCCCTGAACTTCGAGCCTGAAGAGGCCAGCATCGAGGTATTGGGGGCAGTCTTCTACCAGCTGAGCAGGGGGTATGTGATCGCGCGCATTCGCACGGATGATGCCCTGGTGCCGCTCGCACTTGCGCTGAAGAACACTGCCAATGGTGTGGTGGTCGACAAGGTCATGCTGACCCGAGCGGACTTCAGCGTGTTGTTCAGTTTCGCGCGCTCGTACTTTCATGTCGACCTGGAGCGTGTCGCGGATGCCGTCCAGTTCCTGCATACGCTGATGCCGGGCAAGCCGGTCGGCGAACTGTTTACCGTGCTGGGGCGTGCCAAGCAGGGCAAGACAGAGCGGTACCGTAGCCTCATGCATCACCTCGCGACGTCCAGCGATCGGTTCGTGCATGCGACTGGCGAGCGAGGTCTCGTCATGATCTGCTTCACGCTCCCGTCGCTCGATGTGATCTTCAAGGTCATCCGCGACCGCATTCCCGTGCAGAAGCAGGTGACCCGGGAAGAGGTCATGGACAAGTACAACTTCGTGTTCAAACACGACCGGGCAGGACGATTGGTGGACGCGCAAGAGTTCCGCCGGCTCACAGTGCCTCGCAACCGGTTTTCAGCGGCGGTACTCGAGGAGCTTGAACGCGAAGCATCCTCAGCCGTGCACATCGATGATGAGTTCGTCGTGCTGGAGCATGTCTACGTTGAGCGCCGTGTCATCCCGCTGAATGTGTACCTGCGAACGGCGGACGACGTGGCAGCCAACGCTGCGGTGCTCGAGTACGGTCGCGCCATCCGTGATCTGGCCTGCACCGACGTATTTCCGGGCGACCTGCTGCTCAAGAACTTCGGTGTGACGCGGCATGGTCGGGTCATCTTCTATGACTACGATGAACTCTGT
Organism: uncultured Pseudomonadota bacterium; assembly: GCA_963819685.1. GTDB lineage: Bacteria > Pseudomonadota > Gammaproteobacteria > Steroidobacterales > Steroidobacteraceae > CAIUGU01. Next base: position 380,918 of record CAWFXI010000009.1, read on the forward strand.
CCGGTGACTGCCTGCCGCTTCCGGGAGATGCCGGTTGCTCGCGACGATGAGGATGAAATGCGGAGTGAGCCCTGGTTCTACGTCAATGACGATGACGTCTTTCCGGAAACCTTCATCGAGTTTCTGTCATTTACGGGCGCGCAGCGCGAGGTGTTTCTGATGCACCACAGGGCGTTGCTGACTGCGGCATTCTGGCGGGATGTGCAGTCGGCACTGCTACAGGGCGAGTTGTTCGATGTCGTTCCGTATCAGGTGGACAACGGCAGGAGCGTTACGGCGGAAAGGCTGACGGATTCGCCTGAAGTGCAGGGCTTGCCCGCAACACGTACGGCATCGCATCAGGTCGCCGGCCAGACAGCGGGATCCAGCTTGTAGTAGCCCTTCAACTGCTCGTACAGCCCTGGGTGCTGTGCAAGCAGCTGCCCGGGTCGTTCGAAAAAGAGTTCCGTCACCACCGCAAAGAATTCGGCAGGTTCGGTGGCGGCGTAGGGATCCAGCAGTGTCGGCCGCCCTGCCTGCAGGTCCAGGTGCAGCCGGTGGTATTCCTCCCAGAAAGCCTGCGACCAGCGCGCGTAGGCGGGCGCGTTCTGCAGCGCCGGGGCACCATCCATCGCGTCGTTCTCCATGTCAAGGTAGTGCGCGAACTCGTGCAGCACAACGTTGCTGGCCTCGTTTGGATGCTCGATGTCATCCCACGAGAGAATCATGCGTCTGGCCTCCCACGCCTGTCCAGAGAGTGCCCTGCGTCCGGTCGTGACCAGTCCGTGGCCATGGTGGCGCGTCTCTTCGACGATGAATGCGGCAGGGTAGAGCAGGATTGCCTTAAGTTCGTCGTAGAGATTGACGAGCGGAATGCCCGGTCGATTCACGACCAGCAGGCTGGCCTGAAAGGCAATGACGACGCGCATCTCGTCGGTGACGATGAGGCCGTTGCAGCCGACAAAGCGCTTTTCGCGTACGAATATCCTGGTCAGGCCAAGTACACGTTCCCTGATGCCAGGAGGAAGGCTGGTAAAGGCGGGTACGTGCGTTGCGATCCAGTCATGCCAGATGGCGGGAGAACGACCGTTCATCAGCGCCTTGCGCCGCCGTCTGATGATCGACGGTTCCAGCGTCAGCCAGGCGGCGGTTGCCAGCGCCGCGATGATCAGGAGAAAAAATACGATCAACGCGGCATCCTTGAGTATTGAGTCAGAGTCTCAGACGATTCACCAGATACCTGAAACGGCTGAGTTGTGCCGGGACGGGTAGCGGGCCATAACGCAGGCTGACATACAAGGCGCGCAGTTCATCAAGGTCCTTGCGCAGCTCCGGGCGTGCGTTGCCGACCCGTGTCAGGTAGTCGACAGGCCCTTCATGGGGGTGCTTCAGCAGATTTCCATGGCCCAGTCTGCGACATAGCAGCGCGTAGACCTGATAGACGGGGTCCCGGGCGTCGGGTTTGAACCGCCACGCCAGCCATGCAGACAGACTCACAAAGAATGTGCCCAGGGCTACGGCCAGCAACAAGCCCAGCGTGCGCCAATCGACATCGTCAATGCCGAGGCTTGCAAACAAGGAGCGCTGCAGATCGTCGTCATATTCGACCACGTTGTTCTGCCAGGCTGCATTCAGTGCATCCCAGGCGAGCTGCACGTTCAGGATCAGCCTGCTCCCGCCAAAAAATCGCCCCGGCACCGGTTCATCTTCGGGTACTGCCGCTGCCAGACCCTGTTCGATTCGTTGGGGCGCGACCGCAGCGGTCGGATCCACGCGTACCCAGCCGCTGCCGTCGATCCAGACTTCCGACCACGCGTGAGCATCCGACTGGCGCACGATCAGATAGTCACCCATCGGGTTGTACTGGCCGCCCTGGTATCCGGCGACGATTCGAGCAGGTACTCCCGCCGCGCGCATCAATGCAGTAAATGCCGACGCAAAATGTTCGCAGAAGCCGCGACGGGTATTGAAGAGGAAATCATCGACGGAGTCCGCCTCGAGTCGCGGAGGTTCGAGCGTGTAGAAGTACTCCTCGTCCGTGAACTTCTGCAGCACCGCTTTGACGAGATCGCGGGTGTCTGGATATTGTGCCCGCAATGATTCCGCAAGCGCGCGAGTGCGGGGATTTCGTTCGGCAGGCAGCGCAGTGTCAGTTGATCGCTGCGTGAGCGGCAATTCGCCTCGCATCGTATAGCTGGTATGCGAGCGCACGCGATAGGAGACGGGTGCAGAAATGGTTTCGGCTGAAATGAGCTGGAAATCATAGGAAGGGAATGCCCGTGAGGCGGGTGGCCGGGTGGGCAGGTCGAGTGCGAACAACCAATTGCGGTTGTTGGGTTCGAGCGTCACCCGATAGTCGTACTCCGGTCCGGCGGCCTCGACGATTGGCGTGGTAGAGAATCGCCCGCGGGTCCTGCGCCAGGTGCGGCCGTCAAAGTCGTGCAGCACCACACCCCGCCAATAGCGTTCAGCAGGGGGAGGCAGGGAACCGACGAAGGCCACGCGGAAAGCGATGCTGGGCGACAGGCTCAACTCCGAAACGTCTCCCGGCGATATCTCGTCGTTGATGCCCGAGGTTGCTCCAGCGCGTGCGGGCAACGCCCAGAACTGACCGGGAAGGCGTGGGAACAACAGGAAAAATGCTATGGCGACCGGCACTGACATCGCCAGCATCCGGGCCGTCATGCCAAGCGCCTCTCGCATCGGCATTCGAGCGGTGCTCTGGTGGGTGCGCATCAGCGTCGCCGTAAGCAGCCACACCGCTATGATCATGTACGGCAGCTGCAGCAGGCTCTGGTTGTACAGGAACGCGGCAAACAGCAGGACGTAAGAGATGAACAGCAGCACAGTCAGATCTCGCGTGTCCTTGGTCTCCAGCAGCTTCACGGCGGCCATCAGGACAAGCAACGCGGTACCGGCCTCGAGGCCGTTGAGTGTGCGGAAGCCGGCGAGAATGCTGAAAACAGCGAGAATGACGATCAGGATCCTCAGCCATCTGGGTGGCAGGCGCCATTCCTGAATCTGGGCGGAAAGTCGCCAGACTGCCGTTGCCGCGGCAAACAACACGATCCATAGGGGTACGTTGGCAACGTGCGGCAGCAGCGCGACGCCAAGCGCGCCCAGCACCCACAGCAGGCGCTGCGTTGGGTCGTCGAGCCGGTTGACGTGGATGCGCATGGATCAACTTCCAGGGAACAGCGCAAGCGCCGTCAGGCAACGCTGCCGGTGAGCGTCACCGACATTCGGCTCAATGGCGACGCCGGGTAACTTCAGGCCATAAGCCCTGCCAACGGCATGGGCGTCGAGGATCCAGCGGCAGAGTTGCGACAGCCTCCCTTCGGGGCCAAGCCCCACGAGGCTGTCCCAATCGAACACATGAGAGATGACCGCTGTGCCCGCAAATTGTTTGGTATGGAGACCCTGTCCCCGGGCATAGGCCTTCCATGCGATACGCCGCGGCGAGTCTCCCTCGTGAAATGGACGCAACCCGGCGAACTCCTCATCGCCATGCGGCCCGTCTTGCGCACCGCCTACATCAGTCTCGACAGGGGGAGGGCTCAGTCCGCGCTCTGCGGGGCGGGGGTAGACGATGCATTCGAGGTTCATGTGCAGCACTGCCCAGGCGCGAAACAGCCCGAATGGATGCCGGGTGCTGATCTCGAATCGATCCAGCCTGATGTGGCCTCGTCGCTCCGTCGGCACAACAATTTCGGCGACTTCGCGAGTTGCTTCGCGTGTCGCCACGTCCAGCCGCAATGGCGCCGAGGTGACCTCATCATGGGCAAGTTCAAGCTCCGGCCTCGGCTGCCGGGCGACATTGACCAGGGCAATCCTGAATCGGGCGCGCTGCCCGGCAAACACGGGGTCGGTGGTAGCACTGCCGAGCTTCAGGCCCGCCAGATTGCGATGACAGTGATGCATGGCCACGATCCCGAGCGAGCCAAGCAGAAACGCGAGGCCCAGCGCCAGGTTGTTTGCATAGTTCATGGCGCCCATCAGCATCAGGAACAGCATTCCAGCGAACACGCTGCCAAGGCTGGTCGGCAGAATGTAGATGCGGCGGGACGTCAGCGTGACGGGATCCGGATCTTCGCCCTGGCGTTTGCGCATCCAGCGGCGCATGCGGGTGCGCCAGGGGCGAAGGACGCGACTGAATCACGGCCACTTAAGGAACCGCGACTGCCTCAAGGACGAGGCGCCCGGTCTCGGAGGGAGATCGCGAGGTACTGTCATCCTTGAGCTTGAGCCGGTGACCTACGACTGCGGGTAACACGGCCTGCAGGTCCTCGGGGATGACTCCCGCATGGTCCTGGATCAGCGCCCATGCCTGCGCTGCACGCAGCAACCCGATGGCGGCCCGAGGCGACAGTCCCGCCTCGAAGGCGGGTGTTTCACGGGTATAGCGCACGATCGCCTGCACGTAATCGAGCAGCGCTGCAGAGACATGCACTTTCGGTACGGCGTTCTGCAGGATCAGAAGCTGCTGTGGGGTGATCGTCGCAGAGAACTGGGCGAGCAGGTCGCGCCTGTCCTGGCCGAGCAGCAGCTGCCGTTCAAGCACGGGATCGGGAAAACCGAGCTCGATTCGCATCAGGAACCGGTCCAGCTGCGATTCGGGTAGAGGGTAGGTGCCGATCTGGTAGGACGGATTCTGGGTCGCGATCACAAAGAACGGAGCGGCGAGCGGATAGGTCTGACCATCCGCGGTGACCTGCTGCTCTTCCATGGCCTCAAGCAGCGCGCTCTGCGCCTTTGGCGTAGCCCGGTTCACTTCATCTGCCAGTACCAGCTGCGAGAAGATCGGGCCTTTGTGAAAGCGGAACGTACTGGTATTCCTGTCAAATATCGATACGCCAATGATGTCCGCAGGCAGCAGGTCGCTGGTGAACTGGATGCGCTGGTAGGAAAGTCCGAGCGCGTGTGCCAGCGCGTGCGCCAGCGTAGTCTTGCCGACGCCTGGAATGTCCTCGATGAGCAGGTGTCCGCGCGCGAGCAGGCAGGCCAGTCCGAGCCGGATCTGGTGCTCTTTGCCGAGAATGATGCGATTCAGCTGCTGGACAGTGTTGGCCGTCAGCGCAGCGGCGTCGGCAGTTGGAGCAGAGCCAATAGGTGTTGGGGAGTCCATGCTTGTTACTCTACCTGAACCTGACCTGCGGTGACCTTAGCGCGACTCCGGGCAAGTGCCAGTAAAGCAGTCACAATGGCGATCCGGTCCCTTTCCGCAGCGAAGCGACCCGGGCAGCCTGCTCTTCGAGTTGAGCCAGTTCACTGCTGAACGCGGCAATGCGGTCCCGTTCCTGGGCAACCACCTCTGGCGGTGCATTCCCCGCAAAATTCGGGTTCGCAAGTTTGGCTTCGCACCGGGCCAGTTCCTGGGCAACCTTCCCCTTGCGCTTAGCTATACGTCCAAGCTCCGCGTCCACATCGTCGATTAGCTGTTCAAGAGGGACCTTGTAGGTGCGTCCATCGACGATGGCCATGGAGGAGGGGGGCAATTCGGCGTCTTCGTCCCAAAGCACGAACTCTGCATTGCTTAAGGCATTGACCGTAGCGACACTCGCAGACAGAGATGCGTCATCGACCGGATCTCCTTTGATCTTGTAAACAACAACCTTGCGGGACTGCGGAACGTCGAGCTGACCGCGAATCTGGCGGGGCGCCAGGACTGCTGCCTTGATGGCAGCAACGGCAGCGTCCGCCTCCGGATCTGCGGGGAACTCACGATGGACAGGGTAGGACTGCAGCATCACCGTCGGACCGACGCGGCCCGCCAGTCGTGCGACCGACTGCCAGATTTCCTCAGTGACGAATGGCATCAACGGATGAGCCAGGCGCAGGTAGGCTTCAAGCACCTGCACAAGCGTCTGTCTGGCCCCGCGCTTCTGCGCGTCAGAATAGTGATCGGACTGCAGGACCGGCTTTGTGAATTCAAGGTACCAGTCGCAGTACTCATACCAGGCGAATTCATACAACGCCTGTGCTGCGAGATCGAAGCGATAGTCGGCAAAGCGTCCGCGTACTTCCTCGACAGTCGCTCCCAGCCTGGCGCGGATCCAGCGGTCCGTGACCGACAACTCGACGGGGCCGCCAGTGCCGCAATCCTGGTCCTCGGTGTTCATCAGGACGAAGCGGGCGGCATTCCACAGCTTGTTACAGAAGTTGCGATAGCCTTCGACACGCCCAAGGTCGAAGCGAATGTCGCGGCCCATGGTAGCGAGCGCTGCAAACGTGAACCGCACTGCATCGGTGCCGTAGGCCGGAATGCCCTGCGGAAACTGCTTGCGCGTTGCCTTCTCGATACGATCGCGCAAGTGTGGTTGCATCATGCCGCTGGTGCGCTTGGCAACCAGCGCCTCGAGGTCGATGCCATCGATGAGATCGAGCGGGTCGATGATGTTGCCCTTCGACTTCGACATCTTGTCGCCGTTCTCGTCACGGATCAGACCCGTGATGTAGACCTCTCTGAACGGAACTTCGCCGGTGAACTTGAGGCCCATCATGATCATCCGGGCAACCCAGAAGAAGATGATGTCGAATCCCGTGACCAGGACATTGGTCGGATAGAACGTCTTGAGTTCCGGTGTCTGTTGCGGCCAGCCCAGCGTCGAAAATGGCCATAGAGCCGAGGAGAACCAGGTGTCGAGCACGTCCTCATCCTGGGTGAGAACGACATTCTGTCCGCGCTTGTTGCGGGCTTCTGCCTGGGCATCCGAGAAGTTGCGAGCCACATACACATTGCCTGCTTCGTCATACCAGGCGGGTACGCGATGTCCCCACCAGAGCTGGCGGCTGATGCACCAGTCCTGGATGTTGTGCATCCATTGATAGTACGTCTTGCTCCAGTTGTCGGGGACGAAGCGAATGCGACCGTCTTCGACGGCCTTGATGGCCGGCTCGGCGAGCGGCGCAATTTTCACGTACCACTGGTCTGTCAGCCACGGTTCAAGGACAGCGCCACTGCGGTCGCCTCGCGGCACTTTCAGTGCATGCGGTTCGATCTTGTCGATCAGTCCCTGCGCTTCGAGCTCTGCGAGCGCACGTTTGCGGGCAACAAACCTGTCCAGGCCACGATAGCCCTCCGGCACCTCATCGTTCAGTGCGGCGCTCGAGTCAAGGATATTGATCAGCGGCAGCGCGTGCCGCTTGCCGACTTCATAGTCGTTGAAATCGTGTCCGGGAGTGATCTTGACGCAGCCGGAACCGAACTCGCGTTCCACGTACTCATCGGCGATGACTGGAATCAGCCGGTCGGTGAGCGGCAAGCGAACCTGCCGACCGATGAGGTGGCGATAACGTTCATCTTCAGGATGCACGGCCACTGCGGTATCGCCGAACATCGTTTCAGGGCCGCGTCGTGGCGACTACGAGATACCCTGAGTCGTCGGTCAACGGATAGCGCAGATGCCAGAGATGGCCCTTCTCCTCTTCCGACAGGACTTCGAGATCCGAGAGAGCGGTATGCAGTACCGGATCCCAGTTCACGAGACGCTTGCCGCGATAGATCAGCCCCTGTTCGAACAGTCCGACAAACACTTCAGTGACGGCTGCGGACAGACCGGCATCCATCGTGAAACGATCGCGCGTCCAGTCAACCGAATTGCCGAGGCGCCGCATCTGCCGCGAGATCGTGTCGCCCGACTGTCCCTTCCACTCCCAGACTTTCTCCAGAAAGGCTTCGCGGCCGATATCGCGGCGATTGGTTCCAGCTGCATTCAGCTGGCGCTCCACCACCATCTGCGTCGCAATGCCGGCATGGTCGGTACCCGGTTGCCAGAGCGTGTTGCTGCCTTCCATGCGATGGAAGCGGGTGAGGGCGTCCATCAGCGTGTGCTGGAACGCATGGCCCATGTGCAGCGTGCCCGTTACGTTGGGCGGCGGGATCATGATGCAGTACGACGTACCCTGTCCGGAGGGTGCAAACCATCCGGCGGTTTCCCACTGCTGATACAAGCGCTGTTCGATATCGCGAGGTGAGTACGTTTTATCCATGAGTCAAAGTCGCGGGCCGTCGCTCGGCCGATCAAACAGTATGGGATTCGAGGGCCCAGCCGCGTTCGCGATACTGACGGAAGCGTTCACGGGCAATTTGCTTCCGGACCGGATCGCCATCAATGACCTCCGCGATCTGCTCAAAGTCGGCGGCGTCGGCAGCGATATCGCTGGCAACATTGATGAGCAGCTTGCGATACCCCTCCGGCGCAGGTTCATGGCCGATGACGGTCGCGATCAACGGGTGTGTCGGGCTCGAGCCCGAGGCGATTTCATGGGGCAGAAATGTCCGGTCACTGAATGTCCACAACAGCTCATCCAGTACCTGCGACTCTGCGGACGAGCCGGTGCGCAGATACACGCGAGTGCCGGCTTCGAAGGCCTGTTCCGCCAGGCGACAGGCATACCGGTGCTGTGCCTGGGTGCCGGTGTCACCGAGCACGTAGAAATCGACTCTTGGCATGCTTCAGGCCATCAACGGTAGTTGAGCAGATAGTCGACCAGCATCGGCACCGGGCGACCGGTACTCGATTTTTGCGCGCCTGTCAGGTAAGCCGTGCCGGCGATATCGAGGTGAGCCCATTTCAGGCCCTGTGCGAACTTTGACAGGAAGCAGGCCGCTGTAATGGCACCGCCTTCGCGGCCACCGACATTGGCCATGTCTGCAAAGTTGCTCTTGAGCTGGTCACCATATTCGTCGGCAATGGGCATGTGCCACGCGCGATCGTCCGCCCGTTTGCCTGCAGCGCCGAGTGCGCCCGCCAGATCATCATCGTTGCTGAACAGGCCGCTGTAGTGTGCGCCCAGGGCAATGACACAGGCCCCCGTCAGCGTCGCAACGTCAATCACGGTCGCCGGTTTGAAGCGGCGCACATAGGTGATGGCATCACACAGGATCAGACGGCCTTCGGCATCGGTATTGAGCACTTCAATGGTCTGACCGGACATGCTCTTGACGATGTCGCCAGGCTTGGTGGCACGTCCGCTCGGCATGTTTTCGCAGGTGGGAACAATGACGACGAGGTTGACGGGGAGCTTCAGTTCGGCGACGGCTTTCAGAGCCCCGAGGACGCTGGCCGCCCCCGTCATGTCGAACTTCATCTCGTCCATGCCGGGCGGCTGTTTCAATGAAATGCCGCCCGTGTCGAAGGTGATGCCTTTGCCGACCAACGCGACGGGGGGTTTGCTGCGCGCGGCGCCACGGTATTCGATGACGATCAGCTTTGCGGGCTCGTCCGAGCCGGCAGTCACTGACAGAAAGGAACCCATCTTGAGACGGCGGATCTCCGGTTCACCGAATATCCGTACCCTTAAGGAACGGTAGCTCCGACCCAGGTCCCGAGCGGCAGCAGCGAGGTACGTTGGAGTGCACACATTGCTCGGCAGATTGGCGAGGTCACGGGTCAGGCTCATGCCCGCAAAAATCCCCTGGCCATGGTCAAGCCCTCTCTGCGCGGCGGATTTGCCTGTGCGCGTCGAGACGGCAATCCCGAACCGCTGCAAGGCTGATTTGGGGGGCTTCTTCGACGTTTTCAGATCAGGAATGCGGTAGTGCGCGGCTCCCACGACTTCCGCAGCTGTCCGGCCGCGATAGTAGTCATCGGTGCCGGCAATGTCTTCCTGCGAGAGATAGCTCACCGCACTGCGTGCGCCAGTACGGCCGACCGCTGCGACTGCAGCTGCGAGCGCGCGGCGATACTGCTTTCGACCGAAGGCTGAGCGGGCTCCCAACCCCACTATCAGCAGGCGATCGGCAGGTCCACCCTTCGGCTCGGGGAGCACCAGCACTTCGCCGAATTTGCCCGGAAGGTCGCCACGCTTGTGCAGGCGCTTGAGTCGCCCACCCAGCTTGCGATCGAATTGTTCCGCCGCTTCAGAGAGTTGTCCTTTCTCGAAAATACCGACGATCGCGCACTCGGTGCGCTCGGCGACTGCAGAACCACTGACTGCAAACAATTCCATCTGAAATCCACCTGCGGGTTGTTCTATGGTCAAAAATCTGTTTACGGGACCCAAGGGCGTCGCTTAACTTAGCGGCCAACGCCAAGCGATCCGAACCGGCATTTCCCGGTATTGCCGACGAGCACCTGATCGCGGGGCAGTTTAACCGATTCGCACAGCGGCTAGCTCGCCGTTCGTTCACTGTCACGTTGAGGTTCTGGGTTGCTGCGAATACTTGATCGCTATGTCCTGCGCGAAGTGGTGGTGACCTGGGTTGCTGTCACGGGCGTGCTGCTGGTGATCCTGTTGTTCAATCAGCTGGGCCGAGTGCTGGGACAGGCAGCGGCTGGCGATTTCCCCCGCAGCACCATCCTCGCGCTGCTGGTGCTCACCTCCCTGCAGAATCTGTCCGTGCTCATTCCCGTAGGGCTGTTTCTGGCCATCATGCTGTCGCTTGGCCGCCTGTATCAGGAAAGCGAAATGGCAGCCATGCAGGCTTGCGGCTTCGGCCTGGTGCGGCTGTATGTGCCGATAGGCCTGTTCACGCTCGGAATCGTGATTTTCCTCGCCTGGCTGGCATTCCTGGCAGCTCCCGAAGCCGCTTCACGTGCCCAGCAGATCCGGGCCGAGGCGCTGCGTCAGGCCCAGTTCGGCAGCCTCGAGCCGGGCCGCTTCCGCAGCTTTCAAGGAGGCGAAATCGTTTTTTACGCCGAGCGGGTGGATGCGAACGGCATTCTCTACAACGTCTTCGTCGAACGGCGCACCGGCGAGCAGCTCGAGATCATCACGGCAGCGCGCGCTGAACAGCGGGGCGCGGGGGAGGCCGATCAGACTTTCATCCTGTATGACGGCGTACGCTACGAGGGCATTCCCGGCACCGGCGAGTTTCGGGTGATCCAGTTCAGTGAAAATGGAATTCCGATCCGCCTGCCCGGGCTGGCGACGGGAACCGGACGTCGCGAACAGCGGACCACGGCAGATATCTGGAATTCCCGCGAACCCGGTGATCGGGCTGAACTGCATTGGCGGATATCGGTGCCGTTGATGACTTTCATATTGATGTTGCTGGCCGTGCCACTCGCCCGATTACGCCCGCGGCAAGGGCGCTACGGCAAAATGGGGCTCGGAATCCTGATTTACTTTGTTTACGCCAATCTGCTGGCTGCGGCCCGCGTGTGGATCGAGAAAGAAACCATTCCCGCACCGTTTGGCATGTGGTGGGTGCATGCGCTCATGATCGTAGTGGCGTTCTGGCTGCTGTCGCGGGAATACCCGGGTGGCAGCTGGCTGCCAGCACGGCGGGTGGCCGCATGATCGTGCTGCCGGTACTCGCCCGTTACGTGATCGGCGCGGTCCTGCGCTATACGCTGCTGGTCATGCTGGTCCTGTTGATCCTGAGCGGGCTGTATATCTTCATCACCCAGCAGGACGAAATCGGGACCGGCGACTATCAGGTGATCGATGCCTTCATGTTCGTGGCGCTTAACTTGCCGCAGAACGCGTTTGAAATCCTGCCCATCGGTGCCCTGATCGGTGCGTTGCTGGGGCTCGGGAATCTGGCGCGTTCCAGCGAGCTCGTCGTCATGCGCGCCGCCGGCGTATCCGTCGCGCGAATCGCCGCCTGGGTAGGCCTCGCCGGTATCCTGCTGTCCGCTGGAATGTGGGTGCTCGGCGAATACATTGCTCCCCAGCTGGAGCAGTACGCCCAGCAGCAGAAGACCCTGAAGCGCTTTCAGCAATACAGCCGTGCCGGCAGCGGTGGTGCGTGGGCCAAGGATGGCGATACGTTCATCTCGGTCCAGCAGCAGTCGGCAGATAACCAGTTTTCAGGGATCTATGTGTTTCACTTCAATGCACAGCGGCGACTCGAGAAACTCGCACGAGCGAGTACCGCAAACGTCGGTGCCGGCAACGAGTGGGTGCTTGCGAATTACGCCGCATCGGTGTTCACACCGGATGGCGTCAAGGTACAACGTCAGTCTGCGGCCGTCCTCAATACCAATCTGGCGCCTGAGTTTCTCGGACTGGCATCCGTCAAGCCAGCCCAGCTGTCGAGCCGCGAGCTGTATGGCTATGTCGGGCACCTCAAGGAAAATGGGCTGGAGTCCGCAGCGTTCGAGACCGCGTTCTGGGCAAGGATTGCAAGAACGGCGGCACTGGTGATCGTCGTGATGCTGGCAGTGCCATTTGCATTCGGACCGTTGCGATCTTCAGGGGCTGGTGCGCGCACGGTCGTGGGAATCCTGATTGGCGCCGGTTTTTTCCTGCTGGCGCAAATGCTCGAGAACGGCGGGCGGGTATTTGGCCTCGATCCCATCGTGATTGGCTGGAGCCCGACCGTGCTGCTGGCGCTGACGGCAGGCATCGCCATCGCCAGAACCCGGTGAATTCGCGCCCGGACATGCCTCACGTGACTGCAGGCCTGCTGCGGCGACTGGGAGCCATGGTTTACGACGCGCTGCTTGTCATTGCCGTCCTGATGGTTGTGACTGCCTTGTTTCTGCCATTCACCGGCGGCGAAGCGATCACGCCGGCGCAGTCCGGAGCGATCGAATACTTCTACAGGCTGGTCATGTTGCTGGTGGTCGTGGGGTTCTTCGCGCTCTTCTGGACCCGGCAAGGGCAGACCCTGGGGATGGCGGCCTGGCGACTCAGGATCGAACGACAGGACGGGCAGCGGTTAACCTGGGGAGACGCTTTCAAAAGGCTGGGGGCTGCGTGTCTTTCATGGCTACCGGCGGGGGCGGGATTTCTGTGGATCCTGATCGACGCGGAACACCTCGCCTGGCACGATCGAATGAGTGGCACCCGATTGGTGGTAGAGCCCAGGAAAAACAAGGGTTTCAAATAGAGCTACGACTTCAGCCATTTCTCCGCGTCGGGAAACATGCCGTCGTATTTGTAATCAGGAATGCGGAACGCCCAACCGTCCAGCCGCACCTTCAGCCGCTCAGCTTCCTTACTTGCCTGTTCGGGTGTCCGCCAGAACGCTTGTCCCGCGTTGTCGTCCGGCTTCTCTTGCGCAAAGCGCGCAGCGAGTTTCGAATCGAAGGACGGTGCGACGGTGATCCAGCGTTCGCCATCTTCCACCCAGCCAGTCAAGTCCAGCACGAGGCCGTCAAACATGCGGTAGCTGGCACGCGCAACGGGCGGCCGCGCGGCCAGCGTCTCGCTGCGTCTCACGTCCTGCATCTCCACGGCGATCAGGGCCGCCGCGATGCCGTTGGCAGCGGCAGGTGTGGCAAGGGACTTGCCGGCAACAGCGAAGTCCCGGGCATCGCGGCCGGTCTTCGTCAACACGATCTCTGGTTTTCCCGGCACTCGAATAGCCGCCTGTTGAATCCGTTCGGTGTCGATATGGACGACAGCGGTCGAAAGCCATGCGGCTGGAGTGCGATTAAGCTCGAGGCGGTTGACGAGCCACGAAGGGTCTTCTCCAGTCTTGCGGACATAGACTGCTTCCATCCCTGGCGCTCCCTTGCCGACGATCAGGTCTACCAAAGATTCATTGCCGGCTGCAGTCACTACCAGATGCACTCCCATCGCGTTCGCTGCCCCGACATCTTCCAGCCACAGATCCGGATATCGCGTTGCGTCTGCGGTCTTGGCCTCAATGACACGCAGCTCCGCCAGGTTCTGCAATAGTGCCCCGATCTTGCCTGTGTCTGCCGGGTAACCCGCTCGCTGGGTGACTGACCAACGCTCACCTTCGCGTACGACTTCGACTGCCAACTGCTCACCCGCCGTGAAAAGCTGCAGCCGTTCGGCGGATTGCAATTTCGCTGCGAGTTCCGGGTACAGCAGTACGGAAACGAGTCTGTCAGGCCGATCCCGGGTTGGCACCCAGATTGCTGCCGCCACCAGCACGAGGACCAAGAGCCCGCCAAGGGTGACTCGTTTGAGCTGAGTAGCAGCCATCAGGTATTGCTGACCTGCGGTCGCAGCGGAACTTCTGTCGCCTTGCGCTTGCGACGACGCACGACGGCGGCGATCAATACACCCGCCGTCAGCAGCGCAGGTATCAGCACGATGTTGATGATCTTGAGCGTCGTGCCAAGCCGGTTGATATCAACGTCGAGACTACGCCGGACATCCCGCAGCTCCTTGCGGATGCGGGTTCTCTCTTCCTGAAAGCGCTTCACTTCGGCTTCCTGTTCCGGCGTCATCACGAGCTCCGTCCTGTCATTGCGTGCGGCCTCGAGTTCGGACAGGTTTCGCTCGGTTTCCTGCAGCTGCAGGTCGAGTTCCTGTTCCTTGGCGCGCAGTCGCTCATCAGCCTGTTGGCGCAGCTGGTCGACGCGGACAAAGGGCCGGAAGAAACTTTGCCTTCCACGGATGCTGATCAGGTCGGCACTGCCAGTGAGGTTGTCGAGCGCGTTGGCGATAAAGTCGCCGTTATTTGCCCACGCTACGGCGACACGCTGGCCAAACATGTTTTGTGTGCGCACCCACAGGAGATCCGACAGCACGTCGGTATCGGCTACTACGATGATGTTGACCGGCGCGGTGCTGGTCTTCAATTGAGGCTCAGCGTCCGCACCGGCGGGCGGGCCGTCGGGGAAGGCTGACTTGATTTCGCCTTGCACCCTCGCTGCAACCACATAGCGTTCGCCCGTTGCCTTGAAGCCGTCGAGCAATGTCGTGGGATCATCCAGGACGCTGAAGCGCTCCGCCGGCAGCAGTGCAGCCACCTCACTTGACTGGATCAGAGGCTCGAACGTGGTACCGGCGCCGTCGCGAGGTTGCAGAACCCCGGCAGTCATGAAATTGATGCTGTCGAGCCCGGAAGTGATGACGTCGCTGGAATTGAAGTCTTCGCGCGTAAACGCCTGCACGCCCAGATGCCGGACGGGTGGCTGGTTCGGACGCAATGTGACGCTGAGGGCCTTGCGCGCGTCGCCCAGTACTTCACCGGGGTTGTAGTTGATGCCCCAGGCTGAGAGCAGCGGTTCGAGGTTTGAGGCGCGTCCCGCACCGGGTTGGCCATCCGGGGACGCCGCATTGTCCTGCTCGGCCTGCGGGTCAACGAGTGCGAGAACCTTGCCGCCTCGCAGAACAAACTGGTCGATTGCGTAAAGCGACTGTGGGCCAAGCTGCTTGGGATGCACGAGTAGCAGGACATCGATGTCTTTGGCAATACTGGCAAACCCGGATGTCAGGGGTTTGACGTCGAAGAGCGCATTCAACTGAGCGATTCCGGCCCACGCCGGCCGGGCAGCGCCAAAAGGGGAGTCCGGTCCACCGTTGACGGGCAGGCTGGATACGAGGCCAATGACAGCGCGACGCGGATGTGCCAGTCGATAGATGAGGCTGGCGACATCGTATTCGAGAAACTCTTCCTTCTCAGGCTGAAAGAAGCCGATCGTTTCGCGTCCATCGGTCGAGTTGGTACCCGCAAGGCCAAAAAAGAAGGGCTCACCCCGTGGTCCCGCAGGAACGGGGGACAATCCAAACCCGGTGGCCCGGTCCTCTTCTTCCGAGAATGGCTGCGGATCGATGACGTTGAGGCGCAATTTTCCGGACGACCGCTGTGCCATCTCTTCAAGCAGATCGCGAACCCGTTCGGCGTAAGACCGCAGCTCCGGAATGTCGCGACTCGCCTGTTCGGAAAAGAAGTAATACAGCGTGATCGGTTCGTCGATACCGGCGAGGATTCCCTGAGTGCCGGGAGCGATGGAATAGAGGCGGTTCTCCGTCAGATCCAGCCTGATCCCCCGCAGCAGAAAGCTGCTGAGAATCGTCACCGCGACGAACCCGGCTGCCAGGGCGATCAGTCCTGCTGCTCCCAATGCCCTTCTCGGGCTGGCTCGTGATGCGGATGGCTCAGTTTGCATGGCAGCTACTTCAGTCGGCTTTCTTCATGTCCAGAACGATCGCGTTTGCCAGCAGCCACGTGGCGATCAGCGCGGTGAAAAATACGAGGTCCTTCAGGTCAATGACACCTTTCGCAATGGCGTTGAAGTGCGTCAGGAAGGAAAACGATGCCACCGCGTCGACCAGCACCTGCGGCGCCCACCCCTGGAACAGGCCCAGCACCATCGGCAGTCCGGACAGCAGAAAGCCGAAGCACACCACGACGGTCAGAATGAACGCGATCACCTGGTTGCGCGTCGTCGCCGACAGGCACGCACCAATGGCAAGAAATCCCCCGGCCATCAGAAAACTGCCGACGTAGGCCGCGAGAATGGCGCCGTTGTCCGGGTCCCCCAGGTAGTTGACGGTTATCCAGAGAGGGAAAGTCAGCCCCAGGGCCAGGCCCGCAAAAACCCAGGCGGCCGCGAATTTGCCAAGGACCGCCTGCCACAGGGAAATGGGGAGTGTCATCAGCAGTTCCAGGCTGCCGGATTTTCTTTCCTCGGCCCACAGCCGCATCGACAGGGCGGGGATCAGGAACAGATACAACCAGGGATGAAAGGTGAAGAATGGCGTGAGGTCGGACTGGCCCCGCTCGTAGAAATTGCCCAGGTAAAACGCAAAGGCACCCGCGAGCACGAGGAAGATGACGATGAACACGAAGGCAAGCGGCGTGGCGAAATAGCTCGCGAGTTCACGGCGAAAGACGATCGCAACCTTACGCATGGGAAGGGCTGCCAAGGGTGATGGTGCGAAAGACGTCGTCGAGTCGCCCGGAAGGGGCGCGGGACGCCAGGCCGGCGGGCGTGTCGTCGGCAAGAATCCTGCCGCTGGCGATGATGATGGCTCGGGTGCAGACGGCGTCGACCTCTTCGAGAATGTGGGTCGAGATGATGATGATCTTGTCCCTGGCCATTGCCTGGATGAGCGTGCGGACTTCGTGCTTCTGGTTCGGATCGAGACCGTCAGTGGGCTCATCGAGAACCAGCACTTTTGGGTCGTGCAGGATGGCTTGAGCCAGCCCGACGCGCCGCTTGTAACCTTTGGAAAGCGTTTCGATCGGCTGCTTGAGGACCGCCTCGAGCCCGAGACGGCCGACAACATCATCGATGCGGCGGCTTCGCTCGCGCCCCAGCAGCCCTCTGATGTCCGCTATGAAGGCCAGAAACCCCACAACGGTCATTTCGCCGTAGCTCGGCGCGCCTTCTGGCAGGTAACCCATGGCCGTTTTGGCCGCAAGGGCCTGTTCCGACACGTCGAACCCGCAGACCGAGACCCTTCCGGAGGTGGGCGCCAGGAATCCGGCAATGATTTTCATCGTGGTTGATTTGCCGGCACCATTGGGTCCCAGGAAGCCGAGTACTTCACCTTCCTCAACACGGAAAGAAATCCCATCGACAGCCGTCAGCGGACCGTAGCGCTTGGTGAGCCGATCAACCTCAATCATCGTGACCTCAACTGCTGCCGCCATGCCGCAACCAGCCGTATGACCATCGCGGATCGCGACCGGTTCCGTCCTTAAAGGGCGTACGTCTTTCTTGTATTTACCGCCAACCATGCTGGCGGCTGCGCCATTGTCGTCTGAGCGGTTGACGGTGCGGTGATTTTTTTTAAGAGAGGCTGGGTTGTCAAGCGGACCGCGGCTATAGTGGCGCTGCCGACCCGGCGACCCACTTTCATAAGGAGATTCTCATGGCCGATCGTAGTGACTATCTGCGCCAGCTCCAGGAAAAGCTGAATGCATGGGCGCAATGGGCAAAGCAGCTGGAAGAACAGGCACTCGCCAGTGCTGCACAGATGCGCGGGGACGCACAAGTCAACTACGACCATCGTGCCAGGCAGGTCAGCGAGCTCGTTGACCAGGGCCGTCTGCAGTTCGATCGCGTGAGTTCATCAACTGAAGATGCCTGGCGGGACATGGCAGCGGGTGCAGAGCAGGTATGGGGCACGCTGCAATCGGCTGCCGCTGAGCTGGCGCAACAGGTTCAGGAGAAGATGCGCGAGCCGGTCCCCCAAAAGGCTGTCAGCAAGAAGAAGCCCGCAGCCAGGAAGCCGGCACCAAAGCCGAAGAAGCGAGCGACGGCAAAGAAGAAGGTGGCGGCCGCCAGGAAGAAAGTCGCCGCAGTCCGCAAGAAGGTAGTCGGCAAGGCCAAGGCGCTCATCCGCAAGGTCAAGGTCAAGGCTCGCCGCAGAGCTGTGAAGAGAAAGGTTGCTGCCAAAGTCAGGCAGGTGCGCCGGAAGGTCGCCAAGGTGACGCGCAAGGCCGTCCGCAAGAAGAAATAAGAAGCAGCGAGCAGGGTGGAGATAGGTCAGGGCAAGGAAGCCCGGCCTCTAACCGCTTCAGTCCTCGTCGCTCTCCGCCTGTAGTTCGATTTCAGCCTTGTGGCTGCGCAGGATGCGCCTGACTTCTGCTACGGGTGGTCGGTCTGCAATGCGTGCAATCAGGTCGGCGAGTTCGTGCCATTCCTTGCCCCAGTTGAGCAGACGTACCGCGTCGGCCATGACTTTTTTCTGGAGCGCCGGAGAAGTCACCTTGCTGGAGGAGCCGCCCGCAGCCGGTGCCTTCCTGACAGCTTTTGCCGCCGTTTTCGGGGTCGTTGCCGCTTTGGCGGTTACCGCTGGCTCCTGGGCGCGTCGCGCAGGTGTCGTGCTTGCGGACACCTTTGGCATTTCACGCGTGGCCTCAACTTCGGCGACAAGGGGCGTCTGGCTTGGCCGAGCCCGATTGGTGGCCTGAATAGCAGTAGTCGCTGGGTCGGTCGGTTTTTTGGCGGAAGATGCCGAGGCCTTCTGTGCCTGGTCTTTGTCCGGATCCGCCAGCGGGATGAAACGCTGCACGTGCTGCGACCCGACCAGATTGGCCAGAAAACCCATCAGCTCGAGCGACTCCGCGAACCTGCTGTCCCCTGCGGAGATCCTGGATTCCTGCTGTCCTTTGAGTTCCAGCGTTTTCTGACGGGCAAGTTCAATGATCCAGCGTGTTGGCCGGTCGTGCTTTGGCCAAGGCTGGGCGGCAAGGTAGTCGGCTTCCGGCAGCTCAGCGTATTGCAGATGCAGATCCAGGCTCGCCAGCCACTTCTCAAGCAGCTCCATCATTCGCTTGTCCGCTGGGGTCATGATCTCTCCGCGGGGGCAGGGGTCCGCGCCGGTCTTGCCGGATTATGCCTTGAGGGGGGCGCATTTCGGCACTGTCCGTGATTCAAGTCAGCGTCGACGGTCCCGGAGCTGGCTGCTAGACTTCGCTCACTCGTTGGGGAGTAGCCGCCGTCGCAACAGACGGGGATGTGTCAACACGCTTGGGGCCCCGCAGGTTCCATGGTGCATCCGGCAAAACGTTTGGCGAGACCGATGAGGCGATCTTCCATGTCCGGGTCGGGCGGGGAGGCCGTCTCATTGGACCTTGGTCAATTCCGCTCGACCCCTCGTGTACCCCAATGGAAGCATTTCTGGTCTCTACCCTGGCTGTCGCGATTGCGGAAATCGGCGACAAGACCCAACTGCTGTCCCTGTTGCTGGCCACCCGATTCCGCAAGCCGTTGCCAATCGTGCTCGGCATCCTGGTTGCGACAGTTGCCAACCATGCTCTCGCCGCATTGGCAGGGGAGTGGGTGCGTGCCAGTCTTTCTCCTGAAGCCCTTCGCTGGATCCTGGGGTTGGGCTTCCTGGCCATAGCAGCGTGGACCCTCAAACCCGACAAGCTGGATGACGATGAGCCGGCCAAAGGTACTTACGGAGTCTTTCTGATCACCTTGGTCGCGTTCTTTGTTGCAGAAATGGGGGACAAAACGCAGATCGCAACGATTGCCCTGTCTGCCAAGTACGGATCCCTGTTGGCAGTCGTTTTTGGCACCACCGCGGGTATGCTTCTTGTGAACGTCCCGATCGTTTACCTGGGCGACCGCTTCGCTCCGAAGATCCCGCTCAAGTTCATCCGCTTGAGTGCCGCCAGCATTTTCGCGGTGATTGGGTTGACTATACTGTTCAGGTTCACGGCAACGTGAAGTGTTGATCAGAAGCCCATAACAATCGAAAAGCTCCTACCCAACTGAGACTACTTCCATTGCCCATTGCGCTATACATCGGGCGGTTGCCTCCTGCAGAATCGACCGGAAGTCCTATTTGTGGTGCCGACAGCCTGCTTACAGTTGAGCACGACGTAAATTGGTAGAAATTCCGTTTAGCTTCTCCACCGCTAGAGAAGTTGGCTGAGGTGTATTGATGGAGCGTGATAGTCATCAAGCTATTCTGCGAGCAATCCGTATTTGCATGAGGCCTATGGCCGAATTTCTGTTGCAGGCCGGAGTCAGTTTTCGTGAATTCGAGAAGGTATCTCGATTGGCGTTCGCAGAAACTGCGATGAAGAAATACGGTGTCCGGGGTCGCGATACAAATATTTCGCGAGTGGCTGTAATGACTGGGATCTCGAGGAAGGAAATTTCCAAACTAAGAGATCAATTGATATCAGAAGAGCTTACTGACACTGTTTCCACTTCACCCGCCGGTCTGGTCTTGGCCGGTTGGCATACTGACCGGGAATTTATTAACGGCGATGGAAATCCGCTAGCAATACCGTTCGATGGACAGGGAACAACTTTTGTCAGGCTAGTGAAACGGTATGCAGGTGACGTACCTGCCGGTGCAGTTCGAGTGGAACTTAAGAGATCGAATAGCATTGAAGAAACTAAAGACGGATTGCTCCGTGCACTACACCGACATTTCGTGCCACATGAGGCGCTAGATCGCTTGGCAACTTCTATTGAAGTCTTGTTAGGGGGCTTAGCGGCAACAATTGCGCACAACGTAAATCCTGAACATGCGGAGTCAGGATATATCGAGCGGTTTGTTTACAGCGATAGGCTAAAGGAAACGGCTGTGCTCGGCTTTCGAAAAGTCGCCAGAGAACGAGCCCAGTCGCTCTTGGAAGGGCTTGATGATTGGCTTGCAGCGAACGACGTCATAGTCGAGTCTGAAATCGAAAAAACGGCCAACCATAGGGTTGGCTTGGGCGTGTTCTATTACGAAGGTCCGAAGGGAGACCCGTCTAGCACCAAAGAGTAGGACGTGGCGAGCCGTTCGCAGCACGTGGCACAGAAATCAATTTCTAATCGTTGCCTTCATTGCAATGAGATCACCGTTTGAAATTGGACGAATTCCAGTTGCGGTGACAATCGATCCAACAGTTGCACCTTCGAAGCCACTGGAAAGCGCAGGCGTATAGTCAACGACAAGATTGCCGATGTTTAGCTTGCCAGTAGCGACATCTACTGACGAAACTTTCCCAGTAATCACGACCACTGAAGCGCCGTCGACATACATTGATTCGTTGTCCGTCCAAACGCGGGTCGTTACGAGGGCGCCTTCGTCGTCCACGCTTCCGCTAAGCACTATTACTGCACCAGGGTCATATTGGTCTGTTCCACCTACCCATAGGCGTTGACCCAAAACCTGCACCTCCCTCTCAGCCGGGTACCATGCATCGATTCTTCCTTGTACCAAGGTCAAATCAGGACTTTGGGAATTGGGCGTCGAAATTTCCGAACTGGATTTGAGTGTTCGACCGGTACCGCCGATTGCTGCTTTTGCAGTGCGACCTGTCCCACCAATCGCCGCTTTTGCGCTTCGGCCGGTACCGCCGATTGCTGCTTTCGCAGTGCGACCTGTCCCACCAATCGCCGCTTTTGCGCTTCGGCCGGTACCGCCGATTGCTGCTTTCGCAGTGCGACCTGTCCCACCAATCGCCGCTTTTGCGCTTCGGCCGGTACCGCCGATTGCTGCTTTCGCAGTGCGACCTGTCCCACCAATCGCCGCTTTTGCGCTTCGGCCCGTACCGCCAATTGCAGCTTTTGCAGTACGAGTGCTAGTCCAAGCAGTGGTCCATTCTGTGCCTGTGTATTTGGTGGTTACACTTTCTATCGAAGAGTCAGTCTTACCGGCGAGTTGAATATCAGACGCATATGCGCGGCCAAACAACAGCAACAGACTGATGCTCAAGATTGAGTAGCATAGAACTTGCTTGCAGTTTCTAACGGATTTTTCGGTTGTATAGAATGCGAAGCGCATAATTTATTAGCTCTTGGATACCTAAACCTATTTTTTTTGTTGTTTGCTACGTTCAGGATCGACCTGTGGATCACCCACAACGTCGTCGCGAACAAACATGTAAATGGCGACTCCTACTTGTTTGCGATTTCTGGTTTTTGCTATCGCAGCCGCCGTTTCCTTTGTTGCGAGCCAATCCGCCAATGCTTCTAGGAATTGTTGCCCTCGATCGCCAACAACAAGCCTGAATTCCTGAATTGAATCGCTCGGAATGCCTGCAGGGGTCCACACGCGGCGTTCGAACAGTTTTTCGCCTTGAGTAGCTTCGAGATTGTGGTCTAGGGTCTCAGCGAGATCTGTTAGCGCCACGGCCATGAAATCAATCGAGGCAGGATCGGTCTTGGACGGAAGATATGAGCGAGCGAGGACTCGAATCTGTCCAGCTGGTGATGCATCAGCTGCACCCACTCTCATCAGTTCATCGAGCATCGCTCGCGGCGGCATATCCCCGCTGTATCGGCGAACCAACTCCGTGAAGCTGCGTATTCCAGCCCTTGTCTCAAATGGGAGCTCGTAAGGCATTCCATATGGACCGGTGAAATCCGGGTCTTGATGCCAACCAGCCAAAACGCGGCCAACTCGATTGAGGTTGCTGGCATCAGCAATGACGTCGCGATCGAGAGCGAATACAACCCTTGCTACTTCCTTACGAGTCAAGCCGGTGATGATTGCAATTCGTGATTGCGACTGACGGCCGACGGGCAAAGCGAAGTCACGCCCTGCGACCTCGACATACACAGCCTTGAGAATTTCCGCGAACTCGCCAAACGATATGCCTTGGCGAAGGAGAATTCTTACCAGCGGCCGCATCACATGCTTGAAGGCCGAGAGCAGGGATCTTTTATGCCTTCGGTCATGCGTGGCCCAAAGCGAGGCGCGAGTGGCAGGACTGCAAGTGCCGCGGTCATTACGGTGTCTCGCAATTATTGGGCGGGAAATATATCCCACGAAAGGTCATGGTCAACGATGGGACATAATTTGGGAGCGACATTACAGAATGTCGAGAGGGGAAATGCCCTGCGGATCGGGTGTCGCAGTGCAAAATCGGATAAGAATCAGCGTCCGGACGTGCCTAACATGAAGCGCGTTGTGAGCTGACCAGATCGACCAGCACCAGCGTTATGTCTGGACTGGTTTAACGCGCAATACGCTTATGGCTGTTACATAAGCTGGCAAAAGCGCCAGGCATTCCGGGGATTGTCAAATGCACGAGCGTTATCGGAAGAGATTGAATCGACTGCTCAATCCTTATTAAGGCCAGACGGTTAGAGGCCATTTATAAACAAAAATATCAGCTAATGGCAGGCGCGCGCCATGCGTCAGAAGTAACCCGTAACGCGCGTGAATCAGCAATGTGGAAGACCATCATCCAGGTTGCGGGATGTGGCCGGAAAGACTCCCGCTCCTGACCGCGAGCACGTGGTCAGGAGCGGGATCAGAGTTCAACTACAAAGCTTCGAGGAAGTCGAACTGACTTATTGAAAGAAGAGTCAAATAATCGACTTGACAGTTAGCCTGTCTTCTGAATTTTTGCAGCCTTCCGCAGTTCTTCGAGATACGTCTGCAATCTCTTTCGCTGTACGAGTTGCACGACCTGATCGCGGACATCTGCAAGCGCCGGTGGCGGGGGCGGCGGCGATCCGGCTCTGGAGTCATTGAGCAGGATCACGTGCCAACCGAATTGTGATTCGACGGGAGTCTCCGTGTACTTGCCTTTCTGCAGGGCAACGACGGCGTCAGAGAAGGGCTTGACCATGGTTTCTGGCGTGAACCAACCCAGGTTGCCGCCGTTGTCCTTGGAACCGTCCTTTGACTTTTCCTTGGCCAGCTTCGCGAAATCACCACCCTTCTTCAGTTCGGCAATGATCGAGTCGGCAGTGGCCTTGCTGTCCACGAGGATGTGGCTGGCGTTGTATTCCGTCCCGCCGGCCTTCGGCATCGCAGCGACCTGCGCGTCGTACTCTGCCTGCACCTCCGCGTCAGTGACAGGAGTGTCAGCAATCATCTTCTTGAACTGTGCGTCCGCCAGCACGTTCAGGCGCGTCAGTTCGAGTTGTGCCTGGACATCCTTGCCCTTGTCGAGGCCCGCTTTCTGTGCAGCGTCTGCAGCCAGGTGCATGGAAACAAGTTGATCCAGCAGTTGCGCTTTCTGTTCATCCGTAACGTTGCCACCCGCCTGCTGGGCGACGGTGCCGATATAAAGATCGAACACTGCAGCACTGAGCGGCTGACCGTTCACGGTTGCAACTGTGGGCCCGCTATCGGCAGCCCCAGGAGTGCCTGCCTGTCCGCAAGCTGTGAGCAGGAGCAGTGAGGCGGCAAACCCCACGGCGGAATGACGATGTTTCATAGGAATCCTTAACGAGGGTTGATAAGACCGGTCTGGCTGGATTGCGCTTCGTCCGGTGTACAGGCCGAAATACTCAGGGCATGAATGTCCGTGTGCATCAGGTCCCCAAGCGTCCGATAAATCAGTTGATGCCTTTGCAGCGGGCGCATGGTAGCGAATTGTCTGGAGACGATGTAGACGCGAAAGTGCCCGCGTCCGTCCCGGGCGCCCGCGTGACCGGCGTGCAGATGGCTATCGTCGGTCAGCTCCAGGTGTTCCGGTTCAAGCCCGGCCTGCAGGCAGGCCCTTATCTGCTCCAGGCGACTCGCACTTGGGCTGGACTCCCCAGGAACGGCGGCGCGTGGCTGAATATCGGCCATGTCTTACCTGGCTTCCGAATCGGCCGGCATCTTGCTCGACAGCCATACGCCCTGTATCAGCGCGAACACGAGGGTGAGCCCCATCATGCCGAACAACTTGAAATTCACCCAGGTGCTTTCGTCGAAGGAAAAGGCCACGTACAGGTTGAGGGCACCCATGACGGCGAAGAACGCCACCCACATCAGATTGAGTTTGAGCCACACCGGCCTTTCCAGCGTGATATTTGCGCCCATCAAGCGCTGGATGACCGGCTGCTCTCCAACATACTGGCTCACGAGGAATCCGACACCGAAAAGCCAGTTCAGCACGGTTGGTTTCCACTGGATGAAGGTCTTGTCATGGACAAGCAATGTGATCGTGCCGAAAATCAGCACGAGCACGCCCGAGATCAGCATCATCGGGCTGACCTTGCGGTGCCGGATCCACTGCACGACCACCTGTATGACAACGGCGGCAATGATCACTCCCGTTGCCACATAAATGTCCGCCAGCTTGTAGGCGACGAAGAAGGCAATCACGGGGAAAAAATCGAACAGTAACTGCATGGGAACGGCGCTCGATCGAAACCCGGAAGTCGTGGATATCGAAGTATCATACTCAAAAGTGCGCCAAGCCGACCAACGGGCCCTGATGTCGGGCCGATGTCGCCCGGCGCCGACAACGAATCACAACCCTCACCCCCGCAACATGCCCAGTCGCTACCTCGAGATACACCCCAGGAATCCACAGCCGCGAATCATTCGACAGGCCGTTGAGCTCATTCAGGATGGCGGCGTAGTGGTTTACCCGACGGACTCCTGCTACGCGCTGGGTTGCCGGATCGGCGACAAGTCGGCCATGGAACGAATCGCCCGCATTCGCGAAACCGACAAGCATCACCACTTCACGCTGGTTTGCCGCGACTTGTCCGAAATCGCCCGATTCGCGAGGGTCAGCAATCAGCAGTATCGCTTCCTGAAGAAACTGACGCCTGGTCCCTATACTTTCATTCTCGAGGCTACCCGCGAAGTGCCGAAGAGGTTGCAGAATCCCAAGCGCCGCACGATCGGCATTCGGGTGCCGGATCACCCGGTCCCGCAATTGATTCTGGCGGAGCTGGGTGAGCCACTGATGAGTTCTACGCTGATGTTGCCGGGCGACGAATTGCCGTTGACTGAAGGCCGTGAAATCCAGGAGCGCCTGATCAACGTCGTCGATGCCGTGATCGATGGTGGACATTGTGGACTCGAGCCCACCTCCGTAATCGATCTCGAATCGGGCGTTCCTGTCGTCCTGCGGCAGGGCAAGGGGGATACCAGCTCGCTGGAATGACAATGAAAAGAGAGCGCATGCATCGGACCGCAGCGGGTCATCAAAGCTGCGTATAATCCTGCGCCCTGCGGGGTGTCTGCAGACCGATGGACAGGAAGCTTCTGTAGTGCCTGATAAAGGCACTTCAAATCATTGATTGTTAAAGAGTTGAAGTCGTGAGCCGCAGCGCGTGGCCCGCTTCCGCGAGGGTGAGTCTTGAGTTCGACAACGGCCTCCAATCGACGCGTCCTGTCGGGCATGCGGCCCACTGGCGAGCTGCACCTCGGCAACTATCACGGTGCCCTGAAGTCGTGGACCGAGCTGCAGTACCAGTACGAGTGTTACTTCTTTGTTGCCGACATTCATGCGCTGACCACAGGTTACGAGGATCCTTCGAAGCTGGAATCCTTTGTCTGGCAGATGGCGGTTGACTGGCTGGCCGCAGGTCTCAACCCATCGGTCTCCACAATCTTCATTCAGTCCCGGGTGCCCGAGCATTCCGAGCTGCACTTGCTGCTGTCGATGATCACTCCGCTCGGGTGGCTGGAACGGGTGCCCACCTACAAGGACCAGCAGGAGCAGCTGAAGGACCGGGACCTGGCGACCTACGGCTTCCTTGGTTATCCATTGCTGCAGACTGCAGACATCCTCCTCTACAAGCCGAATTTCGTGCCTGTGGGCGAGGATCAGGTGGCCCATGTCGAGGTCACTCGCGAGGTCGCCCGGCGCTTCAATCATCTGTATGGCCGAGAAGCTGATTTTGAAGTGCGGGTGGAAAAGGCCATCAAGAGTCTCGGTAGTCGCAATGCCACCCAGTATCGCGAGCTGCGCCGCAAGTATCAGGAGCAGGGCGAGGCCTCCGCACTGGAAAAGGCCCGGTCCATGCTGGAGGCCAATGCACGGTTGACGCTCGCCGACCGGGAGCGGCTGCTCGGGTATCTGGAAGGCACCGGTCGCAGTATTCTCGTGGAGCCGGATGTCCTGCTGACCGCCAGCCCCAAGGTGCCGGGGCTCGATGGCCGCAAGATGTCCAAGTCATACGGCAATACCATAGGCTTGCGCGAAGAGCCTGATTCGGTTGCACTCAAGTTGCGGCAGATGCAGACCGACCCGGCGCGCATCCGCCGTACCGATCCCGGAGACCCGGATAAATGTCCCGTATGGGATCTACATCGAATCTATTCCGACGCAGAGACACAGGCCTGGGTGCAGGCGGGCTGTCGTTCAGCGGGCATCGGCTGTCTCGATTGCAAGAAGAAGCTCATCGACAAGGTGGTCGCGGAAATCTCGGTCATCCGCCAGCGCGCCCAGGAATACGAAGAGAATCCGGACCTCGTCCGCACCATCGTTGCCGAGGGCTGCGAGAAGGCGCGGGACCTGGCGCGCCAGACGCTGGAAGAAGTGCACCAGGCCATGGGCATGAAGTATCGTTGACACCCAGTCCATGAAACCCGAACTCAAACTTGTCGAGGACACCGGCAGCGAACTCACGCAGCCGGAACTGCTGCGCGTGCCGCCCCCGCAACAGTCGGAGATGCCGTTTGCAATGGTGGACGGTGAAGCCGTCACGGAAATGCCCCGCGATCTCTACATTCCGCCGGATGCGCTGCAGGTTTTCCTGGAGGCGTTTGAAGGGCCGCTCGACCTGCTGCTCTATCTGATCCGCAAGCAGAACCTTGATGTGCTCGATATTCCCATCGCGGAGGTCACGCGCCAGTATCTGCAGTACATCGAGGTGATGGACAACCTGCAGCTCGAGCTTGCAGGTGAGTACCTGCTGATGGCCGCCATGCTCGCCGAAATCAAGTCGCGCATGCTGCTGCCCCGACTCAAAGCGGAAGATGGCGCCGAAGAAGAGGACCCGCGTGCCGAGCTGGTCAGGCGCCTGCAGGAATACGAGCGTTTCAAGAAAGCAGCAGAGGATATCGACCGTCTGCCGCGGCTCGAACGCGATGCGCTCTCGACGACGGCCGAACTGGTCGATCGCAAGGTGGTTCGGCTGGTCCCCCAGGTGACGCTGCAGGAAATGCTGTACGCGCTCAAGGATGTCATCGGCCGGGCCAATATGTTCGCGCACCATCACGTGCAGCGAGAACGCCTGTCCGTCAGACAGCGCATGTCGGACATCCTGAGCCAGCTCGAGGGTTCGGCATTCATTGAATTCACCGGTCTCTTCAACCCGGAAGAAGGCCGCATGGGTGTGACCGTCACGTTCATCGCGATCCTCGAGCTCATGAGGGAAGGGTTGATCGAAATCGTCCAGTCGGAGGTCTATCAACCCATTCACGTTCGCCCTGTATCGGGTGCCGGCAGGCTTACCGTCGTTGCGGGCACCGATGGCGATGCCGAGAACGAGGCGGCGCTGGCGCAGCCGGCGTACCCTGACGAAAACGACGATCCGGATGAGGAAGCCGGCGGAACGCCGTCTGTGGTTGACGACAATGACGCTCGTGCCCCTAACGAATGACACTCAAACCTGATTGCGAAGGCTGAACGCAACGGAACCGAAGCAATGAACGATCTGCAATTGCCATCATTGATCGAAGCAACGCTGCTCGCAGCGGGCCGGCCCGTTACCGTCCAGCAGCTCATCGAGCTGTTTGACGAGCGTGAACGCCCTACGCCTGAGCAGGTTCGGGAAGCACTGAGTCAACTCGTGACTGAGTACGAGCATCGCGGCATCGAACTGTGTGAAGTCGCGAGTGGGTGGCGCGTGCAGGTGCGTTCCCGGTATGTGGATATCGTTTCGCGCCTGTGGCAGGAGCGGCCGTCGCGCTACTCCCGCGCGTTGCTCGAGACGCTGGCATTGATTGCCTATCGCCAGCCCATCACCCGTGGTGAGATCGAGGAGATTCGCGGTGTCACGGTCAGTTCAACGATCATGCGGACACTGCAGGAACGAAACTGGATTCGTGTGGTAGGACATCGCGAGGTTCCGGGACGGCCCGAGTTGCTGGGAACGACACGCGAGTTTCTCGATTATTTCGGCCTCAAGAGTCTCGATGCACTGCCTTCCCTGGCTGAACTCAAGGATGTGGAAACGATTGGTGTGCAGCTCGAGCTGCCTTCCGGGGACATGGCCCCCGAACCTGTTGTAGCCGAGGAAGACCCAGAGGCTTCCGCCGAGAATCTCGAAGGGGACGATTCCGCCGGTGCTGATGAAGATGAGGGCACGTCAGAACAGCGACTGTCGCCCCTGGTTGCAGAAGCCGGCAACGATTCTAACGATCGCCCCTCGCTACAAGCTCCTGCAAGCGGCTCGCGCGGAGACTCGTGGGAATAGCCCCCATAAGCGAGCGCCTGCAGAAACTGCTGGCGCGCCACGGACTCGGTTCAAGGCGTCAGATCGAAGAGTGGATTCTCGCGGGCAGAGTCCTGCTGAACGGCACGCCTGCCCAGCTTGGCGATCGCTTTACTCCGGGCGATCGTCTCGTTGTCGACGGCAAGGATCTCACCGGCAGACTCAGTCTGGAGGCGCCTGGCCGGGTACTTGCGTATCACAAGACTGCAGGTGAAGTGGTCACGGCGAACGAGGGGGAAGAAGGCGGGAGTCTTCTCGCCCGGTTGCCGGCCGTCCGCGGAGCCCGCTGGCTCGCGATCAATCCCATGAATGCGGCGGACACGGGCTTGCTGCTGCTGTCGAATGATGGTCGTCTGGTCAATGCGCTGAAGCGGCGATCGCCGGCGATCGCTGCGTCATACATGGTGCGTGTGCACGTACCGGGTCGGGAGGAAGGCGAAGTACCGGAGATCGCCACCCGTGTGCAGCACGATGACCGTGAAGTCGAGTTCACTGCAGTGACGCTCACCGGTGGCGAAGGCGCAAACCTGTGGTATCGAGTTGATTCGGCGCATGCGGACAGGCGCATCGCGGTTCGCAGCCTGTTTGAATCCCAGGGATTCAAAGTGAGCCGGCTTATCCAGGTCAGCTATGGAGCCATTGAGTTGCCGCAGGACCTGCCACGCGGTCGCCACCGTGAGTTGTCAGCTGATCAGGCGGCGGCCCTCTATTCCCTCGTGGGCCTGAAAGAAGTTTCACCCGCTCCGCTCTCGAGGAAACCCTCGCGATCACGACCACCACCCGATCGTCGCGGCGGACCACGAGGTCGCAAGGGCTGAAGCGCCACCTGCTGTCAAGCTTTCAGCTAACAGGGTGATGCAAAACCATTTGCAGCACCCTGTTATTCCGAGTCACGGACGACTTGGGCCTATCGATGAGTCCTAACTCATTGATTTCGGGAGCCAGTGAAAACCGCGCTTTTCGCTGGATCCAGATGCAAAAGGCAAGGACAGACTTTTGCATCAACCTGCTAAGGGGGTTGGCAGTCGAAGCTCTGGCCGGTGACGCCGCGGCTGTCCGGGCCCAGCAAATACAGATACGTCGACAGAATCGAAGAAGCCTCCGCCAGCTGACTGCGGTCTTCACCTGGATAGGCCTGCAGCCGCATGTTGGTGCGCACTTTGCCTGGATTGACGCTATTGACCCTGATGGCAGGCGATGATTCCAGTTCATCCGCCAGCATGTGCATCAAGCCTTCCACCGCCCATTTGGAAACCAGGTAAGCGCCCCAGTACGCGCGTGGGTGACGGACGATGCCACTGGATGTGAACAGCACTGAGGCGTCGGGCGAGGCCTTGAGCAACGGGAAACAGTAACGCGTCATCAGAAAGGGCGCGTTCACGTTCACGTGCAGCGTTCGCATCCACTTCGGAACGTCGTGATGTTCAATTGGCGAGCGGTCGCCGAGCATGCCTGCATTGTGGACCAGGCCATCCAGTCTCCCGAACTCCTTGAGTATGGCCGCGGCGAGGCCCTCGTATTCGGCAGGCCCGGCCTTCTCGAAATCCAGCGGCAACAGCGATGGACGAGGTCCTCCAGCAGACACGATTTCGTCATTCACTTTCTCAAGCTTGCGCACATTGCGCCCATGAAGGATGACGGTAGCGCCCAGTGAAGCGCACGCAAGCGCGAGCGACTTGCCAATTCCGTCCCCCGAACCGGTGATCAATATGACGCGTCCTGCAAGCACTTCGGGACGGGGAACGTAGCTGCGCGGATCGATCATGAAGTGGGTCTGCGGATGTGGGTCGATGGAAGCGGGGCGCAGTATAGTTTCAGGTCGTACTCACAGCCAGCGGGCCGAGCGGGCGGCCTTCCACGACACGATCAGCTTGTCGAAAGGACCAAGCTCGACACGCACCGGTGCTGTGGCGCCGACATGCCGTCCGATCTGATCAAGGAGCTTGAGATGCAGGCCTGCGGTCACCAGCAACGGTCGGAGTGCGGCACGATCAGGGCCGACGAAGCTGGCCGTGGTTTCCTTGATGGCTGCCTGCAGCCCGGACTGCGTCGATCGCACGAGGTCCTGAACTCGCGAAGGCCATGGACTGGCACTCAATTCGCGCGTGTCGATACCCGCTGCGTCCAGCATCGTGAGCGCGAAATGTATTCGACCCGCCCGAGAGTTTGGTCTTAGATCTCGCAAGGCTTCGACTTGCTTGATCAACGCGCCAAGGCGTCCGGCTGCCTGCAGCGTCGATGGTTCTGCTGCAGACGGGGCCAGTAACCAGCGGGTCGCCAGCTGCGCCAGAGCTCCCCCTGCGCGATCAAAGTAACGCTCTAGCTCAGGCTCGTCTGCATAGGTTACAAGGGCGAGATCCATCGCAGCGCTTTCAACCAGGCCTTTCAACAGCGAGAGTTCCGGTCCAAGAACATCTTGCGAGTGTGCCAATGCTCGCGTCGCAGGATGCGCAGGCTTGCCGAGGCTCAAGCGCTCCAGTTCATCGTTCCACCATTTGAGCCGCGTATGAGCCACGTCATGATTCGTGCTGCGCGCCGTCGCTGCAAGTTCGTCCTCAAGCAGGTGGAGCGCGACCAGCACATCGCGCTTGTCGGCCTCCGCATAAAGCAGCGAGTAATAGCGCAGGGAGCCTGGTGGCACCGTCTGCTCGACGAGAGCCGAATCCAGTCGTGTTACCGCGGGCGTGTTCATGTCATTGAGTGCAGGCGGGGTCACGTCGGCGGCTGCGAAGAATCTCCAGTTGTGTCGCCGGCATCGCCGCCGGGGCCTTCGAGGGTCCGGGTCAGTTTGTCGATGGCTTCAATGGGTTCGATGGTCTTTTCAGGTCGAACGCCCAGTTCGGTGAATTTGCGTGCCCCAGGCAGTACCTGCCGCTCCAGCGAGCCCACCGCACTGTTGAAGGCCTCGACACTGCCGCTCAAGTTGCGGCTCAGTTTGTTCAGGTGTCCGGCGAAGACGGCAAGCCGCTTGTAGAGATCCTCGGCCAGTGTCCGGATCAGTTCGGCATTTTCCGCGAGTGCAGTCTGCCGCCAGCCGTAGGCCACCGCCTTGAGTAATGCGATGAAGCTGGTGGGCGTCGCGATGATGACATCCTGGCGGATGGCATCTTCGAGCAACGAGGGATTCTCGGCCAGGGCGGCGCTCAGGAACTGATCGCCGGGGATAAACAGAATGACGAAGTCGGGACTCTTCGCGAACTGCGACCAGTAACTCTTGGCGCCCAGTTGTCTGACTCGTTCACTGATCGCCTGCGCGTGACGTCTCAGGGCGATATCGCGTACCTCGTCGGTAGAGGCTTCGATGGCTTCGAGATAGGCATCAAGAGGTGTCTTCACGTCGACGACGAGATCACGCCCATCAGGCATGTGGATCACCATGTCGGGACGCAGATTGCCGTCATCGTTGCGCACATGTAGCTGTTCGGTGAAGTCGCAGTGCTCGATCATCCCGGCAAGTTCTGCCAGCCGCTTGAGGGTCAACTCTCCCCACTGGCCGCGGACTTCGGGGCGACGCAGCGAGTTCACCAGCGTGCGGGTCTCCTTCTGCAAGGCCTGCTGCCCCAGTGTCACGGCCTCCAGGGAAGCCTTCAACGAGCCGAAGGATTCCGCGCGATCCTTTTCAATGCTGCCGATCTGCCGTTCTGTCTTGGCCAGCGCTTCCTTGATGGGATGCAGCAGCGACTCAATGGCTTTCTCTCGTTCCGCAAGGGCGCTGCTGGCCGCCTGCTGGTGCTGTCCCAGATGCTCCCTGGCGAGCTGCAAGAAGACTTCGCTGTTTGAGCGCAGGGAAGCACCTGCCAGCGCATCGAAACTCGCGCGTATCTTTTCGATGGCACGTTCCTGCGCCTCGTCACGCTCACTTTCGATCTGTTGCTGCGACTTGATCTCGGCTTCCAGCAGCGCCGCCTTGATGTCGAGTTCGCGCGAACGGCGGTGACCCCACCACAATCCGGCGAGTCCACCCATGACGATGCCTAGCAGCAGCGTACCGACGGCAAGGATCAGCTGTTCGGTGGTCATGAGATCGACTGAGAGACCGCGAGTGGCCGTAACCATGAAACCAGCTCCATGGGTTCCCGTACCTTGCCGTCGGCCTGCCATTGATCGGGTTCGTCGCTCTGACCGAGGTAACCCCATTCGGCTACAACAGTGAGCATGCCGGCCGCTTTGCCCGCCTTGATATCGCGTTCGGCATCGCCGACGTACAAGCACTGTGCGGGGGCTTTGCCGATGATGCCCGCGGCGTGCAGCAAGGGAAGGGGATGAGGCTTGCGTTCAGCGACCGTGTCGCCACTCACTACGCAGCCATTGGTAGGCCGGAGATCCAGCCGTTCGAGCAGGGGATCGGTCAGCCACGCGGGTTTATTCGTGACGACGCCCCAG
Source organism: uncultured Pseudomonadota bacterium (assembly GCA_963819685.1). Classification (GTDB taxonomy): domain Bacteria; phylum Pseudomonadota; class Gammaproteobacteria; order Steroidobacterales; family Steroidobacteraceae; genus CAIUGU01. Next base: position 414,463 of record CAWFXI010000009.1, read on the forward strand.
GCCAGCCCATGCTTCTCAAGGTGCTGGAAGACTGCATCGAAACCAGCAAACAGCCGCGTATTGTTGCCGAGCATGGCGCGATAGATGTCCAGGAAGCGTACCCGGAGTCGTTCGAACTCATCGGGAGTGGCATCACCGAACGCCAGATTGACCATTCTGATGGAGCCGTGGGAGACGGTGGGCCGGATCACGTCGAAGGGCAGGGGTGCCCGGCTTTCCTCATCGCGCAGGACGTTCAAGGCTTCCGCCATTTCAGGAGCGGTATCCAGCAACGTGCCATCCAGGTCCAGCAGCAGTGCACTGACCTGATTCATGCCGTGCGCGTCCCGTGCATCAGGTAATTTGTATCGACGGCCGCGCCCAGTCGGGCGCTACGCGCCAGCGGGTTGTATTCGATTCCGGCGATGTCCTTTACATCGATACCGACGGTCCTGCACCAGCCTGCCAGCTCTGCAGGCCTTATGAAGCGTTCGTAGGAATGCGTGCCTTTGGGTAGCAGTCCCGCGATGTATTCGGCCCCGACGACAGCGAGCAGGTAAGACTTCAATGTGCGATTCAGTGTTGAGAAAAAGACATGTCCTCCCGGCTTCACCAGCTTGACGATTGCAGCGACGATCTGCTGCGGATCCGGCACGTGTTCCAGCATTTCGAGGCAAGTGACCACGTCATACGTGCCTGCATTACTGGCGGCGTGTGTCTCTACCGACTCGACTTTGTAGCGGACCTGAACTCCTGCTTCGAGTGCATGCAGGGTGGCAACCTCGATGGCCGTCTGTCCAAGATCGATACCTGTTACCCGGGCGCCCCGACGTGCCATGGCTTCACTGAGCAGACCTCCCCCGCAGCCGACATCCAGGACGGCGCAACCCGCCAGGGGCGCCCGTTGTTCGATGAAAGCCAGGCGAACAGGATTGAGGTCGTGCAGTGGGCGAAATTCGCCTTCGGGATCCCACCAACGGGACGCCGTGGCTTCGAAGCGGGCAATTTCTGCCGGGTCATGGGACATGGTAGGCCTTCATGAAATCCATCGCGCCGCCCGTTCTACGGTGGCTGATATGTCTATCCGGACGAGATTCTGGGCTGCAAGCAGCGCGCGTCCGGCTACCCAGACATCCGTCACCTGGTCCTGCAATGCGGAATTGACGAGTTGTGCTGGTACGTCGAAGAGGGGCTGCGTGTGCAGGGCCGAGAGATCCACGCAACAGAGGTCGGCCCATTTTCCTGGACTCAATGAGCCGATGGATTCCGCCAGACCGAGCGCTTGTGCGCCCCCCAGCGTAGCGATTCGCAGCGCATCATGCGCGGACAGTGTTGCCTGATCTGTCGCGCTCCGGTTGCCGAGCAATCCCGCGAGGCGCATTTCGCCCTGCAGATCCCAGCCCGGGGCGTTGCCCGTGCCAAGCCCCACGCTTGCGTGTCGCTCGTTGAGTTCCGCAACCGGGCAGGCGCCTTGTCGCCGGTACAGATTGGTACGGGGGCAGGCAACGGCGTGAACACCGGTTCTGAGCAGGATCTCGATGTCCCGATCGTCGAGTTCCGTCAGGTGCAGACCGACCAGCTGCGGTGTGGCAAGTCCCAGCCGGTCCAGCCGGACGAGCGGGCGACAGCCGTGCATCCGGATCGACTGCGAAATGTCGTTGGTACCATCGTGCAATGGCGTCATGACAGACAGTTCGATTTCGTCAGCCGCGCGCCTAAGTCGCTGCAGCGTATCGTCGCTCAACAGCGAAGTCCGTCCAGTGGCAAAGGCTGTGGAAATCAGCGGATCTGCGCTGTACTCATCATGCAGCGCCGAGGCCTTCTCGAAGCAGTCGTCGATCGTCATACCCCAGGCAGTGGGTCGTTCAAGGACCGGCAGACCAACGCAGCCGCGCAAGTGCAGATCAGCTGCGGTACGGCTGATAATGTGTGGGAATACACCGGTGTCTGCGAAGCAGGTGGTGCCACTCGCAATCATGCGCGCCATGGCCAGTTCGGCGCCGTCGCGCACCGCTTCCGGATCGGCGCTGTCCTCACCGGACAGTTCATCCGCCGGACTTGCCAATCCCGGCGAACGTCGTAATAGCGTCGTCGCTACGTCCGCATGGGCGTTGACGAATCCCGGGAGCAGGACATGGGAAGTCCTTGCAATGGTCTCCCTCGCTGAATACTGGTTTACCGCTGCCGCTGTCGGCAGGATCGCGACGATTCTGCCCCTGTGAATGGCAACGGAATGCCATTCCAGCACGCTTGCTGCGGGCTCGATCGGGATCACCCAGCGTGCGCTGATGAGTGTATCGACGGCTTCCATCGGGAGTTCGGATTACGGGTCGCACGAGTATACCGCGAGCCCCTGATCGAAGTTCGGCGAACCCGCTTCGTGTGGTACCATTCAGCGCTTAAATGCGCGGGCCCGGATCAGGTCTTCGGGCCCGCACCCTACAGTGAAAAACAGCGGATCGTGACAGGGTCCTTGAGAAGGCTGTTGCATTCCTGACCCTGCGGCCCGGCAGTCGAGAATATGGCAGAAGAGACAGGCGGTTTCGCCAGAGAATTACTGCACGTCAATCTCGAAGACGAGATGAAGCAATCGTACCTCGATTACGCCATGAGCGTGATCGTGGGGCGGGCGCTTCCCGACGTGCGCGATGGACTCAAGCCGGTGCATCGCCGGGTGCTGTTTGCCATGCGTGAGCTCGGCAACGACTGGAACAAGGCTTACAAGAAATCCGCGCGTATCGTCGGTGACGTCATCGGCAAGTACCACCCACATGGTGACTCTGCCGTGTATGACACGATGGTGCGAATGGCGCAGCCGTTTTCGTTACGCTATCTCCTGGTCGACGGTCAGGGCAATTTCGGTTCCGTCGACGGCGACATGCCGGCGGCCATGCGGTACACGGAAGTCCGCATGTCGAGGCTGGCGCATGAGTTGCTGGCTGATATCGACAAGGAAACGGTCGATTTCAAGCCGAACTACGACGAGTCGGAGTCGGAACCCAGTGTCCTGCCGACCCGGGTCCCGAATCTGCTGGTCAATGGTTCTTCCGGCATTGCAGTCGGTATGGCGACCAACATCCCGCCCCATAACCTGGGCGAGATCATCAATGCGTGTGTGGCGCTGATCGACGACCCGACGCTCAACCTCACTGCGCTGATGCAGTACGTGCCGGGTCCGGATTTCCCGACCGCCGGCATCATCAATGGCACCCAGGAAATCGCGCTGGCCTATCACACGGGCCGCGGCCGGGTGTTCATGCGTGCCCGCACCGAGATCGAAGAGGACGACAAGGGCCGCCAGACAATCGTCATCACCGAATTGCCGTACCAGGTGAACAAGGCGCGGCTGATCGAGCGCATTGCCGATCTGGTCAAGGAAAAAACGATCGAAGGTATCGCACCCGACGGGCTGCGTGATGAATCCGACAAGGACGGCATGCGCATCGTCGTTGAGCTGAAGCGCGGTGAAGTGGCCGACATCGTGCTTAACAACCTGTTCAAGCACACACAGATGGATTCGGTGTTCGGCATCAACATGGTGGCGTTGCAGGACGGCCAGCCCAAGCTGCTCAGTCTCAAGGAGATGCTCGAGGCTTTCCTGAGGCATCGCCGCGAGATCGTCACCCGTCGGACCATCTTCGATCTGCGCAAGGCGCGTGACCGCGCGCATATCCTGGAAGGCCAGACGGTAGCGCTGGCCAGTATCGATGACGTGATTGCGGTCATCAAGGCTGCCGCCACTCCGGCGGAAGCCAAGGTTGCGTTGATGGCGCGCGCGTGGCCGGCCGGTGCAGTACCGGAAATGCTGGCGCGAGCGGGCTCCATTGGTACCCGCCCCGATGATCTGCCCGCCGAATTCGGTCTGATGGAATCGGGTACCGGATACCGGCTGTCCGACGTGCAGGCGCAAGCGATCCTCGACCTGCGTCTGCATCGACTCACGGGGCTTGAGCAGGACAAGATCGGCGCCGAATACCGCGAACTGCTCATCGTCATTCAGGACCTCGGAGACATCCTTGCGCGTCCCGAAAGGCTGCTGCAGGTGATCCGCGCCGAACTGCTCGCCATCAAGGAAGCTTACGGTGATGCCCGTCGCACGGAGATCGTGCAGGATCACTCCGATCTGACGATCGAGGACCTCATCGAGCAGCAGGACATGGTCGTCACCCTATCCCACGGAGGCTATGCGAAATCCCAGCCAGTGACCGACTACCAGGCCCAGCGCAGGGGTGGCCGCGGCAAGGCGGCGACGTCGATGAAGGATGAGGACTTCATCGACAAACTCTTCGTCGCGAACACCCACGACACGTTGCTGTGCTTTTCGAGCGTCGGCAAGCTGTACTGGCTCAAGGTCTACCAGTTGCCGCAGGCCAGCCGCGGGTCGCGAGGCAAGCCAATGGTCAACCTTCTGCCATTGCAGGAGGGGGAGCGTATTACAGCGGTGGTGCCCATTCACGAGTTCGAGCCGGACAAGTTCGTGTTCATGGCAACGGCCCAGGGGACGGTCAAGAAGACATCGCTCGACGCGTTCTCGCGTCCGCGCCAGGCTGGCATCATCGCCCTTGAGCTGGAAGATGGAGACCGGCTGGTCGGGGTCGACATTACCGATGGCACCAAGCAGGTCATGCTCAGCTCAAGTGAAGGCAAGTCGATCCGCTTTGCGGAAGACGACGTCAGGCCGATGGGGCGCAATGCGGCTGGTGTGCGAGGTATCCGGCTGGGAGCAGGTCACGAAGTCATTTCGCTGATCGTATTGGGCGAGCCCGGACTGATCCTGACTGCTTCAACGCATGGCTATGGAAAGCTTACGACTGAAGACGAGTTCCCGCTTCATGGCCGCGGTGGACAGGGCGTCATCGCCCTGCAGACCACGGAGCGTAACGGCCAGCTGGTTGGCGCGCTGAAGGTGTCTTCCGATGATGAAATCATGCTCATCAGTTCCGGCGGCACGCTGGTGCGCACTCCAGTGAGCGAGATCTCGCTCCAGGGGCGTAACACGCAGGGTGTCAGGCTGATCCGGCTGGATGAAGGCGAACGTCTCGTCGGCCTGGAGAGGATCGCTGCCGACAGCGCTGACGAAGAACTCGATTCGTAATCAGAACTCAACTCATGCCATTCAAGATCCTGACACTGAACAACATCTCGGTACGTGGCCTGGAACGGCTGCCGCGCGACCGTTACGAAGTGGCTTCGGATATCGGTCACCCTGACGCCATCATGCTGCGTTCGGCCAACATGCACGAGATGACGGTTCCAGCGAGTGTGCGTGCCATTGGCCGCGCCGGTGCCGGTACCAACAACATTCCGGTGGCGAAGTTCTCGAAGCTGGGAATTCCCGTGTTCAACGCCCCGGGTGCGAACGCCAATGCCGTCAAGGAACTGGTGATTGCAGGCATGTTCCTGGGTGCGCGCAACATCTGCCAGGCCTGGTCCTATGTCCGCGGCCTGCAGGGCGATGATCACGCACTCGAAGAAGCCGTCGAGAAAGGCAAGAAGAAGTATGTCGGTTACGAGTTGCCGGGCAAGACACTCGGTGTCGTCGGACTCGGCGCCATCGGCGTCGAAGTCGCCAATGCAGCACATGGCCTTGGCATGCGCGTGCTCGGCTTCGATCCGCAGATCACGGTGCAGCGTGCGTGGCAGCTCTCATCGGGAGTGGAACAGGCGGTATCGCTGGACGACCTCTTTGCGCGGTCCGATATGGTGACCGTGCACGTTCCGCTCGTGGAGGGGACCAGGGGTCTGGTCAACGCCGCGCGCCTGAAGCTCATGAAAGACAGCGGCGTGATCCTGAACTTTGCTCGCGGCGGCATCAGCGACGAAGCAGCCATCATCGATGCGTTGAATGCAGGCAAGCTTGGCAGCTATATCTGCGACTTTCCGACCAACGCCTGCAAGGATCACCCGAAGGTGATTGCGCTCCCGCATCTGGGCGCCTCCACCGAGGAAGCCGAGGAAAACTGCGCGATCATGGTCGCCGATACGCTGCGCGAGTTCCTGGAAACAGGCAACGTCCGCAACTCGGTCAACTTTCCGGAAGCCATTCTGCCGCGCACCATGGGGGCGACACGCGTCGGCATTGCCAACGCGAACGTTCCCAACATGGTCGGCCAGATTTCGAGTGCGATGGCTGCTGCGAATCTGAACATCGCGGACCTGCTCAATAAATCCCGCGGCGACATTGCCTATACGCTGATCGACGTCGACGGCCAGTTGCCGCCTGCGGTAGTTGATACCATTCGCGGCATTCCGGGCGTTCTAACCGTGTCGGTGATCTAGCCGTCAGAAAAAGCCGTCCAAGGGAAAGCCGCGTCCTGGCCGCAAGACCGCCGCAGCGGCAGCGGCAGTGGCAGAAGCGCCGATAAAGCCCGCCCTGGAGGACATCCGCCGGCAGATCGATTCCGTCGACGAGCATATCCAGACGCTGCTGAATGAACGTGCCGGACTTGCGCAGAAGGTGGGACTGTCCAAGAACGCGGAAGGCAAGGCGGTTGATTTCTACCGACCCGAAAGGGAAGCGCAGGTGCTGCGCGCGGTGCTCAAGCGCAATAAGGGTCCTCTACGGAACGAGGAAGTCTTGCGGCTGTTTCGCGAGATCATGTCCGCATGTCTCGCGCAGCAGGAGCCGCTGAAGATCGCGTTTCTGGGTCCTGAGGGAACGTTCAGCCAGCAGGCTGTGTTCAAGCATTTCGGGCATTCGGTCCGCGCATTGCCGCTCGTGACGATCAACGAGGTATTTCAGGAAGTACAGGCGGGACACGCGGATTTCGGCGTCGTGCCGATCGAGAACTCGACTGAGGGCACGGTCAACAATACGCTCGACATGTTCATCTCGTCGCCGCTCAAGATCTGCGGCGAGATCGAACTCAGAGTGCAGCAGCACCTGATGGGGCGGATGCAGGATCTCCGCAAGATCGACCGCATCTGTTCGCATCAGCAGTCGCTGGCCCAGTGTCGGTCGTGGCTGGACGCAAATCTGCCTGGCGTCGAGCGGATAGCCGTTGGCAGCAATGCCGAAGGCGCACGACGGGCGCGCGATGAACAGGGAACCGCCGCAATCGCGGGGGAAGCAGCTGCAGAGGTCTATGGCCTCAATGTCATCGTTCCCAATATCGAAGACCAGGCGGACAACACGACCCGGTTCTTCGTCATCGGCCGCAAACTGTTCAATCCGAGCGGTACGGATCGCACGACGCTGATGCTCTCCGCTGGCGACACGGACTCACCTGGCGCACTGCATCGTCTGCTGGAGCCGTTCGCACGTCTCAAGATCAGTCTGACGCGCATTGAATCACGGCCGTCGCGACGCAAGAAGTGGGACTACGTGTTCTTTATCGATGCGGAAGGCCATGCGGACACAGAACCGCTCAAGTCTGCGCTTGCGGACCTGAAGCAGCAGGCTTCGCTGTTCCGCGTGCTCGGGTCCTATCCGCGCGCCGTGCAGTGAGTCAATGTCGTCCTATCTAGTCACGCCCGTTGCACAGGTCGGCGGCGAACTCACCGTTCCCGGCGACAAGTCGATTTCACACCGCTCGCTGATGTTTGGCAGCATTGCGGAAGGGCGCACGGAAGTCAGAGGCTTTCTTGCCAGCGAGGACTGCCTGGCCACGATGGCTGCGATGAAAGCGATGGGCGTCGCCATTGAGCGTCCGTCCGCGACGGAACTGCAAGTGCGAGGGGTTGGCATGCGGGGTCTCAGGCAAGCGGGCGGACCGCTCGACCTCGGGAATTCCGGCACCGCAATCCGGCTGATGACCGGGCTGCTGGCTGGGCAGTCATTTCCTTCAGTGCTGATCGGCGATGCATCATTGATGACCCGACCCATGGAGCGTGTGGCCATTCCATTGCGGCTCATGGGGGCGAATATCGAGACGGCTGGCGGCAAGCCGCCGGTGCGTATCCAGGGGGGGCAACGGTTGCAGGGCATTCACTACGATCTGCCGGTGGCCAGTGCGCAGGTCAAGTCGGCCATCATGCTGGCGGGACTCTATGCGGACGGGCCCACCACTGTCGTTGAACCTGGTGTCACGCGGGACCACACGGAGCGCATGCTCCTGACGTTCGGGGGCCAGGTGGAAGCCGCTCGAGGCCGCATCAGCATGACGCCTCCCAGTCGGCTTGTGGGTGCCTCGCTCGAAGTGCCCGCGGATTTTTCCTCGTCGGCGTTCTTCATCGTCGCAGGGCTGCTGGCAGCGAAGGAGTTGCTCGTACTCCGCGGTGTCGGCGTGAATCCGACCCGCACCGGTCTGCTCGACATGCTCGGACTGATGGGCGCAGATATCCGGCTCGTCAACCATCGGTCTGCCGGTGCGGAACCGGTAGCAGATATCGAGATCCGGCCCAGCAGGCTGAAGGGAATTGTCGTGCCTGAAGGATTGGTCGCTCTGGCGATCGATGAGTTTCCCGCTTTCTTCATTGCCGCTGCCTGTGCTGACGGTGAAACGGTGGTGACGGGGGCTGCAGAACTGCGGGTCAAGGAAACCGATCGTCTGGCAGCCATGGCAGATGGACTCAAAGTGCTCGGGGTAGAAGCCGAAGTGCTGGCGGATGGGTTACGCATGCGGGGGTCCGCGGGCAATCGACCGTTTGCGGGTGGAACCATCGATAGCCGCGGCGACCATCGCATTGCGATGGCATTTGCCGTCGCCAGCGTCCGAGCGACCGCATCGATTCGCATTCTCGATGTCGATAATGTCGCCACGTCCTTCCCCGGCTTTGTAGAGACCGCCCGAGCTGCTGGCCTGATGCTTGATCAGGTCGCCTGACCGGATGCTGGCACAGCAGGTTCCACTCATTACGATCGACGGCCCGAGCGGGTCGGGCAAGGGCACAATTGCCCGCAGGGTCGCCGACCGCCTGGGATGGCATCTGCTGGATAGTGGAGCCCTCTATCGCCTGGTTGCACTCGCGGCGCATCAAATCGGACTCGACCCCAAGGACCAGGCCGCACACGCGGAGCTCGCCGCGGCCTTGAAAGTCCGCTTTGCAAGCACGGCAGCCGGCGAGGAACAGATCTGGCTGGACGGCAGGGACGTTACGGCTGACATTCGTACTGAACGGGCAGGAGATGGCGCTTCCCGGGTGGCCGTGATGCCGGGTGTCCGGCTGGCGCTGCTTGAGCGCCAGCGGGCGTTCGCCCAGCCCCCGGGCCTCGTGGCCGATGGCCGGGACATGGGGACGGTCGTTTTCCCTGACGCCCGGGTCAAGATTTTCCTGACCGCCAGTACCGAAGAAAGGGCCCGACGTCGTCATAAGCAGTTGAAAGACAAGGGACTAGATGTTAGCCTTGCCGCCCTTTCGCGGGAGATCGCCGATCGGGATCATCGCGATGCGAGTCGCCCGGTCGCGCCGTTGGTGCCTGCCAGCGATGCACTGATTGTGGACTCGACGTCGATGTCCATCGACGAGGTTGTAGAACGAGTGTTGTCGGCGGCTCAGATGTCAGGCGCCTGACGCTGGCAACTGCTTCAAGTTTTGTCTGATTCGATTTCTGATTCGTGATTGGTATTGCCGCACAGGATGCGCGGTTCAATTTAACAACCCCTTGTGCGCCTGGATGGCGGTGAGGGTCAGCGGGCCGCATCGGCCCCGGAAGTACTCATGACCGAGAGTTTTGCGCAGCTGTTCGAAGAAAGCCTGGCCAGCCAGAAAATCAAGCCGGGCACCATCCTGATGGGACGCGTCGTGGAGATCGGTCCCGATGTCGTTCTGGTCAACGCGGGGCTCAAGAGCGAAGCAGTCATTCCGCTCGAGCAGTTCAAGAATGAACGTGGCGAACTGGAAATCAGCGTTGGCGACGATATCGAAGTCGCACTCGACAGCTTCGAGGACGGTTCGGGCGAAACCCGGCTCTCCCGCGAAAAAGCCAAGCGTGCACGCACGTGGACACGGCTTGAGCAGGCATTCGAAAAGCAGGAAATCATCAAGGGCATCATCAACGGCCGCGTCAAGGGCGGCTTCACGGTCGAAATCGATTTCGTCCGCGCGTTCCTGCCGGGCTCGCTGGTCGATGTGCGGCCCGTGCGCGATCCGTCATACCTCGAAGGCAAGGTCCTCGAGTTCAAGGTCATCAAGCTGGACCAGAAGCGCAACAACGTCGTGGTTTCGCGGCGTGCAGTGGTCGAGCAGGAAAGCAGTGCCGAACGTTCCGAGCTGCTCGAGAAGCTGCAGGAAGGCACCGTCGTCAAGGGCGTCGTCAAGAATCTCACCGACTACGGTGCGTTCGTGGACCTCGGCGGCATCGATGGCCTGTTGCACATCACGGACATGGCGTGGAAGCGCGTCAAGCATCCGTCCGAAGTGGTCAACGTCGGCGATGAAATCGATGTCCGTATCCTGAAGTTCGACCGTGAGCGGCAGCGAGTCAGCCTCGGCATCAAGCAGCTCGGCAACGATCCGTGGCAGAGCATTGGCCGTCGCTACCCGACCGGCACCCGTCTGTTCGGCAAGGTCACGAACATCGCCGACTACGGCTGCTTCGTGGAAATCGAAGAGGGCGTCGAAGGCCTGGTCCACGTCTCCGAAATGGACTGGACCAACAAGAACGTGAATCCCTCGAAGGTGGTTCATGTCGGCCTCGAAGTGGAAGTGATGGTGCTCGATATCGACGAAGAGCGCCGCCGCATTTCGCTCGGCATCAAGCAGTGCAAGATCAATCCCTGGAAAGAGTTCACCGAGAACTACAACCGGGACGACAAGGTGGAAGGCCAGATCAAGTCCATTACCGACTTCGGCATCTTCATCGGTCTTCCAGGCGGCATCGATGGCCTCGTGCATCTGTCCGACATCTCGTGGGACATTCCTGGCGAAGAGGCCGTGCACAGCTACCAGAAGGGCCAGACCATCGAGGCTGTCATCCTTGCCATCGATCCGGAACGTGAGCGCATTTCGCTCGGCGTCAAGCAGCTGGCGAAAGACCCGTTCTCGGGCTGGATCGCCGAGAACCCCAAGGGCACGATCATCCGGGGCACCGTGAAGGAAGTGGACGCGAAGGGCGCGATCATCGACCTGGGCGGCGGCATTGACGGCCACCTGCGCGCTTCCGAGCTGTCGCAGGAGCGGGTGGAAGACGCCCGCACGAAGCTCAAGGTGGGCGATGAGGTCGAGGCCAAGTTTACCGGTGTTGACCGCAAGTCCCGGACGATTGCCCTTTCCATCAAGGCCAAGGAAATCCACGAAGAGAACGAGGCGGTACAGAGCTACCGCACCGAATCGTCGACCGGAACCAGCCTCGGCGATCTGTTGAAAGAGCACATTGCCGGACAGGACAACACCTGACCCGACATTGCGGCCCCGCCCGAAGGGGCAGGGCCGCAACTGTCCTTGATTTGCATGGTATTCACGGATCGGATCGGATAAAGAATCGGGCCTGCCATGACGAAGTCGGAACTCATCGAGCTGATTGCGGCGAAGCAGAAGCATCTGCCAGCCAAGGACGTGGAACTGGCAGTCAAGCAGATCCTCGAAATCATGGGTGATGCCCTGTCGCAGGGAAGTCGCATAGAAATTCGCGGCTTCGGCAGTTTTTCCCTGCATTTCCGGCCGCCGCGCCAGGGACGCAATCCCAAGACCGGTGAAACGGTGGCGCTGTCCGGCAAGTACGTGCCGCACTTCAAGCCCGGCAAGGATCTGCGCGAGCGCGTCAACGCGGGTATCGACAACCCGATTCGCGACTGAACCGCGGCCCTGCCGCTCTGGCACTTCAGGGCATGAAGCGAACCGCGTTTGCCATTCTGCTTGTACTTCTGGCGGGCCTCGCGCTTGTCTTCGGCGCGCTGAATCATGAGCGCGTCGCCCTTGAACTGGGCTTTATCCGCATCTCCGCCCCCGTCGGCCTGGCGTTGATTGTCGCCTTTGCTGCAGGCCTGTTGCTCGGTGTGCTGTGGCGCGTGTCATGGGTGGCTGAGCTGCTGAGCGAGCGAGGCAGGCTGCGACGGGCGCTGCGCCTGGCTGAGGCACAGGTTCGATCCGCGGAAAGCCGCTCAGATGTCCCCTGAGCTGTTCGCCGCGCAGGTCATTGCGCTGTTCCTTGCTGCGGCCGCGGGCTGGTACTTTGCGCGGCAGCGCTCATCGCGACGTGAGACGCCGCAACGTCCCCTCAAGCAGCAATACTTCGAAGGTCTCAACTTCGTCCTGAATGAGGAGCCCGACAAGGCGCTTGAAGTATTCCTGCGCATGGTTGAGGTCGATGACGAAACGGTGGAAACACACTTCGCCCTCGGAGCCTTGTATCGGCGCAGGGGCGAAGTGGATCGGTCAATCCGGGTCCACGAGAACATCATGGCCAGGCCCGGGCTGCAGGCCGGGCATCGCGAACATGCCATGTTTGCGCTCGGCGAGGACTATTTTCGCGCCGGACTGTTTGATCGTGCCGAACAGCTGTTCCAGCGGCTTGCAGACGGTAGCGGGCGTTCGCTGGGAGCTTTGCGATATCTGCTGAAGATCTACGAACAGCAGGCGGAATGGCGTGCGGCCATCGCCACCTACCAGCGGCTCAAGTATCTGGTCTCACCCGAGTACCCGACGGCGATCGCCCATTACTACTGCGAGCTTGCCGAGGTGGAACGACAGAACGGGAACTACACCGCTGCCCGCGATCTGCTCCATCGTGTACGTGAGGAGCAGCGGCATTTTCCACGCAGTGCATTGCTCAGGGCCGACATTGCGATTGCTCAGGGTGATGCTGAACTCGCACTGCGACTCTGCAGGCACGTGGTGGAGTTGCACCCACATTTGCTGCCGCTCGTCTTGCCTCGCTTCATGCACGCGCTGCACGCGACGCAAAGCGAAGCCACGCTGAATGCCTTTCAGGCATGGCTGCAGGCGGCCCCCGCCCGACGTGCCGAGATCGCTTACGCAGCCATCGTGGCGGGCCTTGATAGCGAGCCTTTCGTGGTCGAGTGCCTGCGGGATTTCATCAGGGTGGATCCCAGCCTGGGCGAGCTGGTTCCTGCGCTGGCGGGGGATCCGTCAGGCCTCTCGGTGCTCCAGCTCAAGGCACTTGCAAGCGCGCTCGGCAGGATATTCCGGCGTACGCATCGCTATCGGTGCGTTGAATGCGGGCTCGCGAGTGCCACGCATTTCTGGCAGTGCCCTGGCTGCCGCAGCTGGGACGGACTCTCGCCCATCAGGCGTCTGGATCTGGGCTCGAGAACCTCGACCCGCTGAGGCCGTCCGAAAATTCACGGCGGCGAGCCTGCAAATCTCGCTATTCAGGCGAAATATGGCTCTGGTATCTGCCGCCACGTCCACGTGAAGATGATCGGGCGTTGCAGCCCCGTGGTTAGCAGGGCGCCGCGCCGACGATTCAAGTCCACTATATCCATGGAGGGTTTATGTCTAACGCAATTGCAACTCGGGAAGTCTCTCGTCACCCCGGGACGAGTCGGCGGATTCGCTGGTTCGTCCAGGCACTCATCATCAGCCTGTTGCCCGCCGTCAGCCTTGCGGGCCCCGTCGACATCAACAAGGCTGATGCAGCTACGCTGGCCAAGGAGCTGAACGGCATTGGCATGTCGCGCGCCCAGGCAATCGTGGCCTATCGGGAGAAGAACGGGGCCTTCAAGAGCGCCGAGGATCTTCTCAAGATCAAGGGGATTGGCGCGAAGGTGATCGAAACGAATCGGGCGAACATTCGCCTGGAGCGGGCACCGGCGGGAAACGCCAAAGCGCCTGAATAGTCGCGTCTCCACCCGCAGGGAAATGCGGTGGGACGATCCACCGTATTTCCGCTGCTGGCGCAACAGGCCGGTCTCACTTGTCGCTCCTGAGGTGCAAAGCGTGACCCTTTGCTCGGGTATCCGTTCCCGCTGCTGGGGTATCATCGCCTTCCGTACCCCAGAGAGGATGCTCGGTGAGTTCCACAAAGATCAAGACCGCGGTATTTCCAGTAGCGGGCCGTGGCACACGGTTTCTGCCCGCAACCAAGGCGAGCCCCAAGGAGATGCTGCCAGTCGTCGACAAACCTCTGATCCAGTACGCGGCGGAAGAAGCGCTACGGGCGGGCGCAGAGAAACTGGTCTTCATTACCGGCAGTTCGAAGCGAGCCATCGAGGACCATTTCGACACCGATCATGATCTCGAGGAAGCGCTGAAGGCACAGGGCAAGGAAGACCTGCTCAAGCTTCTCAAGGACATCGTGCCTTCGTATGCCAGCTGCATCTATATCAGGCAGCCGTCGCCCCTCGGCCTTGGGCATGCGGTGCTGTGTGCTCGCCCCGTCGTTGGCAATGAGCCTTTCTTCATTCATCTCGCGGATGACCTCATCGACGCGGAAGTACCCTGCTTCAAGCAGATGGCTGACGTGTATGCCGAGCATGGCGGCAGCATCCTCGGTGTGGAAACCGTACCTCCCAGCGAGACGGACAAATACGGCATCGTCGCGACAGAAGAAAAGCATGGCCGCATCAGCCGGGTGAAACAGATTGTCGAGAAGCCGCGCCCGCTGAACGCTCCGTCGAACCTCGCCGTAGTAGGGCGCTATCTGCTCAGCCCGCGCATTTTCGACAAGCTTGAGCACACCGGCAGAGGTGCCGGCGGAGAAATCCAGCTGACGGACGCCATCGCTGACCTGCTGGTTGACGAAACCGTGTTTGCCTTCGAATTCGAGGGGAAGCGCTATGATTGCGGCAGCAAAATGGGCTATTTGCAGGCCACCGTGGAGTTCGGTCTGAAGCACGAGAATCTGGGCGTGCCCTTTGCCAAGTACCTGGCCGGACTGGCCGAACGCCTGAACGGCAAATAGGGCCCCAAATAGGGCCAAGGAAAGCGCCGCTTTCCTTGACACTGGCGTCCCCGTTTCCGCAAAATCGCGGGCCTTCCGAGCACCCTCCGTTCCCCGGTAGCTCAGTGGTAGAGCTACGGACTGTTAATCCGTTGGTCGGCGGTTCGAATCCGTCCCGGGGAGCCAACCCTTTCTCTTTTGCTACTTTTCTCTTTGGAGTTGTCCAAAGAGAACAGTAGAGAGTCATCGCATGGCTTCCAGCCATTCGAACCCGGATTGCTGCTTTTCTTTGGGATTGTCCAAAGAAAGAAGTAGAAGTTATCCCAAGTGGCTGTTCCTGCAGCCACGCTTACCCAGATTTCCAGCTCCTTTGGAGTTGTCCAAAGAGAACAGTGGAAGTTATCCCAAGTGGCCGCATCCACTATCATTCATTTTTATTGCGGCCACACCACCCGGTGTCCGTCAGATTTTTCTTTGGTTCTTTCTCTTTCGCCAATGCGAAAGAACACCACCGGGATACCGATCCTCGGAATTGTTTAGAGAGCAGTAGAGGAGCCCGATGGCCTCGAGCCATACCAATCCTGATTCGCTTCCTCTTTTCGCTGATGCGGAAGCGTTTCTTTCTTCAATCGACGCGGTATGGGCTCACCTGATCGCTCGCATCGGTCCGTGCCGCTTGCAGGTGCAGATGACGCGCGAACCCTTTGAGGCACTGGTCCGGGCAATCGCCTTTCAACAGATCCATGGCCGGGCTGCACAAGCCATTCTCGGTCGATTCCTCGAGCTGTATCCGGGCACTGCCTTTCCTGCACCGGACAGCATTCTTGCCACGGAGTCCGTGCTGATGCGTGGAGTCGGTTTCTCGGGTGCAAAGATTGCGGCGATTCGCGCGATTGCCGATGCGGCTGCGCGCGGTCTTGTACCCAGCAGGGCTGAAGCGGCGGTGATCGACGATGAAACACTCATTCAAAGAATGGTGCCGATTCGAGGCGTCGGTCGCTGGACAGTGGAGATGATGCTCATGAACACGCTAGGCCGTCCGGACATCCTGCCCGTCGATGACTTCGGCGTGCGGGAAGGCTGGCGTGTTCTGAAGGGGCTCAGACGACAACCCGCACCCCGTGAGCTGGCGAAGGCGGGACTTGCGCTCAGCCCCTTCAGGTCGATCGCCAGCTGGTATCTGTGGAGAGCGGCTGACGAGGCCCGGGATGCTGCCCGCGTCAGGAAATAGGAATTTGCAAAAAGACAGGCCGGGAGATCGGAACGATCTTCCCCGGCCTGCTGAGGGGGACATTGCGAATTCTGGACCGCGGCGCTTCGCCGTACGGTGCCTTGGCCGCAGTAGTTAGTAATTATCAAATTAGGCCAGGCGGAGCGATACTAAAGCACTCGGACGCGCAGTTTCAATATGTACAAACGATTTCCCGGATTTATTTTTTGTCGATGGGTGCGTTGCGCGAGTTGGTGCGACGCACATGTCACTGCCGGGAGCCGCGCTGGAGTCGGAAGATCGGGTTAAGGCGGCCCTGCGGGGAACTGGGGCAGCAGGTCCGTTATCCTGTCCCAAGGCGCCTTCGAGTCCACAAAGATGTGCATCTGCGGACGAATGCGCGGGTCGGAGTCAAGGGACCCCGCAGGGACGACCACGAGACCGCGTTCAACTGAGATCCGCGGTACACCGCCGCCGCATCGTCCGCAGAATGCCACGGCGAAGTATCTGGCGTCCGGGACCTTGTATTCCTTTACCTGCGCAGCTCCGCGAATCCAGGAGAACTGCGAATCCTTGTAGAAGACGTTGGTGGCGTAGGCAGCACTGCGACCCTGCCGGCAGCGACTGCAGTGACAGGTCACCATTCGCAGTGGCTCGCCCGTGATGCGGTACGCCACATCGCCGCAGAGACAGCTGCCTTGGGTGACTCCGGGCTCGGTCGCCAGCGACGGCCGGTTGATGCCAGCTGCCTGAAATTCTGGCGGGTATTCTGCATGCTGTGGCAGGGCGTCGGTGATCGTTTCCCACACGGCCTTCGACGCCGCAAAAATGTGGGCCTGTGGTTCCAGACCAAGGTCCCCGTGCAGATTGCCTGCAGGACAGACCACGACACCTGCAGCCGCCATCAGTACGGGAGCGACCGAACCGCATTTGCCGCAGAACGATCGCGAACCGCCAGGTGAAGATTGATATTTTACGATCGCGTCTTCGCCCGTGAGCCAGCGAAAGCCGGCAAGTGGCGCAGAGACAAACGTCGCCGAGGCACTTCCATGGTGCTTGCGGCACATCGAACAGTGGCAATGCATCATCATCTGGAAGGGACCGTCAACTTCGTAGCGGACGGTGCCGCAGAGGCAGGTGCCGATCGTCATGATGAAGGTCCTCTGGAGTTGATCATGAGTTTGCATGACGACCGGCGTTTGTCCAATCGCCCGGCTTGATTTCTCGCCGAGAGTAGCCATTAAGTTCTTCTTGCAGCATCAGGAGGTCTCATGGCCAGTTCTCCCCAGATTCAGGAAGTCACGGTCCGTCCGGTTCTCAGGACAGTCCGCGGCCAGCCCACCAGCGATGGCGCCGGCGTCAAGCTGACGCGCGTCATTGGTACGTCTGCTCTCGGAGAACTCGATCCCTTCCTGATGCTGGACGAGTTCCGCTCTGACTCGGCGGACGACTATATCGCCGGCTTTCCGGAACATCCTCACCGCGGGTTTGAGACGGTTACCTACATGCTGGCCGGTCGCATGCGACACCGTGACAACCAGGGCAACAGCGGCCTGCTGGGCCCTGGCAGCGTGCAATGGATGACGGCAGGTCGCGGCATCCTGCACTCGGAAATGCCCGAACAGGAAGACGGCCTGATGTGGGGCTTCCAGCTCTGGGTCAACCTGCCGGCCAGCGACAAGATGACCGCGCCGCGTTACCAGGACATTGCACCGGAGGCGATTCCGGAAGTTCCGGCGGGTGAGGGTGTCAAGGTGCGAGTGCTCGCAGGCGCGGTGAATGGCACATCGGGGCCGGTGAATGCCGTCGCCACAGAACCGACCTACTTCGACATCCAACTCGATGCGGGCGCATCGTTCTCTACTGAGTTGCCTGTTGGTCACAACGCGTTTGCGTACGTGTATGAGGGCAGCGCGCTGATTGGAGCGGAGCGCAAGACAGTCACTCGCGGCGACCTGGCAGTTCTCGGCAAGGGGGAGCGTTTCGTGGTCGAGGCCGGTGCTGCGCCTACACGTTTGATTCTGTTGGCGGGTCGGCCGCTGAACGAGCCGGTTGCCCGTTATGGCCCGTTCGTGATGAACACGCGTGAAGAGATCATGCAGGCGTTCGAGGATTTCAACGCAGGGCGCTTTTAGCCACAGCTAAAGGGGCATCAAAAAACAGGCCGCCATGAGGCGGCCTGTTTACTTCCACTCTCAGTGAAATATTCCGGCCGGAACCTTCAGGCCGCTTGCGCGGCCTTGAGCGCCTTCTCAATTCGTCGCAATGCTTCTTCCAGTGTTTCGAGGCTGCAGGCAAATGACAGCCGCATGTGTCCGGGAGCACCGAAGCCGGAGCCGGGCACCACTGCGACACCGCCATTGTTCAACAGGTACTCGGCAAACGCGTTGTCGTCCTTGACGCCCAACAGCTTGATCGCCTTTTCAATATTGGCGAAGGCATAGAATGTCCCGGCGCCCGGCAGGCACGAAATACCCGGGAGCTTGTTCAGGCCCGCAACCAGGAAATCATGGCGAGCCTTGAAGTGCTTGTTCATCTCGCGCACGCAGGCCTGGTCACCATTCAACGCCGCCACCGACGCCTTCTGCGCGATGGAGGAGGGGTTCGAAGTGCTTTGGCTCTGGATGATCGACATTGCATTGACGAGCTCAACAGGTCCGCCGCAATAGCCTATGCGCCAGCCAGTCATCGCGTACGCCTTCGAGACACCGTTGGTCGTGACCGTGCGGTCGTACAGTTCAGGGCAAACCGTCAGCAGGCTCGCAAACGGTTCCGGTGCCCAGTAAATGTGTTCGTACATGTCGTCCGTGCAGATGATCACCTGCGGATGCCGAACGAGAACGTCGCCCAGCGCGCGCAGTTCCGCACTTGTATACGCCGCGCCCGTGGGATTGCTTGGACTGTTCAGGATGAACAAGCGAGTTTTCGGCGTGATGGCAGATTCGAGCTGCGCCGGCGTGATCTTGTAGCCCTGATCAGGGCCCGCGTACGGTGTGACCGGCACGCCTTCGGCCAGCATGACCATGTCCGGATACGACACCCAGTAAGGTGCAGGGATCACCGCTTCATCACCCGGATTGATGATCGCCATGACCAGGTTGTAGATCGTCTGCTTGGCGCCCGTCGAGACGATGATCTGGTTGCGCTTGTAGTCGATGCCGTTCTCGCGCTTGAACTTCGCGATGATCGCGTCCTTGAGATCGGCATTGCCTTCCACCGGCGTATAGCGAGTGAAGCCTTTGCGAATGGCTTCGACGCCGGCGTCGGCGATGTGCACCGGCGTATCGAAATCCGGCTCACCGGCGCCGAGGCCGATGATGTCCCGGCCTTCAGCCTTGAGCTGCGCAACGCGACCCGTCAGCGCAACGGTGGGGGAGGGCTTGACGCTCTGGACTCGGCGCGAAACTGGTAGACTCACTGGGCACACCTTGCTGGATTGGCGACGGCGCATTTTAGTGCCATCGCCGCAAACTTCCAATTCAATCTATGCGTATGTTGGAGTGCTGCCATTTTGCACCGGTACAGGATTCAACGACCCTGCTATTGCGACCTGCGGCATCGCTGAAAGCCCGGTAGCAGCAGGTCAACCAAAGCTTCACTATGGCAAGAACTGTCCCGAAACCGGTTGCAGGCGCTGACGAGTATCGTTTCCGGCTGGTATCCGACTACAGGCCAGCCGGGGATCAGCCTGAAGCCATCGCGGGACTGATCGAGGGGCTCGAGTCCGGGCTGGCACACCAGACCCTTCTGGGCGTCACCGGGTCCGGAAAGACCTACACGATTGCCAACGTCATCCAGCACGTCCAGCGGCCCACGCTGGTGCTTGCCCATAACAAGACCCTGGCCGCTCAGCTGTACGGCGAGTTCAGGGAATTCTTCCCCGACAACGCGGTGGAATATTTCGTTTCGTACTACGACTACTACCAGCCTGAAGCCTATGTACCAGCGTCCGATACATTCATCGAGAAGGACGCCTCCATCAACGAGCACATCGAACAGATGCGCCTGTCAGCGACCAAGGCGCTGCTTGAACGCTCGGATTCGATCATCGTCGCGACGGTCTCGGCCATCTACGGCCTGGGTGATCCCGAGGTGTATCTGCAGATGGTGTTGCACCTGGTCCGGGGCGACAAGCTCGACCAGCGCAAGCTGCTCCGGCGCCTGGCAGACATGCAATACAAGCGAAACGACGTGGAACTCACGCAGGGAACCTATCGAGTGCGCGGTGACATCATCGATATCTTCCCCGCGGAATCGGAGCGTCAGGCCGTGCGTGTCGAGTTGTTCGACGACGTCATCGAACAGCTCTTGTGGTTCGACCCGCTGACGGGAGAAGTCCAGCGCAAGGTGCCGCGCCTGACGGTTTACCCCTCCAGCCACTACGTTACCCCCAAGGACCGGCTAGTCGCGTCACTGGACGGCATTCGCGCCGAACTGTCAGACCGACTGCAGGAACTGAAAGGCGCCAGCAAACTGGTGGAAGCGCAGCGTCTCGAGCAGCGCACCCGTTTCGATCTCGAAATGATGAAGGAAGTAGGCTACTGCAACGGCATCGAGAACTACTCCCGTTACCTCTCGGGTCGCGACGCGGGCGAGCCGCCGCCTTGCCTCTATGACTACCTGCCGGACAATGCGCTGCTCATCGTGGATGAAAGTCACCAGACCATTCCCCAGCTCGGAGCCATGTACAAGGGCGACCGTTCACGCAAGGAAACGCTGGTCGAATTCGGCTTCCGATTGCCGTCTGCGCTCGACAACCGGCCCTTGCGCTTCGATGAATGGGAGAAGCTGGCACCGCAGATGATCTTCGTGTCGGCAACGCCCGGGCCCTACGAGTTGCAGCACTCCGGACAGGTGGTAGAGCAGGTGGTGCGGCCCACCGGGCTCATCGATCCGCAGGTCGAAATCCGGCCCGTGCGCACGCAGGTTGACGATGTGTTGTCGGAAATCAAGCTGCGGGTGGAGCTCAACGAACGCGTCCTGATCACGACACTGACCAAGCGCATGGCAGAGGACCTCACCGAGTATCTCGATGAGCATGGTGTCAAGGTTCGATATCTGCACTCCGATGTCGAGACCGTGGAGCGTACCGAGATCATTCGCGATCTGCGACTCGGCAAGTTCGATGTGCTCGTCGGCATCAATCTGCTGCGCGAAGGTCTGGACATGCCCGAAGTTTCGCTGGTGGCGATTCTGGATGCGGACAAGGAGGGCTTCCTGCGATCGGCGAATTCGTTGATTCAGACCATTGGCCGCGCAGCCCGGCATCTGAACGGGCGCGCCATCCTGTATGCGGACCGGGAAACGGGGTCGATGTTGAAGGCTATTGAAGAGACCAATAGAAGGCGACTGAAGCAGATAGAATTCAATAAGTTACATAACATTACTCCAGTTGGTATCAAGAAGTCGATCACCGACGTGATGGAAGGCGCGCGCTTCTCGGCCGAAAGCGGACGCGGCACTCGCATCACAGCGATCAAGCCCGACTACCGCAGCCTCACACCGGAGCAGGCCATCCGGCAGATCAAGAAACTCGAGAAGGACATGCACAAGCAGGCGCGGGACCTCAATTTCGAGGAAGCGGCGCGGTTGCGCGATGAGATCCAGCTGCTGCGCAAAGTGGAATTGGGAATCGCAGGTCCCGTGAATGGTGAAAGGTGAAACGTGAAGGGCCAGAGAGGCTTTGGCCCCCTGGCCTGTGGACAGTAATCCGATTGCGGCCATCTCCCGATTCCGGCCTTCACGTCTCACCTTTCACTTTTCACGTTTCTTGCTTCCCCCGATCCCCGCCGGTATCCTTTGCCGCCCATTTTTGGGGCGCGTAGCTCAGCGGTAGAGCACTACCTTGACATGGTAGGGGTCACAGGTTCGATCCCTGTCGCGCCCACCAATCTTTCTTTTTTTCTTACTTTTTTCTTTGGATTGGCAAAGAAAAAAGTAAGAGGATATGAGCGGCCCAGGCCGCACCGACCCGACTGATCTCTTGAGAGCGGAAGCTGGTTACATGCCGATCATCACGCTGCCCGACGGTAGCCAGCGCAGTTTCACGGAGCCCGTCACCGTCGCACAGCTGGCTGCTTCCATCGGAGCAGGTCTGGCGAAAGCGGCGTTGGCTGGACGAGTGAACGGCACGCTCGTCGATACCTCTCATCTCATCGAGTCGGATGCAGAAGTGGCGATCGTCACGGATCGCGATCCGGCAGGCCTTGAGGTCATCCGTCATTCGACGGCACATCTGCTGGCGCAAGCCGTCAAACAGCTGTTTCCCGAGGCCCAGGTCACCATCGGTCCGGTGATCGAAGACGGCTTCTATTACGACTTTGCGTACCAGCGCGCCTTTACGCCTGAAGACCTGGCCGCGATCGAAACGCGCATGACGGAACTCGCGAAGGCCGACCATGTGGTCACCCGCCGCGTGATGGCGCGCGACGAAGCGGTCAAGTTCTTCAAGGATCAGGGGGAGCATTACAAGGCGGAGATCATCGCCAGTATCCCGGCAGATGAGCGCATCAGTCTGTATGGGCAGTCCGATTGGGTGGATCTGTGCCGTGGCCCGCATGTACCCAGCACCGGCAAGCTGAAAGCCTTCAAGCTGATGAAGGTCGCGGGTGCGTACTGGCGCGGCGATTCCCGCAATGAAATGCTCCAGCGCATCTACGGCACGGCCTGGCCGGATGACAAGAGCCTGAAGGCGTATCTCACGCGGCTCGAAGAAGCCGAGAAGCGGGATCATCGCAAGCTGGGGCGGGCGCTCGACCTGTTCCACATGCAGGAAGAAGCGCCGGGCATGGTGTTCTGGCACGAGAAGGGCTGGCGTTTGTACCTGACCATCCAGCAGTACATGAGTACGCTCTGGCAGAACAACGGGTACCGCGAGATTCGCACCCCGCAGCTCGTCGATCGCTCGTTGTGGGAGAAGTCCGGGCACTGGGAAAACTTCCACGAGCACATGTTCATTACGGAGTCGGAGAAGCGGCACTACGCCGTCAAGCCGATGAACTGCCCGTGTCATATCCAGGTGTTCAACCAGGGCATCAAGAGCTATCGGGATCTGCCGTACCGGCTGGCGGAGTTTGGCTCCTGCCACCGCAATGAAGCCTCGGGTGCGCTCCATGGCCTGATGCGGGTGCGCGGCTTCGTGCAGGACGATGCTCATATCTTCTGTACTGAAGAGCAGATCCAGGCCGAGGCCATCACGTTCATCGATCTGCTGCACCAGGTCTATGAGGACTTCGGCTTCAAGGACCTCACTTACAAGCTCGCCACCCGGCCCGCGAACCGCATCGGCGCGGATGAGGTCTGGGACCGGGCGGAGAAGGCATTGGGGCAGTCCCTCGACAGCCGCCAGTTGCCCTGGGAAGAAAAGAAAGGCGAGGGCGCTTTCTATGGCCCCAAGATCGAATTCACGCTGAAGGATTCCATCGGCCGGACCTGGCAATGCGGCACCTTGCAGGTGGATTTCTCGATGCCGGGCCGCCTGGGCGCGTCCTATATCGCCCAGGACGGCTCAAAACAGATCCCTGTCATGCTGCATCGGGCGATCTTCGGATCGCTGGAACGCTTCATCGGCATCCTGATCGAGGAACATGCCGGCCAGTTCCCCGCATGGCTTGCGCCAACCCAGGCCGTCCTGATGAACATTACCGATTCCCAGGCCGATTACGTGACCCGGGCTGGTGAATTCCTGAAAAATCAGGGGTTTCGCGTAGAAACAGACTTGCGGAACGAGAAGGTGGGCTTTAAGATTCGCGAACACACTCTGCAGCGCGTCCCCTACCTGTTGGTAGCCGGCGATCGTGAAGCAGGATCAAACTCTCTGGCCGTGCGCACGCGCAGCGGCAAGGATCTCGGGGTCATGTCGCTGGACGTGCTCGCCGGGAAACTTGACCGCGAAGTCGCGAGCCGCGGCCGGATTACTTTGGAGGTATGACGCATCGCTGCCCCAATCATCAAGCGCGTTCGGCGCAACGAAGACATTACATCACCACAATTACGGGTGATCGCCGCTGACGGTAGCCAGGCAGGCGTGATGAGTCGATACGACGCGTTGCAGATGGCTCTGGCGGCCGAGCTTGATCTGGTTGAGGTGTCGCCAACGGCTGAACCGCCGGTGTGCCGCATCATGGATTTCGGCAAATTCCTGTTCGAACAGAACAAGAAGGCGCACGCGGCCAAGCGCAAGCAGAAGCAGATACAGCTGAAGGAAGTAAAGTTTCGTCCCGGCACGGAGGAAGGCGATTATCAGGTGAAGTTACGTAACCTGACGCGCTTTCTGACGGAGGGCGACAAGGCCAAGATAACCTTGCGGTTTCGTGGCCGAGAGATGGCTCATCAGGAGATCGGAAGGCAACTTCTCGAACGGGTACAGCAGGACCTCGCGCCAGTCGGCCAGGTCGAGCAGTTCCCGATGATGGAAGGACGCCAGATGGTCATGCTGATCGGGCCAAAAAAGAAGTGAGCAACGTTCGCCACTGACGTTCGCGTCGGTGAGTTCGTTGTCCCGCCTGCAAACCTGCAGTCGTGGTCCTCAAGGGACTGCGGCGGCAAGGCGATCAGGCTAAACAGTAAAGGAAATTGCAATGCCCAAGTTGAAGACCAAGCGGGCAGCGGCGAAGCGTTTTCGTCCGACTGCCAACGGGTTCAAGCGAGCCCAGTCCCATCGCCGCCACATCCTCACGAAGAAATCCAGCAAGCGGAAGCGTCAGCTGCGCGCGCCCGCCATGGTCTCGAAGCAAGACCTGGTGCGGATGGATTCCCTTCTGCCACACGCGAAGTGAGGAGATAACACATGGCACGCGTAAAACGGGGCGTCATTGCCGGCGCCCGACACAAGAAGATCCTCAAGAAAGCGAGCGGTTACTACAACGCCCGTCGCAAGGTCTTTCGTACCGCCAAGCAGGCCGTCATCAAGGCCGGCCAGTATGCCTATCGCGATCGTCGCGCCCACAAGCGCGAGATGCGGGCACTCTGGATCGTCCGCATCAATGCCGGTGCACGCGTTCACGGGCTGTCGTACAGCAAGCTGATCGCGGGCCTGACGGCTGCCGAACTGATCATCGACCGCAAGGTACTGGCTGATCTCGCTCTTCATGATGCTGCCGCGTTCGGCGTCATCGTGGAGCGCGCGAAGGCCGCCCTGAACGTCGCCGCCTGATCGGCGGATTGCAGGCCTTGAGCGGCGGAAGCAGTTCCGCCGCTGTCCCTTCCAGAACTCGAATGACTCGTCCGGGGTTGGCTCGTAATGAGTGAGTCGGTTCACGACCTTCAAACGCTCGTCGCGCAGGTCCGTGTCGAGATCGAACAGTGCGTCGATCTGCCGGCACTGGATCTGATTCGCGTGCGTTTGCTTGGGAAGAAAGGCGAGATCACCGAGCGTCTGAAGTCCCTCGGCGCGATGGATCCCGAAGCGCGTCGCGCGGCGGGCGCCATGATCAATGTAGCCAAGGAAGCCGTCATGGCCGCGCTGGCCAGCCGCAAGGAAGCCCTTGAGGCAGCGGAACTGGCGGAGCGACTCGGCAAGGATGCGCTTGACGTCACGCTACCGGGGCGGGGCATGAATCCTGGCGGCCTGCATCCCGTGACACGGGCGCGCCGGCGCATCGAGCAGATTTTTCGCCAGGCCGGCTTTGTGGTGGCTGACGGCCCCGAGATCGAGGACGACTGGCACAACTTCGAAGCGCTCAACATTCCCGCGGATCATCCCGCGCGGGCGATGCACGATACGTTCTATTTTCCCGATGGCAGGCTGCTGCGGACCCACACTTCGCCGGTGCAAATCCGCGCAATGCGCAAGCAGTCACCGCCGCTCAAGATCATTTCCCCCGGTCGTGTGTATCGCTGCGACTCGGACATGACGCATACGCCGATGTTTTACCAGGTCGAAGGCCTGGTCGTGGATGACAGCATCAGCTTTGCCAACCTCAAGGCCATGCTGCATGGATTCCTGCAGGTCTTCTTTGAAAAGAAAGTGGGTTTGCGCTTCAGGCCTTCCTACTTTCCGTTCACCGAGCCGTCCGCAGAAGTCGATATTTCCTGTGTCGCCTGCGAAGGCAAGGGCTGCCGTATCTGCAAACAGACTGGCTGGCTCGAAGTGGGTGGCTGCGGCATGGTGCATCCGAATGTTTTGCGCGCCGTGAACATCGATCCGGAACGCTTCACCGGTTATGCGTTCGGCATGGGCGTCGAACGTCTCGCGATGCTCCGCTACAAGGTCAGCGATATTCGACTCTATTTCGAGAACGACCTGCGCTTCCTGCGGCAGTTCGCTTAAAGATGCAGATCAGTACTGCCTGGCTCCGTGAATGGGTCGACATCGGCGATGACGTGCCGGCGCTCGCGCACGCCTTGACGATGGCCGGTATGGAAGTCGAAGGGGTAACACCCGCTGCACCACCCGTTGCCGGCGTCGTGGTCGGGGAAGTGCTCAGTGTGGAAAAGCACCCGGACGCGGAAAAGCTGCATGTATGCCGCGTCTTCGATGGGCAGCAGGAATTGCAGATCGTCTGTGGCGCGCAGAATGTCCGCGCGGGTCTGAAAGCACCGTTGGCGCGCATTGGAGCGGAGTTGCCGGGTGGATTCAAGATCAAGGCGGCCAGGCTGCGAGGCGTTGAATCCTCCGGCATGCTGTGTTCGGGCAAGGAACTGGGACTTGGCGACGATACGACCGGGCTGCTGGAACTTCCGGATGCCGCCGTCACAGGCGCAGACATTGTGCGGGGTACTGGCGCTCGATGATCGTGTGTGTCCTTGAACCTGACACCGAATCGAGGCGATTGCATGAGTCTGCTCGGGATAGCGCGCGAAGTGGCCGCCAT
>CAWFXI010000010.1:0-30000 GCA_963819685.1 uncultured Pseudomonadota bacterium
ACTACCTGATGCAACCAATCGCGGCGGAACTCATTCAGAGTAACTGGTAGATCAGGAGACGTGCTGCTTCGTTGCTTGAGCGCAAGATATCGAAGCCAGCGTTCGACTCGTGGCTCCAAAGGAAGAGTGGCGATATCCGCCGCACTTGGCAGATTTATGGCGGCAATAAGCGCATCGCTCTCGATTGCAAAACCTACTGCTGCCGGCTGATTTTCTTCGTTAATCAGTCGATAGTCGATCTGTCGATCCTGGCCACCTACTCGCAAGGATGCCTGCCCATCGTGCGCGAATCGCCTGACCGAGAGCCCCGCACCAAATCGATGCAATCTCATTTCAAGTCTTTGGATTGTATCGGTCACGCTCGCCCGCGTTGGCAAGTCTATGAATATGGGGTTTCCAAGCGCCTCAAAACTGCTCTGCCAATGCCACCGCGAGTTCGAGGTATTCGAAACCGCTCTAGGAACTGCACCGACTTGGATTTCCCAAGGCCGATACACCGGAAGCGGCGAGGCTACTCCATCGCGCACACCATCGAATGTTCCAACAAATTCATGTTGGATAGCATATCTGCCGATGGCAACGTCTTGTGTTGGGAGAGCAACATCCAAAGGCACCCAGTGCGACATGTTTCCCGGTCCGTCAGCAAATCGACGCCTGACGCGGCCGGGCGCAAATTGCTGCAATGCCGACACGATCGGCATTGCCTCACGATCTTGTGTTGGTGGCGGTAGAGCAATGTGGACCTCGGGCAAATTGAGGTCCGAAAACAGATTGGACGAAATGAAATCTGGGAGCGGGTGCGGCGGATTATTTTGATGAAGATCAAGTCCAACGCCGTACGCCAAACGCCAGTCCCTAAAGATTCGACGCGCTAGTGTCGGCAATGCTTCCAAAAGTAGCGATCGCGGCGGGTGCCATAGAACGCTATCAAGCGTCGCACTATCAATAGTAAGAGAACTTTGCAAATGTCCACGCAGACGCTGAATGGTAGGTGCGTCGAATTTGAGAAGTAGCTGCAACAAACCCTTCGCGTGGTCTCTTAAGTTACGGCTTCGATCCCCTGGATCCGGACCAGTGAGAGCGCGCCACGACCATCCTTTAACATTTCCTGGTGCTTGAATGGCGATCCAATCAAGGGTTGCGTACACCGCCTGCATTCGCAAGACATAGAGATTGCGCACCGGAAGCGACGCAATCTCCACACTGGGCTCAAACAGTTGTTCGTAGGACTGAAACGCCGCACGGTCACGCCCGTAATCTGAGAGTACCACGACGGTAATCGGTCGCATGGCGCGCGAGCGGCCCGGCTTGTCCGCGACGTTGTAAGAAGGAAGCCGCGGATCGCGGCGCTTTGTGCTGTACGACCGCCCCTACATCCGGATCGTTAAAGCCGACTTCGAGTGAGGAAGTGGCTACAATTACATTGGCCGCGGCATCGACACCGGGATCACGTGATGTGGTTCGACCAATAACAAGGCGATTGCTTAATTGGCCCCGTAGATCTTCCGCCATTTGCCATCGCTGCCCTTCCCTTTCCCGAAGGACAGCGTCAGGACCGATACTGCTACGTAACGCCGCAAGAGGTGCTCGAGTGGTATCGAGACGGCGCCATGCAGAATAGGCTTCGGCGTCCAACAGATTATCAAAAAGACGATGCGTAACATCCAGGTCATCCGTAAATACGAATGCCTTTGAGCCGAACCGCCCCGCCGATTGTTCCTGGTCCGGTGCGTCAAGCATCCGTGCAAGCAGCATCACGGTCTGAATTGACGTGGAAAGGGTAGCGGCTTGCGATGAAGGGTCGCTGCGAAGAATGATGTGATACTCCGCCCCTTCGTGATCCATGTCGGCCGCTGCTGGAGTTATTGTCGCAACATTGTCAATCCAAACCCCAGTGAGATCCGAGAAAAATTGCGCCGCGTTTGGCAAAGTAGCTGAAAGACCTGCCCACAGCATCTTGCTACCGAGCAAGGATGACCACCGTCGGAGTAACAGGGCGGTTTGCGCTCCCCGATACCCCAGAATATGTATGCGCTTCGTCAAGAAGCGCAAATAGCGGCATCCTGGAGCTATCCTGACCGACACCGAATATTTGCCGAGTCCACGTGTCCGACAAGCGCTGATTCATCATCTCCGTCGTTGAAAATAACAAATCTGGCGGTTGTTTCTGCACCGCACTGCGAGTCAAGCGTAACGTGTCTGCCGGTGTCTCCATCCCACACGTTGCCCGAATACAGTGAAGGATCTCGCGTTGCGCATTCAACGCCGCCGTCGGCCACATCATTTCGCCGTCGCAGTGTGGGCATCTCAAATACGGGCAGATAAAACCATTCGCTTGGCGCCGCCAACCCGCGTCCGCCACTGCTTGCGTTGTCGCCTGAAACGGCGTCGGGCCGAAAAAACTGCCAACGGCAATTGGCCTGCGGCGATCTTGCCCCAAAACATCAATTGAGCGCAGCGCTAGAGCATAAGCTTCGGACAGCTGATCTTTTAGTAGCTCCTGACGGGGATATAAGCAGACTGCCTTGGTCCACCAGTCACCGGGACGCACTTCCGGTGCAATTCGCAGCAGAGCGGGTAAGTAAAAGGCAAGGGTCTTCCCGCTGCCGGTACCAGCCGTAACAATTGTACCGGTCCCGCGGTCAGCCACCAATAATCGACGCGTTGCGTCAATCTGGAAATCTGCAAACTTTCTGACCGGATCATTCGCTGTTAGCGCCAACCACAATCTCGACTGCAGCGGCGTAAATTGCCTCTCCTGGGCAATTTTCTGCCACGCGTCCGTCGGAACTACATGTCGCCTCGGAAAGCGGCGTGGTCTGATATCGAGCCGAAAATCGGAAACCAGGGTTGGCGCCGCCTGCCAGGTCTGACCCGGAAACCACTGTCGCAGACGGACAAGTAGTCTGGTCAATTCAGCAACGCGCGTTCGATACCGTCGGCCGCCGGTGTCTCGAAGAGTTCGAACCAATGCGGCATCTACCAGTGCGTCGAGCACGTCCTCAGCAGCCTCTGCAATGTTTGCCGCCTCGAGAGCACTTGCTATTGCTTCTTCCGCTTCCGCCTCATCAAGCGATTGATCAACAAATCCCCAGGACAGGGAGCGAATCTCGACGGACTCCAAAGCCGCCAGCGCTACGTCTATGGCCTTTGAATCCACCGGTGCGACCTTACCGGAACCCAATACGAATCATTTTCAGCATATCGTTATCGCGCAGCCAGTCGCGCACTTCCGAGGTCAAATCATCCAATTCCGCCTCCTTCTTCGAAGCCTTCGCTATGAAGGCACGAACGGGACCCGGAATGGAATCGAGAGCACCTAATTGTTTTGCGATTAACTCATTTAAATCAATGATGACCTTGAGAACATCATCCGTCTCCGGAAAGTCGCCTCTAAGTTCACGAATACGATCGCGGGCCGTCCGTATCGCATGTACATGCGAATCAAAACCGAGACGTTCAAATTGTTCCAGAACCTCATCCCTGACTGGTTGAACACGCTTGTCGATTAAGGTTTGCCATGTCTCTGTAGTCCACACATCGAGCTTTTTCGAGAATTGCGTCAGTGGTTGAAGCATTGCGGCGTCCCATTGCTGATTATCCGCGATGTTGTCGATTTGCTTATCGAGTTGCTGCGCGAGAACGTCCGGCTTCGCGCGAAGCTGGGGGCTAGTTCGCGGCCTACCTGTCGAACTTGCGCCCAATCTCTGGATTCTTTCAAAGTGCCTCAAGCACCTCTCTAATTCCCCTTTAGCATCCGTAATTTGTTGAAAACGTGAGCGCAGTGCCTTTAGAAACTCCCTCTCCTCGCGCACGCGAAGCAACGATGCCAACTGTGGTTCCAACTCGATCAGTCTTTCAGCTAACGTTGCCATCTTGATACCTTGCCAGCAACTGGCCAATTGTGTTTAGTTCGGACTTAAGTAGGCCGATAGTTCTAGCCTTTTCCTCGGGCTCAACACCCGCCGCCGATAAACGGCCTGCGATCTCCGTTGAAATTCGATCCAGAAACGCGGAAGCCGTATTGATCGTCTCGCTGACAGTTGCAGAATCGTAGCCTACGCCACTACGTATCTGTCGTACGTCTAACTTGCCCGAGTCAACTGCGCGCAATGAACTTACTAATTCTGCATAATTAATTTGCTCGAATCGCGATTTGACAGCTAATACCGGTCCCTTACCTTGCACATCGAGTTGCGCGGACAAATCGATCATCTGCTGCAGACATTGCACAACAGAGTCCTTTGGTGTGCGATCACCGAACGATTCGACAATCCGCTGCTTCAAACCCTCCCGTTCCTTTGCTTCCTTGGTTAGCGCATTTTCGAATCCGTCGGTCATTCGCTTGGCGATCGCACGAATAGGATCAACCAACTCCCTTCGCTCTGAACCGATCGAGACCGCTCCATCTTGTTGTAAAAAGCGTCGCCTTCGTACAGAACTAGCGAGAGGCAATAAAGTGGCAGAATCAAGAAATTCTCCGGGAGCACCACCTTTCATGGCAGTGAAATGCGTTCGGATCACTTCAAGCAATTGACCGTCTAGTTGCCTCAGGTTGGTTACGAGATCCTTAAGATCGAGAGTAATAAAATCCGGTTGCTCGGTCGGAAGATCACTAAATGCTGCTTTCAGTACCTCTTGATCGGTTGTCAGTTGCCCACTTCCTTTGAACATAGCTTGAAGTGTGGCTCGTAGTTCGAACGCCAAATTGCTCGTTGCCAGCCCGTCCTTAGGAGATTCAATAGCTCTGCATTGGTCTAGCAGCGTAGCGGACCACAACCGAAGACATTCCAATAAACTGGCAAACTTGTGCATTCCATCGTTGAATGACCAATCACCGACCGTCTTCGCTTCAATGAGGCCCTGAAGTGCGAGAGTTGTGCGCAGTCGTTCAGCATCGTCTTGCCAATTGGAGGGGATCTCTAAGCGAATTGCGCCGCTTCCTTGCTTTGTAGCTTGGTTCTGAAAGCTGATTTGTCCGGGTTTAAACATCCCTGCCTTCCGCCCGCACACGAGGGAGCGAGCCAGACCTACGCTGTCCCAGTCGATGAATTCCTCGATTGCTGCAAAAACGGCGTCTCTTAAAGCCTGTGCAGTGCTTGAACTCAGTGTCAATCGACCTTCGTACCAGTGTTGAATTTCTGTCACCCTCGGATCAAGTTCCACCGGTTTTGGACCAACGGGCATGGGAATTGGCGTATCGTCAGGTGAGGGTTTCGCCGGAGCGAGTTTCTCTGCGCCCGCCAAAGGCGGCAGGTCAAATGCCGAATGGAGCGATTTATCTAGATTGGTAACGTCTTGCGTGCCACCCCATAACTCAAGGACGCCTGCTCTTCTCTCCCAATTGAGGGGATCATCCCTTTTGAGACGACTCAGTTGAGCAGGGGGCATTAATCTTCCACCAAGTCCGGCCAACAACTGATGTGGTGGAAAGCTACCTTCCCTCAGGTCATTGGCAGCATTCGCCACAGGCCTTACAACCAGTCTCAGAAATTCCCGAGGGTTAAACTTTATTTGCCGGTCCCGTTGCGACCGTTCCGCCATAACCTCGATTGCCTTTCCGGTGAACGGATACAAACCCACTCCGTGGACATTACCAAAATCCGAGTGGCATTCAGTTCTATAGGTACAGTCCGCGCACTTCGAGGGTACATTAAAATCCAAAGTTCCTTCCTGGACGTCAATCCACTGCTGCTGCAGCGCTTGCGTTCCCCAGCGCAGTGCATTCATATAGCGGGATACGAATTTAGATAGGTTCGGTCCCTCATGTTCTGCATCTGCGTCCATATCAACCACGAAGGTCAGCCGGGTCTTGATTGTGGAATCAAGAGACTCATAAAACCCACTTGTAGATGCAAACACTGTTCTTAATACGCAAAGATCTGATTGTTGCTCCAGTATGCTCTGCAGAAGCGCACGATCCAGACCCTGCAATCGCGCAAAATCTTCGATCAGCAATACCAATTCGCGTCCGTTCGAACGAAAATGACGACGTAACTCAAGCATCAGTGTTATGAGTCGGTCGCCACTTAGATTTAGGCAATTCCCTATCGCCCAGTCTACATGCCGGTTGACAATCTCAATGACGGTTGCGCGTTCGGCTGCATTTGCACCCATCAACCACGAAAGAAAGTCCTGGGTCTCTGCGAGCTGCTTGCCGAAGGTCGCCCACTTGTAAAGGAAGATCCTTTTCACGGAATTCGCGGCGCTCCTCCGCAGGACTGTAGTTTTCCGGCTTTTCGAAAATGTGCGACGCCAATTCCGCCGCAAATCCCTTATTGGCTAACATCGATTTGCGAATATGCGGATCAGAGAACATTGCCCTAAGACCATGAAGGACGTGCTCTTCTAAATCCCGATCAATTGCTTTGGAGGCGCCACCCTGGTCATTTACAAGC
Source organism: uncultured Pseudomonadota bacterium (assembly GCA_963819685.1). Lineage (GTDB taxonomy): Bacteria > Pseudomonadota > Gammaproteobacteria > Steroidobacterales > Steroidobacteraceae > CAIUGU01. The sequence continues at coordinate 6,399 of CAWFXI010000010.1, forward strand.
GCAAGATGAATTTGATTGAGAATGGCAGTCCGCTGGGCGTCAGACGTGAGATTGGCGCTCCCTGTTACACTCAGGGCGTTTAGATAGGGTTGTTGGTCGTCGGGGGAGGCGCTGAACTAGCGATCGCACGATATCTCGTAGATTGGTCCGCGCCTTGGGGACGTATATAACCTCGCGAAGATCAGTGGTACCGCGCAGTTGCAAGTTCAGCCATCGGACTAAGTGAGATTTGCCGGTCCCTGAATCTCCAACCACCGGAACAATTACATGATCCTTTGGCTCCAAAACCGCCGTAAGAAATGCCATTGAACTTACCGAACGCGCTCCACGAGCACGGCCCGTGCTGATCTGAACTGGAAAATCCGTATGCACCGCCCGAAACACGAAGTCGTCTAATCCATCTACGTCAGGATTTACAATCGCGTACACATCTGTCTTATCCCAACAAGCGAAACGTTTCATAGGATCATCCAACACGTTCGACGTGCGACACCAATCTACTAGCTCCCGCGCCGACGGTTACAATTGACGTCGACATAATCCAGGTTTCCGCATCAGAGAGATGGTCCAATTTGATTAGCTTTCGGTCCTCTAGCCGCCATAGCGCTAGACCGGTTGATATTGAGATTAGATTGCCAGGGCGCTTTGCTTTCAATCGCTCCTCCACTTCACCACGAACCCTTCCGCCCTCCAAAACTGGGAAAACGCGGCCCAACAAATCGAAGAAGCGGGCGAGTGGCATGCGCGGACTATCGCTAAATATATTTGCCAATTGCCGTTCAAGAGCATCGGAGGGATCGGGCACTACCACGCTTTGCCCACCCATATTTACGCTAGCGGCAAATCCCAGGAACCTTGCCCAGTAGCACAACATTGCGAATCGTTGCGCATTCGTTACGTCATAATTATCGCTACCGTCCATTTGCTTCTCCATTTGGAGATGCTGATCGGAGTTCCACTGAATAGGCAGGCCCGACGGTTGAGCAAGAAGCCAGGAAAGGGCGTATTGAAAGGACCGATTTTCACTTGCTTCTACATCAGAACCAAACAGGGCTGTTTGAACGAAATCCCGAAATCGACTGTCGATTCGAACATCTGATTCTTTAACTGCAGAACCGAGCGAAATCGTTCCCTTTTGCTCTTCGAGCAGTCCCAGTCGTATTGTTTCGCGCACAAGATTACCGAATTGCGCAGCGTCATCTTTAGTCGGCATCGAATATTTTGTCTGAGCAGGTCTCTCGACGTTGGTCCCAAATGCGCAGCCAAGCGCGCCAGCCGATCTGACTGATTTGGCGTTGCCTCAAAAATGGATAGAATGCTCATTGCAACACCACCGACAGAAATTCATTGAACTCGTAAGTGGTCCGGGAACTACATCCGCAAGCTTTCGACTGTTTTGATCAGGATCAACACTTCCTTCGGCAACTAGTACAATTCGCGGCGACCCTCCAGATACTTTGGATATCGACCTCAAGGACGGAGTCGTATCCGCCGAACAAGCCACGACGCGCGCACCGGTTGGCCGCACTACTGGATCCCAGTACTGGCTTTTTTGCACGATCCACGGTCTCCCCTTCAATGCTTCTGCAACGGTGTGCGCAATCCATGTCGGTACCGCGCCGACATTGGCCCAGATACGCAATCCATACGAATCAAGTCTTTCGATGGCATCAGAGAAATCCCTAATGGAACGCTTAGTCGGCGGCCTCAGAGGGTAACTCACGACCGCGAGCCCGGGTACGCCCCAAATGGAGTTTAGATTTGTTGCCATTTGCGCCTGCACGTCCCACGGGGGTCGACGATAGAGGTACGTTTCCTTCCTGGACCCTTTTACAGGATCTTCCCGACACACACGACATCCACTGCAGACCAGTGCCACATATCTTTCGTCACTACTGTACAAGCTTGCTACGAGACGCGTGGGGCATGCCTTTCCGGTAGCCATTTTCCTAAGGAGGTCGAACGAACCACGGCTTTCAGCAAGAATCGCGGCGCGCTTCGGTTCAACGCGTAAATGCCATACCGCTAAATCACGGTGGCCTTCATCAAGAATCTCGATCCGTTCAAGTTGAACTGGTGCCGAATCGGCAGACAGTTCGGGCGTATACGCTCCGACGAGTCGAATTAAGCCGGAGCGCGCCATCAAGGCCAGTGTTCTTTGATTCCAATCAGTATTGCGCTCGCCAGCCAGATCAATATCATCAATCTCATAACCTGGGGGAACATCTAATGGCACGGCATAGCGGGGATAGCCCTCGCATTTATTCAACGGGTGCTAAACATCGATCGCCAACGCTGCAATCCGCGATCCACCCAAATAACCTTCTTCAAACACAAATTGCGAGCCACTTCTTCGTCATCAACCTGCGGAATGAGAAGCGAAACGCATGCGCAGCCATCTCGACCTCCTCGCCGGATTTCTTGATAGAACCGATCCAACGTTTCCGGGAGACACGCATGAATAACCGTACGCACATGCGGATAAAATCGATTCAAGAAGACCGAACGCGGATGTTGCTACTACAAGGTCAATTAAGCCTGCATTCCAACCAGCGAGAGTTTTTTCGCGGATTCCATGAGAGGTGCCACCGTGAACAAGCGCGATGCGTTGCAGACCTTTCCGCCGTAAGTAGTCATACCACCATTCCGCGTCCTTAACCTTTGTGACGTACAAAATGGCGGGGCGCGGCAAATGGCAGATCGCTTCGTAGACGCGTTGTTGTCGACTGCTTGGGTCAGTAGTCGCCGCCACCCAATATTCAGGTTCAGGACGAATCCGGGCGCCCGATACAATTGGAATTGGCAATTCTGGCGAAAACAACTCCTGGATTGTTTGAAGTGTCGCATTCGTAAATGTCGCAGAGAGGAAAATCGTCCGGAAGGCTTCCGTAGTTTGCCCATTCGTGCGCCAAGGGTTCAGCACTCCTGCCAACGACTGGAATTCCGTTGAAACCCGGTGCCCCAGCCATCAATTAGGTGAGCTTCGTCTATAACGACGGCTCCGAAAGAGCCATCGTGCGCGGCCTTTGCTAGCGGTATACGTAATGACTGAACTACCGATTCCGAGCAGCAAACACGATCCGCTGCGTACCTGATCGAATTGCTCCGCGAATCATGCCGTTGCGAACATCTCGGCCGCCGATAAAGGCCAGGGGTCGATCATCAGAACCTTCGCACGTGCGCTCATGGTCTATAGCTAGGGTTACAGTTGGTACTACTACGGACGACAAGGCCAGGGACGCGACCTGCAGGTGAGGCGGCAAATCCAGAGTTGGCAACAACTCGAAAAACTGTGCTCTTACCTTCGCCCGTGGTAGATCAATTATCAGCGATGCACCCGCCGGCATCGAAAGCGCCGCCCGAATCGCGCTTTGTTGAGCGATAGGTTCGATAGGTCGTTTGCCCCAGAGACAATAGGAATGGATCAGCTTCCGGCCCATCGGAATCGTGAAATCTGTGACGAGGTTCGGCCTTCATCCCAACTGCATCAACGGCGGTTGCCCCGCCTTCCAGCCGACTAGGGGTCCACGGTAGTGCTGTCACTTCAAATCGCCCGCCCCCTAGAACGTGAACGCTGAGACCAAGTTCGGCTGCCTTAGGATCTGGGGTACCCTCCAAATTCGCATGAACAGGTCGCCCTGTTCTGAGCGACTCATACCGCAGCGCTTGTCGCAGCAATATCCATCGATCAAGTGGAATTTGCGTTGGGATCTCTGGCGCCAATTGCTTAGACGGGCAAACGCGGGCTCCGCAAAATTCACAATGCTCGGAGTACCGTTGCGCCACTGTTGTATTACGGCTGCAAAGGCTGCCGCTCCATTGACCAATTTATTGCTATTCACGACAGCGTCGCCGAACTGCCGAGATAAAAAATCCATTCCATCGAGTCGCACGTTCGGTGTAGTGACACTGGCTGAAAAGCGCGTCCAGATCGGCCATTTCTTGCGGATAAGGTCGTTCCACCAGTCCCGGATACCGATCGCCCAAACAACTCGCACCTCCAGACCACGCCGCGCCTTGCGAACATCGCGTTCACACGCAGAGAGCGCTGATATATAAACGTTCAGCTACTGCCGGTATTTGTAATAAAGACGCTCGGGCAACGCTTCGGACATGTTCGACTAAGGCGATGAATTGACTTCTACCCACCGCCTCCTCAAGCGCTTCGGGGCGATTACCCAGATTGAAGTCCTGCCTCCCTGAGGCATCCAAGTGCTGCCGATAGGGGCGTTGAAGTACTTCAACGACAGCGGGTTCCTCTACCACGGTCCCATCTTCGTTTAATAGTTGTTCCACCGTAAATGTCGGCAGAAGTGCTTCGGCACGTCGCGCTACTTCCGACGAGCCTTCCTTTCGGTACACCGGCGCCCGTCGGTCGCGACCAGGCTCAACCAACCAGACCAATCGGAAGCCACGCCAAGTTGTAGGCCACTCTGGCTCCACTCGCCAAGTTGCGTACGCAATTCCTCGGTCGTCCCACAGCGCAACTCTCTCAAGCGCTTCCATCAATATCGAACCGGGTCGAAGCAGTTCGGATTGTATGCGCCTCCTTTGAATCGACTGTCGACGTCGCCACGTCCAACGCTTATGCCAGCGCCGGTTCGAGTTCTGAAGCCAAGGAATATCCGGAAGAAGTGTTCACGCGCCCATGAAACCTGCATGGAATGCGTATCGGCATCACCGACAGACTCCAGTCTTGTCCCCAGAACCTGACTGATCCACGGTTCGACATCGGTGGCCAGTGCATCCTCATCCTCTTCAGAAGTTTCGATCTTTTGGACTAATTCATCGCCGGCATCGATTAGTTGCGACAAATCATCCAAGGCATGTTGCTCATCAAGCTTTTGCCGCTCCTCGGCGATCTGCGCTACAACGCGCTCTAACAGTTCCTCGTCTTCGTATGCCCCCTCTCGGAACATCTTGCGCCTTATACCTTGTTCCAATGAATCAACTCGAAATTGAATGTCGCTGATCGAACGATTGAATACCCTGAAACCATTGGTAAGGAGACTAAACCAAGTGCGCCACGGGCTCAGGTCATCTGTCGCACGGCATAAATATCCTGTGCTCTATTCGATCTAGTCTGCGGCCGAAACGATCTAAGCGTCCGATGCGCTGTTCCACTCTTGCAGCGTCAAACGGTAGGTTCATGTGAAACATGCCATGCACGAACTGCAGATTGAGGCCTTCCTCGGCCACGTTTTGATCACAGACGCAGACGCGGATAGAGTTCGACGAAGAAAATTCCTCCACGGCTTGGCCCATTTCGCTTCCAAGTCCCGCCAGCGAAAGTACTTGTCCTCGTCCTAAAATTTCCGACAAGTGTTCTACGAGTCGGATTGCATCGTCAGGTGAACTGGCAAAACACGCAAGCTTTTTTGGCTTACCCGCTACGTCACGACCCAGTTCTCGGATCCACTCCCTAAGCAAGGTACCGGCTATCGAGTAGCGGTCTTCTACCAACACACGGGAATCGGAAAGGACAATTAGAGAACCCAAGTCGTCGGCTTCTCCCTCAAAGATTGGAATTAGTCGGCGAACGACTCTCGATAGTTCCTTGGCTCCCGCGCCAGGCAGCGTCCACCAAGGAAAACCATCGTTGCGATAAGCTTTCCGTCAAATCATCTTTGCCGGCACTTGCCCTCGTAGCAGAGTCCCGCCAAGCCTCAAGCGCTTCCAACATCGGTCCTGCGTGAGCATCAGTACCAATCATAGCCGAACATGTGTCATCGTTGGCCACGCGGGACCGCGAGGACGCATTGTCCACTCTCGACATCCACTCTCCGAGTGCGTATGAGGCGCTGGTGAATACGGTAGGTATTTGCGATGTGGTCTTTAAGCGCGGAGGTCGCTTTGTCACGTTCCGATTGATTCTCCCCGCTTGAAAGAATGCGATTAGCCTCATTAATTACAACTGGATCGTTTGGAAACATTTCGCATGCTCGCGTCGCCTGCTGGCGAAGCGAAAACGCCGATGATCCAGGGCGCATTGCCAGAAGCAATCTGCCGATCGGTTGACGGGCATTGACTCGCTCGCGAAAAGCGTCCAACTGATACGCCGGGGTCGGATAACGTTGGATCCAACAGATTCAGCAATGCTAAGAGGCGAGGTTCATCACCCAGTGCAGGTGTTGCGGACAGCAACAAGAGCCGAGGTGTCTTAAGGGCAAGCGCTCGTAGATGCAAGTACTTTTCAGACTGCGTTCCGTTTCCACCCGGTACAATCAAGCGATGAGCTCGTCTATCACCAGCAAGCCGGGGGGCAAATCGGCGACGATTACGAACAATTCCTGGGTGTAACAAGATGGTCACTCGGATTGGTCAAGAGGCATTTTGATTCCAGTTCTTCCTTCCACTGGTGTACTAGCGTCTGTGGTACAACCGCAGTAATAGAAAGAGTCTCATCGTCAAGTAAAAGTTGGCGCATGATTAGGCCAGCTTCAACCGTATTTCCCGAGACCCACCTCATCTGCTAACAGGTATCGCAGCGACCGATCAGTCACAACTCGGCGCACGGTGGCTACTTGATGGGGAACGAACTCAACGGCGGCCGACAATAAACCAACCAACCCCTGCGCAGCAGACCGTAACTCTCTCATCCTGCGCAACGCCGCGCGGCGCCGATCTGCGAAGTACTGCGTTTCAATGCATCCGGCAGCAAGAATACGGGAGGGATCTGCAGGCCGGTCCAGACATCGAACAAAACACGCGTCTTCAGAACGCTCCGCAACCTCGTCGTTTGGAAATTTTAATGAATAATTAAAATAGCCGGAATCATCTTTATACTTGTCGATTACACGTCCGACTCGCCAAAATCCTGGGGATATTTCCATAAAGATACGAGTCTGCAACGGAAGGGCAGCATGCACCAAGTAGCGCTTTTTTTCGGGTAGCGGTGAGTTTCGCGGTCGGCGACAGACTTAAAAAACTCAACGTCAATATAGCTGCCGTCATCTTTAACGACTTTGCCAAACAATCGGGGATCACTTCTAACTAAGACGAGCTTATGTGACCAGTCGAACATGGCTGCAGAAGTTTCTTTCAATTGATTTTGGGCAACATTTGGCAACGGCGGGCGAGGGTAAAAAGGCTTGACTCACCAATTCTCGCGTTACGGTCCGATTGCATTGAACTCGAGGTGCCGCCGTAACTCGAATCACGCTCGTCCTCTTGTCGAAACTTCTGCATTCCGCGATCAGAGTCAGGTTTGCAAAGTTGCAACCCCATGGATCGGTAGAACTACATGAAGATCTCGCTGGCCTCCCTGGCTCTCTCTGGCTCAAGAGTCTTGGCGCCTCCCTACCCCCCTCCATGAACGCTCCATTTTTTGATGTTCTAGTGGGAAATTCAGCGGGACTATCGGCGACCGGGTAAAATGCACTGACCAGCGATGGAAGACAGGCATGGCTTACCATCTCACTCGGTCAGTCACGGCCTCTCCCCATAAATCTGATCAAACCTCCGCTCCAGCAGCCTTGTTCGCCCCACGAATCTGATCCACCACCAGCTTCGCCCAGTCGAAGTACTCGCGCTTGCGCTCAAGCGACCAACCTGCCGGCGGACTTGCCAGGATGTCGCGAAGATTGCAGATCTTGTCCGCCAGTTTCACTTGACGGGCCTTCAATGACGCTCGCCCAGCCTTCGCAACCTGAAGCTTCTTGCGGGAAGTCTTCGCCAGCCATTTGACGTCTGTCACTTCTTCGACGATAGAAGCGACTTCCGCACCGAAAGCCCCTCGAATCTCGTCGGCCGTGGTTTCGGTGTCTTCGATCGTGTCGTGAAGAATCGCCGCCGCGATGGTCACGGAATTCCGAACCCGCCCCTCGAACCAGAGAACTTCCGCCAGCGCGATCGGATGATTGATGTAAGGCGACTGAGCCACATCCTTGCGCCGCTGATCGCGATGCTTTCGCGACGCGAATTCAATCGCCTTGAGCGTGAGTCCGATTCCGGTAAGCGGCAGCGACTTCCGACGCGCCACTTCAGTCAGGCCTCAAGATTCTGGCCTGCTCGCGCAGCGAGCCATTTGCCGACAAAGCCAGCCCTTTGACGGCAGTCCATTTGTCGGCAAAGCCGACCGGTCGCTTCTGCGATCGAATGCTGTGGAGTTGGTAGACCCGGTCGAAGCGATCCATAAGCGGAAGCGAGAGCGAGCGCGCTTTCCCCGTCCTTGTTGGTCTTGTGCCTGGCCGATTTACCGATCGACGCGTTTTTGCAAATACGCAGCGGTTATACGGGTTGAATGTAGCAGCAACCGGGGGTAGGAGCGAGAGGGGAGAGACAAAGAGCGACCGGCCAACTCTGTTGGCAAATGGACTACCGTCAAATGGCCGGCTCTGCCGGCAAATGGCCCGGACGGGCAAGCCAGAAGCAGAGCGACCGGCCAGCGCTGCTGGCAAATGGCCTCACGGCATACGGCCGACTCTGTCGGCAAATAGCCCGGACGGGCAAGCCAGAGGAAAGAAGAGCGACCGGCCGGCTGCGCCGGCAAATGGACTACCGTCAAATGGCCAACTTCGTCGGCAAATAGCCCAGACGGGCAAGCGAGATTCTGGCCTGCTGGCGATAGCCGGCTATTTGCCACGTCTTCGTGGCCATTTGACGGCAGTCCATTTGCTGACGAAGTCGGCCGGTTTCTCTTTCTTTTTCTGGCCTGCTGGCGCCAGCCGGCCATTTGCCACGTCTTCGTGGCCATTTGCCGGGACGCCATTTGCCAACGAAGTTGGCCGTTTCTCCTTACGTCGTTCCTCCTCCATCATCGCCGCCAGCTGCCTCGCCAACAACGCGGCTTCGTACCTCAAGGTCGCTGCCGTCTCAGCGTCGAGGTATCCGACATCCTGCGCCGCATACAGTTGCGACCTCACCTCTCCTGCCGAACCCTTAGCGATCCTAAGGAAATGGATGAATTCTTTCCGCCCTCCTCTCTCGTATCCCTCCGCGATATTGGACATGACGGATACGGAAGCGCGGCGGATCTGGTCGCGCAGCGACCAGTCCTGGCGAAAGCCCTGCTGCGGGTGACGGTGTAGATGCGGGATGTGAGGCGGCGGGCGTCGTGCCAGACGCGGAGGCGTTCGAAGGTGGGGGAAGGCATGGCGGTAGTCCTCGCTCCCTTCCAACCTACGCCCTGCTCCTATGCCGCCGGCTGGCGCAGCGGCTGCGGCCGCAGCTTGATCGCGACATCGATGCGTGAGCCAAGGCGATTCACAATATTCATCAGCCTGTCCACGGTGAAACGTCCGAGGTTTGCGTTACGGATGCGCGTAAAGTCGCTGGCGTCGATGCCGGTCTGCTGCTGGGCTTTACGCACACTCAGAGCCTTGCGGTCGAGCTTCTTGATGATTTCTGCGGCCAGAATGGCCTTAAGCTGCTTGACGTCAGCATCCGGATCGCCAAGATCGCGAAACACATTGCCACTGCCCTGGACCACTTCGACTTCTGCATTCTTTCTGGCCATCAGCGCGCCTCTTTCAGCATGCGTTTCAGTTGCTTGATCCGATCCACGATCAGTTCTATTTCATGCTGCGGGGTCTTGATCCCCCGCATCGATTTCTTCTGGAACGCATGTACAACCCAGATTGCATCACCCAACTGGACTGCATAAACCACACGGTAAGCGTCACCTCGATGTGACAAGGCGACCTCGAATACCCCGGAGCCGAGCCCATGCATGGGCTTCGAAACATCGGCTTTGCCACCCTCCGCGGCGATGGTCAGGGCTATCTTGCAACGTTCCTGGGCCTCAGCAGGAAACCCTTCGAAAGACTTGAGGGCGGCCCTGACCCAAGAAACCGGACGCGACATCCTTGTCATCCGAGTACTCCGTTAAAACGATGTTGGCATATCTGCCCACATCGATCAAGCCGTCAATCACGTTCAGCAATCGGCAAAGTTTGTGTCGCGCGGGATCGTGCAGAAATGCGCGCAACGTCAATGAGGCGACGGGCGTCGTGCCAGACGCGGAGGCGTTCGAAGATGGGAGCAGACATCGCGCGACGGATGCGTCCACGAATCAGCGCATAGCGAAGGGGCGTGGCTGCGATCGATCTGAACCCGGCGAGAACCGAATCAAGAAACTCAGCGCCGAGGCCCGAGCGCTGCGCCTCGTACCAGGCTGCAGCTTCGTTCAGATCCTCGTCCGCCTCTTCCCTGAGCCGGACCTCCCGCGTCATAGCTTTTTGCGAATCTCCGCAATGACGTCCTCGGCCGGACGACCGGGGTTGTTGTCGCTTTCATAGGCTTTGAGTCGTGAATCCAATTCGGCTGCCTGTGCCGGGGTCAGCGGCAGCGAGTCGCCGTCTGCAGCGATGCTGTCCCACAGATCGCCTACGAGGCGAATCCGCTCGCGAACTGACAAGGTACGGAGCTTGGCGTTCATGGGCCGATCATACCCGGCACCAACGAGCCCAGAAAGCGGGAAAGCGTGCGGATTCATGCAGAAATGTGCATAAGCCCAGGGCGGCGGCGGGCGTCGTGCCAGACGCGGAGGCGTTCGAAGGTGGGGGAAGGCATGGGCAGTTCGTGGCGGATCGGGAAAAATTGGCCGGCTGTGCCAGCAAATGATCCGCAATGGCCAACTACCGTTGGCAAATAGCCCGGACGGGCAACCGGCATCGCCGGCAAATGGACTACCGTCATATGGTCAACTGTGGCAAAAGTCCCCTTCGAGGATAAAGCCCAGACGGGCAAGCCAGATTCTGGCCTGCTGGCGTTAGCCGGGTATTTGCCACGTCTTCGTGGCTTTATCCTCGAAGGGGACTTTTGCGAGACGCCATTTGCCAACGAAGTTGGCCGGTTTCTCTCTTAGTCTGGCCTGCTGGCGATAGCCAGCCATTTGCCACGTCTTCGTTGGCCTTTTGCCGGAGGCCATTTGCCAACAGAGTTGGCCGGTTCACTCTCCTGTCGGCTCGCCTGCTGCGCAGTATGCTTGAGAGCATTGCAACACCCTGCTCAGTGAAGACGAGCGGACGGTAACGCTGGCCGCCCCAACTTGAGATCACAAATTGTGATCTCAAGATTGACCATTCGACTTCGCTCAACTGGAACATGAAATCGGCAGGAAAGCGCGTGATATTGCGCCGCACGGCCTGCTTCAATGCCCTTGGTTCGACACCGTAAAGCTGCGCCAGGTATACGTCGAGCAGCACCTTCTGCCCTCGAATCAGCAGTATGTGTTGGTCGATGTCCTCGCCTGAAAGTGCGGTGGGAGCTCCCGGAGTCTTGTTTACCTTCATGGCCCCGATTTTCCAGATTGCCAGCGACCGTAGTTGCGATACGCTCACGACCGAACCGTTGCACCCTAGACGGCAGACAAGCTTGTGGACAGTCGAGAAACTGGCGGGTTTGGCGAGAAATGAGGGAGCGAGAATAGCGCCGGATGCCATTCATGATATGGGGGTGGTAGCATGCACGCCCCCTCATCCAAGCAGGAGACCGCCATGAAGTAGTTACCCCAACGGGAGACTGCTCATGAAGCGTTCAATTCGTCGCCACCAGCAGCAGGTGGCGAAAGTCCGCAGGCTTCGCATTCTGTATGGCTGCGCTTACGGCCATTCCTGGCGTGCGTTCGATCGTCCGGTACTTGGCGGAACTTTCACAATCACAGAGAAGCCCTGGCGCGCCTGTCATCGCTGCATGATGAACGAGCCCGGTTGGTGGATTCGCGAATTCCATACCCGGCCTGCTCGCATCCAGGCGAACCGCATCGCCCACCGGATTGTCGCCGGTGCCGACCCGGAAGACTTCCAGTGGCCAGACGGCAGAAAGCCTCACATCTACTATTGGTAACGGCGGAATCGCTCCGGTGGGACAGGCATGGTGGGAGCCAACTTACCAGCGGCGCTGCCAGCGTCGCGGATGCCGTGTCCCATGCATCACTGCGAGTACGACGATGTGGGACCTCTCGACCGTGAAGTAGATGCCAAATGGGAATCGGGCAATGAAACCGGCCGGCTGTGCCGGCAAATGGTTCTGACAAATGGCTGACTTCGTCGGCAAAAGTCCCCTTCGAGGATAAAGCCAACTGCGTTGGCAAATAGCCCAGACGGGCAAGCGAGATTCTGGCTTGCTGGCGTTAGCCGGCTATTTGCCACGTCTTCGTGGCTATTTGCCGTTAGGCCATTTGCCAACAGAGTTGGCCGGTTTCTCTTTCTTGCACTGGCCTGCTGGCGTAGCCGGCCATTTGCTGACGAAGTCGGCGGGTTGCTCTGCCTCTGACCACCGGTCGTTCCACTCCTTACGCCGCAACCACTATCCGCCCAGGTTGGCGGCTGCGTCTTGGGGGTTTGACGACGATATCAATATCGTGACCCAGCGCGGTCAGCAGGATCATCAGGCGTTCAACAGAGAACCCTTCCAGCCGGTATTTGAGCAGTGCAGAGACCTTCGGCTGGCTGATGCCAAGGACTTCGGCCGCCTTGGCCTGTGTCGACCCGCGGGTAACGAGCGCCTTCTGCAACTTCGTTGCGAGTTGCGCCTTGGTATGCAGCTCAGCCGCATCGGGCAAGCCGAGATCGGCAAAGACGTTGCCGGAACCGACTTCGATACGTTGCTCGTCAATCTTCGACCTCGGACCGCGTGCCGTCTTGCCCATCTCTCACCTCATGATCAAGAGTGGCTGCGCGCAAGCGTCGCGCCACCAATTTCACGTCGTCCTGTGCAGTCGCGATTCCCTTTGGAGACTTCTTCTTGAAGCAATGCAGGACATAGATCGCCTGTGCGAACTGCACGGTGTAAACGACACGATAGGTACATCGGTCGAAGTCCCGGACAATCTCAAAGACGCCCGCGCCCTGCCCCTTCCATGGATATGCAAAAGGATGCTTGCCGCCAAATTGCGCTGCGCTAAGCGCCATCCCCATCACGTCGATGACTGGATCCGGAAACGCCAATAGATCGCGCCGCGACGACGCCACCCACAAGACCAGCTTCTCACCCGACGCTGAATGTTCGCGCAAGCAGTATCCCCGTTCTGGGATAAACGGTCAATCGACCGACCAGGCACAGGTTCCATTGGGCGATCAGTCGGCAGCGAATTCACGCCGGAAAATTGGCGGGTTTGTGGAGAAATGCGCGCAGAGCCAGTCAAGCGGCGGGCGTCGTGCCAGACGCGGAGGCGTTCGAAGGTGGGGGAAGGCATGGGCGACTCCGTGCGGATGCAGAAGAACAGAGAAACCGGCCGGCATTGCCGGCAAATGGTCTTCGTACAAATGGCCGACTCTGTCGGCAAAAGTCCCCTTCGAGGATAAAGCCCGGACGGGCAGGCCAGAGGGAAGAAGAGCAACCGGCCAGCGCTGCTGGCAAATGGTCTTCGACAAATGGCCGACTCCGTCAGCAAATGGCCCAGACGGGCAGGTCAGAGTCTGGCTTGCTGGCGTAAGCCGGCTATTTGCCACGTCTTCGTGGCTATTTGCCGGAGGCCATTTGCTGACGAAGTCGGCCCTCTGACTTCTTCCATCTGGCTTGCTGGCGTAAGCCGGCTATTTGCCAACGCAGTTGGCCTTCCACTCGGTCATCTAACTCACATCCCGGATCGCATCGTCCAGGACTTTTTTCGATACACCCCGCTTCTTCAGGGCATGTGAAAGACGCTCGATCATGCCTGGTGCATAGGTGGCTTCGTCACGGCGCAGCCCTTCGCTGATGTAGGACTTGAGCAGCGTCTGGTAGCCGGCAAATCCTTTGTGCGGGGCGATGGCCTTCAGGCTATCGACGACATCCACCGGAATGCGCAGTGTGATGCTGGTGACGGCCCGGTCTTTCTTCAGTCGCTTCTTCAGGGTTTCATTGAGCATACAGGGATTCCTCGTGCCGACCTGCCAGCCGGGCGGAGATGATGCGGATGGCGTCGCCTTCGATCTCGATATGAACCACCCGCAACAAACGGCCTAGCTTGTCGAAGCCAATCGCGGCATCGCGGTCCTCGCCCTTTCTCCCCGCCTCGATCAGAACGATGAGCGGGTCCATGAACACTGTGGCCGCGTCTTCGAAACGAATGCCGCGGTGGCGCCACGTCGCTTGCGCCTTGTCCACGTTCCACACGAAGTCGGTGCCACCGATTCGATGCCGCTCGTCCATGAGCCTGCACTCCGGTATTTACATTGTCAATACAGAGAATCACGATCAAAGAGAGCTATTGGGCGGTGATGTGCAGGAGAATGCACGCTGGATAGCGGGTGGGAATGCGGAGAAATGAAGGAGCGAGAGCAACCGGGAACGGAAGCGGAGCGACCGGCCGGCTTCGCCAGCAAATGGCCTACACGGCAAATGGCCGACTCTGTCGGCAAATGGCCTGGCACGAGCAAGCCCGGACGGGCAAGCAGAAGCAAGCTGTGGCAAAGGGCTTCGCAAGGGGCGCTTCGCCAAGAGGGCCATCGCAAAGCCCAGACGGCCGGTCAGAGTCTGGCTTGCTGGCGTAAGCCGGCTATTTGCCACGTCTTCGTGGCTATTTGCCGGAGGCCATTTGCCAACGAAGTTGGCCGGTTTCTCTTTCTTTAGTCTGGCCTGCTGGCGTCAGCCGGCCATTTGCCGACGTCAGTCGGCCATTTGCGGGACGCCATTTGCCAACAGAGTTGCCGGTTCTCAATTTAGCCTGGTCGCCTCTCTCATCCTGCGTCTGGATGGAGTGGTGCCGGCTGCAGGAGTCGAACCCGCGACCCACGGTTTACAAAACCGTTGCTCTACCAACTGAGCTAAGCCGGCAATTGAGGGGAAACAAGGGCGCGCATTGTAGTCTGCTCACGCCGCGGAATTACAGTACTTCGTTCACCTTTAACCCTGCGACTGGGCTGCGGGATTCGCGCCTGCAATTGCCTCGGTGCCTTCCGGGCAGGCCCTGAAGTCCAGCCGGACTATTTTTCCCGGCTGCGTCTGCAGTACCGCGGGATCGAACAAGGCGCCAGGAGTCGGCAGGCTGACGTCCAGCCAGTACACCGAACCCGCCCGTCGCCGGTCAGCCAGTTGGGCATTGAGGCCCAGCGCCTTGATCTCGTCGACTCTGCGTTGCGCGCGTGCCTGGTCGTTGAATACGCCCAGCGACAGCGTATTGGAGTCTGGTCCCGGCAGGATGTAGGCATCCGAGATGCCACGTTGCACCAGCTCCGCGAGGGCCTTCTCGGCGGCTTCGCGACTGCCGAGATTCTGCACGCTGACCCAGTACCCCAGCCAGACGTCACCCTGCTCCATGCGTTGCCGCGAGAAATAACCCACCGCCTGCAGGGCCGCGGAGGCTTGTACTGCCTCAGTCAGATCGCGGAATGCGCCGACGCTGACACACTGGATATCGCTGGCAGCTGCGGCGCCGGGAATCGCGGATGCCAATGCGTTGTCTGCGACGGCAGGAGCGCCCTGGGCCGCAGCCTTCTGCGCAGCGGTGTCTGCAGTGACCGCCTTCTGTGGGGAGGGCGTCGCTGTGCCGCTCGCTTCCGTCGACAACACGAGCCGGGGAGCCGCGGCGGTGCGGACACGTTCCGGATTCTCCAGCCGGTTCATGCGGACATCCACCAGCTGCGACCAGCCCAGAAAGCCGAGGTTGGCGAGAATCAACAGGAGGGCGACACCACGCATCAGAGTTTCCCGGAACTATTTCTTGGAACCAGACGCCCAGTAAGCCGCAATGCTGGAAATTTCCGCATCAGTGAGCGTGATCTTGCTCGTGTGCTTTACGCGGCCTTGCATGACATCGCGAATCAGGGACTCAAGGGCAGCCTGGGTCTCGCCTACCCAGTCCTTGGGCTCGTGGCAGTCGGCACATTGCGCAGCAGCCATCTTTCCCGCGGACGGATCGGCGGCGATTGCGTCGAAGGAACCCAGCAGCAGACCCGCAAAGACAGCGGACTTTGACCACGCGACCACCACTGGTACCTGCATCGGGAATCCTCCTGGAATCGCGCTTATCAAAACTGACGCAGCAGCGGTGTTCGATGATACATCACAGTCCGGAGGTACCAGGACTATGCTGTCGCAACGGGCCGCGCAGAGCCCGCAAGAACGACCAGGCCCCTGAGCACCAGGTCCGGCACCTGTTGGACCGGCGTCGCAACATGAGGTTCGATGCGGTCCGCCGCACCCCCCGTCATGAGGAGCGCGGGCGCTTCGCCGAACCGAGTGGTCATGACTGCCATCGCCTTGTCCACCAGACCTGCGAGCGCGTGCACGGCGCCCTGATGCACGGCCCCGAGCGTGTTGTCGGCAAACAGTCCATCGCCCAAACGGCCGTCCCGGGACCGGACCGCAATGTCACTCGTGTTGTGCATCAGGCTCGAGATCATCAGATCGGGACCGGGAACGATAAGTCCTCCCAGATGGACACCCGACGCGTCCACGCCATCGACCGTCATTGCTGTGCCCACGCCCACAACGCAGACTGCACGAGCCTCAAGCGCGAAGGCGCCGATCATGGCCGCCCATCTGTCTACACCCAGCTTCTGCGGATCGACATAGGCATTTTGAATTCCGCCTGCCCGGGCAGTCGACTGTACAAACTCCGGCGCAAGACCCCATGAGTTGAATACGGCTTCCTTGATGAGCGCAGTGAGGCGTTCGCCGCCAACATTGGCAACGAGCACGCGATCGACCTTGCCGGCAGCACTCAGCACGCGCGTGCGAAATTCATTCGCGTCCCAGCCCGCATGGGAATCCGCATGCAGGGGGCCAAGCCCACGCTCCCCCAGCACCGCCCACTTGACGCGGGTGTTCCCGGCATCGATCAGCAGCAGCATCCTGACCTAACCCTTTGCAGCCCGCAGGCTGACGTCTGCCGATACGAATCGTCTGAGTTCACCCTGTACGCTCACCAGCAGCGCACCGTCTTCCGCCACGCCTTGAGCGATGCCGGAAACCGATTCATTGCCCGCTACGACTCTTACCGGAGCTTGCGCCATTGCGTCGTAGCGTCGCCACTCGTCGATAAAAGCGGAAAAGCCCTGGACGGCGAACACTTCGAGCACAGCGACCAGATGTTCGATCAACGTTGCTGCCAGCTGGTTGCGATCCGGCAGCCGGTCTCGCAAGATCTCCGTCAGATCCGCAATGAGCGCAGCCTGCTGTTCCGCCAGCGTCAGCCGCACTTGAGCGGGCATCCGGACATTGAGACCCACACCAATCACGACTCGCGTTGGCCCGTCCGATTCGCCGGCCACTTCGATCAGAATCCCGGCGAGCTTGCGACCGCGCCAGAGCACGTCATTCGGCCACTTGAGTCCGATGTCGGTTGCACCAAACTGCTGGAGCACGCGCATGACCGCAACGCCGACTGCGAGACCCAGTGCCGACAACGTTGGCGGCGAATCGGCAAATCGCCATGCCAGCGACAGGCAGATTCCCGATCCGAACGGCGCTATCCACGTGCGCCCGCGTCGGCCCCGCCCGGCACTCTGCAACTCGGCAACACAGACACTGGCGTGAGCAATCTCTGGTCCGGTTTGATCTGCCAGATAGCGGTTGGTTGAATTCACTTCCAGCAACACGTCCAGCTGCTGGAGCCGGGGGCGCAGGGCGGGCGACAGAAACTCGAGAATTTCCTTGCGATCGTACAGCTGCACGGCGCGAGGCAAGCGGTAGCCCTGTCGTTGCACCGCCTGAATCTCGATCTCGATGGCACGCAGCGAGCGCACCAGCTTCCATACGGCGCTGCGCGATACCTTGAGCTTGGTTGCCAGCCATTCACCCGAATGAAACTTGCCGTCGGACAGAAGTTCAAGCAGGCGTTGCCGCCGCTTGACTGTCTGCATCCGGGGAGTGTCAGTCATTGCAGAGGTGCCCGGCTACCTTGGGCCAAGCATCCACAGACGCCGCGCGCGGTTCTCGCTGCCATCGAGCATCCTTCTGATGTTGCTGCGGTGGGTATACGCCACAAACAGCGCCATGCCTATGGCAAGCAGCAGCAGGGGCGACGACGGCGCTGCATGCTGCAGCAACAGAAATACCGGAAACGCCACGGCGGCCAGCACGGTCCCGAGGCCTACGAATCCAGACAGCATGACGGTCAGGAACCACACGCCCAGTACAGGTGCCAATGCAGCCGGAAGAATGCCGGCCAGTACACCCAGAAGCGTGGCAGCTCCCTTGCCTCCACGGAAATCATGCCAGACCGGGTAGACATGCCCGATTACCGTACAGGCAGCGCAAGCCACCACCAGCCACTCTCGATTGACTGCCGGATCGGCCTGAATGCCGGGGAGCACGAGATGAGGAATCAGCTTGACTCCCAGAATTCCCTTGCCGACATCGATCAGCATGACCCATGCAGCGAACCCCAGCCCCTGCGTCCGCAACGCATTGGTGCCGCCTGCATTGCCGCTGCCGTGATTGCGAATATCGACGCCGCCGCGAACTCTGCCCACCAGCAGGCTGCCAATCAGTGAGCCCAGAAAATAGGCCAGCAGACTCTTGATTCCCAGTTCCAGCATTCGCGAATCCCTGATTAACCCCTACCCTCAAAAGCAGAGTACCCACCGCTGCGCCCAGCGATGGGTACCTGTACCAAGCGTGATAATCGCCGGGTTGAACTACTCGAAATCGCCGCCCCATTCCCACCCGTCCGACGGACGAGAGATGTGGACCAGTCGAATCCGATGGTCCGCCGGGTTGCGACCGGGCTGACCCTGCACGATCACCTTGTCTCCCGGCTTCAGCGTGTCCTTGCTGACGTTGCCATCGCGGGCCAATGCCGCCCCGCCGCCCCATTCCACAGCCCAGCGCTGCATGGTGCCGTCCTTGTCCGGGGCCATCACGTGAATGAAAGCGTGCGGATTACGGAACAGGAACTGCACCACTTCGCCTTCGATCTGCGTTTTCTGGTCGACAAAGTAGGTGGCGGGAAACGAGTGGTGTGCGTAGGCGGGCACGCCAACGGCCACCGCGGCCGCCGCTACCGCTGTGAGCAAACCGTACCTGATGCGCTTCATGTCGTCTCTCCTCGGAATACGTTCTGTCAACCTGGATACCCGGTGCCGATACAATACCCCTTATCCCTCAGGGTACTCCAGCGGCGTTGCGACTCCCTACGTAAAACACCCAAAAACCCGCCGGAAACCGGACGTTATCACCACAGAAACGGTCCGGTAACCAGGTGCGGGAAGTGTGGATCACTGGGCCTTAACAAGGCCTGAATCCACGCGGGACCAGAGCGACGCCGTTCCCAACCGTAAGAGGCTAACGCACCGGCAAATGGATCTCGGCGATCATGCAGCGCGCACTACCGCCCCCGAGCCTTTCGATGGTCGTCAGCGGAACCGCTACCGGGCGCAACTGCAGCCGCTGAAACAATTGCAACTGCGAAGTTTCGAGCGATTGCAGGGCGCCTGCGGAAAGCGCGACCACGCGACTCGCATCTGCAGACCCAAGCTCAAGGAGGTTCCCCGCAAAGCTTTCCATCTGCGCCATCGTGAGATCGAGGATCTCGTGACCGGTCTCCCGTAATCGTCGAACGACGTTTTGCCGGTCCGATTCGACAATGGCTGCCGTACACACTGCAGCGAAATGGGTGCCGACCGACAGCATCACATTCGTGTGGTAGATGGGAACGCCTGCCGCGTCGGTTGCCCTGAAGGCGACGGGCTCGTAGTCGAGCTGGCGCGAGAATTCCGCGAGGAGTTCGGCATCCGTTCGGGGCGACAGGCACGCGTAGGCAATGCGGTTCACGCGATCCAGTACGAGGCTCCCTGTTCCTTCGAGATATCTGCCCCGGGTTTCGCCATGGGTCAGATCGACGATGCGTTTGATAGCGAAACCCTGTTCGGCGCCGAGCGCTGCCACGATCTCCATGCGCCGTTCCAGCCGTCGATTGGGTGCGAGCATCGGATACAGCACGACCGTGCCGTCCGCGTGAAAACTGATCCAGTTGTTGGGGAAGATTGCGTCAGGCGTGTGGGGTTCGAGCGTGTCCTCGAAAACGTGCACACGGATTCCAGCGTTCTCGAGTGCCGTTGCGAGCGCAGAAAATTCCGCCACGGCGGATGCCTGATCAGTTGCAGCGTCTGCAGACGCATCGAGCCGCTGGAACCGATTGGAAGCGGCGGTCTCGGTATTTCCCATGAACCGCGCAGGCCGGACCATGAGGACATGCTGCGAAGTCTGCGGCTGGCGCACCGCCGCTTCAGCCCGAACTGACGGGGGCCACCGCAACGATATGCTCGCGAGCGGAAACCACGGCGCCGCCGGGCTTTTCTATTGTCACTGCAAACAGCGTGGGGGCGCCGACCGGCAGCTTTGCAAGGATCGGCACCACGACTTCGGTTGCGCCGGCCGGGATATTGAAGACACCGCCATCCACCGGATATCGATCGTCACGAGTGGAGTCGAATATCCACAGCTGGTATTGCGTCTGCGCGGGGTCGTTGACCGGCAGACCCGTGAAGCGCATGTAGCCGGTTTGGGTTGCGGCATCCCACACGACATCGCCCTTGACGCCTGGCGCCGCCGGATCCTCGGTTGGCGCCCACTCCTTGATCAGTGGATTGGCAGTCGCAACGAATCTCTCCCTGATCTCGGACAACGTCGCTATGTCGAGTGACGCCTGCGTCAGTACATCGACTTGCTGGTTCTGCTGGTCCTGCAACCTCGGCCACCAGGCAACCACCGCCACAATGACTGCGGCAGCTGCGGCAAACCAGCCGAGAGTGCCCCCTGGACGTGAGCTTGTTTCCACACTTGCGGGAGGGTCCGAATTGCGATCTGGCGTTGGGACCACGCGAAGCTGCGCTGCCGTGAAACTGGATGCGGCTGCATCGAGCCTGGCCTTTACAGCGGGAGGCACGGCCTCCTCCTGCCAGTCACCGGCGAGGAAGACTGCTGCAGCCGTGCGCTCCAGCGTTTCCGGATCTGCGTCCGGATAGCCACGCAACAACTCGTCCAGTTCCAGCTGTTCCGTCTGTGACAACCCGTCAGTTGCCTGCTGCACCAGCAGATCTGCAAGGCGCTCATGATCCAGGAAGTGTCCGCTCATGGCGCCACCTCGCTTGAGGAGTCTTCGGAACCGATTCCCATCAGTAACCGGACTTGAATCAGACCGCGCCGCATCTGCGTCTTCACGGTACCCAGTGGCATCTGCAATGCATCCGCGATTTCCTGGTGGCTCATGCCGTTCAGGACACCGAGTTCGATGACGCGTTGCTGATCGGGCTTGAGACGGGCAATGGCCTGGGCGGCAGTGGCAGCCTCTGCACAAATTTCGGCGCGGGTGCCGGGATCTGCCCAGCTGATGTCTTCCAGTGCGTCTTCGGACTCCATCGGCGGCCGGTTCTTGCCGCGTCGCAGTCTGTCGATCAACCGCCGGCGGGCAATGGTCGTAATGAACACCTTCTCCGAACCCTGTGCCGGATCAAACCGGGAGGCGCTCCGCCAGACGTCCGTGAAAATCTCCTGTACCGCATCTTCGGCATCCGCCCGGTTGCGTGTGAGACGCCTGGCGATGGTCCAGACGAGGCCGCTGTACTGTTCCATGCATGCGCGAACTGCCCGCGGATCGCCGCGCGCAATGCTCGCAAGCACTGAATCCGTCATGCGAGTGCCTGCTGAGATGGTTTCGGGAATGTCATGGTTTCGGATTCAGACGAGGACAGAACGGGGGCCGATCTGCCTGCATTTCGCAGCAGCATAGCAAAGCACATCACGCTTCCGGCGGTGTCTGCCGCAGCAGGACCCCAAAAAGACAAAACCCCCGCTGGATTGCTCCAACGGGGGTTCTGAATTTAGAGCCTGGCAGTGACCTACTCTTGCATGGACTACGTCCAAACTACCATCGGCGCAGAGCGTTTTCACTTCCGAGTTCGAAAAGGGATCGGGTGGTTCCCACTCGCTATTGCCGCCAGGCAAACTGGCTAAGCGTGCGGTCTTGCGACCGCAACGGCTTGATTCGGAGTTGTTTTGACGAAGGGTGCCTCATGGACACCATGTCACATTCATGAGTTATCGCTAGATATCACAGCAACACACAGCCTGCCAGGCATGAAGCCTGCAAGCGCATTGGGTGTTATATGGTCAAGCCTCACGGGCAATTAGTACTGGTTAGCTGAACGCATTGCTGCGCTTACACACCCAGCCTATCAACGTCGTAGTCTGCGACGGCCCTTCAGGGGAATCGAGTTCCCAGGGAAACCTAATCTTGGGGGGGGCTTCCCGCTTAGATGCTTTCAGCGGTTATCCCGTCCGTATATAGCTACCCGGCAGTGCCACTGGCGTGACAACCGGAACACCAGAGATACGTCCATCCCGGTCCTCTCGTACTAAGGACAGCTCACCCTCAAGTTTCCAACGCCCACGGCAGATAGGGACCGAACTGTCTCACGACGTTCTGAACCCAGCTCGCGTACCACTTTAAATGGCGAACAGCCATACCCTTGGGACCTGCTACAGCCCCAGGATGTGATGAGCCGACATCGAGGTGCCAAACTCCTCCGTCGATGTGGACTCTTGGGAGGAATAAGCCTGTTATCCCCGGAGTACCTTTTATCCGTTGAGCGATGGCCCTTCCATACAGAACCACCGGATCACTAAGACCTACTTTCGTACCTGCTCGACATGTCCGTCTCGCAGTTAAGCACGCTTATGCCTTTGCACTCTAGAGCGCGATGACCGACCGCGCTGAGCGTACCATTGCACTCCTCCGTTACTCTTTGGGAGGAGACCGCCCCAGTCAAACTACCCACCATACACTGTCCCCAACCCAGATAATGGGCCAAGGTTAGAACTCCGAATATTCCAGGGTGGTATTTCAAGGTTGGCTCCACCTGAGCTAGCGCCCAGGTTTCATAGCCTCCCACCTATCCTACACAAGAAGATTCAAAGTTCAGTGTAAAGCTGTAGTAAAGGTTCACGGGGTCTTTCCGTCTTGCCGCGGGAACGCCGCATCTTCACAGCGATTTCAACTTCACTGAGTCTCGGGTCGAGACAGTGTGGCCAGCGTTACGCCATTCGTGCAGGTCGGAACTTACCCGACAAGGAATTTCGCTACCTTAGGACCGTTATAGTTACGGCCGCCGTTTACCGGGGCTTCGATCAAGAGCTTCGCCTTGCGGCTGACCCCATCAATTAACCTTCCGGCACCGGGCAGGCGTCAGACCCTATACTTCCACTTACGTGTTCGCAGAGTCCTGTGTTTTTGATAAACAGTCGCAGCCACCGATTACCTGCGACCTTCAATAGCTAGAGGAGCAAGTCCTTTCACCATCGAAGGCATACCTTCTTCCGAAGTTACGGTATCAATTTGCAGAGTTCCTTAACCCGAGTTCTCTCAAGCGCCTTGGTAGATTACCTACCCGCCCACCAGTGTTGGTTTTCGGTACGGTCCAGTGTTACCTGAAGCTTAGAGGCTTTTCCTGGAAGCGTGGCATCAGTTACTTCGGTCCAGTAGGACCTCGTCATCACACCTCGGGATTGAATGGGTCACCGGATTTACCTGGCAACCCTCCCTACATGCTTAAACAGGGAACCAGCCCCTGCCAACCTAGCCTTCTCCGTCACCCCATCGCAGTAACACCGTGCACAGGAATATTAACCTGTTTGCCATCGACTACACCTTTCGGTCTCGCCTTAGGAACCGGCTCACCCTGCGCCGATTAACGTTGCGCAGGAACCCTTGGGCTTACGGCGTGCGGGTTTTTCA
>CAWFXI010000010.1:35000-336510 GCA_963819685.1 uncultured Pseudomonadota bacterium
GGTCGCGGGATGGATATGCCGAGCTTGGGCGCAGCAGGTCAGGGAATTTAGGGCGTCGGTGGGTTTCGCGCAATCGGCCTGGCACAAGTCACGCGTCTCGCTGCCGCAGTCCTGAAAATGTGAAATGTGGTCGGATCGGATGCCCATTCCGGGGGACGCACGGGTTGACGCCTTCCGGACCAGCCACTAATTTACAACCTGTTTTATGTCTGAACGAGCATCCGGTGACCACTCAGCAGGGAAACACGAGGCCGCACAAAGCGGCCGACTATCGCCATAAGCCTGCGCCGAATGCAGCGTCTCTGCACGTCCGCTGGCTGCTGACAGGATTGGCGTTGCCCCTCGCCGGCGGCGCGATGGCATTCGGTTTCTTTCGTTCCGGCGAGTCCGCTCGCCCGCCGGCTGCCGCGACGCCGGAATTTTTCGACATATCGGCCCTTGCGCTGCCCAAACTGCAGATTCCAGAGATCGCCAACAACCCGGCTTTTACGCCGATGGGCGACACCGTTGAATTCGTCGTGCGCAGAAATGACACGCTTGACCGGATGTTCCGGCAACTTCAGCTCAGCCTGCAGGATCTGGCCGCGATCCGGGATCTGCCCGGGGTGCGGGACAGTCTCGATCTGCTCAAGCCAGGGGAACTCATCACGCTCGTTCATGCCGACGGCCTGGTGCAGGCGCTGACGCGACGGATCAGTGACACCCAGACGCTCAAGGTCACCCGGGAGCAAAGCGGCTTTACCGCTGCGGTCGTCGAGACCCCCATCGAGCTGCGAACGGTGCACAAGAGGGGCCGCATCGATTCCTCGCTCTTCGTGGCTGGACGCTCCATCGGCGTCAGCTCCGATGTCATCATGCGACTGGCGAACGACATTTTTGGCTGGGACATCGACTTCGCACTCGAGATCCAGCCTGGCGACGAGTTTGGAGTCGTGTACGAGCAGCGATACCGGGAGGGCGAGTATCTCGGGGACGGCAGGATCCTGGCAGCAGAGTTCGTAAACAGCGGGCATACCTACCGCGCCGTGCGTTACGAGTCGGCAGACGGCAAGGTCGCAGACTACTTCACACCCTCAGGCGACAGCATGCACAAGCAGTTTCTGCGCGCGCCTGTCGACTTCACCAGAATCAGTTCCAACTTCAATCCGCGCCGGCGTCACCCCATTCTCAACTCGATTCGTGCCCACAAGGGCGTGGACTATGCGGCGCCGACGGGAACGATCATCAGGGCGGCCGGTGAAGGGCGGGTCAGCCTCGCCGGCATTCAGGGCGGATACGGCAAGGTGGTGATCCTTGAACACGGCGGCGGCGTGACGACGCTGTACGGGCACATGTCCGGCTTTGCCAGGGGACTCCGCAATGGCACGAAGGTAGTGCAGGGCCAGACCATTGGCTATGTCGGCAAGACAGGTGCCGCAACGGGACCCCATCTGCACTACGAGTATCGGGTCAACGGCATGCACAAGGACCCGCGAACCGTGCCCTTGCCGGAAGCACGTCCGATTCCCTCCTCGTACCTGGCAGATTTCCGGTCGCGCTCCGGTGAATTGCTGGCGGATCTGGACAGGGCCCGCGATGCGGCCATCGCCGTTTCTGCGCGAGTACCTTAGGCCGCCCCCGGCGGTTTCCGACCATATACTTTTTCCTGTAATACAACCGCCCCTGTCTGCGTAGTATCCTCAGGCCATCGCCGCATCCCCGGCCTGACTCAAGTCCCCGCTACGCGCAATGCCGGATGTCAATCTCAAGGCTCCCGAGTACTTCATCAACCGGGAACTTTCCTTCGTCGATTTCAATCAACGCGTTCTCGCCCAGGCACACGACGAATCCCTGCCGCTGCTCGAGCGGGTCAGATTTCTGTGCATTTCCTGCAGCAATCTGGACGAATTCTTCGAGATCAGAGTAGCGGGCCTCAAGCAGCGCCAGGATCTCGGCTCGCTGCAGGGCGGCCCGGATGCGATGACAGTCCCGGAACAGCTGGCGGCAATTCACGAGCGGGCTTCCGCAATGGTTCAGGAACAGTACGCGCTCCTCAATCAGGTCCTCTTCCCTACCCTTGCAAATCACGCGGTCCGCTTCGTCAACGGCAGGACGTTTACCGAACCTCAACGCGAGTGGCTGGCAAATTATTTTGCGACGGAGGTCGAACCGGTTCTGACGCCCCTGGGTCTGGATCCGGCAAGGCCATTTCCGCGCATCCAGAACAAGAGCCTCAACTTCATCGTGCGCCTGTCGGGCAAGGACGCGTTCGGCCGGGATGCGGAGCTGGCCGTTGTCCAGGTGCCCCGCTCCCTGCCACGCGTGATCAGGCTTCCACAAGTGCCCGAAGCAGACGGCACCGCCCACTTCGTATTCCTGTCCGCGGTGATCTCGACGTTTGTCGCCCAACTGTTCAGCGGCATGACGGTCGAGGGGTGTTGGCAATTCCGTGTCACGCGCAACAGCGACCTGTTTGTGGACGACGAAGAAGTGGACGATCTGCTGAGAGCCATTGAAGGTGAACTGGCCCAGCGCCGCTACGGGGCAGCCGTGCGCCTGGAAACTTCGTCAGACTGTCCTGACGACATCACCTCGTTCCTGCTGAAACATTTCTCACTGGCGAGAAACGACCTGTACCAGGTCAACGGTCCCGTCAATCTGAACCGGCTGATGGCCTTGTACGATCTCGTTGACCGTACCGACCTGAAGTACACGCCCTTTACTCCAGGGCTGCCCAAGCGGCTGGCTGCAAAGGAAGACATTTTCGCAGTCATGCGCGAACGCGATCTGTTGCTGCACCATCCTTTCCAGTCCTTCGCGCCCGTCATCGATTTCGTTCGCCAGGCCGGCGCCGACCCCGACGTGCTTGCCATCAAGCAGACGCTGTACAGGACCGGACCGGAGTCTCCCATTGTCGATGCACTGGTTGCTGCGGCCCAGGCGGGCAAGGAAGTCACGGTCATCATCGAGCTGATGGCGCGTTTCGATGAAGCCGCAAACATCGGCCTTGCCACGCGACTGCAGGAAGCGGGAGCCCATGTGATGTATGGCGTAGTGGGCTACAAGACGCACGCCAAACTGATCATGGTCGTCCGCCGGGAACGCGGCAGACTGCGGCGGTACAGCCATTTTGGCACTGGCAACTATCATCCACAGACCGCGCGCGTCTACACGGACTACGGACTGTTCACTTGTGATGAGGCGTTGGGAGAGGATCTGCACGAGCTGTTTCTGCAGCTGACGAGTCCCACGCGTGTCGCCACGATGCAGAGAATCCTGCAATCCCCGTTCACGCTGCACGATGCCCTGCTGGAGAAAACGCGCCGCGAGATCCGTCATGCCGGCGAAGGACGTCCCGCGCGGATCATCGCGAAGATGAATGCACTGATCGAACCGCAGATCATCCAGGCGCTGTACCAGGCCTCCATGGCGGGGGTCAGGGTCGATCTCATCGTTCGCGGCATCTGTGCATTGAAGCCTGGAATGCCGGGGGTATCCGAGAACATCACGGTACGCTCCATCGTGGGCCGCTTTCTGGAGCACTCCCGCGTGTTCTATTTCCAGAATGGCGGCGACGCCGAAGTGTATTGCGGCAGCGCCGACTGGATGGAACGCAACTTCTTCCGGCGAATCGAGGTGTGCTTTCCGATTCAGAAGAAAAGCCTGAAGGACAGGATCATCGCTGATCTCAAAATGTATCTTGAGGACAACGTTCTGGCCTGGCAGCTCGGGCCGGACGGCACCTACAACCGCGTCACGTGGGACGACAAACCTCGCATGAGTGTGCAAGCCGAGTTACTCAGGCAACTCACCGAGCAAGGCGCCTGAAGGCGCCTGTCTTCACATTACGCGCAGGCGGAAACCGACCACCTTCAGGTATTCGGACTCCTGCTCGAGATCCGCAAGCGTCAGCGGTTGATCCTCCAGCCAGCGGCGAGGAAACTCGAGTTCCAGCGTTCGCCCTTTCGCCTTCAGTGTGATGGCCGGCAAAGCAGCGGGACTTCGGCTGCGATGCAAAAGCACGGCCAGCCGCAGCAGCACCACCAGCAGCTCAGCCTTGATATGCCACGGCGGCGCCAGCTCTTCCAGCATCTCAAGATGGGGCTTGCGTCGGTGAGCGCCGACCACGCAGGCCAGAAGTCTCTGCTCCTCGCGCGGGAATCCGGGCATGTCAGCATGCTCGAGCAGATATGCGCCGTGCCGGTGATAGTGGGAGTGCGAAATGTCGAGGCCGACCTCATGGAGGCGCGCGGACCAGCCGAGAACCAGCTCGGCGAGCGGATCCGTCAGTTCCCAGGCATCCTGCACCTGTTTGAGGAACTCGAGTGTCGTTGCCTCGACTCGCGACGCCTGCAAGCCATCAACGTGATAACGGGACTCCATGGCGCGCACGGTGCGCACACGAGCGTCTTCGTCGGTGAGGCGTCCGAGCAGGTCATAGAGCAGCCCTTCGCGAAGCGCTCCATCCGCGATCTCGCAGGCTGCGCAGCTCCAGCATTGCAAAAATCTCGGCGAGGATGGCCAGGCCGCCAGGGAAAACCGGCAAGCGTTCATCGTTGAGGCCAGGCAGGCGCAGGCGATCCAGCGATCCTGCCCGCAGCGTTGCATCGATCAGGGACTCGATATCGCTCGCGGCAATCAGCGAATCCGCTCCGCCGCCGGCTGCGATGATGTCGCCAACTGAACGAATGGTTCCGGACGTCCCTACCGCATGGTCCCAATTCGACTGACCGAATGTGGCCTGCAGCGGCTCAAGCTCGATGCGCGCTGCCAGGCGGGCGCGCTTCATGCGTTTCTCGGTAATCTCGCCGCCATCGAAAAATCGGGCGCTCATGCTGACGCAACCCATATAGAGACTGGCAAGCTTGCGGGTCTGCAATCCCTCGCCGATGATCAGCTCCGTGCTGCCGCCACCGATGTCGGCAACCAGGCGACGTCCTGACTCGCTTGGCATGGTGTAGCCGACGCCCAGGTAGATCAGCCGCGCTTCTTCAACTCCCGAGATGATTTCAATCGGGTGGCCGAGGGTGGTCGCCGCCCGCTCGAGAAACGCGCCTTTCCGCCGTGCCTGCCTCAGCGTGTTGGTCCCCACGACGCGGACGCTCTCTGCCCTCATGTCCTTGAGCCGCTGACCGAAACGTTCCAGACAACCGAGCGCGCGCTCGACCGCCGCGCGATCCAGACGGCCCTGTTGGTCGAGGCCAGCCGCGAGTCGCACCATTTCGCGTATGCGATCCAGAATGATCAGCTGGCCGTGCGAGTATCTGGCGACGACCATGTGAAAGCTGTTCGAGCCCAGGTCGACAGCAGCAATGATGTCGGGGATCTTGCTTGAGGCGCGAGCCATGGGGATCAGGTAGCAATCCGCAGCGCACTGCGGACACTACGAAATACGGCGAGCAACACGACGGGCCCGAAATTGACTTGACCCGCAATCAACGCAGTCGACCTGCCAGCGGGCCTACATCGAAAACGAGGAGCCGCAACCGCAGGTTGTCGTGGCATTGGGATTGCGAATCACGAACTGCGCGCCTTCCAGGTCTTCACGGTAGTCGATCTCCGCACCCATCAGGTACTGCACGCTCATGGGGTCGACCAGCAGCTGCACGCCCTGATTTTCGATGCAGGTATCCCCTTCTTCGACCTTTTCGTCGAAGGTGAACCCGTACTGAAATCCGGAACACCCGCCGCCCGTGACGAATACACGCAGCTTGAGCGCGGGATTGGCTTCCTCACGAATCAGCTCAGCCACCTTGGAGGCGGCAGCATCAGTGAACAGCAAGGCTGCCGGGATCCCCAGCGGCACAGGGGCCGAATCGGACGGTGACTGCATTTCAATTGACATCGTAGGGTGATCTTGGGGCCATGGGCGCCAGAACTCAAGTCCCGGACTTCCCCCCGCTGCCTGTGCCGCGGTGGGAACGGCAGGATTGCCCATCCTGCGCGGTTCATGAATGAGCTTGCCATTGATCGCAGCCCCCATGGCCATCTCGATCAACCCGTAGTACACATTGCCGGAGACTTTCGCAGTTGCACCCAGCTCAACCCTGCCATGGGCAAGGATGTCGCCTTTGACGACGCCATTGAGGACGACGTTCGGGACTGCAACCGATCCTTCAATGACGCCCGCGTCGCTGACGCTCAGGGTTGAAGTGGAAGTGGGTGGCGCATCGACATTTCCCTTCACGTGTCCATCGACATGGAGCCCGCCCGTGAAATGCACATCGCCTATGATTCTCGTACCGGCACCGACGAGAGTATCGATCCGCGTGGGGCCACCGACGGGCTGTTTATTGCGCTTGAACATCCAGGGAACCTCAGCCTGCTATTTCAACTTGCCATGGAAATGATTGCCGCACCGCCGGCTGACGCGCCGAACGCACCTCGACATCAACGGTCAGGGGTTCAAACCCTTCAGGCAGTACGACATCCTGCTCGAGACTCTGGAAATAGCGGAACGAGAACGGCAGCCGACCATCAGCCTCACCCGGCCCGCCCATTTCCGGCAAGGTCAGACGCGTCGGGACATCGCTGAGCGCACCTTCGACCACGATAGTGACGCTGCCGGCCACCACCGCATCCTGACGCATGGATTGAACAAGCACCAGCTGCAGGCGGAAATGCCGGTCGGCAGCGCCGGGAAGTAACTGGAATCGTTGTATCCGCAAACCGCCGATGCCATCCGTGGGTGCAACGATTCCACGATAAAACGTCAACTCTTCGCTTTGCCTCAAGACCTGGGCCTGCAACTCCCCGAGCGTGCGCTCGACATCTGCGTAGGATTGCCGATCGACGTCCCTCGATGTATCTCCCGCGGCAAGCTGCCCTCGCAGCTCTTCATTGGCCCGCTCCAGGGATTCAACCGTGGCCTGCAGTTCGCGACGCTCGAGCAGGATGGCAAGCTGGTTGTGGCCCGCTTCGTACCGACCCCATTCATACATGCCGTAAAGAAGCAGGGCGCCAATGACGACGCCACCGATGCCAAGCACCCTACGACGCCACGGAGCGTGACGACGGATGACCAGCTGCCCGGTGCGAAGTGGCTCAAACTCTCCCATACGCTCGTACTCGTTGCTCCTCAAGGTTGCCAATCATCCGTTCGGAAAGCCCAGTCTACTTAGCGCGCGAGCAACTGGGCTACAATTTCTCCGTTATCTCAGGCTCCCGACATTCCTCCAAGGTCCGTCCAATGCTCTGGCTCAAAGCCTTTCATATCGTCTTCGTGGTGACCTGGTTTGCAGGTCTTTTTTACCTGCCGCGACTGTTTGTCTATCACGCCTCCGCCACTGATCCGGCCGGGATCGAGCGCTTCAAGACGATGGAACGACGGCTGCTTGCGATCATGACCATAGGGGCGGTACTGGCTGCGGTCTTCGGACTGTCGATGATTGCGCTGAGTCCGGCCTTGCTGAATTTCGGCTGGTTGAAGCTCAAGCTCCTGCTGGTGGCCATTCTGATCGGTTACCACATCTGGTGCCGGCAGCTGGTGCAGGACTTCCGCAGGGACGGCAATCGCCATTCCGAACGCTGGTATCGCCTGTTCAATGAAGCACCCGGTCTGCTGCTGATCGCAATCGTGGTCCTGGCAGTCGTCAAACCCTTCTGAAACCCCGTTCAGGCAGACCGAAGCGCGGGCGGCAAATCATCCGCTTCGACCCTGGCTTGCGGTTTGCTCCTGGCGGCCATTCCCCATGACGACGTTCGCAGCCACTCCTCGAGCCGCGAGGCCGACAGCGGCGGACTCATGAAGTAGCCCTGCGCCTGATCGCACCCCAACTGACGCAGGAGCCGCAGAACACCGTCATCTTCAACGCCTTCGGCAACCACTTTCAGCCCAAGACTGTGGCCAAGCTCTATCGTCGAGCGCACGATCGTCAATGTCGTCGGATCGGTCGACATGCGCATGACGAAAGACCGGTCGATTTTCAACTCGTCCACGGGCAGGCGCACGATGTAACTCAATGACGAATAGCCAGTGCCGTAGTCATCAATCGAAAGCTGGATGCCCAGCGCGTGCAGACTGTCCAATACGCGCTGTGCATGGGCCGGATCTTCCATGAAACCGCTCTCGGTGATCTCGATGCACAACAGTTCGGCCGGTACCGAGTGCTTCGCCAGCATCAGGCTGATCATGTCGGGAAGGTCGCGGTTCATCAGATCTCTTGCGGAGATATTGACCGAAACGCGCAGGGGAATGCCGCCAAGGAGCCACTCTCCACATTGCCGGATCGATTCATTGAGAACCCAGCGCGTCAGTACCTTGATGTAACCGGTATGCTCCGCAAACGGGATGAACTCCCCGGGCGACACGAAGCCCTTCGTCGGATGATCCCATCGCAGCAACGCCTCGACCGCGTCCGCTGACGAACTGGCGAGTGACACCTTGGGCTGATAAAACACCTTCAGTTCATCCTTGTCGACGGCGCGTCGCAACTCTCCGAGCATCGACAGATGTTCCTGCCGGTGGGTGTCGTATTTCGGATCGTAGACGGCGAAACCACCCTTGTTTCCCTTGGCTACGTACATCGCGATGTCCGTGTTCCGCAAGAGTGTGCTCGCATCCTCACCATGGTCCGGAAACTGTGCGATGCCGATGCTCGCACCCACGTCGAGCAGCTGCTCCTCAAACACAATGGGCTCTTCGAGAGCGCGAATCACCTTGTACGCAACGCCTGCTGCATAGTCGGAATTCGCATGCTGCAGCAGCAGCGCAAACTCATCGCCACCGAGGCGCGCCACCATATCCGAGCTGCGAAGTTGCCCCTGCAGTCTGTTGGCCACTTCCTTGAGGACATGATCGCCGACCCCATGGCCCAGCGCATCGTTGACATACTTGAAGCGGTCGAGGTCCATCATCAGGATGGTGAGCGGCGACGACATCTGCCGGGATTCCTCGATTGCGGCCGTCAATTGCTCATTGAACATGGCTCGATTGGGCAGCCCCGTCAGCGTGTCCCGATAGGCCAGCCGCAGTATTTCCTGCTCACGGTCGGCAATGCCGGAGCGCATCTGGTCAAGGCTCGTCGCCAGGACACCGATTTCGTCGTGACGGGTCACAGTGACCTGGGCGGCATAGTCACCCTTCTGGATTCTGATCGCAGCGCTGACGAGTTCGCTCAACGGGCGCGTGATGCCAAGTGCAATGGCGATACTGCCGGCGATCGACAACAGCAGGCTGAAGATCGCCAGCGCCACCAGCGTATCGCGCAACTTGTCGAAGGCGGCCATGGCCGCCGCAACGGATCGTTGCAGAACCGCAACCAGTTCCGTTTCCCCGTGTTGCTGCAGTTCGATCAGACGGAGCTGTTGCTCCATTTCGCCGGACCCAATGCGGCTGGTTGCCAGAGCAACGGGCAAATCGGGCAGGTCGCTGAGCAGCTGTGACCGGGTATCCCCCTCCAGCGTCGTGGCAAGCAGATTCCATTGTCCGTGCCCCGAACGATCGAGGAATGAGACTTCCAGCGAGGTCAATTGCCGCAGCTCTGCCGCCAGCGCATCGTCCACTGTCAGTCCTACGGCGATCCATGCGATCGGTATGGGCGCGAGAACAGGCACAACCACGAGTTGGTAGGCATGCTGCTGGAGCAGCTCGATCGAGGAGGCGCTCCCGTCGCGCTGGGCGACTTCCATGAGCGAAGGAAAGTCGAATGCACGGGCTGCTTCATCAGGATGCAACGTATCGGCAAGCACCTTGCCATCCAGGGATACGAGCATCATTGCGTTGGCGTCGATGCGGTCGCCGTGATTCTGCAGTGCCGACAGCACAGTCCCGAGATCGTTGGTGGCGATTGCTTCCCGAAACGCGAAATCGGCAGCCAGCACCTTGGCGGCTTGCAGCAGCCGCTGCCTGTTCTGATCAAGCAGCCTGCCGAAAATGCGCTCACCGACGCCGAGCTCGACGTCGATCTTCTGGCGCGCGTTCGTCGAATTGGCGGCATTCACTGCGACGAATGCCGCAAGCTGCACCAGCGCAAGCAACGCAACGAAGAACACGGTAATCCGCGTCCGCAGGCGCCGGAACGTCATGGGGAGGCCCCGCCTTTCGCGCAGCTAATCGTGGCCGCAGGTCCAGCCGCAGAAAGAATCTGCAAAGCATGTATCAGCATGAGTCTCTGCCGGTAACCGGTCCAGGCCAGGGAGGCGGACGTATGTCAAATTGCCGGGGTCACCGTACTGGCAGGCGATGGGCTTCGATGTTAAGCGGTTCACAGGTCGCGGGATGACGGCTGGACCGGGGCCTGACAGTTGCCGGCGCTGTGAACTGAGTCATGCGTCACGTTTCCGTTTCGGCGTAACAACGTGCCGGCTTGCTGCAGCCCATCTTCTAGCCCGGCAGCGGGCCGTCCTGCCGTCTGCGAGCGAGATTGCGCAGCGTCTTTTCCTCTTCCCACCAGTCGGGCAGTGGCGGCGGTCCGTCGGAAAATGCCCGTCGACCAAGCTCATCGAGCGCACGGGCATATACCGCCCGCTTGAAGTAGATCACTTCGCGCACCGGCGACCAGTAGTCGACCCAGCGCCCGCTTTCGAATTCAGGCGTGTCGGTGGTATCGAAGCGGAACCGGTCTTCCTGTCCGGTCAGCTCAAGCATGAACCATCGTTGCTTCTGGCCGATGCAGGGTTGCCTGGCATTGCGCCGCAGGTATTGAGCAGGCAGCCGATAGCGCAACCAGCCGCGAGTCGCGGCGATGATCCTGACGTCGTCCGGCTCCAGGCCGATTTCTTCCTTCAGCTCCCG
Source organism: uncultured Pseudomonadota bacterium (assembly GCA_963819685.1). Taxonomy (GTDB): domain Bacteria; phylum Pseudomonadota; class Gammaproteobacteria; order Steroidobacterales; family Steroidobacteraceae; genus CAIUGU01. The sequence goes on from CAWFXI010000010.1 coordinate 45,715, forward strand.
GAACATCCCCTGCTCGGGATCCTCGTCCCGGCCGATTCCGCCCTGCGGAAACTGCCAGCCGCGCCCGCCGGTCCTGCCGCCGAGAAACACTTCCCCACCGGCACGGACCAGCACGATCCCGACATTGGCGCGAAAGCCCGATGCATCGATGAAGTCCGTCATTAAGGAACCCCTGATCCTGATCGGCCGGATTTTTCCACATTCGTCGATCAGTCACCATGGCGTTGGTGCCAGACCTCAGACCTGTGCCCCCTGCCCTCGTGGAAATGCCACCACATGATCAGGCTCGATGCGGATGCCGATCCGTTCGCCGATTCGATGGTTGTGATGACTGGGGACGAGGGACAACAGCTCGGCACCGCTCGACAATTTCAACGTGTAGAGAAATTCCGCCCCGCGGAATGCCTTCTGGCTCACCTCCACCTTGAGTTCGCTGTCGTCGTCGTGAATGACATCATCCGGCCGCAGCAGCAGATCGATCCGACTGCCGGGAGGAAAGTTCGTTGCAAAGCCCCCGAAAACGCTCCCGAGCTCCGTACGCACCTCGCCGGTCCCGACCACTTCGCCCGGCAAAAACGCTCCCTGGCCTATGAAGTCCGCGACAAATCGTGTCGCCGGACGATGGTAGAGTTCATAAGGCGCATCCCATTGCTCCAGCCTCCCATGCTGCATGACGCCGACCAGGTCAGCCATGGCGAATGCTTCATTCTGATCGTGCGTGACCAGCAGTGCTGTCGCATTGAGCTGCTTCAGGATCGCCCGTACGTCCAGGCTCAGTCGCGCACGCAACTCGATATCGAGATTCGAGAACGGCTCGTCCAGCAGGACGAGTTCCGGCTGCGGTGCCAGCGCGCGAGCGAGTGCGACGCGTTGCTGCTGGCCTCCCGAAATTTCGTGGGGAAAGCGCGCCCTGCAGTCTTCCAGACCGACGATGGCAAGCATTTCCATCGCCCGGCGCATTCTCTCCGCGCGAGGCAGGGAATGCAGACCGAAGGCCACATTCTCGACAACTGACAGGTGTGGAAACAGCGCGTAGTCCTGGAACACCATGCCGATATTCCGTGCAGACGGCGGCGTAGTGAGTTCGCGACTGGAAAGCAGCCGGCGTCTCGCAAAGATCTCTCCGGCATCAATCGTTTCGAAGCCGGCAATGCAGCGCAGCGCCGTCGTCTTGCCACATCCGCTCGGCCCCACGAGGCAGCCCACGGCGCCTTGTGGCAACGTGAAATCGAGCCCGGTGACCGCGGCGGTCTGCCCAAAGCGCTTCTCGACACCGCGCATCTCAAGCCACATGCGCACCTCGACGGGTGAGCAACGCTACCGGGATCAGACCCGCAAGGACGATCACGACAGCAGGAAGTGCTGCCCGCTCCCATTCGCCCTCGGTGGTCATCTCGAACACACGCACGGCCAGCGTGTCCCAGCCGAATGGCCGTGTAATCAGCGTGATCGGCATCTCCTTCATGACATCGACGAACACGAGCGCTGCACCGGTGGCGATACCCGAACGCAGCAACGGCAGATGCACACGCTTCAGCAACGCGGCCCCGGTGACGCCCAGACTGATCGCCGCTTCGTCGATGCTTCGGGTAACGCGTTGCAGGCTGCTCTCGACCGGTCCGAAACCCACCGCAAGAAAGCGGGCGAGATAGGCAATCATCACAGTGGCCAGGGATCCCTGCAGATACAGGGCCGGCGCCGCTTCCCCGAACAGCCCGTCGAGCCCCCGCTGCATCAGATTGTTGAGCCACGCAAGCGGTACGAAAATCCCCACGGCAAGAACGGTACCCGGCACTGCGTAGCCCAACGTGCCGAGCCTGGTAAATGCACTGGTCCAGGCTCCCGACTGCATGCGGCTGACGTACGCGAGCACAATCGATGCGGCCAGAATGACAGCGGCGGCACTTCCCGCGAGCGCAAGACTCCGCGCTGCAAATCCGAGATAGCGCAGGTCCAGGTCGGTTGCGGCATGCTTGATTGCCCACAACACGAGTTGCAGGAAAGGCAGCAGAAATGCCAGCACGAAGACCAGTGATGCGGCGGCGCATGCCAGCCATGCCGCCGATCCCGTGAGGGCAATGCGTCTCTCCGCATAGGCGCCGGAGCGATCACTGCTGTAGCGAACGCGGGCGCGCGACCTGCGTTCCAGCCACAGAGCGCCCAGCACGAACAGCATGAGGATTGCAGCCAACTCAAGGGCAGCACTGACAGAGAACATGCCGAACCAGGCGCTGTAGATGGCTTTCGTGAACGTGTTGTAGTTGAAGACAGCTACCGTGCCGAAGTCGGCCAGGGTCTCCATGGCCACGAGAGCAATACCCGCAGCGATCCAGGGGCGGGCCATCGGCAGTGCGACTCGCCATGCAGCAGCCCGTGCGCTCAATCCCAGCGTTTGCGCAGCCTCCAGCACACGACGGCCCTGGCTTAGAAAAGCACTGCGCGCCAGCAGGTAGACATAGGGGTAGAGCGCGAACGACAGCACGACAATCACGCCACCACCGTTCGACGAACGGATGGCGGGTACCCAGGCTGAACTGCCACCCATTGAACGCAACCATGTCTGCAAAGGACCGGCATAGTCGAGAAAGCCGATGGCCACAAATGCCATCACATACCCGGGAATCGCCAGCGGCAACAGCAGCGCCCAGTCAAAGAAGCGCCGCCCGGGGAAATCACAGACCGCCGTCAACCAGGCGAGGCCCGTTCCCAGAACACCAGTCAATATGACAACGCCTATCAGCAGGCGCACGGTATTCAGAATGACTTCCGGCAGAACGTACTGGGAGAGATGGGCCCAGACGACGGCGTCAAAAGTGAACAGTGAACCGGCAATGACCAGCAGCGGCACCAGCGCCGGAAGCGCAAGTGCCAAAGCCAGCGCCGCAGCACCTGCCGCATGTCGGTCCTTGAACCAGCGGAATCCTCCAGGAGCCTGGGCGACAACAGCGTTCATGGAGGGATACCGGGCCTCAGCGATAGGCCGCGCGATCCATGAGACGCACGGCATCGGCCTGCAGCTCGCCAGCTTTGGCTACGTTGATCGGATTCTGCTTGAAGGTCCCCCAGGCAGTGACTAGCGGATCCGCCGGCACCGCAGGACTCACTGGAAATTCAAGATTCAAAGCGGCAAACAGACCCTGCGCTTCCGCGCCCGACAGCCACTCCAGGAACTTTTTCGCTTCACCAGCGTGACGCGCGTGAGCCGTGACTCCCGCGCCTGACACATTCACGTGAACGCCACTCCCCTCCTGATCGGCCCAGAACAGCTTGACCGGAAACTCCGGCTTTTCGCGCAGAATCCGTCCGTAGTAATAGGTATTCACGAGGCCGACGTCGCACTGCCCTGCTGCAATGGCCTCGAGCAGACGAACGTCGCTTGAGAAGACGTCCGTGGCAAGGTTGGCGACCCAGCCGCGAACGATTTCTTCAGTACGGGGTTCACCGAACTCGGCGATCAGCATCGCGACGAGAGACTGGTTGTAGATCTGCTTTGAAGTGCGCAGGCACAGTTTGCCGCGCCACCTGGGATCAGCGAGGTCGGCGTAGGTGCTGAGCGTGCCTGGATCGACGCGTTCCGGGCTGTACGCGATCGTACGGGCCCGCAGTGAAATGCCGAACCAGCGATTGCCGGGATCCCGCAGGTTGGCCGGGATATTGGCTGACAGGATTGGCGAATCGACCGGCTGCAGCAGCCCGCGTTCCGCCGCGAACCACAATTCGCCCGCATCGACGGTGAGTAATACGTCCGCGGGTGAATTGGCGCCTTCAGCATTCAGACGTTCGATCAAAGGGCCCGCATCGTCAGTGACAAAAACAATCCTGGTGCCGGTATCCGCCGTGTAGCGATCGAACACCGGCTTGATCAGCGCTTCCACCCGGGCGGAATAAACCACCAGCTCCCCCGACGACGGCGCACACCCGGCAACAAATATCGCCAGGACCGCCATCGAGATACTCGTGGCGGGTGAAATAAAACGCTTCAACATCAATAACATATGACGACCCTGCGGACCTGCTGTCGCCGGCCCCAATAAATGCGAATGACTCTCATCCAAGCATAGCAGGCTGGCTGGCCCAGAAACACCAGCACTACTAAGGAATTCCCCTTCTTAACCGGCCTCGGCTTCCACCCGGTTGCGGCCATTCTGCTTCGCGCGATATAGCGCTGCGTCAGCGTTACTGAACAGGCGTTCCGCCACACCCTTGAGGTCCAGCTGTTCTCTGGCGGGTGACACCGCCGCCATGCCGATTGACACGGTGAGCTTCTTCTCCTGTCCGTCTGCCACTGCAACTGCAGTAGCTGCCACCGCAGTCCGGACACGCTCGGCAAGACCGCGTGCCTGTTCCAGGGTTGCGCCCGGCAGCAGCACCACAAACTCATCGCCTCCATACCGCGCCGCTGCATCACTGGAGCGAACCTGTCCATCGATTCGCAAGGCCACTTCCCGGAGGGCCAGGTCTCCGGCCAGGTGACCATGCTCGTCGTTGATTTCCTTGAACCGGTCGAGATCAATCAACAGGCAGACGAGGCTCGTCCCCTGACGTCGCGCCTTGGCGAGCTCCTCCATCAGCCGCGCCTGCAGGTACCGGCGGTTGTGCCATCCGGTCAGGAAATCGGTGAGACCGCTGCGCACGAGTCGGGCCTGGTTGGTGGCATGCTCCACTGCGAACGAGACCATGACACCGAGGTGCGCGAGAAAATCGGTCGCAAGGTGCCTGCTGAAGCGCTTTTCATCGGCACTGCCGAACGCCAGACATCCATGCAGCTTTTCCTGACGCCTGAGCGGAATCAGCGCGACGCTCTTCAGGTCATGCGGTCCACGGAACAGCAGATGATGATCGGGACCCATGTACGGCCCAAGCCAGGGCTTCAACAGAGAGTGAAACTGCGGCGCCATCCCGACGACACTGTCCGTGAAGATCACCTCCGGAAACTTCTCCAGCCTGATCTGCTCGCCGAGCAACAGATGCCGGATCTCGTGCTGTGGATCTGCGAGCACCAGCGTGACGGCATCCAGCCCGTAGGATTCCCGCAGCCGTTTGCAGATGACGTCGAACAGCTGCGGCAAGGTTTCGGCTCGCAGGATCTCGAGTTCCCGTTCCTGATTCCGCTTGAGCAGCCGCTCGTTGTTGCCGGCGGCCTCGATCAGGGCTGCGATCTGCGCGCGCAACTCCCGGTTTTCAGCTTCGGGATCGCGCATCGGCATTTACCGCTCCTTCGGACGCTCTGCCAGGTACTCCTGTCCACGCTGCATGAGCGACGCGAACCCGGCAGCATCCCTGGCCGTCACCGCCTGCCAGACGCGTTCAACCGCGCGCCGCAGGGCTTCGAGGGACTCAAGTCCGTATTCATTGAGGCTTTGAATCTCGAAATAGAGCTCGGGACTCTCCTGCGCGACCTTGCTCGCCACATCGATCTGCGCATCGAATGTCGTGCTCGAAAGCTTCGCCAGCCGCGGCGCCGCTTCACCGCTGTCTGCCAGTGCCGTAAAGAACGCGATATTCAGTGCGTGGGACAGGCCGAGCACGTAGGCAATGAGACGGTCATGCTCATCCAGGCTCATGACCACCCGCTCCGCCATCGTCGAAGCGAACAGGCCTTGCGCAGCCTCGAGCGCCTCGGGCGATCCCGCATCGATGAAGATCACATGGCGGCCCGAAAGCAGCTCCGTATCCGGACCAAACATGGGATGCACCGAAGTGACCTTGCATCCCGCCTCGCGTAGTGCGGCAATACCGAGACGCAAGGGGGTCTTGAGTGACCCGATATCAAAAATGGTTGCCAGGGGTTTGCGTGTTGCCAGCTCCTTGAGAACCCTATCGGCAATCTTCAGCGGCGTCGCCACGACGATCAGATCGTAATTGAGCGGTTGTTGCCGCCAGTCGTCCACGGCCTCGGCGCCCTCCGGTGCGCCGGCGGGATCTGACACATGCACCCGGTAACCCTGTGACCCGAGAAAGTCGACGAACCAGCGACCCATTTTGCCCGCACCACCGATCACCAGTGCGGAGCGTCCGGTGCCCTGGGCCTTGGCGACCAGCTGCGCGTGCTCCTGTGTGGTGAGCGAGCTGCGGATCAGCATGCGCATCAACGACTCGGCAAAGTCGGGCGAGACACCGAGCGCAGCCGCGTCGCTGCGGGCGTGCATCAGTACATCCCGCTCACGGCCGAAATCACGGGTGGCGCGGCCAGTTGCCCGCTTGACCTTGGCAACCTCGCTGCTGAGCGATTGCCGCTCGGCAACGAGTTCCAGGAGCTGCCTGTCGATGGAGGTGATGCGCCCTCTGAGTTCCTCTAGCGTCATGAGATCCTGAAAAATCCGGTTGCCTGTTGTTGTTGCTTACCCCTTTTACAGAGTGGCCCCTGGCCAGGCAAGTGCAGGATCCAGGCGACAGGTTTGTCAGAACAGAGGAAGCGTCACGACCAGTGTCGCGTCGATGCCGCTGCCACGTTGCAGCCGGTAGGCCTCACGCGGATAGTCATAGCGGTAGTAGTCCCGGGACGCCACGTGATAGTGCGCGCCGCGGTAGTGCCGGGCGTCATCGCAGTACCGGCCATCCACGACGTAACGCGGTGCATAGCGCACGTACCGATTCACATCCCGTCTCCGATAGCCAGACTCATGGCGATCGTCGTGCCCCCGATAGCGACCAGCATTCCCGTGGTCGTGGCGATGCTCGTACCGTTCATCGCGCCGACCGCGATGGCCATCGTCGGCGGACGCCGGCAGCGCGGCTGCGGTCCCCAGTGCACATATCGCGATCGCAGTCAGCATGTTCTTCATGAAAGTCTCCTCCATTCGCCATACGGGATGCGAGAGCCCGTCCCTGCCTCCGGTTAACCCGGTGCCGAAAAAATTTCGCATCACCCAGTTAACGTACGGCTCTACACTAGGGCCCTGTCACTGAACGCGTACTGAACCCGCGTTGCCGCCGCGAGGCCTGCAATTGCAACCGGATCCAGCACGGCTTTCAGCTGTCGTTCATGAAAAGTGAGTGCGCATGTCTTCCCCACCCTTTCTGCCCGAGCCGCTGCCGACTGACCCGTTTGCACTGTTTGCCGAATGGTTTGCGGCTGCCGTCAATAACCAGGTGCAGCCCAATCCGGACGCAATGGTGGTCGCCACGGTCGACAACGGTGGCCGTCCCTCCGCGCGCGTCGTACTCTGCAAGCACCTGATAGCGTCACCCGGTTACGTCGTGTTCTATACGAACTATCATTCACGGAAGGCCAGGGCTCTGGACGCAAACCCCCGCGCAGCCGCGGTGTTTCACTGGGATGCTCTGTCGCGGCAGGTCCGTCTTGAAGGTCCCGTGCTACGTTCTCCCAGTGCCGAAAGTGATGCGTACTTCGCTTCCCGTCCGGTTGCCAGTCGCCTCGGAGCCTGGGCGAGCCAGCAGAGTGAGCCGCTCGCGACTCGGGCAACGTTGACAGCCCAGCTCGCAGCGGCGGCGGCGCGTTTCAATGTCAGTCCTGATGCCGGTAGTGGCGACGTGCCGAGACCTCCCCATTGGGGAGGTTTTCGCCTTTGGCCTGATGCCATCGAACTCTGGGTAGAAGGTCCCGGCCGTGTGCATGATCGTGCGCGCTGGACCCGGAATCTGGCGCCGAAAGATGAAGTGAGCTTTACGACGGGATCATGGACCGGCACTCGATTGAATCCCTGAAAGTCGCTCGCGAGGACCCGTGCTCGAAACCACCGTTGAAGTCATGTGCCCGAACTGTGGTGAAACCATTCTGCTGTTCGTGGACCTTTCCGTGGAAGCTCAGTCGTACATCGAGGACTGCGGGGTGTGCTGTCGTCCGATGACGATCAGTTACACAGCCGATGAAAACGGCCTGCAGGACCTCAGCGTCGAATCTGCGGACTGACCACGTTTACCGATGATCCGTCGCCTGCGAATTGTCGTGCTGCTTGCCATTCTGGTTTTTGTGGCACTCGGAACGTGGCTCGATCGTGTGCAAAGCACGGACTGGAACGGCCCGCTGCTGGTTGCGCTGTATCCGATCAATGCAGATGCGAGCGCCGCAGCGGCCCGTGAAATCGACAGCCCGCAGACTGCTGATCCGGAAACGCTCGGCACCTTCTTCAGCCGCGAGGCTCGCGAACACGGCCTGCAGCTTGATCAGCCTCTGCGGTTTGTACGCGCCCCGGTCGTTGCATCGGCACCGCCCGTTCTGGCGCCCGAAGCCGGACCCTTGAGCGCGATTGCGTGGAGCCTGAAGCTGCGCTGGTGGAACCTCTGGGTCGATGATCCACCAGGCCCGACACCGACCATTCGCCTGTTCCTGCTGTATCACGATCCGGCATTGAGCCCTCGCGTACCGCATTCCGCGGGGCTGCAGAAGGGATTGCTCGGCATCGCCCATCTGTTTGCCGCCACGCAAATGGCTGGCTCGAATCAGGTGGTCATCGCCCATGAACTGCTGCACACGCTGGGTGCCACCGACAAGTACGACTTCAGTACAAACCAGCCGTTGTATCCACACGGGTTTGCCGAACCCGAACGCAGCCCGCGCTACCCCCAGCAGTTTGCCGAGCTGATGGCCGGTCGAATTCCTGAATCCGAAACTGCGTCCACCACCCCGGAATCCCTGGATCAGGTGATGATCGGGACGTTGACCGCCACTGAAATCGGTTGGCGAGGCTCGCCATGACAGTCTGACTTTCGAGGAGACCGATCGGCTGTGTCATACTCTGCCCCATAACACTCGATTACCGAGTTCGAGTCACAATGACGATACGGGTCAACAAGAACCCATCCATGAGGGGCGTATGAATTTCTTACGGTTCAGACGGGAAGCCGACGGTCGGCAGAGTGTGGATGTTGCGTTGCGGGGGCCGGCGCTGTACGCCGAGCCGCTGCTGAACAAGGGCTCCGCATTCACCACCGAGGAAAGACGCGCGCTGGGTCTTGAAGGGCTGCTGCCCGCCACTCGCAAGACGATGGCGCAACAGCTCGATCGCGTGCACCAGATGCTGGATGCCCGCCCCGATCCCCTCGACAAATATCTCGAACTGGCGGCACTGCAGGATCGCAACGAGCACCTGTTCTTCAAGCTGCTGCGCGACAACCTCGAAGAATTCCTGCCGATCGTCTATACCCCGACAGTCGCCTCGGCAACACGGCGCTTCAGCAATATTTTTCGGCGTGGACGTGGCTTGTTCATCTCTCCGGAACACCGCGGACGGATTGCAGACGTCCTCCGGCAGGCAGTGAAATTCAGCAACGTGCGACTGATCGTCGCCACCGATAACGAAGCCATTCTGGGTATCGGCGACCAGGGCGTGGGTGGCATGGCAATTTCGATCGGCAAGCTGTCGATCTATTCGGCGGCCGCCGGCATCCATCCGGCGCAGACATTACCCATCAGCCTTGACGTGGGCACCGACAATCCATTGCTGCTGAACGACGAGGCCTACCTCGGACTCAGGCAACCGCGATTGCGGGGGAAACCCTACTTCGACCTGCTGGACGAATTCGTCGACGCAGTGAACGAAGTCTTTCCCGGCGCACTGATCCAGTGGGAAGACTTTCGCAAGGACAATGCACTCGCAGTGCTCTCCCGCTACGCGGGCCGGATCGCCTCGTTCAATGATGACATCCAGGGGACCGGCGCCATAGCCGTTGCGGGGACCATGTCGGCCGCACGGCTGCTGCGCACCCGCTATTCGGACCAGCACATCATCGTCTTTGGTGCGGGTGCCGCCGGACTTGGCATCACGCGACAACTGCGTGCTGCCATGGTCGCCGACGGCGTTTCGGCCGACATTGCACACCAGCGCGTGGGCGTCATCGACAGCCGTGGCCTGCTCGTCGACGACAAACCGCAAAGCGAGGAATACAAAAAGGAACTCGCCTGGCCTGCACAGACCGCTGCACAGTACGGGCTCGGTGACCCTGCAAAGCGGGACCTCGCGACTGTCATCCGGCATTTCAAGCCGACCGTGCTGATCGGAACGTCCGGGATCGGCCAGGCCTTTACCGAAAGCATCGTTCGCGAGATGGCGAGCTACGCGGCGCGCCCCGTGATCCTGCCCCTGTCCAACCCGACCGAAAACGCAGAGGCGAGTCCCGCTGATCTGCTGGCCTGGACAGATGGCCGCTGCCTGTGCGCCACTGGCAGCCCGTTCGATCCTGTTACGTTCGGTGCTCGTACGTTCCAGATCTCGCAGGGAAACAATGCCTTTGTATTCCCGGGACTCGGACTCGGTGTGCTTGTTGGCGATATCAAGCGCGTCACACCCGGTGTGCTCGCCGCGGCTGCACGTGCGCTGGCCAACATCGTGACGCAGGAAGAACTGGACGCCGGCATGTTGTTCCCGCGAGTCGCGCGCTTGCCGGAAGCAGCGCGCGCAGTAGCGGAAGCAGTCGTTGCCGCAGCAGGCGATGAAGGGGTCGGGCGAGTGATTCCGGCCGCAGACATCCCGGAGCACGTCGCGCGAGCGACCTGGACACCTGACTATCCTGACCTCGTGGCAGTCTGAGCAACCGCAGCCGAGCCACATACAGTCCGGCAATCACGTTCCGATACGCCCCGAAATGCTTGCCTGGCTTTCCAGAATCGATCAGCACTTCCCGCTGCGTTATGCCACGTGGCTGGCGACTGCACTGCTGTCGTTTGCGTTCGCGATCTGCTGGATCGTATTTGGATTCGGCATCGTGCCCTCTCTGTTCTTCCTGTTTCTGGTGGGCGTTGGCTTGCATGACACCCGTCAGCAGCGCCGCTCGGTGTTGCGCAACTATCCGGTCATCGGCCACGTGCGGTTTCTGCTCGAATACATTCGCCCCGAGATCCGCCAGTACTTCATCGAAAGCGAAAACGAACAGACCCCTTTCTCCCGGCAGCAGCGTTCGCTCGTCTACCAGCGCGCCAAGGTCGATTCCGACAAGCGGCCCTTCGGTACCCAGATTGACGTACTGGCAGAAGGCTATGACTGGATCAACCACTCGCTCTTTCCGACGGACATCAGGTCGCAGGATTTTCGTGTGCGGATCGGCGACAACCCGGCCAGCACGCAGCCCTACGAGGCCAGCATTTTCAATATCTCGGCGATGAGCTTCGGTGCCCTGTCCGCCAACGCGATTCTCGCCTTGAACAGCGGCGCCAGGAAGGGCGGCTTTGCGCACGATACGGGCGAAGGCTCGATCAGCGAGTACCACCGCGTCCACGGCGGTGACCTGATCTGGGAAATCGGCTCAGGGTATTTCGGTTGCCGCGACGATCAGGGCCGCTTCAGCGAAGAGCGGTTCGCGCGCAACGCGAGCGAACCAAAGGTGCGACTGATCGAAATCAAGTTGAGCCAGGGCGCAAAGCCAGGTCATGGAGGAGTCCTGCCCGGCGCGAAGGTGACGCCGGAAATTGCCGCTGCACGTGGCGTGCAGGCTGGCGAGGACTGCATCAGTCCGGCCCGGCACAGCGAGTTTTCGACACCCATTGAACTGTTGCAATTCGTCGCAACGATTGCGGCGACTGTCAGGCGGAAAGCCTACGGGTTTCAAGCTCTGCATCGGTCATCCGTGGGAATGGTTTGCGATCTGCAAAGCGATGCTGCAGACGGGACTGACTCCGGACTTCATTGTCGTCGACGGCAAGGAAGGCGGTACTGGCGCAGCTCCGCTTGAATTCACGGATCATGTGGGCACGCCGCTGCAGGAGGGACTGCAGCTGGTCCACAACACGCTCGTCGGCATCAACCTGCGGCAACAGGTGAAGATTGGCGCGAGCGGCAAGATCATCAGTGCCTTTGATATCGCCCGGACGATGGCGCTCGGCGCGGACTGGTGCAACTCGGCGCGCGGCTTCATGTTTGCGCTGGGGTGCCTCCAGGCCCAGACATGCCATACGGGCTCCTGCCCCACTGGCGTGACCACTCAGGATCCGCTGCGGCAACGAGCGCTCGTCGTGCCTGACAAGGCGGAACGCGTTTTCTGTTTTCACGAGAACACGCTGGCAGCGCTCCGTGAATTAACCCAGGCAGCCGGCCTTACGCATCCCAACGAGTTCCGTACCACTCATTTCGTGAGGCGGATTTCCAAGAGTGATGTACGTCTGCTCTCCAACCTGATGCGCCAGGTCAAGCCCGGAGAGCTGCTCGCCGCGATGGCCGGTCAATCCGACTGGCCCCACAATGTCTACAGGCTCTGCTGGCCAATGGCTTCCGCGGGAAGCTTTTCGCCCGTCACGGAAGCGGGTGGACTCGGCGAAATCAGCCCGCGGTAGCGCTCTTGATCAGGAAACCTCCGAGGTTTCCTGACGGCCGAGTTCGCGGCGGATCGCCTCTTCGCGCGCTTCATCTATCGCGAGCATCACTTCTCCCACGTCGGGAATGGTCTCGTCCTTCACGAAAACTCCCGTCAGCTGGCGCTCGGGCGTGAGCTCGCCCTTCTCGAACAAGGCCCACATTTCGCCGGCGTAGTCAGTGGTCAGCAAGTCGGGAGCAAAGCGGCCAAGGGTTTCGGTAATGTTCCGGACGTCGCGCTCGAGCATCGCAAAGGCATTGTTGTTGCCCGCGGCGCTGACGGCTTGCGGCAAATCGATGATGACCGGACCTTCTGCGCCGACCAGCACGTTGAATTCGGACAGATCCCCGTGGATCAATCCCACGCAAAGCATGCGCACCACCTGGTTGACCAGGAAGCGGTGAAACGCCCGTGCAAGCTCCGGTGCCAGCTCCACTTCACCCAGGCGTGGCGCCGAATGTCCCGCCGCGTCCGTGACGAGTTCCATCAGCAACACGCCATTGAAGAACCCGAACGGCCGCGGAACCCGTACACCGGCCGCGACCAACTGGTACAGCGCATCCACTTCGGTATTCTTCCACGCGGCTTCCTGTTCCTTGCGGCCGTAGCGGGTACTCTTTGCCATCGCGCGCGCCTGACGGCTACCGCGTACCTTGCGCCCTTCCTGATATTGCGCCCGCTGCTGAAAACTGCGTTGAGCCATGTCCTTGTAGACCTTGGCGCAGCGAATCTCGCCTCCCGAACTCACAACGTAAACCGACGCCTCCTTGCCACTTTTGAGCTGACGCCTGACGTCATCGATGATGCCGTCGTCGAGTAGCGGTTGCAGGCCTTCAGGTGTTCGCATCGGAGTGGCAGGGAGAATGAGGCAAAGGGGCGCTACCTTACATGTTTTGAACACTGGCCGGGCATAAATGCGATCATGCGCGAATGACTGCATTTGCCGCCTTGACGCTGATCGACCCCCTGCAACTTGGCCTCAAGGAAGTGGGCTACGCGGAAATGACGCCAGTCCAGGCTGCCAGCCTGCCAGCCATTCTGTCCGGCCAGGACGTCGTCGCCGAGGCGAAAACGGGAAGTGGCAAGACAGCGGCATTCGCGCTCGGCCTGCTATCGACCCTCGACGCCTCTGCCATCACGTTACAGGGCCTGGTGCTGTGCCCGACGCGCGAACTCGCCGACCAGGTCAGCCGCGAAATCAGGCGCCTGGCCCGTTTCATCCCCAACGTGAAGGTACTGACCCTATGCGGCGGCGTGCCGCTGCGGCCGCATCTCGCGTCGCTGGCCCACGAACCGCACATCGTGGTCGGTACGCCCGGACGCATTCTGGAGTTGATCCAGAAGGAAGCCTTGCCGCTCAGCAACGTCAGGGTGCTGGTGCTGGATGAAGCTGATCGCATGCTCGACATGGGATTCGCCGACGACCTCAAGAGCATCATTGCGGCAACGCCTCTCAAGCGACAAACATTGCTGTTCTCGGCCACCATCCCTGCATCCATTCGCGAGATCAGTCGCGAGCTGCAGCACGAGCCCGTCGACGTGACGGTCAAGAGCGAAGCGGACGATGTACTCATTGAGCAGACTTTCTTCGAAGTCGATTCGGAACAGAAGTTCGCTGCACTCGAAGGGTTACTGCTGCACCACCGTCCGGAATCCGTGGTCGTGTTCTGCAACACGCGACAGGAAGTGCGCAACGTCGCTGCTGAACTCGATGTCCGGCATTTTTCAGTGCTGGCCTTGCATGGCGAACTGGACCAGCGTGAGCGCGAGGAAATGCTCGTGCGGTTTGCCAATCGCAGCTGCTCGGTGCTGGTCGCATCCGACGTCGCCGCGCGCGGCCTCGATATCGCTGACCTCGCGATGGTCGTCAATTTCGACATCGCAGCCGACGCCGACACCCATCTGCATCGGGTTGGTCGCACAGGCCGCGCGGGCCGCCGGGGCAAAGCCCTGACGCTGTGCACGCCGCGCGAAACCGGCAGAGCCAATCTGATCGAAGATCGCCTCGGGCAGGCGTTGCGGTGGGGCAAGCTGCCACCCATTGATGCCGGCGCCCTGCCACTCATCGCCCCTTTTGTCACGCTTGCCATCGATGCGGGCCGTCAGGACAAACTGCGTCCCGGGGACCTGCTCGGCGCACTGACGGGTGATGCGGGTGTGCCCGGTACCGCAGTGGGCAAGATCGATGTCTTCCCCACGCGCACCTATGTCGCGATCGCGCGAGAATGGCATGACAAGGCGTTGCAGCGACTGCGGGCCGGCAAGATCAAGGGCCGCACATTCCGTATTCGCAGGATCGGTGCCTGAGATGTCGTTTGCTTCTCTCGGGCTTTCGAAGGAACTCCTCCACGCGATCAGCGAGCGTGGCTACACCACACCGACGCCGATTCAAGTGGCAGCCATTCCCGCCATCCTGAATGGCAAGGATGTCCGGGCCTGCGCTCATACGGGTTCTGGCAAGACCGCAGCGTTCGTATTGCCATTGCTGCAGCGTTTGCTCACCGCAGCAGATTCCCGAGGACACGAACCGCGAATGCTGGTTCTGGTGCCGACACGTGAACTCGCCGCCCAGGTCGGCGAGTCGGTCCGCCAACTGGCCAGGTCCCTGCAAAAACCCATCAAGATCGCAGTCGCCTCCGGGGGCGTATCCATCAATCCGCAAATGATGGCCTTGCGCGGCGGCGCCGACATCGTCGTTGCAACCCCGGGCCGCCTGCTGGATCTCGTCGATCACAATGCCCTGCACCTCGGCGCCGTGGAAACCCTGGTGCTGGACGAGGCGGATCGTCTGATTGACTCAGGTTTCGCGGACGAGATGCACGCGGTCCTTGAGCGGTTGCCACAGCAACGCCAGAACCTGCTGTTCTCCGCCACCTTCCCGTCTGAAGTCGAGGAGCTCGCCGGCAACCTGCTGCAGAATCCCCTGCGGATCGATGTCCCCTCGACTCCCGCGACAGAACCCACGATCGAGCAGCGGGCCATCGCGGTCGATCCACCCAGGCGGACGCAACTGCTGCGTTACTTGCTGCAGGAACACCAGTGGACGCGCGCGCTCGTCTTCGTCGCCACCAAGTACTCAACCGAGCACGTCGCCGACAAGTTGCGACAGAAAGGCATCAGCGCAGGGGCTTTGCATGGAGAATTGAGCCAGTCTGCACGCACCAGGGCGCTTGCCGACTTCAAGGCGTCACGACTCAAGGTGCTCGTTGCCACCGACGTCGCCGCTCGCGGCATCCACATTGACCAGCTGCCGGCCGTAGTGAACTACGATCTGCCCCGCTCGGCGGTGGACTACACACACCGAATTGGTCGCACCGGGCGCGCCGGCGAACGCGGTGTTGCCGTGAGCTTCATCAGCGCTGGCACTGAGGCTCATTTCCGGCTGATCGAGAAGCGACACTCGATGCGCCTGCCCCGCGAGACCGTTGCAGGATTCGAACCGACCGATTCAGCCGTGGCGGACGCCCCTCCACCCGGCAGGACAAACGGCGGGATCAAAGGCAAACGCAAGAGCAGGAAGGACAGGAAAAGGGAAGCAGCCGTGGAAACCGATGGACCTCGTGGCGATTCCGTATGGAAAGGCAGGTCTCCCGGTAAGACGCAGGTTTAGGGACAATGGACGCGCGCATACAGACGCCCGAACTTCCGAGTCCACTGCGATGACAGAGCCAGACCTGCACGTTTCCATTTATCGCCTCGAAGGAGGCTTCCGCCTGATCGAAATCGAACTGCGTGACCTCAGGCAGTTGTTCAACACCCTGGATCCTGCGCCCTTTCACGAAAGGGATCTGGACCCGGATGCAGAAACCTACATAGTGGACGCGCTGCGTGAGATGGGCACCTCGCAACCCGCCAAGCTGGTTATTTACCTGCCCTCTTCCGTGGTCCCGACACCAGAAGTGCAGGCACTCCCGCTGGCGGTACATAACTATTTCCGTTTTCGGGCTGCACACGTCGGCCGTGACCTGCGCTACGTGCTGAAATCCGGTTCCGCAAGCCTGGCCATCGGGCTCGGGTTTCTGGTCGCTTGCCTGTCCCTGAGAGAGTTCCTGTCGCCGCTACTGGGGGCAAGATCGAGAATCCTTGATGAGGGTCTGTTGATCATCGGCTGGGTCGCTTTGTGGCGTCCTCTCGAAGTCTTCCTGTACGACTGGTGGCCAATTCGACGCAGGCAATCTCTCCTGCGCCGGCTTGCAGTCATCCCGATCGACATCAGATCACGCTAACGCGAGCCGGAGAACGTTTTCACCGCTTCACGGCCAGCACTCCATCCCCCTTCAGGTCCGTCTTGAAGCCTGCAAGGCGCAATCGCTTCGTGACTTCGTTCGGCACATCGCGACCACTCGTCAGCTTGTTCGGTGTGCCGGTGTAGTGGAACAACCTTCCCTGGCGTCTGAGGACACGAGCCAGATGATCATAGAAGACCTGCGAGTAGAGTTCGCCGGCAATCCCGAATCGCGGGGGATCATGCAGGATCGCATCGATGGACGAATCCGGTACTCGCACTATGTGCTCTGCTACATCGCCCTGAATCAGCTTGAGCGCGCCACCCGCTTCCGGTGACCAGGGATTGAGACTTCGCAGCCAGATGACGTCGGGATTCTTCTCGAACGAATCGATATGCGTCGCTCCGCCTGCCACGCAATGCGCTGCGAAGTAGCCCAGGCCTCCGCAGGTATCCAGCACGACCTTGCCTCGTGGCAGGATCAATGCGACTTTGCGCATCGCATCCTCGTACGGCGAGACTTTCGCGGTCGGCAACATCTTGATGCCATCGATCTCGAAGGTCGGCGGCCCCCATTCGGTCGGCACAAGCTTGATCAATGAAGACGCATAGCGGGAAACCGGCTGCCAGACGTCCTCTTGCCAGTGGTAAACAGTCCTGTCCTTGCAGCGGGCGGCGAACGGGAAATGTCGCCCCTCCCATTGCCATCCGGTTTCGCTGACGGCGACCGTCGTGGTCGTCCGGTCGAGATCCAGCGAGCAACTTACGCGGGACACGCCCTTACGCAATGCCAACCGCAGTGCGTTATGCACGCTTAGCGTCAACAGAGGTCCTTTCATTGCAGCAAGCGCGAAGTCGCATCAGTTCGCAACGGGCTTTTCATCATCGAACAGTAGCAGAAGCAGCCTTTTGCATAGGCCCATCCTGCAGTGCCGCAAAGTTGCCAACGCATTTCCGAGGCTTTGCAAAGACAGACGCGTGCGCTAACCTCAAGGCTTACAGGGGGATTCACAATGAAAATTGAACGGATGCTGGGGGGCAGTACCCTCGGTTTGCTGATGGCCTTGGGTTTTGCGAGCCATGCCTTTGCGCAAGCCACCGATCCGTCTTTGGCCACGCCGCAATCCGAATTCAAGCCCATGCCGCTGCCGCCAGTCGAAGCGCCTGCACAGGCATTCAAGACCGCAGAAGAACACTACAGCTATCTGCTGAAGCAGGCGAAGGGTGGCACGAAGCACTCGGCCACGACGCTGCCGACCTGGGAAGGTTTGTGGACACCTGGCCCGAATACGATCGCACAGACGTTTCTGGAGAGCGGCGCATTTTCGGGTTCCGGCACCTTGCGTGCGGGCGGCGGTGCCGTGAGGAAAAACGTCATGACGCCACCCTATGAAAAGCAGTTCACCGAGCGACGCGCAGAAGTCGACAAGTTCGGCCAGCAGGTGTTCGATCGCCTGACCCGCTGTGAATTTCCCGGCATGCCGCGCTGGCTCTGGGAGCCGTATGGCAAGGAATTCGTCAATACGCCCAGACAATCCTGGATGATGAACGACTTCATGAATGAAACGCGGCGCGTCTATATCAACGGCGAACACATCAACGTCGACGGCAAGCATTCGGCCGTCGGCGACAGCATCGGTTTCTGGGACAAGGACAGGCTGATCATCTGGACCAAGTGGATCAATCCCGCCGACTACACCCGCGGTGCGCCCCTGACGAGCAACCAGTTCGAGATCGTCGAGACCTGGCATGAAGTACGCGGTGCAAACGGTGCACGGCAGCTGGTCACGCAGGCCACATTCTACGATCCGCTATCACTGGTAAAGCCCGTTTCTCTTGTCTACTCGCACGATTACCGGCCGGACCTGGAAAAACTCGGCGTGCGCATTCGCAACTGGGAATGTTCAACCAGCAGCAACTCGTACCTCGGCCCGGATGGCAAGACGCACGTCTACCTGCCCGGCGACCCCGAGTACAAGGACGCACTCGGCACGACAGATTTCCCGGATCTGCCAGGGCAGTCGCTGGATCCGCTGAACGAGACCACGCCGTAACACTGACACCGACCACTGTTTGTGGCCATCTTCTGCAACGGGTGGTCCAGAGTCCTGAGGACAAGCATCATGAAGAGATCGATATCTACTGCGATGAACCTGCTACTGGCTGGCGCGCTGGTCGTGGCGAGCACTGCTCTCGCGCATCATTCTTTTGCCCAGTTTGATTCGTCGAAGCAGACGATCGTCGATGGCCGCATCACGAACTGGAGCTACAGCAGCCCCCATAGCTGGCTATACGTCGAAGCGCTCGACGAAAACGGCCAGATGCAGAAGTGGAGCTTCGAAGGCGCGGCCCCTATTCACGCTGCCCGCCAGGGTGTGACCGGCAACACCTTCAAGAAAGGCGAAATGGTCCGCGTCGTCATGAGTCCCATCCGTGACGGCAGACGCGCCGGCGCACTGTGCTTCGTTGTGAAGGAAGATGCATCGATTGCACAGCCCAATGACGGGACGTGCAATGCAGTCGAGGTGATCGAACGATGGAAGTCAAAAGGGTGGCTTGCCAGCGGCAAGCACCTGGATACCCACCCCGTCGCTGACTGACGGCAGCCAATCAAGATGAAAAGCATGCTGCGTACATTGATGCTGCTCACCGCCACGACACTGGTTGGCGCTTGCGCCACCACCACGACTACGGATAGCGCGGGATCCAGGGAAACCGTCGACGGAATCACGGTCAACTGCTCCGGTCCGGAATCCGGCTGGGTGTTCTGCTATCGCAGCGCTGCTCAACTATGTGGAAATGCCAGCTATACCGTTCTCAAGCGCAATGACGATGCGTTGGCAGCCGGGGCTGCCGGCGGCGAGTCCCGTTCGATGATCGTCAAGTGCAATTGAGCCCACTTACGAGGACCGGCCCTTACGAGGGCAAATCCTTACGAGGACAAGCCCTTATTGCATGAGTAGCCGCTCCAACTCACGATGGCAGTATCGTTGGAGTGGAGAATTCGATGCAGTATCCAGGCGGCGCCATCATCGCGGTGGCAGACGGGAAGACCCTGCGCGTCCTGCGCAATACCGGTGACGAAAATCACCTGCGGCTTGAGGAACTCGAGGATCCGCACCTGCACGGCCATAACAAGGGCTCGGGGCAGCGCCACCACAACACCTCCGGCAATCCCGATGCCAGTCGTCAGGGCGAAGACAGCTTTGCGTCAGCGACAGCAGACTGGCTGAACCAGCAGGTATTGAGCGGCAAGATCACTTTCCTGTTCGTAGTCGCCACTCCAAAGACGCTCGGTGAACTCAGGCGCCACTATCACAAGGCGCTCGAAGCCAGGCTGCTGGGCGAACTCGTCGGCGAACACACCGGCGACTCCATCGAACATCTGCACAAAGTGCTCGCAGCCAGATCCAGGACGACCCCAGCGAAAAATAGCAAGTCAGCGCGAGGATACCCCTATGTATAACGCGACAATGAAACGCTTCTCCCTCTGCACACTGCCCTTCGTGCTGATCGCCTGTGGGGGCGGTGCCGATCCAAGGACGGCAGGCATCGAGGGCAGTGGCGCACCATTTGCCAACAGCAATGGTGTCGTGGCGATAGGTGCCATCACCGCTTTCGGCAGCATTTTCGTGAATGGCACGGAGTACTCGCTGAGCGGATCGACGATCCAGGTGGATGGCAAAACGGCTGCCGAATCTGATCTCAAACTGGGCCAGGTTGTCACCGTGATCGCGAGCCAGGGCGCCAGCGGAACTACTGTACGCGCTGCCAAGTCTGTTGCAGCCAGCATTGCAGTGGCCGGTCGCGTCTCGGCGATCGATCTTGCCAGCAATCGCATCACCATTCTGGGCCAGCAGATCGAAATCGATGCGGCCACGCAGATTGTCGGCGCGGTTGACGGCGAGCCCCTTGGCGGACTTGGTGTGGGAAGCGACATCGAAGTCAGCGGCTTCGCGGACTCTTCAGGCGTGCTGTTTGCCCGCAGTATCCAGCCCCGCAGAGCGGTAACGCCGCTGCGTATCACGGGACGAGTGACCAATCTGGATAACGCAATGCGCCGCATGCAGATCGGTGGCCAGGTCGTCAATTACTCCAACGCCACTCTGACCGGACTCAATGGTCATGCGCTGGATAGTGCCACCGTGCAAGTCAGTGCGGAAATGGTCGGTTCGACAGGTGAGATGCTCGCAACCGATGTCTCGTATGTTGATCTCCGCGTGCCGGGCACCGTCGGCGACGCCGCCGATCTGCAAGGCTGGGTGACTCGCTATGTATCCAACACTGACTTCGACGTGGACGGTCATGCCATTACGACAACATCGTCAACAATCATGCAGGGACCACTGGCTAACATCAGCGTGGTACGCCTGGATGCCTTCGTTCGCGTCACCGGCAAAGTCATCGGCAATGGTGTCGTGGAGGCAGCCGAGATTGTCACCGTCAATTCGGTCAACCTCGGCTCAGTCGTCAATCGCATCGATTCCGATCGCCTGTTCGCGCCGATGTGGCTGACCTCTCCGTGCGAACTTGTCGATACTTCCTTCTCGGTCGACGGTGTTCCCGCTGGCCGGCAGAGCGTGCAGCCGGGAGATCGGGCTACCATCTATGCCAATTGGAGCACTAACCCGTTCAGGGAAAAGTGCTACGCGGTGGAGGTGGAGAACAGTGTCGTCGGCCGCGTGGAAGCTGTGGACCCCTCTTCGGCGTCATTCATCGTGAATGGACAACGCGTATGGATGAGTTCGAGCATGTTCATTTTCGGCAGGCCCGGCATCAGCTGGGACGTTTCCGGAATTGCAACGGCGGAAGAGGCGCGCGCTCTGCTGCACGTTGGCGACAAGGTTGCCATCAGCGGTCACCTGACAGCAGAGGGTGACGTCGTGGCGACGGGCATCACGGTTGCCAGTGCGAATCAGGGCTTTCGCGTCACGGGTCTGGCCCGCGATGTCGATTCGGTGCATCACCAGCTGCGACTCGGCAACCTTCAGGTGGACTATTCAAACGCGAGTGTGGCCGGTTTCGGCGTGGGCGGGCCTGCCGACGGCGACCGTGTCACCCTGATCGCGACGACAGAGCCTGCTGGCGGAGTGCAGATCGCCGCCGGCTTGAAGAATTCAGGAGCGCCTCTTCGGGGTGAAGAAAGGAATCTCGTCTACCTGCAAGGCCTTATCACGAAAATCGCGGGCGCCGATTTTGCGATTGAAGGCCGGATGACGAGACCGCTCCCCAATCCACCGGTGCCTGGCAACGGACTTGAGCGAACTGTCTGCGATCCATCCAAACTGCATGAGAACTTGCGTGCCAGCGCACTCGCGGCCGGCGGCCTCGATGACGGGAACCCGCAGCGCTTGTTCAATGTGTGCCCCCCGGGCCGACGCAATGATACCTACGAGTCATTGCCGAATTTCGCGCCCGAGCAGTTTGCAGTCGTTACAGCAAGGATTCAGGCGCTCGATTTGTCACACCTCACCCTGCAGATTGCCGGCGCCAGGGTAGGCCTCAATCCCGCTGCGACGCTGACTTCGGCGCAATCCGGCGGCGGTCTCGTTCGCACGACACCGCTGCGACCGCAGGATCTGCATGTCGGCGATCGAGTTCGGGTCGAGTTGCCTCCGTTAGCTGGACGCCTTGCGCTGGTCGACACGCTGTGGGCAGGTCCGGCGATAGACGGCGGTGTGGATTCTGTCCAGGGCACGATTAAGACAGTCAGCAAACCCGACGTGACCGTGTCCAACGTAACGATCCGCACCAACGCCGGTACTGCGATCAATTACACCTACATTGACGAAAGCACTTGCGCGGAAGTGATCGGTACTGCGCAGGATTTCTGGAACAGCGAGAGTGAGATGAATTCAGGACAAAAAGGGCTCTTCCGGGTGACCGCCACAGGCAGCTTCAACGGCAGCGTCCTGGATGCCGCGTAAATCGCGGCGAGCATGAACAGTGCCGGGTCACTATTGACCCGGCACCGCTCCAGACAATTAAGGCACCGGCCTCCCTGGAATCGTCGCGTAGACATCAGCCTTGGTGATCGGCCGATCCGGGTTCGGCGCATGCACCGAGATCACCGTGTCGTACTTGAAGCCCAGGCGTTCGAAGTTGTCCGCCATCGCTACATGCGTAGCCAGGCCGACGGCAGGCGGAGGTGCATTGAGCGGCGGCATATTGAACATGTCGGCGTACGCGACGATCCCTTCCTTCGGCAGATACGCCACCAGCAGGCCATCGGCGTGCGCGATGCCCTTCATCAGATGCACTTCGACCACCCGGTTGCCATCCGTGAATATCCGCTTGTCACCCATCGTCTCGATCACCGGCTTCTTGCCCGATTTTGCAATCGCGTCCGGCGCCAGCGTCCTGGGAGCCGTCAGCCACTTCTGGAAGTAGGCCTTGTTCACTTCATGCGTCACCAGCGTGATGCCTTCGGCGACCGGCGCAGCCATGCCGCTCGTGTGGTCGAGCATGGTGATGCGACACGATGCCGTAGCGAATGGGCTTGTTCGGAATCACCCGCTTGGCTTCGGCGATGATGTCCATCGCGCGAGCTTCGTTCTGAGGGCCCGGCTCGTACAGCAGAATGTAATCAGCGAATTCGACCGCGAGCGCAACATAGCCACCCGTGATGCGATAGACGCCCTCCGCGAGTTTCTCGGACGCTACCGCCGGAGGCGCACCTCCGGGCGGAGGGGCACCAGGGGCACCCGCCGGCGGTGCCGAGGGCGTCATCAGTTGCTGGAGATTGGCCGGATTGGCCGTTGCACCCTGCACAAACATCTCGAAAGTCGGCCAACCGCCGCGCGTCTGGACGATCTCGGCTGGGAACTTGAGGCCGTAGCTGTCGCGATAGCTGCCGTAGCTGGTTTCAACCAGCAGGTCGCCGAAGAAGGGGTTCTCGACCCAGGTGTCGACTTTGTCCACCAGATTCGTCTGCGCGTTGATGTAGCCAACCACTTTGTACGGCTGCCCGCCTGGCGACTTGGTCGCGGGACTCCACGTGACGACGTGCTGCCGCTTGGCGCCGGAACCCGTTGTCCGTGACGTGGCGTTGTTCGCCGCTGCCCCTTTCAGAAAGCCCCAGGGAGTAATCCAGATTTCGAGCTGCTGGCCCCAGGCCGGCTGTGCAGGCGTGATGTTCTGCTGGAATTGCCCCTGCGAGGCCGGATTCCCTTGCGGTGGCATTGCCCACGTCACTGCCGTTGCACGCGACGCTGGCTGCGTGAAGTCGATGGCCCGCACGTAATCGTTCAGGTTCTGGCGCGGCCACGGGTTGCTGGCATTGCTGTTCTGTCCCAGCTGGAAGTTTGTGGCGACGCCGTAGTACCGCACCGAAGTCAGAGTGTCTGCGCCCATCGCTTTCGATGAATTGCTGATCACTGTCTTGGCATCCTGAGCCCCCGCGGTTGTGACCGCGAGCAGCATCAGTGCCAGCGCACCGATAGTCTTGGACATGATTTCCCCCTCTCCAGCCGACGAAAGTCAGCGACGGTATACCGTGGCAGTGCGGACGTTGATGCGTCTCAGCGCATCGGGCAAGGGATGGCGAGCGATGTTGAGGCGTCCTCCGCAGCGCATTCAGGTCAAGAGGCTCTGAACAGGCTGAAAGTCTGTCGATTTCGCTCAAGTATCCGCAGCGTCGGACTACCAATCAGGTTGCTGCAAAGGGAGTTTGCATCACCCTGCTAACTCAACTGCGCTTCAACTCGTCCACTTCGATGCGCAGCTCGTTCACGAGCCGTTCAAGCTGGTCGAGACGGTCGGTACTGGCGGCGCGAGATTCACGCACAGGCTCCGCCGGCTGGGCCCCGGTGACTTCGATGGCGCCACTGAACAGGTGTGCATAGCGCGAATCACGGCGGTTCGGCTCCCGCGGTAGTCGGACGACGAAGGGGCCGTCCGCCCTGGAGGCGAGGTTGGTCAGGGCTGCTTCCACTTCTCCTGTTTCCTGCACCGGCGCCATCCGCGCTGCGCGGGTCTTAAGCTCCCCGGGCGTTTGCGGCCCGCGGATCAGCAGCTCGCACAAGATTGCCGTCTCAAGCGGCGAGAACTCCAGGGAGCCGAAGCCCGTGTTGCAGAACCGATGCTGATACTTCGGCACGCGGCTCCCGAATCCGGAGCGCTCCAGTACCAGGTGCTTGGCGATAAGCCCGTCGACAGCTTCCTGTACTGCCTTTTCATCGAGATCGAGCAGCGGATCGCGATTGCTTTTCTGGTTACACGCATTCGTCAGCGCGTTGAGCGACAGTGGATACTGATCCGGCGTCGTGGCCGCCTTTTCGATCAGGCAGCCAATGATGCGGGCTTCGATGGCGTTCAGTTCAACACTCATTTCAGCAATCGACCGCCATCGATCGTCAGGTTGACGCCGTTGACGGCACGATTGTCGAGGAGAAACAGCGCAGCGCCGCAAATGTCTTCGGTCAGGGCGAGCCGACCGGCGGGCGTGCCCAACCGCAGCACTTCAAGCAGTTCCTTTGGCTTGTCGCGCCACGCATCCGTGTCCGCAATGATTCCAGCATGCAGCGCATTGACTCGAATGGGTGCCAGCTCCAGTGCGAGCGTACGAATCAGCGCTGACACTCCTCCGTTGACCGTGGAGACCGTCGTGGATCCCTGGTAAGGCCGATCCTTGGCCTGGCCGCCGAACAGCACGATGGCTGCATCGGGCTTCAAGCGAGGTGCAAGTGTGTGTACGACTTCGGTGTAGCCCACCAGCTTTATGGTCACCAGGCTGATTGCACGGGCAATGTCATACTCGCGCACCGAATTATGATCGCGCTCGATCGCCGCCAGCACCAGGTGATCGACGGGGCCCAGCGTTGCCAATGCGCCCTTGATCTCGTGGGGTCGGCCCAGATCGACCGCAAGACCTGTCACTCCGTGGCCGATCTCCCTGGCGATTGCCGACGTCCGCTCCGCATTGCGGCCCGTGATGACAACCTGTTCGCCGCGAGCAGCAAGCGCTACTGCAACGGCTCGGCCCAATCCTGATGTCCCACCGACCACGACCGAATTCACCTTCTTGCTCAAAGCATCCTCCTCTTGCAATCGACCTGAAGCCAAAGACGGATTCGATATCAATCAAACTCCCGCAGCCCGTGCCGAAAGGTTGTGCCACCCCGGCCCGGTGATACGTGCTCCGCTGCAGACAGCCGCGATTATTGTTGATTGGCCAGTAACTATCCAGCATGGCACTGCCCTACCGCGTGCTACGGCCTGCCTTTCCAGCCCAATCCGCCGAAATGCAATGGATCCACATTATTTTCCGCGCAAACGAACTCGAGGATTTCTTCGTCCGGCACGAGGCCTGCGGTAAAGCTCATCTTGAACTCACCCGTCCAGGCATCCGGATCTGTCGCGGTGATCGCAACTTCAAGCCTGCCGCGAGACGGTCGCGACCACCGCTCGATGACATGCAGCTTCTCCGTGTGAATACCGAATCCCGGAGTGATCTCATTGAATCCGATGCTGTCGATGACGAGCGTGTCGCCCTCCCAATAGCCCGTGGAATGACCCACCCAGGCCGGATTCCACTCATCAGCGGGCGGGTGTGGACGGCCATCGAGGAAAACCTGTCGGTAGCCGGGAGTCGTGAACTCCGTGAGGTGGACCATCAGGTCCTTCGTCTGTACGACCTTGTACGGAAACAGCAGCGCAGTAGGAACGGCATGCTGCGGCAGGCAGTACGCCTGGGGCCCCTGTGAATAGAGCTGCTGCATCTGCTTCTGGATTGCAAGCGCCCATGGCTGCATCGGCGGCTGCAGTGCGTTCCGCACTTCCATCGGTGGCGGCACGTTGTACCAGATGCCGTTGAAATCCACCTTGCCGTCGGGCATCCGCGGTGCGGGCCCGTCGATTTTTCCAGCCCGCGTGCGCATATCCATGCCCAGCTGGCCAGGATCATCGCCGATGGTGCCGAGATTGATGCCCCACTCGATATTGAGATCCTGCTTCAGCGCCTGGCCTGCGGCGATGGTGATGGCTTGCTGCTGGTACGACCGGTACATGCAGCAGGCAATCGGGATGTTGAGGTCGTAGGCGCCAGGCGCAAGGCCGATGATCGAATACTCGCCGTTGGGGCTGAGCACAGCAGACTTGACCTCGCCCGTCGCCGTGTTCGTGATGGAAAGTGTGGCCTCAAGCAGCGTGATCGGTGCTCCGTTGGCGTCGATCAGCTGCCCCGAAATGGAACCCGGTGCGCCCTGTGCGTAAGTGACATCACTCAGGACACAGGAACAGGCCAGGATTGCCAGCGCTCGTAACACAAGAGATTTCACGACTGCCCCCATCAAACCGATTCGATCAGGCGTAGAGAAGCGTAAGCAAGCCGATCACGCTCGCCAGCAACACGCTGTGCTTGAACGTGAAGCGGAAGAGTCTGCCTTCCTGGGAACGGGCCATGCCGGTTGCCGCCACCGCGACTGCCACACTCTGCAGGCTGATCATCTTTCCCATGACGCCACCGGCCGAATTGGCCGCGGCCATCAGCGCCGGATCGAGCCCAAGGGAATTGGCCGTGACCACCTGCAGATTGCCGAATAGCGCATTGGCCGACGTATCACTCCCCGTCAGAAAGACAGCGAGCCAGCCAAGCAGCGCGCTGAAGAACGGGAACAGTGCGCCAGTTGCTGCGAAGGCCAGTCCCAGGGTCGCGGTCGCGCCGCTGTAATTCATCAGGAACGCGAGTCCCAGCACCGATGCAATCGTCAGCAATGAAAACGCCATCTGCCTGGCCACGGAGCCAACCAATCGAAGGTAAGTGCGCAGCGAGACCTTGAGGAACAGTGCTGCAGCAATCGTTGCGAAGGCGCAAGCCGATCCGCTTGCGGACATCCAGTTCAGCGTGAAGATTGCCGCGTAAGGCGTGGGCGCCTCTACGGCGGGCGCCACGCGCAGAACCGCATTGTGCAGACCCGGCCACTCCACCCGCACGGTAACGCTGTTCACCAGGTCACCCAGGACACCACTGCCCCAGAGCAGCACAAAAAACACCAGGAACAGATACGGAGACCAGGCACGGGCCACCCGCCCAATGCTGTGCGATTTGATCTCGACCCTGGGTGAGCCTGCTCCTGCCAGGACGAAGTCGCCGGCCAGCACAAAGCTGTCAGTGGGCTGCCAGACCTTGAACAACAGGATCAGTCCGACGACGGCCGTCAGTGATGCGATGATATCGACGAGCTCCGGTCCGACGAGGCTCGATACGAGCAGCTGCATCGATGCGAAACAGATCCCGCACACAGCGACTGCTGGCAGTACTCCTTTCATGCCCCGATAGCCACCCATGACCAGCATCAGGTAGGCCGGAATGAACAAAGAGACCGGAGCACACAGCCGTCCGACCCAGGTACTCAACTCGTCCAGCGGCAGTCCGGTGGTCCCTGCCAGCGTGATCACGGGAATCCCGATCGAGCCAAACGCCACTGGCGCGGTGTTGGCCAACAGGCAGATTGCAGCGGCAAAGAACGGCGAGAAACCAAGTCCGGTCATCATGGCCGCCGCGACTGCAACCGGGGTGCCGAATCCCGCCGCGCCTTCAATGAAGGCGCCAAATGCAAAAGCGATCAACAGCGCCTGCAGGCGCCGGTCGCTGGTCAAACCCCCAATCGAATCCTTGATGATTTCAAAGCAGCCGGTCTCGACCGTGAGCCGATACAGCACGATCGCCCAGAACACGATCCAGCCGATCGGAAAGAGTCCGAAGGCGGCGCCCATCGTCGTCGAGCTGACGACCAGACCGACCGGCATGCGATACACGCCGATGGCAACCACCACCGCAGTGGCGAGTCCGGCGAGCGCAGCAATCCATGCAGGCTTGCGTAGCACCCCGAGCAGGAGCAACAGGACAAAGATGGGTGCGGCGGCCGTCAATGCCGACAAGGCAAGACTGTCCGCGACCGGGATGTACTCCTGCTGCCACATTCTGCGAATCTCCGCTGATGTTGTCGTTGATAGCGGGGTCAGGGTTCTGACAAGCGGTCGAGCCGGAAGTGTACAGGATCAAATATCAGGCATAGTTCCCCGATGAGTGAGCAATCGGCGAGAGAACTGCTGTTGCATTTGTTTCGGACGGCCGTGCAAGCCGTCTCCGCTGAGCAGGTACTGCAGGGCGTTCTGCCCGTCGAGCCTGCGCAGGGCGAAACCCTGGTTCTTGGCGCCGGCAAAGCGGCCGCGGCGATGGCTGAAGTCGCTGCCCGTACCATCCCCGGTCGCCTTAAGGGGCTCGTCGTCACGCGCTATGGCCATGGATTGCCGTCGTGTGCAAGGCGCCCAGTCAGCCATCGAATGTATCGAGGCAGGACACCCGATTCCGGACACCGCGGCGCAACAAGCTGCCCTCCGCATGCTGGATCTCGTGAAACGCGCCCGCCCCGGCGACCGCATCGTCTTTCTGCTGTCCGGCGGGGCTTCTTCATTGCTGCCGCTACCTGCCGCAGGCCTTTCGCTCGATGACAAACGTGTAGTCACGCGCGCGCTCCTTGAATGCGGAGCTCGTATCGACGAAATCAATTGCGTGCGACGCCATCTCTCGGCAATCAAAGGCGGTCGACTGGCACGCGCAACCACCGTCCCCATCCAGACGTTCGCGATCTCCGACGTTCCGGGCAACGATCCGGTGGATATCGGCTCGGGTCCCACGGTGCCGGATCCCACGACGCTGGCAGATGCGCGCAGCGTACTGGCCCGCTATCGATTAAGTGTGCCGGACTCTGTACGCGAGGCCTTGGACACGCCAGCGAATGAAACGCCGAAACCTGCGCCTGGCGATGCAACTGCAGCTCACTACCCGAATTCTGGCCACAGCACGCGACGCCCAGGTGGCGGCGGCAACCATCGCGACGGCAAGAGGATACGAAGTCGTGATGCTGGGCGACGATCTCGAAGGCGAAGCCAGTACGCTGGGAGCGGCGCACGCTGAACTTGCGAAGAGGTATGCCCGGCGTCGCGGTCGCTGGCTGCTGTTGTCGGGAGGCGAAACAACCGTGCGCGTCACTGATCGCACGGGCCGCGGTGGGCGAAACCTTGAATATCTGGCCGGCCTTGCGGTGGCGCTCGATGGCCATCCGCACATTCACGCACTGGCATGCGATACCGACGGCATTGATGGCACCGAAGCCAACGCAGGTGCCTGGCTGTCGCCGACAACGCTGGCTGCAGCGGCTGCGAAGGGTTTCGATGGCCGGGACTGTCTTGCACGAAACCGCACCTACGATCTGTTCGCCAGTGGCGATGCACTCGTTGTGACCGGTCCGACTCGTACCAACGTGAATGACTTCCGCGCCGTGCTGATCGATGTTCCCTGACCAGGAATCCTGTGGCGCTAAACGAGACGATTCGACAACGGCTGCCCGCGCTCCAGACGATCAAGGCCGTCAAGCAGAAGGGTGGCCATGCCCTCTCGTGCCTCGATGGTCGAACTGCCGATATGCGGCAGAATGAAGGCATTCGGCAAGTCGTAGTAGCGGGGATCCAGGTTCGGTTCGTTCGCGAACACATCGAGGCCCGCCGCCTGCAGTTTTCCGGAGCGCAGCGCCGCGATCAGCGCGTCATCCTCGACAACATTGCCCCGCGCGATGTTGACGACGATGGCACCCCGCGGTAGCTGCGCAATGCGGGCAGCGTTCAGGAAATGGTGGGTCTCGGGAGTCAACGGGCAACTCAGCATCAGGAACTGACAAAGGGGCAGGAAGGTCTCCAGCTGGGCGTGATAGCGCGCCCCTTTTGCGTCGTCCTCGGGTAGCGGCCGCCGGTTGTGGTAGTGAATCTCCATGCCGAAGGCTGCCGCGCGGTGCGCAATGGCCTGGCCGATCCGACCCATGCCGAACACCCCGAATCGCTTGCCCGACAACTGGACGCCGGGCAGTTGCACCGGCGTCCATCCCTGCCACTGCCGGCTATGGATCAACTGCAGACTCTCGTTGGCCCGGCGCGCTGCCCCCAGCGTCAGCAACAGCGCAGTTTCCGCCACCGCATCCGTCAGTACGTCCGGCGTGTGCAACACCGCGAGACCTCGGGCTTTCGCAGCTTCGAGATCGATGTGGTCGAACCCGACGGAATAGGTCGCAATCGTGCGCACGGTGGCAGGGAGCGCGGCGATCGTCTCGGCAGTCAGGCGGTCGGTCGCAGTGACGACAAGAACATCACAGCCGACGGCGCCCTGCAGCAGTTCCTCGCGAGTCAACCGTCGTCCGGTTTCATTGAAACGCGCCTGCCGGCGCGTAGCGATGAGCGCGCGCACCGTCGGCAAGACCGGGAAAGTGACCAGTAGCACCCGCGTTACGACTTCAGGAACAGGCTCAGTGGCGTCGATCGACCGCAGGGACGGTGTCCGGATGCGAATCGTGCAGCGCACAGCGCAGCAGAATCGAGCGTCTGAGCGCCAACTGGCGTTTGAGCGTCGCGTGCGTTTCACGGAAATAGCGCACCAGCGGATCGTCATGGCTCAACAGGAAAGTCTTGCAACAGGAATCGTAAAAGCCGGCATACAGCTCCTCGTACTCTTCGAGCGGCGAACCAAACAAGGCGTCCCTGAAAACATGGGCGCCCAGGTATCTCATGCAGATAAAGCTCGCAGCACTACGGATGTAGTTCCCGTGTTCGTGAACAATCAGTCGCGAGTATTCGTGGCTGCCAAAAACGCGATGCACAAAATCCGCCCGCTCGAATCCACGCAGCTGGCTGTCCCTCAGGTACTCGAACAGGGCTTTGCGATGAATCAGTGTCAGGGAGGTCGAAAGCAGGAGTGCCCGGCGGGGTCCGGCGCGCCTTTCATGGGCGACGCGGCCGAGGAGCGCTGCGTGCTCGCTCTCCCAGCGGCTGTAGAGCCCGGCATCGGCGAGCAGGCGACCCGCAATCAATTCCTCGTCGTGAATGCCGCTCGACGCGGCGACTGCCAGGCGCTGCTCCGACTCGGTAAACAACTGGCGATAGCTGATATGGGGCGCGGACCGGGCTGGCCTGACCGGCGCGTGCTCTGCTCGCTGCGTGGCAAGAGTGCTGAGGACGGAGTTTGTCACCATGGCGTTGTCTCCGCTGTGTACGCCGACCATTGCCAGCAAGTCTCGTGCCGCCCCGGAGTGGAAGACAGAGCGGAGCACGACTGCTGGCAAATCTCCCTTGACGATCCCAAACGAAACCAGCGCGTTACGTTTTCAATCTAAACGAACTATCAACTTCCAGACTTGCCATTCAATTGCAGCATTCAATGCTCGTCGAGATGCGAACTGTCCCGCACCTGCGCACGCTTTGAATTTCCGCACCATCGCAATGCGAACAGCGGCAAGACGGAGGAAGAAAAAAAGTTCAACTGCAGTGAAGAGTACTGCACTGATTCGCGAGTGTCATGCGGAATTACCGCACTGACAGCAGGCCCAGTTCTTCATCCGTCGCAGTGCCTGCGTATTTGTTCCTGGGGGGCCAGGGTCGCTGACGCCAGTCGGGCTCAAGCGCGAACGATGATCGCGTGCGGCCGGGCAGCACGACGCCATTTTTTGTTCCCCTGGCATAGTCGTAATAGAGCTTCACCACCTGCTCTTTGGTGACCTGCTGTGCGGCAGGGTGCGCCAGGCATTGTTCTCGCCACACCCGAACACGGTCGTAGGCCTCGCCATCGGGCAGCTCGAAATCCTCGTAGTACTCGAGAAACCAGAAGCGCATGAAGAACGGCGTAAAGACCGTCTCTGCCCAGCCAAACTCATCAAACAGGAAAGGCCCCTTGCCAGCGTGCTGCAGGAGGAAGTCGTTCAGCCTTGCGTAGAGGGCGAGCATGGCCAGCCGCAGGGCGTCGCGTCGTGCCGGATCCTGGTTCATCAGATACGCGTACCCCTGTGAGACGAACTCGCCTTCCATCCTGACCATCATTCCCTCGACGGCTCTCCGGTAGGGGTCGCGCTGCGCCACCGGACGTTGCGGAAAGACATCCTCCAGGTACTGCAGGATCACCAGGCTTTCCTTGAGGATGCGGCCCTCGGTCAGCTCCATGATGGGCAGTGCAGTGGTGCCGCGCATCTTCCCGGTCAACCAGGCTGGGCGGGGTTGCGTGATGTCGACCACCTGGAAGCGGACCTGGTCGCGCAACCCCTTCAGGCTAAGCAGGATCTCAAGTCGCTGGCAGAACGGACATACGGGAATGTGATAGACGGTGATGGACATCGTTTGTGATTCTTGGGCGGCGGCGGATTCACCCTGCCGGGCGGCAGGTCACGCTGCATTGTAGCTGCAGTTGCGGAGTACGGCCGGCGCAATCCCATGCCGGGCATTTCTGATTGCCCGGTTTCTAATCTTCGAGATACCATTAAGCCGCGCAGCTGTTGATGTTTATCAGGAAGCTGATATAGCATCAGCAAGCTGATGAACGCCGTTGCCGCGACGCCTGGCAGCCGAACTGCAGGATTTGCCCGTCATTGGGCCCTTAATAAGGAGATGTCGATGAAGAGACTGATGGTTGGAGTCCTGATGCTGGCCGCTTCAGGTGCTGCGCTGGCACAGATGCCGACTCCCGAGCAGATCATGGAGGAGAACGACCTGGACAAGAACGGCGAAATCACGAAGGCTGAAGCGGAAAAAGCCGCCACGCCGCTGCTGGGATTCTTTGACATGCTGGACGCCGACAAGGATGGAAAGATCACGCTGGCGGAGGTCAAGGCAATGATGGGAGGTTGATCCTCCGTCCCACCGACCAGGCGACCCGCTGATTCAGTAGCCAGGGTCGATGAACCGAGGCCGGAGTTACTCCGGCCTCTTCTTTGTCCCGACGTCTGCCGCTCCCCCGGTACGGAAGCCGCCGATTCCCGCAATCTTCCCTGGATGCTGCGACGCAGTCGTTCCGTTGCCGTACGGTCCGACACCTTCCCGGCACTGGACATTTAGCTCGGTATGGCGCAGGTTTTTGGGGTCCGACTGCATCAGGAGCATGACCATGCCAAAGATCAACTGGCGCCTGACGGGAGCCGAGCTCGCCACCTGCAACTGCGCGTGGGGGTGCCCCTGCCAGTTCAATGCCCTGCCCACCCACGGACACTGCCGCGCCGGCACGATGATTCACGTCGACAAAGGCGTCTTCGGCGCCACGCGGCTCGACAACCTGAACTTCGGTGGCCTGTTTGCATGGCCCGGCCCGATTCACGAGGGGCACGGCGAAGCACTGCCCATCATCGATGAACGGGCGACGCCCGAACAGCGTGAAGCCATCCTGAAGATCATGGCCGGTGAAGAATCGGAGCCCGGATCCAACATGTTCAGCATCTTTGCGTCAACACTGGAGAAGATGCACGAGCCGCAGTTTCGCGATATCGAATTCGATCTGGATGTCGACGGCGCAAAAGGACGCTTCCGTGTGAAGGACCTCGTGGAGGCGAAGGCCGAGCCCATCCGCAACCTCGTGACGGGGGAAGTGCAGCGCGTGCACGTCTCGTTGCCAAATGGCTTTGAGTTCACGGAAGCCGAGTTCGCGAGCGGCAGCATGCGCACGTTCACTTCTCCCATCTCGCTCGAGTGGGAAGGCAATCACGCGCATCTGTGCAGGCTCGACATGACCGGCGCCGGGCTGGTCCGCGCCTGACAAAGGCGGCCTGAGTGGGTCGCGCCGCAGGCGTAGTGCAGCGTTTCGGACACGGCCGGCTGATCGTTCTGCTGGCGCTGGCTCTGCTGGCAGTACTCGCCTGGAGTTATCTGTTTCTTGCACCGATGCCGATGCCGCAGGGTGCAAGCATTGCGGCGTTCGACTATGCGGCGCTGACAGCCGTCATGTGGCTGTTGATGATGATCGCGATGATGACTCCCGCCGTGCTGCCGGTCGTACTTCTGTTTCACACGGTGGCGCGTCGAGCCGCCGGCTCACCCGCCCCCAGAACGCTGTCCTTCGTTGCTGGATATTTCAGTGCCTGGGCCGCGTTCTCACTGCTCGCCACGCTCTTGCAGATTGTCCTGATCCGGGTCGGGCTGATCGATACGATGGGAACGACGATTCATCCGCTATGGACAGCTGCGTTCATGGGCGCGGTCGGTGTCTATCAGTGGCTGCCCGTGAAAGCCACGTGCCTTGACCATTGCCGGTCACCCATTCGCTTTCTGACACAGTATTACAGGCCAGGCGTCGCGGGCGCCTGGCGCATGGGCCTGGCCCACGGCAGCTATTGTGTCGGATGTTGCTGGATGCTGATGTTGCTGCTGTTCATCGGCGGCGTGATGAACCTGCTATGGGTGGCCGGCCTGACGATTCTGGTGGCGCTGGAAAAGCTGTTGCCGCGAGGCGAAGTGCTGAGCCGCGTTGCAGGCGTAGTGCTGCTGGGTAGCGCGGCTGTACTGGCCGGCAGATATTTCTGGCAGTGAAGACGCCACTACGAACTCCGTATTCTGGAGCCGGTGGTCATCTCAATACCTTGCGACATTCAATTCCCGACAAAGACCCCATTCACAAGTACAATCTTGCCGTCGTCAGTGATCATGGCGAGGCCATTGGTCCCCCAACGGACCAGATCAACGCGCTGTCCTGCAGTCAAATTCAGGCGGGTCAGGTCGATGCTGCTTATGCGCGCAAATGTATTCAGGTCAAATGCGGTGAGCCGGGCGCCGTTGATTCCAGTCCCCAACGTAAAGACCCTGCCCTTGTCGGATGCTGGCAGCGTCGCTCTCGTCCAGTCGATGTCGGGATCCTTGTACCTACCAAGAATGAGCCCTTGCGCTGTATCGTATGCCTCGCCGGAATCGGCGTACACAATGCCTGAGTCGTGGTGTATGTCGCGGTAGTTGTAGGCAGATCCCAGGCTTGTCTGCGACACGAACTGCACACCAGTTGCCCCCACGCTCATGGTCGATAGACTGAACGAGCTGTCCTGGGAATTGCTGCCGTAAAGAGTGCTGGTACCAGCGCGCCACTCCAGCCAGTTGACGATAGGCGGCTGCGCGGGTCCGCCCACGATGCTGGCACGGGGCACGGCATTGTCAAAGATAACCACACCGCCCGCGGTTCCGTTACCGATTTTGCGCGCGACAGCGATAGTCGAGTTCTGCCCGGGTTGAACTTCAAGATCATTGGCATAGAAGGCGCCCGCAGTCGGGTCACTCCCGAGCGGTATGAGGATGTCCTGAGCAAGCCCTGGCAGGGTCATTCTCCTGATGGCGTTTGAATGCCCCAGCGCAACGTACAGGAATT
Source organism: uncultured Pseudomonadota bacterium (assembly GCA_963819685.1). Lineage (GTDB taxonomy): Bacteria > Pseudomonadota > Gammaproteobacteria > Steroidobacterales > Steroidobacteraceae > CAIUGU01. The sequence continues at coordinate 81,339 of CAWFXI010000010.1, forward strand.
GCCCACTGTCGGTGATGGCGAGCGTCCCTGGGTCAGTGTCGTTACCGACAAGGCTGGATGTCTCGATAACCCCGGTGTATGGGTTCAGCACAGAGATGCGGTCCGGATTGTTTGTCTGAAAACCTCTATTTGAAAAGTAAAGTCGATCGTGGACGCTGCTCCAGACGATATCCGCCGCGGCAACGTCTATCACCTTGACCGTGTAGCCATTGGGACCGGCGACGGTGTTACTGACCGTGTACTGGACGTTGATGGTGAGCGGTACACCAGAGACCGGCCGAGTACAGGTGCTGCACGTGGCAGTTACGGTGACGATGTCGTTGAATACCCCTGGCCCAAGCGCAGTCGGTGCTTTGAAGAAGAGATTGATGTCGCCGCTCGACGCACCGAGCGCTACATAGCTGGCACTACCCAGCCCGTTCCCCGTGTTGGTCACGCCAACGCTAAGAGAACTGGTCGAAACGTTGTCAATTCGCAGGCTGACTTTTGCCGTCGGGGCCTGTCCAAATGTGGTTGCCTGCACATTGACCGCAGTGGGGTTTGCGGTGATGGTCGGCCCGGGTGGTGGTGTTCCGGTGACGGTATAAGTGACGGACACTGTTCTCGGACTTCCTGACACCTGCTGGGTACAGCTCTGATCCAGACAAACCTGGATCTGTATCTGATCAGTGTAAGTACCCGCGCCGAGAATACTTGGGTCCTTGAAACGGATGTTGAGGGAAGCAATTGTTACAGATGACTCGACTAGCGCCATCGTTTCTATGCCGTTGTCGGTATACGTGACTTCCGCTGTGACATCCCTGCCCGGATCTCGATTGAGTGTCAGGCTGATTGCCGACGCAGGGCTAGATGAAACGCCTGCATCCGCCGTTATGCTCAATGACAGCGGCGCAATGGTAACGGTTAACGGTGCTGGACTAGCCGGTTGCGAACCGTCGCTGCCACCGCCTCCTCCGCACGCTGCTAACAGCACCAGCGTGGTCAGCAAATATGTCAGGCGGGCACTGAGTTGCAGGGATTCAGCACGCGACATTAGCGACGCTCCCAGAGTTTCTTGTTGTTGCTTCTCGGGCCATATCTACGCCTCGTAGCGCCGTAAGTCCAACCTCCAAGAGAGATTGCGCAACTGCATTCCTTGAAGTGACAAATGACGCGACATAATCATTCCTGTGGTCATACGGCTAGGGTTGTTCGAAATCCTGTGCGACCACGCCAAACTCGAGCCCTTCGGCGTCAAAGTGCAAGAGCAGACTCGTATTTACCGTCGGCGGAACAGCGAAGCTTTCCCCCGGCGCACGTTCGGCATAGTTCACGACGATATGGTTACTTGGTCCCACTGCCATCGACTGAGGAGCGATACGGTCGCCGAGCAACAGGCCGTGCGAGCCGACAATGCCTTCGGGTCTGTCGAGCGCGGCGACGACATAGTAGAAAGTGCCGCTGCCACCAGTAGATTGCGTCAGCAGCAACACCGTGTCGGTTCTGCCATCACCGTCAAGGTCAACGCGAATCTCGTTACCGAAATAGCGGGTGACGATCCGCGAGGTCGACCCGGGTGCTGCCTCGACATCCGCCTCTCCATTGGTGAGGTGGACGCGACTTCCCTCGATGGTGTAGTCCGCATTCAGCGGACTTCGTTCGCCTTGTGTAACGCTGTCGCTTGATCGGTCATCGCAGGCTGCGAGCAATGAAACCGTGACAACGCCAGCGATCGAAGCCTGTCGAAGCCGATTGCACGCATTGATCACTTGACGGATCTGTCCAGGCTTTCACCACCCAGGACTGTCCGGCGCAGCGTGATCGAGGTAGTACATCGCCGCGTAGATCGCCCCGATCTTGTTGTCCTGGCCATAGAAGTATTCCGTCAGCAGGTTGCGCTTCAGCGTGGAACCGGGCGGTCGATGAAAGATCGTTGTTCCCATGACGACACCGGCTTCTTCATCGACGACTGGAAAACGACGATGTGCCGCTTTGGCGATTGTATTGGCGAACACTTCGAGGCCCGCGGCGCAGTCGCCAGACATGGACTCCTGCGCAACAGTGGTCACTCCTGCTGTGGGCGCTGTTGGCGCTGCCGGTGCAGCGCCAGGCACAGCTGCAGCCGCACCACCCGTGCGCAGCCGATGGGTCACCTTGACGCCGTTTTCGACCCGCTCGCAGCCATCGACATGCGGCACGCGTGAGCCGTCGTGCATTTCCACGCCATCGAAGTAGGCATTCGCGATCGCAATCAGCTGCGTCCGCGAAGTGCGTTTGTCGGCCGGCAATGGCTCGTCCGAGCGGGGCGGCAATGCGGTCAGTCCTTCAATCGAGAACAAGCCGCCGGCTTCCTTGCGTGCAATGGTCCATTCCGCTTCAGTGATGCGGCGTTCCCTGATCTTCACACGCACTGACACGACCGCGGGCTCCGTTCCTTCATTGATGATTCCGAAATAGGCGGCCTGCCCCTCCGCTACATCGAAGTAACGGCGCTGAACCGCACCGTAGCCCGTCACTGTTCGCCAGACACCAGCGCCATTCGCGAGGGGTGCCGCGTTCTCGGTGGCGCGTGCAGTCGCTGCCAGCGGCGCAGCCTTCGCGTCATGCCGGAACACGGCATCAAAGTACGCATCGAGTACTCCGCGCATGCAGACGCGGTCGCACTTGTTGTCGGCGGCCGCCGCTGAGCCAGCAAACCCGGAGCCCGCTGCAATCATCGCGCCCAGAGACAGGACCAAAGCCCGGCTCCCCCTGCTCAATCGCTTCATGCTGATACTCCCGCTGGCTCTTCATTGATCTGGTGGGGACAGGTCGGCCCCGCAAGCCTAGATCCGCAGGAGTCAGTTCGCAAGGCTGTCGCACCGCACATCCGCTCGAGGGTCTGCTAGAGTCGACCTCTTCGTACTTGAATCGCGTTTTGGGGAGCGACCAGCCTTGAAGTTCACCAATCCGCTCTTTTGCTGGCCGGCGACTCTGCTGATGTCGGGAACTGTCACCGCTCACGCCGCACTCAACTCGCAGCTCCAAGCATCCGCCACTGCTGCCAGAGCTGATGTTCTGAAGACGCTCGAGCAACTGGTCAATATCGATTCGGGCACAGGGAATGAGCGGGGCGTCAATCAGGTCGGCGACCTCATTGCGGACGAGCTACGGAAGCTGGGCGCCCGCATCGAATTCCACTCCGCTGCCCCGGCTGCCGGGAAAAATGTCGTCGCGACCCTCAAGGGCTCAGGCAAGGGCAAGATCCTGCTGATCGCTCATCTGGATACTGTATTCGCCGATGGCACTGTTGCGGCGCGCCGCTTTCGTGTCGATGGCAAGCGCGCTTACGGCCCAGGCGTTGCGGATGACAAGGGTGGAGCAGTTCTCGCCCTGTATTCCCTGAAACTGCTGCAGCAACTGCAAGTTCGCCGAGTTCTCACAAATCACTTTGGTCCTGAACACCAATGAAGAGACGGGTTCTGACGGCACGCGCGCGCTGATTGAAGCTCAGGCCAGGCAACATGACGTGACACTGAACCTCGAACCAGGCCGACCGGCCGATGGGCTCGTTGTGTGGCGCAAGGGCAGCGGCGAGATCCGGATCGAGGTGCGCGGCAAGGCGGCCCACGCGGGCGTGGCGCCTGACAGCGGCCGGAATGCAGCCATGGAAGCGGCGCATCAGATGCTGCAATTGGCCGCCCTCGCCGACCCGGCAAAGCAGACAACAGTGAATTTCACCGTGATCAACGCCGGCGACCGCAGCAACGTGATCCCCGATCTCGCGACGGCAACAGCTGACGTTCGCGTCACGACTCCGGAGGAATTCGATCGAGTGGCAAGGGATCTGGCTGTCCTGTCGCAGAAAAAGCTGATTGCCGATACGGAAGTGAAAGCAGAACTGGTGCGCTCCTTCCCGCCGATGCCAGAGAACCCGCGGACAGACTCGCTGGCCGCCATGTCTCAATCGATCTATGGTGAACTGGGGCTCAAGCTCACCCTCGAAGGTTCAGGCGGTGCAGCGGATTCGAGCCTGTCGGCGGGCGTCGGCACACCCACGCTCGACGGCTTCGGCATTGTCGGCGGTAACACTCACACGGCAGACGAGTATATTGAAGTCGACAGCATCGCACCGAGGCTGTACCTGCTGACCCGTTTGCTGATGGAACTGGGAAATCCAGGTCAGAACTGAGCGAAGCGGAGACACGATGCACAGACACCTGTTGCTGATGCTGGCGGTGGGTTCGCTGGCGGCGTGCGGGACGCTTCCGCCTTCCGGCGAAATCAGCTCTGCCCCGGGTGTATGCACGCTGCGCGCGATCGTGATCGTTCGCTCAAATGCCAACATCCGCAACGACAGCGAATTCGTGGAGCTGATGGACCGACTGGGTCTGGATGTGGAGGTGATTTACAACATGAGCCGCAATGCCCGGATGGTGCGGGTACGCGCGGAGGGTCCCGACGAGGCCTGCCAGGAAGTCCTCAATGAATTGCGTCTCGACCCGAGGATAGAGTCGGCGAACAGCGCCTGACTCACCTTTTCAGGAATTGACTTTCAGCGCGCCGCGCTCGATCTGGTCGCGCTCCATCGACTCAAACAGCGCCTTGAAGTTGCCTTCGCCGAACCCTTCATCGCCCTTGCGCTGGATGAACTCGAAGAAAACCGGCCCAACCTGCGGCTGAGCGAAGATCTGCAGCAGCAGACGCGGCTTGCCACCTTCGGTTGTGCCGTCGAGCAGAATGCCGCGCGTCTGGAGTGCCTCGACATTCTCGCCATGCCCGGGCAGTCGCTGCTCGAGCATCCTGTAATAGGCCACAGGCGGGGCGGTCATGAACGGTACGCCGAGCTTCTTCAATCGGTCCCAGCAGCTGACGATGTCGTCGCAGATCAGCGCGATGTGCTGGATGCCTTCACCATTGAACTGGCGCAGGAATTCCTCGATCTGCCCCTTGCCGCCCTCGCCTTCTTCATTGAGCGGAATGCGGATCTTGCCGTCAGGGGCCGTCAACGCCTTGGACGTGAGCCCGGTGTACTCGCCCTTGATGTCGAAGTAGCGGATCTCGCGGAAGTTGAACAGCTTCTCATAGTAGTCCGCCCAGTATTTCATCCGGCCGCCGTACACATTGTGCGTCAGGTGGTCGATGATTCTGAAACCCGCACCTGCCGGCTGCCGGTCGACGCCGGGCAGGTACTCGAAGTCGATATCGTAGATCGACAGGCCATCACCATAGCGGTCGATCAGATAGAGGATGGATTGACCGATGCCACGCACGGCCGGCAGGTTCAGCTCCATGGGACCGGTCACCATGTGCACGGGCTCTGCGCCCTGCTTCAGCAGATAGTCATAAGCCTTGCGCGCATCTCTGACCCGAAAGCCCATGCCGCAAGCCGACGGACCATGTTCGCGCGCAAAGAAGTAGGCCGGCGATGCCACCTCGTAATTGGTGATCAGATTGATGCCGCCCTGGCGCCACAGCTCGACGTCCTTGGAACGATGGCGCGCCACTTTCGTAAAGCCGATCGTGGCAAACACCTTTTCGAGAATGCCCTTCTCGGGTGCGGAAAACTCGATGAACTCGAAACCGTCGAGTCCCGCAGGGTTGTCAAACAGATCAGCCATTGGAGCTATCCCCTCTTCACCGGCGGCTACAGTCAGCGAAGCTGACTGTCTTTGCTGCCACGGCGGTTGTAGCCACTGGCAGCGACCGACTGACGATCCACCTCATCCTGGCAGGCAACGCATAGTCGTACTCCTGGAACTGCACTACGACGCGCTTCAGGAATCCCGGTCGCACATTCCTCGCAGTGAGCCAGACTCGGTCCTTCGGCCAAACGACTCCGGACACGGCCGATTCCATCCTTGACCGTGGCATCGATCTGATCCTGTACCGCGCCGTCCCCTGCCCAGCCCGTGGCCATATACGCTCCCGCCTGAATACTTTGCGCACCCGTAGAATAGACGACTTGAGCCCACTTGTCCGACGTGTGCGCAGTTCAGAGTTTCAACAACCTTGCCGCATTGCCGCCCAGGATTGCTGCCTTGTCGGCGTCGGAAAGAAAAGGCGCATTGAGCACAAAGTCGACACCCACCGGCCAGTCGAAGGGATTGTCCGTCCCATACAGAATCTGGCTGACACCCGCCTCCGCCACCAGGTGTCGCAATCCTTCCTCATGAAACACCATGGTGTCCACGAGCAACTCCTTTCTGAAGTATTCGCTGGGCCGCTTCTTGAGCGCGCGGCAATCAGCACCCACTGAACGGCTGCATAGCGCGTCCGAGCGGCCGCTGTACGACGCGAGGTAGCCACCGGCGTGCGAGGCACAGATCCTCAAGCCAGGGAAACGGTCGAGCGTGCCCTCGAAAATGAGATGCGACAGGAACACCGTGGTCTCGAGCGGGTTGCCAATGGTGTTGCCGAGCGCTCCTTTGCCCTTCAGGCGCGGGTTAAGCGTCGTTCCCTCCGCGGGTTGTGGATGCATGAAGATCAATACGCCGAGTGCCTCCGCCCTGGCCCAGAACGGATCGAACCTGGGCGAAGACAGCTCCTCGCCCGCGACGCTGCCACCGATCGACACTCCGCGGAATCCCTGTCTTTCGACCGCTGCCGTCAATTGCTCTGCCGCCAGTTCAGGAAATTGCAGCGCAACTGTTGCCAGTCCGACGAAACGGTCGGGTCGGGCCGCACACCAGGCTGCCAGCTTGTCGTTCTGCATGCGCACGATCTCGCGCGCCAGCGATTCTTCCGCGCCATACCACCACGCATTGATGCTGAGTACCTGCGTATCGATGCCTTCCTTGTCCAGGTACTTGAGACGGTCGGGTCCAAGGACCAGCGCCTGAGTGCCGAGCAGGTCGGTGAACGTGGCTGCAAGTGGCGTATTCGCAAGCAGCGGGGCCACGTCCGGAATCAGGCAGTGACCATGCACATCAAAAACCCTGACGCGTCGCCCGCCAATCGACACTTCCCGCCTTGCAGCAGCCGCCTCGAGTGCCTGCGCGACATTGTCGGTCACGCCCGCACGCAGCAATGCCATTCCAGCGGTACCCGCTGCCAGTGCCTTCAGTACCTGTCTGCGAGTTGTCATGGTCTCAACCTCCGTCTGGAATTGTTTTTTCAACCAAGCGCACTCTTGACGCGCTGGGGCGTCAGGGGCAGATCGCGAAGGCGCCTGCCTGTTGCATGAGTAAACGCATTGGCGATGGCCGCCACCGCAGGGCCTTGCGACCCTTCACCTGCCCCGAGCGCACGTTCGCCCGGCCGATTGATCAGCTCCACGGCCACTCGGGGCACTTCGGGAAACGTGAGGATCGGGTAGCTCGACCAGTCGCGCGCCGTGATGCGTTCACGGTTGAAACCGACCGCTTCCTTCAGCGTCCAGCTCGTCGACTGAATGATGCCGCCTTCGATCTGATTGGCAAGTCCGTCGGGATTGATGATCTGCCCGGCGTCGACCGCTGCATACGCTCGCGGGACAGTCAGTACCCCGGAAGCGCGATCGACTTCGATCTCCGCGACGACCGCCACGTAACAGGCCAGGTTCTTGTAGCGGGCAAAACCGATCCCTCGCCCGCGCGTGCCATCGCCCTTGTCTCGTGCACGCCACCCCGCCATCGATGCAACCCGTTCGATGACTGCGCGCGCCCGGGAATCGGCAAGGTGATCGAGCCTGAACGCAACCGGATCGACGCCCGCCAGGAATGCGAGTTCATCGACAAAAGATTCCACCGCCCATACGTTGGCATAGGCGCCGAGCGTTCTGAGCGCCGACACCCGGATCGGCATCGGGACGATCAGGTGATTGACGATGTGCTGGCGCGGAATGTCGTAAAGCGGAATGGCATTGCGGTCCCCACCGCCGGTGGGTTGCGCGATCATTCGCGGCGGAGCAGGCGCCAGCGGGTCAGCAATCGCCCATGCCGCCAGCAGATTGACGCCTCCAGGTTCGCCCGGTCGCGTCGTATGTGTGTTGCTCCACACGTCGTAATTCCAGTCGACGATGCGTTTGGCTTTCACCGCGCCAGTGATCCGCATCGTCATGGCTGCGCCGTACGGCGCCCATGAGAATTCATCGTCGCGCATCCATTGCACGCGCACCGGTCGCCCGGGTACGGCTCGCGCCAGCAGCGCCGCGTCCAGTGCCACATCGTCCGCACCGTTGTGCCCGTAACACCCCGACCCGGCAACGTGAATGCAACGGACGTTTGCAGCCGGTACTCGAAGAGCAGCGGCCATGGTCTCTTGCAGTGGAAAGACGCCTTGCGTGTGCGTCCAGACAGTCCACTGCCCATCGCTGACCTGGGCCACGGCGCAAGAGGGACCGATCGACGCGTGTGACAGATAAGGCTTGCGATAGATCGCTGTCAGGGATTGCGCATCAGCAGGCAAGGTTGCCTGTTTGTCGCTGATAACCTTGTCCTCGCTGGGCAACGACATCAGGTGTTCGTGGACATTCGCCGGATCGGGCAACTCGCGCCCGCCTGCCCAGCTGGCACTTGCGATAAGGGCCGCACGCGCCGCAATGGCCTGCTCTTCGCGTTCAGCGACCAGCCCGAGAAAATTGCCGTCGCGCACGACCGCCACGACTCCCGGCATGGCAGCAACCTTGGGCTCATCGAACGAAGTCAGCGTGGCGCCGTAACGAGGTGGCCGCACAATGCGACCATGCAGCATCCCGGGCACTCGCACGTCCTGGACATAGGCGGGTTGACCAGTGAATTTGGCCGGAAAATCTGCGCGGACAACACGCTGCCCCACAATCTGGTAAGACGCAGCGTTTTTCGGCGCCACCGCACCGGTCGCCTCACGCCGCAACGACACCTCTCCTGCGAGTTCACCATATGTAATGCGACGCCCGTCGATCGTGCTGATGACCCCGTCCACCACTGTCAATGATTCCGCCGCAACGGTGAGCCGCTTCGCGGCCATCTCGACGAGCAGGGCGCGCACTTCTGCGCCAGCCAGCCGCAGCGCTGTGCCACTGTTCTCGATCGACTGACTGCCCGATGTCTGACCTTCATCCGGCGTCCTGCTGGTATCACCCGAAATCATCTGCACTCGGGAGAGCGGCAGATCGAGCTCCTCGGCCGCAATCTGCGCGAGCGCTGTCACGATGCCCTGACCGAGTTCCACCTTGCCGGTGCAGATCGTGGCGAGGCCTTGTGCATCGATGCGGATCCAGGCGTCGAGCATCCGGTTGTTGTTGAGGCTGCCCGGCAACCTCGCCTGGGCCAGGCTCCATTTCGCATCGAACGAAAAGGCAACGACCAGTGCGCCGAGCCCTGCGGTGAACGCGCGTCGCGTCAGTCGGGCAGTCATGTCGGCTTCGCCATGGCGTCGGCCGCGCGCAAGACGGCACGCACGATGCGATTGTGGGAACCGCAGCGGCAGAGATTCCCGGCCAGAGCGGTGCGAACGTCCGCATCAGAGGGTTTCGGCTGACGATCGAGCAGGGCTTTTGCCGTCATGATCATGCCGCTGGTGCAGTAGCCGCACTGCGCTGCCTGCTCGTCGATGAACGCGCGCTGCAACGCATGCATCTGCTCCAGCGTACCGAGTCCTTCCAGCGTCACCACACTCTTCTGCCCGATCGTGCTGATCGCGGCAACGCAGGAGCGCACGGGCTGGCCGTCGACCAATACCGTGCAGGCGCCACACTGAGCCAGGCCGCAGCCGAATTTGGCACCGTTCAACTGCAGATCGTTGCGCAGCACATACAGCAGCGGCGTGCCCGGCTCGGCTGGCACCGTGTGCACTGCGCCATTCACGTTGAGATCCATCGCCACGGCGAACCCCCCTCGTTCAGGCGGGTCTGTGCCCACCTGCAGTCGAGCGTTGCATAGTCGCGGACCTTTAGAAAGAGGCGCGAAGCAGGCCTTGACAGGTTGTCAGCGGAGGGAATGGGGGGGTATTGTCGTGAGGACAGTTGCCGACCCTCCTCACTGACTCGACTCACCCTGGTAGCTCCCGAAATGAAACTGATAGTGCTCGCGGCAATGGGTTTGGCGTGCTCGCAGGTCATGGCACAGCAGACTGTTCCACAGGGCGCTGCTCCGGCAGCGAGTGCTCCGCGCCCTTCGACTGCCGACCCGTATTTCAACGCCGCCGACCCCAGCAAGCTGAGCTTTCCGCTCGCGGCGCCTGCGGGCAAGGATAGCGGCGCATTGCAGACAGCGCCGAAGGGCGCGGTCAACACCGGGCCCTTTGACGAGCAGTCGTGGAAGTACGGCCCCACCTACGACGCAGGAGTGGGCGGCAAGATCTGGAACCCGGTCAGACTGAAGATGCTGCAGGGCGAGAAGGTGAGCGGGGGCACTTTGTTCAGTGCCACGGATCCGGAAACCTATTGTGCAATGGCCAATGCAGGCTACGACTTCATCTGGACCGAGATGCAGCACAACACCCGCGACTGGAATCAGGTGGCGCGCATGTGGGCCGCGTGCCCGCACGCGAAGGCCGTGCCGGGCGTGCGCGTCTCGCACACGGACGAGCGCGAAATCCAGCATGCCCTGGATGCAGGTGCACTGGTGGTCGTCGTGCCTACGGTCGATACCGTGGAGGAGGCCATTCTGGCGCGCAACTGGGTTTTCTGGCCGCCGCTCGGCAGGCGCAGCAACGGCGGCGGCCAGGCGTTCGGTCCTGCGATGTGGGGAACGGTGCCCGGCGGCTACCGCGCGACGGCCAACGACAATATCGTGCTGATCCTGATGATCGAGACGCTCGAGGGGTTGAAGAACGCAGCGGCGATCGCCAAGGTTCCCGGCGTCACGGCGGTGTTTGCAGCCAGCGGCGATCTCGCCAATTTCACCGGCTTTGCGCAAGGGTCGCCCGATTACGAACGCGTGATCAATATCGTCCACGATGCAGCGATCGCAGCGGGTAAACGGCTGTGTGGTCCATTGGCCTGGCGCGATCGTCCCGACTTCACCTGCTTCCAGGCCGGCAGCGAAATCGCGGCGATCACGCGTGGAGTGGCCGCTGAACTCGGGCCCCTTGCCAACACCCAGGGCAAGGTCGAGGCAGGTCCGCTCGCCGCCCCGCCTACTTCGGCACGGTGAACGCGATGAACTCGCCGCTGTAGCCTGCCCCCGAGATCGGGACGACCAGGTACTGCTTGCCGTTCAGCATGTACGTCATCGGCGAACCGGTTTGCGGTGCGGGCATGTAGACGGCGCCGACCTCGGCACCTGTAGCTTTGTCGTAGGCACGGAGCATCGCGCCACGTCGCCCCCCCGGTGTCGTGCCGAATCCGGGTTCTCCTGAGATCACGAGCGAACCGGAGACGAGAACGCCGGTACGACCGCTCGCGCGTCCGGTACGCGGGATGTTCAGGCCCTTGAGCGCAGGATGATTCTTGAGCGCATCGGGTGTTTCGCCGTGCGGTACCTGCCACGCGATCTCACCTTTGTTGAGATCGATTGCCGAGATCGTTCCATACGGTGGCTTCAACAGCGGCAAGCCTTGCACCGTCACTGCAGCGCCGGCGGCTTCCCCCGAAGAAGCTCCCACCGCCGGCACCACGGGAGGCGCGCTCGGATCGCGGGCCTGTCCATTGACGTAGGCGAACTCTTCAGGCTTCGGGCCGGGCACGAGCCCGATCACCGACGGATTGCGGAACGTGTAGACGTAGAACCTGTTTGTCTCCGGATCGAGCGCGCCCCCTGCCCAGTTCACGCCCCCGGTAGAGGACGGCACCATCAGCAGCCCGAGCGGTCCTTCCCATTTGCTCACCGGCGGCGGTGTGAACAGCGGTCCCATCTTGTACCGAGACACGATTTTCAGCGCTTCCGCGCGCAGCTCCGGCGTGAAGTCGATCAGGTCGTCGACGGAGATACCCTGCAAGTCGAAGGCCGGCGGCTTGGTGACGTGTGGCTGCGTCGGCGAGTACCACTCGCCAGGCACGTCGCCCTTGGGCACGGGCCTCTCCTCGATCGGCCACACGGGTTCTCCCGTGACGCGATCGAGGACGTACAGCCAATTCTGTTTGGTCGGCTGCGCGATGGCCTTGATCAGCCGGCCGTTGACGGTAATGTCCGCGAGTACGGGCGCAGCGGGCGCGTCGAAGTCCCAGACTCCGTGATGAACCATCTGGTAGTGCCACTTGCGCTTGCCGGTCTTGAGATCCAGCGCAACGATACTTTCGCCGAACAGCCCCGCCCCTGGCCGGTGCCCGCCGTAGTAATCACCGGTGGGCAGCTCGACGGGCATGTAGACCAGTCCGAGTTCTTCGTCCACCGACATCTGTGCCCAGACGCCGCCGTTACCTGTGTAGGAAGCCGAGTCCTTCTCCCAGGTGTCGAAGCCGAACTCGCCTTTGAGCGGAATCGTGTGAAAGATCCACAGCCGCTTGCCCGTTCGCACATCGAACCCGCGGATGTAGCCCTTTTCGTGTATCCGGCTCTTCGGGACGCTGCCCGGCAGATGTGCCGCCCCTACTACGATGACGCCCTTCGCGATGATGGGCGCTGCATGCAGCCCGATTTCCCCCGTTTCAAGATCGATGACCTGATCGTCGTTGAGCTTGAGATCCACCACACCATTGGTGCCAAAACCGCGCACGGGCAGTCCCGTCTTCGCATCGAGGGCCACCATCCGATACCCGGGAGTCACATAGACGATGCGGCTCTCGCGCCCATCGCTCCAGTACGCCAGCCCGCGTCCGGAAAGACGGCGCGGGGCAGCTTCCCCTCGCTTGCCCTCGTCTTCACGGTGCATCCACAGCATCTCGCCCGTGGCTGCATCGAGCGCAACCACGGCCCGTCGACTGCCGGCCGTCGTATACAGCACGCCACCCACCATCAATGGCGTTGACTGCAGATTGAATTCCGGCTGCGGACCCAGCGCATCTGTCTTGAATCTCCAGGCGACTTCGAGATCCTTGAAATTGTCGCGGTTGATCTGGTCGAACGGCCGATAGCGCCGGCTGGCGAGATCGCCGCCGTACGTGCTCCATTCGTTTATCGAGTTCGCTGCTGGCGGTGGTGCCGCGGCGCCGTAGCTGGACCCGGCAAAATGGGCGACGACAACACACGCAACACCGGCTGACCAGCGAGATGAACACGACATGACAACCCCCTGCTTACTTGCTTCTTGTTACGTTGCCGAAGTCCGCATCACTCGTCAGCGTGCGGCTGCGCCCCAGCCGGCGGCGAGCAGGTACTGCTCGAACGTCATGAGCCACGGATACCGGGCACGCAGCGCCGCGACGTCTACGGGATCGCTATTCTCAAGGTACCAGCTTTCGCGCGCGACCGCGGTGGGTGTGGCCGTCGCCTTGTAGTCCTCCCACGGAATCTGGCGGTAACGCACCGGCTTGCCCAACACCCGGCTCATCGCCGCGGCGATATTCGCGTAACTGATCTGGTCACCCGCAATCGTTTCGGCCCGACCGAGCCAGGTATCGGGATGCTCGAACGCCTCCGCGGCGAATTTACCGATGTCCCGCGGTGCAATGTAGACGCGCGCGAGGTCTGCCGGTAACGGGCCACTGAACTCGCCGTTTTGTGCGTCTGCACGAAACTCCTCGAAGCCGCTCATGAAGCTCGCCGGCCGGATGATCGTGAATGGCAACTTAAGGGAACGGACGTGGTTTTCAATCTCGAGCTTGCTCTCGAACTGCGGTACGCCCGTTCCGAGGGGAGCCTTGGCCACCGACGTATAGACAAAGTGCTTCACGCCCGCACGCCTGGCAGCGTCTGCGAAAGCCTTGCCCTGACGGATCTCGCCGTCGACACCCACGCCGCGATACTGCTGGACCGAGAACGCTCCATAGGCGCCGGCGAACGCCCGGTCGAGCGAAGCCGCATCATCGAAGTCACCGCGAACCATCTCGACACCGAGCGTCGCCAGTTCCTTCGCGGACGGGCTGTCCGGATTTCGGGTCAACCCCCTGACGTGGTAGCCCAGCGTCGCGAGCTCCCGGGCAACAGCGCCTCCCTGCGTGCCTGTCGCACCCGCCACGAGAATGATGCGCGCACTGCGATCGAGCTGTTGTGCAGAAGCCGGCGCTGTCCCTGCGATCAATGCCGCCAGGGAAACACCCAGCGCCCAGAGCAGGTGACTCTTCATGGCGAAGCCTTGGGTGGGGGAACGGATGGAAAGATCACGCGCCAGTCCTGCTGCATGTCGACCACAGTCCAGCGACGAGCGCTCGCTTCGTCAAGGGCCTTGTCGAGTCGTCCAATCGATGATTGCCGGTCATAGGCGTACTCACGCTGTGCATCCGTGTGATGCACAAGGCCCAGGAAGCGCTTCCCGCTGCCTGCGGCCGTCCACTGCAGCATTTCGCGATCGCCGTCGGAGTTGCCGAACGCCAGAATGGGGCGGCGCCCGATGAATCGATTGATGCCCACCGGCTTGCCGGGCCCGTCGTCGACGAACTCCACCTCGCCCTTCTTCAGGAGTACCGGCTTCCCGTCCTTGCCGGGCTGAAAGGCGACCACGCCGGAGGAGCCGATGACCTGCTCGGGAGGAATGCCGTAGACGCGCTCGGCGAAGACCCGCATGAATTCGACGCCGCCTCCCGATACGATGAACGTCTTGAAGCCGTTATCACGCAGAAACCCAAGCAGCTCCAGCATCGGCTGATAGGCCAGTTCCGTGTAAGGCCGATTGAAACGCGGATGACGCGCTTTGGAGAGCCACTCTCCAGCAACTTTGGAGAATTCCTCAGTCGTAATCCCTGCATGCGTCGCCGCCATGAGCTGGAGGAGGCCTTTCTCGCCCGCAGCGCCGAGCGCCTTCAGGTCGCCATCGATCACGGCCTTGAACGGTTGCTGGTCCTTCCATTCCGGATGCTGGGGCGCAAGGGCTCTGACGCGGTCGATCGCGAAGGCAAACTGGAAATAGACGGGTTGCTCCGCCCACAGCGTGCCGTCGTTGTCGAAGACGGCAATGCGTTCGGCGCGATTCACGAAGTCTGGACTGCCTTCCCGGGTCACGCTGGTCACGAAATCGACGATGGCCTGCTTGGACGCGCCAGTATTCCAGGAAGGTAAAGGTTCGGCAGCAGCAGCGACCCACCCGATCAGCAACCCCGCAGCAACGAGAGCGACTCGAGCGCTTGAACTCATGAAACGCATGGCACACCTGAAGTGAAGGTTGTTGGCAGTCAACATCGGTTCGCCCGGATGACAAGGACATTCGCAGGCGCATGCTACTCTGACCGGCATGATCAATCGAGTCAGGCTTGCTGAGCTCCGCCAGCACGAAGAGCAGCGCTTTATCGACCAGCATCCGCAATCGGCAGTGATGGCGGTGGATGCAAGACGCCATCTGCTGGGCGGTGTGCCGATGGCATGGATGACGCGCTGGCCCGGGTCGTTTCCCCTGTTCTTCGCCACAGCCGCGGGCGCGCGCTTCACCGATGTCGACGGCCATGAGTATGTGGACTTCTGCCTCGGGGATACCGGCGCGATGACGGGTCACGCGCTGCCGCAGGTCGCGCAGGCGCTGCACACCCAGGCCTCACGCGGCATCACCACCATGCTGCCGAATGCGGATGCAGCCTGGGTGGGTGCCGAACTCTGTCGGCGCTTTGGCCTGGCCGTGTGGCAGATGGCCATGACGGCGACCGACGCGAATCGCTTTGTACTGCGCTTTGCGCGCCATCTCACCGGCCGCGACAAAGTGCTGGTCTTTGACTGGTGCTATCACGGCAGTGTCGACGAAACCCTGGTGATAAGAGGTCCGGATGGCAAGCCGCAAGCGCGTCCGGGCAACATCGGCCCACCTGTGCATCCCGCGCAGACAACGGTCGTGGTGCCGTTCAACGATCTGCAGGCGCTCGAGCAGGCACTCGCGCAAGGCGATGTTGCCTGCGTTCTGGCGGAACCCGCGCTGACCAACATCGGTATCGTACTGCCCGAGCCGGGCTATCACGCTGAACTGCGCCGTCTGACCCGGCTTCACGGCACCTTGCTGGTGATGGATGAAACGCACACGATCTGCGTGGGACCAGGGGGAGCGACCGCCGCGTGGGGTTTGCAACCCGATTTCCTGGTGATCGGCAAGACCATTGGTGGCGGCATGCCTGCTGCAGCCTATGGCATGACCACTGTGATTGCCGAGCGACTCATGCCTGCCCTGTGCGGCGATTCGATTGATGTCAGCGGTATCGGTGGCACCCTCACGGGCAACGCGCTCGCACTTGCGGCCGTGCGCGCAACGCTGTCGAGCACGCTGCTTGAAGCAGACTTCGCGCAGACAATTCCGCTTGCCACTGCCTGGGCCCAGGGCGTGCAATCAACCATCGATGAATATCGCTTGCCGTGGAGCGTGCAGCAGCTCGGCGGTCGCGCCGAATACTGGTTCTGCCCGCCCCCTGAGGACGGTGCAGCCGCCGCCGCGTCGATGGATCATGAGCTGGATGCCTTCATGCACCTGTGGGCACTCAATCGGGGCATCCTGCTCACGCCCTTCCACAACATGGCGCTGCTATCGCCGTACCACTCGCAGGCGGACGTGGATCTGCATACCTCGGTGTTTCATGCGGCCGTGGCCGCACTGCTTGCATGAACCTGACGGGGAAAGCGCAGTTTGTCGGTCGAAGGATCGGGAGGAATCGCATGAATAGTCGCTGGTGCTCCGTGGCTTTGCTGACGTGCAGCCTGTCCATCGCTCAAGCACAGGGGCGCGCAGCACCGGGCGAAGTGTCGTCCGCGCAGATCGATGCCCTGTATCCGCAATTGCAGGCGCTTTACAGGGACCTGCACCAGAATCCCGAGCTTGCGTTTCAGGAAAACCGGACAGCCGCCACCCTGGCAGAACGGATGCGGGCGCTCGGCTTCGAGGTCACGACCGGGGTCGGCCGCACCGGGCTGGTTGCAGTGCTGCGCAATGGCAGCGGCCCGACGGTGATGCTGCGGACGGAGATCGATGCACTGCCGGTAGCGGAAAAAACCGGCCTGCCGTTCGCGAGTACGGTGATGGCGCAGAATGCCAGCGGACAGACAGTGCCTGTCATGCATGCCTGTGGTCACGACCTGCACATGACGGCATGGCTCGGTACCGCGACGATGATGGTGCAGAACCGTACCCGCTGGCATGGCACGCTGCTGATGGTCGGCCAACCTGCGGAAGAAACCCTGAGCGGTGCACGGGCGATGCTGGATGACGGCTTGTTCACGCGCTTCCCGAAACCGGACTTTGCGTTGTCCCTGCACGACGATGACACGTTGCCGGCCGGCACCATCGGCTATCACGCGGGACTGTTCCGCGCGATGTCCGATGCCGTGACGATTACCGTCTATGGCCGCGGCGGCCATGCCGCGATGCCTCACAACGCCATCGATCCGGTGGTGCTTGCAGCGCGCATCGTACTCGGCCTGCAGACCATCGTCTCCCGCGAAAACAATCCGGTGGATCCCGTCGTCATCACTGTCGGCGCCATTCAGGGCGGCACGCAGGCCAACGTGATCCCGGATGAAGTGCGGCTGCTGTTGTCGGTGCGCACGTACTCCGACGCCGTTCGCACGAGAACGCTGTCCGCCATCCGGCGCGTGACGCGCGGCGAGGCCATTGCTGCCAACGCACCGCAGGAACCGCGCGTCGATGCGCCCGAGCGCGGCAATGCAACGGTCTACAACGATCCCGCCCTGACGATGCGACTGGTCACGACGCTGCGACGCGAGCTTGGGCCCGCGAGGGTCGTCGAAATGCCGCAGAAAATGACGTCCGAGGATTTCGCGGAATACGGCCTCAAGGGGGTGCCCTCTGCCCTGCTGCATGTCGGCGCCGTCGATGCCGATGATCTTGCCAGGGCGCGTCAGACCGGCATTCCCCTGCCCGCACCCCATTCCTCCGAGTGGGCTCCAGTCCTTGAGCCCACGCTGAAGGGCGCGATTCACGCGGAAGTGGCCGCTCTCCTCGACCTGTTCAACAAGCGCAGGTAGCGACGTCTACCTGGGCGGCTGATACCCGATACCGCCCGCCTTCTTCATCGCCTCCACCGATTCCTGTGTGGTCATCAGCGGCGTCGTGCGGTAAGCGCTCATCGACCCGGTGGCGCCAATCGCCATGGAGAACGCCGCTGCACTCGCGCTGTCCGGCAT
This sequence comes from uncultured Pseudomonadota bacterium, assembly GCA_963819685.1. Taxonomy (GTDB): domain Bacteria; phylum Pseudomonadota; class Gammaproteobacteria; order Steroidobacterales; family Steroidobacteraceae; genus CAIUGU01. The sequence continues at coordinate 99,347 of CAWFXI010000010.1, forward strand.
CTCGGAAATCGCCACGATGTCGTATTCGCCGAACGTGAACCACAGGCCATGCAGCTTGCCGCCGAGTTTTTCAACTACCGTGCGGATCGCGACCGCCCGGTCCTGGGGATTCTTGACCATCGCCGCGATCGCTGCAGTGCTGTACGAACCCTGAATCATATAGGTAGGCATGATGTTGCTTCCTGTTGTGGCGCTGGGAGTTCATCGATTCGATGCTACGCCTGTGCGTCGGAAGTACAACGGCAACCGGCACAGGACATGCCCTGATTGCCATCTGCGGGGAATCAGCGCTGTCAGATCTTCCAGTCGGGGGTCGCGACGTAAGCGCGCGTAATGTCGGCGACCGTCCGCGTACCGCAATTCCCCATCACCAGCTTGAGTTCACCCTGGAGGATCTCGAGCACGCGGTCGACGCCGGCCTGACCGAACGCTCCCAGTCCCCACAGGAACGGACGTCCAATCCCTACTGCAGTGGCGCCGAGCGCAAGTGCTTTGAACACATCGGTGCCGCGGCGCACACCGCCATCGACAAACACGGGAATCCGGCCACCCACGGCTGCCACAACTTCCGGCAGTGCCTCGATTGTGGAGCGTGCCGTTTCCGTGGCTCGCCCGCCATGGTTCGAGACCAGAATGCCGTCGATGCCGTGCTCCAGGCACAATCTGGCGTCTTCACCGGAGTCGATGCCCTTGATGAGGAACTGGCGTTCCCAGCGCTTCCGGATGCGATCGACAAAGGCCCAGTCCATCGCGGGATTCTGGGTGCTGACGCCGGTCATGTTGATGCCTTCGTACATCGGCCGTTCGCTGAGCGCCCGGCCGGGCTCGCCTTCATGACATGTCGCGCACACACGCAGGTCTTTCGGCCGCGTGCGCAGGTAGGTTTCACTGAATCGACCCGTGGTGTTATCGACCGTCAGTGCGATCGTCGTGCACCCCGCAGCTTCCACGCGACTCAGCAACTTCTCGCATGCGGCCCATGAGCTGGGCGCATAGAGCTGAAACCAGACAGGACGGCCAAGCGCCTTGTTCACTTCCTCCACGCCGACCGACGTTGAAGTCGACAGGTACTGCAGGGTGCCGCGTGCCTTGGCGGCGCGTGCTACATCCAGCTCGCCCTCCGCGGAGAACGATTTTTCACCGCCAGTGGGACACAGGAAAATCGGGCTGTTGTACGTAGTGCCGAACAGATCCACGTGCATGTCCACCCCGGTGGCATCGCGCAGGCGCCTGGGACGCAACTGCACATGCGCATACCCCTCGCGATTGGCCCGGAGCGTGGCATCGCCGTCAACGCCACTCGACATATAGGCCCAATGGCCTGGCAGAACATTGCGGCGGGCGACCTCCTCGAAATCGAGGACAGTCAGCGCCTTCGCGGGATCGGCAAGCATGTCCGCCGGTTCCGGTGTCTGCGCAAAGGCACTCTGCTGCAGGAAGGCACCAACTCCACCCAGCGACGCCACATACGGACTCGCTGCCAGAAACCCGAGGAATTCCCGACGCGCCAGCGATACAGAGCGATTCATGCTTGTTCTCCCGAACGAACGACCTTGAATGGGGCCGGAACATCCGAACCCCTGTCAGGAAGCGGCGGACGGAGCGGGCTTTAGCGGAGCGTGAACGACCTCGAACCTGCGATCAGGTTGCATGCGGAAGGTGAGGCCGACTCCGATGGCCATCAGCACGATGCTGCCCAGAAACGGCAGCTCCCAGTTACCGTAGCGATCGATCAGGAAGCCCCCCACGACCGGACTGATGATCGCCGCCAGCGCCGACCCGGTATTCATCATGCCGCTCGCGGTACCCGAATACTCCGGCGCGATGTCCATGGGAATGGCCCACATCGGACCGATGGTCATTTCGGCGAAGAAGAATCCCGCGGAGAGACAGAACAGCGAGATCATCAGATTGTGAGTGAACATCAGCGGAATCAGCATCAGCATGGTCAGCAGCATGCAGACCGCGACCATCCAGCTGCGCGCGCGCTTCAGGTCACCGGTCTTGTGCAGCAGTTTGTCCGTCACGACTCCACCCAGCGTATCGCCCACCACTCCCGCGAAGAAGACTGACGAGGCAAAGATGGCGGAGTTCTTGAGATTCAGGTCATAGCTGTGCAGGAAGTACTGCGGAATCCAGCTCAGGAACAGCCACAACGTCCAGCCATAGCAGAAGTAGACGACGGTCACCGGCGCCATCCGCCGGAGCAGCGCATTCCAGGGGACACTGACTTTCGTCTTCTGCGGCACCGGCAGGACTGCGAGTTCCTCGGGCGTAATGCGCGGATGGTCCGCCGGCTTTTCAGTGAACGCCCATGCCCACAAGGCTACCCAGACAAAGCTGAGTGCTGCGCAGGCGAAGAACGACTCGCGCCATCCGCGGGTTGCCATGATATAGACGATGAAGGCCAGGCGCCGCCGCGTTGCCGATCCGGGCCGCGGCATGGGTGATGCCCTGCGCGAAGCCCCGCTTCTCCTTGGCGACCCAGCGCGACATCGCGGAAGTCGCGGCGGGAAAAGTGGCGCCTTCACCAAACCCCAGCAGCACCCGGGCAATCAGCAGTGAGGTCAGCCCGCCCGCGAATCCCGTCAACGCGGTGGCACTGGCCCAGATCAATCCGCAGGCGATGAGCGTGCGGCGCGCGCCGAAGCGGTCACTGACCCAGCCGCCGATGATCTGGAACACCAGATACGGATAGGCGAATGCGGAGAACACCAGACCAATCTGGGTCTTGCTTAAGTGGAAGTCCTTGCCAAAGCCTTCTGCCGCAGTGCTGACGTTCACGCGGTCCAGATAGGTAATGAAATACATCAGGCACAGCAGGATCAGAACGATGTGCGTAACCCTGAGACGTCTCATGAGCTCTCCCCGGCCGGGTCTTGTGTCCGGTCCAGCCTCTTCGTGGCTACAGACCGGTGTTTATGCAGTTCTCAAGGCGATCAGGCAGCTCTCTGCAGCATCGACGGCGCCGCATGCTGAGCGAAGTACTCCATCGCGGCAATCACGCCACTGCCCCCGATCTTCACACCGGCCAGCTGGAACCCCATCTCGCAACCGGCCAATGCGGCCAGCAGTGTCAGGTCGCTGCTGTCACCCAGGTGGCCGATACGGAACATCCGGCCCTTCAGCTTCCCGAGTCCGGTGCCGAGCGACAGATCGAAGCGCTCGTAAATCAGTCGACGCAGGGCGTCAGCGTCAACGCCAACCGGGGTCACGACTCCGGTCAGAACCGGCGAGTGGCACTTCGAATCGACGCACTGCAGGGGCAATCCCCAGGCTGACGACGGCAGCGCGCACGCCCGCGGCCCAGCGCTGGTGCCGCAAGAAGACCTTGTCGAGACCTTCTGTCAGCAGCATGTCGATGGCTTCCGCCAGTCCATAGAGCAGATTGGTGCTGGGCGTGTAGGGAAAATAACCGTCACGATTGAATTCGAGCATTTCGTCCCAGGCCCAGAAGGAACGCGGCAGGCGCGCCGTTTTCATGGCCTCGAGCGCACGTGGCGAGATCGGCATTGAAGCTGATGCCGGGTGGCAGCATCAGTCCCTTCTGCGAACAGCCGATACTGACATCGACTCCCCATTCGTCATGGCGATAGTCGGCGCTCGCAATGCCTGAGATGGTATCCACCAGCAGCGATCGCGGGATGCCGTGCCGCGTCGATGGCCCTGCGGACTGCTGCAATGTCGGAAGTGACGCCCGTGGAGGTCTCATTGTGGACGACGCAAACAGCCTTGAGGCGATGCTCCCTGTCCTCGCGTAAACGCTGCTCGATCAGGTCCGCCTGCACGCCGCGACCCCAACCCGGTGCGTGCGGCATGAGCTCATCTGCGCCGCTCCAGGACAACACCTCAGGAACCAGCCCCAGGCGCTTCGCCAGCTTCACCCACAGCGCCGCGAACTGACCGGTTTCGTACATCAGCACCGGGTCGCCGGGGCTCAGCGTGTTGCACATCGCCGCTTCCCATGCACCGGTTCCCGATGCGGGGTAAATGATGACCGGGTGACGGGTCTTGAAGATGGCCTGCATACCAGCGAGCACCTTCGTGCCCAGGACGGCGAACTCCGGCCCGCGATGATCGATGGTCGGCAGACTCATCGCCCGCAGGATGCGGTCGGGTACGGGACTCGGGCCGGGAATCTGCAGGAAGTGCCTGCCGGTTGGATGGAAATCGAGCTTGAGCATCGCAACCCCCCAGAGCGAAGACCAGAGCGAAGAATCAACGGCGCCGAGTTTTCCATCGTTCGCATGCAAAATGCAATTTAATGTTTCCCCATCAGCGTCTCCTCGGGGTTGCTTCCCCGTCTCTGGCCGTCCTTGCGATTGACTGGCGGGCCCAAGTGAACTCAAGATCCATCAAGGGGAACAAAACAGATGGCGGATACGACTACAGCCGGCAAGGCACCTCACGTCAATGACGTCAGCGCTGCACTGGAACGCCGGTTGCGTGAAGACACCCGGGGCGAGGTGTTTTTCGATAGTGCCTCCCGGGGCCGCTACGCCACTGACGCGTCCATCTACCAGATCATGCCGGTGGGAGTGCTGGTTCCCCGGACGGAGGAAGATGTCACTTCGGCTCTGGCTATCGCACGCGAGCTGCAGGTGCCGGTGCTGCCGCGAGGAGCCGGCACCAGTCAATGTGGCCAGACAACCGGCGCTGCGCTGGTGATCGACGGTTCGAAGCACCTGAATCACATCCTCGACGTTGATCCCGCAGCACAAACGGTGACGGTGCAGCCGGGTATCGTTCTGGATCATCTGAATGCGGCACTCCGCAAGCACAATCTGTGGTTTCCAGTGGATGTATCGACGAGTGCGCAAGCGACGCTGGGCGGCATGGCGGGCAACAACTCCTGCGGTTCCAGATCCATCGCCTACGGCAACATGGTGCACAACGTGCTCGGGGCGAACGCGTGGCTGGCGGACGGGTCACTGCTTGAGTTCGGGCCTGTTGACACGCTGACTTCCCGCGCGCTGGACATTGCGGATTTCGTCCGTACGCTGGCGGTGCGGCATCGCGGCGATATCGAGGCCCGGTGGCCCAAGGTGCTGCGTCGCGTCGCGGGCTATAACCTCGACATCTTTGACAATCAGAGTGAGCGCCCCTACACAACCGACGGTAGCGTCAATCTCGCGCATCTGCTGATCGGGTCGGAGGGCACGCTGGCGTATACGCGCAGCCTGAAGCTGCAGCTTGCTCCGCTTCCGGGCAAGCGGGCGCTCGGAGTCGTCAACTTTCCGACTTTCCGTGCATCCATGGCCGCGGCCCAGCACATCGTCAAGCTCGGCCCCACGGCGGTTGAGCTCGTCGATCGCATCATGATTGAACTGGCACTTGCCAATCCGGCATTCCGCCCGACGATGCAAACCGCACTGCTCGGTCAACCGGCCGCAATCCTGCTGGTCGAGTTCGCAGGCGACGATGCGGCCGGACTCGAGCTCAAGGTCAAGCAGCTCGTCACACTGATGGGTGATCTCGGTCTTCCCGGTTCAGTAGTGGAAATGCTCGACGCCACTGCCCAGAAGAATCTGTGGGAAGTCCGCAAGGCAGGCCTCAACGTCATGATGAGCGTCAAGGGCGATGGCAAGCCGGTGAGCTTCATCGAAGACTGTGCAGTGCCGCTTGAACACCTGGCCGACTACACGGACGCGCTCAACGAAGTCTTTGCGAGGCATGGTACGCACGGCACTTTTTACGCGCACGCTTCGGTCGGCACCCTGCACGTACGGCCTATCCTCGACATGAGACAGGACGGCCCGAATGGCGGCGCCGCAAAGATGCGCGCTATTGCCGAGGAAGCATCGGCGCTGGTGCACAAGTACCGCGGAGCCTACAGCGGAGAGCATGGCGATGGCTTGTGCAGGGGTGAATGGATTGCGTGGCAATTCGGCCCCGCGCTGGCGCAAGCGTTTCGTGCGATCAAGCAGCACCTCGACCCGCAAGGAATGTTCAATCCGGGAAAGATCGTGGATCCACCCAAGATGGATGACGCTGCCCTGTTCCGCTTTGCGCCCCCGTCCGCACCGCACCCGTACCGGATCGCGCCCCTCAAGCCCTTTCTCGACTGGTCACGCTGGGATGTGCAGAACGATCCGGTCACGGAAGCCACCACGGCGCCGGGCACGGGCGGCGATCCGAGCGGCGGCTTCGCGAAAGCCGTGGAGATGTGCAACAACAACGGCCATTGCCGCAAGTTCGATGCCGGTACGATGTGCCCGAGCTATCGCGTCACCCGCGACGAGCAGCATCTGACCCGGGGCCGCGCCAACACGCTGCGACTCGCCTTGTCAGGACAGCTCGGACGGGATGCCCTCACCGGTCCGGCTGTCCGGGAAGCCATGGAGCTCTGCGTGGGGTGCAAGGGGTGCAAGCGCGAATGTCCGACGGGCGTCGACATGGCGAAGATGAAGATCGAATTCCTGGCTCATTACAAGGCGCGCCACGGTCATACGCTCAGGGACACTCTGGTGGGCAGACTGCCGGCGTATGCCGCCCTTGCAAGCCGTGTTTCGTGGCTGCCCAATCTGCGCGACTCGGTTCCCGGTGCGGCATGGCTGAGCGAGAAGCTGCTGGGTTTCGCCGCAGCCCGCACGTTGCCAAAGTGGCGCACTGACACGTTCTGGAACAGGCAGGGCAGCATCCCGTTTGCCACCGCCACGGAGACGCTTGCAGCCGCTGCGCGGGGTGATCGGGCGGCCGTGCTGTTCGTCGATACTTTCAACGGCACCTTCGACACCGAGAATGCGCTCGCAGCGGCACGTGTGCTGGGCGCTGCGGGCTATACCTTGCACACCGTGGAGAAATCCGGCGGCCACTATTGTTGCGGCCGTACTTACTTGAGCGTGGGCATGATCGATCAGGCGAAGACAGCGGCCGGCGAATTACTCAACGCCCTGGCACCGTTTGCGCGACAAGGGATCCCGATCGTAGGTCTCGAACCCTCCTGCCTGCTGACGCTGCGAGACGAAACGCTGGTGCTGGGTCTGGGTGAAGCAGCCACGACGGTGGCCGCCCAGGCATTTCTTTTCGAAGAATTCGTCGCCCGCGAACTGCAGGCTCAACGCTTCGCGATCTCCCTGAAGCCCGCCCCGGGCCCCCTCCTCGTCCATGGCCACTGTCACCAGAAGGCCTTCGCAGCCGTCAGTCCCATCATGGAAGTATTGCGGCTCATTCCGGGCGCGAAGCCGGAACTGATTGAGAGTTCCTGCTGCGGCATGGCCGGCAGCTTCGGCTACGAGGCGGAACACCATGCACTGTCCATGCAGATGGCGGAGGCGAGCCTGTTACCTGCCATCCGCCGGGCACCCAATGCTGTCGTTGTGGCGGACGGGACGAGTTGCCGGCACCAGATTCAAGCCGGTGCGCAACGTGAAGCACTCCACGTCGCGCGACTGCTGGAGCAGTTGCTGATTGCGCCGGGCACACATTGATTTCAGAACCGTAACGACTGGATGAAGCGAGACAGACAATGAAACCCAGAATGACCCTCGAGACGAGCGACATACAAGCGGCCCTGGCAGCCGCGCAAGCAGAGGCCGAGAGCAATGGCTGGCCCAACGTTTCCATTGCCGTGGTCGACGATGGCGCCCATCTGCTCGGGTTCATTCGTCTCGGTGATTCGACTCCATTGAATGCACGGATCTCCCTCGAGAAAGCCCGCACGGCGGCTCGCGCTCGTCGGGAATCAGGGTTTTTCGAGGAAGCAGTCAAGAACGGCCGCAACGCCTACCTGTCGGTGCCTGATGTGACGTTGCTTGAAGGCGCGGTCCCCGTCATCGTCGACGGGATCTGCATCGGCGCCATCGGTGTTTCCGGCGTCAGGTCAGATCAGGATGCGCAGATTGCCAGAGCCGGCGTCAAAGCCATCGTTGCCGGGGTTTGACGCTCATCCGCGACATATGAGTCAGCAGATTGAACCCGGTACGATCAGTCCGGGTGCTGCAACAATTACAACGGGCATCGGACCGGGTGGTGATTGTCTCGCCACACATTTGTTGTTGCCTGGTGCCCCCAGTTGTGACCGATGCACGGTCGGCAGCCGCATGCGGAGTTAACTTAAGCGTCACGCAATGCAACCCGCGGATCGGCCAGCCTGCGAGCAATGCCCGCCGCTGGTCACGTCAACAGGAAGCGCCCATGTCACGCTACTTGCTCCTTCCATCGCTGCTCGCACTGCTGGCCGGCTGCGCCTCTGCGCCCGAGCAACGAACAGCGCCCATCGAACCCGTGGCAGTCACGGGTCGCGCTACAGAAGCAAAACCTGTTGCACCCGGCCCGGTCTCGGTTACCGCCGAGCGGATCAAAGCGAATGAACAATTGTTCAAGACCACGGTCGAGACCGGTTCTGACACGGTCAAGTCGGTCTTCACCACTTCAAGCACGGCACCGGCGACTGACCTCACCCGACTCGAATCCAGCTGGACTCGTCGACTGAATGAGGGTGCTGCACAACTGCGGCTTGGCGACACCATCAGCATGCCCGGTAACGGCGGCAATCCGCTGCGTTTCGCCGGCGTGCAGCTCGGTTCCAGTCTCGATCTGCGCGACGACATCATTGCCTCATCCCGTCTTGCAGCGCCGGGAATCGCGGCTCTACCTTCGAGCGTCGATGCACTGTTAAGCAGTACGAACTCGCCCGACAGCCACCTGGCGCGGCAGGGCCTGTCGGTGCAGGGCAGAGTGCAGGTTGTGGGCGCCAACAGCGTCAAGTTTGTCACTCGCGATTCGCTCGGACGCACTTTGCAGGTCACCCAGCCACTGATGACTGCCATTCACCTGACGGAACCCGGCTGCGGCAATTACGCCATGGATCTCGGCAGGGTGCGCAAGGACTATGCGATCAAGAGCAATGAGTATGGAGAGTGGCTCACTAACGTACGCGTTGTGTGCGGGATGCCGCTTGGGCTCACGCTCGAAGGGCACGGCGAATATCTGAACAGGCAGGGCAGCAGCGTCGGGATTGGTCTGGCTCGCAGCCTCAGTTCGCTGGGCAAGGCATCCGTCGGGCTCGCTTCGAGCCAGGACGCAGACAGTTCGGGGTGGCTCGCGCGTCTGAGCTTCGAACATTCGAACCCGCTTTTTGATCTGAACGTCCGGACGCTCGTGCAAAGCCCGGGCTTTCAGCGAGTGGGCACCGGCACTTCATCGGACCCGACCCTCCGCAGCACCGTAGCGAGTCTCGGCATGAATACGGGAGACGCCAGCAACCTGGCGGTTGTCTACGCGACCGAAACGACTCTGTCGGATGTCACTGCCGCGCTGGTCGCGCTCACCCAGCGTATGCGTTTTGGGGCCTTCAATTCGGTGACCATGACCGCCGGCCAGTCGCTGGCGGCCACCGCCAGAGTCATGTCGGTCTATCTCTCCTTCACCCGCGCATTCGGTACACGGACCCAACGCTCATCGGGTCTCCCCGATACCATCGACCTCATCCGCCTGCCGCGGCTGACGCCGGAATAGCAACGCAACTATTTGCGGGTGGAATCCGGCTTTGTCGCCAGTGAAGCACGCTCGGCAGCGGCTTTGGCGTTCAAGCCGCTGACGTCGACGGCCTTGCCGGTCACCGGATTGACGAAGTGATACGGCGGATAGTAAACGTCCGGAAAAAACACGCCGCCATCGGTTGAAGGCAGATCAGCACCTTCAGAAATGCCGGTGCCATTGATGCTGGACAGTTGCTCGCCAGCCCAACCCTGATCATAGGGCGTGTAGTACGTTCCCCAGTATTTCATTCTGGAGAATTTCCAGACACCTGCTTCCTTGACGTAGGTATTCTCGTAAATGCCTTCAGTCCATGCCTGCTTGACCGACCCGAATCCGGCAACCTGGGCGAAATTGCGAAAGCGGGCCTGCGCGGTCTGGCCATCAGCGGCCACCGTGACGATTTCCTGGATCTGGAAATGGTTGAACAGGCGTCCCCGAGTCAATCCGACCTGACCTCTTCCCATTTTTTCCAGGAACATCCGCCGTACACCGGCTTTGCCGACAAAGATGCCGCGCTGATTCAGTTCCACACTCGAATCCTCGGCAAACAGTTCAACAACCTGATCCCACAGGTTCTTGTCGACGTAGTAACCGTAGGCACGCGTCAGTCGGCTGATGGCTTCGATGTCTTCAATGTTCTGCAGGCGCCCTTCCTGATTTTTCAGGAGCGCGCGCAATTCATTGATGTCTGCCTTGTCAATCGCTGCAAGCGCCTGTGCACGGGTCGCGCTTTTCCTGCTGTCCGGGTTTGTCTGTGCGCCGGCGGATGCACAAAATAACGCCAGTCCGCAGACCATGATTCGGGATAGTGACGTGCTGGTTCCAGTCATGTTCCTTGGCTCCGAAGGGGGACCGCTTCATGTTGTGCAGCGCGATTGCGGACAATACAGCAAGAGGAATCATGGGTGAGGAGTGACAAGGCACGCAAGTGGACAAATGATTCTGACCACTTTGGTTTTGCAAACACCAGTCAGAAGGCCCAGACTTCTGCGCCAGCTTTGGGGGGATCGACAGATGAGTGCTGAAAGACGTTCGCCTGTGCCCTGGATACAGCCCGGCATGCAACAGGGCATTGACTGGCGCGACGGCGATATTGTGATCTCGGTGCCCGCCAAGAGCGGCACCACGTGGGCGATGAACATCGTCTATCAGCTGATTCACGGCGGCAAACCGGACTTTGACAGCATCTACAAGGAAGTGCCGTGGATCGAGTTTCTCGAGAGTCCGGCCGATACACCCGAGGATGTATATGCACGGCTTGCGGCGATGCCGCATGACCGCCCTCGCGCATTCAAGACCCATTCTGCGCCGCCTGCAGTCCCGTTCTTCCGTGCAGGATCAGGGAAAAACATCAAGTACCTGGTCATCGGTCGCAACCCGGAAGAGGCCTTCGTGTCTTTCAAGCCCTTCCTCGAGGAACATTCCGACGCCTGGTACGAACTCTGGGGCGTTCCCAGGGCGGCACTGACGCGCCCCGATTTCCGCAGCTTCTACAACGAGGTCGCCAGCCCGAACGGCATGCAGGGCATGTTCTTCGGCTTCCTCGCCGCGTGGTGGCCGCTGCGTCACGAACCGAATGTTCTCTTTCTGCACTTTGCCGACATGAAGAAGGACCATGAAGGATCCGTCCGCCGGATCGCGGATTTTCTGGGAGTCACCCCCGCTGCGGATCGATGGCCGGCCATTCTGCAATACACTGGCTTCCCGTGGATGAAAGCCAACGAGAGAAAGTTCGAGGCGGGCAGTCATTTGCGCGTCCAGCCTCTCAACAGTGGAGCGATGATCAGGAAAGGCCAGCTCGGCGCAGCACGCGAAGATGGCATGACGGATGAAATTGCCGCGCATCTGCGTGTCGTCGGCCAGGCCATTTGCCCGGACGAACAGGCAGTGGACTGGCTATACAGGGGCGGAGTTCCTGCCTGAACCTCCGACATCGGAACACGGATTTTCGTCAGCTACTGCAAGGGGCACTTATGCGATTCCTGACTTTGATTCTCCTGGCTGCGTCCGTGACCGCCCAGGCTGCCACGCTTCCGGCCGATATCGATTCGCAGTCCTATTCCCGCCTCCCCTTCCTGACCCGAAGCAGTCTGGACGCCGAAGGGAAGCGGATTTTTGACGCCATCAACACTGCCGTAACAGGCAAGCAGGAAGAACTTCCCCGCATGGGCCCTCCCGCTGCCAGCATGTACAGCATTGCCGTGGCTGAGCCGTATGACCGGATCAACCAGCTGCTGCGCAAGACAGTCGTCGGTCCAGCCTATTTCGAGATCTGCACCCTCATCGCCGCGCGCGAATATGACCAGGAATACGAATGGGCCGGCCACGAACCCGCCGCCGTACGCGCCGGCGTGAGCGCGGCCACGATCGATGCGATTCGTTACAACCGGCCCCTGGACGGACTTCCCGAAAAGGACCGTGTAGTGATTCAATTCGGCCGCCAGTTGCTCACGCAGCACAAACTCGATTCCGCCCTGTACGCCAAAGTGGTTGAGCTGTTCGGCAAGCAGGGAATGATCGAACTGTCGATGAGCCTCGGCGACTATGTAATGACCGCGATTCTGCTGAACACGGTGGACCAGCGCGTGCCGCCGGATCGCAAAGTGAATCTGCCTCCTAAATGAGGGTGGGTGGCTTGCGTCGAGTCTTCGTTATCGCTGGAGCAATTGTATTCGCGGGTTGCTCGGCGCTGGCAGTGCGCAATTTCGATGCATTGTTTGGCACGGAAACGGCGAAGGAATTCGTGCCGGTCGCGAGTGCACCGATCGAATACCAGCGCGATATCAAGCCCATCATGGAGCAGCGCTGCCTGGTCTGTCACGGCTGCTACGACGCGCCGTGCCAGCTGAAACTGGATTCTTTCGAAGGCCTGCTACGCGGCGGCACCAAGGAGAAGGTGTATCAGGCGTCCCGCTTGACTCAGGGCTCGCTCAGCCGCCTGTTTGAGGACGCGCAAACCACGGCGGAATGGCGCGAGCGCAAGTTTCATGCGGTCCTCAACGAACGTGAGAATTCGCCGCAAGCCAACCTGCAAGCGGGCCTGGTGGCGAGGATGCTGGACCTGAAGCAGCAACATCCATTGACGACAGACAAGACCCTTCCCGCGACCTTCGATCTTTCACTCGATCGTGCAGAGCAGTGCCCGAAGATCGAGGAATTCGACGCCTTTGCCGCAAGGTTTCCGCAATGGGGCATGCCGTTCGGGCTGCCGGCGATCAGCACCACCGAGAACCGCAAACTGCTCGATTGGCTGTCGGCTGGCGCGCCTTCGGCCGCCGTCAAACCGTTGAGCGCCTCTCTGGTCAGGGAAGTGGAATACTGGGAATCGTTGTTCAACGGCGAGAGCCTCAAGCATCAGTTGGCAGCGCGCTATCTGTACGAGCATCTCTTTATCGCGCATCTCTATCTGGAAGACGCCGGCCCAAATACCGTGTTCTTCAAGTTGGTGCGTTCGCGCACACCGCCGGGTCAACCGCTGGACATGATCGCCTCTCGTCGGCCTTACGACGATCCCGGTGTGACCCGTGTGTATTACCGGCTGTGGCGCGACCCGGCGAGCGTGATTGCCAAGACGCACATGCCCTATCGGCTGTCACCTGCGCGCCGCGACAAATGGAAGCAATGGTTCATCGACACCGATTACACGGTGACGCAGCTGCCCGGCTACGACCCGAAGACGGCGTCGAACCCGTTCGTCACTTACGAACCCATCCCCTACACCTCGCGACACAGCTTCCTGCTGGACGAGGCGCAATTCACGGTGATGAACTTCATCAAGGGCCCGGTGTGTCGCGGCAACGTGGCGCTCAATGTAATCCAGGATCGCTTCTGGGTGTTTTTCACGCCGCCGCAGACCGGAACATCGACGCAGTTTGCGAATTTTCTGGCCGCGCAGGACCAGCACCTGCGCCTGCCCGCGGAAGCAGAAAGCGGTTTCTGGTCCATCGCGTCCTGGCGCAGCTATGCCAAGGCACAACAGGCCTATCTGCAGGCAAAGGGCGAGTTCCTGCGCGCCAACCGCGATGCGCTGGAGCGCACTCAGCTTGGAACGTTCTGGGACGGTGGCGGCGTCAATCCGAATGCGGCGCTGACGGTGTTTCGCCACTTCGACAGTGCGACAGTCGTGCAGGGCCTGGTGGGCGAGCAACCCCAGACAGCCTGGCTGATCGATTACCCGATTCTGGAACGTATCCACTACCTGCTGGTTGCGGGCTTTGATGTGTACGGCTCCGCGTCGCATCAGGCGATGACGCGCATGTACATGGATTTTCTGCGTATGGAATCGGAGATGAATTTCCTGGCGTTCTTCCCGGAAACGCAGCGTCGGGCGGAAGTGACGAACTGGTATCGGGGTGCTGAAGACAGCGTTCAGGAATATCTGAACGCCTACTTCGAGCATGAAGAGTTGCCGACGCCATACGAGTACAAAACAACCGAGTACAAGCAGGAACTGTTCGCAGCGCTGCAACGGCGCGTCGCCAAAGCCGCCAACCACGGCTACGACCTGAATCGATCGGGCCTGCCGGCCGCCAGCGTGGCTGAGCTGGACAAACTGAACCACGTGAGCGGGGTACCGGCGTCGCTGATGCCACAAGGCGTCATCATCAAAGTGCAAGGCCACGGGCTGCTGACGCTGCTCAGTAACAGCGCCTATACCAATATCTCGTCGATGTTCGGCGAAGCGGAACGCCGCCTGGTGCCGGAGGATACCTTGACCATTGCAAATGGCGTGCTGACGGCCTATCCCAACGTCTTCCTGCAGGTCACTCCCGCACGGATACCGGAGCTGGTGCAGTCGATCGCCTCGCTGCGCAGCGAGTCGGACTACAGCCGGTTGCTTGATCGTTTCGGGGTGCGCCGGACCGATACCAGGTTCTGGTCGGTGAGCGACCAGGTCATGAACGACTATCGCAAGAGCGAGCCGCTCACATCGGGTGTACTGGACTACAACCGCTACGACAACCGCTAGCCACGTGTCAATCGTTCCACAAATGCAAACCCCACTCCTCGCTGTGACAATCAGCGCCGGTATTCAACACGGAGATCTGTCGTGAAGACCCCTGACACATCTGAGTCGCCGTCGATTCATGGAAATGGCTGGAACGACTGCGGCGCTGGCGCTCATGGGGCTGCCGCTCGCAGGGCGCGCGGCGAGCCCGGACGCGAGCTGGATCAGGATCGGCATCGTTGGCTCCGGCAATGTCGGTGGTGCTCTCGGTCGTCTGTGGGCAAAGACCGGCCACAGGTCATGTTTTCATCGCGCAGCATCGACGATGACAAGGCGCTGGCCGCGAGGTCGGTGCGAATGCCAGTGCCGGAACACCACGGGACGCCGTTTCATTCGGGGATGCCGTACTGTTCGCAGTTCCGTACCGGGCGTTGCCTGATCTCGGCAAGGAGCTTGCGGATGTGCTCAAAGGCAAGATCGTGATCGACACGAGCAACCCGTTTGCCAGCGTGACGGCGACATCGCGAACTGGGCAGCCGAGAAGGGTGCCGGTCTCGCGTCCGCGGAACTGCTGCCGGGCGCCCGTATCGTGCGTGCCTTCAATCTGATCAGCGCAGCCCGGATGGGCGCAGCGGACAAGGAGCAGCAGCGCATTGGCATGCCGATGGTCGGCGATGATCGTCAAGCGATCGATCTGGCTTCGCGTCTGATACGCGACATCGGCTACGAACCCGTCCTGATCGGCGGTCTTGCAATGGGCAAGTACCTGCAGCCGGGCTCACCGCTCGCGGGGGAACGCACGCCAGACGAAATCCGGAGGATTGTCGCAGGCCTCTAGCATCGTTCTGCAGACTCATTGCAGCTTGCCTACGGTTGTCCGTTGGCGCAGGTATTCGCTGCGCTTCATCGCGATGTAGTCGTCATGCTCGACTTCATGCAGCTGGAGGGCGTAGCGCTCTGTGGCGGCGAACCATCGCTCGATGCTTTCCTCGAAGCGCCGATCGGCCGGAGTCGCAAGCGCGCCCAGATACGCGTCCAGAGCCAGGTAGTAGCGCATCGTGTTGCGCTCCAGTGCGCCACGGATGCCACCGACAAGTCGTGGGGGGCCGCCCTTCTCACCGACTGCCGTCGTGAAACCTGACTTGCCACTGCCGATCGTCCCGAGATACGCCCCCATCGCGAGGCGCGCCTTGAGACCGTAATCGTAGGAGTACCGCAGGTGCAGGAATGACCGCTCGTCGTCCAGACCAGTCAGTTCCAGCGAGATGTGGTAGTTCTGCGTATCGAGCGGACCATTGCGGGCATCGAGCGCAATCTCCGTGTAGCCCGGTACCGACGCGGTGACGCGGTACACGAACTCGACTCGATACGCATCATTGAGCGGTTCGTCGACCTTTCTGCCGATGACAATCGATAGCACGGACACTTCACTGCGGACTCCCGCCCTGCAGAGCTTCACATTGAGGTGCAGAATCAATGCCTCGCACCAGTTGTCAGGCCTGGTGAAGGTATTGCTGATCGTGGCAAACGGATGGTCGACGACGGCGTACACATCGCCGCGCAAGGTACCCGGACTCTCCGTGGATTCCAGATAGAGCCCTTCCTGCAGCGGGCTGTTCCGGAGCTGCTCGCGCAATGCGGCGTACCGCTCTTGCAACGCCACTGCCGGGCCGGCTTCCGGTAACGCTTTTTGGGCGTTCGCCGCCACTGCACTCGCTGCCAGCGCAACGAACAGAAACGCAACGACGTGGGCTTTCATTCTGCAATCAGATATCCAGCCGGCCCTCTTTCACGGGGATCCTGCTGCCCGGGTCATGATCCATATGGATGGTGTGCTGCTGGCCATCCAGCGTGTACACCACCTCAAAGCCGTTATCGACCTTCTGTGTGTCATAAGCGGTCGTGCATCGCTTCTCGACCACTGTCTCGGTACTGCCATTCTGGATCTTCTTCTGAATCTGGTTGCCGGCCACGCCGCCCGCCGCTGCGCCGGCTACGGTCGCCAGCTTCTTGCCGTCGCCGCCTCCAACCTGATTGCCGAGGAGGCCTCCGACCACGGCGCCGATGCCCGTGCCCACGAGGCGATTGTCATCCTTGACCTCTTTCTGGCGGGTCACCGCTTCGTCGCGGCATTCTTCCCTGGGGGTCCTGATGGTGCGGGTCGCCGGCGTCACGCTGACAACTTTCGCACTGGTGCCGGAATTCATCGCCTTGTAGCCGGCAAACGCACCGCCCGCCGTGATGGCGAGCGCGCCGACAATCGCCCCAATCGTGAAGTTCTGGTTCACCGTTGCTCTCCCGTAGTAGCGCACTCACGTAGTGGCCTTCCTGGCAGAGCTTGCCGTATGAGCACCCTTAAACGCAGTCGATGCTGATCCCTGTTCCGGTGTAAGCGCCGTCTCACACGGAGGCCTCATGACGCAATCAATGGTTCTGGTGCGACTACCCGTGCGGGGCGCTGGCGGCGAGTGGAAAAGCGTAGATCTGGTTGGCAAGATCGATTGCTGATTTGCGCAGCCAGGGATAGGCCTTCATCCCCTCCGCGACCCACTTGAGTTCCGCTGCTGCAACCTTCGGCGCGCAGTCGATTGCGAGCGTTCGGTGGACTCGCCACAGCATCGGCTGCAAGTGCCGCAGATTGGTCATGTCGACCCGGCGCTGTAGAGCCTTGAGCTCCCCTTTCGCGGCGATCCATTCATCGTAAGGCAACGTCATAGCCATCGGACGAACCCTCCCTTTAAGGAAAAGCCCGGATCAGCTTGACCAATCCGGGCTCGGAGCCGTGGCCCAGGATCTACAGGGGTCCATCAGCTGTTGAGGCTATCGTCCTTGATCGTCCTGATTCGGAATACCGGACGACTTCGTGAATACTCGTAGGCGGATGCTGACGTTGTGCACCGGCACCGTTCAGCGCAATAGCTGCGTCGTCTTCTCCCACAACAGACGCGCCGTCTCGGGGTCGTTCGACCTCGGGTCGCAGGGCGCGGGACGGGAATTGTCGAAGTACTCCCCCGTCACGCCCGCAACGTCGGGTGATGAGGCCAGATAGATTGAAGTCCGGGCTCCCTTCTCCGGCGTCAGCATGAGAGGCCTCGCAATCTGCAATATCCACCGTAGTGGGGGGCGTGCCTGACTGAATATGTTTGTCGAGACGACTCCTGGATGCAGGGCGTTGGCTGTGACTTGCGTGCCGGCCAGTCGCCGCGCGAGCTCGAACGTGAAGAGATTCAGTGCAAACTTCGAGCGCCCGTACGCAGGCATGCTTTTGAACCCGCGCATGAAGTTCAGATCATCGAGCGGCAATACCTGCCCCTTGTGCGCGGAGGATGAAACGTTGACCACGCGCGAGGGTGCAGCTGCCTTGAGCGCATCCAGCAGCAACTGAGTCAGCAGAACCTGCGCCAGGTAGTTCACACCGAAGTGCCATTCAAACCCATCCTTGGTGAGTCGATAGTCGGAGAGAACGCCGCCCGCATTGTTGACGAGTACGTCGAGCCGTGGATGGCGGGCAATGACCTGCGCCGCGAGTCGTCGCACCTCATCGAGTGACGTGAAATCGGCGACCAGCCCCGAAACCAGTGGGTTGCCCGTGCGCTCGCGAATACTCGCAGCCACCGCCTCCACCTGGGCAGCGTTGCGGCCATGAACGATCACCTCGGCGCCCTGTGCGGCCAGGGCCTCTGCAGTAACCACCCCGATACCGTTGGTCGAGCCGGTGACGAGACAAACCTTGCCTTTCATTGTGGACATGCGCAACCCGTCTCCAGTTAAGTTCCTTGAATGTTGTCAATCAACGATCACCCTTCGTCAGCGGAGGGCCTCCACAAATCCGTCAGAGAGCGTTCACGCGTTGGCAACAACTGCAGTCTACCGTGCCCCGAGATCTGTTGCCCCGGTGCTACCCGGGCAGCAGCCGGACTGCAAGGGCCGCCACCAGGAGGAAACCACCATGTCGAGTATTGACGACGGCATCATTGCCAACGAATCAGCCAACGAAACGTTTGAATCAGTCATGACCGCGCGTCTCTCGCGCAGGCAAGTAGTCGGTACCGGAGTGGCTGCTGCCGTTGCAGCGTCGCTCGGTGGCGTAGGTTCTCTGCTTGCCGCAGTTCCGGCGGAAGCGAACGGTCGCGGCAAGCCCCGTCCGCCGCTGCTCGGATTCCAGGGTATCCCGACCTCCAGCGACGATACGGTTGTCGTGCCTGAAGGTTACACGGCAGAAGTGCTGATCGCATGGGGCGACCCGGTGTCCGACGGCCCGGAATTCAAGGACGATGCCAGCAACAGCGCGTACGAACAGGCCTGGCAGTGGGGCATGCACAACGACGGCATGGTGTACTTCCCCTTCCGGGGCTCGTCGTCGCACGGCTTGCTGGTACAGAACAATGAGTACACCGACGATGTTCTGCTCTTCCCCGACGGTACCGCCAACTGGACCGCGGAAAAGACCAGCAAATCGCAGAACGCTCATGGTGTGTCGATCATCGAAATCAGGAAGGAAGGCGCGCAGTGGACACTGGCGATGGGACCGCACGACGGCGCTGGCGAACGCGGCGAATGGGAAGTAGAACGTCCGTCGAGAATATGCACGGCGGATCACCGGCAATGACGCCGATCCGCATGGGCGGACCTGCTGCCGGTGACGACGCGGCTGCAAGACCAGCGTCGATCCCACCGGCCGCCGGGTGCTGGGAACGCTCAACAACTGCGCCATGGGCTACACGCCCTGGGGCACCTACCTCGCCTGCGAAGAAAACTTCAACGGCTACTTCCGCAAGGTCGCCACACCCGCAGAACCATTGACCGGAATGGAGCGCCGCTACGGCGTGGGGCGCCAGCCCCGTCAACCTGTGGTACACCACGGACAAGCGCTTCGACACCAATCAGAGAACCGAACGAGCCCAACCGCTTCGGCTGGGTGGTCGAGATTCAATAGCTTCGATCCCGAATTCGACCCGGTCAAGCGCACTGCGCTCGGACGCTTCAAGCACGAAGGCGCGTGGGTCCAGGAAGCACGCGATGGACGCGTCGTCGTCTACACGGGCGACGACGAGCAGAACGAATACATCTACCGCTACGTTCGCGCCTGCCCTGGCGCAAGGCGCAGGGCACAGGGCATCAACCCGCTCGATGACGGCACGCTATACGTCGGCCAAGTTCAACGCCGATGGTAGCGGCGAATGGATGCCCGCTCACTCCGGCGCAACCCGCGCTCGACAGGCTGGTCGCTGAACGACATTCTGATCAACACGCGCGGCGCCGCCGATCTCGTCGGTGCCACGAAAATGGATCGCCCTGAATGGATCGATACGTTCCCTGATTCGCTGACTGCCATCGTGACTCTGACCAATAACAGCGGTCGTGGCACAGGAACGAATCCTCGCCTATCGACTCCGGCCAACCCCCGCCCCGCCGAATGTTGTATGGCCACATCATCAAGTGGTACTACGACAAGGACTGGACTGAGCCGACCTTCGGCTGGGACATCTTCGCCCTCTGCGGCGATCCGGCGAATGCCGGCGCACGGGTCCACAATCGTCGGCGACAAGTACGGCTCTCCCGATGGCATTTATGTGGCACCGAGCGGCCGCCTCTGGATCCAGACCGATGTTTCCGGCAGCACGATCAACTCGGGTGCCTATGCCGGCTTTGGCAACAACCAGATGCTGTGCGCGGATCCGGAAACCGGCGAGACAAGGCGTTTCCTCGTCGGTCCGAGGGTCTGCGAGATTACGGGCGTCATGGTCACTCCGGATGAACGCACGATGTTCGTGGGCATCCAGCATCCCGGTGAAGCTCCAAGCGGCGCCAACGACTCCCGCCAATCCGAAGCAGTTCAGTTCCTGGCCCGAAGGGGCTGAGGGGGGACGGCCGCGCTCCGCCTGCCTCGTCATCACCAAGGATGATGGCGGTGTGATCGGAACCTGAATAGCTCTGCGCTTGCGTTCGAAGCCCCGGGAAGCGCTTGGCTCCCGGGGCTGTTGTCCGGTAACGTTGTGCTCTTACCCCGAACGTGGTCGTCTCATTGATATGAGCAATCCCATGGCGACTGCTATCGTGGCTACGGCCGCAAGGATGAAGGCGATATTCGCTCCGCTTCGTGCCCCGGGGTCCATGGTCGCGTCTCTGCCGGACGCCAGCACAAGCTGCTTGTCCTCCTCCGGCGTCCCGCAAGCGGCATCCTCCGACTTCTTCATGCGACGTTCGCCACTGACACTCTGTGTAGCTCTATCGATCGTGTAGAAGTCAGTGGCGCACTCCGCCAGTTCGTTCACGTACGAGATGGCCGTGTCCGTCCATTCCCGAATCCGGAGGGAGTCCAGGGCAACATACATTGTTCCGAATGAAATGTACGCGCGGGCCTCGACGCACTCGCCGTGCTCGCGATTGCATCTGATCTTCGAGGTCTGGATCGGCTCTCGCGATACCTCCCCCACGATTGTCCATGTGCCATTGGCAACAACATCCCCGTCGTTCCAGTTCGTGTCGTCTAAAGCACCCGTGCTGAAGCCAGGCGGAAGGAGCACAGGCGCCGCGGATCTGACGACCAGGAGCCAGACCGCTCCGGCACCGACGAGTGAACCGACCATCAGAAGCAGAACACCGATAGTCTTCATGTATCCCCCGCCGCTCGTCCAGGATTCATAAGGCCAACCCAGCCTGACCCTTCAGTCAGTCACTAGTGGTTCCCGCCATTCCTCAGCGATCGGGCAGTTTTTCCGTCTCGCCTTCGGTCCTCAGCAGTGGCCGCAAGCTCGTGAACAAAATCGGCCCGATGCCGCGCACACGATCAAGCTCTTCGACCGTCTGGTAGGGACGCCCCTGGATAATCAGCTGTGCCATCGCCGGGCCGATGCCGGGAAGGGTTTCGAGTTCTTCCGCAGTCGCAGAGTTGATATTGACGACCAGCGAGCCTTCACTGGGTCGATGCGACTGAAACAGCTCCAAGGCATCCCGCGCCACCCATATGCCCACCGAGACAACGGTGATCACCAACGCTGCAATCGAAAGAGCTGTCTGCCATTTGATGCGACGCCACCACGGCCTGGGCGTCAACTCCGGGCGGGGCAGCTCCTGCATGAATTCAGCGCTTCCTGGTGAGGTAGGCGACCAGATCTTCCAGATCGGCGTCGCTGATCTCCGTCTTGCGCGAAAAGGGCATGGACTTGATGCCGGTACGCACGAGCGTCTTGATGTAGACGGGGGCAAGGTCCGTGCGCTGTTCGAGCGCCGCAGGGAGGGCGCCCTGATATTTGCGCTCCAGGGATCCCGTTCCCGCCACGGGCGTCGTGCCGGGCGGGACCGGACGGTGGCAGGATGAGCACCACAGGTCGTACACCGCTTTGCCATGGCCTTCGTCTGCCGAATAGGCGGGAGACACTGCCATCGCAAGCGCGCCGCCGAGCACAATCGATCTCATTGTTCTAGGCATTGCGGTTCTTTCTCAGGTGCTTCGGCCAGATGCCATAGCGCCCGGCAGAGAGAATGCCGTTCGGATCGACCGCGTCCTTGATGGATTCGCAGAACCGCATGTAGGCGTGATCGTTGAACGAGAACGTGTCCATGATCACTTCCTGCAACGCGGCCGCCGCGCGGTATTCGCTCCAGCCGTTCTCCGCGGCGGCACGAACCAGCCTGGTGGTCGTCGCCAGCGTTCGCCGGTTGTAGGCCTTGTCAGTCTTGCTGACATTGAAATTCTTCACGATGCAATAACAGGTCGAGGCCGCCCCCATCTGCGTCAGAGCTGTACAGCAGCGTGGCCGGCCAACCCCAGAAAACGCCTTCTTCGCGACAGATGTCCCCGAACACCTGCTGCGCTTTGCGAACCTCTGCTCCCGTCTGCGGCAACAGCGGCGAGAACCAGAGGTGGCCGTCCCAGTTGTACTGCGCCGTGTCTTCCCAGAAACGCTGCAGACTCGGCCTGCCGATGATGAATCCATCCCTGTCGGTGGCCGTGGCATGGCTGGACGGCGCGCGCGAAACAGGCGTTTCAGTGAGGCGGGCCCCCGGAACGGCAGCGCCGATCTTTTCGCGCGCTACTTCGAGTTGCGCCAGCGTCACCTTGTCGGGTCCCGAGAAGTTGAGACCCATCGAGAACAGATCCACATCGTATTCACGAGCGAGACGATTGAATTCCGACGCCGGACTGCCGCCTTTGGGCTCCAGACCCTGGGCCGCGAGCTTTTCGTGCAGGGGGCTGCCGACGCCTGCCCCGCCGCCAACACCCAGCGCCTGCAGCTCATTACACACGGCAACCATGGCATCGAGATCGTCGTAGTTGCGTGTGGTGATCCTGAGTGAGCGCGACGTTTCAGGCCATGGAAACAGGTTGAAACCCATCTTCGTCACGATGCCGAAGTTCGACTGCGAGAAAATGCCGTCCAGCGTGGGGCCGACCCCGGCAGGAAATGTCGCCCAGGTCTTGCCGTTCGGCAGCGCCCCCATGCCGGTGCGCATCAGCTTGCCGTCTCCAAGCACGACTTCCATGCCGCATGAATTGCGCATATGGTCGCCGGCCGGACCGCCGCGGCCGTGATCAATCGCATTGCCGATCGGACTCCCCCAGCCCGGTGCGGGCATGGAGGCCTTCAGCTTGATGTTGCGGCGCTGCAGCTCTGCGAACAGGTCGAAGAAGCTGACACCCGGCTCGACAATGCAGTAACGCTGTTCTGCATTGATCTCGATGATCCTGTTCATGCGCTTCAGGTCAAGCACGACGCTGTGGGAATAAACCGGAGCAGAACCCCCGTAGCCGAGGTTCCTCCCCGTCGAGATCGGGTAAAGCGGGATCTTGAAGCGATTGGCGATCCGCACGATCGCCTGGACTTCTTCGACGCTCTTCGGTGCCACTGCACCGGCGGCAATGGGCTCCTCTGGCTCATTCCATAGAATCGAATATCCGTCCCGGTACAGATCGAGATCGGCATCTTCGCTGTAGACGTTGCCCTTACCCACCACACCTTCGAACTGGCGCAGCGCTTCTGCGTAGTCCGATTCACTGACACCGGGAGGGAATCTCATCGTTACCGTCCTTCGCTTGAAATTCGATAACCTGTTGTCACGCGCTCACGGACGGGTAGCGCCCGATGGGCGCGAGAGTCCATGAGACCAGGTCGCTATTATTTTCCGCGCACATTGAAGGACAGGACTCGAAGGGCCCCTGCACCTGTTGCCGGGCAATTGCGTCCAGCGCAGCGGACGCGGCGCGCCCTCCCCAGCCGGCTGTTTCAGCATGCGCCGTCTGAGCGACGCGGTGAATCAATCGCAATCCCTCGCTCTGCATCATCAGGTGCAGTGCAAACAGGCTTTGCGGCGTCGTGAGTCCCACGAACGTCGCCTCACGCAGCGCGCGCTCGCCGAGGAACGCCATCCATACCGGGGTAATGTCGCCAGCGATGTGCCGAACGCTGCCCCCCATCAGGTGTATGCGTCGGGCAAACAAAACGCTGGCCGGAAAGTGCCCATCAACCACCGCAATAACACCGTCGGCAACAGGTCGCACGTAAGGTGACGCAGTGAGCCGCGTGGGGGCAAGCGCTACAGCCACGGGCAGCGTCGCACCCGCGATCAGGAATTCTCTACGTTGAAGCATGCAAACCCGGCTTCATGCGTTCCCTTTCGTCAGCTCGACGCTGAGGTTCCAGAGCCTGGCGCGGGCAGCGGCGTCATACGCCTGATCGTTGGCGCGGGCTTCCTTCAGTCCGTTGAAGAACAGCCCCGTGCGGCCCGCGAGTGCCGGAGAAACTGCCAGTTGCATGACCGCATCGGCACCCTCATCCACGGTTGCCCTGGGCTCGATACCCCCCTGCCTGACCATGTTCGTATCCATGAAAGCGGCCGGGTGGAGGCTGTTGACGGTGACGCGCCCCGGGTCGACCTTGCCGGCCAGCTCGACTGTAAACAGCACTTGCGCGAGCTTGCTTTGCGCGTATGCCCGCCCCGGATTGAAGTCGCGAGTCATCATCACGTCGTCGAAATTCACGGGCGTCTGGGCGAGCGAAGAAACGCTGATGATCCGTGCCGGCGCGCTGCGCTCGAGCAGCGGCAACAGACGCTGGGTCAGAAGGAAATGCGACAGATAGTTCACGGCGAACACGAGCTCGTACCCGTCGGCGCTCGTGCTGCGCCCACTGCCGCCGCCGCCTATGCCGGCATTGTTGATGAGGAGATCGAGACGGTTGTGATTCTTGAGAATGGTATCGGCCAGCGTTCTGACCTCGGCCAGCGACGCCAGGTCGGCGCGGTAGAACACAGCATCGCCGGGGCCTTGCTTCCGGATCTCCCCTACGACAGCTTCACCCCGCTCGCGATTACGACCGTGGACAATCACCAAAGCACCGAGTGCGCCCAGCCGGCCCGCGATCTCCCGACCCAGGCCATCGGTGGATCCCGTCACCAGCGCCGTACGGCCGCGCAGAGAAATGTTGCTTTGCGGAGCCTGACCCAGCGCGGGGCGTACTGCTGCGGCGATCAGCGCGCCAACACCACCGATCAAAGTCTGGCGTCGTGAAATCATGAGGCAGTCTCCATTGCACGGTTGACGAGTTGATGTTCGCATCTTTGCAAATCCGGGCGCGCTGGGCAATTCAGGCCAGTGGGCGGTGGGAAAGCCGCATCTGCAGCGTCCTTATGAGTGAGGGTGTATAAGTCTTGGTGACTTTCCCCGCGGACCGAACAGCCAGTACTATTTGTCAGCACGACTACCAAAGCTGGGAAACTCCAGCTGCGTCCGATGCTGCTCACAGGGTGGAGTTGAAAATGGCCAAAGTACCAAGTGGCTCAAAAACCCCAGTCAGCCGACGCGGCTTTCTCAAGGGCGCGGCAACCGGAGCCGCGGCACTCGCCGCCGGAATTCCGGGCGCCGAGGCAGCGCAACAAAACAGCGAAACGCTGTCCGGTAGCGCGCCAACACCTACCCCGGCGCAGATGGCTCGCGAGACGGGGAATGTCCAATATCCTGCCGTTGATCGGGCAGCCAAGGCGCCGGGATCCGACCTCATGGTCGACGTGCTGAGGGACCTGGGTATCGAGTACATCTCATCGAACCCGGGCTCGAGCTTCGAAGGCCTGCAGGAATCGATCATCAACCACGGCAGTCCTCCGAATCGGATGCCCGAGTTCATCACCGCACTGCATGAAATGTCGGCGGTCGATATGGCCAGCGGCTATGCCCGGGCTGAGGGTAAGCCCATGGCAGCCCTGCTGCATGGCACGCTTGGCATCCAGAACTCCTCGATGGCGATCTACCAGGCGTTCTCCGGGCGCATCCCCGTGGTCCTGATCGCCGGTCGCGACGACACACACTTTCAGTCCCACACGGCCAACGACATGGCAGCCATGGTCCGCGGCTTTACCAAATGGGACGCACAACCCCGCACGCTCGACGAATCGCTGACGGCGCTTCAGCAGGCTTACAACCAGGCACTGACCCCTCCGCGCGGGCCGGCCCTTGTCGTGCTCGATACCGAACTGCAGAAGGAAGAAGCGCCAGGACACAAAGCCCCAGCCGCCAGGCCGCTGATTGTCCCGGGCATCGACCTCTCCCAGGCGCGTGAGATCGCAAAACGCCTGCTTGACGCAGACAACCCCAGAATCCAGGTCGGACAGCTCAGGACGCCCGAAGGCGTGCGTCTCGCAGTCGAGTTGGCCGAGCTTGTCGGTGCGTGTACAAGCACGACCGCAACCAGTGGCTCGATGAGCTTTCCGCAGCGGCACCCGCTGTGCGGCGCGGGCGCAAAAACCGGCTATGATTTCACGCTCGGTCTGGAAGTCGGCGGCGCCCAGGCTGCCATCAGGGGCCCTCGGTTGCAGGCCCTCGCGGATCGCGACCGGAACTCGGCGAAGATCGGCTTCGGCCACGTGCGGCCCCCACGGCCTGGCCAGCCGGCCGGTCCGCCCCCGGGCGAAATGGACATCGCGGGCGATGCAGAAGCGAGCTTGCCGCACATCATCGAGGAAGCGCGGCGCCTCATGACGAACGACCGCCGCAGGACCATCGAGCGGCGGAGCGCGAGTCACGCGAAGGCGAATCAAACAGCGCGCATTGGCGAACTGAAGGCGGCCCTCCAAGCCAAGCGTGGCGGCTGGGACTCGAGTCCCGTGAGCACGGCGCGCCTGTATGCCGATCTGTGGCCGTTGATCAAGGACGAGGACTGGTGTCTGGCTTCGCCCACCAATTTCTCGAGTCGCCATCACGTCGAGCTCTGGGACCACGACAAACCCTACAGCTTTCTAGGTGTCCAGCCGGCTGGTGGCATGGGCTACGGGCTGGGTCAGGCCGTCGGCGCAGCGTTGGCCGCCAGGGAACGCGGCCGGATTGTCATCAACATCCAGTGCGACGGCGACCTCAACTACTCACCCGGGTCACTCTGGACCGCGGCCCATCACAAACTGCCGCTGCTGACGATCATGCACAACAACCGCGCGTGGCATCAGGAACTCATGTTCGTCCAGTACATGACCGGAGTGCGCGGCCGCGGTACCGACCGTGGACACATCGGCACGACACTGCGCGATCCGTTCATCAATTACGCCAAGATGGCCGAAGGCTACGGGATGGCCAGCGAAGGACCGATCAGCGACCCAAGGCAACTGGTCGCGGCGTATCGGCGTGGCGTCGACAGCGTGAAGCGCGGTGAGCCTTATCTTATCGACGTCATCACGCAGCCTCGCTGACGATCGGAACAGCCATGATCATGAAAATACGTTCTGCAAGTATCGCGGGACTTCTACTCACCCTGGCGGCGCCAGTAATCGTTGCCGGGTTGGCGTACGCCCAGCCTGCACCGGGCAACGAACGGACCGGGCAACAGCTTTACTTCGATCACGGGTGCTATGCCTGTCATGGGTACACGGGTGAAACTGGTGCGCGAGTGCTGATCGGTAGCGGCATTCTGTCCAGCGAGGAACTCTTTATCACCTATCTCAGGCTTCGCTCGGAGCTGAACCCGATCACGCCACAGGAAACGATGCCGAATTTTTCGCAGGAAAGCCTGGGCGATGCCGACGCCCGCAAGCTCTACGCCTACGTCAAGGGCTTCAAGAGCAATGCGCCGCCGATGGAAAACATTCCGACGTTCAAGGCCATCCTCGACGCAGCGGCGCGGCCCAAGTAAGTATCGAGCTGCTCCCGTCTCCTCACCGCCAACCGAGGGCGGGAGCGACATGGGTCAGGATCGCCTCGATGACGTGCGCGTTGTACTCGACGCCGAGCTGGTTGGGAACCGTGAGGAGCAGCGTATCGGCTTCGGCGATGGCCTCGTCACGTGCGAGCTGTTTCACAAGCACGTCCGGCTCCGCTGCATACGAACGGCCAAAGATTGCCCGCGTCTTTTCGTCCAGCATGCCAATCTGGTCCCCCTCCTGGCCACTGCGCCCGAAGTAGGCGCGATCGCGGCGGTCCACCAGCGCGAAGATGCTGCGGCTGACCGACACGCGCGGCACGCGAGCGTGGCCGGCCTCCTTCCACGCCTCGCGGTAGGCCCGGATCTGCGCGGCTTGCTGGATATGAAAGGGCTCGCCGGTCTCATCATATTTGAGCGTGGAGCTCTGCAGGTTCATACCAAGCTTTGCCGCCCAGATGGAGGTTGCGTTCGAGGCAGCGCCCCACCAGATGCGATCGCGCAGACCTTCCGAATGCGGCTCGACGCGCAGCAAGCCGGGCGGGTTCGGGAACATCGGCTGCGGGTGGGGTTTCGCAAAGCCTTCGCCGCGCAGTACGTCGAGCAGAATCTCCACATTGCGCCGGGCCATGTCGGCATCCGTCTTGCCTTCCTCGGGCGCGTAGCCGAAATGCCGCCAGCCATCGATTACCTGCTCGGGCGAGCCGCGACTGACACCGAGCTGCAGGCGTCCGCCAGCGATCAGGTCCGCTGCACCGGCATCCTCGGCCATATAGAGCGGGTTCTCGTAGCGCAAATCGATGACAGCAGTGCCGATCTCGATCCGCTTGGTCCTGGCGCCAATGGCCGCCAGCAGTGGGAACGGTGAGCCGAGTTGGCGGGCGAAATGATGCACGCGGAAATATGCGCCATCCGCTCCCAGTTCCTCGGCGGCGACAGCGAGTTCGATGGATTGCAGCAGCGCATCCGATGCCGAGCGCGTCTGCGATTGCGGGGAGGGTGTCCAGTGCCCGAATGAAAGGAAACCAATCTTCTTCATCAACTGATACCTGTAGATCAAACTTCCTGAACCCGATCTTATTACGAGCAGCATGGGAACAGACTTCTTTTTCCGAAATCGCTTGTCCGTCTGACTGGAGGAGTATTGGTTCGGTCTGGCGCGTAGAATCAGCCTTTCCATCGCGGAACCTGGATCGGGAGACCGTATGAAGAACTGTCTGCTTGCGTTGTTCGTGCTGGTGGCTGGACCCTCGCTCGCTCAGCAGAGTGTTCCTGAAATTCCGTTCGATTCCGTCCCGGATTTCCCGCAGCTGCCCACCGGCATGAATTTCGGTGAAGTCTCCGGCGTTGCCGTGAATTCAAAAGGGCACGTCTTCGTATTCACTCGTTCGAACAGCGCCAACGGGCCCGCCTATGCGCCGGCCGCTTCACAGTTGTTCGAGTTCGGGCCCAAGGGCAAGTTCATCCGCGAGATTGGCAAAGGCCTGTATGCCTGGTCTTTCGCCCATACGGTGCGCATCGACAAGGACGACAACATCTGGGCCGTCGACAAGGGCTCCGACATGGTGGTCAAGTTCAACCAGGAAGGCCGCGTCATCTGGACTTTCGGCCGCAGGCGAGAGTCCGCAGACGAGGATACGAAACCCTGGGAGCATCCCAACCCCCCGCTTCCCGCTGTGGATGGGCTGTTTCGCCAACCCACAGACGTGGCATGGGACTCCGCAGGCAACACCTACATCAGCGATGGTTACATCAACTCCCGCGTCGCCAAGTTCGACAAGCATGGCGACTGGGTGAAGTCATGGGGTCAGAAGGGAACCGGGCCCGGAGAATTCAGCCTGCCGCATGCCATTGCGATCGACAGCAAGGACAACATCTACGTGGGCGACCGGGCGAACCGGCGCATTCAGGTATTCGATACCGACGGCAAGTTTCTGCGCATGTTCACGATTGACGTCCCTCCTCCTCCAGCGAGCCGTGGCGTGGCCGGCAACAAGCCAACGGGTGCGGCATTGGCCGCCGCGATCGGCGCGCCGAATTCCGTATGCATCACCCCCGGCTCCAACCAGGTGATGTTCGTGGGAGAGACTGCGTTTCCCGGTCGGATCTTCAAGGTGTCCCTCGACGGCAAGGTGCTTGGCGTCATTGGCGGCCCCGGGCGCGAACTCAAGAAATTCGGCGGCGCCCATCAGCTGGCCTGCCCCTCGGAGAACGAGATCTATGTAGCTGAAACCTACAACTGGCGCGTGCAGAAGCTGCTCCTTCGCCCTGAGGGACGGTGAGTATTGCGCCAATACGCGGGTTCGTTTGCGGGCCCGCGCGCTGCATTCCGATTCGATAATCCTCTCTATGCACGAAACTGAAAACAAGGATCAGCTATGAAGACCGTAATCAACCGCATTGGCGAAGTGACCACCCATCCAGACGGGACATTGAGTATTGGCTACGCAAGCGCCAAGGAGAACCATACGCTTGAAATCAAGCCTGAGGCACTCAGGCAGCTGTACCTGCCTCTGTTGGCCAGCAAGTCCGACAATCTGAACGGACCGCTGTCCCGCAAGGTTCATCCTGCAGGATTACGCAGGTTCCAGTTCGGGAATGAAGTCGGCATCTCGTTCCTGATTGCGCAGGACGTATCGATCCATCTGGTCCTGAATCGTCCTCTTGCCGCAGCGCTGCAGAAGTCCCTTGAGACTTTCGACGACAAGTCCACCTGGAACATGACAGCGCCACCCGCCAGCTAGCTGGACAGACGACTGATCGGGGACAATAGATGTCCCCTTTGAGTCCTACAGAATCTCGAACACCTGGTAGATCGCGCCGCCGGCGACACGATGGCCGCAGGCCACCGAGACCACGCGGTTCAGCCAGTCGTAGCGTTCGGCCGCAGTTTCGTAGTACGCCGTGGCACGCATGTAGTACTCCGACGGATTCACGGCTTCGCCGCGGGCCAGCCGGTCAAGGACAGCCTGCGGGCCATGGCGCACACCGAGATATGTCATCGCGATCAGCGCGTCGTCATCGGTTTGCAGCACTAAGCGCACGTTTATCGTCGTGGCGCCGTCACGACGCAGCGACTGCCAGTCGCTACCGCCCGAGAGCACCTTGCCGCGCAGCTTCGGTCCCTCGAAGCGTCCGCCGGTGATCTCGCCGATACGCCGGTCATGACCCGGCGTCGCACCCACGATGTCGGGCTTGCGCACATCGATCTGGAAGGCGAATAGCGGCCGGAAGGACAGCGTCGAAAATTCCTTCGGTACCAGGGAAGCAAGCGGCTCAGTCGTCATGGCGTTCCTCAAGAAAGTCATCATCCAGTCAGGCCGCGAATAGAGCACTCGCGCGGGGGAGACGTCAAGTCGGCTGCTGCGATCCGGCGCAGACAAACGCTTCGACAAGCAAACGAGCAGACCCGGGACTCAGTCCCCACTCTTTCATTCGTCTCTCTTGTAATCTCGTCACTCGCGATGACTTTGAAATGACGGACAGGCCCGGCAACAACAATGGCAATTGAAGCCCCTTCTCCTCCGCTCCCGCGTTTCTATGGCGCGCTGCTGGCTGCGTTCGCCATCGCGACGGGAGGATTCATTGCCGGCATAGGACTCGGATTCGTGCCCTACGATCCGACGAAACTGCACGCACCCGGCTGGATCATCGCGATCGCGGGCTTCGTGTTCGTATTGGCGGGCCTGGCGGTCCTGAGCGCCACCTGGAACAAGGGCTCAAAGCCCTGGCCTGTTTTAGGGATCGCGATCCTGATCGGCCTGACAGTTATCTGCAACTGGGTGGCCTTCGGCCCCGGAGAGCGGCGCTTTACGACGACCACCTCCGTGAATGACGACATCGTCGCCTCGAGTCCTGCAAGCGAAAAAACCGGGCGTATGGTCTTTGGCCTCAGCGCTGTGGTGCTCGACGGCATCTTGATAGCGCTCGTTTTCGGCGCGCTGCGAAAAAGGTGAGGTCAGCCCGGAAAAAGGGAGGACGCCGAAGGCGTCCGGCACCGATCGTCACATTCCTGATGCACGCGTGCAATACAGCAGTAACTGAAACGTGCGGAAATTGCCGGGAGATTGCCAGAACAGGTGACGAATGAGTTTCGAGGACGAGCGCCCGATTGATCCGTTTGTAAAACGCCCCGGCTCACGGTTGACAGCAGGATTTGGGCCGTCGCCCATTGCCCGAGTGCGAATGCTGGCCAGGGAATACTCGGAAGCTGCGATCCATGCGCTGGTCGCAATCATGGACAATCCGCAGGTCGATGATCAGGCCCGCATCTCCGCTGCAAGGGCGTTGCTTGACTATGCTGATGGCCAGCCGACATTGACGATGGCTGCCACGGAGACCCTGCGTCAGATCGACGGCGTCGTGCGCACGAAATCGTTGCCGCTTGCCGTCCGCTGAGGCTGCTAGGCCTTCTTCACAAACTCCGACTTGAGCTGCATTGCACCGATGCCGTCGACCTTGCAGTCAATGTCGTGGTCCCCTTCCACCAGACGTATGGCTCTGACTTTGGTGCCCACCTTGACGACCGACGAGGACCCCTTGACCTTCAGGTCTTTGATGACCGTTACCGTATCGCCGTCCTGCAACACATTCCCGACCGCATCCCGCACGACGCGCTGCTCGACGCCTTCCACTGCCGCATCCTTGCCCCACTCGTGCGCGCATTCCGGGCATACGTACTGGTTGCCATCCTCATAGGTGAAAGCCGAGCCGCATTCCGGACACTTTGGAAATTCGTTCATGCCACCTTCTCACTTCGGGATGAAATGATTGTATTGCAAACATCCCGCCAGTGTTCATCGGAGTCCGGCACCCAATCTCTCACGATCTAACAGTACGCGTTCCGGCCGGAACGCCGGAAAATGACCTATGGGTAATTCCAGCAACGGCTGGCGGACCTGCCGGGAAATGATCCGCTGCTCGACAGGAGAGATGGCTTTGCGGGCCGGTCTGTCCCTTGTGGGCTGCTTGTCAGCCGGCCAGGAGAGGAGGTCATTCAGCTCTCGCCGTTGGCGCAATGCCCTCGATCCCTCGCACCGGCACCGTCATTCTCTGGCTCGTGCAGAAAATCTGCACGTTCTGGTCAGATATTCGCTTTGGTCCACATGGCATTCCGCGCGTAACGTCGAACCGGAATCCATCCCCGGTTCGATATGCGCCTTGGTCTATGCACATCTCCTTTGCAACGCTGTGCCCTCACTCCCCCGGCGGCTTCGATCCGCCGGGCGAAGGGATTCCTCTGGAGGCCCTTGCTTTTTGGGGCGACTGGATAGCCCAGATGAATCCACTCCGCACGATCGTCTACGTCGACGGTTTCAATTTCTACTATGGCGCCCTCCGCGGCACACCGTGGAAGTGGCTGGATCTGTCGGTGTTCTTCCAAAACCTGCTAGGCGCACGCAACAGCATCGTTGGGATCAAGTAGTTCGCCGCACGGGTGCAACCGACGCCCACGGATCCCGGCATTCAACTAAGGCAGGATGCTTACTTTCGAGCCATGCAATCGTATTGTCCCCTGGTGAAACTGCACTTCGGGCACTTTCTCCGGCATCGCGTCTGGGCAGAGCATGCCAATCCCCCGCCTCAGCTTGTCGAAGTCTGGAAAAATGAAGAGAAGGGATCGGACGTCAATCTGGCGCTGCAGATCCTCAACGATGCCTGGGAAGGCAAGTGAGATTGCGCCGTCATCGTCTCAAATGATTCCGATCTGTCGGAGTCTCTGCGGATGATCAAGGAGAATCACGGAAGGGCGATTGGCTTGGTCACCCCTGGAGCACCGAAGCGCAAGACCAGTCGTCAGCTGCAGAAATACGCCGACTTCATCCGACCCATCAGGCGATGGATGCTGGAATCGAGTCAGCTTCCAACCCAAATTCCCGGAACGTCTATCAGCAAGCCAACGGCTTGGTAGATGATTTGAGTCGATGCCTTGCAAGACGTTTCGGCTGGTTTACTTCGTCTTCTGGGATCCGAATGCCGGTTGTCCATTCTCGCCGGGAATCTCTTCAAAGCACTCAGTGGCACGAATGACATCTGACCAGCGTGCATAGCCGTAGTTCTTGCAGCTCAGGGATGCGTATTCGCTCTTCGACCGGCAACCCACGAAGTTTTGCGTTCATTGCCAGATCATACTGCCAGCCTGGCCGCACCAAAAAGTGCAATAACTCACTGATTGCTGCAGAAATGGCGGCTGTCAGGAGAAGGTGCCGACCTATCCTTATGCAAGCGCGGACAGCAGAGGCTGATGCAACTTGCCGTTTGTGGCGAGGACAGTGGTGGTATCGAGGCCAATGGGGCCGCCTTGCAAATCCGTGAACTTGCCGCCGGCGGCTTCGACGATGACGGCGAGTGCGGCGATATCGAGGATGTTCACATCGGACTCGATGACGGCGTCGATCTTGCCGGCGGCGAGCAGGTGATAGTGCAGGAAGTCGCCGTAACCGCGAATGCGGTGCACGCGCGAGACGATGTTGCCGTACTTGGACCATTGCGGTCCGGACGCGAGCGTCTTCAGATTGCCTGCCGATAGCGCAGCGGCTTCGAGGGTGTCGATGGCACTGACCTTGATGGGCTTGCCTTCAAGCCACGCGCCCTGGCCGACTTCGCCATACGCAATCTCACCGTAGACCGGTGCTGAAGAGACACCGAGGATCAGCTTGCCCTTGTGCATCAGCGCGATCTGCGTGGAGAAGAACGGATACTCCCGCACGAACGCCTTGGTCCCGTCGATCGGATCGACCAGCCACAGATACTCCGCGTTGATCGCACTCTGCCCCGTTTCCTCGCCGTAGAAGCCGTGATCGGGATAGCGAGACGCAATGAGCCGGTGAATCACCTGCTCCGTTTCCACATCCGCCTTCGTCACCGGCGATTTGTCCGACTTCACCGTGACGGCAAGATTCTGCTGGTAATAGCGACGAATAATTTCGGCGCCTGCTCGCGCGGCATCCAGAGCAGTGGTGAGGAATTCTGATGGCATGTGACATGAATCCCGAGGAAACCTGGGCACGGAGCGTGAAGGCCAAACCCTCCCCTGTCAACGTGAACGGCGGTCTTGAGCCTTCCGGCCGGAAGTCAATTTCGCAACCTTAAAAATCGTGGATGATTTTTCAGGAGCCCACATGGACGTGTTTACGGCGGTTGTGAAATTGACTTGCGGACGGGAGGCTCGCACAGCCGTCCGCCTTGACAGGAACCAACCCCACCCTCTAACGTGCCGACACCTGAAGGTGATCCCCGGTCGAAAGTCCGGGGAGAACGGGAAGCCGGTCCAATTCCGGCGCTGCCCCCGCAACGGTAGTCGAGTCAAGTCGCATCAACGAAGCCACTGCCCTACATAGGGTGGGAAGGCGATGGGACCGAGAAGAACTTCTTCTCACTCGAGAGCCCGGAGACCGGCCTTTAGGCCATTCCAGCATCGCGGCGGGCGATGGGCTGTCGGGCGTTTCTTCGCGCCTGCCCTCCCCTCCTCGACGCGCTGCTGGTGCTTTGGCTTTATGCACCATGCGGGCGAGCATGGGGAGTCTTCAATGAAATCACGTCCCTCTTTTGGCGGCGTTGCCGCTGCGACCACGTTTGTTGCTGCCTTTGTCCCTGTGAACCAGGTGGGCGCCCAGGAAAATTCCGCGGTGCCTGCGAACGTCCTGGTCACTGCCACCCGCTATCCGGAGCCGCTGGAATCAGCGCTGGCCCCGGCGTTCACGATCAACCGCGACGAGCTCGATCGGAGCCTCGCAACCGATGTCGGCGAAGTCCTGAAGTTTCACGCCGGCGTCGATGTGGTTCGCAGCGGCGGACCGGGGCAGTCCACGTCGGTCTTCATTCGCGGCGCGGAGAGCAATCACACGCTGGTTCTCGTCGATGGCGTGCGCATCAATCCCGGCACCATCGGCACCGCTGCCTTGCAGAACATCGCGCCGGAGCTGATTGAACGCATTGAAGTCGTAAAGGGCCCGCGGTCGACGCTCTACGGCAGCGATGCCATCGGCGGCGTCATCAATCTGATCACGCGCCGCGACCAGCGGCCGGGCGGGCACTTCAGCGCGCAGGCCGGCATGGGCCCGTACTCGACCAGTCAGGGGAATGCGCAGGCTTCGCTGGCCGGCGACCAGAGTTCCGCCGGCGTTTCCGTGTCATGGCTCAACAGCGATGGCTTTCCGACACATACTGCAAGTACCACGGACCGCGGCTACGACAATCTGTCGGTCAGCGCGAATGCACGTACGCAGATCGGCGATGTAGATGCCGGCGTGCGGTACTGGCAGGCCTCAGGCTCGTCCGAGTATTCGGATTTTTTCCTGACGCCGGTCGACCAGGATTTCCGCGATAGCGTCGCGGCGATCGATCTGGGCTACGCTCCGACCGATGCGCTGGCACACGAAGGCCATCGTCAGTCGCATCGAAGACGAGATCCAGCAGATCCAGTCGATCGACCGGCTGCACACGGAGCGCTATGCGATCGACTGGCAGAACGACATCCAGGTCACTGACTCCAACCGCGTGACGGCCGGCATCGTGTATTCGTCGGAGACTGCCGATGCGGTGTCATTCGGCACGGCCTTCGATGTGGACACCGATGTCACGAATGCCTATCTGCAAGACACATTCACTGCGGGACGGCATCAATTGCTGCTGGCTGCGGGTTACACCGATCACACCACGTTCGGCACTCACACGACCTGGAACGCGGAATACGGCATCGGTCTGGGTGCGAATACCCGCGTGATTGCATCGGCCGGCACGGCTTTTCGCGCACCGGATGCCACCGACCGCTTCGGATTTGGCGGCAATCCCGACCTGAAGCCGGAAGAGTCGCAGCAGGTGGAGCTCAGCCTGCAGCAGCGGCTATCGGATCGGCAGTCCTTGCGTTTCAATGCTTTCCAGAACGACATCGATCAACTGATCGAGTACGTCGTCACCGACTTCA
The DNA here is from genome assembly GCA_963819685.1 of uncultured Pseudomonadota bacterium. GTDB lineage: Bacteria > Pseudomonadota > Gammaproteobacteria > Steroidobacterales > Steroidobacteraceae > CAIUGU01. The sequence goes on from CAWFXI010000010.1 coordinate 135,825, forward strand.
ACACGTTTGACGGTGAACTGCGGAATGTCGATCAGGCGCGCATTCGGGGTGTTGAGCTGACCTGGGAACTCACCGGCACCAGCTGGCGGGTGCGCGCTGAAGCCAGTCATCAGGAACCCGAGAATCGCGCAACGGGTGAGCTGCTGTTGCGACGCGCGCAGGACAGCGTGGCAGTAAGCTACGTGCAGACATTTGGCCCCGTTGAACTCGGACTCGATGTACTCGGCGTGGGTGAGCGCGAAGATTTTGGACCGGTCACTCTGGAGCCTTACGCGCTCGCGAATCTGTCTGCCCGCTACACGTTCAACAAGGACTGGTCCTTGCTTGCACGACTCGAAAATGTATTCGATGAACAGTATGAGCTTGCCAGCGGCTACAACACCCCGGATCGCGGCCTGTTCGTCGCGGTTCGCTTCGCACCGAAGTGAGGACCCATGGGCAACCGCCTTTCGAAAATCTATACCCGCACGGGCGACACCGGCACGACGGGTCTTGGCGATGGCACTCGCATCGACAAGGAACACATTCGCATCGAGGCGTTCGGCACGGTCGATGAGGCCAACAGCGCGATCGGAGTCGTGCTGGCCGTGCCGGGAATTCCGGCGGAAATCAGGAGCTGCCTGACGACCGTGCAGCACGAGTTGTTCGACTTGGGGGGCGAGCTGTGCATTCCGGGGCATCGCATCATCACGGACGACTACATCACCCGGCTCGAGATCACCCTCGACGCTTTCAATGAGCCATTGCCGCCGCTCAAGGATTTCATTCTGCCGGGGGGCGGGCCCGCTGCGGCAGCGTGTCATCTGGCAAGGACTGTCGTGCGCCGCGCGGAACGGCGCGTATGGGAATTGAGCCGCGTGGAGACCGTGGCATCCGCGGTGCCGCGCTATCTGAACCGCCTGTCTGATCTGTTGTTTGTCATGGCACGTGTGCTGGCCAGGCACGAGAGCGGTGCGGAGGTTTTGTGGAAACGGGAGGGCAGCCGGTAGACATAGAACCTTTTCCTGCCAGACGCGTACTCACCTGAAATAGGGGCGTGGTTCATCCGACCTGAAAGGGGAAAGATCTATTTTTTGGCGAGAGCCGGCGAAAATTGATCTGCCCGCCTTAAGCCAATACAGGCCGGTCGCGCTATGCTCGCACTGTTCCCGCCCGGAGCCCGCGCATGGTCTGCTCAGCCATCCCTGTGCGATATCGGCCGCTTGTTCCGGCCTTGCTGGCGGTGGTCGTGTTGTTACGACCGGAGGCGGCGCTGGCAGAGCGCTGGCAAACCACTCTGGCGCTGACTTCGGACTATATTCTTCGCGGCATCTCGCAAACGAACGGCGATCCCGCCCTGCAGGCCACTGTCGCGTACTGGCATCCGACGGGAGGATACGGCGGCGTCTGGGTCTCGAACGTGGATACCGCAAGGCGGTATTACTCGCCGGCCGGCACGCAGGCGGAACTCAATCTCTTTGCTGGTTACGGCCGTCGGCTCGGTACGGACTGGGTGGTTGATCTCAAAGTCGTGCGCTACCTTTATCTTAAGGATCCCGCGCCGGTCGGCTATGACTACACGGAGTATGTTGCCGGAGTGGCGTGGCGTGAGCGCTTCTACGCTTCCGTGTCAGTCTCACCCGACAGCACGCTGATCAGCCGCACCGGGGCAGCACGCAACAGCGTCGTGGTGACGGGGGAAGTCTCCATGCAGCAACCGCTGTCGCCCTGGCTCACGTGGCAGATTGGTGCCGGTTATCAGGATCTTTCGGACGCACTGCATACCGGGTATGCATTCGGCGGCACAAGCCTGGCACTGCAGCTCAGGCACGTGACGTTCGAGGTTGGATATTTCCGTACCGATGAAGAAGCCGTGTCGCTGTTCGGCCCGCAGTTGGCCGGCGATCACACCGTTCTGACCGCGATCCTGAATTTCTGAACCCACCCGTCATTCCGGAGTACACACAAAGGCATACATGGAATGGCGGTGACCAATACATTGAACCCCGACGATCCGCCTCTGCCCCGACCTCAGCAACCGGGGGAGCGGGCCCTGCTTGAGCGCATCGCAAGGCAGGATCGTGTCGCGTTCAGGGAATTGTATGGTGCTTATCACCGGCGCCTGAGCCGGTTTCTGCTGCGCTTCGTCCGGAAGCCGGAACTCGTGGAGGAGATCATCAACGACACCATGTTTGTCGTGTGGCGCAAGGCTCGTGATTTTCGCGGCGACTCCGAGGTGTCGACGTGGATCATCGGTATCGCGTACCGCCAGGCCTTGAAAGCCGTCAAGCGCCAGGAACACCTGACTCAGGATGAGCCAATGGATGACGCAGAATCGTTGCTTGCCCACGATTCGGGGGCCGCACAGCGCGAAGCGCGGGAATGGATTGAAGCCGGCCTGGCTGCGCTGCCTCCTGTGCAGCGCGCTGTGATCGAGCTCGCCTATTTCATGGGCCACTCCTGCGAGGAAATCGCGGTCATCACCGATAGCCCGGTGAATACCGTCAAGACGCGCATGTTTCATGCCCGCGAACGCTTGCGTGCCCTGCTGCCCGAACAATCCAGTCGCTGACAGAGCCTGACCTACCCATGAAACCCGTACCCACATCCAGAGAGCACGACCATCAGTTTGTCAACGAAGCCCTGCCCTGGTACGTCAACGGCACGCTGGATGCGGCCTCGATGTCGCTCGTTCGCGAGCACACTGCAACTTGCGCCGAGTGCCGTCTTGCGATGGAAAGGGAATCCCGCCTGGCAGGAGTCATTCGCGAACTCCCCATCATTGACAGGGTGCCGCAGCCCAGCCTCACCAAAGTCATGGCGAGAATCGATGCACACGAGGCCAGGTGGTCGTGGCTGTCTCGCCTGCTGAACGACGGGTCCGGTACTCGAACCCACCGCGCTCTGGCGCTCACGGCAGGCTTCCAGGCCGTCGCGATAGTGCTGCTTGCAATCGTGCTCACCACTCTCGGTACGCGCCCCGCAGCGGAATACAGAACCTTGAGCAATGAGTCGGCGGAGCGTCACGAGGGCCCGCTGCTGCGCGTCGTTTTCGACGGTGAACTCACGACGGAGGCCCTTCGTGAATTGATCGAGCAGGTCGACGGCAACATCGTACGGGGCCCCGACGAAGCCGGGCTCTTCACTGTCGAATTGCCTGCAGGCACCAGGACTCCCGCAGCGGTTGCCGACTGGCTGCGGACTCAGCCCGGTATCCGTCTTGCCGAAGTAGTCGTGCTCGAGGGAAACTGATGCGCGTCACGATCGCATTTCTGTCGTTGCTGGCCTTGTACGGCTGTGCGACCAGCGGTAGTCGACCGATCGCGTTCGATTCCGGCGCAACAGTCAATCTGCCTGCGGAACGTCAGGTCGTGGTGACCGTGCGCAACGCTCCAGTCCGAACGGCTCAGAATGCCGGCTCCACCGCCAAAGTCTATGACGCGACAGGACGCTACCAGGTAGCGCCCTCCGCCTTGCGCGACGCTGCGGCACTCGCGCAGCAGTATCGGTTACGTCAGGTGGCTGCCTGGCCCATCGAACTGCTCGACGTGCACTGCATCGTTTTTGAGGTCGAAGGCGACCGGACCGTCGAATCCGTGCTCGACGCCCTGGCGCACGACCCACGCGTCGAGTCGGCTCAAAGACTGGGGACGTTCACGACGCGCAGCAGCCGCAGCTATGACGATCCGTATGTCGACCTGCAGGACAATCTACGAAGATGCAGATTGAAGTGGCCCACCAGTGGTCGACGGGAAAAGGAGTCAGAATTGCGGTCGTAGACAGCGGAATCGATATCGGGCACCCGGATCTGCTCGGGCGCGTCGCCCTGTTCCGCGACCTGACCGGGCTGCCCGGCGATGGTCAGCAGATGGAAACGCATGGACTGGCCGTCGCGGGAATCATTGCGGCCGCCGCGGGCAATGGCAAAGGCATCGTGGGCGTGGCGCCCGACGCAAAGATCCTTGCGCTGCGCGCGTGCTGGCAAACGACGGAGGCGGATGGGACTGCCGCGTCCCGATGCAATACCTTTACGCTGGCTCAGGCGATTGCTGTCGCGATCACGTACCGCGCCGATGTGATCAACCTGAGCCTGACCGGCCCGCACGATCCACTGCTCGAAAGACTGCTGCGTCGGGCCATGTCGATGGGCAAGATTGTCGTGAGTGCACTGCCCGAGCAGGATGGCCCGGATGAGCCTTTTCCGGCGTCACTGGCGGGAGTGCTGGCGGTGCGCACTGCAGAAGTACCCGAAACACGGAGCACTCCGGCTGACGCGGTGCCGGCTCCCGGGCGCCGGATCCTGACGCTGCGTCCCCACGGCAGCTACGATTTCGAAAACGGCAGCTCGCTGGCGGCAGCCAATGTATCGGGTGTCGTCGCGCTGCTGCTCGCCGTGCGCAGCAGCCTGTCGACCGATGAGGTTCGGGCATTGCTGACCGGGGTTTCGGCTCATCCCGTCCTTGGCCATGTACCCCACACCACCATGATCAATGCATGCGCGGCGCTCGCGACGTTGCTACGGCGAGGCGAGTGCATCCCCGGCCCGCATCAGCAACACGCCGAGGCGTGGAAATCCGGGACCCGTTCCCTCAAGGAGACGCTCCAGGACTGAAGGCGGGAACTGCGTGTTCAGAAAAAGGCATGCAACTCCGCAAAGGCGAGGCTGCGATTCTGGGAATCGCTCTGGGGAATGCCGTCGTAACGCCGCGCTCCCACGCGTACCTGCATGAACTGGATCGGCACGTACTCCCATACAACGCTGTAGCGGGCCTGTTCGTTCTCATCGACGTCGTCATCGGGATCGAGATACTCGGTCGTGACTTTCAGATTGTGGCCCTTGTGAAAATTCCAGTTGGCCTCGAGCAGCCCCACCCACTGGCTGCGTTCTCCCTGTCCGACGTCCGCATCGATCACGTAATCCGCTTCCGCCAGCCACATGATGGTACCCGTGCGCAGACCGGCGAACACATTCTGCATCTGGCGGTCCCCGACGGCGGAATCATTGAAATTGAAACTTGCGCCCACGCGCCAGCTGCCACGCACATGTTCCGCGCGCAGACTCCATTGCTTGCCGTTGTCCGTTTCGGCTCCGCCGGCAGTGCCATTGCTCACAGCGAGCTGCGCGCTCAAGGCTGCAGACTCATAGCCCAACTGCAGGCCCTTATCGGGCGTCGAGAAATTGATACCCGGCACCTGCCGGATGAAAGCGGTGTCGTCCTCCAGTCGGAGTCCGTACGGCAGATACATTTGCCCCCCCTGTACGTACCACGAGCGATCGCCCCACCACAGGCGGCCATAGGCCTCGAGATTGGTACTGTTCCCGGGCGCGATCCGTTGATCGAGATACAGCGAGAGCCGGTCCGGAATTGCACGCAGCTCGAGGTAAAGCCTGGCTTCGTCGACTTCGAACTGGTTGGTGGACTCCTGGTTCGGAACGTCAAGGTACTGCGCTGCCGCTCGCAGATTTGCGCCCACCGCAATGAAGCGCCCGACCTGACCGGTCCACGGTTCGCCCACGTCGATGGGCTTCGCCGCCAGCCCGCCCTGCGCCCAGGTGTTGCCGAACGCTGTCCGCAACCCGCCTCCGGCTGGATTCGCGTGACAAGCCATGCACTTTAATCCCTGCTGGACTGCGAAGTACGGTTCCGCCTGCACGACGTGAACCGCCATCAGGCTCGCAGCCAATGCCACCATGACCATGGCCGGGATTTTCATGGCGTCACCTTGAGACTGCCTGTCAGTTCGAAGCTGAATTCAAAGTCACCCCCCGGACTGCCGTTACCGTCGCCGTCAATCGGGACGGCGCCTCGATCGGCGACCGGTGCGGGTCCACTACCTGCAACCGACACGAGGTAACGATCGGGTACCCATTTCTCTGCCGGCAGCGTAATGACGAATACCGTCGGCTCGAGCGAACGAATGGCAATTGCAATGGGCGCCATGATTACTTCGTTGCCTTCTGCGAAACTGTCATCACCCCCGCTACGCAGAAGTTGCACGTTGGCTACGGTCAACAGCGACGTGTCGAGTTCGGCGTCTGCCGTGATGACGATGGATTGCGGCGCGGCCGCCATCACCGCTTCCTCTGCGGGTACGACGGACTTCAGGGTGGCGACGCGGGACTGCGCGGCCATTGCTGCCGGCAGCGCGCCATCCTGAATCCATTGCCGGATCAGATCGATGCTTGTCTGCGGCAGTGGAGCGCCGCCCAGCGGCATGCGTGCCCCGACAGCCGCGCGACCTTCGATCTTGTGCACGAGATAACTATTGTCCGGATTGCCGGGCTGCACACGCAGGCGCGAAGGTACCTCCGAGCTCGGCGCATTCACGAGTGCCGCGTAGGCGACGCCTTCCTCGAGACGCAGACCCTGCGGCGCCGCCGCGCCCGCGTGGCAGGTGGTACAGAGCGGCGTAAATATCGTCTGCTGAATGGTCGTGAATGCCGATGCCGACGATGGCGGTGCATCGCTGATCGGCTGACCGTTCTCATCGAGCCCCGTGCCATCTCCCGCACATCCGATGAGCAGTGTGCAGGCGGTCCAGCCCATGGCCATGACCGGAAATGACGATGAACTGCGTCGCATGAAGAATAATCCCTGGCTGTCCGTCCGTGCACGTATGTACCTGCCGGACGATGGCAAGGTTCATTGTGATGCGCGCGTCGTGCACGCGTGCATGCACTGCACGTTGCAAAGCACTGCTGGCGGCACAGTAAGTACCTCCGCAAGCGGCCAGGGTTCATCTGCGATCCGCGAGAACCGATGCGAGCGCGCGCGGTACTCACCTGCATCCACCCGCGACAGGAGACAGGTCCATGAATCACGCAACACCGATCGCTGCGTACCTGCTCGCGCTGTGCCGCAGACATTCACTGACGCACCTCTCAGTGGCGGCCGCAATTGCGCTCGGCGGCTGTGGGGGTGGCGGAGGCGGAGGCGGCGGTTACTCAACGCCCCCCGATACGATGGTTCCGACTGCCACGTTGTCAGCCCCGTCTTCAGTAGTGAGTCGCACCGTGACATTGAGCGCCACTGCCAGCGACGACACCGGTATCGCGGAAGTTCGCTTTCTTGTGGATGGCACCGTCATTGGCACGGATACCAGCGCGCCCTACTCGTTCGACTGGAATACAGCCACGTTGGCTGAAGGTCCGCATACCGTCCGGGTAGAGGCCCGCGACGCTGCAGGCAACGCGGGTGTGTCTGCGAATGCGAGTGTCGAGGTTGACAACGTACGTTCATACTCGGTGTCACTGAGCGGGACTGCAGAAGTCCCTGTGCGCGCGACCGGCGCGAGTGGCACCGCTCAGGTGACAATCAATCTCGGCACCGGCGCCATCAGCGGCGACCTGACGGTCAATGGCATGGTGGCCACAGATGCACATATTCACGATGGCTATGCAGGTGTGAACGGTCCGATCGCGGTCGGCATGACGCAGAACGCGACCACTTCTTCCCAATTCGCGTTTCCTGCGAATGCGACGCTCACGTCGGCCCAGGTAGACCACCTGTTGAGTGGCGGGCTGTATCTCAATGCCCACTCTGCCGCCTATCCGGGTGGCGAGATTCGCGGGCAGGTCCTCCCTCCCGGCTTCGCGGTTGCCGTATTGTCGTTGAGCGGTGCCAACGAAGCGCCGGCGGTCGACACCGCTGTGACCGGTACGGCCGGAATTACATACGAAACGGCCACACGGCGGGTGTTCGCCCATCTGACGCTGGCGGGACGGGACGATGCGACCGATGCCCATGTGCACCGCGCCTATGCAGGCAGCAACGGTCCGATTGTCGTGGGCCTGAGCCGGGACACGACAAACCCCGCACATTGGTTCGTCAATGACACCGCTTTGTCGCAAGCGGATTTTGACGCGCTCCTCGCTGGCGAACTCTATTTCAATGCGCACAACGTCGGCCATCCCGCCGGGGAAGTCCGCGGGCAGATCATTCCGGGCGGCATCGAGCTCATCGGAGCCACACTGAGCAGCCTGCAGGAAGTACCGAGTCATGCTTCTGCCGGCGCGGGCATTGCCGCTTTCACATTGAATCCGACGACGCTGGCCTTTACTGCGCATCTGAATCTCACCGGAGCCGACGACGCGACCGCCGCTCACATTCATGAGGCCGTAGCCGGAACGAACGGACCAGTGCGCATCGATTTCACCAGAGATGCCGCCAATGCCAGGCACTGGTCGGCCAGTGGAACGCTGTCTCAGCCGCTGGCAACTGCATTGCGCACCGGGCGCCTGTATGTCAACGCGCATACACCGGCGCATCCCGGAGGCGAAGTACGAGGCCAGCTTGCACCACAAGGCGTCTACGTCGCATTCACGTCATTGAATGGCGGGCAACAGGTCCCCGTCAATGCGACTGCGGCCAGCGGCACCGGTGCCGTGACCGTCGATACGACGAACGGCACCGTCACAGTCCATGTACGCACCAGCGGGGCGAGCGACGCCACGGCAGCGCATATACACCGCGGCTTCGCCGGTGAAAACGGTGGCGTGACTGTCAACCTGAGTGTCGATGCTGCTGATGCGGCACATTGGCTGGTGGAGAACGCACCGCTGACGGCCGAGCAACAGACCGATTTTCTTGCCGGCCGCCACTATCTCAACGTTCATACACCCGCGAGTCCGGCGGGCCTGATCCGCGGGCAGCTGGCGCCGTCGGGCATCGAAGTCCTGTTCACGGCGATGGATAACACTCAAGTCGTTCCTCCGGCCGCGACAGCGGCTTCGGGCACTGCAGCTACGACCATTGACTTGCGCACGCGGGCGTTTGTGACACACGCCAACACGGCCGGTCTGGTGGGAGGAACCGTCGGCGGTGTGAACCAGGGTGCAGCCGGCGCGAACGGGCCGGTTGTCGCGGCGCTGACGCAGGATGCTGCCGTGCTCACACACTGGTTCACCCCGGCGATCACGCTCACGTCGGCGCAGTTCGCTGCCTATCACACTCGAGGACTTTACGCCGTACTCGATGGTGTTCTGCGCGGGCAGATCTCTCCGCCCGACGTTCTACCGCCCGCAATCAGTGTGCGTGCACCCGCGACTCCCGTCACGGGTACCGTGACTCTGAACGCATCGGCCGTCGACGACCGGGGAGTTGTCGCCGTTCGCTTTCTCGTCAACGGGACGCAGATTGGTGCTACTGATACGGCATCGCCTTACTCCGTCAGCTGGGATTCGACTGCAGCGGCCAATGGCAATGCCAGTCTGACCGCTGAAGCAGCCGATGCGGCGGGCAATCTGACGATGTCCGCCCCTGTTACGGTCGCCGTCACGAATGCCGCCGCGGATCCGTTCCCGGCTATTCAAGCCAGCGTGTTCGGTCCTCGTTGTTCAGGTTGTCATACGGGACCCACCGGCAATCTGTTACCCGGCGGCCTGAACCTGACTTCCGCAAGCGATTCGTTCAACGCACTGGTGAATGTCTCCAGCCTGGAGCAGCCCGGGGTAATGCGCGTGGTCCCGGGTGATCCGGATGGCAGCTATCTCGTGCGCAAGTTGGAGGGGAGTGCCGGTATCGCCGGTGCACGGATGCCGCTCGGTGGGCCCTACCTCGACCAGGCGACAATCAATCAGATTCGCGCGTGGATTGCAGCTCTGCCTGCCAATCCGCCCGGAGGCTATCCCGTATACAAGCCGTGAATCGCATACTCGAGACGTAGTGACGGAAGATCGAGTCAGGCCATCCAGCCGAGGACGGTGAATATCGACAAAGCCACCAGCCAGACGATCAGCGTGCGTATAACGAGGCGGATTGTGGCGCGAGCCGTCCAGGTCTCGGGATTGCCCTCGGGCGCACCGGCCAGCAAGGATCGCAACGCGCCCTTGCCGACACAGACCAGGACGTGGTCGTTCATCAGCAGAATCTCACCCTTGGCAGATGCATAGAACTCCCGCCAGCCCGCCATCGCTTCATCGAAGCTGCCCGCCAACGGGAACAGCAATGCGGTGATGCGCGCCGGCAGCCATGACAGGATCGCATGCAGCAGGCGGGTGGCGGCGAGCCAGGTTTCGCCCTGCCCGTCGATGGGACACAGTCGTTCTGCTTCAAACACGGCACGTCTGCGCATCAGATCACTGACGCGGAACAACCACGCCCCTGCCGGCCCCAGCACCATGAACCAGAAGATCACGCCGAACAGCCTGTTATTCGACTGCACGAGAATGGCTTCTTCCAGCCGCTCGCGCAGCGGCCCCGGACGACTGGCCGCATCGTCTTCGAGAATCGACCTGGCAATCAATCCCGCTTCCTCTCGATCGCCGCGTTCGACCGCTGCAACGTAATCGTCCACTTCTTCCTTGAGGTCGCGCGGACCGAGCGAAAAGAGCAGCACGACGATGGCGAACAGCAGATACGGCAGGCTGAGCAGCAGGCCGCTGAACCATGACGCGAGCATCGCAACGGGCAGCACCGGCAGCAGGCAGAAGATCAGCGTCAGCAGCGTCAGAGGCCTGCCATCGGGCCGCGAAGGGATCTGCAAATGCTGAAAGCCCCAATCGAAGTAGCCATCCAGCCAGCGCAGTTCGCGCAGATGCAGCAGGTGCGTGACAAAACGCTCGATGATCAGCCCGAGAAAGAGGGCCAGGAGGGTCATCAGCCGTACATGCGTCGTACGGCCAGCAGCGCATTGAGTCGCGGCCAGTCGAATGCGGGGCCAGGATCACTTTTGCGACCGGGCGCGATGTCGCTATGGCCGGCAATGCGCTCCGTCGATAAAGACGGATACGCATCGCACAGCGTCAGAATCAGGCTCGTGAGCTCCCGATACTGTGCGGGCTCGTAGGCGCTGCCATCGGTGCCCTCGAGTTCAATGCCGATCGAGAAGTCGTTGCAGTTGCTGCGGCCCTGATAACTCGACACCCCTGCGTGCCAGGCGCGGTCGTTGCATGAGACGAACTGCACGAGCTCGCCATCACGGCGAATCAGGTAATGCGATGACACCTTGCGGTCTGCGATCTCGGCGAAGTACGGGTGTTCAGCCGGGTCGAGACCGTTCGTGAACAAATGGTCGATCCAGGGACCCCCGAATTCCCCGGGCGGCAGGCTGATGCCATGGACCACGATCAGCTCCGGCAACACGCCTGGCGGCCGCGCATCGCAGTTCGGCGACTCGACCTGACGCGCGCCGGCACTGCGGCCTGTCACCGGATCGAGGGACAGTCGTTCAACCCATTGTTGTCCGCATGGGCCTCATGATGCCCGGACGCCACGGGATCCGCCACGCTTGCATGCAAAGGGCGCACACTGGGAAAATCGAAACCCCCACTGACTGAAAATCCCTGATGACCGACCCCTCCGACCTGACCCGCCGCGATCTTGCTGTCGTGTGGCATCCCTGCACACAGATGCACGATCACGAATCGCTGCCGATGATTCCGATCCGTCGCGGCGAGGGCGTGTGGCTCGAAGGCATGGATGGTCGCCGGTACCTCGATGCCATCAGCTCGTGGTGGACCAATCTGTTTGGCCATGCGAATCCGCGTATCAACACCGCCATCAAGGCCCAACTCGACCAGCTTGAACATGTGCTGCTGGCGGGCTTTACCCACGAACCCGTGGTGCAGTTGTCGGAGCGGTTGATCAGGATTGCGCCGAAGGGCCTGACGCGCTGCTTCTATGCAGACAACGGCTCCTCGGCCGTCGAAGTCGCCGTCAAGATGAGCTTTCATTACTGGCGCAATGCCGGCCAGCCCGCGAAGCGCCGCTTCGTCACTTTGAGCAACAGCTACCACGGTGAAACCCTTGGTGCCCTCGCAGTAGGCAATGTGGATCTCTACAAGGAGATCTACAAACCGCTGCTGATGGATGTCATCACCGTCCCCTCCCCCGATTGCTTTGACCGCGAGCCGGGCGAAAGCTGGGAAGCCTGCAGTCGGCGGCAGTTCGCATTCATGGAAGTGACTCTTGCGCGCCACGCCCACGAGATCAGCGCGGTGATTGTGGAGCCGCTCGTGCAGTGCGCCGCTGGCATGCGCATGTATCACCCGGTGTACCTCAAGTTGCTGCGCGAAGCCTGCGACCGGTACAACGTGCACCTGATCCTGGATGAAATCGCCGTTGGGTTTGGGCGTACCGGCACGATGTTCGCGTGTGAACAGGCGGATGTTCGCCCCGATTTCATGTGCCTCTCGAAGGGACTCACGGGAGGTTACCTGCCGCTCTCGGTGGTACTGACCACGGAACAGGTGTTCGATGCGTTCTATGCGGATTACGCCACCCAGCGCGCGTTCCTGCACTCACACAGCTACACAGGCAATCCGCTGGCATGCAGCGCTGCGCTTGCAAGCCTCGACATCTTCGAGTCGGATCGCGTAATCGAGAACAATCGCGCGCTGGCTGCACATATGGATCGAAGTGCACGCGACCTCGCATCCCATCCGCATGTAGCGGAAGTGCGCAGTACCGGGATGATCTGTGCGATTGAAATGGTCGACGACAAGGCCGCCAGAAAGCCGTATCCCTGGCAGCAACGGCGAGGACTGCGAGTCTATCGCCATGCGCTGGAAAAAGGCGCGCTGCTGCGTCCGATCGGCAATGTCATCTACTTCATGCCACCGTATGTCATCACCCCGGCGGAGATCGACTTCCTGGTCGAAGTGGCCGCTGCCGGCATCGAGCTTGCGACATGCGATTGACCCGTATTCATGTTGCTGGACCCTTGAGTTCGGGCGCAGAGATCAAGCTCCCCGCCACCGGGGGCAACCACGTTGCACGAGTGCTCCGTCTCAAGGAGGGTGCGGCGCTGATCGTCTTTGATGGCAGCGGTGGCGAGTACCGCGCCGAAATCAGTCGTGTTGCGGGTGGCGACGTGCACGCGCGGCTCAAGGAATTCGCCCCGGGCGCTGCCGAACCCTTACTGCGCGTGACGCTGGTGCAGGGAATCTCGCGCGGCGAGCGGATGGACTGGACATTGCAGAAGGTCACCGAGCTGGGAGTTGCAGCGATCATTCCCGTGCTGACGGCCCGCAGTGTCGTGCGGCTCGACGACAAGCAGAGCCTGAAGAAACGCGAACATTGGCAGGCGATCGTCGTCAGCGCCTGTGAGCAGTGCGGTCGTACGCGCGTCCCGGAGATCGCCACTCCCATCGGACTGCGCGAATTCCTGGCCACGTCGAAGAAGGATGGCTTGCGGCTCGCGTTGAGCCCGATCGCCCAAGGATCGCTTGCGGGCCTCTCCAGCGTGCCGCAGAGAGTGGAACTGCTGATCGGCCCGGAGGGTGGACTCGATGACGACGAGCACGTACTCGCGGAAACGGCAGGCTACCTGCCCGTGCAACTCGGACCACGAGTGCTGCGCACCGAAACCGCGTCGGTGGTCGCGTTGTCGGTGCTACAGGCGCTGTGGGGAGATTTGCAGTAGAAGAGGCAGAGCACTCACCGTCAACGAGGATGCAGCACGAGCTTCTGTGCGCGCCAGTTCAACAGCTCCGCCACGTACAGCTCGTTCTCGGCTGGACACGCGAGCTCGTGGATCCAGCCGAACTTGCCAAGCGTCTTGCCACTCCCACCCAGATAACCCAGCACCTCACCGTCCAGCGACATCTTGTAGATGCGGCCAGGGAATGCATCCGCCACGTACAGCACCTGCTGCGGCCCCTGGGTGATGCAGATGGCCCACGGCGCACCCGGCTGCTGCTGGATCGGCGGGCTGCCCGGGGCTGGCCGATTGCCGTACGCGAACGGCGCATTCGCCGGCGGCGGCACATCGATCGTGATGATCTTCAGCACTTTGCCGGAGGTGTCCGTCACCTGGATGCGGCGGTTGTTGCGGTCCGCGATAAAGATGCGGTCCTGGCGGTCGATGACCATCGAGTGCAGCGTGCTGTACTGCCCGGGACCCGTCCCCGGCTCGCCGAACGTGCCGGTCCAGTTGCCGTCCTTGTCGTACTTCGCGACGCGCGAGTTCACGTAGCCGTCGCTGATATAGATGTTGTCGGCCGAATCCCACGCCACGTCCGTGACCTGCCGGAACTGGCCATCGACGGGCGGCAGCGGCGGCCGTGGATGCTCGAGCGGATGTGCGTTTTCGTCCGATGCTTCGGGCTTTCTGCCGAACACCATCTTCACGCGCCCGGCCGGATCAAACCGGATGACCATGTCCGAGCCTTTGTCTGTCACCCAGATGTCGTCGTGACGATCGACGCGCACGGTGTGCGAGAACGCCCACGCGTACAGGTTCTTGCCGATCTCGCGCACGAAGCGGCCGTTCTGATCGAACTCGAGCAGCTGCGCCGCGGCTGCGCCATACGCCGGACCGGTCGTATTGCCGCGCGAGAGCACGAACACGTGCTTCTTCGAGTTCACGGCGATGCCTGACACTTCGCCGAAGTACGTGTTCTCCGGCAGCTTGAAGAAGTTGGGCACGGACTCGTACGGGATTTCCGGCGGGGACTGCGCGAGCGCGGAAGCAGAGAGCACGAGCACGGCACCGGCCGCGAGCCAAATCCTGTTCATGATGATCCCCCAATTGCGCGGCGCAGAAGCGCGCTGCCATTTCACCGCATTCTGAACCGGTCGAACTACTTCACCGAGTACTTGGTAAACGCACCACCCGCCTGGACGATCGAGTTCGGCCCTTCCGCCGAATAGACGTTGCCGTCAGCGTCGACCGCAACGCCTTCGCCCGCTGTGCCCTGATAGATCCGGTCTTCGCGCTCGAAGGGCGGGATGAACGCCGTGATGCGGTCCTCGTCCAGCGGGCCGATGCGCACGCCGGTTCTCCAGCTGGGGTGGCGCATGGGATCGGATTCGGAGTCGATGGCGTAGACCGTGTCATCCTTGATGAAGAAGCCACTGACGCGACCGAACATGTAGCGTGACTCGAGGTAGTTCCCCTGCTGGTCGAAGATCTCGATCCGGTGATTGCCGCGATCGGCGACCCACAGACGGCCCCGGCGATCGAACGCCAATGCATGGGGGGTGCGGAACTCACCGTGACGTGCGCCGAGCTTCCCCCACGACTTGATGAACTTGCCGTCAGGCGAGAACTTGCTGATGCGGGCCGCGGCGCCGCGCTTGAGGCCTTCGTCGAGGGCGGCAGGAGTCGTCATGTACTGCCCTTCGTGCCCGTCGGCCACGTAGATGCTGCCGTCGGGTCCAATGACGACATCGTTCGGCTGGTCGAACTGCCCGTCGGCAGTGCCTGCTTTGCCGGCAATACCGAGACTCATGAGCTTCTCGCCCTTCGGACTGAACTTGTGGACCTGATGGCCTTTGGTGCCGGCCTTGTTCCCGGCGAAGTCGGTAACCCACACGTTTCCCTGTGCGTCGACGTAGAGGCCGTGTGGCGACACCATGACGCCCTTGCCGAAGTTCGCCAGCACGGCACCCGTGTTGCGGTCGAACTTGAACACCGGGTCGACCGGCGTGGTGTCGCAATCGGCCGGGCCACCGAGGGCCGCACCCGCGCCACAGCGCTCGTAAGCCCAGATGTTGCCATCCTTCGGATCGATATCGACGCCAGCCGACGTGCCCCACTTCCTCCCGGCGGGCAGCTGTCCCCAATTCTGGGTGACCTTCGGTGCAGGGTTGGGCAGGCCTTCACCCGTGATCGGGTTGGCCACCTTGGCCGCTGTGGCCGGAACGGCCCGTTGCTCCGCGGCGTCCGCGCCGGAGTTGCCAAGCACTGTCAACAGAGCGGCGGCGCAAGTAATGGAAGCAACCATCATTCGTGTGGATGTCATGGCAAGGGTGTCCTTGAGCAATTCCCGGCTGAACATGGCCGAATTATTGAATTCAATTCAGCCGTCGCACCTTTCTTGAATGGCGCTTTGAGGCTCGACTTTCATGAGCACCCATGCCAGTTCAACAGGCATGAGGGAAACGTAGCAAGCATAATCGCGCCGTCGCGTAGAAGCCAGCCTCGTTCCTATGCGGCGCGCGTCTCTTCGCTGATCATCTGCTCGAGCCGCTCGAAATCCGGAATCAGCGGCGATTCGTTCAGCATCGTGACCTGGCAGAGTACAGGCATGCGCTCCGGGAAGACGCGGGTGCTGTCGGGTTTCAGCACGTCGCTGTTCACGCGCACGAGCTGCGGGAAGCCCTGCGTGATCATGCCGAAGTAGCCCCCCGTCAATTTGGAACTGATGGCGACGAGGATGACGATGCGTGTGCGGCCACCCGGCGGCGGCATCGAATGACCGCAAGTCGCTTCGAAGGAAATGACCGGCACCGGCCGGCCGCTCCAGTTGATCGTTCCCAGGTACCACGGCGGCGTCCCTTCCATGGGCTCGGGCGCCTGCCACGTCACCACTTCTGCGACGCAGGCACGCGGGACAATCAGCCGTTCCTCGGCCAGCGGCACCAGCAGGCTGTACAACTCGTCGGACGGAATTTCGTTCATGACGCCTGCTTCCTGCGATGCGCCTGGACCAGCGGATCAATCGCATCAAGCAACTGGCTTTCCTGGTAAGGCTTGCCGAGATAGTCATTGACACCGAGTTCGATGGCGCGGGCGCGATGCTTCTCACCGACTCGCGACGTGATCATCACGATCGGGATCGAAGCCAGGCGCTCATCACCGCGAACGTGGGCTGCGAGTTCATAGCCATCCATGCGCGGCATTTCGATGTCGAGCAGGATGATGTCCGGAATATGCTCCTGCAGCACGGACAGTGCCTCGACCCCATCCTTCGCCGTCAGCACCCTCATGCCATTGCGTTCGAGCAGTCGCTGCGTGACACGGCGGACCGTGATCGAGTCGTCGACCACCAGTACGAACGTCCGGCGGTCCTCGGTCACCCGCTGCGGCATTGATCGCGCCCGCCATTCCGAGCGAACCAGCGCACCCATGTCGAGAATGATGACAATGCGGCCATCACCCAGAATCGTGGCGCCGGAAATGCCGCGGATACTGGCGATCTGCGGACCCACGGACTTCACGACGATTTCACGACTGCCGACCAGTTCGTCAGTGACCAGGGCCGTCGAGTGCTCGCCGGCACGAATCAGGATGACGGGTAGCGGTGCATCCGTCTCCGGCAGCACGGAAGGTCCTGCACCGAGGAAAGAGCCGAGATACTGGAAGCGGTAGACCTGGCCACCGTAGCTGTACGTCGGTTCGGCTTCGGCAAGATGCTTGAGCACTTCCTCGCGCGCCACGCGGCTCACGCCTTCAACGGTCGGCAGCGGCAACGCATACAGCTCATCGGTGACGCGCACCACCAGCGCCTGGCTGATGGCGAGCGTGAATGGCAGACGCACGGTAAAGCGGGTGCCCTGCCCTGGTGTGGACTGCGTGAACAGCGCGCCGCCGAGTTTCTTGATTTCGGTGACGACGACATCCATGCCGACACCGCGGCCTGCATGCTGCGTGACGCTGCTGGCGGTGCTGAACCCGGGCTCAAGTACCAGTTGCAGCGCTTCTTCATCTGTCAGCACGCGGCCGGGTTGCAGCAATCCACGGGCCCGGGCTCGCTCGCGCACCGCCTGCACATCGATGCCCCTGCCGTCGT
The DNA here is from genome assembly GCA_963819685.1 of uncultured Pseudomonadota bacterium. Classification (GTDB taxonomy): domain Bacteria; phylum Pseudomonadota; class Gammaproteobacteria; order Steroidobacterales; family Steroidobacteraceae; genus CAIUGU01. The sequence continues at coordinate 153,262 of CAWFXI010000010.1, forward strand.
CTTCGATGAGAATGACGATTTCCGCCCCTTCGCGCGACAGGCTCACCTTGATCGTGCCCGCCTCCGGCTTGCCCGCAGCGACGCGTTCCTGTGGCAGCTCGATGCCATGCACGACGGCGTTACGCAGCATGTGCTCGAATGGCGGCAGCATGCGCTCCAGCACCTGCCGATCCAGCTCACCTGACGCGCCGGTGACGACGAGTTCTGCCTGCTTGCCGGTATCGGTGGCTACCTGACGCACGAGACGACTCAAGCGCTGGACGTGCCGCTGGAATGGCACCATGCGTGTGCGCATGAGTCCACTCTGCAATTCAGTAACGACTCGCGCCTGCTGCATCAGCAGGTTCTGGCCTTCGCGCGTCAGCGTTTCGAGCAATCCCTGGATGCTGCCGACGTCGCTGACGGACTCGGCCAGCGCGCGTGACAACTGCTGGATGCTGGAGTAACGGTCGAGCTCAAGCGGGTCGAAATCGGCACGTCCACCGGTTTCCTGCTGATGGCGATGCAAGACCTGCGCTTCCGTTTCCATCTCCATCTTGCGCAACTGGTCCTTGAGACGCGTTACCGTGCGGCTGAGCTCCGCCAGGTTGAATTCGATCGAACCGACCTGCTGCTCGAGCCGCGACCGGAAGATACTGACTTCGCCGGCGTTATTGAGCAGCGTATCGAGCAGATCCGCATCGACGCGCGCCACTTCGTGGCGCTCCTGTATCTGCGGCTCGCGACCGGGTGGCAACACGAGAGGCTGTTGCTCCGGTTCAGGCGCCTGGAGTTGGGCTTCGGCAGGCTGCGGCGCTTCCTGTTCGATCGGGGACTGATACGCAGACATGGGCTGCACATCGAGCTCGTCGGCAAAGTGGCTGGCCACTTCATGCAGCGATTCTGCTTCAGGAACCTGGACGACGATGGGCGCTGCGATCTCGGGTGCTTCGCTGTACGGTGCTTGCGCGCGTTCTTCGAATGACGCCTCGGCCAGGGAAGGCGGCTGCGCTGCCTCTTGCAGCTCCGCATCGATATCGGCGTCGTAGTAGACACCGCTTGTCAGGGCACGAATGCGCTGCATCAGCTCGGTCGCATGCGGGACCCGTCGTCCCTGGGCTACGGCATCACGCATGTGATGCAGCTCGTCCAGGCTCAGCTGCATCGTCGCAAAGACATTCTGATCGGCGCGTACGCTGCGATTTTCGATCGCCAGCATGAAGGATTCGACTTCGTGACTCAGATCACCCATGGCGCGGATCCCCGCCATGCGGGCGCCACCTTTCAGCGTATGCAGTGCGCGCTTGAACTCGAACACAAAGGATTCATTGCCCTGGTCCTGCGACCAGCCGGTCAATGCCGTATCAGCCGCTTCCAGCAGCTCCGTCGCTTCCTCAGTAAAGATGGCTGCAACATCGGCGTCGAATTCTTCGTCCGGCTCGAACTCATCGGCAGCCGGCGTAGCAGCCACGCTGGGCTCCTCGGACAGCAGCGGGAAGGGCTCCGGCGTCGCGTCCGATGGACTTTCGCCGAGCTCCGGAGCAATCGTCACATCCTCTTCGAAGAAGTCCTCTTCAACCACGATCGTATCGGTGGCTGCCACCTCCTCCACGGGCGCTTCGTGTGCAGCGGCCCCATCGGCAAGCACCGATTCCTCTGCCCCGAGGTCGAAATCCAGCTCCGCATAGTCCTCACCCAGCGCGGGCGGCGTCGCCGTGTCGGATAAGCTGTCTCTCGCAATTGTGTCGGCGGCGGGTTCGGCGTGCAGTACGAAATCGAGCTCAGGCCCCTCATCCGTGTCCGTCAGCAAGAACTCATCGAACCCGATGGGAGCCTCGGATACCAGAGCGGGTTCCGGGATCGACTCCGGCGCAGTTACCGGCTCGGATTGCAACAGCCGCAGCACCGCCGTATCCGACGATTCAGGCGCAGCAATCGTCTCCGCCCCGGCAGGCGGCGCAAATGCAGTGAAGTTGAGGCCGGGCGCTTCGGTGCGAGCGGACAATTCGAGGTCCGCGGCGCGCTCGAGATCTTCCAGACGCGTGACGATGCCGATGTGCGTCGAGAAGTAACCGGTATTTTCACTGATGTGATCGACCACGTTCTCGATCGCACCCACAGCGTCACGCAGCAGGACAAGTCCGGTTTGCGGCAAGCCCAGCCCGCCGTCGTACAACTTGCGGATGTAGTGATTGAGGGGTTCGGCAATCTTGATGCCCTGACGCGCTCCGGCTGTCTTGGCTATACCGCTCAGTGTGTGGCAGGCGCGATGCAGCGCTTCCGTAACGGGATGCGGAGCCGCAGCCTGCTCGGCAGAAACGAGGTAGTTGCGGATGGTCGCCAGGTGAGCCGCAGTCTCCTTGGCAAAGATGTCGTGCAGGACAGGGTCCATTGCCGACGTGCCACCCGCCATTTCTGCCGATACAGGCTCCGCTTCGGTCGCGGACATCGGCTGCGTAACCGGTGCAGGAACTACCGGCTTTACCCGGGGAGCGGAAGCTGGCTCCTGCACGCCTGAAATGGCTTTGGCATCAGCAATGAGCCGCGCTGCGTCGACCTGAGGATTGCGCCCGGTCTCCAGTTGTTCAACGAACTCCGGCATGGCCGCGACCGCATGACGGAGCAACGCCATCATCTCCGGAGTGCGGGTCAGCGTCTTGTTGATCACGCGATTCAGAAGCGTCTCGATCGACCACGCCACTTCACCGATCAGTTGCGCACCGACCATGCGGCCGCTGCCCTTCAGCGTATGGAAGGAGCGGCGTACATTGATCAGTGCATCCTGATCCTGCGGATTCTCGTCCCAGCGCGGGAACAGGGATTTGAGCTTCTCGATCTCGTCCCTGGCTTCTTCGATGAAGAGTTCGAGGAACTCCGGATCGGTTTTGTCTGGTGTGGGTGCGAGCACTGCGGGCACCGGGGTGGGCGCACGCTCCGGAACCGATTGCGGCACGGCGGGCGTCGTCGCAGACGGATCGAAGACCGTCGTAACCTCCAGGTCCTCCGGCAGCAAGGTCGCTGCGTCCGGTCGCGGTTCGATGAGAAGCGTCCGGGCGTAGTCTACGGGCGCGGGCAGCGTCGGCACCGGCACTTCGCGCTCAGGCGTGGCTGCCAGCACCTTGAGACACGACTCCGCGTTGTCGAGCATGTACCAGGGATCCAAACGGCCCGCCTGCAGCGTTTCCATGTAGTACTCGACGGAAACGATGGCATCGGCAAGCCGATCGAGACGCTCCGTCGATATGCGCGGCCCGCTCGACTTGAGTGACTGCGCAAGCGCGGATGCAATACCCTCGGTCACCTCGACCGCTCGCGTCTTGCCCAGCATCAACAGGCCGGCGGTGATGCCGTGGATCAGTTGCGGAATCTGGTCAAGCGGCTGCGCGTCCTGCGGACGCTCGACATTGAGGGCAATGGCTTCCTTGATACGCGCCATGTTGACGATACATTCGCGCAGCACCGCTTCCGTGACATGACGGAATTCGGTGTCATCGCCTGACGATTGACCGGCGGCAGGTCGTGCATCACCCGTCACAGGCACGATCAGGCCAATCAGCTGTTCGTCGAGCCCGTCTTCGATACCGATCAGCGTTGCTGCGATCTTCAGCAAGGAGTTCTCATCCAGTGGAGCGTGCTGCGCAACGATGGCCTGCAGTCCCGAGATTTCCGATTGCACGCGATCGCGCAGCTCGCCCAGACCGAGCACACCGAGCGTATCGCCGATCTTCTTGAGCATTTCGAGCTGCGAGCCCAGCTCCTCGACCTGGGTGGCGCCCTTGCGTACAAAAATATCGAGCGCATCCTTCACCCGCGCGAGGTCTTCCTTGATGGCAGCCGCGACAGTCTTCATCAAGCGCACGGACGGCGCCGAAAGGCTGTCACGGGCCTGCGCCACCTGATCATCGACTGGCAGCAGCTCACCCAGGCGGAACGACGCGCGCACAGAGGACACACGCGGCCCTGAAGTTTTGGCGCGTGCAACGTAATACAACACGTTATTCAGCAGCTCGACCGGTGGGCTCTCGCTGTAGGAGGCCTCACCAACCTGGTAGAGCCGGCGCAGTTCGCGATCCGCCTGCCCGAGGAGGCGCTTGACCGATGCGCTTTCCTCCAGGCCCTTGTCTCGTAATCCCTCAAGCAGTGCGCCGACGACCCACCAAAGCTGGAATACGGGCTGCGTCGTAGCCGCCTGCTCAAGCTTTTCGGCAATACGAGCCAGGACTTCGAGATTCTGCTCAGGTCGTTCGCCTTTGATCCAGCCGAGCAGTCCCACCTGGAACCGGGGCCTGAGTTTGCGTGCCCAGTTACCAACAGTTGCGGCGACTTCACCAGCGGCAGGCGGGAGAGGACTGGCCTGCTGATCGGAAGTGAGGTTGAGCAGCAGCAACGTGCCTTCGGACAGCAGCGGCGAACCGCGCACGGCACGCAGATCGTTGAGCAGCGGCAGCAGCACGAGCGCCATGTCGCGCCCGCCACCCAGCACGCGTTCGAGATACGTCGGCAGCTGCACCATCGCGCGCATCAGGGCATCGAGCCCCTCCGCGAGGTGCCGCTTTTCGGCAAAGGTATCGATCAGGTAGTTGACCGCCTGCTCCATCTCTTCTGCGAGCAGGGCAGCGCCGTACACTTCGACGACCCGCAGTGACCCATGCACCAGGTGCAGGTGCTCACCGCAGCGCTTCATAAGCGCGACGTCGTCCTGGCGCTCGCCGAACGCCTCGAGGGCCGTCCGGGCGTCATTCAGCTCAGTCGCCAGTTCCCTGGCGACGACATGCAGGATTTGCGAAGAAACCTCGCTCATGCCCGGCTCAAAGATTGAGGCCGCTGACTTTGCGGGCTTCCGGGGCAGGACGTTCAGCGCTGCTCTCGATATCCCGTGTTCCCATGACGCCGCGCAGAATGCCTTCCGGCAGCCGGAAGCCCGCAACGGACTTGCGCAGCTGTGTCGACAGGTCTGCGAGCTTGCCAATGGAGGTCGAGGCAGCCGCGGTGTTTTCCGCTGACTGGGAGCTGATCTCCCGCAGCACTTGCATGTTCCTCGCAATGTTCTGCGATGCGCCGGCCTGCTGGCGGGCGCTCGCGGAGATGTTCTGCACGAGACTCGCGATCTGGTTGGACACCTGTTCGATCTCCTCGAGTGCGGCGCCCGCATTTTCGGCAAGGAGGGCCCCGCCAACGACGTCAGTGGTGCTGCGCTCCATCGACACCACCGCTTCGTTGGTATCGGCCTGAATGGTCCTGACGAGGACGTCGATCTGCTTGGTCGCGTTGGCGGCACGCTCAGCCAGTCGCTGTACTTCATCCGCCACGACCGCGAAGCCGCGGCCGGCTTCGCCCGCCATCGATGCCTGGATCGACGCATTGAGCGCGAGGATGTTGGTCTGCTCGGCAAGATCGTTGATGAGCTCGACGATGTTGCCGATTTCCTGTGAGCTTTCGCCGAGCCGCTTGATGCGCTTCGACGTTTCCTGGATGGTTTCGCGGATGGCGTTCATGCCGTCGATCGTCCGGCGCACGGCGTCGCCGCCCTTATGGGCGATATCAACCGAGTGTCGCGCGACGTCAGCAGAGCGTTCGGCGTTGCCGGACACTTCCTCCACCGACGTGGCCATGGCGGCCACGGATTCGGACGCAGAAGCAATCTGCTTTGACTGGGCGACCGAGGCCTTGGCCAGATGGCTTGCGGTTGCCTGGGTCTGGCGTGCGGCGCCGTCCAGTGTAATGGCCGTGCCATTGATGGTGGTCACCAGCTCGCGCAATGCTTCGATAGCGTAGTTGATGGAGTCGGCGATCGCGCCCGTGATGTCCTCGCTGACCGTTGCCTGCACCGTCAGGTCGCCATCCGCCAGGCTCGACAGCTCATCGAGCAGCCGCAGAATGGCTTCCTGGCTACGCTCGTTCTGTTCGTCCTGCAACCTCGCCGCCTCGCTGATGTTGGCGACTGACCTGTACACGACGGCAACGCCAAGCAGAGCCAGTACTGCAACGACCAGCAGGACTGCGGGCACCCACGTCAGCCAGGCCGGTGCCCCTGCGCTGACAGGCACGACATTCAGCGCGTCACGCAGACTTGTGAAGATCGGGGCGCCGCTCTGTCGCAGACCCTGACTGGCTTCATGCGCAGCGCTCAGGGTTTCAGCGGACGCGATAGCCGCTCGAACCTGCTCGTTCAGCTGACCGAAGAGATCATTGACAGTTGCCAGGCGTTGCTGGCCTTCGGCAGTCGTGACGCGGGGCAAGCCGAGCCCTGAGTCGACACCGCGCAATTCGCTGAGCACCTGACCCATGTAGTCAAGGCCATCTGACAACCTGAGCGACAGCATGGCGACATCGCCTATTCCTGCCGACAACGCCGTCAAATCCTGATCGATCCTGAGACCGGTCACTTCGATCCGTTCCAGCTGCGGAGTGAGACGCCCTACGCCGGCGGTACCGAGCGTACTGGCTACGTTGCCCAGTCCTTCCAGCAGTCGCGGAATCAGCGACGACACTTCCCGGGCGGCTGCGCTGGTGCGCGTACTCGCCTCCTTTGCTCCAACCACGGTAGCGGCCTGCTGCACGAACGTGGTGGCTGTAGCCTGCAAGCCAGCTTCGAGGCCAGGGACCAGCGCTTCGAATCGGGCACGGGATTCGGCGAGTGCATCGAAAGCGATTGGGTCGCCGGCGAGTGCCGAAGCGGCTTGTAGGGGCATCGACTGCGACAGCGCCAGAAGCTCTCCTGCACGCCCGGTTCCACCAACTTCTGGAACCGCTGCACCGCTTGAGCCATTGCCATAGATCATCAGGGCGACTGCCAGCACGATACAGGCGACGGCCACGCCGATCAGTGCGGGCAGGAATTTCACGCCTCTAAACTTGTCAGGCATAGCGCTCACTTTTTCTTACCTCTCAGGAAGCTGCCGCGCGCAGGAAGTCCGCGCTCTCGAGCAAGCCCCTGACACTGAATACCGGCCAGACTTCTGCGCCGCGCTTGAAGGCTCCGGCGAGATAGCGCTCGCAACGCAGCAGCGTTGGTGGTACTTCGCCGGCAAACTCGCCGTCCGCAAAACGGCGAAACCCCAGCACTTCGTCGACCATCAGTCCACCCGGGATTTCACGGTGGTTCGCGACCAGCACTCGCGTGCTGCGTGCCGTCGTCGTGGCTCCACCACCGAGAAACGCCCGCAGATCTACGACGGGGAGCAGCTGTCCGCGGACATTGGCCAGCCCGCGAATCCAGGGCTTCGCGCCGGGCACCCGCGTCAGCATCCCCGGCAGGCCCATCACTTCGCGGGTTTCCTCGCGAGCGACCAGAAAACTCTCGGTACCGAGACGAAAGGCCACTCCCACCCATTCACGGCCACTACCTGATTCCCGCTCCTGCCCGCTCTGGGCAATACGGCTTAAGCGCTCGAGTTCCTTGAGCAGCTCGAAGGGCCGCTCGCGCAGCGACTTGAGACCGAGAGTGGCGCTCACGGGGCAGCCATCGCATGGAACCGCGCCGCCGGAACGGTGACGCGGAGAAAAGGAGTGCAGCGTGATCGCATCGAGTAGTTGAGCTTGCGATCAGCCGGCAAGGGCGGCCTGCGCCTTTTCGATCAGGATGTCGGCAGATACCGGCTTGACGAGATAGTCCACCGCGCCCTGGCGCATGCCCCAGATGCGATCGGTTTCCTGGTTCTTGGAGGTCACCATGATGACCGGGATGGAGCGTGTGTCCGGATCGGCGGCGAGTTTCCGCGTGGCCTGGAAACCGTTGACGCCTGGCATCACGACGTCCATGAAGATCAGGTCCGGTTTCATGACCTTGGCCTTGGCCAGCGCTTCGGCACCGTCGGCCGCAGCCGCCGTACGGAATCCGTGCTTCTCCAGTGCCTTCTGCATGACATGCAGTTCGGTTGGTGAGTCGTCGACAATGAGGATCAAAGCCATACGTGCCCCCACTCTTAAGCTACCTGCCGGCCTGATTGACGTGCGTGTCAATGGCACTCAGGAGTTCGTCCTTGGTAAACGGTTTCGTCAGATAGTGCTCGGAGCCGACGATCCGGCCGCGTGCGCGATCAAACAGGCCGTCCTTGCTGGACAGCATGATGACCGGGATGGTCCGGAAAACCTTGTTGTGCTTGATCAGCGAGCAGGTCTGGTAGCCGTCGAGCCGCGGCATCATGATGTCCACGAAGACGATGTCGGGCTGGTGATCGGCGATCTTGGAGAGTGCATCGAAACCGTCGACCGCCGTGAATACCTCGCAGCCTTCCTTGGAAAGAAGGGTTTCCGCCGTCCGGCGGATGGTCTTGCTGTCGTCGATGACCAGCACCTTCAATCCGGCGAGCCTCGGTCTCTCGCTAGCTGCTGCAATCTCCATTGGCTTCCCTCTTCCCCATCCGCTCGATTGCGGCGTCAGACTTCAGGTCCAGCAGCGCTTTCGGGCAAAACTCACCGCTGCAAGTAACGGGCGGGTTTTAACATATTGATCAAGCGCCTGCCATTCTGTCGGCTCGTATAGTATGAAGCCTGTCACAGGGAACGAGGCCGCAGGCGGCGCGGACCCCGACCTTCCAGGCCGAAGTATGAGCGCGAGGCCTTGAGGTAAAAGTAGAACTCCGTCACTGATTCTGTGGAGCAGCGGAATGGCAAGAGAACCCGTGCGACTGGCTGTCGTCATGGACCCGATCGACCACATCAAGCCCGCCAAGGACACCACGCTGGCGATGCTGCTGGCTGCCCAGAAGCGCCAGTGGGAGCTGCTTTACCTCGAACAGGCTGATCTGTGGCTGGATGACGGGGTGGCCTGGGGACGGGTCCGGCCGGTGAACGTGCGGGACGACCTGCATGACTGGTACACGCTGGGCGAGGCTCGAACCATGCGCCTGGGCGGCCTCGATGCCATTCTGATGCGCAAAGACCCGCCTTTCGACATGGAGTACATCTACACGACGTACATCCTGGAGCGTGCTGAAACCGAAGGCGCGCTGCTCGTCAATCGCCCGCAGGGCCTGAGAGACATGAACGAGAAGGTCTACACGGCCTGGTTCCCGGAGTGCTGTGCGCCGACGTTGATCACCCGCAACATGGACCAGATGCGCGGCTTCCTGGAAGAGCACGAGCAGATCGTCTGCAAGCCGCTGTACGGCATGGGTGGACGGTCCATCTTCGTCGTTCGCCAGGGTGACAAGAATGCCAGTGTGATTTTCGAGACCATGACCGAGTACGGCACGCACTACGCCATCGTGCAGAAATACCTGCCGGACATCGTGACGGGGGGCGATTCGCGAGTGCTGGTCATTGATGGCGAGCCGGCACCCTACGCGCTCGCACGCATCCCTTCCGCGGGTGATAACCGCGGCAACCTCGCTGCCGGCGCAAAGGGACAAGGTCGCCCGCTCAACGACCGTGACCGGTGGCTCGTAAGCCAGATCGGGCCCCGTCTCAAGGCACAAGGCATGCTGTTCGTCGGGCTGGACGTCATCGGGGGCTATGTCACGGAGATCAATGTGACCAGCCCGACGGGCGTGCGGGAGCTCGACAAGCAGTTCAAGACCGATATCGCGAGCCTGCTGATGGATGCGATTGAGAAGAGGCTGTAGGGGGCTTGAAGGGCTTTGGGCTTTGGGCTTTGGGCTTTGCAGGCTTGAGCTTTCGCATCTGGCTATAGCCTTGAAGCCCAATCATCTGAGGCCAGACTGCCGAATGACCAGAGCCCAATGCTCAGCGTCCCACCGAATGACGTCAGCATCTGCATTGACAATCGTTCTGCTTCTTTGTGCCTGCTCGCCCGCCCCCTCCGTTCACACGATCCAGTTCCTGGCGATGGGGACTACTGTATCGATCAGCGTCGCTGATACCGCGCCCAAAGACATTGCGAAGACGTTGGCTGGCGTCGAGTCGCACATCGAGAGGCTGGGGCAGGAATGGTACCCGTGGGCGCCTTCGCAGACCGGTGAGCTGGCACGACTCAACGCCGCGATTGCCCAGGGTCACTCAGCCGAGGTTTCCCCGGAACTGGCGGTGCTCCTGCGCGAAGCTACCGAGCTGGCGGCTGCCAGTGGCGGCCGGTTTGATCCAGCCATCGGGTCGCTGGTTGAACTCTGGGGATTCACGACAGGCGAGCGGCATGAAACGGCGCCGCTGCCCGATCCCGGTGTGCTTGCCTCCTGGGTCAGCGACCATCCGTCCTACGCCGATCTCGTGATCGAGGGCAACACCGTTGGCAGCCGCGACGCCCGTCTGAAGCTCGATCTCGGTGCGATTGCCAAAGGTCGAATCGTCGATCTCGCGAGTCGTGAACTGCAGGCGCAGGGGGTCACCAATGCTCTGATCACCGCGGGCGGCAACGTGCGCGCGATGGGTACCGCGCCCGGCCGACCGTGGCGAGTCGCGATCCGTAACGCCCGCGCTCCCGGGGTTCTCGGATGGATCGATCTCAAGGATGGCGACAGCGTCGACACCTCCGGGGACTACGAGCGCTTCGCCATCGTCGAGGGTCGACGTATCCACCACTTGCTCGATCCCCGCACGGGCGCGCCAACAGACCACACAGCGTCAGTGACCGTCATTGCCCGTAACGGAACGCTGGCGGATGCTGCGGCCACCGCCGTGTTCGTTGCCGGGCCCGATGACTGGCAAAACGTCGCACATGCCCTCGGCATTCAGGCAGTACTGAGGATCGACAATGACGGTCGCCTGCAGGCGACTCACGACATGGCGGTGCGGGTGCACTGGCAAGGGGATCTTCCCGAGTACGCCGCACATCGACGTGGTTGATCCCTGATACCTATCAGGATGATGCAAAAGGCTATCCGTGCCTTTTGCATCTGGAGCCTGAGAAAAGTGTGATTTTCTTGAGGCTCCCGAAATCACGAGTCAAGACTCGTCGATTTCGACGAGTCGTCCGTGACTCGGGATAACAGGCTGCTGCAAAGAGCTTTGCATCACCCTGTTACAATATCCGCATCGTGAAAGCACCCTTGTCCAGAACGGCTGCGGCAGACGCAGAACAAGACGCCAGGCTTTCCGTCGCGCCGTTCGGGCCTGCGTCATCGACTGGGGCCAACGATCGGCTGACGACGACGCTGTTCCTGGTAGCGCTACTGCACGGCATTGTCATCATCGGTGTGAGCTTCACCGCATTGAACCAGCCGGAAACCCGCTCGGCACCGACCCTTGAAGTGCTGCTGCTCGCTTCCGGAGGTCGCAGTACGGAAGCCAATCCCGAGGCCCGTTATCTTGCCCAACGCAGTCAGGCGGGCGCCGGCACGACGACAGAAACCGTGCGCGCGGCCAGCCCGGAATCGTCGATGTTTCCGGCCGCCATCGAAGGCAATGCCCGGGGCACGGGTGTCGAATACAAGGAAGCTGTCGCGGGGGCCAAAGTACGGGAAGTGGTGTCGAGCCGCAGTGACCGGGCTGAAGTGACGCTGCAGAGTGGTCGCGATCAGCCGGCACGGGAAAATGAAACGCCGCTCGCGCTCGTCCCGACACCCCCGAGCCCGGTGATCGCCAGCGCCGCAGACGAAGCGATGCGTCTGCGCGGCAACACGAGCCGCGAACTCGAGATCAAGGCTGATACGCGCGAGTCCGGGCTCGCGCCCTACCTTGACGGCTGGAAGCGCAAGGTTGAAAGGCTTGGAACACTCAACTATCCGCGCGACGCCAGGCAGCGACGCATGTCCGGCAATCCAGTGCTGGCCGTCACGATCCGCGCCGATGGAACGCTGCACGACATATCGGTCCAGCGCACAAGCGGCCACAAGGAAATCGACCAGGCTGCCCTGACCATCCTGAAACTCGCTTCGCCGTTCGATCCGTTCCCCGCCGCGTTGCGCCAGAAGTATGACCAGTTGCGTTTCGCCTACGAATGGCAGTTCCTGGGTGATCAGGGCGCCGGTGCGAGCGACCTGAACGTAGAGATCAGGCCCTAGGGAACGTGTGCAGAGGTTCCCTGGGCGAGGCATGACTTGAGACGCAAGGCCGGAGGCTGGATACTGGCGCCATGTCCAAGTCAGACTTCCTGACCAACCAGTTTCTGATCGCCATGCCGGCGATGACGGACGACAATTTCTCGCAGACCGTCACCTTCATCTGCGAGCACAATCCGCAAGGCGCACTCGGCATCATCATCAATCGGCCGCTGCAGATGAGCCTGGGCGACGTATTCAAGCAGCTGCATCTGCCGACGACCCGCGAACCAGTCTCCAGCCAGCCCGTTCTGCAGGGAGGGCCGGTGCAGACTGACCGCGGCTTTGTCGTCCATCGGGCCCAGGGGCGCGATTGGGACTCTACCTTGCGCGTGTCGGAGCAGATTCACGTGACGACCTCGCGTGACATCCTCTCCGCAATGGCCCAGGGCGAAGGACCCGCAGAAGCTTTCGTGGCTCTGGGGTATGCAGGGTGGGACGCCGGACAACTGGAAAGCGAAATGGTGCAGAACGCCTGGCTCAGCGTCAGCGCAGACCCTCTGGTTCTGTTCGACACGCCTTACGAACAGCGTTGGCTGGCAGCCGGCCGACTACTCGGGATCAACCTTGCCACCATCAGCCCTCACGCCGGCCATGCGTGATCAGTCATGAAGCAAAGTGCCCTCGCCTGAACTGATCCTTGCGTTCGATTACGGCACCCGGCGTATCGGCGTTGCCAGTGGCGACAGCCTGACCCGGACAGCCCGGCCCCTCACGGTTCTGGAAGTGCGCGGGACCCTGCCGTGGTCCGACATCGACCGGCTGGTCGCTGACTACACTCCGACGCAGCTCGTCGTGGGACTTCCCTGTAATATGGACGGGACGGAGACCGGGATGACCGAACCCGCCCGGAGCTTCAGCCTGGCGCTCGCAGCCCGGCTTCACCTGCCTGTTCACCTTGTTGATGAGCGCTTGAGTTCACGCGATGCGGAGGCGGAACTTCGGCACGCGCGCGCGAGCGGACTCAAGCGCAAGCGGGTGACTCACGCGGATGTCGACCGCGTCGCCGCCAAGGTGATCCTGGAGCGGTGGTTTGCCGAGCAGCCAGTCTCCCGTCCTGAAACGAGTGCCTGAAGCAACAGCGACCGACAGAGGCGATTTTGAGCAAGCGACAGACCCGGGGCCTGGATGAAAGCAGCCAACGAGGGCCCGATGGAATCCTTCGCCACCTGATTACGCTCGAGGGCTTGAGCCGGGCGGAACTGACCGAGCTGCTCGATCTGGCGCAGTTCTATGTCAGGCAGCCAGGCGAACTGCCCGCCCGGGACCAGAGCCTTGCCGGGCACACAGTCGCCAACCTGTTTTTCGAACCCAGTACCCGCACGCGGGTTTCATTCGAGCTGGCCGCCCGCCGCCTGGGCGCGGACGTCGTCAACCTCGACATGCATTCGTCATCCCGCGTGAAAGGCGAAACCGTGCTCGACACGATCTACACGCTGCAGGCCATGCATGCTGACGTGCTGGTCATGCGGGATGCGGAACCCGGCTTGCCGGCTTTCGTCGCCGGCCACGTTGCCCCGCATGTCAGTATCCTGAATGCCGGGGAAGCCCATCTTTCGCATCCCACGCAGGGATTGCTCGATGCGCTGACCATCAGGCAGCACAAAGGGGAATTCGGCGCCCTGACCGTGTTGCTGGTAGGCGATCTCGAGCATTCAAGAGTGGCCCGCTCCGCATGGCAGGCCCTCGTTACCCTTGGCACCAGGGAAATCCGCATCGCAGGCCCCAGGCACCTGCTGCCGGCGATCCACGAATTTCCGGGTGCGAAGCGATTTACCAACGTGGATGAGGCGATGGCAGGGGCAGACGTCATCATGGGCTTGCGGATCCAGACCGAGCGTATGAGCGCGGCGCATATTCCGGACAACGCCGCCTATTGCCGCGAGTTTGGCATCACCACCGAACGCCTGAAGCTCGCGAAACCGGACGCAATCGTCATGCATCCGGGTCCCATGAACCGGGGCGTCGAGATCACCGGAGAAGTGGCGGATGGTCCCCAGTCAGTGATCCAGGCACAGGTGACCAACGGGGTCGCCGTCCGCATGGCCGTGCTTGCCACCATCGTGCGCAACGCACAGGCACAACGGAAGTATTCATGATTCATCCGGGTGCTGCCGCTTCCCGCCCTCATCGGGGCACGATCTTTCTCGAAGACGACGCCACGATCCTCTCGCACGAAGCGTTTGAGGGCGACCAGTTCGTCCTGCGACTGCACGCCCCTCTCACGGCGGCGGCAGCCACCCCCGGCAGCTTCGCCCATCTCAGTTGTGATGCAGAACTACCGATGCGCAGACCGCTGTCGATCATGCGAGCGGATGCGAACGGCGGCTGGATCGACATCCTGTACAAGATCGTTGGTCCCGGCCTCAGGTTGCTGTCACAGAAGCGGGCTGGCGAGCGCATCAGCGTCCTCGGTCCCATCGGCAAGGGATTCACGCCCGACCCGCAGCGGCCTCGCACGCTGCTGGTGGGTGGAGGCGTCGGGATCCCGCCGATGGTGTTCCTCGCCGAGCGTCTGCTGGAACGCACCGACGCCAGGTGGTCGCCGCTCGTCCTGATGGGGTCTGAAATTCCCTTCCCTTTCCGCCTGAAGCCCTCGACGGTGCTGGCACCGGGCATTCCGGATGGCGTCATAGCCTGCATGCCGTTGCTTGAAGAATGGGGCATCGCCAGCCGGCTCGCGAGCTTCGCCGACTTCCCGGGCTGCTTTCACGGCTACGTCACCGACCTCGCGGCTGCATGGCTCAAGTCCCTGGATCGCGAAGTCCTTGGAGAAGTCGGGATGTTTGCGTGTGGACCGACACCGATGCTGCAGGCGGCTGCCAGGGTTGCACACCGCTTCGGCATTCCCTGTCAGGTCTCACTGGAGGAATTCATGGCCTGTGCGGTAGGCGGCTGCGCGGGGTGTGCCGTGCGTGTCATGACGCCGGAAGGTCCGGCAATGAAGCGGGTGTGTGTCGACGGACCGGTGTTTGACGCTCTCCGGTTCCGGATCTTTCCGGGAGTGAAATCCGGTCCGCCGGCCGTGATCTCATCCGAAGTTGATCTTTGCCTCGAGGTTCGTGCGCGAATCGGCGTAAGCCAGCGCATCTTCGAGGGTGATGCGCTTGGCCTTGTAGAGCTGGAAAAGCGCCATATCGAAGTGCTGCATGCCCTTCTCGCTGCTGGTGCGCAGGGCCTCCTTCGCGCCGATCACATCACCCTTCTTGATCAGTTCCTGCACGTGCGGCGTATTGATGAGCAGCTCCACGGCGGCCACGCGCCGCTTGTTCTTTCCAGGCACCAGCCGTTGCGCAATGATCGCACGCAGGTACTGGGAAAGGTCCAGGCACAATTGCGTGTGCTGGTCGCGAGGGAACATGTTGATGACCCGGTCGAGGGTCTCCGCCGCATTGTTCGCGTGCAGGGTTGCCAGCACGAGGTGTCCCGTTCCGGACAGCATGATCGCGGATTCCATGGTCTCGCGGTCGCGGATTTCACCGATCAGCAGTACGTCCGGCGCTGCACGCATGGCACTGCGCAGGGCGCGCGCATAGGACTTCGTATCCAGCCCCACCTCGCGCTGGTTGATGATCGACTTCTTGTTGGAATGCAGAAACTCGATCGGATCCTCGATGGTGATGATGTGGTCCGATGAATGGTCATTGCGGTGATTGATCATCGCCGCCAGCGTCGTCGACTTGCCGGAGCCCGTCGAACCCACCATCAGCACCAGGCCCCGCTTCATCATGACGAGTTCTTTCAGCAACTCCGGCATGCCAAGATCGTCAAGACGCGGCATGTCTGCGGTGATGTAACGCAGCACCATCGCGGGATTGCCGCGCTGGTGGAACACATTCACGCGGAATCGTCCGAGCCCTGGCTCGGAAACGGCAAAATCGATTTCCAGTTCTTCGTTGAAATACTCGATCTGCTCCTGGGTCATCAGACCGAACGATGCCTGACGCACGACTTCCGGCGACAGGATCTGCTTGTTGACCGGGATGATCTGCCCTTCAATCTTGATCTTGATCGGGGCATAGGAGGAGAAAAACAGGTCGGATGCCCGCTTCTCGACCATCAGCTTGAACAGCGGCTTGGTATTGAGAATGATCGGCTTCTCGCCGATATCCACTCCCGTGAAGTCGGGTTCGCCATCCTCGACTGGTACTGCAGGCTCGGTCTTCAAAATCGCGTTCCTTCTGCCTCTTCATCCATGATGCGCAGGCTCTCGCCGGCTTCATCGGTCAGCTTCATTTCGCGCTTGCTCTCGAGCTTGATGCGCAGACGCACTTCGTTCTTGGAATCGGCATTCCTGAGTGCGTCCTCGTAAGAGATAAGCCCCGACTCGTACAGGTCGTACAGCGCCTGGTCGAACGTCTTCATTCCCAGCCGGTTCGACTTCGCCATGACTTCCTTGATCATGGCCACTTCGCCCTTGAAGATCAGGTCGGTGATCAATGGCGTATTGAGCATGATCTCGATCGCCGCAATCCGGCCTGAACCGCTTTCCCGGGGTATCAGTCGCTGCGAAATCAGGGACTTGATGTTGAGCGACAGGTCCATCAGCAACTGTTCCCGCTTGTCTTCGGGAAAGAAATTGATGACTCGGTCCAGCGCCTGGTTCGAACTGTTGGCGTGCAGCGTGGCCAGCACCAGGTGGCCCGTCTCGGCGAACTGGATCCCGTATTCCATGGTTTCCCGGTCGCGGATTTCGCCGATCAGGATGACGTCCGGCGCCTGCCGCAACGTGTTCTTGAGGGCCGTGTGCCAGGAGTCCGTATCGACCCCTACATCGCGTTGCGTGATGACGCAACCCTTGTGGGCATGCACGTATTCGACGGGATCCTCGATCGTAATGATGTGCCCGCGGCTCTTCTGGTTGCGGTAGTCCACCATGGCCGCCAGCGAAGTCGATTTGCCGGAGCCGGTGCCGCCTACCACGATCACCAGGCCGCGCTTCGACATGACGATGTCTTTCAGGATCGGCGGCAGCTGCAGGTCGTCGATCTGCGGGATCTTCGCGTTGATGGTGCGGATGACGCAGCCGATATGGCCCTGCTGTACAAAGGCACTGACGCGAAAGCGACCGATACCGGCGGGTGCGATCGCAAAATTGCATTCCTTCGTCGAATCGAACTCCTTGGTCTGCTTGTCATTCATGATGGAACGCACCAGCACCGCGCTCTGCTCGAGCGTGAGCGAGCGGTCGGACTGGGGGCGGATCTCGCCATCGATCTTGATGGCCGGAGGAAAGCCGGCCGTGATGAACAGGTCCGAGCCAGCCTTTTCGACCTGGCGCTTCAGCAGGTCCTGCATCAGCTTGATTGCTTGCTCGCGTTCCATGGTCGAATCCCTGTTGCCCGTTCAGTCTGAAACCCGTGTCGCGATCAGAACGCATCCTTGTTCTGGGCGCGGAAGCGGGCTTCCTCTTTGGTTACGACACCCTTCTGCAGCAGCTCCGTGAGGCACTGGTCCAGCGTCTGCATGCCCGCCGACTGTCCCGTCTGGATGGCGGAATACATCTGTGCGATCTTGCCTTCGCGGATCAGGTTCCGGATGGCCGGCGTGCCGATCATGATCTCGTGCGCCGCCACCCGGCCACCTCCGATACGCTTCAACAGCGTCTGGGAGATGACTGCCCGCAGCGACTCGGACAGCATGGTCCGCATCATTTCCTTTTCCGCCGCCGGAAACACGTCGACGATTCGGTCAATGGTCTTCGCGGCAGAGCTGGTATGCAGCGTCCCGAACACCAGATGCCCCGTCTCTGCGGCCGTCAGAGCCAGCCGGATGGTCTCAAGGTCCCGCATTTCACCGACCAGCACGACATCAGGGTCTTCGCGCAGGGCAGAGCGGAGCGCTTCGCTGAATCCCAGTGTGTCGCGGTGGACTTCCCGCTGGTTGATCAACGAACGTTTGCTTTCGTGTACGAACTCAATCGGGTCTTCGATGGTGATGATGTGATCGGGCTTGTTGTCGTTGACGTAGTTGACCATGGCGGCCAGCGTGGTCGACTTGCCCGAACCGGTTGGCCCTGTCACGAGGACCAGGCCGCGCGGATGCATGGAAACATCCCGAAAAATCTTCGGCGCATTGAGGTCGTCCAGCGACATGATTACAGAGGGAATCGTCCGGAATACGGCGCCTGCTCCCCGGTTCTGGTTGAAGGCATTGACGCGAAAGCGGGCGAGCTTGGGAATCTCGAAGGAAAAGTCGGTTTCGTAGAACTCTTCGTAAGCCTTCCGTTGCTTGTCATTCATGATGTCGTACACCATGCTATGCACTTCCTTGTGCGTCAGCGCAGGCATGTTGATGCGCTTCATGTCACCGTCGACACGAATCATCGGCGGCACCCCAGCAGAAAGGTGCAGGTCAGACGCGCCGTTCTTGACGGCAAACGCGAGCAGCTGCGCGATATCGACGGGCATGGACACTCCTTAACGCTGCACTGGAGGGTGCCCGACCGGTACAGAAACGGGACGCGCCGGCAGCTCTGCTGCTACAAAAAAAGGCGGGAACCGACCCCAGAAAACAGCGCCGCCAGTATAACGGAGGCGACTCAGCCAAAATATGTTAATTAGTCCGCAGTTTTCCCCGAGTCACCACCCTTAGGGAACCTCTGCACAGGTTTCGCGACCGCGTTGCGTCTCCAATCGCCTGCAGCGAGGCATCGGACCGCAGTCCATATCGGGAATATGGACAAGGTTCGTAACGACGCTGCAGGCGATTAGAGGCGCAACCCATAAAATGTTGAATTCATTCATTGATCGGGACGGGATCCATTTCGTTCATGGCAGTGTTGCTTCTCCCTCGTGTACAGAGAGTACACAGCGGTCGGCGCGCCTCGCCCTGAACGAAATGGCTCACCGTCGCGGCCGTGAAACCTGTGCAGAGGTTCCCTGACGATGCAGAGTGAAAGTCTCGTCGCAGTCCTGAGGCGTATCGAAGCCGCGGCCGTAGCTGCAGGTCGAGATCCTCATGCCATACGCCTTGTTGCCGTCAGCAAGCAGCAACCGGCTGCTGCCGTCCGCCAGATGGCCGAAGCCGGCCTCAGGGAGTTCGGGGAAAGCTATCCGCAGGAAGCGCTACCGAAAATCGTGGCGCTCAAGGACCTCGGCCTGACCTGGCATTTCATCGGCAGGCTGCAGGGCAACAAGACGCGCCAGGTTGCAGAGCATTTTGACTGGGTACATACACTCGACCGTGCGCGGATCGCCGAACGGCTAAGCGAGCAGCGATCGCCGGTTGCACCCCCGCTCAACATCTGCATCCAGGTACAGCTGGTCGCTGAAGTGCAGAAGGGAGGTGTCCAGCCCGATGAAGTCGAGGCGCTTGCGAGACATGTCGTGTCATTGCCCCACCTCAAGCTTCGCGGCCTGATGTGTATTCCTCCGCCTTCCGACTCGTATGCCGAGCAGCTTCAGGTCTTTTCCGGGCTCGCGAAGCTCGCTGCCGGACTCAGGATGGCGGGCATCGACAGCGACACACTGTCGATGGGAATGAGTGGCGACTTCGAAGCCGCCATCGCCGCCGGGTCAACGCTGGTTCGGGTCGGCACAGCCATTTTTGGCCCGCGCCCAGGTTGAAAATGCGCACTAGAATGCCCGGGTGCCGAAGCTAAGCTGGCGCTTGCAGGCGATCTGGTCACCTCAGTATTTCGGGAATCCTATGCAAGAAACCCTGGCGTTTATCGGTGGCGGCAATATGGCGAGGAGCCTGGCCGGCGGACTTGTCGCCCGCGGTCTTGCACCGCAGCAGATCATCGTTGCCGATCCGGTGCCTACACAGCTATCCGCGCTGGAATCGCAGCTCGGTGTCCGAACAACGCTGGAGAACCAGGTGGCCGCGCGGGCTGCCGATGTCCTGATCCTCGCCGTCAAGCCGCAGGATCTGCGCAGTGTCGCCGAGAACCTCGGCCCTGCGCTGCAGGCGAAACGGCCTTTGATCATTTCCATTGCCGCCGGCATTCGCGGTTCAGACCTTGAGCGTTGGCTTGGTGGTCTCCCGGTGGTGCGGGCGATGCCGAACCGCCCTGCGCTACAGAACTGCGGAGTTACCGGCCTTTATGCCTCGCCTGCCGTCGGCGATGCGGCGCGTACCCTCGCAGCAGAGATTCTGGGCGCTGTCGGTGTAACGGTATGGGTTGAACAGGAGGCCCAGATGGATGCCGTGACTGCCGTCTCCGGCAGCGGCCCCGCGTACTTCTTCCTGCTGATCGAAATGCTGGAAACAGCCGGCGTCGCGCTCGGACTGCCCGCCGCAGTGAGCCGCCGTCTGGCGATTGAAACCGCTTACGGTTCCGGTTGCATGGCTCGCGACAGCGTTGATTCGCCTGCCGTCTTGCGTCAGCAGGTGACATCGAAGGGCGGCACGACCGCAGCGGCCCTTGAGCTTCTCGAGTCACACGATGTCCGTGCTATCTTCAGCGAGGCCATTGCCGCCGCAGCGCTCCGTTCTGCTGAAATGGCCACCCAGCTCGGAAAGTAAACATGGACGCGTTGGTCTTCATCGTTCGCTCGGTGTTGCAGGTACTGCTGGTTACAGTCTTCCTGCTGCGGTTCCTGCTGCCGCTGGTCCGTGCCGATGCACGCAATCCGCTCTCCCAGGCCGTCCTCAAGATCACCAATCCACTGGTGCTGCCCTTGCGTCGAATCGTCCCTGCGGCGGGACGCATCGACACGGCATCTCTCCTGGCGCTATTGCTGGTCCAATTGGCTACCACAGCCATTGTGTTCGTGCTGATGGGTTTTGGCCTGAGCCGTCCAGGAGCCTTCATCGAGTCCGCGCTGCTGTCCCTGGTACTCACGCTTCTGCAGTTCTACAAGTTTGCAATACTCGTCTATGTAGTGCTTGGCTGGGTAGCTCCAGGGACTTACAGTCCGTCGGCGAGTCTGCTTGCCAGCCTGTGCGAACCGCTGCTGCGACCCGTGCGGCGCCTGATTCCGCCCCTGGCGGGACTCGACCTGTCGGCCATCTTCGTGCTGATTGGCCTGCAGGCACTGGAGATTCTGATCACCTAGCGCTACCTAGCACCGCAACATCCTGGGTGCGCCGGGAGAGTGGCATCAGCCGAAGAAGTTTGCAGGCGACTTGCCTCTTGAATGAGTTGAGTTGGCTGAGCAACGCAGTGAAGCCCGGGTCACCGGGCAGCCATTACCCAGAGGGAGATGACATGATCATGCGGAACACTTGGGAAGCAGCCACCGTGCTCCTTGCCTGCGCGCTGTTCACCGCCGGATGCGATACGGGCAGCCCGCAGACACCCCAACAGGTCGCCCAGCCAAGCGCAGAATCTTTCGAAAAGTTCGGCAATTATGAGCTGCACTTCAACGGCGTCAGAACTGATCAACTGACGCCGGAAATCGCCAGCACGTACGGCATCGAGCGCAGCAGGAATCGCGTATTGCTCAATGTGGCATTGCTCCGCAGAGAGGCGGAAGGCGCGCCACTCAAGTCCGTCGAAGCCACAGTGTCGGTAGATGCATACAATCTGAATGGGCAACTCAAGAATCTCGAAGTGCGCCGCATCACTGAGGGCGCAGCGGTTTACTACATCGGGGAAGTGACCATCAGCGGCAGCGAGATCCTCATTTTCGACATCAAGGCGAGCCCGAGCGGTGAATCACAGGTGTTCACAGCGAGGTTCCAGCGTGAGTTTTTCACGGACTAGACAGAGCACACGAGCGATTCAAGAAAAAAATAATCGGAAATTTATCTGCTCTACTGCTTAAATGACGATGGATCTTGTGCTATTTTCCAGCGCGTCTTGTAATCGCGGCGCTGTTTATAGCAACTGCTACGCACACCAGCCACGCACATCAGCCAAACCAGGAGACTAACGATGGCGAAAAAGAATGCGGCACCTACCAAGTCAGAGATTCTGGCGCAGATTTCCAAAGATACCGGCCTGTCGAAGAAGCAGGTAGGCGAAGTGTTCGGGTCGCTGAACGGCGTCATCAAGAAGAGCCTGCGCGGCGCAGGGCTGTTCACTCTCCCTGGCCTGCTGAAGCTCAAGGTCGTGAAGAAGCCCGCCACGAAGGCACGTGAAGGCATCAACCCTTTTACGGGCGAAAAGACGACATTCAAGGCGAAGCCGGCGAGCAAGAAAGTGCGTGCAGCCGCACTCAAGGGCCTGAAGGAATTCGTGAATTAAGAGATCCAGACTCTCTTCCGAACGCCGGAGCGGCTGCGCTCCGGCAGTTTCGGCTTGTGCCCCAGGCTGTCTTTGCAGCCCCTTTCAGGACGAATGTTCTTCCTGAATCCTGATCCTGAGCCGGACCAGATCCCGCTCCCTGACATGCAGTAAACCTGCCACTTTACGTACCAGATGCCCCTCGTGTGCATCGATACGTCCGTCTGCCAGGCTGACCCGCCACAGCATTTCGACCACCTCCAGCTTCTGCGCTTCGCTGAACTCCTCGTTCAGCTGCCGAGTGAACTCATGCAGCGACACCGCACGATCAGCGCGGCGTGACGCTTCACTGAGCAGTTGCTCCACACGGTCAGGCGCCTTCAGATAGCGCTCAAGCAGCGCGCGAATGGCGGCAAACTCTTCTGGATCCTCCTCAAAGTCTGCGCGCGCGAGCTCCACCAGCAGGGCCGCCATGGCGAGTTCGACGTCGCCCCGGAGGCGGTGTCTGAGTGCTGCCCGTCCCCTGCAGATTGTCCGCCACCCATTTCTTCAGACTCCCGATCATCTTGCCTCCTGAGCCAGCAGCCACGTCCGCACGGTGCTTCTCAGATCATCGAGGCGCCCATGGAAGAAATGTCCGACGCCCGGGAGCATGACGAAGTCCGGTTTGCGTGGCAGCGCGGTCACCCAGTCGGCCACAAGCGCAGGGTCGATGACTTCATCCTGGTCACCCTGCACGATGAGCCATGGACAGGACGGCAACTGCGACTGATCTCCTGCGACGCGCTGGATGGCAGGCGCGGCCATCACGAGGCGCTTGACTGGCCGCCGGGTCGCTGCCCGGAAAGCAACGGCGCCGCCAAAGGAAAAGCCTGCCAGCCACAACTCCGCCCCGGGCCATCTTTCAGCAGCGTAATCGAGTACCGAGACTGCATCTTCGGTCTCGCCTCGCCCCTCATCGTACTCGCCAGCGCTCCCTCCTACACCGCGATAATTAAAGCGGATCGTGGGTGTGCCCCTCTCCTGAAACGTACGTGCCAGCATATGCACCACTTTGTTTTGCATCGTTCCGCCATGTTGGGGATGGGGGTGACAAACGACGGCAACATTGGTGACGCTGGCTCCCGCAGGGGCTTCGAGCAGCGCCTCGAGAGTGCCTGCTTGCCCTGATATCGAGAGCGACTCCGGCATAGGTGGTTTGAACTGGGTCACTCGCGCCTCTCTTGAGTTGCATGAAACCCGGCAAGCGTAGCGGGTGTGGCATGCGATGCACAGCCTTCAGCCGGGCCCAGCGGGCGAGCACCTCTATGGCTTCCCGGGTTTTATCCTGCGGAAGCCCAGATAAACACCTGTCAGGCTCAGGCCAGTGACACCAAGGAGTAGCGGCAGCACGACAAGGTCCCACACTGGCCGCTCCCTCAGTCCCGGCGAAAAGTCCCAGCGATGCAGTGCTTCGAACAGCCAGCGATACCAGCGCCGGTCGCGATCGGTTTTCTGCAGCAAGCGGCCATCAACCGGATCGAGGTAATAGCGCGTGCGTTCCGCATCGGCGAGAACCACCCGATACACCGGATATCCGCGGCCGCCATTGTGATCGTCGAAATAGTACGCATCGCCCGTCACCAGTAACCCGGTGCTTTCGACTGGCTGTCCAGGCTGAAGTCGCTCCCCGGACTGACGCAGTTCCGCCTCCGTAAGTGGAGCGGGAGCGAGCGAACTCGCGTCAATGCGCGTGCTTGCATCCACGCTCTGCAGCTTCAGATAGAGACGCCCGTCAAGCGGCGCGGACGCAATACGGACAGTAGCCCCTTTCCCCACCTGGGACGGCACGAGCTGGCGTAACACGGCAATGGCGTCAGAGCTGGTGACGTCGATATTCGACAGTCGCTCGCGTTCGGCTCGACTGCTCGTGCCTTCGAGCCAGCCGAACGGGTTCATCGAGATCAGCCCACTTGACACCCACGTCAGCGTCAGCACCCCGAAAACCAGACCGGAAACGTGGTGCCACCAGTTCCAGCCGCTGTACGGCGAGAACGTGCCGCGGCGCCCGGCCCGAATCTGCAGTATTCCAAGCCACAAACCCGTCAGGGTCAGGAACGTGCCGATGATCGATGTCCAGATCACTACCTGTGACCACGCGGCCCCATGCTGGCGCAGAATCGCCGGATACAGCCAGTGGGTCACTGCACCGAACCAGTTCCAGAAGCGCTCCTTCGCTGTGGTATCAAGAACGACTTCGCCATTCGTCCCGGAGATGTACAGCTCAGTGGCCGCGGGATCGCCCACCGCCAGCCTGTACATCGGCCGGTGCTCGTTATAGGCGCCAGTCACCGTCCATTGATCGGACTCGATTCGATCGATCAGCGTTGGCGTGCCCCCCAGGCCCCTCTGCTGCAGGTAGTCCGCCGCGACTTGCAGCGCTTCCGTTTCAGAAACGCTGTCAATGTACTGGCCGGTCCTGAGGTTGACGACGGCAGTCCCAAAGCCATCCCCGGTCTTGAGTACGGGCTGGTCAGCCAGCATTTCGATAGCGAAGCCGCGGATCGTGACATCGCCAATGCTTGCCAGTACTGCGTCGAAGGCACAACAGGAATCAAGGTCAAGCGCTGGCAGGCCTGCCACTCGTTCCTGCTCATCCAGGGCCGGATAGCCCACATACATCATCACGAAACCAGAGAGGCACCACGCCGCCATCAGCAGGCAAATGCCGATGCCAACGTAGCGATGGACAAGAATCAGGACCTTTTTCAACGGCTCTGCTTATTCGCTTTGGGTGACAGCGCAACCAGCAAGGCGTCCATATTCGATCGCAGCAACGCCTGATAGCCATCGGGTGGCAAGGCACCACTGCGAGCCGCGACGCCGGGATCGCCCGCATCCAGCACTACCAGCTTTGCGCCGGCGTTCTCGATTGCGGCCACGATTTTGGCATCCGGCTCCCATTTGTGGACGACGACCTGCACACCGTGATCCTGCAGATAGGCCGACAGCGCTGCGTAGTCGGTAGCGGTCCAGTTGACATCCTGCTTGATGAACCAGCCGTCGACGAATACACCGAGATCGGACAGCAGATAGACAAACTCGTCCGCCAGCGACAGCACGCGAGGGTCAGGAAGCTGGGCGAACCTGGCGCCATACTCTGCCTTCATCTGCCGCAGGGACTGCGTAAAGGCCTTGAGATTCGTCTGCACTTGCTGTGCGTCGGCCGGCGACAGCCGGACCAGATCAGCCGCCACGAGCTCCGCCATTCGGGTCGCATTCGTGGGGCTCAGCCAGATGAAGCGCGACAGCCCGGGATCAGCGTCGGTCTGCCGCGGCACCCACGGCACATCACTCACTGGCTTGCGGATGACCGACACGCCGGACTCCACCGGATTCCACGGAAAGGCTGCATCGATGTTGATCACGCCGAGATTGTGGGAACGCGCGATCGGGTACAGTGGATCATCGTGCCAGAGGCGGCCGATGCCGATGACCGCTTCCGCCTGCTTGAAGGTTGCAGCCTCCACACGCGACAGGGCAAATGCCTGGCTCTCCATGACCGCTCCCTGCGCGGGGACATTGGTGACGCGTATCTGCGTGCCTGTCGCCAGCGCGGACGCGATGGAATAGGTTGCCTGCAGCGTCGTGAGAACGACGTGAGCACCCGGCGTCTGCGCGCTCGCAGGCATTGCCGACATCGCGAAGAGCAGGACGATTCCACAAAGGTAACGTCGGTGCATGGCTGCTTCCTCACATCCCGGCAGCGCGAAAGCGCGGCAGGGTCGTACGAATGATCGTCGTCACCACGAACATCAGCGCGGCAACCAGCACAATGGCGCCGCCCGTCGGTACCGGCAGCTCAAGCTGCATCGGCAACAACACACCGACGACGCAGGAGATCGTGGCAATGATCATGCTGCCGGCGACAAACCCTCCGAGCGTGCGGCTGACGTTACGTGCAGCCGCTGCCGGAATCAGCAGCAGCGCTTCAACCAGCACCGCACCCACGATCTTGAGACAGGCGACCGTGACGATGGTGACGAGCACGACGAACAGGTACTCAAGCGGCCTCACCTGAGCCCCGCGCGCGTGGGCCAGGCTGGGGTTCAGGCTGGCAAGCAGCATCTGGTTGTAGAGGGGCAGCACGGCGGCAGCGCAGATCAGGGTCACAACGAGCAGGATGTTCATGTCCTTGTTATCGACCGCCAGGATCGAGCCGAACAACACGCTCTCCATGACATGCGTATTGATCTTGGCGGATACGTACAGCAGTAGCGACGCACCGAACGCCAGCGAGATCGACAGGAACACTCCGATCAACGCATCGTTCGACAGGCTCGTCCGGTATTGCGTGTACTTGAGGGCGACACCGAACAGGATGCAGAAACTGAACATCGACACGTAGGGAGACGTATACGACTCGCCCAGCAGCACGCCGATGGCAACACCCGTCAGCGCTGCATTGCCCACAGCCTGGCTGAAGAACGCCATGCGCTTGATGACGACCATCGTGCCGAGGGCGCCCAGCAACGGACCGATCAGTACCGAGCACAGCAGCGCATTGATGACGAACTCGTATTCGAATGCCTGGGGCAGCTTGCGCTCCACGGCGAGCACCTGCAGCGCGACGCGAATGGCGTCATAGAATTCGGCCATCATGCGTGCGCTCCAGCGACCTTCGGCTCGGCCCAGGTCAACACTTCGCCGGGCACGCCATGGAAAAGCAGCTTGCGGTTGATGCCGGTGACGGAATGAGCGAGCTTGCGAACCTGGTCCCAGTCATGATTGATCCACACGATCGTTACGCCTTGGCGGTTCAGCTCAAGCACGACGTCTTCCACCATCTGCGCACCCAGCTCATCGATGTTTGCGCTGGGTTCGTCGAGGATCAGCAGCGCCGGCAGCGGTGCCAGCGCCTGGGCAAACAGCACCCGCTGTCGTTCACCGCCTGACAACCCGCCGAACGGCCTGTGCTCCTTCTCGAGCACACCGGTGCGCTTGAGCGCAGCCTCGACCTCTGGCCAGTGACGCCGCGAGCGCCCCAGAAAGGCCGGCTTGCGCTGCGTCAGCAACGCCATGACATCCCGCACCGTCATCGGTACATTGCGGTCGAAGTCGAGTACCTGCGGCACGTAGCCGATTGGCCCCTGGCTGCCGCCTTCGAGGCGAACCTGTCCGGCGTGAGGCATCTGCCCGAGCAGCGTACGGATCAATGAGGTTTTCCCACCGCCGTTGGCGCCGACGATGCAATGCAATGCACCGGGCTCGATCCTGAAACTGACGTTCTCCAGGATCCGCGTGCCGCCGAGTTCAAGCGACACGTCGTCAAACACGATTGCAGGGCCATTCATGATTTCGGGTGATGTGCGGTGTAGTCGATGGCTTCGGTGAGCGTATCGAGGTTCTCGCGCATCTCGGCTTCGAACTTGTCTGCGGTGTACGGGCCGCCTGAGATGTGCGACAGCGAGTACATCTTGACGCCCGTCGCCTCCTCAATGGGCTTGGCCAGGCCGTTCGCGAAATACTTTTCCGCGAACAGCACCCTGACGTCCGCCTTCTTGATGGCGTCAATCGTGTTGGCGAGCTGCCTGGCCGTCGGGGTTACGCCATGGCGGGGTTCAATGACGGCAGAAATACCAAGCCCGAATTCCTGCATCATGTAGTCGTAGCCTGCATGCATGGTGGCGCAGCGGAAGGACGTGAGGTCCAGCGTGGCGAAGCGCGTCATGAAATCCGCCCGCAGCCTGCGAATGCGTGCCGCATAGGCCGTAGCGTTTGAGCGATACGCAGCCGCGTTCGGAGGATCAATCTCCCCCAGTCGCCGCGCGATCTCGAACACCTGCTGGATGGCTGCTGTCGTCGAGACAAACGTGTGTGGATTGACGACCTTTGCGTTGCCCTGATCGCCGTTGATCGGGATCAGGGCGACCGAGGCGTTCGCGTAGATCAGGGGCAGGTTGTCCTTGCGTCCCGCCGCCTTGACGATCTCAAACGCCCACTCGTCATGCCCGATGCCGTTGACGACCAGCGCATCCATGGTCATCGCGCGCTTCATGTCGTTCGGCTGCGGCTGGTAATTGTGCGGATTGGACTCGGCGTCGATCAGCGGCACGACCTCGGCCTTGTCGCCCACGATGTTCGCCACGAAGCTGTAGTAAGGATGCAGCGTGATGCCAACCTTGAGCTTGCCCTTGGCCGCGCCGAGCACCTTGGCCATCGGCACAATGCCGGTCAGCGCCAGTCCGAAAAGCGTCGCGCCGGTACGCAAGATGGCACGCCTGGACAGACCATTACGCATTGTCTTTGCCTTTCACGCGTTCGACTTCGCTCGCGCCGTTGTAGGGGATGATCTGCCGCCAGCCGCGGCTCACCAGCGCTTCCGGCTTCATGACATCCGGAATGGGCGTATTCGGGTCCTTGTGGATCCAGATGGTTGCCTGGTTGATCCAGTACACGCCGCTATGAGCGTGGCCAATGACGATCAGGTAGGTGCTTTGCCCAGGGGCTTTGCCACCTGAACCGTAGTAGGTTGCGGTGCCCTGTCCGAGCGTGCCCTGATACACGGCATTGGGCGGCGGCGGGGGGCCAATCGGGTCCTTGGTGACTTCCGGTTTCGGCGCCTCCTGCACCCCCGTCCCAACGGCGCCCGGCATGATGACCTGCCAATTCACTTCGCCATTCGCTTTCCAGAAATTGTCCTTGTAGAACGGCGGCAGCAACGTCTCCTGCGCCTGCTCCATCGTCAGCCATTGCCCCGTGTCATTGTTGCCCCAGACGATTTCATCGGCAGCCGGCAGCAACGCGCTGTGGATGGCCTGATCCACCGGGCTGAGTCCGTCAAACGAAGAGACTTGCCAGCTGAGCAGCGGTGGTGGGCCTTCGGCCTTGGGCTTGAGGAGGATGTAACCAGTCGTCGCGCCGACCAGGGCCAGGGTGGCAAGCACGAACAACACGGTTTCCAGCCGCCCGGATGCGGGCAGAATGACATGCTGAGGCGCGACGGCATGAGTTGCGGTGTTCATAAGGCGCAATCAGCGCATGTCCTTCGCCTCGATCCACAACACCGCATCCTGCGATAGCGGCTTGCCCTCATGCCTGGTCACTGGACCCACATGCAGCGCACACACTCCCCACCAGCCAGCTCGCGGCAGGCCGAGTTCAAAGACGCCATTCGCGTCGGCTCGAATACTCATGTTGCCGTAGGCCGGGTGCGGCGCATTCACCGCACCTGCTGTGGCGAACGCCTTGGCTTCCAGGTTCGGGGCGTGATTCACGTATTCGATTTCGATCTCGGCAAACGGCACAGGCTTGCCCTCTGACAGGACAATGCCGCGAAATACACCGCCCACCCAGTTGGCATACGGTTTGTTGAGCGGCTGGATCTCCGCCGGCAAGCCTACCAGCTCCGACCAGTTCCCCGGCACGCCACCCACGTTCATGATGAGCTTCGTGAACTGCTGGATGTACTTGTCTTCCTCTTTCTCGAGGTAGGGTTCGGGCTCGAGTACGAACACGTAGTCACCCTGCGAACGGACGATTTCCCGCGGCAACTCAGCCTCATAGGCGGCTGCGCGGTTGCCCACTCCCTGCCAGTCAACCGGTTTCAGGTACTTGCGGAGATCCGTCTCGACCGGCTTGGCCTCTTCACCCCGCTGGCTGATGACGCGAAAAGCTCGCGGTTCGCCCATCGCCATTGTCGGGCCGCCTGCGAACGGATGGGTAAAAACCAGCGCCATGGAAACGGGCGAGCCTCGCTCCAGCGCCGCTTCCTGCACATACAGCATCTGGAAATGGGCCGATGCCAGCGGCGGTACCGCGAGTAGTGCTACGACAGCCAGGTTGCGTTTGAATCGGGCAATGCGCGGCACATTCACTCCTTCGGAATCCCGTCCAGCCTATTCACCAAAGCTTAAATCAGCCTTATGAGCCCCCAACACCTGCGAAATCCACCTAGGAAATCTGGGCGCTGAACAGCGTGACTTCGTGGCTTTCGCCTCCCTCGAAGAGCACGTGATAGTCGCCGGCGGGCGGCTTGAACGTGAATACGCCGGTCTTGTCCAGCACGCCCTGCAGCAGCAGCTTGTTGCCGGCATCGAGCACCATGATCTTCTTGCCCTCGGCCGACGTGCCGTCGGAAAAGCCCGCCTCGCATTTAACCTGGCCCGCCTCGAGATAGCAGTCCAGCAGCGGCGCATGGGCCCATGCAGAGACCGTCGCTCCCGCGAACGGCAACGCCAGCAGCAGTACACACGTCCGGCTTTTCATTGCAACTCCTCAAGGACTTCACTAACGCGATGCTTTCCCGAAACCGTACGAGTATGTCACGTGCACCGTCCGGGGTGTTCCAACTGTCTCCGTGGCATTCGGAGTGACCAGCGACGTTGCATAGTCCTCATCGAACAGGTTCTCGATGCGTGCACCTACTCGGTGCTTGCCCGCCTGGTCGATGTCCACGTGTGCAGCCAGATCGGCGACCATGTAGTCTCCATAGTCGCGCCGGCCGACACCGGTCCCTGTCTCGTAGACATCGCCCGTATAGACCAGCGTAAAGGAACCGCCGAACCGCGCCTGAGGCTGATAGTTGAGGCCGAACTTCGTCAGGTTCTCCGGAATACGCCGGATCTGCAGATCGCTGCCCTGCTCCCGGGCTTGCGCGAATGTGTGGTCGAAATTCAGTGACCAGGCATTGGCCAGGCTCAGCGACAGAATCGCCTCGACCCCCTCGACATCCACTTCCGCAGCGGTGTTGACGATCAGGTTGATGTCGTAGTCCTCGGTGATGAGATCCTCGACCTTGCGCTTGAAGCCCATGACCTCCCACGAGAACGGCCTCGACCCTATCGTCGTCGCTCCGCCGATGCCCACTTCGACATTCTGGCTGCGCTCCGGCTTCAGGTCCGGATTGCCGAGCGGCTCACCCGGTTCGGCGCTGTACAACTGGTAGGCATCCGGTAGCCGGAATGAGGTGCCACCTGTTACTCGCGCATACAGCGAGCGCGTAAAGTCGTGCCGGGCAGAGAGATTCCACACCGTCGCGCTCGGACCTTCACTTGGCTCGTTGTAACGGGCGCCGAGGGCAATCTGCGTGTTCGCGAGCAGATCGGGCGTCGTCCGGATCTGCGCAAACACTGCATTGACCTCTTCCGTCTTCGGCGCGATCTCCCACACCTGGTCCTCGCCAGAATAGTGTTGCTGGTCGAAGCCCAGGAAATACTCGAAACCCCTGTTCAGGCTCAGCTTCGTCATCAGGTTGAAGCCGCTGTCGGTGTAGCCCCAGAACTCGGGATCGCTGGAGCCATCCCCGTAGTGATACATCGTGTCCCAGTCGTGGTAATACGCCTTGAGATAGACCCCTACCCTGTCGCTCACCGCGTAATCGAGCTTGCCGGTCAACAGCTTTTCTTCGCGAGCGTTCAGGTCCTTCACCACCAGGGAAGGCTGCCAGAAGTCGAGATCCGCATCCGTGTACTGGAACCCTAAGGAAAACGTGAGTTTGTCGGTGATCGGCGTGGCGAGCTTGGCACCAAACGTCTGCACGTCGTAACCACGATTGAAGTCAGTCACACCCGGCTGGAACCGGTCCCGATGATAGGGCTCGAAGCCGTCGTTAACGTCCGACGAACCGTATAGAACGATATGGGTATCCCCGAGCTTGCCACGCACGAAAGCGTCGGCATGAACGCCCTCATTGTCGTCGAAGCCAATACCGACGTTGCCATCCGTCGTATCGGAGAATCCGCGTGTGACGACGTTGATGACACCGGCGACGGACTGCGTCCCGTAAAAAATACCCTGGCCGCCCTTCAGCACTTCGATCCGCTCGATCATGTGCGCCGGCAGGGTGTCGAGCGGCGACGTGTTGTTGTAGAGACGATTGCTGATGCGCACGCCGTCGACCAGCCACAGAATCTCGCTGTTGCGCGAGCCCTGCAGCGATGCATGCACGTAGTCGAACGCACCATTCTTGGGTGCGACATACAGGCCCGGCACCAGCATCTGCAGCGCCTGGGTAACATCTTCGAAGCCGCCCGCACGCAGCTGCTCGCCCGTGATGATCTCGAGCCGGTTCCCGTATTGCTGCAAATCCATCGGAATGGATTCTTCGATTCGCGTGCCAAGGACGAGCACGTTCTCCGTCTCGGGAGTTGAGGTTTGCGCCTGCGCAGTGTTGAGCGCGAGGACGGCGACAATGGCGGTGGCAAGAGCCGGGTTTCTGTAGATCATCGGGACGCCTCAAAGACAAATTGACGGGCTAGTGGGCGCGACGATATTCAGGTAGTAACCCTTACCTTGTCCGGTAAATTACTGTTTCCCAAAGCGTTAATTAACGTTGTTTAACTCCTTGCCAACTCCTCAATCCTCTGACGCGGCAAGGTTTCCCGGGGCCGGGCGCTTCCCTTGCCATGCCTGCATTCAGTTGCGGGAATCGCGTTGCATTGGTAAATCACAGAGTCGGCTGGGTTTGCGACGAGCCAGCAGTGCTTTTTGGTTGACCGGCCAGTGGCTCTCGGCTACTTTCGCTACGCGCGCAAGGTTCCCGTCAGGGATATATCCTGTAAAGGACTTAAGGGAACGCGGTTCAATACCGCGGCTGCTCCCGCAACTGTGACCGGCAAGCGGTCGTCCACGATGCCACTGGGCCAGGGCCTGGGAAGGCGGATGACCGCGAACGAGCCGGAAGCCAGGAAACCTCACTTGCGCCGTCGTCCTGCTTGCGACCGGGGTGCGTCGGAAGCTGCGGTCATACCGTGGTGGCGACAGACGAGTCGTTGCGCGTTATTGACTGTGAGAGGATATCGACATGCTGAATCCACGCCTGGGCACATTGATCATCATGATCCTCGTGGCAGCGGCTACACGAGTGCTGCCGCACCCCCCGAACATGACCTCCATGACCGCGCTCGCACTTTTCGGCGGCGCGTACTTTTCCGATCGACGGGTGGCGCTTGCCGTACCGTTGGTTACGCTACTGCTCAGTGACCTGGCGCTGGGGCTGTACTGGTCCTGGTCGGACAAGGCGGTCCAGTCTCATATGGAAGTCCAGTATCTGGCCTTCGCGCTGATTGTGGTGCTGGGCTTTACATTGCAGCAGCAACGGACCGCGCCGCGTATCGGCGGAACCCTGCTGCTGGCCTCGCTGCTGTTCTTCGTCATCACGAACTTCGGTGAATGGGCGTTCCAGCCGCTGTACCCGAAGACGCTGGATGGCTTGATTGCCTGCTATGTCGCGGCGATTCCGTTTTTCCGCAACACGCTGGTTGGCGACCTGATCTACACCACGATCCTGTTCGGCGGTTTCCACCTTCTGGAAACCCGGTTTGTCGCATTGCGCGAGCCGTCAGTCGCAATGGCCCGAAGCTAAACGGGATCGACAGTCAGGTTTTCGGAACTGCCTCCTGTTGCGGGGAATTCCGATTGTCTGGCGGCGGTGCCATTCACGGTAGCGCGTACACCAGGCCGGGTGCCCCACTGCTCGCAGTGTGTCTCCTTTTTCCATGCATCCTGGTTTGCGGATGCGATGGGGCTCATCCTGTCAGCAGTCCTGAACAAGACGCTTACGAACTCACTCTCGCCACCTTCGGTGACCGGCTTGCAGTGGCATGGCATGGAGGCACGCGGAATCAAGCAGCCCTCTACCTGCGCTGGACTGAAGCATCGGGCAACCCGAGCGGACATCCCATACGCCTGACGGATCAGTCCCGGGAAGCGTATGAACCCGATGTCGAAGCGCTGGACAACGATGTCATCGTTGCCTGGTACGAAAAAGACCGGCGCGATGGATCATTGACGGCTCTGGTCGCCCGTTTCGATCAACAAGGTACGCGAAGGTGGCAGCGCCAGCTGTCAGGACCGGGGGCAAATGGCCGGAATCCTGTCGTCCGCATCAGCGATGGGGAAATCGCAGTCGCATGGATCGAGTATGCAGAGGGCAGCGATCCGGCGGTGTGGAGTGCCCGCTTGCACGGCAACGGGGAACCGAGCAGTGCTACCCGAAGAATTGCGGCGGCAGGCAAGGACACCTGGAGCCTGAATGCAGCCGTTGATGCAGCGGGAACTCTGTATGTTGTCTATGACGCGAGTGCAGGCACTCGCGCAAAGGAGTTGCGACTGCTGTCAATCACCGCGGATTCCAGCAACGAGCGACTGCTCAGTGCCGACGACGGTTTCAACTCAAGCTATCCTGATCTGTCGCTGCAAGATGAACACGCCGCGCTGACGTGGGTTGATGACCGCGACGGTAATGACGAGGTCTACCTCTTCACTGGTCGAATCCGGGACCTCATCAACACAATCGACACGAGAGCCATTCGCGTCACGTCCACGCCCGGTTCTTCGACAGGTGCCTATGTTGCCTGGAATGAAACACGCCTCGGTCTCGCCTGGTGTGACGATACGGGCGGGCAGAACGAAATCTACACCCAGGTCTTCAATAGTCAGGGAATGGCACTGGAGGATATCCGCCAGCTCACGCACACCGATACGCAGTCGTTGATTCCCGCGATTCAGCCCTGGCACACCGGTTTTGCGGTGGCGTGGAACGAATATCTGCCCGCTGGCGATGACAGCCCCTCCGGGCACTCCAGCACCGCGGCGTCTACTGCGATGCTGGAGTTGGTCCCGTAACTTTCAGGGCATCTCTGATGACCTACAGCTCGACCAGCGTCTTGAATCCGCCGTAGATCATGCGCTTGCCGTCGAATGTCTTTTTGCTCATGTCCATCATCCCCGCGAGTCGGGGATCCTTCATGACTTTGGCGTTGATGCGATCCCGTTGCGCGCGCGACTTGTAGACGATGTAGGAAAACGCCACGGTCTCGCCGGCTTTGAGTTTCACGCTCTGCGGGAACGAGGTCCACTTGCCAGGCTTGACGTCGTCGGCGATGCACTCGACATAGGCGAGCGCGCCATATTCCTTCCAGATTTTCCCGGCTTTCTGCGCCAGGCGGCGATAGGCCGCGATGTTCTTCCTGGGCACAGGCAATACAAATCCATCCACGTAAGCCATACAACCTCCTCGTTTTCCAGCAGTTACTTTTCCGAAACATTCTTCAGATTGGCCAGCCCCACTTCGAAGTCCCTGCCGACCATGGTGTCCATGTTCATGAAGACGCTGATGAGCTTCGACAGGAATGGCATCGGGCCATCCATCGCCCAGGTGACCTGGGTTTGCCCACCTTGCGGAGTGAGCGTGAAGATCACCACGTTGTGACCTTCCATGGGCCTCACGAAATCCAGCTTGATCGTGACTCTGGACGGTGGAGCGGAATCAATCAGCTCCATACGGCCCTGGCCAACGGTGCTGTTGCCATCCCACTCGTAGACGGCGCCCTTGCCAACCGTGATGTTGCCGTAGCTCTTTTTCATGCCCGGATCCTTGACCTCATAGGGCGACCAGTCGCTCCAGCGATGAAAGTCGTTGATGAACGGGAAGATGTGCCCGGGCGATGCCTGGATGCTGGTCGTGCGTTCAACGTGCAGGGTGTCCGGCTTGGTGGCGGCAACGCCCAGCACACCGATAATCAACACTGCAACGATGACGACAATGATCGTTAACATGCCCTTCACCCCTCGTTGTTCTGCACTACTTTACGGCCTCGAGCAAGTCTCTTACCGGCCTGATTTCGATGCTGCCGAGCCTGGCAGGAGGAATCTTGCCGGCCACTCGAATGGCATCGTTCAGGTCGCGGGCTTCGATCAGATAGAACCCTGCCAGCTGTTCCTTGGTCTCGGCAAACGGCCCATCGGTCGCCGTCACCTTGCCGCTGCGAACCCGAACCGTGGTCGCGGTCTGGGTGGGTTGTAACGCCTCGCCGCCCAGCATATGACCACTCCCCCGCAGCCCCTCGCCACAGGCAATACACTCTTCGTTGAGCGCTTTCCATTGGCCGGGCGCCATCTGCTCGATGTCAGCTTCGTTATAGTAGACGAGACACAAATACTTCATTGCACTCTCCGCTTGGGCTGTCCCTTCAGGGTGACTCACTGCATCTAATCGTCCGACAAAGCGTCAAATCGACAACGTTAGCGATCGAGTTCACTCAGGCGCCGTTTCAGGAACCGCTTTTCCGGTTCCAGTTGCGTCAGCGCGAGGGCGCGCTCATAGGATTGCCTCGCCTCGGGGAGCATGCCAAGGCGCCGGCAGAAATCAGCCCGGGTCGAATGAGCAAGGTGGTAGTCGCCGAGTTCCCCGCTGGTCAACAGTTCTTCAACCAGCTTGAGCCCCGCGGCAAACCCATCCCGCATTGCGACAGCGACAGCGCGATTGAGCTCGACGACCGGCGTGGGCTCGACCTGAACCAGCACGTCATACAGACCGACGATCTCTGCCCAATCCGTCGCGGCTGCAGTCGGTGCGCTGGCATGGACGGCAGAAATGGCGGCCTGCAGCGTAAAGGGTCCGATCTGCCGCGACGACAGAGACCGGGTGATCAGGGCGGAACCCTCGGCGATCAGTGCATGATCCCATCGGGTGCGGTCCTGCGCGTCGAGCAGCACCAGCTCGCCCGTCAGGTGACACCCGTGCCTGACGTCGGGATTCATGCAACAGCATGAGTGCCAGCAGTCCGAGTGCTTCAGGTTCGGGCAGCAGCTCGACCAGCAGTCTCCCCAAGCGAATCGCCTCGGCGGAAAGGTCGTGCCGCGTCAGCGAGTCACCGGATGAAGCCGTGTAGCCTTCATTGAAAACCAGGTAAATGACATGCAGCACGCTGTCGAGCCGGTCAGGCAATGCATCGCGCGGCGGTACTTCATAGGGAATGTGGGCTGCCTTGATCTTCGCCTTGGCACGGACGATCCGCTGCGCCAGGGTCGGGGGCGCGGTGAGGTAAGCGCGAGCGATCTCCTCTGTCGTCAGGCCACACACTTCGCGCAGCGTGAGGGCGATCTGCGCATCCGGCGACAAAGCCGGATGACAACATGTGAAGACCAGCCGCAGCCGATCATCTTCCACCTCTTCATCCTGCCACGGAGCGTCGTCTTTGGCTGCGTAGAGCCGGTCGGCAATCTCGATCTCGGCTGCGTCAAAGCGCGCGCGGCGGCGGATGCCGTCGATGGCCTTGAAGCGGCCGGCCGATACGAGCCACGCGCGGGGATTCGCCGGCACACCCTCGCTCGGCCACTGCTCCACGGCTGCACGAAAGGCTTCGTGCAACGCTTCCTCCGCCAGGTCGAAATCACCCAGCACGCGAATCAGTGTGGCGAGCACACGGCGTGATTCAGCCCGGTAGACTGCATCGACAGTTGCAGTCGTCAGCGGGTTGTTGTTCTCACCCAGTTCCATCACGCCTGCCGGGAATAAGCAATCACGCCAGGATCAGCAACAGCGCCGCGAGTGGCGCAATGAGGGCGAGCACACCGGCCGTCCGCGGCGCGTACGGCAACAGCAAGACCAGCAGCACGCCGGCCAGCGGCAGGACTCCGAACCACGCCACAAGCCCAAGCGCCTGGCCCGCGGCACGTACACTGGCCAGCAGCGAAATCGCCAGCAGACAGATGCCAGTCACCCTGAGGACCAGGACAGTTTTCGAGTCCGGTGCCCGTAGCCAGACCTGGCGATGGTGTCGATCCATCGCCAGGCTCAAGGCAGTCAGGCCCGCATACATCAGAAGACCAGCGAGGAACATCAGTCGACACCCTCCGCCGAAACCGCCAATGGCTGGCCGGCCGCCAGTTCTTTCTGTGGCTGCCGCTGCGCTGACCTGGCTCTGAGCCCATACGCGAGCGCGGCGAACAGCACCCCCAGTGCCAGCATGGTGAGATCGAACCCCGCCAGCGTCCACTCGACGCGCCAGTGGTCATGCGTCAACGTCGTGCCGAGATGACGATCGGTCGTGAGGAAATTCACCAGTGGCAGCAACGCAAATGCAAAGGCAGCGGTACATGACAACTCAAACCAGGCACGCCTGACAGGGCGCAACCCTGCGAAGCAGAGCGTGAGTGCCCAGGCGATGAATAGCGCGTGCGCTTCCCATGCCCCTCGACCGTCGAAAGTCACGGGCAGCAGACGATTGGCATGGAAGTACACCGCGATACCGATCGGCAGGCCGATGATCGTGCCCACATTCAACCGCTCTACAACCTTGAGTCCTCTCACCTGTTCCCCGCCGCTGCTTCTTTCGCGACGCTTGACCGTCCACAGCGTGAGTCCCGTGGCAATCATCGCCGTGCCAAGCAGTCCCGACAGAAAGTAGAGCCAGCGCAAGACAGGCCCTGCATACCGCCCCTCATGCAACCCGACCAGCAGATCATTGGCCAACCAGGGTCCTGTACGTTCGGGAGTTTCTTCGAGCGACTTGCCGCTGACGCCGTCGAACATCTGCTGGAAATTTCCCCTGAGCGGAGCGTTCCGCTGATGCGTGATGATGACCCGCGCGTTGGCATCGCCGACGAAACGCGCGCGAATGGACAGCAGCCGGCCAACATTGCCGCGTCTTTCCGACTCAGCCAGCAGGGGCTCTACCTCGGTCAGCGGCGCTGGAATTCCAGCGGGACCCTCTTCAGACAGCCGCGGATTGCTGGCATCGAAGAATGCAATCTGGTTTTCCGCGTCCGGCCCATACGCCGCGCTCAGGATGAACGGCATGTAGGTCAGCATGAGCAGCACCAGACCGCTGTACGTAATCATCGTGTGAAACGGCAATGCCAGCACGCCGAGCACATTGTGTGCATCCAGCCAGGAGCGCTGACCCTTGCGTGGCCGGAACGTGAAGAAGTCCCTGAAGATCTTCTTGTGGGTGATGACACCGCTCAGGATGGAAACCAGCATGCACAGCGAACAGAACCCGACGATCCACGCCGCCTTGTTCATGTCCATGTAATGCAGGCGATAGTGCATCTGGTACAGCCAGGTGCCGCCACCGGTCGGGCGTTCGACGGGTGCCTCGCCGGCATTGCGCGTCGACCTGCCGGGGTAAACGATGCCTGTAGTACCAGGCGTCCCATCCGCGCCCCGTGGCGTACGCCAGGCAACCCGCAAATCGGGCTCTACCGTGCGGTCCGGCAACGTGATCGTCCATTGCTCTGCGTTCGGCGCCTCTGCCCTCAAGGTGGCGAGTGCCAGCGTCACTGCGGCGGCAGGTTCCATCGGGGTACTACTGAGCGGCTGTTCAGGACGCATCCAGCGATTGACTTCGGAACTGAAGTAACCCGCTGTGCCCGTCAGGAAAATGAAGTAGAGCACCCAGCCGACCGTGATGCCGCTCCACGTATGCAGCCAGGCCATGGACTGCCGGAACCCTTCCTTCATGGGAGGGGCGGCACAGCAGCCGGCCCCGCAGCCCAGGCGAGAGCCCCAAACACCGCTGCCGGTATGAGCAGGCCGAACCAGGCTACGCGAGCCGTGCGGGCGGCAAACACCCACAGGATGGCAGCCGCATAGAAAAGGAAGCTCAGGAGCATGCCGGTCATGACCGCTGCGGGTTGCGGCATGGGCAGTACCCGGGACAGGAAAACGGACAGCACCGTCGCCAATACATAACCGCCACCGGCGGCGGCAATGACGCGCGCAGCGACGCTGCGCTGTTGAGGGCTCCAGAGGTTCATATGAAAGAAAACGCGCGGCTGACAGCCGCGCGTCGTACACCTGCCTGCCTTCGGGGGACCGATCTCTCCCGATTATAGCCAGCGGTGGCTAGAAGCTGTACTTGAGCCCGACCCTCAAGGTCCGTGGCTCTTCGGCACGGCTCATGCGCCCTTCTGTCGGCACGGTATCAAAGCCTTCGACGAAGCTTTCGTACCAGTAGGTGATGTCCTTGGCATCGTCATCAAGAACGTTGAGCACTTCCCCGTAGACAGTCCAGGTGCCGGGCTTCCACGCGGCGCGCAAATTGAGGTGGATCTCGGGATCGGCGCGCTCGCTGTTGTCCTCGATCAGTGGGTAGGCGCCCAGATAACGCATGCGAGCGCTCAGCTCCCATTGGTCCTCGATGAACGCGATGCCAATGTCTCCTGCATTTTCCACTGCACCCGCGATGTATTCCTCCCCGGGAGGGCTGTCGATGTACCGGGCGTGACTGCCGGTCCACACCGCATCGACTGCGATACTGGGCAATGGGCGCCAGAAGGCCGTCAGTTCATAGCCCTTGCGTTCAGTGGCAGGGCCAGGCTCTACCGAATTCGAATCGCCCACGAATTTCAGTTCGCTGTCGAGGTCCAGCCACCAGTAGGTGGCAGTCAGCTTGATGGTACCGATTTCAAAGCGCACTCCTCCTTCCTTGCCGTCACTGGGACTCAAGCCCGGCGCGGGTGTCAGGGGATTGACGACGCCGCGGCCATCATTGGAGTGAAAGCCCCGCCCCCAATTGGCGTACAGCTCAACCCGGTCGCTCAACGCGTAGGCCGCGCCCATCTTGGGGGATACTTTGCTGTCACTGGCGGTGCCGCTGTACTGGTCCGGCAGGTCGATGATCTCCTGCACATCAAAGTTGAAGTAGTCGGCACGCAGACCCGCACTCAAGCGCAGCGGCTTGACCGGATTCCAGTTGCCCTCAGCGTAGAGCGAAGCTGAAGACTCCTTCACGGCATGCACACCGACCCATTCTACGAATTCACCCTGATCGGTATTCTGCAGACCCACCCGACCGATGTCGTCGTACCGAAACTCCACCCCCGTTTTCAAGCGCGACCGTGTCGCTAGGAGTAAAGCTGTGTTCGTACCGACCCCCCGCAATCCAGCGCCGGTCCAGCTGATTGATCTGCGCGTCGTAAGTGGAATCGGAAACCATGTGCCAGTCGTAGTACTGCCCGTACAGCGTGGCGCGCCAGTCGTCGCCGAACAGCCGCGCGGTGGCAATCCAGCGAGTGGTTTCACCCACGGCGGTGGGATCAAGGGAACAGAACGCGTCTTCACAGACGCTGCTGCCGATGACGCGCTCGGGAATCTGTTCGGTGGGCTTCCAGGTCGCGTGGTAGCCCGAGAGCGACAGATTGAGCGTGGCGTTGTCGAGCGGCTTGGCGTACTTCAACCAGCCTGACTCGTGCTGCAGGTCCTCCGGCAGCTCCCAGGGACCGTCGTAGCCCTGCAACTGGGCCACATACGTCAGGCTGCCGTCGCCGATCATGCTCGTACCGCCGCCGGCCAGACGTTGCCAGCCATATTGACCGGCTTCGGCTGCCAGGAAGGGCTTGTCATATCGGTCGATGGTCGACATGAACGCGGCGCCGGCCGGCGAGAAGTCACCGGTATCGGCCCGGTAGGTTCCCTTGCGGAAGTCCACCCGCTCCACGGTTTCTGCAATCAGTCCATTGAGATCGAGATATCCCTGCCCATGGCCGTGAGTGCGCATGTTGATGGGGACGTCATCGATATAGGTGGTGAAGTCCGTACCGTGATCCAGATTGAAGCCGCGCAGGAAGTACTGGTTGGCCTTGCCGCTGCCCGAATGTTGCGCCGCTATCAGTCCGGGCACAGCCTCGAGCAACTCTGCCACCTTGAGCATGGGACGGACCAGGAGGTCATCGCCGCCCACCGTACCTTCGCTCGCCGCCACCGCCACACCGATTTTCTTCTCGCCTCGACCAAAGACGATGATCTCGTCCAGGGCCGGTGCCGCGCTGGCATCGGTGGATGGCGCCTCCTGAGCGGGTGTGGCGGTAGCCAGCAGCGCCAGCGAGATGGCCAGGCAGAGAGGCAGCGGACGGAGAGCAGGCGGCAGACTCAGGTTCTTCATGACAGGCGACACTCGCGACTCCACAAGGTTGGGCTGATTGGGGGGGCGATGGTCAGCAGTCGAGTGGCAGAAGTCCCGTAAAGTACTGTTTTACAGCTGTTAATTAACAATCATTAACGCTCCCCATGCGCGTCCAAGAGGCTGATATCTGTGCGTATTGGATCAGCAGCGAGTTCCCCACGGTCAGTCCCCCAGGGGACGGCCGTCGTGTCTCGGTCAGTGCGTTCGCCAGGGAGCGTCGAATTCGTACTTGAACCCAACGTAGACACGCAGGCTTGGCCCGCCACGGTTTTCTTCGCGCAAGCTCCCTCCGATCGCCGCGTGAACCGTCAGCTTGTCGACGAGCCTGTGCTTGAAGCCAATGTTGGCGGCGAGGCGATTTGGGCCACCCGGCGCTTCACGGCTGACGAAATAGACCTCCGACAGCAGCCGGGTTTCCCTGGCGACCTGATACTCCTGGGCGAATGTCAGGAGCCAGACGTTCTCGGCGCTGGAGACTTCGCCACCGTATTCCGGGTCGGTGACCAACGTGTAGCCGACGTTGCCTGTCGCCGTAAACCAGTCCCACGTTTTCTGTGCGCGCAGACGCATGTCGTAGTCGAACTCGCCGCTACCGAGTCCGCGTGATTCATCGCCTGTGGGCAGCTTCAGTTCGAATGAGCCTGCGATACCGGGCAGCCGTCCGCTTTCCCTGAGAAGGACATATTTCGCGCCAGCGACGGAATCGCTCAGGCCATATTCATTGTCCTGACTCAAGCCGGTGGTCTCGAAAGTCAGCTCCAGCCGGTCGGTCACTCCATAGACCAGCTCGGTGAACGGAAGCAATCTGCTGGGATCACCCGTCTCGCTTTCCTGATACCGCGCGCCGACATACCACTCGAAGGTC
This sequence comes from uncultured Pseudomonadota bacterium, assembly GCA_963819685.1. Taxonomy (GTDB): domain Bacteria; phylum Pseudomonadota; class Gammaproteobacteria; order Steroidobacterales; family Steroidobacteraceae; genus CAIUGU01. Next base: position 195,826 of record CAWFXI010000010.1, read on the forward strand.
CCCTGGTCCGCAGTGGGCACGTCGCCGGTAACGAGGGGCGGAACGGCGAAGCCAGGGGGACTGAACGCGAGCAGCGCGAGCACGAGGCAATGGCGTCGAGACTTCATGGTGTCATCTGGCACCAAAACTGAAGTCATCGAATAACGTCACGCTGTCGGCCTTTGTCCAGACACCCACCTTGCCGGCACCGGAGAAGCTGTCGTCGGAAGCCTCGATGACTTGCTTGTCATCGAATGTGACCGTGAACCTGTTGCCGGCAAAGTCCACGCGCAGCGTGTGCCAGACGCCGGGAGCGACCCTGGTCTCCACATTCCGGAACGCAACCCGGCGCCCCTTGATGGTGTGATAGAGGGTGACGTTGTCTTCGAGTGCATTTGCGCGGGCAACGTAATAATTGTCAGCGTCCTGCAGGCGCCAGACAACCCCGCCTGCCTGATCGGTCTTGCCACTGACGGCCTTGAACTTCACTTCCACAAATCCGTCTTTCAGGTTCGTGTCGTCCTTGATTGCAAGCGGGTAGGTCGCTTCGCCGGATTGCCTGAGCACGTTGGGTTTGCTCGGCGCGGAATCGTCCTTCTCAATCGACCATCTGGGTTCGCCCGTACCTGTCCTGGTCACTGTCCAGTCTGGCGGAGGCTCACTCGGCACGTTCGTCAAAGTTGACTGTCCCGGCGAACGCGAGAGTGCTTGTCAGGCTCGTCATGGCGATCAGACTGATGAATGTATTCATCTTCATGCTCACTTGATTGCCATCACGATGGACGAAGGCCACGGTTCCTCTTTGGGGCAATGCGCCTCCGTAACGAATGCCAGATGAAGGCTAATCAGCCCACGATCAATCTGATTGCGACGCCGATCGCCCCGGAAACCAGAAATACGGGAATGACACCGCTCCTGAAGCGAAACAATGCAATTGCTGCAGCGAGTGCAATCACTGCGGAGATCCAGCTGAAGCTACCGGCAAATCCCGCTGGCCAAAGGACGTGGTAAGAGAAGAACAAGGCCAGGTTGACGATGACCCCTACGACAGCCGCCGTGATGCCGGTAAGAACGGCAGTCAACCTAAGGTTGCCGCGTGTCGCTTCAACGAGCGGTGCACCGAGGAAGATGAACAGGAACGACGGCAGGAATGTAAAAAAGGTTGCACAAACGCTGCCCAGCATCCCCGCACCAAGAAAGCCAACGAAAGCCACGACGATGATGAGCGGACCCGGCGTTGTCTCTCCGAGCGCCAGGCCATCGATCATCTGCAGCGGAGTCAGCCACGCGTACTGCTCTACGGCTCCCTGGTAGACATACGGCAACACCGCGTAGGCCCCGCCAAATGTGAGCAACGCTGCCTTCGTAAAGAACCAGCCCATCCGCTGTAGTGTTCCTTCCGGCCCGTCTACGGCGGCAAACGCCGCCAGCATACCGCCCCATGCAAATATCGCCACCACGATCACGAGACCTGCATGAAGCCCAGCGGAACCCCGCATGCGCAGGACTGGGCGTATCGTCGTCAATCATTGCGGATCCATAATCCCGTTTTCCTCCCGCAGCATGTCCACCCGTGATTGCAAACCGCGAAGGCGTTACCCTTCCGCCGACAGCACCCAGAATTCCTGCGCCAAGGACGATCCATGGAAAGCCAAGTCCAAGCGCCAGCATTGCGAGTAGCGCGCCGACGCTGATTGCCAGCAACATGCCATTTCGAAGGACGCGGCTCCCGATCCGATACGCGGCAAAGGCAACGATTGCGACCACGGCGGGCTTGATTCCGAAGAACAGCGCGGCGACGACCGGCGTACTCCCGTATTCAACGTACAACCAGGAGAGTGCGGATAGAATCAGGAATGAAGGCAGGATGAAAAGGCCGCCGGCGACAAGTCCTCCCAACGTGCGATGCATGAGCCAGCCGATGTAGGTGGCCAACTGCTGCGCCTCCGGCCCAGGAAGCAACATGCAATAGTTGAGTGCATGCAAAAAGCGCCGCTCGGAAATCCAGCGCCGCCGCTCGACCAGCTCCTGATGCATGATCGCGATCTGGCCCGCCGGCCCACCGAAACTGATGAAGCCAAGCTTGAGCCAGAAGCGGACAGCCTCGCTGAAACCTACCGTCGGCGGAGGACTCGCTTCGGCCTCTGCCACCGGCCGGCTATTCACTTGTCCTTCCTTTCCGAAAAAGATGCGTAGAGGCTGTCGAGCACGGGCGAGAGGGCTGCCAGCAGTTCATCATCGTTGCGCTCCATCGCTCGCGCTCCACCTACAATTGCTGCCAGACCCGCCGCTTCCGGGACCGGCACACCCCCGACATCGAGGTAGTGAACGAGCGCGGCGAGCAGAGTCAGGCCAGAGTCCTGCTCAAGGCCAAAGCTGTGCAGCAACACCTCGAAGGTCACCTTGGCGCCCACATGGCTGAACTCTGCGCCGTCGAAATCAAAACCAACAGCCTTCTTTGGGCGGCTCTTTACCTGTTTGAGCCATAAAAACCTGGCCTTGGGATCGATGAAACGCCTGATGAGCCAAGCCGAACAGACCCGATCAATCCAGAGATGCTCGCGGGTGGCCCAAATGCGCCCTCGGTAATCATCGCGATTGCGCCTGAGAAGTTTGCGGCGGACGGCATGGGGCTCGCCGCTGGAAAACTGTGCGGCGACGGCCTCTCTTGCGTCAGCGATCGCGCCTTCGGCCTGTTGCCGCGCCGCACCGGGGAAAAAGTCACCGCCGGAAACCAGTGCAAACTCGCGCTGCAGCCGCTCAAGATCGTGAATTGCAGTCACTTCGCTGAGCTTTGGCAGCTTGCGGCAAAAGGTGGCAAGCCGGCCCAGGAAGTCGCCGTACCCTGAAGACCGATCGAACAACCCCCTGAACAGCGTCTGCTGCGCCGCCGATTCAGCGTCAAAGGTCAAAACTTGCGCGCTCCCGCGGGCAGCCTGAATTTCCGCGGCCCGCATTGCAAACTCGCTTCGTGCCCGCGTGATGTTGGGCAGGAGATAGACACCATCCCTGAGCGACGCCGCACCCGTTGACTTGAGACCACGCCACAACCGCATTCGCAGGGTCTGATTGTGCCCCGGCAGGTTGCTGATCAGGAGGAGCCAGTCTGGCATATCTGTAGCGCCTATGACATCGATGTCGTAGACTCTACAGAACACTTTCCGCCATCGCCATTCATTTCTTTCGCAGGAGATCCGACGTGAACGATTCCACCCGGCGTGATTTCATTCAAACCACCGCCGCCCTCTCCGTGCTGGCTGCCACCGGCGTCGGATCGGCAGCCGAAGCTGCGGAGGAGCGCAAGACACTCTCCGCGTACGAATACAAGCATTCTCCGGCTCCACTGCCCTTCGCGGCCGGCAGCCTGAAGGGCCTATCGGAGAAGCTCATCCAGTCTCATTGGGAAAACAACTACACCGGAGCGGTCAATGCCCTCAATCTCGTGCGTGGGCGTCTCACGCAAGCAGCAGGCGATACCAACACCCCGCCATACGTCTACAACGGATTGAAGCGCGAACAGCTGTTCCGCACCGGGTCCGTGGTGTTGCATGAACTCTATTTCACCAACCTCGGCGGAGATGGAAAGGCCGGAGCGGACCTGCGTACCCGGATAGCCGGTTCATTCGGCAGCTTCGATGCATGGGAGACTGAATTTCGCAAGATCGCCCAGGGACTGGGCGGGGGTTCAGGCTGGGTCGTGCTGGGTTTCAATGAACAACTGAAGGTCCTCGAAAACTACTGGATGGCCGATCACGCCACCGGACCCGTAGCAACGAAGCCCGTGCTGGTGCTTGACATGTATGAGCATGCCTACCACATGGATTATGGCGCAGCGGCAGCGAAGTATATCGATGCCTTCATGGCGAACATCAACTGGGAGCCCGTAGCGAAGCGCCTTGGATGACCTGACAGTTACGACCCGGCAACACCGCCCCCTTCCGGCCCAGTACTACAGCTTTCCGTCTCTATCGGCGTCGAACTCCGCGCCAGGGCCATGCATTCCGTCATGGGCTAGTGCTGAAACCGCCAGCATTCCCAATACTGAAAGCGTGCCAGTCATCTTGCTCCTATATCCGCCTGAAGAAGACACACGATACTTTTCGCTCTGACGACGCTGCCTGCGTTACACCTCGCGCGTGACGGTTGATTCCTGCCCCGTAAATCCCCCCACCATGTTCCTGCTCGGTCTTCCATCCACCAATGCCTGACTGCCACGTCCTATCAGACGGTATAGCGCCGGCAGCACGAACAGCGTCAGCAACGTAGAAGAGATGACACCGCCGATTACCACCGTGGCCAGGGGCCGCTGCACCTCACTCCCGATCCCGGTATTGAACGCCATCGGAACAAAACCCAGCGCCGCGACCAGCGCCGTCATGAGCACGGGCCGTAACCGCGTCGCCGCGCCCAGCCGGATAGCTTCCTCCAACGGCGTGCCCTGCGATTGCAGGTCCCGAATGAAGCTCACCATGACCAGCCCATTGAGCACGGCGACACCCGACAACGCGATGAATCCCACCCCTGCCGAAATCGACAGCGGAATATCCCGCAGCCAGAGCGCAGCGATTCCGCCGGTCAACGCGAGCGGCACTCCGGTAAAGATCAGCAGTGCCATGCGCATGGAGCCGAACGCCATCCAGAGGATTCCGAGGATCAGCGCGAGGCTGATGGGTACGACGATCGACAGTCTCGCGCTGGCGGATTGCAGCTGCTCGAAGGTTCCGCCGTAGTCCACCCAATAGCCCGGTGCAAGCTCGGCTTCATTGGCGACTCGGGTGCGAAGTTCTGCAATGAAACTGCCCAGATCCCGTCCGCGGACATTGGCCGTCACGACCACCCGCCGCTTGCCGTTCTCGCGATTGATCTGATTGGGACCTTGCTCCAGCTTGAGCTCTGCCACCTCGCCGAGGGACACATAACCGGACGCTGGCAAAGGAACAGGCAATCGGGACAGGGCATCCACATCGCGACGCAGATTCTCAGGCAGCCGGATCACCAGGTCATGACGCCGGTCGCCATCAAATACCGTCCCGACAGTCTCCCCGCCATAGGCTGCCGCGACGATATCCTGCAAGGCGAATACATCAAGACCGTAGCGGGCAAGCGCCTCCCGCTTCGGCAGCACGCTCAGGACGGGCAATCCCGTGACCTGTTCGAGCGCAACGTCCTGGGCACCGGGTACGCCCGCGACGATGGCATTCAGCCGCGCGCCGATCCCGGCCAGCTGCTCAAGGTCATCGCCGTACACCTTCACGGCAACATCTGCTCGCACGCCGGACAGCAATTCGTTGAACCGCATCTGGATCGGCTGGGTAAATTCGTAGTTGTTTCCGGGGATGACGCGCACGGCAGCCTCCAGATCGGCGACCACCTGCGTTTTCCGCTTGCGCGGATCCGGCCATTCGCTGCGGTCCTTCAGGATGATGAAGTTGTCTGCCACGCTCGGGGGCATCGGATCCGTCGCGATGTCGGCGGTACCGAGCTTGGCGACGATGTGACTGACTTCGGGCAGCACCCGCACCGCGGCTTCGAGCTGTTCCTGCATGCCCACCGCCTGTGTCAGGCTGGTTCCCGGAATGCGCAGTGCGTGCATGGCAATGTCGCCTTCATCCAGGCTGGGCAGGAACTCCGAACCCATCCTGGTCGCCAGAACCGCCGACAGCACGACGAGCAGCGCCGCTCCAGCCACGATGGCCACGCGGCCCTTGAGGGCAACATCCAGGAGTCGCGAATAGAAACCCTCACTGAAGCGGGCAAGTCGATCCTGACGGTGGGCACGAGGGCTGCGAACGAACAGGGCCACTGCCGCCGGTACTGCGGTCACGGACAGGACCATCGCCGCGCTCAGGGCCATCACGACGGTCTGCGCCATCGGGTGGAACATCTTCCCCTCGACCCCGCTGAGCGCAAAGATCGGCAGATAGACCGCGGCGATGATGAAGACGCCGAACAAGGCTGGTCGGATCACTTCGCGTGTCGCGTCAAAGACGACACGCAAGCGCTCTTCGAGCGGCAGTGTGCCGGCTTCATCCGCTGCCATTGCCCAGTCGTCGCAGACAGTTTTCGACGATGATGACCGCTCCATCGACGATCAATCCGAAGTCCAGCGCACCCAGACTCATGAGGTTGGCAGAAATACCGCTCTCTACCATGCCGGTGATGGTCATCAGCATCGTCACGGGAATGACCAGTGCCGTCAGCAACGCGGCTCGCAGATTGCCGAGGAGCAGAAACAGCACGACGATGACGAGAAGCGCGCCTTCGACCAGGTTTCGTTGGACCGTGGCGAGCGTCTTCTCCACCAGCGTGGTCCGGTCGTAGCTCGCCGTGGCCTGGATTCCAGGCGGCAAAGTGGCATTGATCTCTTGCAGCTTTCTGGCCACTGCTTGCGCCACTTCGCGGCTGTTCTCATTCGACTCGCATCAGAACCGTTCCGAGGACCACCTCGTGTCCGTTCTGGGTTGCTGCGCCGATACGGAGCTCTGCGCCGGTCGTTACGACGGCGACATCACCCACGTGCACGGGCGCACCCTGGACGGTCTTGATGACGATGCGCCGCAGGTCAGCGAGAGCCGCTTCCCCTTGTCCCACCTGACCGGGCAACCGCAACAACATCTGCTGGCCTGAGCGCTCGATATACCCCGCTCCACGATTCGAGTTGTTCCGTTCCAGGGCGGCAGCGAGTTCCGGCAGCGTGACGGTATACGCGAGCAGATTCTCGAGTGATGGCTGAACCAGAAACTGCTTCTGATACCCACCGACCGTATTCACGTCCGCGACACCGCGCACGCGCAACAATTGCGGCCGTACGATCCAGTCCTGCGCGAGGCGCAGATCGGTGGCCGTCAGCGGCTGACCATCCTCGTTCACTCGCGCCCGGCACCGCATCCACGGTGTACATGAAGATCTCGCCAAGACCGGTAGCGGCCGGCCCGATCTGCGGTTCAATGCCGGGCGGAAGCAACCCGCGCGCCGCCTGCAGGCGCTCGGCGACCTGCTGTCGGGCAAAGTACAGGTCAGTGCCGTCTGCAAACACGATGGTCACTTGCGACAACCCATAACGGGACAGCGATCGGGTGTAGTCCAGTCCCGCGAGGCCAGCCATCGCCGTCTCGAGAGGCAGGGTGATGCGCTGTTCCGCTTCCAGAGGCGTAAAGCCTGCCGCTTCGGTATTGATCTGCACCTGGACATTCGTGATGTCCGGCACCGCATCAATATACAAATGCTGAAAACTCCAGACGCCGAGCAGAACGGCGGCGAGGACGGCCCCCATCACTGCGAACGCGGAACCTGAGACTGACGCTGATGATTGTATCGAGCATGGCAGCGGCCCTCAGTGATCGTGACTGGCGCCGGACTTCTCGATGTCCGCTTTGATCAGGTAACTGTTTTCGGCCACGTACTCGGGCGCCAGGCTTGAGCCCGCCGAGCACTTCGACCGAGGTTTCGTCCTGCCGCCCGAGTTCCAGCATGCGCACCTCGTAGGTCTCACCCACCTGCTCAAAGACAACGGTGAAATCACGAAAGCGCTGCAGGCCATCGCGTTTCACCGCCAACGGCACCGCCATTTCCGCAATGCGCACTCGGCCCGCGACAAACAACCCGGGGCTCCAGCGGCCGTCCGCGTTATCCAGCAACACGCGCGCCGTGTAGATACCGCTGACGACGCCGGATTGAGTGCCCTCGGAAGGCGCTATCCGCACGATCGCACCCTCGCCTTCAATGGCTCCGTCCGCTGCAGACACGTGCACTCGCTGCCCGACCTTCAGCCGCGAGAGGTCCCGTGGAAAAAATGCCAGCTCTGCCCAGAGCTGCCGATAGTTGACGATAACGAACAGCGGTTGGGAGCCGGCAGTTTCACCGGGGTTGGCATGGCGTTCCACGATGACGCCGTCGATCGGCGCAGTGACTGCATAGGTCAGCAGGCTTTCGTTGCTTTCGACGGTGGCGAGGCGATCGCCCGTGCGCACGGCATCACCCACGGAACGGGTCACCTCGCGAATCGGGCCTGGAAACCGCGCGGAGACCGCGCGGATTCGTTCCGCATTGGGTACCAGTCGACCATTCAGCACCACAGTATCGGCAATGGTGGCAGGCCCCGCGGTCTCGGTGCGGATGCCGGCTGCGGTGGCCGTGGTGACAGGAATGGTGGTTCGACCTTCAAAGCTGTCGTAAGTCCATTCGTGCGAAGTTCCTCCCTCCTGGGCGAGGACCGACACGCTGAAGGAATGGGGTTCGTGCACCACTCCGTCGCCGCGCAGAAAATCGCCTACGGGGGTGAAGCTGAATCGGTTCACCTCGCCGTCCAGGCGCGACAGTGCTACCGATACGGTCGCCGCATTGGGCGGCAGCGGTTGCCCGTCGCGGAACAAATACACATGAAATTCCGGAGGTACCCCGTCCTCGAAGATCTGCAGCTCCAGCGAAAAATCCCCTGCCCTCAAGAGGCGCCCTCGGTGCGGACCGCGCTCGAAGGCCTCGGCGGGCGCTGCATGCTCTGCGGCGGCGCCAGGCTGGTTGGGTTCGCAACCCGACATCAGCACTTGCAGGGCAACCACGGTAATCGTCAGCGTGGCACGAAGGAAGATGATCATGGCGTTGCTCCGGACAGATCGAGACTCTCGCCGGTCAGGCGTTCCATCTCGGTACGAAAGGTGTGAAAGTCGGTGGCGACATCGATCAGGCGGCGGCGTGCATCGAGAAGCGCCTGCTGAGCTGATGTCCACTCGAGGTAGGAATAGCGCCCCTGCTGGTACGCGTACTCGGTCTGCGTCAGCGCTTTCTCCAGGCGGGGAATGATTTCGTTGCGGACAAGACCGAACTCGTGACGCGCATGCTCGAGCGCCTGGTACTGGTCGAAGAGCAGCGCCTGCGCCTTGAGAAATGCTGCTGCGCGCTCGCTGTCCAGCCGGCTGCGCTGTGCCCGGGCGACGTCGATCTGGGCTTGCGCCCTGCCGGCCGAATAAAAGGGAATCGTCACTCCGCCGACGAATGCGACATCGTCGCCCTGCTGATACTGCCGCACACCCACCGTTGCGCGTATATCGGGCCGGCCACGAGTCTCGGCAAGTCGCAACTCGGCATCCCGTCGCCGTCCTTCGTCCGCAAACTGGAGAAAACCAGGGGAGTGCTCCAGCTTTGCGAGAAGTACCGGAAAGGGTGTGGCGGGAGTCAGATCGAGCAACGATCCGGCAGCCCGGCCGAACGAAGCCTCAGTGTCCCCCATCGCTGCCGCAAGAAAGCGGCGAGCAGTCGCGAGTTCGTGCTCCGCGTCTTCAACGTCGAGCTCCGCCTCAACGAGATTCACCTCGGCACGGATCGCCTCCGCAGCGGGGGCGCGTGCGGCCGCGACGCGCTGGGCAACGGCGTCCCGGGTTCGCTGGGCGATGGCCACCCCGTCATCAGCAATGTCGGAACGCGCCTGCCAATTCAGCACAACGAAAAACCGGCGCGCGACTTCGGCGACCACATCGAGTTGCCGGGCTGCCTGGGCAGTACTCAAATAATCCCGAGTCGCCTCGGCGAGCGCCATGCGGCTCTCGCGCTTGCTACCCAGTTCGATCACATGGCTCAGACTCAACGTGGTCTGAGCGGCGGACATGCCGCTACGAGCGCCCGTTCCGAACGCGTCCTCCAGGAGGATTTCGCCCTGGAGCGGTGGATCCAGGCCCGCCTCGGACAGGCGCGCTTCCTGTGCTCTCAAGTCGAACAGAAATCCGGCCAGCGCCGGTTGATTGACACGGGCCCGGTCGATCGAAGCCCGCAAAGTCAGCGGCGGCGGGTCCGATTCCGCCGACCGTGCCGAAAACGCCAATACCAGACAGCATGCACCAAGGGCACGCAGAAAAACCCGTCGCATGACACTCTCCCGAAAGCAATCGGTCCCATCGGAATGGGACGGAAATACCGCTCAGCCTGTCAGGCCAAACAGGGCGGTGCCTGGGAGGGCGGGAGTAGTTGGAATCTTCGAGGGACGTTGGGAGGGGGCCGTGGTGGCAACCGCACCGCAGTGGTCGACGAAAACACGACCACCAGTAAGATGCAGGCCAGCCCGATCAGCGCCAGGACCACCTTGGGAAACGCCGTCTTGCCGCTGGCGGCGGCAGGTGAATCCACATCGATGTCACCATCATGTACGTGAGCGTCAAAATGCCCTGTGGCTCCTTCCGCTTCGGGAACCGTGATCCGCTCTTCGTGCGCATCTGAGTGTTCATGAGCGTGGATCTGGCCAGCCGGCTCATCCGCCTCAACGTGGGAGATATGCGAATGCATCCCCACCATGCGCGTGGCCAGAAAGACCAGGCACAGCACCGCGATCAATGTGGCACGCCTTGACACGCGTCGAGCTTAGCACATTGAAGTTCCCCGTGACGCTCCTCGCGGCAGTGACTCACTTCTCGTCCCGCACGACAGGGAATCTAGAAGTCGTACTTGACGCCCACCCTCAGCGTGCGCGGTTCTCCGATCCGGCTCAGACGACCTGCAACTGCGTGCGCCAGGAGGATCCAGGCCAGCGACGTTCGATTCGTAGTAGTAAACGATGTCCTTGCCATCACGATCGAGTACGTTGAGGATTTCGCCGTAAATCATGAAAGGTGCAGGACGGTATGCGAGGCGGATATTCAGCATGGTCTCGGCATCCGATCGCTGCGAATTGTCTGCCACCAGCGGATACTCGCCGAGGTAGCGCAGCCGCGCGCTCGCTTCCCAGCGTTCGTTGACAGCGGAGAAGCCAAGCTCGCCAGCGCTCTCCACAGATCCATCGATATAGGGTCCTTCCGGATTGTCAACGAAGCGCGCTTTGCTGCCGGTGTACACCGCGTCTATCGCGAGCCACTGGATCGGCCGCCAGAAGCCGGTGAGCTCATAGCCGTTCCGCTCTGAACCGGAAAAGGGCTCGACCGAATTCGAATCGCCGACAAACTTGAGCTCGCTGTCGAGATTCAGCCACCAGTAGGCGGCCGTGAACTTGACGGCGCCCACTTCAAAACGTGCGCCGCCTTCATAACCCGTTCCCTGCGAGAGCCCGGGAATAGGCGCGGCAGCGTTCACTACCCCTCGGGCATCGTTGGAATGGAACCCCTTTCCCCAATTGGCATAGAGCTCGAAGCGATTGCTGACCGCATACGCCAGGCCGAGCTTGGGACTGACGGCGGTATCACTCTCGTGTCCGGCATAACTGGTGGCGCTGAGCGCGTCCACCTTGAAGTCGTAGTAGTCCCCGCGCAGACCGGCGAAGACACGCAAGTCCTCAACGGGAGTCCACGTGGCTTCGCCGAAAACACCGACCGAACCTTCACGCACCGCGTTCTTGCCGATGTTCTCGACGAACACGCCAGCATCGGTGTGGTTTACCCCGACGTCGCCGATATCGTCATATCTCACCTCCGTCCCCGCGGTGACTTTGACGCTGGATTCGTCCATCAGCGTGCGCTCGTATCGACCCCCCACTGTCCAGCGTTTGTCGAACTGGTCGATCTGATAGTCGTAGGTGGGATTGGACGACATGTTCCAGTCGTAAAACTGGGCATAGGCAGAGGCCTGCCACACATCGCCATCGATCTCGGCTGAGCCGATGAACCGCAGCGTTTCGCCCACTGCCGTCGGATCCAGTGCGCAGAACGCATCCGCGCAGACGGACGTGCCAATCGCCCGTTCAGGGATTTGTTCCGTCGGATCCCACGTGGCGTGATAGGCCGACAGTGTCAGCTTGAGCATGCCGAGGTCCGTGGGCGTGACGTACTTGCTCCACAGCGAAATGTGCTTGAGGTCTTCGGGCTGCTGCCAGGGACCGTCATAGGCCTTCAATTGACCGACGATGCTCAGCTCTCCGTCTCCAAGCGCGGTGGTGCCGCCGCCCGCGACCCGTCGCCAGCCATACTGACCGGTTTCAACCGACACGAAGGGCCGATCCAGACGGTCGACCGTCGAGATAAAGGAGGCTCCGGCCATCGAGAAATCGCCGACATCGGCTCGGTACGTCCCTTTTCTGTAGTCGATTCGCTCGACAATGTCGGGAATCAGCGCATTGATGTCGAGATACCCCTGGCCATGCCCGTGGGTTCTCAGGTTCCAGGGCGCGCCGTCCACATAAGTCGTGAAGTCGGTGCCATGGTCCAGATTGAAACCCCGCAGAAAGTACTGGTTCGCCTTGCCGCTGCCGGAATGCTGGGCAGCGATCAGGCCGGGGACGACTTCGAGCAGCTCGGCAACCCTGAGCAGGGGCCGCACTGACAGATCCGCGCCGCCAACCGAGCCCTCGCTGGCGGTGTCGGCCGTACCGATCAACCGTTCAGCACGCCCGAAGACGACGATTTCCTCGATTTCCTGAACCACCGCCTCGGCACTGGGATCAACCGGCTCGGCCGGGGCCGCTTCGTCCTGCGCGTGCGCCAATCCAGGCAAGCAGGCGCCGATCGCGGCAAGTGCTGCCAGCGAAACTCCTGTGGAACGGAGCAATCGATGCGGCCGACTACCGCCGGGGACGGATGATGAGCAAAGGATATTCATGAGCTGGACCTGCACTTCATTCTTTATTTCCCGTTGACCAGCATTGGCGGCGGATGTCGGTCCAGTCTCCGGCAAGTGTCCGGTCAAGTACTTTTCCTGTTGCGTACACTGACTTTGGCGAATGGTCTGCGCAGCATGCGCAATACTGATCAGCAATCAGGGTGGCCAGAGTTAAGTGCTGCAGGCTCACCTGATATGCGAGTCTCTCAGGATCGTGCCATCGGGAAGCGTGGCCTTGAGGAGCGCGCCCCCCTTGCGGCCGTCCCGCAGCGGATTGATCTCGATCTGGATCCTGTCGCCGGTCTTGAACGTGCTCCGGCTCCAGCCGCGCGGTTGCTGTCCATTGGTTGTGGGGCCTTCAATCGCCCAGTCGCCGCTCTTGCCGTTCTCGTCTACCGTGATGATCAGCCAGGCATGCGGATTGGTGAACCGCCATTCCTTCACTGTGCCCTGCAGATTCACGACCTTCGTGTCATCGAACATCAGATAGGAATGATGAGCCAGCGCAGGCAACCCCAGGAGCAAAGCGACACCCGCCACCATCACTGTGGCCAGGAATCCGCTCACACGCTTGCCAGTCATGACGGTCTCCACGAGCGGATACAAGACAGGAAGGCTGATCCGCTCTCTTCGGCTACTTTGCCTAACGCAGACTGAAAAAGAGTCTTAGCAGTTGTTCGTACTGCATAAGCAATTGTTCCTACCGCTTCAAGGTAAAAGTAATGCCGTGCGGACGACGGGCCAGATGTCTGACGCGTGAGTGCGCAAGGAAGCGGCGGAGACGCCGCAGTCAGCCTGCAGACTTCAACCGGTGAATATCGACCTGCAGCATGGAGCGCAGCGCTTCGTCGTTATAGTCGAACTGCAGTCGTGGGCCTTTGCTGAACCACAGGCTGAAGTCGGTCGACAGGTCACGGAGGCGCTCCTCGCGGAAGTGACTCTCGGGCAGGACCTTTCTCAAGCGTGCAACGATATTTGCTACTCGACGAAGTGCTCCGGGGTTTTCGCCTGGGCCGAGGTCGAGAAAGTGCTGCAACTCGAGCGTCAACTCGGCGATACCAAAGCTGCGCGATTCGGGGATGGGTCGCAGGTAGCTGGCGGCGGACACGGGACGACCGCCGCTGTTGGCAGTATCGTCCGCAGATTGGTCGTCTGTCGCGTGCGCACCCATGGAATCGTTGGAACTGGCGTTGGAGGCGTCGATATGCACGCCTTGGATACTAGCGGGGCGTTATGCCCGTTCAGCGGACCGACATCACGGATTCCGGCCTCGGGTTCGGAATTGCTGGACTTACCGGGGGCGAGGACCGATTGGCCCTGTCCGGCTCCGGCCCAAACATAGTGCCCGCTAGTTGAGAGTGAACTGACTGGAAAAGATCCGCGTTACCCGGCTCAGCGGGTCCACAAACTCAAGTCTCTGGGCCAGCAGCTTGAGCGGCAGGCTGAAATCGTCGCCCGGACGCAGCCTCAAGTCCGGATACAGCTCGTCGTTGGCAATCGGCGCACCCAATGCCGCCAGATGCAATCGCAGTTGGTGCTTCTTGCCGGTCACTGGATACAGCGCATATCGCCAGAACCCTTCACTGCGCTCTTCGACCTCGATGCGCGTTTCCGCATTCACGTCGCCCGCGACTTCCTGACTCCGGATAAAGGGGTGCCCTCTCACGATGCGGCTCTTCCGCACGTGCGGGAATTCAACTTCAGGCAAGGCGGCAGCGAGCGCGACGTAGCGCTTCACGATCCGGTGTTCACGAAACAATGTCTGGTAACACGCCCGTGTTGCCGGATTCACGGAGAACAGCACGAGCCCGGCAGTAGTTCGATCAATGCGATGCAACGGCGTGAGATCTGCATTCCCCGTCTTCCGTATCAGCCGGGCCAGCAGCGTCTCGCGCACATACTTACCCACCGGTGCTACGGGGAGAAAATGCGGTTTGTCTGCGACCAGCAGATCAGCGTCCGCATACAGGATGGTCTCTGCGAAGGGAACTGCAACCTCTGCGGGCACCTCGCGGTAGTAGTGAATGCGAGCACCCGGTGCAAATGCGCTGATGGCTGTCAGGGGTTGTCCGTCCGCATCGAGCACACGTCCGAGCGCCATCCGGCCGAGCCATTGTTCATGCGACACATGCGGGAAATGGTTGGACAGGAAGTTCAGCAGAGTGTCCCAGGAGCCTGACGGGAGTTGCAGCGAGCTGGCGGCGAGGCCATCGAGCAGAGGAAGCCGGCGCTCAGCATTCATCGGCTAACCTACCGCGATTCAGATTGGGAGCGCAGGCTTTGCAATCGCTTGCTCGATCTGGCGAGGATTTCCAGCCGTTCGTTCCGGGTTGCACTGTTCCACCCGATGATCTCCGCAATGGATCGGCCGCAGCCGAGGCAAACGTCGTGATCGTCGAGACAGCAATTGCGCACGCACGGCGAAGCGACCGGCCGGTCAGACTCCTGGCTGGGCGTGATCATCCGCACGATGAACCTGCATTTTCAGGGGCGGGCATTCACTTCAATCGTGACATGGCTCAGACCGCGCAGGCCCTTCAGCTTGGCCTTGTACGCGTCCGGCGACGAGGGATGGTTGCTCGACAGGGACACGATCAATGCGCTGTGCCCCGGCCCCACCCGCCATAGGTGCAGGTCTGTAATGGTTTCCGATTCGGATTCGAGCCTTGCGGCGATCGCTGCGAGCAACTTGGGGTTGGTCGAGGCATCGAGCAATTCATGGGCCGCGGTGCGCACCAGGTTCCATGACCAGTAAGCAATGACGACGGCTCCGACGATACCGATCACGGGATCCAGCCAGACCCAGCCAAAAAACCGACCCGCCAGTAGTCCCGCGATCGCAAGGACAGAGGTGACTGCATCGGCGATGACATGCAGATAAGCGGCATGCAGATTGCTGTCGCGACCATGATGCCCGTGATGATCATGGCCATGATCGTGATCATGCTCGACGCCCTGTGGATGATCGTCATGCAACAGTCTGGCGCTGGCCAGGTTCACCGCAAGTCCCAGAACGCCAATCGCGATCGCCTGGTCAAAGCGAATGACGTGAGGATTGACGAGCCGCAGCAGCGACTCCCATGCAATCAGCAGCGCAACGATCCCCAGGGTGATGGCACTGGCGAAGCCCGCGAGCTCACCCACCTTGCCGGTTCCGAACGCAAATCGTGGATCGTCCCGGTGTTTGCGCGCATAGCTGTAGGCGAGACCGGCAATCGTCAGAGCGGCAGCATGCGTGGCCATGTGCCACCCATCGGCGACCAGCGCCATCGAACCGTACAGCGTGCCACCGAGGATCTCTCCCACCATCATCGCCGCTGTCAGCCAGACGACCCACCACGTCCGTTGCTCATTGCGCTCGTGACGGGCGCCAAGGAATGCGCGTCCACAGCGATTGGGATGCGTGCCCGCGAGATGGGTTTCAGTCGCCATGACGGGACTATAGAGATATCGGATTGATTACAAAAGGGTCCGTCCGGCAGTGAGCTCGCGCTTCGTAACGTTACGGCCAACGTTACGGCCAACGTTTCACAACAGATCAATACGGTTACGTACTTGATCGCACGCCTGCCACTGACTACAAGGCAGCCTCGTCAAACGTCAGCGTTGCGTGAGTACTTCGGCTCAGCACGCCCAACACAGGAAACTTCGGATGCAAGACGCGATCGGTGATTTCATCAGCTGGGTCGTTACAACGCCGCTGAGCAGGTTTATCCAGACGGAGCTGTGGGTCATTCCGGCCGTGCAGACCCTTCACATCCTGTGCGTCGCACTGGTTTTCTCCGCCGCGGCCATGGTGGATTTCAAACTGCTCGGATTCGCCGGCAAAGATCAGACACTGGAGACGCTGGTACAACGCTTCCTGCCGCCCGCGTGGATAGCGCTGGGACTGCTTGCCATTACGGGCGCGCTGCTCATCATCGCCGAACCCGCACGTTCGATTCTGGCAGGACCCTTCCAGCTGAAAATGGCGCTGCTGCTGGCAGTCATCATTCTGACGGTGTGGTTCCAGCGAATCGTCACCAGCAACGCGAGCCGATGGAACACACCTTCCGCCACGATTCCAGCCGCACGAGTCGTCGCGGCTGTATCACTGGCGCTGTGGCTGGCGATCATCGTCGCCGGCCGCTGGATTGCCTACGCCACTCCTTCAGCTACCTGATACCCATCAGCAAGAAGAATCATGACCCTCCTCGAAATATGCGAATGGATCGAAAGCACCGCCGTGGCAGCCGCAATACGGGAATCGGCGATCCTGTTCCCTGCTGTCGAATCGGTACACGTCATTGCACTGACCTTTGTCGTCGGCTCGATCTGGATCGTTGACCTCAGGCTGCTGGGCATCGCGTCACGCAATCGGTCCGTTACACGGCTGACGAATGAGATCCTGCCGTGGACCTGGGGCAGCTTCGTGATCGCCACGGTGACCGGCCTGCTACTCGCTTCCTCCGTGGCCACTCGTTATTACGAAAACGTGCCTTTGCGCATCAAGCTGGTGCTGCTTGCCCTTGCCGGACTCAATATGCTGCTGTTCCACACGACGACCTACCGAAGCGTGTCGCGCTGGGACATGGACGTGAAACCACCGCAGGCCGCAAGAATCGCTGCCGGGGTCTCGATCCTCTTCTGGACAGCGATCGTAGGGTTTGGCCGCTGGATCGGCTTCACGTGAGTGATCACTCGACGCCCGCGCAGAGAGACATGGACGCTGAACCCGGCACGGGCAGCGATGCGCACTCTGGCCATGCCCAGAGGCGAAGGCGGAACACTGCGACGGCTCTGTAGCGGGGGGGCGTAAAGAGGGTGCGGTGTTCCGCCTTCAGGCATCGACACTGGTCGACGGGAGCGCGAGTTTCAAGTTCAGTACGGTTGCCGAACGCAAAAAGTAACGTTACGTGACGGAACGGTAACGCATTTAACGTCGGTCGGCGGGTGCCGTTACCCCGCGCGCAAACGCGACGAGCTGGTCGAAGTGACCTCGGCCCCGGGCAACAAGCATGGGTCAACAACAAATGGATTGGATGGCCAATGCGTCGACATCGAGGGGCGACCGTGACTGGCAACCCACCGGGAATTCGTCGAATGGAACCCAAAGTGCGTGATCGATGCTTAGCAGGCTTTCTTACTGTGCATCGACACGGGCAAGAACTTCGTACCGAACCCGAAGGACAGCACCTGAAAACAGAATCAGACACGCTCAAAGAAGCCACAAAGCACTTTCTTGCTCTCGCCGCGCTGATTGACGATTACAAAGGCTGCTTTTAACGTTAAGCCGTTGATTTTCAGGCTGGTCAGGAGATTCTCAGACCCACTGTTTATAGATGCGTCCAAGTGCTGCATACCACCAGAATCAGTTGACCCGAAACTTTGCAAATCTTTGTTTTTAAGCAGGTTACTTCACGTTAAATTCGCATGGTACGATCCGCGCCCTGAAGAGCGTAACCACGCGTTAACGTAGCCTTGTATGACGGATGCCGACACCCTAAGTACTCAAGCAGAAGCGATTCGTGCGAGCGGAATCCTTGGCCGATCGAGCTTGACGCAACGGCTGTTCGATTTTCTCATCGAGTGCTCGCTCAAGGACAAGGTCCCGAAGGAAATCGAGGTCGCCATCGACGCGTTTGGACGTGGCGACAGCTTCGATGTGTCGCAGGATGCGGTGGTCCGCGTCTACATCCACAAGTTACGTCGCAAGCTGGATGAGTACTATGCAGGTCCCGGGCAACACTCAACCTTCCGGATCGTCATTCCGCGCGGCGAGTATCGGCTCAGCGTAGCTCCGCAATCCGCGCCGCTCGTCCCCGAGCCGCCGCCTGCCACACCGTCACCCTCCTGGCATCGTTGGGCAGGCCTGCTGCTGGGCCTGTCACTGCTGGTCAACCTCGCGCTGGTCCTGACCGGTCCGTTGCGCGTAGGCAAGCCTGCCGATCCTTTGCAGGAAGTTCGCGAGAGCGCGCTGTGGGCGCCTTTACTGGACGACGACCTGCCCATCTACATCGTTGCCGGTGACTACTACATTTTTGGTGAAGTGGATGAATTCCTGTCGGTCACCCGGCTCGTCCGGGACTTCAACATCAATTCCCGCCAGGATTTCGAAAGAGCAGTGCAGAGCAATCCAAAGCTGAATGAAAAATATCAGGACATGAATCTCGCTTACCTGCCAACAGCGAGCGCCTACGCGCTGCGCGAAGTCATGCCGGTGCTGGCCGTCGCCAACAACCGGGTGCGCGTCGTAATGGCTACAGAGGTGAACGCGGATCTCCTCAAATCCGGCCATGTGGTTTACATCGGCTACTTCAGCGGTATGGGCACGCTGAGCGAAGTGGTTTTCGCCGGTTCGCGGCTGGCGCCAGGGCTGTCATTCGACGAACTGAATGATCGCAAGACAGGCACCGCTTACGTCAGCGACGTAGGCTCGGAACAGGGTCGGCTCAAGTATCGCGACTACGGCTATGTCTCCACGTTCCCTGGTCCCAGCGGCAACCAGTTCGTGATTCTGGCGGGCACTCGCGATATCGCCGTGATGCGGACAGCGAAGATCGCGACGCAGGTGAACACCCTGGGCGAGCTGCACGCACAGAAGTTGGAAACCGCGTTCGAAGCGCTTTACGAGGTTTACGGCTTCGAGCATACCGACATTGATGCCAAGCTCGTGTTTGCCGCGCGGCTCGATACGGCCGCCCATCTGGCGCGAAACAGCCGCCGAAGAATAACGCTGAAGCCGGCTATTGCAGGCTGAGCAGCTCGACCTCGAATACCAGAGCTGCGCCGGGCGGGATCACGCCGCCGCCCGCTCCGCGCTCGCCATATCCGAGGTGTGACGGGATGATGAGTTGCCGCTTGCCGCCGACCTTCATGCCGGTCACTCCCTCATCCCAGCCTTTGATCACCATGCCGGAATCGATCCGGAAGCGGAACGGGCGGCCGCGCTCGCGCGAGCTGTCGAACCTGGCTCCTCGATGATCCGCCGCGGCTGGATCGTACAGCCAACCCTCGTAGTGAACCTCGACAGTGGAGCCGGTGGCTGCCGCGGCACCTTCGCCTGCGACAACGTCAGTCACCTGCATCTCAGTGATAGCCGCCCAGGCGGTCGCTGCCGCTGACTGGTCGACCACCGGAGCAGGTTCATTCCGCTGACAGGCGGCAATACCCACCAGCGCAAGGCCGATGGCTGCAACAGCAATTCTCGAAGCTGAAGGATGCATGGCTTTCATCACGAGTGTTACTTGAGGGAAAGTAGCAGGCGGTTGAGGCGCTGGACAAAGGCGGACGGATCCGCAAGCTGCCCGCCCTCAGCAAGCGTCGCCTGATCGAACAACAGCAGCGCGAGATCGTCGAACTCGGCACCTTCAGGAAGCGCCTGCAGCCGGGTAAGCAGCGGATGTTGGGGATTGATCTCAAGCACCGGCTTCGACTGCGGTGGTTTCTGTCCTGCCGCCTCGAGAATGCGGCGCATCTGTGCGCCGAGATCGTGCTCACCCAGCACCAGGCAAGCCGGCGACTCCGTCAGCCTCGATGTGACCGTAACGGCATCGACCTGACTGGCGAGCGTCTTCTGCAACCTGTCGGCCAGCGCCTTGTGTTCGCCTGTCAGTGACTGCTGCGATTGCTTCTCTTCCTCGGTCTGGATCGCCGACAGATCGAGAGTGCCGCGTGCAACATTGCGCAGCTTCTTGCCCTCGAACTCGCGGAAGTGGTCCATCAACCATTCGTCAACGCGATCCGACAGCAACAGTACCTCAATCCCCTTCTTCCTGAGCAGCTCGAGATGCGGGCTCGAGCGCGCGGCGGCGAGGGTTTCGGCCATGACGAAATAGATGGCTTCCTGACCCGGCTTCATGCGGGCGATGTAGTCGTCCAGGCCTACCGTCTGGGTGTCGCCCGCCGCGTCGGCGGTCTGAGTCGTGGCAAATCGCAGCAGTTTCGCGATCCGGTCGCGATTGGCATGATCCTCAACGGGTCCTTCCTTGAGAACATTGCCGAACTCCTTCCAGAAGGTGGCGTATTTCTCCGGCTCATCCTTGGCCAGCTTTGCCAGCATGTCGAGCACACGTCGGGAAATCGCGCTGCGAATGCTCTCGATCGCGGCATCGTCCTGCAGCATCTCCCGGGAAACATTCAGTGGCAGATCGGCCGAGTCGATGATTCCCTTGACGAATCGCAGGTACGACGGGAGGAATTGCTCGGCGTCATCGAGAATGAACACCCTGCGCACGTAGAGCTTGAGGCCCCGTGCCGCGTCGCGCTGCCAGAGATCGAAGGGTGCGCGCCCCGGGATATACAGCAGCGTCGTGTATTCCTTCGCCCCTTCGACACGGTTGTGGGCCCATGCAATGGGGTCGGCAAAGTCGTGCGTAACATGACGATAGAATTCGCGGTAGTCGTCGTCCTTGAGATCGCCGCGTGGCCGCGTCCACAGCGCCTGTGCGTGATTGATGGTCTCGAGGCCACCCTCGGCAGCGGCTTCTCCGGCCTGCGGCGCTGCACGCATGCGAACCGGGAACGCAATATGGTCCGAATAGCGCCGCACGAGGGACTTCAGACGGAAATCATTGGCGAGCTCCCGTTCCCCTGCCTTCAGGTGCAGAACGATCGTGGTCCCTCTTGCGGACCGTTCGACGGTTTCCACCGCAAACTCACCCTCCCCATTCGACTCCCAATGCACCCCCTCGCTTGCCGGCAACCCCGCCCGGCGTGAAAACACTTCGACGCGATCTGCCACGATGAATGAAGAATAGAACCCCACACCGAACTGTCCGATCAGCTGGGCGTCCTTTTTCTGATCGCCCGTCATCCTGCCAAGGAACTCCGCAGTTCCAGACCGTGCAATCGTTCCCAGATGTTCGATGGCTTCCTGACGGCTCATGCCGATACCGTTGTCAGTCAGCGTGATGGTGCCCGCAGCCTCGTCAGCCTCAAGCCGGATACCGAGTTCCGGATCAGCTTCCAGCAGACCCGGGTCTGCCAGGCTCTCGAAACGCAGCTTGTCACAGGCGTCCGAGGCATTGGAAATGAGCTCGCGGAGAAAGATCTCCTTGTGGCTGTACAGCGAATGGATCATCAGCTTCAGAAGCTGCTTCACCTCAGCCTGAAATCCCAAGGTTTCCTTTTCGTGGGTTGCAGTCTGCATGTCATCGGCATTCGTCATCTCGATCTCCGGATCAAAGCGAGGCATCTCTGACAGATTGATGCAAAAGCCTGTCCGTGTCTCTTGCATCTGGATGCCAGCGAAAGGCGTGGTTTTCACTGGCTCCCGAAATCAACGAGTTGGAACTCGTCGATTTCGCCGAGTCGTCCGTGGCTCGGGGCATCAGGGTGCTGCAATGAGATTTGCAGCACCCTGCTAGATGGGGCAGCCGCGAGCCGGTTCAAGTCGGACTCGCCACCCCAAGGGGCCGCAATTCAATCAGAAGTCGTGCCGCAGAGCCACCGAAAGGCAGGGGTGGCGGGGCAACTAGAACGCGGGGACGGGTCAGATGCCCCGCAGGGGGGAGTCCCGGAGCAGGCGGCGGCGAGCGCGCCCGAGCAACGTCGCGCTCAACAGCACCGCAATGGCTGGCACGGGGAAGCGCAGGAAGATGAAGCCGGTCGCAAGCAACAAAGCAACCGCAAGCAGCACTCCCACTATCCGCGGCCACAGCGATCGCAGCACCGCGACGGCGTCATCGATCTCATCGAAAAGTAGCAGGAATACTTCCATGAAACTGCCTGTAGCGGGGTTAAGGCAATCTAACGGAGCTCGGGGTTCGCCGATGTGAGGCGCCTCTCAGCGGCGACTGACGGTCGGGTATCGGAAGACGGTGCACCACGATCTTCCATGCAGGGTCTTGAGGATCGAATCGCCGGGCTGCTTGCTTGCATGCCGCGTTGCCTCTGCGTACGCTCGAAAGCCGTGACACTTCAAGCCACTCCGTTGCAGGCCCAGGCCGCCGAGCCACCGCAGAGAATCGTGGTGCTTAACCCCAAGGGCGGGTCTGGCAAGACGACGATCGCGACCAATCTCGCCAGCTATTTCGCAGTGCAGGGGCTGAAACCAACCCTCATGGACTTTGATCCACAGGGCTCTAGCTGGCGCTGGGTCCGCAAGCGGATCAATACCAGTCCCGCGATCCACGGTATCGCGGCGTTCGAGCGAAATTCCCGGGTCACTCGCTCCTTTGCATTACGCATTCCGCAGGAGTGTCAGCGCGTTGTCATCGATACGCCTGCAGCGCTCGTGGCACAGTCAATGCCGGACCTCACGCGGCAGGCCACGGCCATCCTGGTGCCGGTACTACCCTCCGACATCGACATCCATGCAGCCGCCCGCTGCATTTCGAATCTGCTGCTGGTCGCAAAGATCCGGCGATCGGATCAGCGCATCGGCGTGATTGCCAACCGCGTGAAGAAACACACGCTTGTGTATGCCTCCCTGATGCGGTTCCTCGAATCCCTGAAGATTCCCGTCGTGGCGACCTTAAGGGATTCACAGGCTTACATTCGCGCCGCAGAAACCGGAGTCGGGATCTTCGAGATGAAGGCAGCGCTGGTGCAGGATGACCTGACGCAATGGCAGCCGCTGGTGGATTGGCTGGCGAAACGCGAGCCCAAGACCGAATCAGGAAATCCGCTGGTACGTGCCGCAGTATCCGGCACAGATACCGGTTCCTACCTGAGTGAGCCGTTGCGGCGGGATGACGTGATGACGTAACGGCGAAATGGCGTGATGCGTGTGAGTAGGGACGTAGAAGACAGTGCAGATCAATCCGACGTAACGTCAACACCCCGTCACGTCTCCACTTCTACTTGTCCTTATCCCAACTGTTCTTGACCCGATCGGCCCAACTCTTGTAGCTGCTCCAGCTGTGCAACGAACCCGTGATGGCAGCATGTCGGGCGTTGGAAGGGGGTGGGCGATTGAGCCAGTTTCGTTGTCCGTCCCAGCGCTCCTTGGGCGCCGGAGTCTTCGGCTTTGGCACTACATCATCGCCCATCCAGATCCGGGACCCGGTGGGCCCGGCAGGATCATCTGCCTTTCGATCGACCATATGCTGCTACTCGGTGACTGTCGCCCTTGCGGTGCCGACGTGGAAGGGTCGACTGCAAAGTACGCATACGGGGTCTGGCGCGGTGAGGAACTGGGTCACACACGAACACTGCTGCGAGCGGACTGCGACGAGCGTCGCCGATTACGTGTTAAATGACACCGGCAATGCGATGCAAAGCGCATCGCTGACCTTCACGTTTCCTTCAGCAGCACGGCGAACGCGGGTTTGATCTCTTCCAGGAGTTCTTCGATTGCTGCAGGCACCAGTGTCACCAGGACGTCCAGCAGCACGATCGCATTCACGATGGCATCCTGCCGGCTGGCTGCCCTGAGCCGCTGTGCCATGCCCTTGTTGACGGCATGCAGGCCTTCGTAGACCCGTTCCAGCCCATTGAGCCCGGGTTCGGGCTGCCCCCCTCCTTGGCAGCAAAATGCCTCGCCATCAGGTACATCGCGGCAACTCGATAGGCTGTTTCGGTCTCGCTGGAAAACGGCAAGTGAAACCTGGCCATTGGACGGAAGACGGCCGTCTTTGGACAGCCGCTGGAGGCCATGATCAACCCGATCAGAGACGCAAGCCCCTGCTGCGCGGATAGCTGCGCACTGACTGCCCGCTCGTCAGTCTCGACCACGACCCGGACCTGGTCGTAGGAGACGAGATCGGTGAATCGGTCAATGACGCCGGCCAGGTGCAGCGCTGCCGGGCAACGCGAGTCCGCCGTCACTTGCAGCGGACAGCTGTGGCATTGATGAAATCCGAGGCGAGTCCAGTCGGGTGGCCTGGCCATCGGCGGCGTCACGAGCGCTGCCGTGTCCCGGTCGAGCTCCAGCGAAAACAGATGCGTCTGTCCGTCGGGTAGCTCGAAACGGTAGCGGACCGGAACGGTACTCACAATTTCAGTCGATAACAGGGGCGATACTCACCAGCGAGTTTCATGCGCCGTTGCGCGACGAAAGACGCCAGGAGCTGATCGAGCAGCTCCACGATGTCTCGATCGCCCTCAAGTTCGAAGGGACCAAATTCCTCAATGGCACGAATGCCGCTTTCCTTGACGTTGCCCGACACGATTCCCGAAAACGCCCGACGCAGATTGGCGGCCAGTACGTGAGGCTGGAGATCGCGCCTGAGCTCCAGCTTTGCCATCGCTTCATGGGTCGCCTCGAACGGATGCTGGAATTCCGAGGGGATGCGCAGCAGCCAGTTGAAGTTGTAGGCATCGCTCCTCGCACGCCTGGAGTGACGGACTGCCTCGAGGCCCTGGACCATCTGCCTGGCTGCCTGGGCCTGATCGCCGACGACAATGGAATAACGTTCACGCGCCTTGGGGCCCAGTGTTGCCCCGATGAAAGCATCGATCTGCCGGAAGTAGTCGGCCGAGGACGCTGGCCCGGTAAAGACGACCGGCAGCGGCTGATCGGCGTTTTCCGGATCGAGCAGGATACCGAGCAGGTAGAGAATTTCTTCAGCCGTTCCCGCACCGCCCGGGAACACCAGGATGCCGTGACCTGTCCGCACAAACGCCTCGAGGCGCTTTTCGATGTCGGGCATGATCACGAGCTGATTGACGATGGGATTGGGCGGCTCCGCTGCGATGATGCCGGGCTCTGTCATGCCGATGTAGCGGCCATCGCGGATGCGCTGCTTGGCATGGCCGATTGCGGCGCCTTTCATGGGACCCTTCATCGCACCGGGTCCGCAACCGGTACAGATGTTCAGTCCCCTCAAGCCGAGCTCATAACCCACTTTCTTCGTATAGTCGTACTCGGCCGCCGCAATCGAATGCCCGCCCCAGCAGACGACGAGATTCGCCCCGCTCTTCTGATCGAGAATCCGGGCATTGCGCAGGATGTGATAGACCGCATTGGTGATGCTGCCGGGATCGTCGAGATCGAACCGGCCGCTGCCCAGCACGGCATCATGGATGTAGATGATGTCACGCAGCACCGCAAACAGATGTTCCTTGATGCCGCGGATCATCTGGCCGTCGACGAATGCGCCTGCTGGCGCATTGCGCAGCTCCAGTTTCACACCCCAGGCCTGACGGCCGATGCGGATATCAAAATCCCGGTACTTCTCGAACAGGGCTTTGGCGTCGTCAGTCTCGGACCCTGAGGTCAGCACAGCCAGGGCGCATTGGCGAAACAGCTGGTAGATACCGCCTCGACCCGCGGAGAGGAGCTGATTGACCTCGCGTTGGGACAGGTTTTCAAGGCTGCCGAGGGGCGATACCCGCGCATCGACCAGATCCTCTGGATCGACCTGCGTGATGGAGACGGACGTGAGCGCCTGGTTGCCCTCGGTCACGGAACGATCTCGATGGGCGTGTCGGGCGGCGTCATCATCCAGATCTCAACCATGTCGGAGTTGGACACCGCGATACAGCCATCGGTCCAGTCATTGCGCAGGTAGAAGTCCGTCGCCTTGCGCGGCGAATTCGGCAAACCGTGAATCATGATATTGCCGCCCGGACGCACTCCCCGCTTGCGGGCACGCGCCACATCGTCCTCGTTCGGGTAGGACACTTCGAGCGACAGGAAGTATTCGCTGCGGGGATTGCGGCGAATCAGGCGGTACTTGCCTTCGGGGGTACGGAAATCCCCTTCCTGCAGCTTGTGCCCATCCGGACTCAGGCCGAGAGAGATGCGATAGGAGCGCAGGATCTCGCCCTGGCGCATGAGGTACATGCGACGTTCGCGCTTCCGTACCAGAATGTTGTCAACGGCAGGCAGGCCAAAATCGGAAACGACCCGCGGCGGTGCTGTGGCTTCACCGGGTGTCTCGGCCACTGCATCTCCGGCAGACACCGATCCCGGAACGCACAGTCCCAGCAGGACGCACGTCAGACTGGCGCGAACAAAGG
Source organism: uncultured Pseudomonadota bacterium (assembly GCA_963819685.1). Lineage (GTDB taxonomy): Bacteria > Pseudomonadota > Gammaproteobacteria > Steroidobacterales > Steroidobacteraceae > CAIUGU01. The sequence continues at coordinate 222,202 of CAWFXI010000010.1, forward strand.
TCGGCAACCTCATGCCTGAACTCATATTTCCCATATTAACTACATTATAGACAGGGAGTGGCATCGATGGGGCGACGCCAAACAGCGACGTACTCGTTCATGGGGACGCACTGATGAGCCTGACATCGGCGCATTCGCGATTGCCTGGACCTGTCTCCGCCACCAGGACATAGCGGCTGGCGGCATACAGGTCCACCTGCAATCGGTGGCGGCTGGCTGAAGATCCAGTCACAGTGCAATCGACCAGTAGCGTATGCGGCCCCGGCAGCAGGTCAACCGCACTGTAGCGAATGTCGAGCGGCATGCCATCGACCTGCCTGAGCAGCAACGACACCGGCGCACCGGCACGCACTTTGTAGTCTCCCTGGACGCGCGCGAGTTCATCGGGTGGCCGTCTCTGTCCGTCATACGCCTTGAGTGTCATGCAACCGCTCAGCAGCAATGCGCCCCCAATAAGCAGCCAGCGGTCCGACGTCATGTTGAAGATGCTCCGCTCTGTACCGCTTCGAGATGGGGTATCACGAGTTTGGTTCCCGGTCGCACATCACCCAGATCGACGTCCGGGTTGTACTGACGCAGCAGCCAGATGGGAACGTTGAACCGGCGTTGGGCCAGCACCCACATGGATTCGCCTGCACGAACCACATGCGTTTCGCTGCCAATGATGCGGTACTGCGCAAAAAAGGTTTCCTGCAACTGCCTGTGGTAGCCGATACGCTTCTCTTCGAATTCGCGCATTGTAACCTTGGCGAAATCCAGCTTCAGGCGCCTGCCGACGACCAGCGGCGACGCCGGCTTCATGCGATTGAGATTGCGCAGGTCTGTTGCCCGCACTCCCAGCCAGTCCGCATAGTGGCCAAGGGTCTCAGCCGCCTCGACACGAATGGACGCGTCAGTCCCGACCGAATAGTCGCTCGGATCCGCGGAAGCGGCAGCCTGGATGCCAGGCACCAGCGTCGGCCCGAAGACATCGGCTTCACCTTCCGACGTGGGCTCTGCCGCTTCCGTAGCAGCAGTGGGCCCAGTCGGTGCCGAAGCAATCTCGACGACGGCTTGCACGACGGCGGCAGAGTCCGGCACCGCAGCTGCGCTTGCAGCCTGCGTGGTCGCAAGCACCTGGCCTTCATAGATGAAGTTGCGCTCGCGAATGCCATTCAGCTCCATGAGCTTGCCTTCCGTGAGTCCATGTCGGCTTGCAATTTTCGACAGCGTATCGCCCCGACGGACAACGTAACGGCCATCGGCAGCGCTCGCTTCAGCCGGCACTGCCACTCTTGTAGCCACCGTGACCAAGGCGGGCGCGCTGCTGGAGGCAACGGTCGCGCTGGTGATGCCAGGCTGCGCTTTCTTGTCCGGCAACAACAGCACCTGCCCGGCGCGCAACCGGTATGGCCTGTCCAGATTGTTCAGCTCTGCCAGCCTGCTCACCGGAACGCTATAGCGGGAGGCAATCAGCGAGAGCGATTCCCCGCCGCGCACCTCGTGTCTTGTGTCTGCCACCTGACCATCGAAACGTTGATCGCCGGGAATCCGGGCAAGCGCCGCATGCAGATCGAGCGCAGCCGGAACCCGCAGTTCATAGCCGCGAGGCACATGCCGGCTGCCACTCCAGACCGGTGGCAGGAGCGCCGGATTCATGCGCTTCATCTGTTCCACGTCGAGCCCCAGCGTGGTGACGATGCTGCGCATGGACATGAACTCGGGCAGCACCGCCATCTGGCTGGAGTCGACGGGATCGCGTTCGATAGCGCCGAAGAACCGCTCGGGATTCGAATCGATTTCGAGTGCCGCGAGAAACGCGACATAGAAATTCCGGGAAGCAAAGCCGAATGTGCGGCTACGATAGTTGCGGACGATCTTGGCGATGTCGTCCGTCCCCAGCGTTTCCTTGGCGCGACGCATGCCCGCGGCGCCGTGGTTATAGGCCGTCAGCGCCAGCGGCCATGAACCCAGCACGGCATAGTTCTGCTCGAGAAACTGCGCGGCCGCTTCGGTCGACTTGTAAGGGTCCAGCCGCTCATCGACGACATTGTCGATGCGCAGGTAACGACGGCCCGTGCTGCGCATGAACTGCCACATGCCCGCAGCGCCGACCTTGGAGTAGGCGTAAGTATTGAAGGACGACTCGACATGCGGCAGAGCGGCCAGCTCGCGGGGCAAGCCCTTTTTCTCAAAAGTGGCCGCGATCCTCGGCATCCACGTACCCGATCTGACCAGGCCTTCGCGGAAGCGGTCGGATTGGCCAAGCTGGAAGCGAACCCGGTCTGCGGCGTCTGCGAATTCGGCCCGCGATGTACTGGCTGGCCAGAGGTCGCGGATGCGCCGCTCTTCCGCGCTCAATGGCCCCGGTTCGCGAAGCCCAAGCTTGCGCAGCGCCTTCACTGCACGATCCTTGGCTTCGTCGATGCGCTGTGCCCGGCGTGCAGGAGGCAGATCAGCCGGAAACCCCAGGACCTCGTAAACGATGTCGACGCGCTCGTTGTCGTGGATGAATCCGCCATCCGTCGATACTTCCGTATAGACGCGCCGCCAGAACGCAACGTCGTGCTCGAGCTCCGCCGGACGAACGAAGGCGCTGGCGGCGTACGACGGAACTGCGGGCAGCAGGCTCATGCAGGCCGCGAAGGCCGGCAGCAGCAGGTATTGGCGGAATCGCAACGTCATGAACCGCGGGAACTCAACCAGGCAGGGAACACTGCCTGACTTTCTAAGCGGTTTGCCCGCGTGAGGCAAGATATGTCAACTTGGCGTTGTGATGGGTTTCTCAACCCGCGGCGAGACGGCGTGAAGTACTGACGCTGTGGCAGCCCCGTTCCCTGGCTTCAGACGCTACGACTGCTGCTGGGTCAACCGCACTTCGAATCGCCGCAGGACAGACAGGTCATGCAGCCATCCATCATCACCACGGCAGCAGTGCTGCACTTCAGACAGAGCTGTGCACCTTCCGGAAAATGGCTGGCCGCGAACGCATCCTGCTGCTTGGCGCGTGCCGCAAACTCCTCCTTCTTTTCATCGATGAGCTTCTTGCGATGCTCATCCATCTCGGGGCGCTTCAGCATGCCGATGGTCTGCAGATGCTTCTCGATGACATAGCCCAGCTCGGCGATGATCGACGGCATGAATTTGCCCCCGGTCTGCCAGTAGCCGCCACGCGGATCGAAGACGGCCTTGAGCTCTTCCACCAGGAAAGTCACATCCCCGCCCTTGCGGAAGACGGCGGAAATAATGCGTGTCAGGGCAACGATCCACTGGAAGTGGTCGAGGTTCTTCGAGTTGATGAAGATCTCGAACGGGCGACGCGCCTCGTGCACCGTCCCTTCGTTCAACAGGATGTCATTGATGGTGACATACATCGCGTGATCGGAGACCGGCGTCTTGATCTTGTATGTCGAGCCGATCAGGACTTCCGGTCGCTCGAGCTTCTCGTGCATCCAGATGACATTGGCTTCCTTGGGACGTGCCGCCTCTTCCTTGGGCAAGGACTTCTCGGCCCCCTTTTCCAGGGGCTTCTCGACCTGGTACTTGACGATCTTCGCATCGATTTTCATGATTCTTCCCACCGCTTCTTGCGCTTCCACCAAATGATGAACCCGCCTGCTAATACCCAGATACAGGGATGTATCCGTCGCCGCAGGTGACGGGTAGGCGGCAAAAACCACGTTTTTTGCCGCCTACCCGAGGGATCGTGACAGGGAGTCCGATCCCTCGATTAACTAGAACTTGCCGTAGTAACCTTCTTTCAGGGCGTCATAGAGATTGGCGGCGGTATGCTTTTCACCGTCGTACTCGATCTCCTCGTCACCCTTGACCTTCACTTCCGTCCCGTCCTCCAGCGTGAAGACGTATGTGGTGTTCTTGAGGTCTTCTTCCTTCACCAGAACGCCCTGGAAGGCCTCGGGATTGAACCGGAACGTCGTGCAACCCTTGAGGCCCTGTTCATAGGCGTACATGTAGATGTCCTTGAACTCCTCGTAGTTGAAGTCCGTCGGCACATTCGCTGTCTTGGAAATGGATGAATCCACCCACAGCTGCGACGCGGCCTGGATATCGACATGCTCTCGCGGGCTGACGTCATCAGCCGTCGTGAAGTAGTCAGGCAACTGCTCCGCCGGAACAGTGGAATTCGGCATCGCTCGCGGATTCACCAGCTCGCGATAGGCCAGCAGCTCGAACGAGAAAACGTCGATCTTCTCCTTCGACTTCTTGCCTTCGCGGATGACGTTGCGGAAATAGTGATGGGCAAACGACGGCTCGATACCGTTTGACGCATTGTTGGCGAGCGACAGGGAGATAGTGCCCGTCGGGGCGATGGAACTGTGATGCGTAAAGCGCGCGCCCACTTCCGCCAGTTCATCCACGAGATCCGGCGCGGACTCGGCCACCCGCTGCATGTAACGGCTGTAACGGGAATGCAGGATCCTGCCCGGGACTTTCTGGCCGATGCGCCAGCCGTCCCGTGCCATTTCAGGCCGCTTGCGCAGCATTTCGCCGGTCACTTCGAATTCCTCGAGCATGATCGGTGCCGGACCTTTCTCACGGGCGAGATCCAGCGCCGCTTCCCAGCCGGCTATCGCCATCTCACGCGATACATTCTGCGTGAAGGCCACCGACTTCTTCGAACCATACCGCATGCCCAGCATCGTGATGGACGAGCCCAGCCCCAGAAATCCCATGCCGTGACGGCGCTTGCGGGTGATTTCGTCCCGCTGCTGCCCGAGCGGCAGGCCGTTGATCTCCACGACGTTGTCCAGCATGCGTGTGAAAACCTTGACGACCTTGCGGAACTCTTCCCAGTCGAATCGCGCATTCTCGGTGAAGGGCTCGACCACGAAGCGCGTGAGGTTCAGCGAGCCGAGCAGGCAGGAACCATACGGAGGCAAGGGCTGTTCGCCGCAGGGATTGGTCGCGCGGATATTCTCGCACCACCAGTTGTTGTTCATTTCGTTGACCCGGTCGATGAGCACGAAGCCGGGTTCCGCAAAGTCGTAGGTGGACGACATGATGACGTCCCACAGGCGGCGGGCCGGCAGCACCTTGTAGATGCGGCAGCAGACGAGCCCGGTTTCGTTGGCCACATAGCCGCGCGCAGTCGGCCACTCCCGCCACACGAATTTCGTGTCATCGCCAAGATCCTGGCCTTCCGCTTCCTTGGCGGGCAACGGAAACGCCAGCGTCCATTCCTTGTCATGCTTCACTGCCTGCATGAATTCATCGGTGACGAGCAGCGACAGGTTGAACTGACGCAGACGACCCGCCTCGCGCTTGGCACGGATGAAGTCCATCGCATCAGGGTGCCCGATGTCGAACGTACCCATCTGCGCACCCCGCCTGCCGCCGGCGGACGATACGGTGAAGCACATCTTGTCGTAGATATCCATGAAGGACAGCGGACCCGAGGTATACGCCCCTGCTCCGGAGACATAGGCACCCTTCGGCCGCAGCGTCGAGAACTCATAGCCGATGCCACAGCCCGCTTTCAGCGTGAGCCCCGCTTCATGCACCTTGGCAAGAATGTCGTCCATCGAATCGAAGATCGTGCCCGACACGGTGCAGTTGATGGTCGACGTCGCAGGCTTGTGTTCCTGCGCGCCGGCATTCGACGTCACCCGCCCTGCCGGAATCGCACCCTTGCGCAAGGCCCAGACGAACTGCTCGTACCATGTCTCGCGCAGCTCTTCGTTTTCCACATCGGCGAGCGCCCGCGCGACCCGCTTGTAGGTGTCGTCCATCGATTTGTCGATGGGCGTTCCATCCTTCGAACTGAGACGGTATTTCTTGTCCCAGATATCGAGCGAGGCTTCCTGGAAGGGGATGCTGTTGACGTCCATGGGCTCAAGCTTGATTGCGGTCTTCATGCCGGTGTGAGACTCCTCGAATCGCAGGGGAACCCGCGACACCAGTCAAGGTTCGCGGTTGCTCTACTTGTATAAATTCCGCCCGGCCCGGTGACTTTAAGCCATCCGGCTCGGCTCCCTTCTGACGTAACACTTTGTCGACTTGGCCAAAGGCGGTGCAGACAGGGCCAAACGCTTAGCCTCGCTTGGGTCCCGTTACACAATATGTTGTGTCAGAGGCGCTACCGTATTCTTCTCGAACAAGGGCTGTCAAGAATTTTATTGGCGCGAAATCGTCCTATTTTTAATAATAAAAACCTGATGTTACGAATTTATCATGAGAAATAACCCAGTGCCTTGCCGGCAAATTTTCTCATTGTCCGGCTTACCCACACCACAACATATGGTGTTCAGTATTGCGACACAGCCACCTCACATGTTATCCACGAGTTGCTAACAGGTTTTTCCTTGTAATCGCCGGATGACCGGTGTTCGCGCCGGAACCAACCTCGCAGTCAGGTCTCTTACGACCTGTATTCGAGTACGCAGGTCCAGCTAACGAGCGATCCGACGTCAATTCGTTTGCAGATTGACGCAAGCCCTTTTGCAGCACCGTGCTGGCCCGGGTCCCGGATAGCCTTTTGCATCACCCTGTTAGAATGTCCACCGTTTCCAGAACTGCTACGGCAACAGCCGCTCAAGGATTGTCCCGAATGCGTCAAACTGCTTTTCACGCCCTGACTACCCTCGCGTTTCTCTGGTGTTCGCTCGCCGGCGCGCAGTTACCCGCGGTCGTGGGTGACACGCCGATTCCTTCGCTGGCGCCGATGCTGAAAAAGGTCTCGCCGTCGGTCGTCAACATCGCAACCCGCGGCACTGTGCAAGCCCAGTCGCAGCAGGGCAATCCGCTGCTCGAGGATCCCTTCTTCCGGCGCTTCTTCGAAACGCCGGACCAGGAACCGCTGAAGCGCGAGTTTCAAAGCGCTGGATCCGGTGTCATCGTCGATGCACGCAACGGCTACATCATTACCAATGCCCATGTGATCGAGAATGCGACTGAAATCACCGTCACATTGTTCGATAACCGCTCGATCAAGGCTGAAGTCGTGGGTGCCGATGCCGGCTCTGACGTCGCTCTGCTCAAGGTCAAGGCCAGCAATCTTGCAGCCATGCCAATGGCCGATTCGACGAAAGCCGAAGTGGGTGATTTCGTCGTGGCGATCGGCAATCCCTTCGGGCTGCAACACACCGTGACGTCCGGGATCATCAGCGGCCTCGGACGCTCAGGGATCAGCCGCGACGGCTACGAGGACTTCATTCAGACGGACGCGTCGATCAATCCGGGCAATTCGGGTGGCGCGCTCGTGAACCTGCGGGGCGAACTCGTGGGCATCAACAGCGCCATCCTCTCCGGCGGCGGTGGCGGCAACATCGGCATCGGCTTTGCGATCCCTTCGAATATGGCCAAGGCCATCATGGATCAACTGGTCCAGTACGGTGAAGTGCGCCGCGGCGTACTCGGCGTCAACATCGTGACTCTCACACCGGATGTTGCGCAGAACCTCGGGATAGCGGATGCGCAGGGCGCCCTGGTCTCGCAGGTCGTCGAAGGATCGGCAGCGGAGAAAGCCGGCATTCGCGCGGGGGATGTCATCACCTCAGTCAACAACAAGACCGTGAAGACGGGCAGCGAGCTGCGCAATGCAATCGGTCTGCTGCGCGTCGGCGACAAAGTGGACATCAGCTTGTTGCGCGACGGCAAGTCTCAACGCGTGTCAGCCCTGGTCGGCACACAGGAAAGCGGCGCGGTGAAAACCGCCGCAACCCTGCACCGCGGCCTGGAAGGTGCCGAATTGACGAATGCCGAAGGTGGTGCCGGGGTTCGCATTACTGCGGTTGCAGCGAACAGTCCGGCAGCCCAGAACGGGCTGCGCAGCAATGATGTGATCATTGGCGTAGGCCGGGCAAGAATTGCCAACCTGGAGCAGCTGACCCAGGCCACGGCAAATGCCAGCGCTTTCGCACTGACTGTACGCCGGGGCTCGTCAACGGCAGTCATCGTCATCAGGTAGTGGCAGCGGGAGTGCGCGCTACGCACTCCCGCCGCACACGCTGCTTACCCTGTCGACAGGCGCTTTTGTCGCCAATGCCCTCACCTGTCGATAGAACTCCTGCAGATCTCCACCCGCCGACTCCAGGATGCGCCGGAATCCGGGAATGCAGCGCCGATAGGTTGCGGTCGACACCAGGTCCGCGTTGGACAGCGTGCGCGCAAACCAGCTGTCATAGCCGGCGTATCCACCCCAGGAAACGCGCTGCTGTTCATACCTGAACTTGAGTTCGCCCAGGATACGTTGCTTGCGATGATTCATGTCTTCCGCCGGCAGCGATTGCGCATACAGCTGTCGCAGTTGTTCGCGCGCGCCCAGCAGTAACGCCGAGAAATCCTCTGCGCGACGCCGCTGCAGCTGCCAGGCTTCCAGTTCGCGCAGTCGACCCGTGGCGGTCAACCAGCGGATGACTCCCTCTTCTTCGACCGTGGAGGCGAATGCCTCGTTGAATGCGGAATCATCCTGGACATAGACGAGCTGATGGGCCAGTTCGTGAAAGACCGTGCCGGCAATCTGCGCGTCGCTCCAGACGAGCATCGTGTTCAGGATGGGATCGGCAAAATGCCCGAGCGTCGAATAGGCCGCTACTCCGCCCACCGCCACGTCATCGCCGCGGCTGCGCAATCGCTCGGCGTAGCCTTGCGCACTGGCTTCCGCGAAGTAACCGCGATAGACCACGCACCCGGCGATGGGAAAGCACCAACGTCTTGGCTCCACGGAGAACGGCGGAGTCGCAAATACATTCCACACGACGTAGCGCCGACCGATATCCGCGTACTGCCGGTAACTACCGTTGTCGGGCAAACCCAACTGCCGCGTGGCGAAGTCTCTCGCGGCTCCCACCTCGATCAGGCGGGAACGCAATTCAGCGGCCGTGGCCGGATTCTGGATGACAGCTTCGACGGGTTGTCGCTTCGCCATCACGGCCACCTGTCCGCCGGCTGCCTGCAGCAGATAGCATCCGCCCAGGCAGTTGAGCAGTGCCAGCGTCCATGCCGTCCGAACAATCGCCGCCAGGTTAAAGGACACTCCCGCTCCAGAATTATCAAGACGTCGAGTCTGGTACGTCGATTATGAAGTGCAGTCCCTTTCGCCGATAGTAAGAGCCTTGGTCTGATCCGCTACACTTCCAGCATGAAGACGTATCTGGTCGGAGGCGCCGTCCGTGATGAGCTGCTTGGGTTGCCCGTGCGGGAGCGGGACTGGGTGGTGGTCGGCGGGTCCCCGGAACAGATGACGGCACAGGGTTTTCGGCCTGTAGGCAAGGACTTTCCTGTCTTCCTGCATCCTGAATCGGGAGAGGAGTACGCGCTCGCCCGAACGGAGCGCAAATCAGGAGCCGGCTATCACGGCTTCACGACTCACTTCGCCCCCGATGTGACGCTTGCGGAAGACCTCGGGCGACGTGACCTGACCATCAATGCGATTGCGAAAGATCCGACGACCGCGGAAGTCGTCGATCCTCATGGCGGGCTCAAGGACCTCGATGCCCGGCTGCTACGCCATGTTTCACCCGCTTTCGTCGAGGATCCGTTGCGAGTGCTGCGGGTGGCCCGCTTTGCCGCGCGATTCAGCAGTCTTGGCTTCCGCATGGCCCCTGAAACGCGCACGCTGCTCAAGCAGATGGCGGCGAGTGGCGAATTGCAAACGCTGGTGTCCGAGCGCGTCTGGCAGGAGACCCGAAAGGCGCTGGCAACCGACTCTCCTCACGAATACTTCCGTCTGCTCAAGGAGACCGATGCACTCGCCGTTGTCTTTCCAGAACTCGATTTGCTGTTCGGGGTTCCACAACCCCCCCAATGGCATCCTGAAATCGACACGGGCGTACACACGTTGATGGTGCTCGAGCAGGCAGCAGCCTTGAGTCAGGATCCGCTCGTGCGCTTCGCGGCCCTGACCCACGACCTGGGCAAGGGACGAACTCCCCCCGAGGAATGGCCACGACACGTCGGCCATGAAGTGCGCAGTGTCGAATGCATTGACAGACTCTGCGATCGACTGAAGATCCCGAATGACTACCGCGAACTCGCAAGGCACGTGGCACGCCATCACGGCGTAGTCCATCGCGCTGCAGAGCTGCGCGCCAGTACGGTACTGGATCTGTTCGAAACCGTGGACGCGTTCCGTCGCCCCGAGCGCTTCGGGAATTTTCTGCTCGCGTGTACGGCAGACATGCGTGGCCGGGCAGGCTTCGAGCACAGGCCGTACCACCAAGCCGATGTGCTGCGGGCAGCCTTCAACGCCGCCGCTGCGGTGATGCTCGACAAGTCAGCGCTTGGCAGCCTCAGCGGACCCGAGATCGGCAAACGTCTGCACAGCCTGCGGCTTGAGGCGATCGCCAGCCTCAATGGTAGACATACAGGCTGATGCCGCCGAAGACCGAGGAGCCATACGTGTCGGCGTCAGACACGCCTAAGCGAACCTCGACATCGACAGCTTCGCCCGCTGGAAACAACCACCCGGCACTCAGTGTAGTGACGTCCAGATCGTCCACTTCGCCCCGGTCCTGACCCGCTTCGAAGTTGAGCGTCTGCTCACCGAACCTGTAGTCGAAGCCCACGGTCGCGGCGTGCGCCAGCAGGCTGTTTGCCAACGTCAGCGAAGAGGAACTCAAGGAGCGCACTGCCGAGACCACGCGAGTCAGGCGTTGCTGTACCGCCGGACGCAGCGCGGGCGGTACCCGTGACAGATCGATGTTCGTGAGCACTTCACCCACCGTCTCGTCGTAGTTCCACACTGTCGCGTTCGCGTAGACGGACGCTGCCTGCCACGAATAGCGGTAGCTGGCGCCAATGGCGGTGGCGGAAAATGACTGGCTCGAATCCACGAGATTGGCGAGTAACGCTGGTACTGCATAGTGGATGTCAATGTCGCGATACGCCGCCGTCACACCGAATCGTGAGTTTTCAGTGCGAAAATACAGCTCGCCGTCGACCGTCCACGTTTCAATGGTGTCGCTGTCTCCCCAATACTCAATGTCGACAGCAAGACCTGCCGGAGCAAAATAATGGTCGACCCCCAAGCCAGCGCGATACGTCGTCAAATCGATCGGCCCTTCAGTGGTGTCGACGAGCCCGCCTGTCAACCTGCCCCAGGTGGACTCACTGAAAGCGTGGTCCAGACCGGCACTGAGGCTGTAGGCACCTGCTTCATCGTATTGTCCGTTGGCTGAATACACCGTTCCGGCGCCGGTGGATTGCGCATGCACGGCGGGCATCATCATTACCCACATGGCGACAGTGGCGAGAATCGGACTACCGACACGGGCAAGGACACGCGGCATCGACATATGACCTCTCCAGCTCATTCTCTACAAACTGCCCGACAGGTCCCGAAAGGCAAATCCACTCAGCGGCAGATCGTAGTCCCGTGACAGCGCCAGCACCTTGAACCGTTCCCCCATCTCACCCGGCAGCGTCAGCAGCATGACCTGCCTGCGCAATCTGCAATCGCGATTCAATCTGCTTGTCTGCCAGGTCCGCGAGCAGCCGGTCTATACCCGTGCCCAGCAGAAAATGGGCTTGCGTGGTGAACCCTGCGATCTCGAGGCCCGTATCGGCAGCGCTGGCCGCAACAGCAGAGAAATCGACCCACGCACCGATGTCCTGCAGCCCGGCAAACAGAAACGGATCGTCATGGAAGCGATGCCGGTAATGACACAGCAGCGTGCCCGTCATGCGCTCGGCCCGGTAATACTGTGCGCGCGGCAGGCCATAGTCGATGAACAGCATCACGCCCCGCTTCAGGGACTGGCTCAAAGTCTGGATCCAGGGTGCGAGGCGCAGGTTTACTTCGGATGCGTATCCATCCGGCAATGAGCTCCCCAGCGTCAATTCGATGCTGCGCACCGACTTCTCGAGTGCCCGGTCTGCGCGCACTTCGGACCAGTCGAGTCGACCCAGTTGCCAACTGACACCGAGCGTGTTGACGTGCTGGCCACGAATCCGGAATCGCTGGACCGGCAGGGCATCCAGCACTTCATTCGCGAGTATCAGGCCGGAAAACGGCTCGGGTGCTGCGTCGAGCCACACTACCCTGTCCAGTAACTCGGGTACCCGCGCTGCAAGCGTTGCCTGTTGTCGCGAGCGCAGGTCCGCACTCACTTCAAGAATCAGGTAACGCCCGGGCAACTCGTTCTGATCCCGCAACTCGGCGAGGACATCCGCTGCCATGATGCCGGAGCCGGCACCCAGCTCCAGGATGTCGCCCCCTCCAAGGCCAGCCAGTACCTCTGCGCACTGCGCGGCAAGGCATCTGCTGAACAGCGATGAAATCTCTGGCGCCGTCACGAAGTCGCCGTCCTGGCCCAGCTTGCGGCTGCCCGCACTGTAGTAGCCGAGTCCTGGCTCATAGAGAGCCATTTCCATGTAGCGCTCAAAACTCATCCAGCCGTCGTGGCGCTCGATTTCATCGCGAATGCGATCGAGCAGCTGTTCACTGTGGGCGAGCGCCTCATCAGTGGGCTGGGGCAGATCCGGAACCGCGCTCATACAGAAATCACCGTCTTGCAGATATCATTCACGTCATGAACCCTTCTATCGAAACCGGGCAGCTGGCAGTCCTGATCACGGGCGGTGGCAAACGCGTCGGCGCAACCATCGCGCAACGACTGCATGCCACCGGCGCCAATGTCATCATTCATTACCGGCAGTCCGGCAAAGCTGCGGAACAGCTGGCTTCCACACTGAACGCGATCCGACCACAGTCGGCGACGACACTGGCAGGAGACCTGCTGGCGACGGCGGCCTTGCCCGAGCTCGTCCAGCGAGCGACAGCAGCCTTCGGCCGGCTCGATGTCCTCATCAACAATGCTTCTTCTTTCTATCCCACACCGCTCGGTGCCATCACCGAAGCGCAGTGGAATGACCTGTTCGGCACCAATCTCAAGGCGCCGCTGTTCCTTGCGCAAGCGGCCATTCCGTACCTCAAGGCCACCCGCGGACTCATTCTCAATCTGGTCGATATCCACTCGCAGCGTCCCCTTCCGGAACACACCGTCTACTGTGCAGCCAAGGCGGGCCTCGCCATGCTCACGCGCGCTTTGGCCCGAGAGCTCGGGCCTGAGATCCGTGTCAACGGCATTTCTCCGGGCCCGATCCTGTGGCCCGAAGGCGGCATGGACCCGGCACTCAAGGCCAGGATCATTGGTCGTACTGCCTTGCGCCGCATCGGATCGCCAGACGACATCGCCAAAGCGGTGCAGTTCTTCGTCCATGACGCGCCTTACGTGACCGGCCAGATCCTGGCTGTGGACGGCGGTCGCAGTATCGGCTGGTAGTCTCACACCGCATCCAGATCCACAGGCGTGAGCTCGTGCCCGTCGTCGTGCTCCTCCCAGATTTCAGCGAGGGTTCGGCCGAGCGTCGGATGCACGACATCGGGTGCAATGTCCACCATCGGTTTCAGCATATATGCCCGCCTCACGAGATCCGGTCGCGGCAGGACCAGTGCGGCTTCTGCGCACACCAGGTCCCCGTACAGAACGATATCCAGATCCATCGCTCGCGGCGCCCATTTAGGCGCATCGCGGGGCCGGCCGCAGCGGGTTTCGATCGACTGCAGACGTTCGACCACCTGCTGCGCACTCAAGGCAGTCGTGAACCCCACACCCAGGTTCACGAAATCCTCGCCTTCGAAGCCGACGGCAGCGTTGCGATAGGCCGGCGAGACGCGCAGCGTGCCGAATTCAGCCTTGAGCAGTGCCAACGCTTCCCGCAAGCGGAGACCCGGCTGGATGTTGCTGCCCGCCGCCACGTAGACATCAGGCATTGCGGCTAGCCGGCCGCAGTCGGATAGTCGTCGGCACGGCGCTCGATCAGAATGCCCACATCGCGGGAGCCGCGCAGCGCACCCTGCTTGTTCAGCCGGACCTTGACCCAGGACACGCCGAATTCGGTAATGATGAGTTCCGCAATTCTTTCGGTCAGGGTCTCGACCAGCTGGAACTGCGAGTCGCCGACAAACGCGAGCAGACGCTTGGAAACCTTCTTGTAGTCGATGGTGTCCTCGATGCGGTCACTCGCGGCCGCGGCACGGATATCCGTCGCGAGTTCGAGGTCAATGACCACGCGCTGCTTGACCCTGCGCTCCCACTCCCAGATGCCGACGATGCAGTCGACAGCGAGCGCGTTCAGAAAGATCTTATCCATGGCGCTAGGCGTGAAGCGTGAAACGTGATAGCGTGAAACGTGATGCATGATGCGTGATGCGTGACAGATGCGTGAAACGATGGTGAGGCTCAATAACCATGTCAAGTGACTCTTACGACTTCCGACCCTTCACGCGTCACGCATCACGTCTCACTTCCCCGGCGGCCGCAACTGATCAATCGGCCAGCGGGCCACAGCGCGAATGGCCAGCGTATCGTGTTGTCCCGCTGCCAGACGCTGGTGGCCGGCATACGCGATCATCGCGGCGTTATCCGTGCAGAATTCGGGACGCGGATAGTACACGCGCACGCCACTGCGCCGCCCGAGGTCTTGCAGCCGCGACCGGAGTAAACGGTTGGCGCCAACGCCGCCCGCAACGACCAGTGTCTTGAGTCCCGTTGCCTTGAGGGCCCGGGCGCATTTTACTTCCAGCGTTTCCACCACCGCCTCCTGAAAGGCACAGGCAACGTCCGCGCGCACCTGATCGTCCATGCCAAGTCCCCGCACGGCGACGACCACCGCCGTCTTCAGACCGCTGAAGCTGAAATCGAATCCAGGCCGATCAAGCATGGGGCGCGGAAACTGGAACTTGGCCTTACGTCCGTGCTCTGCAATGCGGGCCAGCTCCGGACCGCCGGGATACGGCAAGCCAAGCAGTTTGGCAGTCTTGTCGAACGCCTCCCCCGCCGCGTCGTCGAGCGAGGTGCCGAGAATCCGGTAATCACCCAGTCCCGACACTTCGACCAGCAGCGTATGTCCCCCTGACACGAGCAACGCGAGAAAGGGAAACCCCGGGGGGTCGGCCTCGAGCATCGGCGCGAGCAGATGACCTTCGAGATGGTGGACACCTACTGCTGGAATGCCCCTTGCCCAGGCCAGGCCCTGTGCCACCGAGGCCCCCACCAGCAACGCGCCCGCAAGACCCGGCCCGGCGGTAAACGCCACCCCGTCCAGTTCCTGGAGCGAAACGCCCGCATCGGCCAGAACACCCTCGATCAGCGGCACCAGTTTCTGAATATGGTCCCGGGAAGCGAGCTCCGGGACGACTCCGCCATAAGCAGCGTGCAAGGCAACCTGGCTGTACAGCCTTGCCCCAAGGAGTCCACGGGCCCCGTCATAGACCGCCGCCGCGGTCTCATCGCACGAGGTTTCGATCCCCAAAACCTTCAAGGCCGGGTCCCTGGGGCGGCCACCGTGAATACCTGATAACTGCCCCCCGAAGCGTCCAGGCCGC
Source organism: uncultured Pseudomonadota bacterium (assembly GCA_963819685.1). Classification (GTDB taxonomy): domain Bacteria; phylum Pseudomonadota; class Gammaproteobacteria; order Steroidobacterales; family Steroidobacteraceae; genus CAIUGU01. Next base: position 237,530 of record CAWFXI010000010.1, read on the forward strand.
AAGCCCTTTGATTTCGGGCGCTCGCGACATTAAACTGCCGCGCTCGCTGTCCGCCAGAGCTTGGGGCTACAGACCTCCGCCGGGCAGTTTTTATCCGAGATTTCATAGAGGTAGCGATGCCCAGCGTTCGCGTTAGAGAGAACGAGTACTTTGATGCCGCCCTGCGGCGTTTCAAGCGTGCGTGCGAAAAGGCCGGAGTTCTCACCGAGCTCAGGCGCCGCGAATTCTACGAGAAGCCGACCCAGGAACGGAAACGGAAGAAGGCCGCAGCCGTCAAGCGCCACCAGAAGCGTTTGTCGCGGGATGTCGGCGCTCCTCGTGCGCGGATGTACTGAAGCGATCGCACAACTTCGTTGATCAATGGAATCGTCGTGTCCCTGAAGGACCGGATCACCGAAGAAATGAAGACTGCGATGCGTGCCCGGGATGCAGAGCGTCTCGGCACCATTCGCATGATCCAGGCTGCCATCAAGCAGCGTGAAGTGGACGAACGCATCACGCTCGACGATGCCCAGGTGCTCAGCGTCATCGAGAAGATGATCAAGACGCGCAAGGAAGCGTTGGTCCAGTTCGAATCCGGAGGACGGGCTGACCTGGTGGCGAAGGAAAGCGCCGAAATCGCCCAGTTGCAGGCGTACCTGCCAGCCCAGTTGTCCGCAGACGCCGTCGACGCGCTGATCAAGTCGGCCATTGCCGAGTCCGGTGCTGCTTCCATCAAGGACATGGGCAAGGTCATGGCGCTCGTCAAGCAGCGCGCGGCCGGCCAGGCCGACATGGCCGCAGTCAGCGCCAGGATCAAGGCGGCCTTGAGCGGCTAGCGAGCGGCGCACGCGCAGAGACGATGCAGGAAGCGGGCCACGTGCCCGCTTTGTTTTTGAGGTGCGCCCTCTTATCCTAGTTGCAGTTTTCGACGGTCATTCCGTCTCTGCCTGTCCCCTGTCCCCTGTCCCCTATCCGCTATTCCCTATCTAGTGTCAGGCCGCATTCCCCAACACTTCATCGATGAGCTGGTGGCCCGAGCGGACATCATCGAGATCATCGGCAGCCGTGTGCCGCTCAAGAAGGGTGGCAAGGAGTACAAGGCCTGCTGTCCGTTCCACGACGAGAAGTCACCTTCGTTCACCGTCGTCCCGGACAAGCAGTTCTATCACTGCTTCGGCTGCGGCGCGCATGGCACAGCACTGGGCTTTCTGATGGAGTACGACCACCTCGGCTTCGTCGAGGCCGTGGAAGAACTCGCTGCAAGAGTCGGGCTCGAAGTGCCCCGGGAGCAGGACGCGAATGCACGCCCGAAACCGGCCGATGACCTGTTCGTGCTGCTCGAAAAGGTGCAGGAGTTCTATCGTCGGCAGTTCCGCGCGGATGAACGCGTTCAGGGCTATGCGCAGCGACGGGGCCTGTCAGAAGAAACCATCGCGCGCTTCGGCATTGGCTACGCTCCCAATGCCTGGGACGCGTTGCTGAAGACTTTCGGCACCACGGAGTCGGACCAGCAGCGCCTGTTGCAGGCGGGCCTGGTCATCGAAAGGGATAAACGCGGCGCCGGTGAACAATCGGAGTCTGCCCAGGGCACAGGCCGTCATTCGGGTTACTACGACCGCTTTCGCGACCGGCTGATGTTTCCGATCCGGGATTCCCGCGGCCGTGCGCTCGGGTTTGGCGGGCGCATTATCGATCAGGGGGAACCGAAGTACCTCAATTCTCCCGAGACCGAGCTGTTTCACAAAGGTCGCGAGCTCTATGGTCTGTTCGAGGCAAGGCAAGCGACGCGCAACCTCACCCGACTCCTGGTCGTTGAAGGTTATATGGATGTCGCGAGGCTGCACCAGGCAGGCATCACCTATGCAGTGGCCACGCTCGGGACGGCCACTACACCTGAGCATCTGCTGCGGGTTTTTCGCATCGTGAATGAAGTGGTGTTCTGCTTCGATGGCGACCGGGCTGGCAAGGCGGCTGCCTGGCGGGCCCTTGAGAATGCCCTGCCGCAGGTCAAGCAGGGACGCCAGATCCGCTTCCTGTTCCTGCCGGACGGGCACGATCCCGACTCGCTCGTGGGCGAGGAAGGCCGCGAGGCGTTTGAAGCCAGGCTTGAGGGGGCCTTGTCGTTCGCGGATTACTTCATCCGGGAACTCTCATCGCGGGTCGACATCCATACTGTTGACGGCCGCGCCCAGCTCGCTGAAAGCGCCAGACCCTTGCTGGACAAGATCGCACCTGGGGTCTATCGCGAGCTGCTGAGTGACGAGCTGGCGCGGGTGGTTGGCATGCCCCCTGAAAAGCTTGAGAAGCTGATGGCACTGGGTAACAGCAAGGCGGAAGGTCCTGCCGGACGTGCCCCTGCCGCCCATGCGTCCAGTGGGAGGCCTGCGGCGGGTCAGCGCTTCGCAGTCGCCACGGGGCGGGGTAGCCTCGTCCGTCAGGCCGTCAGGATCCTGGTTCATCACCCGTCAATTGCCGGTGACATCGCCGTTCCGGAGGCCCTGAAGACGCTGGATCAGCCCGGATCTGTGCTTTTAAATCAGTTACTTACAGAGCTGAAGGACGACCCATGCAGCAGCATGGCCGTCCTGCTGGTCCGCTGGCGCGACCGCCCCGAATTCGACTCGCTGGACAAGCTGTCGCAGCAGGAGTATCCGGCGGACAGCCAGGCGGCAATACATGAGCTCGAGGGAGCGCTGGGACGCCTCGTTCAGGAACACCCCCGCCAGAGGACCCAATTGCTGCTGGAAAAACAGCATGATGGAACGCTGTCGCAGGACGAGCGAAAAGAATTGCAATCGCTGTTAAGCGCCCCCAAATCAGCCGATACAGGGCTGGAACCCGGCGGCAGCAGGCGAAGCTAGCCATGCGAGCGCAAAACCTAGCCCTTGATCGCTCGCCAACGTATACTGCGCGGCCCTTTTTTACCCGCGTCGCTAGCCCCCTGAGGGACCCAAATTGAGCAAGAACCTGGCGAAGAAGGAAGTCCCCCATGTCGCTGACGAGCGCCAATCGCAGCTGAAACTGCTCGTCGCCCGCGGCAAGGAACAGGGTTACCTGACCTACGCAGAGGTCAACGATCATCTGCCGAGCGAAATCGTCGATCCCGAACAGATCGAAGATATCGTCAACATGATCAACGACATGGGCATCACGGTGTACGAGAAGGCACCGGACGCCGAAGCGCTCCTGCTGGCCGAGCCCGTGGTTGCAGATGAAGAAGCCGCCGAAGAGGCTGCCGCGGCACTGGCTACCGTTGATGCGGAGTTTGGCCGCACCACTGATCCCGTGCGCATGTACATGCGCGAAATGGGCACCGTCGAGCTGCTGACGCGTGAAGGCGAAATCCGCATCGCGAAGCGCATCGAGGAAGGCCTCGACACCGTGCGCATGGCGCTGTCGATGTATCCGCTCACCTATGGCCTGATCCTCGGCCAGTACGAGCCGGTGAAGACTGGCCAGAATCGCCTGATCGACATCATCGTCGGCTTCGTCGACCCCAACGCGCCGGACGAAATCGCTGCGCCGATCAATCCGAAGCTGGCTGCGGCCGCCAAGGAACTGAAGGTAGACGACGAGGAAGAGGGCGAGCCTGCCGATGAGGAAGAGGAGGCGCTCGAAACCGGCCCGGATCCCGAGGAGGCGGCGCGCCGCTTTGCTTCCATCCAGAAGCTGTACCAGCAGGTCACGAAGTCCCTGACCGAGAAAGGCGTCAAGGACCCGAAGACCCAGAAGCTGCGCAAGAAACTGTCGGGCGAGTTCATGGAACTCAAGCTCAGCCCGAAGATGTTCGACCAGCTGATCGGTCAGCTGCGCGACCACGTGGCCGACATCCGCAACCTCGAGAAGCAGATCATGGCGATCTGCATCAAGGATGCCGGCATGCCGCGCAAGGACTTCATCAGCACCTTCCCGCGCCACGAGACGGATCTCACCTGGCTCGACAAGCATGTCCGGGCGAAGCGCAAGCACTCTGCCGCACTTGCCAGGCTGCGCGATGACATCCAGAAGCAGCAGAAGAAGCTGCAGTCGCTCGAAGTGGGCGCGCACCTGACCATCGCCGAGATCAAGGAAATCAACCGCGAAGTGGCAGTCGGCGAAGCCAAGGCACGCCGCGCGAAGAAGGAAATGGTCGAGGCAAACTTGCGGCTCGTGATCTCGATTGCCAAGAAGTACACGAACCGCGGCCTGCAGTTCCTCGACCTGATCCAGGAAGGCAACATCGGCCTCATGAAGGCGGTCGACAAGTTCGAATATCGCCGCGGCTACAAGTTCTCCACGTACGCCACGTGGTGGATCCGGCAGGCCATCACGCGGTCGATCGCGGACCAGGCGCGAACCATCCGCATCCCGGTGCACATGATCGAGACGATCAACAAGCTGAATCGCATCTCGCGCCAGATGCTGCAGGAAATGGGCCGCGAGCCGACGCCTGAAGAACTGGCGGTCCGCATGGAAATGCCGGAAGACAAGGTCCGCAAGGTCCTGAAGATTGCGAAGGAACCCATCTCGATGGAAACCCCCATCGGCGACGATGAGGATTCGCATCTCGGCGACTTCATCGAAGACACCTCTGTCGATTCGCCGATCGACGCCGCCACGATGGAATCGCTGCGCGAGACCACCCATGCCGTGCTGGCAGGCCTCACACCGCGGGAAGCCAAGGTGCTGCGCATGCGCTTCGGCATCGACATGAACATCGATCACACGCTGGAAGAAGTGGGCAAGCAGTTCGACGTCACCCGCGAACGGATCCGGCAGATCGAAGCGAAGGCGCTGCGCAAGCTGCGTCACCCGAGCCGCAGCGAGCAGCTGCGCAGCTTCCTGATGGAAGACTGACCTCGACCCTGATCAGGCGAGAACTACAGGGCCGGTAGCGCAAGCTCCCGGCCCTTTTGTTTGTGGCCAGTCTGGCGATGGACAAGGCGGGTGCGATCCACGGAGAATCCGGCCACCACACTCCAGCAAGAGAGAGGCATCTTGAGCACAGGCGCGCTGATTGGCATCGGAGCAGCGATACTGCTGCTGGGCGTTGTGTTCTTTCTGCTGACACGCTCAAGCGCGTCAAAATCAGCTGCGGCTGACCAGCCCAGGTCCCAGCCCGCTGTGACACAGTCTGAATCCCCAAAGACATCCGATCAGCCGGAGGAAACGGGCAGCAAGGATCTGCTCGCGGCAGCCAAACACCAGTACTACTGCACGGCGTTCGGCGTCACCGGTTTTGACGCAGTCGATCGAGACGACGATGCCCGGGTGATCGCGGCAGTCGAACGGTCGCTCGCCACCAGTATCGAGCAGGAACGCCACTTGCCAAGGCGACCCATGCTGATCCCCCAACTATTGCGTGCGCTCAATGACGAAGACAGCACAAGAAGCGAGCTGGCAACGATCATCCTGCAGGACCCGGTGCTCGCCGCCGATGTCCTCAAGCTCGCCAACAGCCCCTACTACCGCATCAGCCGCGAGCCCGTGGACAACATCGACCGCGCCATCGTTCTGCTCGGCACCGAAGGCCTGAAGTCGGTCGTCGCCGCTTCCATCATGCAACCTGTCTTCCGCACTGCCAAAGGACAATTCGAGGCATTTGCCCCGACGCTGTGGGACCTGGCCATGCGCACATCCACGGCAGCCGGGATTTACGCCACACGCACCCGCATCGCAGATCCCTTTACCGCGCAGCTGCTCGGCCTGCTGTCGACACTCGGTCCGCTCGCTGTCTTTCGGGTTACGAGCGAAGTCTACAAGCAGCAGGCAAAGGTGCCGCCGCGCGCTGGGGTTTACGTGCGCCTGATCGAGAACGAAGCCAATGCAGCGTCGGTGGCCATTGCTACCCACTGGGAACTGCCGGCAACGTTCGTACTGGCGTTGTCGGATTCACAGGGCACGGGGCACCTGGAAGGCTTGAGTCCGCTCGGTCGCGTACTCGAGGCTGGCCGTTGCTGTGCGCTCCTGTCGCTGGCGCCCGCGACCAATCAGCGCAGCATCCTGGCGAACAAGGCTGCCATGGCGATGGGCCTTGAAACCACGGCGTTTGACGCTGTCTGGTCGGCGCTCACCACCCCAAAGAGCAGCTCGAAGTAATTTGCTCAGGACGCGCCCGCAGGCACCAGGCGCCCGGCTCCCGCGAAATGCCGCGCGTAGTAAGCGTCATCGAGGCTCTTCAGTTCCACGTTGCGTCCGGTCTGAGGCGCATGCACAAAGCGTCCCGCACCCGCGTAAATGCCGACGTGCGAAATGCGTGGCCCGGAAAAGCGGAAGAAGACCAGATCACCGGGCAGCAGGTCCCCCCGCGCGATGCGGCGAGAGGCGTCGAACTGCTGCTGGGCGGTACGGGGTGAGCTGAAACCGAGTTGCTGATGGATGAAGTAAACGAGCCCGCTGCAATCGAAGCCCTCGAGATCCGCGCCTCCGTAGCGATACGCGGTGCCGATCTGGGCCATGGCGCGCAACACGACTTCATCGCCCAGTGCCTGTGGCAACACCTGGGTGACAGTCTCGCCCGAAGAACCGCGCTGCGGCGAAGTACCGCAACCTGCCACGATCGCGAGGACCAGTGCGAAAGCCAATCGTAGAATCTGCCTGTGCACGCGCATTCCTCTCGATAGCCACCCCACCCCATACTACAATCAATCGATGTCGCTTTTGCAGCCAGTCTCCGTTCGGCCACACCCAGCAGGCGCTGCGTCCGCGCTGTCGATCCTCGTCGTTGCGTTCATGCTGCCCACGCTTGCTGGCGCACAGGCAATTCCCGATGAGCCCTGGACCCAGGTGCGCTCCGAACCCATCAAGGCCCATGTGCAGTTCCTGGCAGATGACCTGCTTGAAGGACGCGCAGCCGGCTCACGGGGGTTCGATACGGCTGCAGCCTATGTGATCTCGCAGTTTGTGCAATATGGGCTCAAACCTGCGGGCGACGACAACACGTACCTGCAAGCGGTGCCACTGCTGGAGGCCACCGCAGTATTGCCCGGATCGTCTGCGCAACTGGTGCGTGAATCTGAAACGCTGCGTTTCGAGTACGGCACCGACTACCTGCCGGGTGCGGACTACTTTGCAGCGAACTCGACGCTGACGGCGCCCGTCATGTTCGCCGGGTTTGGCATCGACGCGCCGGAACTCAACTACAACGACTTCGAAAAGATTGACGTCGCGGGCCACGTTGTCGCGATCTTTACTGGCGCACCGGCCCGCTTTGCACACAACGAGCGCGCGTACTACTCGTCGACCGAAGAGAAGTACATGCAGCTGGTCCGGCGGGGAGCCGTCGGTGTGATCTCGATTCCCACACGGGAAGACGAAGGCAGATTCCCGTGGGATAAGCGCGTGGCTGCCAGCTGGAACCCCGAGATGCGCTGGCTGGGGCCCGATGGTCAGCCAGTCGACGCTTTTCCGGAACTCAAGATGCGCTTCCAGTTCAGCCAGGCAGCGGCAGAGAAACTGTTTGCCGGCACAGCGATCAGTTTCGAGCAGGCGCTCGATGCCGCCGCGGCGGGTGTGGCCCAGGGCTTCGAATTGCCCGGCACCCTGACATTGTCTGCGACTACAGGCTTGCGTCGTACGCAGAGCGCCAACGTGCTGGGTGTCCTCGAGGGCTCGGATCCGCAGCTGAAACGTGAATGCATCGTCATCTCGGCGCATCTTGACCATCTCGGTCGCGGCGCGCCGGTCAACGGGGACTCCATCTACAACGGTGCGCACGACAACGCGTCCGGTATCGGCATTCTGCTCGAAACCGCCCGCGCTCTGCTGGCTAGCGGAGTTCGCCCCAGGCGCTCGATCGTGTTTGCCGCCGTCACGGCAGAGGAACGTGGAGACCTCGGGTCGGATTTCCTGGCACGCAATCCAACCATTCCGCGCAGCAGGATTATCGCCAACTTGAACATCGACATGCCGCTGCTGGTGGGTCCCATGCTGGATTTCATCGCTCTGGGTGCCGAGCATTCCACGCTGGGTCCTGTCGCGAGACGGGCGGCTGCCGCGGAGGGCTACGCCTTGAGTCCGGACAACATGCCGGAGGAAGTCAATTTCATCCGCAGCGATCAGTTCTCGTTCGTGCGCCAGGGCATTCCTTCGCTGTACATCATTGGTGGGTACAAGCCGCGGTGGCGAGACACCGATGTGGACGCTCTACAGCGCGAATTTCTGAAAACCCACTATCACGAGCCCAGCGACGATGTTTCGCTGCCCTTGCACTACCCCACTGCTGCGGCGCTCACGCGCATTCACGTGCGCATGGCGCTCGAACTTGCCGACGCGCCGAACCGCCCGAGCTGGAATCGTCGTGATTTCTTCGCAGAGAAGTTTGCGCAGCCGCGTTAGGCAGGTTGAAGCTCAGCAAGCCACTGCGCGACACGCCGTGAGTCAATATGGTCGGGACCGTAAGCCTTGAGCAACAAGGGCTGCACTTCCTTCAGCACGGTAACCGCCTCCTCAGTCTGCCCCAATCCCGCGGCGTCCCAGGCCAGCGCCGCTCGGGTGACGGCGATTTGCGGGTGCGAAGCGGGTAGCTGCGCTTGCCAGATGGCAAGGGCGCGTTCCAGCAACGGCTTGGCTTCGGCAGCCTGGCCGGTCGTCGCAAGAACGCGGCCAAGCCCCGTCAATGCACTCGCGAGGTATTGGTGATCTGCCGGCAACGTAGCTTCGAAAATTCGCTGGGCCTTGCGTAACTGTTCGACGGCCGCGGCGTAGTTCCGGGTTTCCTCGAGCAGCAAGCCGAGGTTGACCCGGTCGTACGCGACTTCGTAGTCCTGCTCGCCCCGAATTTCAATCTGCCGCGCAATCACTTCATTCAGTGTCTGCTCGGCTTGCCTATACCGACCACTGCGTTGCAGAAACCGGCCATAACCGCCAAGCACCCTGATGGTATCGGGATGCTTCGCGCCCACCACTCGATTGAGGAGCGCCAGCGACTCCTCAAATAGGGGTCCCGCCGCCTCCAGGTCTCCCTGCTGATACAGGTAATACGCAAGATTGTGCAGCTGTGTGCCAACGCGAGGGTGATCGGGCCCGAGCAGCCTTCGGTCCATGGCCAGCGCCTCCCGCGTCATTGTCACTGCGCCCGCCAGATCGGCGCGGCGTTCGAGAATCTGCGCAAGCTCGTTCAACACCGACGATACCGCCGGTGTGTCTCCGCCTGATGCCCTGGTATACAGCGACAGGCTCTCGTTGTAGAGCTTCTCTGCCTCGTCATACCGCCCTTCGAGCTGCCGGACCCGCCCGAGCGTGTGCACGATGTCCGCTTCGGCCAGCGGATCGGGCCCCGCCAGACGCCGCTGCATCGCCAGTGCTTCCTGCAGCGTCGGTTCAGCCGCCTTGTAGTCGCCCTCTTCCATTTGCGCACTGCCTAGCAGTGTCAGGGCCGCAACCACCTCGGGATGATCGGTGCTGTGGGATTGCCTGCGCAGATCGAGGACACGCTGCGCCGCTTCGACTCCGTTTCTGTAAAGCCCGAGGTTGACGTAGACCTTGCCGATGGTCTCCAGCAGCGTTGCCTGCGTAGCCGGTTGCCCGCGCAATCCTTCGGTCACTCGTCGCGCGCCTGTGTCCAGAATTTCGCGGGCCGTGATGGTTGCCCCTCGGCTGCGGCCGGGATCAGAGAGCTCGAACAGCTCGACCAGGAAGGACGAAACCGTCTCCGCCCTTGCGCCCTCGGCGGTGGCGCGATCGCGCTCTGTGGCAATCCGTTGTGCCTGCGCATACATCATCACGGTGAAGCCGATCAACAACAGCGCGACGACTATCGAGGCGGACACGGCCACCTTGAAGCGTGACACGAACTTCGCCGTTCGATAGCGCAAGGTATCGCGTTGCGCGATGATCGGCCTGCCGGCCTCGAAGTGCTCGATATCCCGCGAGAACTGCTCTACCGACACGTAGCGTCGTTCCGGGTCTGGCTGTAATGCCTTCAGTACGATGACGTCGAGATCCCCACGCAGCTGACGGTGCAATCGCTGCACGGGTGTCGACCGGGCTTCGCTGATCAGCGTCGCCTGACCTGTTGCGACCGTGCCGCGCAAGTCCTTGCAGAGCACAGCCGCACTGGGCGGCACAACCGGTGAAGTGGTCAATACGCGCTCGATATCGCGCAGGCGGTAGCTCTTGATGTCGAAAGCACGTCGTCCCGTGAGCAGTTCGTACAGCAGCAGGCCCAAGGCATACACATCGGTTGCCGTGGTGATGGGACCTCCGGTGACCTGCTCGGGACTCGCATAGTTCGGCGTCATCAGCCGGATACTGGCCTGCGTGACAGCGACCGTATGGTTGGCACGATTCGCATCGAGCAGCTTTGCGATCCCGAAATCCAGCAGTTTGGGAATACCTTCGGCAGTGACCAGGATGTTCGAAGGCTTGAGATCGCGATGCACGATCAGGCTTTGATGCGCACATTGCACGGCGGCACAGATGGCGCGGAACAGCTTCAGGCGCGCCGGAACATCGAGCCGATGGGTGTCGCAATACGTGTCGAGCGGGACGCCATCGACATACTCCATGACGAAAAAGGGCGTGCCGTCACTCGCCGAACCGCCGTCCAGCACGCGGGCAATGTTCGGATGATCAAGCGTCGCCAGCATCTGCCGCTCGGCGCGCAAGCGGCCCGCTGTCAGTGAACCATACAGCCCCTCGTTGACGAGTTTGATCGCCACCCGCTGCTGATAAGTGGCATCGGCTCGCTCGGCCAGGTAAACCGCACCCATGCCGCCCAGCCCGATGCGGGACAGCAACCGATAGGGCCCGATCCGTTCGCCGGAACGATCCGGCGGTTCCATCGACTCACTGCCGTCCGGCTGCTCAGTCTGATCGCCGATCGCTTCGCTGAAGTCACCCCCGGATTTGAACGGCACGGAGTCCCCACGCTCGAGAAGCCGTTCCATCACCGCGTCATACAGGAGGGAGTCATCCCCACAGGACTGACGGACGAACACCACCCGATCGCGAGGCCCGAACTCGAGCGCCTGCTGCACGATCAAGCCAATGCGCTCCCTGACTCCGATGGGCTCTCCGTGCGGCTGATCCGATGACGATGCAGTGCTCATGGTGTGGTGTTAAAGTGAAGGCGTCCGATCACAAGGGGAGCATAAGATATATGGCATCACGCAAGAAGAAGCCCACACGCAAGGCTGTTAAATCCAAGCGCCCGGCGGCGAAAAAGAAGAAAGCAGCCAAGCGCAAAACTGCAAAGAAGAAATCGGTCCGCACGACGCGCGCGTCAGTAGTCCGTCCGCCCCAGTAGACCTACGGGTCTAAGGGTATACGGTCATGACCCGTTCCCCGAGTGGGTACGATATTACGGCACTCACGCCGGCGGAACGGGCGCGCTCTGCGGAAGGACTCAATCCGGAGGAACGCCGGGTCCTGCTGAACCAGGGCACCGAGCCGCCCTTCTGCGGCACGCTACTGCATAACAAGGAAGCGGGCGTCTATGCCTGCCGACTGTGCGGGTTGCCACTGTTCCAGTCAGGAACCAAGTTCGAGTCCGGCACAGGTTGGCCGAGTTTCTTCGATCCCCTGGACGCGACGCATATCAGCGAAATCCGCGACATCAGCCACGGCATGGTCCGCGTCGAGATCAGGTGCAAACGCTGCGATGGCCACCTTGGCCATGTGTTTGGCGACGGACCACCGCCGACACATAAGCGCTACTGCCTGAATTCCGTGTCGCTGGCGTTCTTCGCTGCCGGCGTTGAACCGCCCCAGCACACGCATAGCGACTGACATTTCACTGCAGGTTCGCAGGTGCTGCACGGCACAAGACAACCTCCGGGACGGGTGTCTTTTGTGTCGTCAAGCCTTGTGCTATACCACCTTCCAACTCTCCTTCTGCGCCGCGCGCACTCCGAGCGGAGGGTCCCTGCAATGGCAACCACCCGTGCATTGATCATGACCTTCACCGGCGTCGGCCTGTTGCAGACGTTGTCGTGCCTTGCTGGCGCTGCTGCCGCGCAGGATCCGGCGGATACCATGTCTCGCTCGATCCTGGGTGCGAATCCCTATCTCTCGGAGGGCGCTACTGCTCTGATGCTCGGCAACTATGAAAGAGGCGTGGAACTGACGCACCTGGGTCTTCAGGATGTGCTGACGACCGAAGATCGCATCACGTCGCTTTCCAATCTTTGCGGCGGCTATGTCGGCCTGAAGGAATTCGATGTAGCGATCGTGTACTGCAATCGCTCCCTTGATCTCGATGCTAACAACTGGCGAGCCTTGCAGAATCGGGCCGCAGCGTACTCGGGGCTCGGCAACGTCACCAAGGCATTGATCGATATTGAACGGGGACTCGAGTTGAACCCCGATAGCGAGGCACTGAAGATCACCCTTGCCATCGTTCGCGAGCAGGCCCGGCGCCTTGCCGCCCGGCCGGGCTCATCGGCAATCAGCACTGCCCTCCGCACCACGCTGCCCGTTGATACCGACAAGACCGGACCAGATCAACACGCCGAAGTGAGCCGCGCCTTGAGTTCAATCGCGACGAATCGCCCCCTTCCTGATACACGCGAATCCTCGCACCGAAACCGTTAACGTCGACCGACTCACAGCAAGGCAGGGTTCAGTTGCCATGTCGAGAACGTGAGTGCGGAGGCAAACGTTACCCAGGCCAGGTAGGGCAGCAACAACACAGCCGCGAATGAATTGAGCCGCCAGAACGAAGCGACGGTGGCAACGATCAGGCCCCACAGAAGCAGGATTTCAGCGAATGCGAGGGCGCCCTGGTGCCACACGAAAAACAGCCAGGTCCAGAGTGCGTTGGCAACCAGCTGAACGATGAAGAGCGCAAGCGCATTTCGACCCCCTTTGAATCCATGCGCTCGCCAGACCATCCAGGCGGAAATTCCCATGAGGAGATATAGAACCGACCAGACCGGACCAAACAGCCAGCCCGGCGGAGCCCACCCAGGCCGAGTGAGCTGGCCATAGAACGTGCCGGCGTCAGCGGAGGCCACTGCACCAGCAGCAGCGGCAGCAAAGGTCAGCAACAGCCAACCAATGAGGCCAAGGACCTGGCGTGAAATGGGAACGGGTGTCATCGGGGCTCCAGCGTTACTACCTTGTTATACACGTGCTGCGTCTTGCTGCGGACGTACCCTAGCGACTCATAGAACGGATGCGAAAGTTCGCGCGCCACGTTCGATCGAACCGTGAGCGAGGATAGCCCTCGCTTGCTTGTCCAACCCTCCGCGAGGTCGACAAGTTCGTGGCCCACCCCGCGGCGTCGAACGGTTGAGTCGACCACCAGGCCCATCAGCTCCGCTCGATCGCCTCCTTCAAGCGAAAATCGATGTTCGACATGCACCCACCCCAACAAACGCCGGGCGTCCGCCGCAACAGCAATATAGTGACCTGGGTTCGACAGCAGGATAGCAAGTCTCCTGGCCATCTCTACCGATGACACGGGGTAGCCAAGTTCGCCTGCGAGCCGCGCCATCTCGCCTGCATCGGTGATCTCTGCGCGGCGGAACTCAGTGCTTGCGATGTCCATACGCTGCGTCCAGCTCCAGCTATTGGGCTGGCCGCCAACGCTACTTCAACGGAACCAGACTATCCGGATCAGCGCGGATGATCAGGTACGTGAGATCGCCTTCGACACTGCGCCACGAATGCGGCACACCGCCGGGAATGATGACGACGTCACCCTTGGCAACGCGACGCACGATTCCGCCATCGATGCCTGGGCTGATGCTGTCGGTCCATCCCCCCATATTTGATGGTCGCGTTGTTGCAGGTTGAGTCTGCGTTCCACCGGTGACGAGCATGCCGGCGCCTTCCAGCATGTAGTAGACCTCGGTGGCTTTCGTCTGATGTAACGCTGACGTGACAGGGACATCCTTGGGACGGAATACGCCAAACACGGACATCCGGTATCCGCCGACGTCGACAGACCGCATCGCACGATCGGTATTGCGATCACGGGGTAACTCTTTGAGAAAGGCCTGAACCTCCGCGGCAGTAATATCTGTTGCGCCAGGAGGCGCCTGTGCCACAACTGACGATGCGGCAAGCAATCCAACAACGATGCCGATGATGGCTTTCATGTCTGATGATCCCCTTGTGAGCAACTGATTCTTGGTAATTATCCGGCTGCGTGGCCATCCAGGCAGCATACGCGCCGCGATAAGACGAATGGATGGTATGCCCACCGGGCAAAGGCAAGCAAACGAGTCGGCTACGACATCCAGCCCGGCAACGCAGCCGCCTGCTTTATCCACTTTGCCATCTGCGCCTCGTCGAGGTCGTCCTCGTGGATGTCGATCCAGCGCGCGTCCTTGCCCGTCCCTCCCGGCGGAACGGGTCGCAGCGACGTGCCGCGGAAAAACGTCACCTTGATGTAGTGAGTGAACACGTGGAAACTCACGAACCAGCCTTGGCCGTCGATGCCGTAAAACGGCGAGTTCCACTTCACGGCCTTGCGAACTTTTGGCACGTTGCGCACGATGAGCGCGTCGAGGCGCTTCCCGACATCGCGCTTCCAGCCTGGTATCGCCGCGATGTAGGCCTTCACTGGCGCGTCGCCGTCCGCCTTCGCGATTTGCGGGATTGCCGCCTGCAAGAAGTTTCGCCCGCTTGGCTTTCGTGCCTGCCTTCGGTGCGGACCTGGAAACCGATACGGATTTTTTCTTCATGAAGCGGTAGCGCCCACGTTGGACCTTAAGTCGCGGTTCATCAGGGCCGTCGCCCCTGCAGCGAACGATAGGCTAACGACACTATTTGATCCCTTCAACATGACGCTGAAAGCGATTGAGAATGGCCTGCCAGCCTTCCCGCTGCTGCTCAATGGAATGGCTCTCTTCGCTGTCAAATGAGACCTTGACCGTTACTCCGGCCTGGCCCTCATTGAACTCCACCCGGGCACTCCGATCGCCAAAAGAATATTCCAGCAAGCGGTTAGGCACTACATTGGTATAAGCGCCCTCGAAGTCAAAGCCAAAACTCCCATCCTTGGCCTCCATCCGGGATGAGAATTTTCCCCCGACCCGAAGATCCACGCTCGCCTTGGTCGTATGCCAGTCGTCCGACGCGGCGTTCCACTGAACGATATCTTCCGGACTTGTGTAGGCCTTCCAGACCAGAGCAATGGGAGCCCGAATTGTCGTTACTACAGTTATTTTCATGATCCCTCCGAGATTTCCGCTGCAGCTAACGCTGGAGTTCAGCGCCCACGCCCGCGATGCTGCGTCGGGATCCGCTGAAACTGCTTGTTTGTCGTCACGCCCCTAGAAGCGACTTTGCGCATACTTTTTCGTAGCCGGCTGAAGAATATCCCACGGCTGTCCGCTCGCCGTCCAGGCATCCACGGTTGGCCGAAACCAGGCTGGGTCGTCGAGACTGCCGGCACGCAGGCCAACGAAGTCCACCCGCGCACTGCTCCAAGCAAACAGCGGCGACCCGCAGTTTCCGCAGAAAGCACGTGTCGCCGTGTTCCCGCTGGCAGCAACAACTTCATAGTACTTTGGCTCCTCTCCCGAGAGCTTGAAACCAGCCCGGGCGACCACGACCGTCGGTGAGTGTCCTGCACCTCCCGCACGCTGACAGTCGCGGCAGTGGCAGTTCACCATTCCTACAGGAGGACTCGTGCATTCATAGCGAACTGCGCCGCACGCGCATCCGCCGCCAAAGCGTGAAGGAGAAATAGCTTCCATAGATTCTGTCTCCAATCCGGAGCGTATATACCATCCGTCGCGCTACGGATGGCTCTCAGTTCTGGTCACTGGCATTTGCTTGTACCAACTGTACAGACCATGCAGAACGGGTCAATGCCGGGAATCCATGTGGTTGCACGGATCCAGGTTCAACCCGGCCGTCCCGAGCGAAGGAGCGCTCCAGTTCCACGCTGAATATCTGCACAAACTCGCAAGATCTGCGCGCTATCGGCCGCCGGTCTTACATGACAGTCTGAAATCATCCTGCCTATGCCAGCAATCAGGTTGTCGACCCCGGTTGCCCTGTTTCTGTATATACATTAACCTCGTGACAATAAGCTACGATCCGCGCAAGAGACTGGAAACCCTTGCGGATCGGGGCCTCGATTTCAAGGACGCTGCCAAAGTCTTTGCGGGCACCACTCTGGAGTTTGAGGACACACGCCGGAACTACGGAGAGCCAAGGATCATCTGCTACGGATATCTTGCCGGACGCCTGGTGGTGATCGGTTACACCCCACGCGGTCATGACCGCCATATTTTCAGTATGAGAAAGGCGAATGAAAGAGAGCAAGCGCGCATCAAGCCGTCCCGTTAAATCCAACCTCGCAAGAGTCGATGCACACGTCATCCGGCCGCGGGAATACGAGGAGCTGCCGGAAGCGACCGATCAGCAATTGAGACGTGCGGTAGTCAACAAGGGCGGTCGCCCCGTGTCCGCCAATCCCCGCAAGCTGATTTCATTGCGCTTGCCAGCAGACGTGATTGAACGCTGGAAGGCCACCGGACCCGGCTGGCAAACGCGGATGGCCGAACGATTGTCCCGGGTCACGCCACGGCGTGACTAGATTGTGCTCGGCCGGTATACGCGCCCGGTGGCCCGAGATTGAGGGAACCTTTTAAATGCACGTACACACCGCCAAGCAAGACGCGATAGACCCCATCAAGCGGCTACCCGATGCCGTCACGTTCGATGAAATCGTCAATCGCCTTTAGGCGAACCATCGAACCCGGTACCGTTTGCTTGTACTTGCATATGGTAGACAAAGTGCTACGTTTCCACCTTGACCAGCTTCATGCGGCCAGACGCGCCGCTCTTGATGGAGACATCCGCCTTGCGGCATTTGAAATGCTCTGCGACCAAAGTGACGAGTTCCGCGTTGGCCTTGCCATCGACCGGAGGTGACTTCAGCTTCGCCACCCAAGTGCCGTCGGGCTCCTGCGTGAGGGACGCGACCCGCGAACCGGGCTTCGCCTTAACTTTTAAAACTATCGCCGCCATGTCTGACTTTTCTGAGTATCCCCAACTCGATCACTGGACAATACACGGTACAGTCCATTCCCTCCGCGCCGATCTCAACGACATTCACGATCGGATTGCGCGGATCTGACGGTGCCGGTGCACGGGTCCGGGGATTTGACATACCGATTACTCAAAAGGTACAAAAACCCCCGAACACGTGCACCGGCACCCTTCGATCCTCCATCTCGGCACGGGACACTCAGCTCCCACTCAAGATGCCGGATATACGACTGCAAGCGATTCCCTGAAAGCCAACTATCGATCAGTCTCTACTTGCGGGGGGAGTCCATATACGAATTGTTAGATGCCAGCTGCCGCAAACCTTTGAACCCATGATTCCTGTTGCTCGGTGTCGGGAACCTTGACGCGGCGCGCCCGGGAGATAGCCGGAAACGCGAGCGGATAGGGTATGCCGGCTCGGACAAGGATGCACGCGGCGGTAAGCCCCGCCCTGCCAATTCCCGCGCGGCAATGGACACCGACCGCGGCGCCGCTACACAAGCGCTTCACGACTGGAGCCAGGAATGTGTCAAATGCCAAAACCGAAGTTGGAATGCCCCGGTCGGGAATTGGGAACGAGAGATACTCGATGCCGCGACTGGCGCAAAGGTTTGGCTCGGCGTCGATCTCAAGCTCGGCAATTTCGGCAGGCTCGAGCAGTGAGACGACTATGTTGAGCCCTTCTCGCTGCCATTGATCGATTTCGTCTTCGAGCCAGTCTCCCGCGCGAGGCCTGGGCATGATCGCGAGTGAAAGCCCGTCGAACTCGCGAATCGGGTAGAAGTCTCCAGCTGGCATCTAACGTAGAGCTAACCGGCGCTGCGCGGCATTATCGCGCAGCGTCCAGCGACCGAAGGGAGCGAGGTTGAGCGTCATGTTAGGGCTGTTGCCAGACTGGTCGTTCAAGCTTGTGGTAATCAGCCAAAATAGCACGTGCTTGATAGTAGGCTACGCTGGCAATGCCAAGAAGAATTCCACATTCAAGTTCAGGGGCAGTTCCGTTGGCAGTAAGTTTATTCTTCAGTTCTCCGATTTCTCTTTCTGCATACCCTCGCCTAGTGACGTTAACTTCACGTATAGCATCTTCAAATCTCACATTTGGAGGCAACATGGTGCTCGGTACATTGAGCGCTATTTCCTTGAGATCCGATGCGGCAGAATGCAAAGATCGCGAGAATTTCTTGCACTCTCTGTTCGTCACGATCTCCAGAAAGTGTCCTGCTTGCATTAGATTTCCCGCCAACTCTCCGAACTGGTAATTGGGATCTTCTTTATTTGGCCCCTCGGGGGCCGCAGCTACAGCAACGCCGGCCAAGAGCAAAGTTGCAAGTGCAACGCCGAATTTCAATTCCAACAAGCGCATAGCATTCCTATTTGGTTGGTTTCCCTAACGATATCTATACGGCCTAAGCGCCGTATTTGAAAGGCGGCGTTTTCGCCGCATAACATACCGTGTTCATGACTACTCCATTGAATTTCCTGGAGACGAGCGGATGTTATGCCGCGAATGTGCAAAGAGGCAAACGCCGCAAGACGTGACTTCGATTCCCCTCCGCTGGGACGGACATAGGGGAGTGGGCTGGCCGACAGGTAGTGACGCGCCGCCACACTTACCTAAATGGTACTCCACTGCATGAGCACATGATGGTGATTGCCGGGGGCAGCAAGCCCGAAAGGGCCTTGCGAGCAACGCTCATTCAAGCGATACCCAAATGTCGGCGGGCACCCTTTCTTTGCCGCAGCACGAACTTTACCAACAACAATCGGCCAGACCGCTCCCCTGTGTCCGGCACGGCCCTTGAAAGACTAAAGCGCCCCCGACTGGCGAGACGGAAGGGCCGGGACGGCGGGAGGCGAAGATCCGGAGTGCCATAAAGTGGACACGATGCCATTTCTCGACCATTGCGCAGGATTTCACGGTTGTCTGGCGGAGGAATCCGTGACAGCCTACGCCAAGCAGTCGTGAAACCAGAGGAATCGCCGTGCAAGCACATACGCCTAAGCAAGATGCGATTGAAGCCATCGAACAACTTCCCGACAACGTCGCATTCGACGAAATCGTCTATCGCCTCCATGTCCTCAACAAAATCAGACAGGGATTGAAAGACCTTGATGACGGCAATGTAGTATCGAGTGAGAAAGTCGCCAGTGAAATCGAGCAATGGTGAGATGGACGACTCGCGCGCTCACCGATCTCAAGGCCATTCATGATCGGATCGCAGAGGACGCCCCGCTTAGCGCAAAAGCCGTGGTAGCCGAGATCCGGCGCAAAGCCGAGTCACTTGCAGAACTTCCGTACCTTGGCAGGCAGGTTCCGGAAATCAGCAACGAACTCATACGTGAGATTCCCGCCCATTCGTGGCGCATCATTTACGCCATTCGCGACGGGAAAGTGAATATTCTTACGCTTCTGCACAAACGTCGCCAACCCGGCAACAGCGATTTCTAAGTCGCCTCCGCCAGCAGCGCTTTCAACTCCGGAATGCATGAACCGCAGTTCGTGCCGGCTTTGAGTTTCGCGCCGATTTCGCGAACGGTGGTCAGGCCATCGCGCTTGATGGCGGCGCAGATCGTGTTGCGACCGACGCCGTGACAGGAACACACGATCGGGCCGGCATCAGCGCTGGCATCGGCCGGTCGCCCGAGCAGCAACGCATGACGTTCGGAGGGTTCCAGCTTTTCCTTCGCGAACAGACCGGCCAGCCAGGAGCGCGCTGGCAGTTCGGGGCGTGGCGACAGGAACAGGCACGACTCAATCCGGTCGTCGACGATGTGCACGGCGCGATACGTACCGGCACTCGCATCCGAATAGTCGATCCAGTCGGCCGTTGCCTCAGAGACCCGCAGCAACCGTCGCGCCCAGGGTGACCAGTCGCTGAAACTGCGCCGACCCGCCAGCTCATACCGAAGAAAGCTTTCGCCCTGCGCAAAGCTCCACCATGTCACTGAGTCCACATCAAGCGGCCGCCGAGACAGCACAAATCCGTGCCACGCCACGACAAACGGGGCAACACGCGCAGGCGTGTGCTTGAATTCGGGTTCACCGGACACCGGATCGACTGCCGGATTCACCAGCGAGCCGACGCCGGCATCCGAAGCAAATGCACCGCTCCAGTGAATGGGCACAAAGATCATCCGTCGCCGCAGATCATTGGAGACGCGCAGTCTGGCGACCATGCTGCCCCAGCGCGTCGCGACGCGGGCAAGGTCCCCTGTCACCACACCGCTTGCCAGTGCATCCTCGGGATGCATTTCAATGAACGGCTCTGGCGCATGACCGGTCAGACGCGCGGCTTTGCCGGTGCGTGTCATCGTATGCCACTGATCGCGCAGCCGGCCGGTGTTGAGGACGAAGGGATATTCTTCATCCGTAGCGTTAGCGGGCGGCTCGGGGTTAGTTGCCACAAACCGCGCCCGACCATCCGGGTGCTGGAACCGGCCATCGCCGAACAGGCGGTTGTCCACGCCCTCGCCCGACTGCAGTCACCGGCCAGCGTACGGGCTGCAGCGCGTCGTAATCGGTAAGGCTCAAGTTCGCGAGACCACGGATATCGAACGCGCGACCACCGTCATTGCCAGCGCCAGACAACGCGGCGTGCTCGATAAAGATTTCATGCGCCGACGTGAAGCCGAACTCACTACGGAAGCCGAGGCGCCGTGCGACTTCGCAAATGATCCACCAGTCGGGCTTCGCAACCCCCGGCGGATCGATGAAAGCGCGCTGGCGCGAAATCCGGCGCTCGGAATTCGTCACGGTGCCACCCTTCTCACCCCAGGCCGCAGCCGGCAACAGCACATGAGCGTAGGCGTTCGTATCGGTATGCGCGACGCAATCCGAGACCACCACGAGTTCGCAGCGTTCTAACGCCGCGCGCACGCGATTCGCATTCGGCAGGCTGACCACCGGGTTGGTCGCCATGATCCATACCGCTTTGACGGTGCCGGCATGAATCGCCTCGAACAGATCCACCGCCTTCAATCCCGGGCGCGCAGCAATCGTGGGACTGCGCCAGAACTCCTGCACGATGCGGCGATGCTCCGGATCTTCAATGTCCATATGCGCGGCGAGTTGGTTCGCCATGCCTCCGACTTCGCGCCCGCCCATCGCATTCGGCTGGCCGGTGATCGAGAACGGCCCTGCTCCCGGCAAGCCGATACGCCCGGTGAACAGATGGCAGTTGATGATGCTGTTGGCCTTGTCGGTACCGCTCGACGACTGGTTGACGCCCTGCGAGAACGCGGTGATCACGCGCGGCGTCGACGCGAACAGTGCGTAGAAGGCCTGCACCGCGCGGGCTCCATGCCGCAGAGTTTCGCGACGGCTGCCGGATCACCGGCCGTATTCGTCGCAACGATCAGCGCGCGATCCAGATCCCGAGTATGGGCGGCAACGAAGTCAGCATTCATCTGCCCGTGCTCATGCAGCCAGGCAAGCAATCCATTGAACAGGTGCACGTCGGCACCGGAGCGGATGCCGAGATGCAGGTCCGCGATGTCGCAGGTCGGGGTGCGCCGCGGATCGATGACGACGATCTTCATGTCGGGCCGACGTTCCTTCGCCGCGACCAGTCGCTGATACAGCACCGGATGACACCACGCGGTATTCGACCCGACCAGCACGACGAGATCGGCAAGTTCGAGGTCTTCGTAGGAAACCGGCACCACGTCTTCGCCAAACGCCCTTTTGTGAGCGGCGACGGCCGAGGACATGCACAGCCTGGAATTCGTGTCGATGTTCGCCGAGCCGATGAAGCCTTTCATCAGCTTGTTGGCGACGTAGTAGTCCTCGGTCAGCAGCTGTCCGGACACATAGAACGCCACGGCTTCCGGCCCATGCTCGGCAATGATCTTCGCGAAGCCTTGCGCCACGACGTCCAGCGCCTCGTCCCAGCCGGTTTCACGGCCGCGCACCCGCGGTGTCGTGAGCCTCCCTTCCCAGCCCACTGTCTCTGCGAGCGCCGACCCTTTTGAACACAGGCGGCCGAAATTGGCGGGATGCTGGGGATCACCGCTGACGATCGGCCCGGCTGTCCCCGGCGTAATCAGCACACCGCACCCGACGCCGCAGTAGGGACAGGTGGTGCGTATGGCAGCAGGGATGGCATTGGAATCAACCGCTACTGCCATTACTGGACCTGCCGGACAGCGGCCTCTCCAAACAGCAGCTGGTCGCGCATCGGGCCGACATCGCGGCGCTCATTGATCAGGTCGAAATACCACGGACCGTCCTGCGTATCGCCGTACAGCACGGCGCCGAGCACCTTGTTGTCCTCAATCACCAGCCGCTTGTAGACGCCGCGCTTCAGGTCCTTGAAGACGATCGATTCGCTGCGCGCCGAACCGCGGAAGTCACCGGCCGAAAATAGCGAGATGCCAGTGACCTTGAGCTGCGTCGCCACCTGCGACCCACCGTAGCGGGCCAGCCCAAGTTCAGCGAGATGCCGCGCACACACTCTTGCCTGTTCCCAGAGCGGTGCCACCAGTCCATACGTGTTGTTCCGGTGTTGCACGCATTCTCCCACCGCATAGACACTCGGATCGAACGTCTGCAGCGTATCGTCCACGAGAATGCCGCGATCACAGCGCAGGCCAGCGGACCGGGCAAGCTCGATATTGGGACGAATGCCCACTGCGATGACAACCAGATCGGCCGGCAATACGGTTCCATCGGCAAACTTCACACCGGTCACCCGTTCCTCGCCAAGAATCGCGGCTGTCTGCGCCGGCATAAGGAACTTCAGGCCGCGCTTTTCCAGCGATGCACGCAGCAAACCTGCTGCAACGGGATCCAGCTGCCGCTCCATCAGCGTGTCCTGCAAATGCACAACCGTCACTGCCATGCCGCGACGAAGCAATCCGTTGGCCGCCTCGAGGCCGAGCAGGCCGCCGCCAATGACGACGGCACTCTGGAACTGCCCCGCCGCCTCGACCATGGTGCCGACATCGTTCAGATCGCGAAAGGCAATGACGCCCGGCAGCTGCTTGCCGGCGATCGGCGGCATGAACGGAGTCGAGCCGGTCGCGAGCAATAACCGGTCGTAGGGGGCTGTCACGCCCGCTTGCGACGTTACCGTTCGCTGGCGACGGTCGATGGCGACGGCCGGGTCACCCGCGTGCAGCGTGACGCCATGTTCCTGATACCACGACAGACTGTGGAGCATGATTTCATCGACGCGCTTTTCACCCGCAAGCACCGGTGACAGCAGGATGCGGTTGTAGTTGCCGTGGGGTTCGGCGCCGAAGACCGTGATGTCATAGGCGTCGGGTGCCAGTTCCAGCAATTCTTCGACGGTACGCATGCCGGCCATGCCGTTGCCGATGACGACCAGCCGTCGGCGCCCCGCAGCAGCCTGACGCCGCGGCACCGGCTGCACCCAGACCTGATTCTCCAGCACCCGCACCGGGTACACACGCACGGTCAGGGCTGCATCTTCGATGCAAACCCCGGTAATCAGGTTGTAGTGATGCTTGTAGAGCGGCGAGGCGACCACGGGTACTCCGCCCAGATCACCGACGATGCCGCGCGCCAGCACATTGGAGCCGCTTGCCGGATCCTGGTTATCAAGTGCGTGCAAGCCCCCTTCAACGGTGCGGAACACGGCGATCTGCCGGCCTTCCAGCCACGCGCAGACTCCGGTATCGACGCAGATTTCCTCAAGCGTGCAGACAGCCTGCCAGCCCCCGTGCGCTTTCATACTGCCTCCCGCACGCGCCGCTGCCGCTCGGCCTTGGTTGCCGGGCGAATCTGGCCACGTTCCTCGATGAAGACGACATTGTCGTCCGTGCGATCACTGTTGACGAAATGACGGAAGCGCTTGAGCGTCTCGGGATTGCTGATCGCCGTTTTCCATTCGCATTGGTACGTGTCGATAATCAAGGCCATTTCCGCTTCGAGTTCGGCAGCTAGCCCAAGGCTGTCTTCGCAGACCACTTGTCGCAGGTAGTCGAGACCCCCTTCAAGATTCTCGAGCCACACTGAAGTTCGCTGCAGACGGTCGGCGGTACGGATGTAGAACATCAGGAAGCGATCGACGATGCGTACCAGGTCAAGCGTATCGAGATCGCTCATCAGCAGATCGGCATGACGCGGCTTCATGCCACCGTTGCCGCAGACGTAGAGGTTCCAGCCCTTCTCCGTCGCGATGATGCCGACGTCCTTGCTCTGTGCCTCTGCGCATTCGCGCGTACAACCGGAGACGGCAAACTTCAGCTTGTGCGGGGCACGCAGCCCCTTGTAGCGGTTCTCGATGTCGATCGCGAGACCAACGCTGTCCTGCACGCCGTAGCGGCACCACGTCGATCCCACACAGGATTTCACGGTGCGCACCGCCTTGCCGTAGGCGTGCCCGGATTCCATGCCGGCGTCGATCAGTTCTTTCCAGATCAGCGGCAGCTGATGCACCTGCGCACCGAACAGGTCGATCCGCTGGCCGCCGGTGATCTTTGTGTAGAGACCGTAAGTCTGCGCAATCCGGCCGATGACGATCAGCTTGTCGGGGGTGATCTCACCACCGGGAACCCGCGGGACCACGGAGTAGGTGCCGTCCTTCTGCATGTTCGCAAGGAAATAGTCGTTCGTATCCTGCAGCGGCGCATGCTCGCGCTTCAGTACGAATTCGTTCCAGCAGGAGGCCAGCACCGACGCGACCACGGGCTTGCAGATATCGCATCCCTGACCGCGGCCGTGCTTGTCCTTCAGCTCGGCGAAGCTGCGAATGTTGCCGACGCGTACCAGGTGATGCAGCTCCTGCCGCGAAAAGGCAAAGTGCTCGCAGACATGATTGCTGACCGCCACTCCCTGGCGTGCCAGCTCCGCCTTTAGAACCTGATTGACGAGCGGACCGCAACCCCCACAGGAAGTGGCAGCCCGCGTTGACTTCTTGAGCGCTCCCAATGTCGTGCAGCCCGCTGCGATCGACGCGCAGATCGCACCCTTGCTGACGTTGTTGCACGAACAGATCTGCGCCGTATCCGGCAGTGCGGCGATGCCTGCGCCTGCCGGCCGCTTCTCTCCAGCCGCCGCGGGCAGAATCAGCGACTCGGGCGCTTCGGGCAATGGCAAGCCATTCAGCATCATCTGCAACAGCTCGCCGTACTCCTCCGCTTCGCCGACGAGGATGGCGCCGAGCAGCTGGCGGCTGTCAGCACTCAGCACCAGCTTCTTGTAGACCTGGCGTCGTTCATCGCTGAACAGGCAGGTCCGCGCGCCGGGCGTGGCAGCATGGGCATCACCGAGCGACGCTACATCGACCCCGAGCAACTTCAGCTTGGTGCTCATATCGGCACCGGTGAATGCAACCCTCGTCCGGTTGCGTAACTGATCCGCCACGAGCTGCGCCATCTGGTAGCCCGGCGCGACGAGGCCGAAAATGCGGTTGTTCCAGAGCGCGCATTCACCGATGGCGAAAACCTCTGGATCGGAAGTGCGGCATTCGTTGTCGATTGCGATGCCGCCGCGCTCACCCACGGCGAGTCCCGCGCCGCGTGCCAGATCATCGCGGGGCCGGATGCCGGCGGAAAACACGACGACGTCGGTTTCAAGCTCCGTGCCGTCCGCAAATTTCAGCTTGTGACGACAGTGCGTGCCGGCAGCAATTTCCACCGTGCTCTTGCCTGTGTGGACGCCGACACCCAGTGCTTCGATTTTGGCGCGGAGCAATCGCCCACCCCCGTCATCCAGCTGCACGGCCATCAGGCGAGGTGCAAATTCAACTACGTGTGTATCGAGGCCGAGATCCTTGAGTGCCTTCGCCGCTTCAAGTCCCAGCAGTCCGCCGCCGATGACAACGCCGACACGACTTCCCTGCCCCGATGCGCGAATGCTTTCGAGGTCTTCCAGCGTCCGGTAGACGAAGCAGTGCGGGCGATCGCGGCCGGGAATCGGCGGCACAAACGGCGTGGAGCCGGTGGCCAGCACCAACTGGTCGTACGGAATCGCGCGCCCCGTGCGGGTGTGCACGAGCTTTGCGTCGCGATCGATGCTCGCTGCCTGCTCATTGAGATGCAGGGCAATGCCGTGTTGGGCGAAGAACTCGGGCTCAACGAGCGAGAGGTCCGCGGCAGTCTTGCCGGAAAAGAACGCGGACAGCTGGACACGGTCATAGGCGGGACGCGGCTCCTCGCACAGTACCGTGACGTTCCATGAACACGGCCCGTCGCTGTGGAGCGCATCCAGCAAGCGCTGTCCCACCATCCCGTTGCCGATGACGACCAGCTTGAGTCCGGCCTTCGGCTCTGCGCCACTCGATGTCTGCGAAGCGTGTCCGATGTCAGCGTGCATGCATCCATCTCTCAAGGCAGTCCAAAAAAAAACGCTGTCGACTGGCGGTCTTTGTTCCTTACCCTTGAGGTGAGGGAAGACGCATCCTGTCGGCAGCGTTGCCAAGGGGCCCATCTCTGGACCCTTTAGAGGTGCGGGGGAGCACTCTCTGTGCTGAATGAGATTGCAAGCTGCATGCCAGTCACCCGGCGCATCAGGGACTGCTGCAGAGTCAAAGACTTACAGTGAATTCAAACAATCAGAATGGTTGCGCACGTCGCGCAGTGACCGCGAATGAGGCAGCCTTCATTTGCAACGCACAAACTTCGTGCAGCGCCGTCAGGAAATTGGCCGGCTCGCCTCATCGGAACGCGGCAGCATGGCGAGATACGTCGCCAGCTCGTTCGGATCAAACTCGAGGCCATCGAAAAATCCGTTTGCAGTGTCGATCGTTGCTTCATCAGGCAGGGGTGCTGCCAGCGCCGCCTGGTACAGATCGGGACGGTACGTTGCCCGTGCCGCGAGCGCATGGGCCTGTGACGGCTCGATTTGCCTCCAGCGCACCATCTGGCTGTAGAACCACAGCGCATGACTGATCCGCGGCAATGTTGCGGAGTCGCGCGCGAACTCGTGGAAATCCGCGATGGGCGGCACCCGCGGCAGCGCGCCGGACAATCCCCGCAACAGCACATCGGCCGGTGTGCCGACATAGCGGGGCTCAGCGAGGGTACGGGCCAGCTCCTGATGATGGCTGGCTTCATCACACCACTCGGCCGCACCGCGAATGGCACGAATCAGCGCCGCCAGCACTTCACGATGGGACTCTGCCCAGTCCGTGCGGCAGCCAAGGACTTTTTCGGGCGCCAGGCGCCAGATTGCACTTGTGGGCAACACGATGCGCCCGACACCCGACGCCACAGCCAGGCTGTTCCAGGGTTCGCCAACGCAGAAGCCCTGCACCTGCCCTTCACGCAAGGCATCGACCAGCAGCGGCGGCGGTATGACCACGAGCCGCACGTCGAGATCCGGATCAATCCCGCAGGCGCTGAGCCAGTAGCGCAATTCGTAGTTGTGGCAGGAGAACGGATACACCATGGCAAACGTCAGCGGCGGCAGGCCCCGCACTGCACGTGATTTGACAACCGCCTTCAGGGCCGCGCCCTGCGTAGCGGGATCGGCTCCTGGCGCCGCGCCACAAGCAACCATCTCCTCCCATAACTGCGAGGAGGCCGTAATGGCGTTGCCGCCCAGCCCCAGTGCCACGGGCGCAATCATCGGGACGGTGAGATGCCCGACACCCAGGCTCGACGCCACGACCATTGGCCCCAGCATCTGCGCAGCGGCAAAGTGCCCGACGATGACGCGGTCGCGGATGTTGGCCCAGGACGTCTCACGCACGAGCGCAAGTTCGAGGCCCTCCTCCGCCGCGAAGCCCTTCTCGTGCGCGGCGATCAATGGCGCGCAGTCGAGCAAAGGCATGAAACCGATTGTCAGGCGTTCCATAGCTATCTCAATAATTTCGCCGCAGTGATGATGCTCTGCGCCACCTGGGCGAGCCGCAGGTTGTCGCTCATGGCCGCCTTGCGCATGACTGTGTAGGCATCTTCTTCCGACAGATTGCGTTCCTTCATCAGGATGCCCTTGGCCCGGTCGACAACCTTGCGGTCTTCCAGCTGCTGGCGGGTCCGGTCGAGTTCATCACGCAGCTTGCTGAAGGCGTTGAAACGGCTGATCGTCATGTCGAGGATGGGCTTGATGCGCTCCTTGCGTAAGCCATCGACCACATACGCACCGACACCCGCCTCCACTGCCGCCTCGATCATCGCCGCATCCGACCGGTCGACGAACATCGCCACAGGACGATGGACCGACCGCGACACCTGGAACATCTGTTCGAGCACGTCGCGATTCGGGTTCTCGAGGTCGATGAAGATCACGTCCGGATCGGCATCCACGATCCGGCGCAGCAGATTCTGCATGTCCCGCACGACGACGACATCACCATGGCCGGCCTCGCGCAGGCCTTCCTCGAGAATGGAGGCCCGCATGACGTTCTGGTCGACGATCAGGATGCGGAGTCGCGGATCTGGCATGGTTCACAGAGTACCCTACCAGACGAAATCGATCTGGGCCCACAGTTTGGTTGTATCGCGGGTGGTCAATGGAGTGGTCGCATCCGCACGGTAATCCGCGTACTTCAGCGTACCGGTTGTCCGGCCCCAGCGGCCCTGCAACTGCACGTTGAATTCATTCCCGTAGTCGGTCGCAAGGCGCTCGCTGACATAGTCGTGGTACGCAACCGTGGCTGACAGGGTCTCGAGCCAACCCACTCCTTTCATCAGCAGGCCGGCGGTGATGTACCGGTCATCCAGGCCGTTGACAGGTGTGGCCAGGAACTTGTCGGCCCAGCCCTGGAAGCGATGCAAAGTCGCGAGCGGCGTCGCGAAGCCGGCCGTCCCATCCCCACCCAGGCTTTCGTACCCCGCGCCAAGGCTGTACTGGCGATAGGTTGCCGTCAGTTCGCCAAGCCAGTAATCGTTCGAGAAATCGAGCGGATTGCCGCCATAGTCGTCCTGGGTCGCAAACGACGCAATGTAGCCCAGGCGGATCCGGCTGACCGGCTTCTCGCCCGCGAAACGCACACCGTATGTGGCCGTCGAGACGCGCGCCGGATCGAGTCCGGGCGATGGGGGAGCGAAGTTAAGCGGATCGAAGTCGAGCACATAGCCGAATCCGGTCAGGCGACCCCATTGCGTCTGGTAGGCGGCGTTCGCGAGGTAGCCGTCGCCTTCATAGCGACCCTGCGGGGAATCCTTGCCGAATACCCGGTTCACCTGGTTGAGATACGTGGCGTCCAGGGTCAACCCGGTGATGCTGCGATTCACGACCCTGAGCGCATCGAAGGTCTGTTCGTTCTGCCGCCAGCCAACATTGCCAACGAAGCGCTGGTCGTCCAGGTTGATACGCTGGCGACCGAGCGTGACGGTCGTGCCGGGGAGCCGCGTATTGACGAGTTGCAGTCGATTGATCTCCTGCGACTCGGGGTCGGCGATGACCGGATAGGTGGTCTTCGTCGCAACCGAATTGTCGCTCGCGATAATCGTCCACGAGAGCCTCCACGAACTCGCCTTCCACGAGCAGTGCCGTCTCCCACGCCTTGCCGGTTTCGAATCCAAGGCGGGCCCGCAACGTCAACGCATCGGCGTCATTCGCGAGCGGCGTCTGGTCGACGCTTTCACTGCGCAGGCGCGTATCGATGATGTACTTGGTTTCGCCGAGTGCGCCCCGCAAGGGGCCGAACAGAGTGGTCGTCATCGTATCCGGCGTTTCAGCAGCTTCAGCACCGGACAAGCTCGCAACTGCTCCCAGCATGAGTAGCAATGCAGAATGACGTGAGTGTGAACGAGGCTCGTGAGTCATGGCGTGATCCTTCCAGCTTGCAAGGAATGAAATTGAATCGAGTGCATTCAGGACGCTTCAGGCGGCCCGGATCGTTTCGTGATCGGCAAGGAAACCAAGCAGCTCCTCGCGATACTCGTAGTAACGGGGATGCTCGAGCAGCGCCTTGCGCGTCCGTGGCCGCGGCAGGTCAACGTGCATGATCCTGCCGATGCGCGCTTCGGGACCGTTGGTCATCATCACCACGCGATCGGCCAGCAGGATGGCTTCATCGACATCGTGCGTGACACAGATGGCAGTCACCTTGCTGCGTTTCCACACTTCCATCAGGACTTCCTGCAGCTCCCAGCGCGTGAGCGCGTCGAGCATGCCGAACGGCTCATCGAGCAGCAGCAGCTTCGGCGACAGGGCGAAAGCACGGGCCAGGCCAACACGCTGCTTCATGCCGTTCGAGAGTTCGCTGGCCTTGCGATCCAGCGAATCGCCGAGGCCGACGCGGGCCAGGTAGTAGTCGGTGATGTCACGGCGCTCGCCTGCACTGATGTGGGGATACACGCGGTTGACTCCCACGGCCACGTTCTCGCGCACAGTCAGCCACGGCAACAGACTGGGCGCCTGGAAGACCACGCCTCGATCTGGTCCGGCTGCCACGACTTCGCGACCATCGAGGACGATGCCGCCGCTCGTGACGTCCGCGAGTCCTGCGACCATGGACAGCACGGTGGATTTGCCACAACCGGAGTGCCCGATCAGCGAGATGAACTCGCCTTTGGCGATGTCGAGGTTGAAACGGTCAACGACGGTCAAGGGTCCTTTCGGCGTCGGAAACACCTTGGTGACGTCATAGAACTCGACGTACTTGTCGGTGTTCTGCGCAACCTTGGGCTTGACCTGAGCTCGGACAACTCGCGGCAATCGATCGGCGGGCGTGATAGGCACGACGTCCGGAGGTGCGGCCCGTTCTTCGCCTGCTACACGCTGCAATCCCATGCCAATCAGGTACTGCGTAATCTCGGCACGCAGCCGTTGAAACTCGGGATCGTGATTCACGGCTTTACGGTCGCGTGGCCGTGGCAGCGTTACCTTGAACTCGCGGCCCAGTGTCGCCCGCGGACCCACAGTCAGCGGAATGATGCGATCGGCCAGCAGCAACGCTTCATCCACATCGTTGGTGACCAGGATGATCGTCTTCTTCTGCTGTTCGCGGATAGCGTCGATTTCGTCCTGCAGGCGCGCCCTCGTCAGGGCATCGAGTGCAGACAGGGGCTCATCGAGCAGCAGGATTTCCGGCCGCATTGCCAGCGCCCGGGCCACCGCGACGCGCTGACGCATGCCACCTGACAGCTCCGCGGGCCGCCGATCGGCGGCGTGGGAGAGCCCGACCATCGCAATGTACTCGGCCACGCGCTCGGCACGTTCGCGCCGCGACAGATTCGGGTACACGGCATCGACGGCCAGCGCGACGTTGCCGCGCACGGTCAACCAGGGCATCAGCGAATAGCTTTGAAAGACCACTCCACGATCATGCCCCGCCGCTGTGATCGGTTTGCCGTTCAGCAGAATCTCGCCGCTATCGGGCGCAACGAGCCCGGCAATGGTAGAGATCAATGTTGTCTTGCCGCTCCCCGAGAAGCCGACGATGGCGACAAACTCGCCGCTCTCGATCGAGAGATTGACGTCGTGCAGGACTTCTGTACGGCTGTCGCCGTTCACATAGCTCTTGCACACACCGCTCAAGTCAAGAAGGGCCATGATTTACCTGCCCTTGCCGAAGCTGACAAAGCTCTGGATCGCGAACATCACGCGATCCAGGAAAAAGCCGATGAAGCCGATCGTGAACACCGCGACCATGATCCGGGCCAACGAGTCGGAGCTGCCGTTCTGGAATTCGTCCCAGACGAACTTGCCGAGGCCGGGATTCTGCGCCAGCATTTCCGCCGCGATCAGCACCATCCAGCCCACGCCCAGCGACAACCTGAGGCCGGTGAAGATCAGCGGCAACGAAGACGGCAGCACCAGCTTGAAGAGCTTGGTCACCCACTTGAGCTGCAGCACGCGGGCGACGTTCATCAGGTCCTTGTCGATCGACGACACGCCCAGCGCGGTATTGATGACCGTGGGCCACAGCGAACATAGCGCCACCGTGATCGCCGAGTTCAGAAACGACTTCTGGAACACCGGACTTTCGGAGACATACAGCGCACTGACAATCATGGTCACGATCGGCAGCCACGCGAGCGGCGACACCGGCTTGAAGATCTGGATGAACGGATTCAGTGCTGCGTTGAACAGCGGACTCAGGCCGCACAGGATACCGACCGGGATCGCGATGGCGCTGGCGAGCAGGAAGCCGGTAAACACCGTCGCGAGGCTCGTGAAGATCTGGTCGATATACGTTGGCTTACCGGTGTAGTTGACTGTCGAAGGCGCTGCTGTGGGATCGGCAGCGATGCGATCGGCATTGCGCGTCGCCTGACGTTCGTAGAAGGCCGTGGCCTTCTCGCGCTCGGCAACGTGGTCATCCCACAACGCCCCCGCCTGCGTCCAGACCGCGACGGGCCCGGGAATCTGCCCAAGACTGGTTTCGATGCCTGATGCGAGCCGGCTCCACAGAAACAGAAACACCGCGATGGCGATCAATGGCACGCCGAGCAAACGCCACAACTCCTTGAGTTGGGCGCGCGGATGTTCTCCCCGGATCATTCGCAGTACCGGCACGAGAAAGCCTGCGCCCAGCATGTTCAGCGCGCTGTAGAGATGTTCGAACCCTCGCGTCAGAGAGGCATTCCCGGCGACGGGCGGTGTCGCGCGGCGTGACTCCGGTTCCTTTGCGCCGCCACCGGCTGGGGGCTGCTGCGCACCGGTCTCGTCGGGAAGCGCCGGCTTGATGGCCAATGTGTGGGCCAGGTTGCTGTTGCTCATTGTCGTTGGGAGTCCTCGCTATTTGCCGACGACGGCGCCGCCATCGATCTTCTGGCTGCCCTTGAGACCGATGGTGAACTTCTGCAGGTACGCGTTTGGCTGCCGGCCGTCGTACTCCATGCCATCAATGAAATCTTTGGTAGGTGCGCGATAACCATCGGTGTCCCAGGGGAAGTCGGGCTGCTTCGCCTTGCCGTCTTCCACCAGCAGCTTCGCCGCCTGCAGGTAGATCTCGGGTCGATAGATCCGCTTCGCCGTTTCCTGGTACCAGCTGTCCGGCTGCGCTTCCGCGATCTGTCCCCAGCGGCGCATCTGCGTCAGGTACCAGACGGCATCGCTGTAGTACGGATACGTGGCGAAGTAGCGGAAGAACACATTGAAGTCAGGCATGGCGCGCTTGTCGCCGCGGCCGTACTCGAAGGTGCCCGTCATGCTGTTTGCAATGACGCGAAAGTCCGCACCGACATACTCGGCACGCGCCAGAATCTGCGCCGCCTCCTTGCGATTGGCGCCGTTACCTTCGTCGAGCCAGATCGCGGCGCGGATCAGTGCCTTCACGAGCGCCAGGTGCGTATTCGGATTCCTGTCTGCCCAGGCCTTCGTCACACCGAAGACCTTTTCCGGATTGTTCTTCCAGATCTCGTAATCGGTGATCACCGGCACGCCGACGCCCTTGAAGATGGCCTGCTGGTTCCAGGGTTCACCGACGCTGTAGCCGTTGATGGTGCCGGCCTCGAGCGTTGCCGGCATCTGCGGCGGCGGCGTCACCGAGAGCAATACATCGGCGCGAATCTGGCCCGACACATCGCTCGGCGAGTAGTAACCGGGATTGAGGCCGCCTGCGGCGAGCCAGTAACGAAGTTCGTAGTTGTGTGTCGAGACCGGAAAGACCATGCCCATCTTGAAGGCCTTGCCTTCTGCGCGATACTTGTCGACCACCGGCTTGAGCGCATCGGCTTTCACCGGATGAACCGGCTTGCCCTGCGCATCCTTCGCCAGATGCGGCAGCATCTGCGCCCAGGCGTCGTTCGAAACCGTGATCGCATTGCCATTCAGATCCATACTGAAAGCAGTGACGATATCGGCCTTCGTGCCGTAACCAATCGTCGCGCCGATGGGTTGGCCCGCGAGCATGTGCGCGCCATCGAGCTGGCCGTCGATCACGCGATCAAGCAGGACCTTCCAGTTCGCCTGCGGCTCCAGCGTGACGTACAGTCCTTCGTCCTCGAAGTAGCCTTTCTCGTAGGCAATGGCGAGCGGCGCCATATCGGTGAGTTTCACGAAGCCGAGTTTGAGCTGCTCCTTTTCGAGCTTCAGCGGCTTCGCCTGTACACCCGCTGCTGCTACCAGCAGAGCCACCACTGTTGCTGCCGTCGCCACCGAACCAAGGACTCGCTGCATGCCTGACTCCCGCTACTCACTCCAAGGCCAAAAAAAACGCCGCCGATGTCCTGGCATCGCTGACTTTCCGCACGAGCGGGACGCGATGGGGAATCGGCAGCGTTGCCTTCAGGACCCGGCATTGGGTCCCGGTGAAAGGACCGTAGTCCTCTCTTGGGATAGAGCATTGCAATCGACGTGCCAGTGCCGACGGGTGTACGTCGAACAGGCTGGCATGACACAGAAAACAGAATCAGTTCATTGAGTTGCACTCAGCAGAGTGAGTGCGGCTGCAGCGCCAGTGCGGGGCCTGACCTGATCCGACACGGCGCAAACGCAACGCTGCGACGCACAAATAAAGGGCAGGAGGGGACGTTGGGACGGAGAACCGTAGAGACGTGAGGGACGTTGAAACGCAAAGACGGCGGAACCAGAAATATTGCGAGGGACTTGTGCAGCGGAACGAAGGAGCGGACGAAGCAGGTCGCCAGACTCTGGCGTCCGCAACCCCCACGTCTATACGTCCCTTACGTCTCTACATCCCCCAACCTTTCTCACGTCAGCCTGTTCAGTCCATTGAACGCTGCCGTCCGGTATGCCTCAGCCATCGTCGGATAGTTGAAGGTCGTGTTGACGAAATAGCGCAGATTGTTGATGTCATCGCTCGCCATGACAGTCTGGCCAATGTGGATGATTTCGGACGCGCCATCGCCGAAGCAGTGGACACCCAGGATCCTCAAGCTCTGCGAATGGAACAGCAGCTTCAGCATGCCCACTTTCTCGTTGGTCATCTGCGCGCGGGCCGTGCTCTTGAAGCTGGTGTGCCCCACTTCATAGGGAATCTGCTTCTCGCGCAATTCCCGCTCGGTGAAACCCACTGACGAAATCTCCGGCAATGTGTAGATACCGCTGGGGACGAGGTCGGGGCGATGCGGTTCCATCGTGGGATCGAGGATGTGCTCCATGGCATCGGAACCCTGTACATACGCAGCGCTGGCAAGCGCCGGCGGTCCGATAACGTCGCCAGCTGCGTAGATATGGGGAACCTGCGTCTGATAGTGAGCGTTGACGGTGAGCTGCCCTCTCGATGTCGGCACGAGCCCGATGGCCTCGAGGTTCATGCCGCTGGTGTTGCCGGTGCGACCATTGGCCCAGAGCAGCAGGTCCGACTTGATCCGGCGTCCCGATTCGAGCTGCAGCACGACATCGCGGTCGCGGGTCTCCAGCCCGGCAAACTTCTCGTTGTGGCGAATGACGCAGCCCTGCTCGCGCAGGTGATACGACAGCGCCTCGGCGATTTCGTCATCGAGAAAGGACAGCAGGCGCTCCTGCGTATTGACCAGCGTGACCTTGCATCCCAGGTTGATGAAAATCGACGCGTACTCGCAACCGATGACACCAGCGCCGTAGATCGTTACCGCGAACGGGTTTTCGTCGTAGCGCAGTACCGTGTCGCTGTCCCGTACGCGCGGATGAGTGAAATCGAGTTCCGGCGGATGGTAGGGCCTTGAACCCGTGGCGATCACGAAATGATCGGCAGTAATCCGCTCCGGCGCATCCGTCTGCCGCTGGATCTCCAGGGTGTGCTCGTCGACGAACCAGGCCGAACCGGCGTAGATCGGCACCCGATTGCGTTCGTAGAAGCGGCGCCTGCTCGCGACCTGCGCCTCGATGACGCTGCCGGCGGACGCCAGCAGTCGGGGATAACTGACGTTAAGATCGTTACGCAGTTCGCGCAGCAGCGGGTTGCGCCGTGCGTCGTAGAGCGTCTTGACCGCCTGACGCAAGGCCTTGCTCGGAATGGTGCCCCAGTGGGTGCAGCCGCCGCCGACTTCCATATGGCGCTCGACCAGGGCAACCGTGCGGTGATTCTTGGCGGCCATCATGGTGGCGCCTTCGCCGGCCGGCCCGCTGCCGATGACAACAATATTGTAGTGATCCATCGCTTACATGCTATCGCATCGCAGCGATGCAGCGAAACGGTTGCGCCTTCAAGGTGTGAGCCAAATCCGTGGCGGCGCCGACAATCGTCGGCTTCAAGAAGATCCATCCTCTTTGTTTGATTCCGGCGATAGAATGGTCGCTTGCTGTGCAGGCTCGTCACCGCTGCCTTCGGATCGCAAGGCAGGTGGAGAACTGACTTTCTTTACTGCGCTTGCTGCTTTCTTCCGCGGTGCCGTGCGCTTCTTCTCAGGCGAATCCGCAATCCGCCGTTCATTTTTCGAACCGGTTGCTTCCTTCAATGCTCCCGGTACGGCTTTGGCGGCACTGGCACGTACAACTTCAAGTTCCTGCTGCGCCAGCTTCAGTGCATTGCGCGCCCGCTTCCTGGCTTTCTTTGCCGCCTTGGCTAGGACCTTTGCATCCTTCACGCCCTTCTTGGCAACCCTGAGTCTTTCAGTCGCCTCATCCAATGCACGCTCGAGGACACGCACCGTGTCGATTCCGGCGTGCTTCGCCAGACCTGAGTCTCCGGACTGTCCCATCTGCCTCTCCTCCATCATCGATCAAGCTGGCAGCGAAGTCTACCCGTATCGAATGACCTGTGGTCGCTGGACGCAACCTCGACCATATGACAGTTGCGTGACTAACCGCTACCTTCAACTGTTACTGCTGTCTTGATCGAATTCGAGATGTAGCACTGCTCATGGGCCTCATGGTGCAGGTGCGCTTCTTCTGCCGACGACGGCCGCTTCTCGCCGCCGTATGCAATCCTGGGTTTCAAAACAATTTGACTGACCCAGGGAACGCCCTTCTCATTCTTGGTCATCGTGCCGACGGCTTCATCCTCATAGGCATCGATCTGAAATCCCTGCCGCGACGCCAGGTATAAGAACGTGAGCATATGGCAACTTGAGACCGCGGCAACGAAGGCCTCTTCCGGATCAACATTCGCCGCATTGGACCAAGGCAGCGGCACAACAGACGGCGATGGCGACGCCGCTACCGTAATGCCCCCATCAAACGTCCACGTGTGTTCGCGCGAATACTTGCCCTTCGTGAACTCTGGCCCCGTCCGGTTCCAGCGAATGATTGCTTTGTGTTCGGACACTCTGGAAATACTTACTGCGTCGAACGGTTTAGCTGAGCGCCGCGGCTGCCGCGATTTGGGCTTGGCATTCTATCGTCCACGCCTGCGCTCCAGCGAATTGTCAGGCGGCAACTTCGACATACTCAACCCGGCTCAGGGGTGGTGGAATCGGGGCGCCGTCCTCTCGAAGTCCTTCGAGATGAAACTCGATTGCCTCGCGAATGGCCTGCTCCGTTGCTTCGGGCGTGGCGCCCGTTGCAACGCAGCCCGGTAGATCCGGAACGTATGCCGAGAAGTTGGTACCTGCCGCTTCAATGACGATCGCATAGCGCATGGTTAGGCTTCATGTGCCGACTTTGGTTTCATCTTTGTAATTTTGTAGACCTGCCCCTTTTTGTCGTAAGTCGTCCACTCACCAATCTGCTGTCCGTTCTCGAAGTGGCCGGAGCGCATCCTCGTTCCGTCCAATCTGAACCACTCCCAATAGCCAGTTGGAACTCCGTCAGCCGTCTGTCCTCTGGCCCAAATGCTGCCATCTTTGTGATACTCGATGTGTTTCTTCTTCGATGCTCTTTTGGTGGGCATAATGATGTTCTGTGCGTGATGATGCCTAACGCGCAGTTCAGCGGCCGCGCACGCCGCATGTGTGTTGGCACTTTATGCATGACCGGTCCGCTGCAACTGCTTGTTATGCGACGCCCTAATATGAAGTGCCGTCTTTGTGCGTTAAAACCCACGCGCCCGTTTCTACTTGGGTGAACTTTAGGTCATCCCGCGGATATTCCGCGTAGTTCCAGGCGTACGATCGCCGATCTCCAGGAACTGCACCTTGCCCTGCGACCTGTTGATAAGCTGATGACCGACACCTGTTCCGGCTTTGAACCCGCAGCAATCACCCGCACTGAGCACGAATTCCTTCTCCCCCAGGACTAACGTCGGGTTTCCGGAGACGACGAAGATGAACTCGTCCTGTTTGGTGTGATGGTGAAAGAGTGCCGACACTGCACCCGGCTCAAGTTCTGTTAGGTTGATCCCAAAATTCGCTAGGGTGAAGTGATCACCCAAGCGATGTTTGATGCGGCCCTCGACCAACGCCGTAAACGGCGCCGGATAGATTGTCTTCCGGCTGAGCGCCGGCACATCAACGGCCTGTAGTGGCTCTGAATTCACCGGTTACCTCCCGTCGCATATCGCCCCGCATGAGCGCCGCCGCCACCCACGCCCGAGGAATGGAATTTTATCGTCCATGCGTGCGCTCCATGCGGTGGTTAGATCGCGCTAGAGGCCCTAGGAAAAGAATTCTTCGGCGGGGACCTCGTGCACTTCCGGCTCCGGCACCCCGACGCGCCACACCACCTTCGTCGTGATCAACCCACTGGGATCATCCATCAGAGCACAGTCGCTTCCGAAGCCCGCACGAAAAAGTTCGCCGCGGGGTTTCCGAATGGTCGCCCAAGCCCCCATCGAGGCGCCGCAACGTCCCTGGGGATTTGTGTTGCCAGGGGAAGGGCCCACCTCAACCTCATAACTTCCGTCGCTGAAGCTTGCAGGCACGGCGAAATGTATTTCTCGCCGCGATGGCAGTCTCCGTGGCAGATACCAGACTCCAGGGGTCGACGCCATCCGGGCCAAGGTTGGCCAGCATCGTTCCCCATCCCCGTTGTACGCTCCGGTGTAACTCACTGCCACATAGTCGTTCAATTGATCGCATCGACCTGCACAGCTATGTAGACAGTTGTCCGCTCAAGGTCTCCATTGAGATCAAGCTCAGCGCGAGTAATGCCAAGGCTTGACGCATATCAGTTCTCCTTGAGCGGCTCGCGCCGTGCAAGTGCGTAGCGCTTGCACGGTCGAGTGAGTGGAATCGAACGGCTTTGATGCACATGTTAGATCCAACGCCACCATTGCGGCGCGGACATGGGATTGTCGGAGCGCTGCGCCCTGATAGGTTTTGCACCTCTTGCGACATTTAGAGACTCCCAATAGTCGACGGGTGCTTAATAAGCACGGTGCTAGCGGCACCAAGACGTGAAATGAATTTTGAATCGAACGACAGCACATACCGACATAGCCTTCGCACGCTGACTCCGCCAGAATGCGGCAATCGTCGATGTCATTGTGAAGCGTTTTGAAGTTCGCGACACGAGGGTCTATGAGCAACGGCTTGATAGGCTGAATTTCTGGGAAGAGAGTTGTCATTTCTTCATGGAATGCGGCACGGGCGCTATCCGGAATGCGTTGATACTCTGAGCGCACGGTCGGTGTTATGAAGAGGCCGCCTTCTCGGTAGAGGAATGTTCCAAATAGAGCGATCCGCTGTTCAGCGAGGCCATCCGTCGGTTCGTCTAATTTCACCATTGCGTCGATCAAATACGTATAGCACTGCGTATCCAAGCCGACGTGCGTCTAGTTTCTCATGGATCTAACTCTATCATATACGGCCCAAGCGCCGCATTTCAAATGCGGCGATTTGGCCGCATAACATGCCGTGTACATGACTACTCCTTTGAATTCCCTGGAGACGAACGGATGGTATGCCGCGGAGGTGAGAGGGGCAAACGGAGAAGAAAAAACCGGCGGACTCTGTCCGTTTATGCCCTGGCCGCAGGGTACAAGTAGGCCTCCGGCAGGTAGGTCGCGGACGCGACAGGCGGGCCTAACGGCAGGCCAGACGAAAGGAAGTGAATAAATGAGGCAAACGCCGCGTGTCGCGACTTCGGTTCCCTTCCGCCGGGACGGACATAGGGGAGTGGTATGGCCGACAGGTGGTGACACGCCGCCACACCCGCCTATACGGCACTCCGTTGCATGAGCACACGATGCCAGCTGTCGGGAGGAGCGAGCCCGCTCGGGTCTCGCGGGCAACGTTTACACCTGTGATACGCAAATGTAGGCGGGCACCCATCTCTTTGATGCGGCACGAGCACTTACCAGCAACAACTGGCCAGACCGCTCCCCTATGGCCGGCACGGCCTCTGGATAGTTGCAAATCTCGACGAAGCCGCCAGTTATGTCGCTTGCCAGTTCGATCGCCCCGGGACTACGATCTCGCCCATGAGCGCATCGATCAAATCGTTGGGCATAGACCAATTGGGTGTTGAAGAACGCCTGGCACTGGTTGAGGAAATCTGGGACAGCATCGCCGCGGACAGTTCGGCCATACCGCTGACACCTGCTCAACGCACCGAACTGCAGAAGCGGATTGAAGAAGATGATGCCGATCCGGAAGCCGTCACTGCTTGGGAAGAAGTGAGGGAATCACTGCCTTTCCGTCCTGAGAAATGATCCTGAAGCCCTTCTTTCGAAGGGCCGCCCGTCTCGAATTTGCAGAATCAGCTGCCTGGTATGAACGGCAAAAGCCGGGACTCGGCGGCGAGTTCTCTGCAGAGATAGGGCATGCCTTGATCAAGGCATGCGAAGCGCCGCAGCGATATCCACGCGTGTTGAATGACGTTCGCTGCATACGCGTCCGCCGCTTTCCCTTTTTTATTTTCTTTCGCGTTCGGGCAGAACGCCTCGTCGTGCTCTCCGTGTTTCACGCCCGGCGAGACCCATTGGTCTGGCGAGAACGGCAATGATCCTAAACTGGCAACCGACGAGGTTCACTGGAAAATAGCTGGCAGCGACAGCAGTTTGGACCGTATCGGCAGAAAGAACTCTGGCCTGCCGTGAGGCCGTCTTGTCGCGTCCGCGACCCATCTGCCGTAGGCCTTCCTGCGGACAGAGTCCGCCGTCTATCTTCTACGGCTTCGGCACTCCGCCACCCAACGCCAGCGCCAGATTGACAGTGTTCGTGAGTGCGTCGCGATGCGCGCCCACCGACGCGATCTGCGCCTGAAACAGCGACCTGCGGACATCGAGCAGTTCAAGGTAATCAATCTCGCCAGCGGAATAACGCAACTCCGAAAGTTCGGCGGCACGGGCCAGGGCACGTTCCCTGTCGGCGATCGACAGGCTGATATCCGACAGCAGCTCCTGTCCTCGCAGGCTGTCCAGCACGTCGCGGAAAGCGCTTTGGACAGTCCGCACATACTGGGCTTGTCGCTGCATCCGCAACGCTTCCACACGATCGACTTCAGCTCGCAATCTGCCGGCCTGGAAAACCGGCTGCAGCAGACCCGCTGCCAGCGACCATTGCTCGGCCGGGTTCGTAAACAGATCGGACAGGTCCTGGCTCGCGGATCCAAACGTACCGGTCAGGCTGATCTGGGGAAACAGATTCGTTCGTGCAACGCCGATGTCGGCTGCAGCTGCAACCAATGCGGCGTCGGCCGCACGCACATCAGGCCTGCGTTCAAGCACCGAAGATGGCAACCCTGCTGGTAATACGGGCGCCGGCTGGAGCCTGGTGCCATCGACTTCGTAGGCAGCCATCGTCAACTCGCGCGGCGTTCTTCCGAGCAGTACCCCGAGTGCGTTCGACAGCTGTGTCATT
This sequence comes from uncultured Pseudomonadota bacterium, assembly GCA_963819685.1. Lineage (GTDB taxonomy): Bacteria > Pseudomonadota > Gammaproteobacteria > Steroidobacterales > Steroidobacteraceae > CAIUGU01. Next base: position 278,870 of record CAWFXI010000010.1, read on the forward strand.
TCCAGTTCAAACTGCTGCGCGGCGCTCTCAGCAGCGGACGCCTCGGCCTCCGTCCTTCTGAAGGTCGCCTCATCGCTTTCACCAGCCTCAAAGCGCAGTTGCTCGATCTCGACCGACTCGCGGCGCGCGGCCAGCGTCTCATTGGCACGATCAAGCTGTTCGGACGCGGCAATCAGCGAGAAATACGTACGCGCCACATCGCCCGTCAGGCTCAAGCGCACCGTGTCGCTATCGAATTCGGTTGCAAGCAGACGCGCCCGCGCCCCTTCGCTTGCACGAAGATAGCGTCCCCACAGATCGAGTTCGTAGGTAACGACGCCCTGCACCGAGTAGCTGTTGCGAGCCTGCCCCGCATCCGGAAACTGGCCGGCCGCAACGCTGTCGACCTGGCGCGAAGCGTTTCCCTGGATGCCCACTGCCGGCCACCGTTCAGCATTTGTCTGTCCCAGTACTGCGCGTGCCTCGAGAACGCGCGCAGCGGCAATTGCGACATCTGCATTGTGAGCCAGGGCTTCATCCATCAATTGATCAAGCCGCGGGTCGCCAAATACCTTCCACCATGCATCAGGGAGTTCCGCGGTTGCAGCCGCAGGCGTCGGCAGTGCGTCGGGCAACGGCAACTCAGGCTTGTCCACTGACACACGCGAAACGAAGCAGCCGCTCAACATCAATGTGGCCATCAGCGGCAGCGCGGCAAGACGAATCAGTCTCGACTCAGACATGGGGCACCTCCGCTACATCGCCCTGGCTTTGCTGTCCGGCCGGGTTCACCTGCTTCCTGTCACCCCATGACGCGATCCAGACAAAGAACAGCGGAATGAACAAGGTGGCGACGAAGGTGGCGAGCAGCATGCCACCGATCACGCCAGTACCGATCGAGTGCCGGCTGGCCGCACCTGCGCCGGTGCTGATGGCCAGCGGTAACACTCCGAGGATGAACGCGAAAGATGTCATCATGATGGGCCTGAAGCGCAATCGCGCAGCTTCCACGGCCGCGTCCGCATACGACATGCCCTGACTGTGCTTCATCATCGCGAACTCGACGATCAGAATGGCGTTCTTGGCGGCAAGACCGATCAGTGTGACCATGCCGATCTGAAAGTAGATGTCATTCTCGAGACCCCGAAGTGCAACGGCAGCCACAGCGCCGAATACCGCGAACGGCACGGCGAGAATGACGGCCAGCGGCAGTGTCCAGCGTTCGTACTGCGCAGCCAGGATCAGGAACACCATCAGCACGGCGAGCAGGAATACCCCGGTGGACGAGGCGCCCACTGCCCTTTCCTGGTAAGACGCCCCGGTCCATGCAAGCGTGTAGCCGGCCGGCAAAGTCTCAGCGGCCACTCGTTCCATTATCTCAAGAGCCTGTCCCGAGCTGTAGCCCGGAGCCGGATTGCCGAGGATCTTCGCCGACGGGAACACATTGAAATGCTCCAGGTTTTCAGGCCCGGTTTCCTGGTTGATGGTCGCCACCGCCGACAGCGGCACGATCTGGCCTGTAGTGCTGCGGAGAAAGACGTTGCGGATGTCATCCGCGTGATCGCGGAATTCCGATTCCGACTGCAGCAGCACGCGGAATACGCGACCGAGCTTGTTGAAGTCGTTGACGTAGAGCGCCCCGAAAGTACTCTGCAGCGTATCGAACACTTCATTCACCGGGACACCCAGTGACTTGGCCTTCTCGCGATCCAGGTCGATGCGAATCTGCGGCACATTCGCGCTGAACGTCGTAGACACGCCGACCAGCTCCTTGTGCTGAGCGGCCGCCTCGACGAGCTTCTGTGCAGCGGCGGCCAGTTCCTTGCTGCCGCTGCTGTTGCGCGACTGGACGTAGCCTTCAAAGCCCCCGGTTTCACTCAGACCAGAGATGGGCGGTGGCTCGAACGCGAGCACGAACGCGTCCTTGATCGTGGATCCCACGCCGAAGAAACGACCCACCAATGAGGTAGGCGACAAATCCGCGGATTTGCGCTCGTCCCAGTTCTTCATCACGACCCAGACCACGCCGGTATTGGTTCGTGTCGACCCGGTCAGCAGATCCATGCCTGCGAGACCAAGGGTGTCCGCGACGGCCGGATCTGTCATGGAATAGCCCATGAGCGTATCGAAAACCTTCTCGGTCCGCGGCAGGGAAGCAGCGTCCGGCAATATCGGCATCAGGAGAATGTATCCCTGGTCTTCCTTCGGCGCGAGCGCACTCGGCACGAGACGGAACAGGCCCGCCGTCGCGAGCAGCATCACGCCGAAAAGCACTACTGCGAGCGTCCTGTGGGTCAGCACGAACCGCACATCATGCGTGTACCGGGCAGTGACGCGCGCGAAGAGCCTGTTGAAGTATTCAAAAACCACAAAGCGCGTCTTGTGGTGTCCCTTCAGCACAGTTGCGCACAACGCCGGTGTAAGCGTCAGCGCCACGAAACCGGAAATCGTGACCGACACGGCGATGGTGACGGCGAACTGGCGGTACATCTCGCCGACCAGGCCGCCGAAGAAAGCCACTGGCAGGAACACGGCGCACAGCACGAGGACGATTGCGATCACCGGCCCGGTGACTTCCGTCATTGCTTTTTCAGTGGCCTCCTTTGCCGGCAAATTCTCCGTGGTCATGATGCGCTCGACGTTCTCGAGCACGACGATGGCATCGTCGACGACAATACCGATGGCGAGCACCATGCCGAACAACGTCAGGATATTGATCGAAAAGCCGAGCAGGTACATCGCTGCCAATGCGCCGATCAACGAGACAGGCACCGCTGCCATCGGAATCAGCGTGGCCCGCCAGTTCTGCAGGAACAGGAATACCACGCCAAACACGAGCACCATCGCCTCTGCAAGCGTGATCAGCACTTCGCGGATGGAGACCCGCACGTACGTGGTCGTATCGTAAGGAACGTGGTAGACGAGGCCTTCTGGAAAAGCCGTCGACAGTTCATTCATGCGGTTCTTGACGGCTGCAGACACGTCGAGCGCGTTGGCTCCGGACTGCAGGCTGACGCCGATGGCCACCGCCTCCTTGCCGTTGATCTTGGCCACGAAATCATTTTCGCGGGACCCGAGCTCGACACGAGCGACGTCCTTGAGCCGCACTACTGCGCCGGAATCAGCCGTACGCAGTACGATTTCGCCGAATTGCTCCGGCTCGGAAAAGCGCCCCTGGGTCGTCACCGAGAACGTGAAATCGGCAGTGCCCGGTGAAGGTTCGGCTCCCACCCTGCCGGCAGCGAACTGGGAGTTCTGCTCGCGGATGGCAGCCGCGACATCTGCAGTCGTAAGACCCAGCTGTGCAAGCCTGTCCGGGCGCAGCCAGACGCGAATGGCGTAATCCCTCGCACCAAACAGCTGCACATTGCCGACGCCCCGGATGCGCTTCAGTTCATCGATCACGTTGAGCAACGTGTAGTTGCTGATGAACAGCGAGTCATACCGTTCGTCCGGCGACTCCACCGTGAGCACCTGCATCAGCAGGCTCGACGCCTCCAGCACAGTCACGCCCTGGCGCCGCACTTCCTCAGGCAGCAGTGCCTCGGCGGCGCGTACGCGATTGTTGACGTTGATGGTTGCGATGTCGGGGTCCGTCCCCACCGCAAACGTAACGATGATCGTCATCGCGCCCGAGCTGGAATTGGACGACGTCATGTAGAGCATGTTCTCGACGCCGTTGATCTGCTGCTCGAGCGGCACCGCGACACTGGCAGAAACGGTTTCCGCCGTCGCTCCCGGATAGAAAGCGGACACGGCCACCTGCGGCGGCAGAATATCGGGATACTGCGCAACGGGCAGGCTGCGCAATGCGGCCAGACCCGCGATGACGATGAACGCCGAGATGACTCCCGCCAGAATCGGCCGGGAGATGAAGACGCGCGAGATCACGCTGCATCCTTCGCCGGGGCCTTCCGGACGTCGGCGTCGCGCGCCGCGGGTGTGGGAGGCACAGCGGTAACGGGCGCACCGGGCGCAACCTTCATGACGCCTTCAACGATGTAGCGTTCACCCGCGGCGAGGCCCCCGGTGATCACGACAAGTTCTTCAACACCCCGACCCGTCTGCACGGGACGAAAGTTGGCAGTGTCGTTGTCGCCGATGACCCATACGAATGCTCCCTGAGCACTCATCATCACGGCCTTGCGCGGAATAGCGACGACGTCCGCGAGCGCAACCCCTTCGACACGAACTCGTATGAACTGCCCAGGGATGAGCACAGCCTGCTTGTTTGGCAGTACGGCGCGCACCAGGACGGTTCCCGATGCCCGCTCGACTGCGGTGTCGACGAACGTAACGGGCGCCGATTCGGGGTATTCGCCCGAAGCCAGTAATAACCTGGCAACGACGTGCTCACGCGTCTCTGCATCCGCGAGCCGCGACCGCAGCAGTACAGCTTCCTCTTCCGGGACCGAGAACTCGACGTAAAGGGGATCCACCTGCACCATGCGGGTCAACAGACTCGAGTCAGTGCCCGCCTGCACGAGACTGCCCTGCGAGCGCAGTTCACGGCTCGTAAGTCCTGTGATGGGTGCACGGACCTGCGTGTAATCCAGATCGAGTTCGGCAGTCTTGAGGCGCGCCTCGGCTGCCATCACGTGTGCGGCTGCAACTTCGAAAGCCGATACTGCTTCATCGCGCTGCCGCTGACTGACCGCGTTTTTTTCGTACAGCGGGACCAGCCTGTCACGCGTACGCTTCGCTTCGTCGAAGGTCGCACGCTGTACTGCCAGTTCACCTCGTGCCTGGTCGACGGCGGCCCGATAGGGTGCGGGATCAATCTCGAACAGCACCTGCCCGGCGCGCACTGCGCTGCCTTCTTCATAGCTTCGCCGCAGGACGATGCCGCCGACACGCGCGCGCACCTCCACTTCGCGTGAGCCGGCCGTACGCGCCGTATAAGTCAGCGTCAGCGGTAACGCTGCACTCTGCGCCGTTTCAACAGCCACTTCCGGCTTCGGCATTCCTCCGGCGGGCTGCGCAGCACCACCGCATGCCGATATCAGGAAGCCTGTGGCCACCAGCGTGGCGAGGGGGAGAACAGCTGAGAAACGCGGGATCTTGTGGGACATGGGAACACCTTCAGAGTCCTTCCTGTACAACACCGGAATGAGGCTGCGGGTTGCAGCATTCGTCGGCGAGATGGAGCAGTGCATGGATCACCGCATCGCGCTGTTCCGCTGTAAAAGGGGAAATACGCAGCGCTTCGCGCAACAATAGTCCGTCGATCGCCAGCGACACGATGGCCTTGCGCTCGAACGAACCCTGCCAGGACGCAAGCTCGGCGGTGTAATCGATCAGCGACGTCCGGAACATGGCGACCAGCTCCGGACTGTTGGCCGCCGCAGTCAGAATGGCGGCGGCCTGGCAGGGCTGCGAATCGGGACGGCAAAGGAGGCCCAGTACGCTCGCTTTCAGATCCGCCGACGGTTCGTCGGGTAAGCGTTCGCGCGCTTCCCGTCGTCCGGATTCAAACGACCGCAGGTAGCGCTCGCCCATCGCCAGCAACAGGGCTTCCTTCGTTGGAAAGTGATAGAGCAACCCGCCCTTGCTGACGCCAGCCGCCTGCGCGACCTGTTCGAGCGTGAAATTGCCGGCGCCCAGTTCAGTCGAGAGCTGACCCACCGCATCGAGAATGCGATCGCGAGGTTGGAACAGCGGGGGTTGCGGCTGGCTGGACATGAACGCGACCAAGTAAGTAGGAGGCGAAGTCTACCGTCCAGCCGGTATAGTTCAAGTGAATTTTGATGCGACGCACATGCGATTTGGTTCGGTGATCTCGATTTTCATCGACGAACTACGGATGCTGGAAACACCAGCTGCCACCAGGGAAATGACGTTGCTTGCCTTTGAATTCGCCAAGACCATTAACAAAATGTTTACTTTTTAAGAAATCGCGCCACCTCGATGTCTATGAATGGTCGCGCTTCAGTCAAATGTTGCAATGCCACATTTATTAAGGCTATTCCGCACGCAGCGCATTGACGGGCTCGAGCCTTGCGGCATGAGCAGCCGGGAGGATCCCGGCCAGCAAACCGATCAGGACTGCGAGCACTTCTGCGAGAAAAATGTAGCCTGGCGCGTAACTGACGGGTAACGCAGGCACGGCGAAATCGAGCAGACCTGCAATCGCCAGCCCCGCACCCAGTCCCAGCACGCCCCCCACTGCCGACAGGAACATCGCCTCCATCAGGAACAACGACAGCACCTGTCGCTTCTCGGCACCCAGAGCTCGCAACAGGCCGATTTCGGCGGTTCGCTCCCGCACGCCGATGATCATGATCGTGAAAATGCCAACCCCGCCCACCAGCAGCGAAATGCTGCCGAGGGCTGCTACTGCGAAAGTAAGCACCGACAGCACGGACCCAAGGGAGTCCAGCATCTGTTGTTGCGTGGTGATCGTGAAGTCTTCTGTCCGGTGTCTTGCGGTCAGGATGCGCTTGATCGAATCGACCACTTCCTGCACGGGCGCACCTTCAGCGTAGAAGACCTGTGCTTCGACCAGACTGGCTCGATTGAACATCGCAAGGCCGGAAGCAGCCGGAATATAGGCGGTGTCATCCAGATCGAATCCCAGCGTCATGCCCTTGGGTTGCATCACACCGACGATGCGGAACCGTTGGCCGCCGATGCGAACCGTTTGGCCTAGCGCGGCGCTCCCGCTGAAGAGTTCGCTGTACATGCGTGCCCCGAGTACCACCATGGCTCGCGGCGCGCGGGGATCGTCCTCGGGCAGAAACGTGCCTTGCTCCACTGCAAGGCGAAGTGCTTCCGCGAACCTCGGTCCCACACCGTAGACCATCGTGCGCCGCTTGCGTCCGCCATACTCCACTTCTGCATTGCCCTGAACGGTAGGATTGGCTGCGATGACGTAGGGCACCCGACGCAATGCTTCGACATCGTCGACAGTCAGTGGGCGAACCGAATTGATCGCTCCCAGCGAGCCGCCCAGCGTCTGCGTCTTTCCGGGATTGACGCTGATGATGTTCGTGCCGAACTGCGTGAATTCCGACAGCACGAAACGATGCACCCCCTCGCCGATGGAAGTCAGCAGCACGACCGCCGTCACGCCGATTGCAATCCCGAGCGCAGTGAGCGCCGCGCGCAGCCGATGAGACACCACCGAACTCGCTGTCAGCCTGAGCAGGTCGGCGGTGCGCATTATCTCCGTCCTGACAGGGCTTCCACGGGATCAAGTCGCGCAGCCCGGCGGGCCGGCAACATGCCAAACACGATGCCACTGGCCAGGGCCGTCATGACGGCCAGGATATACGCCCACCAGGGTGCCCCCATCGGCAGCACGGGATAGAGCTTCCGCACAAGCCAGCTTGCGCCCTGCCCGACTGCAATGCCTGCAAGGGCTCCGGCGAAAGACAGCAGAATCGCTTCGGCCAGAAACAGCGAGAGCACTTGCCGGCGCGTCGCACCGATGGCCTTGAGCAGGCCGACTTCAGCGGTCCGCTGGCTCACAGCCACGAGCATCACGTTCATGACCAGAATGCCCGCAACGGCCAGGCTGATCGATGCAATGCCGGCAAGCGTCAGCGTCAACGCCGTGAAAATGCGATCAAAGGTCGCGAGCAGCGCGTCCTGGGTAATCACCGTGATGTCTTCCTCATTCTGGTGACGTGTCTTGATCGTAGCCAGCACCTGATCGCGGACTCTCGCCATGGATTCACGATTGCGGGTCTGTACCAGTACACGGAGCAACGATTCGGAATTGAACAGCGCCTGCCCGGCGCTGACGGGGACGATCACCAGTTCCTGGGTATCGAAGCCGCTCGCGCGTCCCTGGTCCGCCAGCACGCCAATGACCCGGAAACGCCGCTCGCCGATACGCAAGGACTCACCGATCACGGGTCCATCACCGAACAGTTCGCGACGCACCTTGGCGCCAATGACACAGATGGCGCGATCGAGGCCGAATTCATTGGCCGGCAGGAACTGGCCTTCGGCAATCCGCGTTCCCTGCACCGCCATGTAGTCGGCAGTTGCCCCGAGTACGGGGACTTCGCGCTCCCGCCCTCGCGCCGAAATGGGCGCCGACCCCACGATCAGCGGTACCACCCTTTCCACTTCGGGAATCGCCAGCAATGACTGCGCATCCGCCAGCGTCAGGTCTCGCGGCGTCTCGCCGCTGAGCAGACCGGGCTGGATGCCTGCCGTTTCCGAACGACCCGGAATGATGATGATCAGGCGGGTACCAAGGACCTGGAACTCGCCGGCAACATAGCGACGTGCTGCTTCACCCAGCCCGGTCAGGACGATGACCGCTGCAACGCCAATTCCCATCGCAAGCAGCAGCATCGAGCTGCGCACGCGGGCGCGCAGAATGGAATCGGTTGCCAGCTTCAGGAGGTCGCGAAGGCTCATGACGCGCGAGGACCACTGAAGTCTTCGACGACCTTGCCATCCCGCATGCGAATGTGACGTCGGGAGCGATCCCCGACTTCCATATCGTGCGTCACGACGATCAACGTGATGCCCCTGGCATTCAGTTGCTCGATCGCCTGCAACACTTCTGCACCCGAAGCATGATCAAGGTTGCCGGTCGGCTCATCCGCGAGCAGCACCGTCGGTTGCATCACCATGGCACGAGCGATGGCAACGCGTTGCCGCTGGCCGCCGGACAGCTGGTCGGGGCGATGATGGCTCCGGTCAGCGAGACTGAGATCCTTGAGCAGTTGCGTGACTTTCGGCCGGCGTTCCGCCGGAGAAGCTCCTGCCAGCACCAGGGGCAGCTCAACGTTCTCGAAAGCTGTCAGCCGCGCAACCAGATGAAAAGACTGAAAGATGAAGCCAATGCGGCGTGCCCGCGTGTGCGCCAGCTCGTCGTCATTGAGCGTGGTGGTCTCGCGGCCATCGAGTACATAGTTGCCACTGGTAGGGCGATCCAGCAGGCCGATCACATTGAGGAGAGTGGATTTTCCCGAGCCGGAGGGGCCCATGATCGACACGTAGTCGCCAGAATCGATGGTCAGCGACACGCCATCGAGCGCGCGCACTTCCTGGTCGCCGACCTGGAAATGACGCCTTACCTGATCAAGCCTGATCATGATGCCGGTTTGGCAGTCTGCGAAGATCCCGCACGGGCAGCCACACCATCGGCGAGATTGTCGCGGTCGATCGACGTCACCACCTCATCGCCCTCTTGCAGGCCGGAAGCAATTTCCGTGAACTCCCAGTTGCTCAATCCTGTCGTCACTTCACGAAGCGACACCCGCCCGGCTGCCGCATCGAATACGTAGACGCGCCGCCCTTCAAGCACTGCACGGGTAGGCACCCTGAGCACGTCGGCGCGTTCATCCAGGATGACCTCGACATCCGCACTGTATCCCGGCAGCAACCTGCGATCGTCGCGGACATCCAGCTCGGCCTCGATCTCTACCGTTCTGGCCTGCTTCTCCACTTCCAGCACGTACGGAGCAACGCGCCGTACATGGGCAGGAAAGCGCTGGTCGCGGAAAGCGTCCAGTGTCACGCGGGCGGGCATGCCTTCGCGGATGCGGGGCGCATCGACTTCATCGATGGGTGCCGTAATGTAGATGCAACTCGTGTCGACGACGTCGATGGCTGGCGGCGTGGCGATCCCTACGGGCGACGGCGTGACGAACTCTCCCAGCTCGCCATTGATCTCGGCGACCACCCCATCGAAAGGGGCCCGCAACCGGGAACGGTCCAGTGCCGCGCGCGCTGCGTCGACCCGCGAGCGCGATACGAGAGTGGTCTGATTGGCCGCACGGCAGGCGGCTTCACGGCTTTCGGCCTGGCCCATGCTGCTTTCGGCCGTATCGACCGCGATCAGTTTGCGATCCAGCATCGATGCGTTGCGATTGGCCTCACGGCGCGCCACCTCTGCCGACACGCAGGCTTCCTCGGCGCGCGCCTGTGAGGCAACGACATCGCGCTCGGCCAGCGTCAGCTGCGCTCGAGTGTCTTCATTCCAGAGTTCCAGCAGGACCTGTCCCTGCTTGACGGTGTCGCCCTTCTTGACAGGCAGTTTCGCGATCTGTCCGCCCATCGGCGGTGCCAGCTTGGCGCGCCGGCAGGCTTCAATGGTTCCTGCCCGAGTGTTGGTCACGGTTTCCGCCACAGCTCCGCGGTCGACACGGACGGTCTCGATCTCAATGGGCTTGGGGCGTGAGGCATAGGCAAACCAGGCGCCTGCGCCCAGGACGACCGCACCGATGACAATCCATTTGCCGCGTTGCATTAAGTTTCGTACTCCGGAAGCCGCCGTTCATTATTCATTATAGGTGTACCTGAATTCAGACATTGCATGATGCGGCCGCAACGGCGAGAATGCGGCCCGCAATTGCCCCTGCTGCTAATTCTCAGCATACTTTGCAACCCCCCGTAGACATCAGGACGTTAGAAGGATCCCTATATGATGAACAAGATTCTGGTCGCATCCGTAGCAGCGCTGATCGGGAGTGCCGCCGTCGCTGCACCGGTGACATACTCGCTTGATCCCGAACATACCTATCCAAGCTTCCAGGCCGACCACATGGGCGGCATGTCGAACTGGCGCGGCAAGGTCAAGAAGACCACGGGCACGTTCGTATACGACAAGGAAGCGAAGTCCGGCACAGTCGATGTAACGATGGACATGACCACCATCGACTTCGGCCACGACGGCTTGAATACCCATGCGAAAACCGCGGATATGCTGGATGTCGCCAAGTTTCCGACAGCTACCTACAAGGGCAAGCTGGCAAAGTTCAATGGCGACGTTCCCACTGAAGTGACCGGGGACCTGACGCTGCACGGCGTGACCAAACCCGTCACGCTGAAGGTCAACCAGTTCACCTGCCGGCCCCAGCACCCGATGGCAAAGGTTCCGCACTGCGGCGCAGATGCTACGGCGACAATCAACAGAGCGGACTTCGGTATCAACTTCGGTGCGCAGATGGGATTCAAGATGGACGTGGTCCTGAATATCCAGGTTGAAGCCCTCGGGCCGAAATGACTTGAGGCGCGACAGCGCGAGGCGCAAGCCCGCCTGAAGCGCAATGGTCTGGAAAGGCCGTCCCTGCACAGCGCGGGGACGGCTTTTTTCTTGCCTGGCCTGTATTGTTGTCTCTTTAGAGTTCACGAGTCCCGCAGATCTTGGGCATCACACTGACCTCGCTGTACGTCTATCCCGTCAAATCCTGCCGGGGGATCGAAGTTGCACACGCAAAGCTCACGCCTGCCGGCCTTGAGCACGATCGGGAATGGATGGTGGTGACGCCAACAGGCCGGTTCGTCACCCAGCGCGAGGAACCACGGCTGGCGCTCATCAACACCTTCCTCGATGACGAAGGACTGCAGCTCGAAGCTCCGGGTGCCGGGGATCTTTTCGTACCCTTCAATACGCGCGGTGAGGCAACCACTGCCACCGTCTGGAATGACCGTTGCGGAGCCTTCGACATGGGTAGCGCGGCCGCAGACCTGTTGACCGCGTTTCTCGGCAAGCCGCATCGCCTTGTCAGGTTCAATCCCGCAAGCCGTCGCGCCAGCAACGCACGCTGGACGGGGACAATCGAGGCGCTGAACCTTTTCTCTGACGGGTTTCCGCTGCTGGGCATTTCAGAGGCCAGCCTCGAGGATCTCAACCAGCGTCTCGCGGTACCGTTGCCGATGAACCGTTTTCGCCCCAATCTCGTTTTCGCAGGGTTAGAGCCCTACGGTGAGGACGCCCTCAACGAACTGACAGACGGTGACGTGCGGATACGCGCAGTGAAGCCCTGCACGCGCTGCAAGATCACGACGACAGATCAGAAAACCGGAACAGCGATTGGCGCGGAACCCCTGGCGACACTCAGGACCTATCGACTCAGCAAGGATCCGCAAGGAGTGCTGTTCGGCCAGAACATGATTCCGGTGAGCGGCATCGGCGCATCGCTTGGTGTGGGCCAGACCTTCGAGCCCTCATGGCGCTGACGCGTTCAGGTGAAGGCTGGACCGCGACCTCGACCGGCTGGCCACGACGCAGTTTCCGCTTCATCCATTTCTGGAAATCGTCCACCAGCGTAAAGACCACGGGCACCACGAACAGGCTCAAGGCAGTCGAGGCGAGCAGGCCACCGATCACCGTCACGCCCATCGGCGCGCGGAAGCTGGGATCGCCGGACAAGCCAAGCGCAATCGGCAGCATGCCGGCGCCCATCGCAATGGTGGTCATCACAATGGGCCGTACGCGCTTCGCGCATGCATCGATCAGCGCATCGAACCGGCCGAGCCCATGTTCGCGCTGAGCCATCTCGGCGTATTCGACGATCAGGATGGAGTTCTTCGTCACGATGCCCATCAGCATCAGCATGCCGATCATCGACGAAATCGATCACCTCGATATTGCAACACGAACAGACAGACAACCGCACCGCCTAGCGAAGGCGGCAACGCTGAAAGGATCGTGATCGGCTGAAATGCGTCCTTGAACAGGACGACCAGCAACCCGTAGACGCAGAGAATGCCGATGACCACGGCGAACATGAAACCCGTCACGAGCTGCCGAAAGATCTCCGATTGCCCGGCGACCACTTCACGCACCGTTGCCGGCAGCTGCAGCATCGCAGGCGTTGCGTGTGCGGCTGCCATCATGTCGCCGAGTGCCTGGCCGTTCAGGTCTGCCGTGATATCGACGTTGCGATTGCGGTCGTAACGCGAAATCTGCGCCGGCCCCGAACCGAACGAGATATCCGCGACATTGCGCAGCGCCACCGGGCCCTGCCGGCCTGCAACCGTCAACAGACCGATCTGTTCAATGTCGGCCCGCGCAGCATCGTTCATCCGCACGCGGATCGGAATCTGCCGCGATGGCAGATTCAGCTTGGCGAGTCCGGCCGACCGCGTCACCACTCGTCGCGATGCGCGTGACAAGTCCCAGGGATTCCGTCGTGACGCCCAGCTCGGCTGCCCGTTCCGGCAACGGCCGGACAACGATTTCGGGCTGCACGAGGCTCGCGGAAGAGGTGACGATTCCCAGCTTCGGAATCGTACGCATATCCTGTTCGACCGCGGCTGCGGCCGCCTCCAGTTCAACAGGATCCTCGCCTACCAGCGTGATCTGCATCTGGCTGCCAAACTGGTTACCGAATGCAAAGCGCACACCGGGGACATCGGTCACTCGTGTCATGATCTCGCGCTGAATGTCCTGCTGAGATGCGATCACGATCAGCAAAGGGCAGCAGCACAACCTGCAGTTGAGCCCGATTGACACTGCCGGCGGATCCCCCGCTCGCCGAATCCTCCCCCACCAACTCTGCGAACCTCCGATCGTGGTGTAGATCCGCTCCACTTCCGGAATATCGGTCAGACGGCTGCGCACGTCTTCGGCAGCCACGCGGGTCTCCTCGAGCGTCGAACCCGGCGGCAGCTCCACTGTCAGCGACGTGAAGCCGACATCGCTTTGGGGTGAAAAACCCATGGACAGCAGCGGCACCAGAGCGAACGAGCCGACCAGCATGCCGGTCGCGACACCGACCGTAATCCGGCGATGCTGCAGGCACCACTTCACGGAGCGCAGATACCATTCTTTCATGCGGCTGGTTTCCGGCCCCTGCTCGTGCGGCCGCATCAGGTTTGCCGCCATCATGGGCGTGAGCATTCGCGCCACCAGCAGTGAAAACAGCACCGCCACCGTCGCAGTGAAAGCAAACGGCCTGAAGAACTCACCCGGTATGCCGCTCATGAAAGCGACCGGCACAAAGACTGCGCACAGCGTCAGCGTCGTAGCGACCACCGCGAGTCCAATCTCGATGGCGGCATCCGTGGCTGCCTGCAACGGTGACTTGCCCATGCGCAGATGCCGGAAGATATTTTCGACCTCAACGATGGCGTCATCAACGAGCATGCCGACGACCAGCGACAGCGCGAGCAGCGTCAGGGTATTCAGCGTGTACCCCAGCAGTTCCATCACCCAGAACGTGGGAATTACTGCGAGCGGCAGTGCGACCGCAGACACGAGGGTGGCACGCCAGTCGCGGAGAAAGAACCACACGACGGCAATCGCGAGAATCGCTCCTTCAAACAGCATCTCCATGGATGCTCTATACGATTCGCGGATATAGCCGACGGTCGAGGAGACCTCGGTGAACTTGATGTCGGGATACTGCTTCTGCAGGCGTGCAACCGTAACGCGAACGTCTTCGGCGACGCCGAGCGCACCCGCCCCCCACGAGCGCACGATCTCAAAGCCGACGACCGGTTTGCCATCCAGCAGCGCGAGCTGCCTGCGCTCGGCCGCCTGATCGTGAATCTCGGCGACGGTGTCGAGGCGCACATTGCGGCCATCCTGCAGCAGGATTGGCAGGGACGCCAGTTCCTGGGCAGACGTGATGGTGCCCACAGTCCTGACATTCTGCTCGAGCCCGCCGACGCGTGCTTCGCCGCCGGGGTACTCTGCCTGGATGCGCGCCAGCTGGCGCGAGATGTCCCCCGCCGTAATGCCAAGTGCAGCGAGGCGGTCGGGATTGAGATCGACGCGAATCTCGCGGGTCACGCCGCCCACCCGATTGACCTGCCCCACGCCTGGCACGGCAGTCAGTTCGCGCACCACGGTCAGGTCGATGAACCACGAGAGGTCCGTGTCGCTCATGCCCTCGGCCGCGACACCGAAAGTCAGGATCGGCTGACCTGCGGTCGTTGCCCGGGAAATCACCGGTTCATTGGCATCGGTCGGGAGATCACTGCGGATCCGTGTCACCGCATCGCGGACATCGTCCACCGCCTGGTTGATATCGCGATCGAACAGGAATTCGGCACTCGTAGAGGACGATCCCACGCTCGCCGTCGAGCGGATGTGCTGCACGCCGGTTACGGTTGCAATCGCATCCTCGATCTTGCGCGTGACCTCCGACTCCATCTGCGACGGCGGCACCCCCGGATACACGACCGATACGGTGACGGTCTGGAATTCGATATCCGGCTGGTCCTGCACGCCCAGCCGGTTGAAGCTGATCAGGCCACCGATCATCAGGATGATGAACATCACGACCACAGGGGTCGGGTTGCGGATCGCCCAGGTAACGAAATTCATGGAACGACCTTGACCTGGTCGCCGTTCTTCAGAAACGCGGCGCCTTTCGCGACGACCCGTTCACCGGCCTTGAGCCCTTCGACAATCTTCGATTTCATCTCCATGGATGCCGCCCGATCTGCACGCGCCGGCGTTCCACTTTGTCCCCGGGCTGCAGAACGAAGACATAGCTGTAACCATCCTGCGCCACGACACTCGACAGTGGCGCCAGGTTGGCCTCTGCCGAACTCGTTTCCACGACGCCACGGGCAAACATCCCAGGACGGGCAGGTGAACCCGGCTCGATGTCGACATAGACGAGGCCCATGCGATTGGTGCTGGTGACCGTTGGAGCAACGATTCGCACCTTGCCCGTAAGGTCAGTGCCGTCTGCCGTCGTCAAGTGCGCCACCTGGCCGACCTTCAATTCCCTGAGCCGGGCTTCAGGCACTTCGCCGCGCCACTCTATCCGGCCATCACGCAGGAGTCGCAGCATCTCGCTGCCGCTTTGCGCCACCTGGCCAACATTGACGGTGCGGGAAGTGATGATGCCGTCATAGGGTGCCTTGACGCGTGTGTACCGGAGCTTCAGTTCAGCGAGATCGAGGTCTGCGCGCGTCGCTTCGACTCTGCCCTGGGCCGTGAGCTGATCACTGCGCAGCCGGTCCACGTCAGCCTTGGAAAACACAGCGGAACTCGCGAGCATCTCGGCTCGCTGCAGTGCTGCTTCCGCATTGACGAGCTGTGCTTCGGACTGCTTCAACGCCGCCCGCTTTGCGGCCGCCTCCGCCTCGAGCATGCTGCCCGACAGCCTGATCAGCTCCTGGCCACGTTTGACACGATCACCGACCTCGACCAGCACGGAATCCACCCGGTACCCGCCCACTTCCGGGCCGATGACAATGTCCTGCCAGGCCTGGATCGATCCGGTAACGGCAATGGTCTTTGGCACGTTGGTCGACTTGACGGCGACCACATTGACGGTGAGCGCCACCGGAGCCGCAACCTGCGGTTCGGCACCTTGCACGTCTGCTGCCACCCCTGCCATGAACAGGGCAGCGACGGGCAAGGAACGCCGCAAGGACGCAGACATGATCAGCAACTGCAATGGACGGGAACTGCGCGTATTCATGGCACTCAATGGGTCGGAAGCAGGCGGCCGTCCTGCCGGCAGACCCTGGCAAGATAAAGCATACGGATGGTGGCCAACTTCAAGAAGTTACAAGAATTGTCAGCGGCTAAAGCGCTCTGATGCGGATATCAGCTTACTGACATCGTATCAGGTACCTGATATAACTCAACCCCATGAAGCGCAGAATCGTCACGGCCGGACCCCTCAAGGAACAAGATCAGTTCCGGGAAAGACCGACGGATCTCGCTGAAGAACATCTCGGCTACCTGCTCAAGCGGTTACAGCACTCGATCCGGCAGGCCATTGATGAGCGGCTGCGCATGGCAGGTGTGGGCCTTTCCTTCGCGCACTTCGCCACGCTGATCGTCATCAGCCATCATCCCGGCATCTCCGGCGCCCGCATCGCCAAATCTGCAATGGTCACGGCCCAGACCATCAATACCATCCTGCGCCGCCTCGAAAGCGAAGGCAGCCTGGAGCGGAAGCCGCATCCGGACAACAAGCGCGTGGACTGCTGGTACATTACGGAAGCGGGCCGCGCCCAGATGGAGCATGCCAAGACAACGGCGGACCCCGTCTGGGAGACAATGCTCGCTTCGCTCGCAGAGAGCGAGGTGGCACAGCTTCGCGGGCTGCTCAAGCGCTGCATCGACGGGCTCGAACGAACCCGCGCGAGCACTGCAGAACCCGAACCCTCGGCCGCAGCACCGCGAAGACCGCGTCAGAGGCGACGGTCAACAGTGACTGGCAGGAAAGAACAGGTTTTCAGGATCAAGAGGTAAGTAAGAATGGCTATTTCGATGTATCAGGCTTCCGTTCCCGTCACGACGCGCATGCTGACGACGCTGCGCCAGATTCTTGTGAAGGCTGAAGCCCATGCGCAGGCAAAGAAGATCGATGCCGGCGTTTTTCTGAACGGTCGCCTGTCACCAGACATGCTGCCGTTGATCAAGCAGATCCAGATTGTGACCGACAACGCCAAGGGGATGGCTGCACGACTCGCGGGCACCGACATCCCGGTCTTTGAGGACAACGAAACCACCTTTGCCGACCTCTATGCCCGGATCGACAAGACCCTGGCATTCCTGAGCAGCTTCAAGGCCAGCCAGATCGATGGCTCCGACGACCGGGACATCGCGTTGCCGATGGGTCCGGAACCCATGCATTTCACGGGACAGGCCTATCTGCTCGGATTTGCAATTCCCAACTTCTTCTTTCATGTGGTGACTGCGTACGCCATCCTGCGCCATCTGGGCGTCGACGTCGGCAAGCGGGACTACATCGGTCCACCGCCGCAAAAGTAAGACGCGAGCCATGAAGCGCGCCATCCTTGAGTGGGCCGTGATTGCCGCGGTTTTTGCACTCGCGGCCGGCGCGCGTTATCTCCTCGTACAACCGCCGGATGTTGCGCACGCCTGTGAGGCAGCCGCCGTCTCCGGTTGGTGCATGCTGCGGATGCTTGTGATCCGCAGCTTTGCGAATTTCGGATTGGGATATGCCGCGATGGCGGCCATCGTGCTGACCCTGTTCACCTGGAACCGCCTGATCGCCTGGGCAGCAGCGATGATCGGCGCTGCGGGCCTCATACTCTATTGCTACGAACCCGCAGCAGTGAGCTTTGTCACCGGCGTGCTCGTGCTGGCGCGCGCTCAATCAGGGCTCGCGCGTCCTTCGGGCCGGCAGCATGAGCAGCAGGCCTAAGCTCCTGTCCCCTGTCCCCTATCCCCTATCCCCGCGGCGGTTGTATGTCCTAAGGACAGCTGCAGGGATTCCCGTGCCTGCGTAAACTGGCGATGCATTGACTGTTGCATGCCCGCAAGAACACCAGAACACAGCAGGTGACGATGATGCTGCGCACCCTTCGCTCCTCAGGATCGATCGGCTCCTCTCGACACATGCTCGCGGCCATTGCCCTGCTGCTCGCGCTGACGACTGCGCCTGCCTATGCGGCAAAGACCGACGTCGTCGTGCTGCTCAATGGGGACCGGATCACTGGTGAGGTAAAGGAACTGTCCTACGGTCAGCTGAAATTCAAGACCGACGACATTGGCACGATCTACATCGAGTGGACCAAGATCGCTTCACTCAGCACCACGCAGGTGCTTCAGGTCGAGTTGGCCGACGGCAGGCGCCTGTTCGGGCGCGCGCCTGAAAACGGCACGACGACGGGATCGCTCAGAATCCGGTCCAGGATAGAAGGCACGGAGGAACGGGTCCCCGTCGAATTGCCGATGGTCGACATCGTGCGACTGGCTGTCACGGAAGAAGGAGAGCCATGGCGCAAGCGCGTCGATGGCGACTTCAGTCTGGGCTACAGCTTCACGCAGGCAAGCAACGTCGAAGTGTTCAATGTCTCGGGACAGATCGGAGCGCGTGATCGCATCCGCAGGTGGAACGTGGCGCTCGACGCGCAGGTGACCTCCCAGGAGATAGGTCCGGCGAGCCAGCGCAGCTCGCTGAATTCGGCGCTGGAACGCTACATGTCGAATCGCTACTACCGCGAAACGCAGCTCGAATTCAGCCGCAACCAGGAGCTTGGCCTGGATCTGCGCAGCCTGCTCGGCGGCACCGTGGGTCGATATCTCGTCCAGACCCAGAGCAGTGAGTGGCGTGCCGGTCTGGGTCTTGCCGGATCAATCGAAAACGGCACCGACGGCAGCAAACGCGAGAGCGTCGAGGCGCAGCTGACTACCAGTCTGCGCCTGTTCCGCTTCGACTCTCCGAAAACCAATGTGACGGCCAGTTTCTCGCTGTTGCCGAGTCTCACCGAATCGGGCCGGTGGCGCGGCGAAGCCAGTATCCAGGCGAGGCGGGAATTGATTACTGACCTGTTCTTTGAGATCTCGCTCAATGACAGCTACGACAACGAACCGACGGAAGGGGCCGAGACCAACGACTGGAACATCGGGACATCGATCGGCTATACGTTCTGATTGATGTCTCCCCGGCTCAGAACTTCACCGTATATTTCTTTGCTTCGAGACAGGCACTGAAGCCTTTCTTGAAAGCTTCAATCTGCTGCGCCGAGGCCTGGGCGGTCAGCCTGCGTCTGTTGCGCTGGTCTGCTGCGCCGCCTGCTGTTTCGCGCCGCGTGCCTTGGCGCGCCCAGCGACGACACCCGCCGCGGCGCCCACCGCCGCACCCTCGCCAGCATCATCGTTGGCTATCTCACCTACGATCGCGCCCGCTGCCGCGCCCTTGACCGCCCCTTTCGCTCCAGCGCCCTTCGTCGCCTGCTCAACCTGCTGTTGCTGAGCGGCCGCCTGCTGCTGTTGCTGTTCAGCCTGTTTGGCGACCTGGAACGGGTCGCTGCCCGTGTTCTGCACGGACCAGTTGTAACACTCGGTCTCGTCCTTGGATTGCTGGGCGGCAGTCTGTCCGGCGCCCGGAAAAGCGTAGACACCTAGCGTCGCCGCCAGCGTTTTTTGACCCGTTGGCGGGGCGACAGGCGGTGTTGGAGCCTGTTGGGCCTGAACTGCGGAAGAAGCGGCTGCCACAATCAAAAAGGCGACGGTTGCGGGAATGCGCATGACTGATTTCCTCCAGGCGAGGTTTGCAGTATCTGCGCTGAGAATCGGAAGTCGCAAGACAATTTGAACTGTGGATTTCCACATTGCGCCGGGCAGAGTCGCGATAGCGTCGACGACGCGCATTGCCCTACGCTGCGCGACCAACCCGTTCTGAAGTGTGCCCGTGCGACCGATTTACGGAACGAACACTGGTCTTCGCCGGTTTCCGCTACAACGCCATCGATGCCGACGTTGTCATAGTCAGATCCGGTCCTGGGGCCGGCCTCTCGCAGAGTGCGGGAACGGGCGAATTCTGGGTCGATCCCGTCATCGGTGCAATCACGGAAATCCCGCTGAATGACACCTGGTCGATCGCACTGCGCCGCGATTTCGGTGGATCTAGTGTCGGGTCGGACTTCGCCCGGCGGGCGGCGGACTCCGTCCGCTGGCAAATTGACATGGACGATGAAAACGGTAGTGGCGCAAGCCGGTTCAAGTACGATATGGCGATGTCTGGTCCCGGATTCGGCTTGTCATTCACATTCTGATCGTAGCCGGATGCACGTGCCTCAGGGGCCGAAGCATCGGCCCACCGAAGGAGATCCGCATGCACACCCGGCCAGGATTCCTCAGTCAACTGCTATTCGGGCTGCTTGTCATACTGACAACTCAGGCTGCTCCCGCTCAATCCATCGCCGGTAGCACGCCCACCTCCTCCGCTGATGCTGCAAAGCGGCCTCGTATAGGGCTTGTACTCGCGGGCGGTGGCGCAAAAGGAGCCGCGCATGTCGGCGTGCTCAAGGTCCTCGAGGAATTGCACGTACCGATTGATTGTATTGCCGGCACAAGCATGGGCGCGCTCATAGGAGCTGGCTATGCGTCCGGAGTGCCTAGCGAGTTCATGAGGACTTTCCTGACGGGCATCGACTGGCAGGCCGTGGTCGGGGGCCTGGGGCAACGCGACCTCGAGCCCATCGAACAGAAGCGCCAGGGGGTCACTTACAGCAACACTCTGGAAATGGGTATCCAGAACCATAAGGTCATCATGCCCCCTGGTCTCGTCAAGACCGCCGGCATCGAGGACCTGCTGCGAGGCTTTGTCGCGAAGGCGCGCTCGGTGTCCGACTTCGACAGCCTGCCGATTCCCTATCGGGCGGTTGCCACAGACATGCTCACGGGCAACATGGTGGTGATCGACAAGGGCGATCTCGCCACGGCCATGCGGGCAAGCATGGCGATACCCGGTGGTTTCGCACCGGTGGTCACCGACGGCAAGATCCTCGCGGACGGCGGTCTCGTCCGCAACATCCCGGTGGACATTGCGCGCGAGCTGTGTGCGGACGTCGTAATCGTCGTGAACCTGGTGGAACCGCCCGTGCAGGCAGACAACTTGCGAAGTGCCACGCAGCTGCTGATGCGAACGGTGGACGTCATGATCGAGGCCAACGAAGGTCTGCAATTGCAATCTCTCACGGCTCAGGATGTGCGCATCGACGTCGAGATGGGCGATATCGGCACGGCAGATTTCGAACGTGTCCCGGAGACTTTCGCGCTCGGTGAGGCTGCAGCCCGCAAGGCTGCTCCCCAGCTCGCCCGTTTTGCCGTTCCGGCGGAACAGTACGCAGCATGGCGCACCATGGTGACCTCGGAACAGCAAATCGAATCCAGGCTTGCCGGAGTAACCTTCGCCGGCCTCGAGCGCGTCAATCCCGAGTATCTGCAACAGCAGGCTGTCATCAAGCCCGGCGATACCGTGACGACCGCGGCGATCAGCCGGGAAGCGCAACGTCTTTCGGCGCTGCAGGATCTCGAGGCGGTCGGGTATTCACTGCAGGGCGATCCGGCGAATCCGACGCTTGAATGGCTTCCCAAGGAAAAAAGCTGGGGGCCCAATTTCCTCAAAGCCGACATCGGGATCTATGCCTCTGCAGAGAGCGAAGCCAAGTTCCTTTTCTATCTGCAGCATAACCGGACCTGGGTAAACCGGTTCGGTGCGCAGTGGCGCAATGAGCTGCAGGTCGGCACCGACCAGCGGCTCTTGACCAGCTTCTACCAGCCCCTCAACGTGTCGCAGCGTTTCTTTGTCGAACCGATAGTCGCAGTAGACCGCGAATGGCAGGATCTCTATCTGGACGGGGAGCGCATCGCAAAATACCGATTCGACAGCCTTGGCAGCCAGGTCGATTTCGGCATGAATATCGGTAAATATTCCCAGGTGCGGATCGGGTACGCCGCCACGGAACACAAGATTCGACTCGATACGGGCTCGCCATTGCTTCCAGAGGTAAACCCGATGGACGCCGGGATCGTGCTTGCCGCGATTCACGATTCACGTGATACCCCTTTCAATCCAACGCGAGGCCTGGCCGCTGCACTCGAATACACGCGCAGCGATAGCAGTCTGGGCAGCGACCGCGACTGGGAACGCGCCGAACTGGGCTTTGGCTATACGATGGAGTTTGCCCGCAATGTGGCCTACATCAATGCGGCCGGCGGCACCGATTTTGGCAACACGCTCCCGGAAGATCGCCTTTTCGTCCTGGGTGGCCCGTCAAGTTTTCCGGGTCATGAACTGGGCGAGCTGCGTGCCGGCTCCTACTGGACGGTCAGCGGCAGCTTCCTGTGGAGGCTTGCAGATCTCATGACGCTGCGCGGCCAGGCACTTTACGGCGGGCTGCGATTGCAGATCGGCGAGGTTTACGACCGGCTCGACGAGTTGGCAGCTGAAACCAGCGGGCAGATCGGGTCTGTCTCTGTGTACGTCACTGGCCGCACCCCCACCGGTCCCTTGACACTCGGGATTGCGACCACAAACACGGACTCGTGGAGCCTGTGGCTGAGCCTGGGCCGGCCGGTCGGCAGTGGGACAATCCTGGAGCGAGGAATATTCCGCTGACATGGGTTGGGAGCGAATGCAGTGCAAAATGACGCGTGCGCCGGTCGCCCTCCACCAGTAGAATTCACACGCAGGAATCCGGCTGGACTCAAGTGCCCGAGAATCAGAGGCATGAAGGCTCCTGATCCGGATCGACGAACCCCAAGGTCCAGCACCCCAAGTCAGGAAGTCATGCATTCGAAAACGCAGAATCGGAGTCCGGCACCGCTTGTGCTGGCTGTCATCGCAACTGTATCCACCTGGCCGGGTCTGGCCTGGTCGGCAGAATCCTCTGGCGGGTTGCTGACCAATGCATTCACCCTTTCCCTGGGAACGTTCCTGCTCGACACGAAGACGGAACTCGTCACTCAACGGCACTGCGGGCTTGCCAGGCACAAAAGTCGACTTCAAGAAGGACCTCGGATTGCAGGATTCGGACCGGTTTCGCGTGGATGGGGCCTGGCGTTTTGCAAAGCGTCACCAGCTCCGCGTGATGTATTTCGACATCAACAATTCCAATACCAGGAATCTCAGTCGCAGCATGACGGTCGGCGATACGGTCTATCCGGTCAATGCCTCGGTCAGTGCCGAGAATTCAACGACGGTCGCTGCACTGTCCTATGAATACGACTTCCTGCGCCGCGATACCTATGAGATAGGCGCCTCCTTCGGTATCCATGCGCTGGATTTCAATTTCGCCATCAGCGGACAGGGTTCCGCCGGCGGGCCAGTCCGCCGGATTTCGCAGGGAAAGCGCCGTTGCCAAAGCACCGCTTCCCGTGTTCGGCCTGCATGGCCTCTGGGAGTTCAGCCCCAAGTGGTATCTGGAAGGTGGAGCGCAGTACTTTTCTCTCGCTTTCGACGAGTTATGACGGGAGCGTGACGGATCTGCGCGTTGACCTCACCCGGATGTTCGGCGAGCACTGGGGGATTGGTGCCGGGTGGAACCAGTTCAATACCAATGTCAAGGTCGACAAGACAAGGTTTGACGGTGAACTCGATTGGCGATACTCCGGTGGACAGATTTTCGTCAAGGCTGCTTTCTGAAGTGGCAGCCGGATTCAGGTTTCAAAGAGGCTCGGGCATCAGTACCAGTCCAGTTAGACATAGCAATACATAAGGAGAAGTTCCGTGACTACCAGGTGGACCATTCGTATCGCTTCCGCACTTGCATCGACGATCCTGATGACGACCGCGTTTGCTGCCGACAAGGCAGCGATCGAGGAGGCCATGAGCTATGACGGCCTGGCAAAGATCAAGGTCAAGGGCATCGACATGGCCTATGCATTGCCGGGCGTAACGCTTGCCGACTACAGCAAGGTCATGCTCGATCCGATCGATGTCTCATTTGCCAAGAACTGGGATCCGGACAAGACCGGCACCCGCTTCAAACTGAGCCCTGAAGAGCGCGAGAACATCCGGACGGGCGTCGCCAAGATCACCTACGAAGAGTTCGTGAAGGAACTGGAAACCAAGGGCAGCTACAAGATCGTTAAAGAAGCCGCCCCCGATGTCCTGCGAGTGCAGGCCAGCGTAGTCAATCTCTACGTGAACGCACCTGACACCATGACCGCCGGACGCTCCCGGACGTATACGGTCTCCGCCGGCCAGGCAACGCTGGTCGCGGAACTGCGCGATTCCGAGTCGGGAATCGTGATCGCTCGGGCGATAGACAATCGTGAAGCGCAGGGCACCGGCACGATGCAGCTCACCAACAGTGTCGTGAATGCCTCGGAAGCCAGAAACATTGCGTCCAGCTGGGCACGCATCCTGAGAACTGCCCTCGACAACGCGCACGGCATCGGCAAGAAGTAAGGCGAGCTGATGTCTGCCAACGGGATTTCTGGCAAGGGCGCGCAGCTCTTCCTGCTGGCAGGCATCTGCTTTAGCGGCCTCGTACAGGCTGAAGACAACGCCTTCACCCTGTACGGCGGCTTTCGCGATGGCGGCAGCTTTACCGACGCGTACACCGATCAATCCCTGAGCATCGACGGATCCGGCACGATTGCAGCCAGTCTTGACTGGGGCCTGGACGGTGCCCGCCAGGCGCAGCTGTTCCTGTCACATCAGCGTTCGCACCTCGGTCTTGATCAGGGCCCACTGACGCCGGTCGGCAGTCAACTACCGCTGAACGTCACGTATCTGCATATTGGCGGCACCGTGTTCTTCGACGGTGAAATCGGCAAGGGCGGCTATCTCGTCGGCGGACTTGGCGCCACATGGTTCGATCCGACGCAGAGCGGATATTCGGACGAGCTGCGCGCCTCCATGAATCTCGGGCTCGGCTACCAGTTACCGCTGGGTGAGCGCTTTGCGTTGCGCTTCGAAGCGCGCGGCTACCTCACGCTGGTGAACAGCAGCGGCGGTCTGTTCTGCTCGGGCGGCTGCGTGGTCGCCATCAAGGGCGACGCGGTGACGCAGGGCGAAGTTCAGGTCGGACTTTCTTACCGCTACTAGTTCGACAGCCATCACGCCGGACAACGCGTTGTCAGGGCCGGAACTGCAGCGCCAGCGTAAAGACCGGGCTGTGCTGCGCTTCAAAGCGAGTGTCGTCAGTGTTGCTGGTGACAGTCAGGCCACGAAATCCAGCGGCACCGACTCCAGCGGACAGCCATAGCGAACCGCGCAGTCGATAGACGACGTTGCCGCTGAAATTCCACGAGCCAAAGTCCTGGACGCTTTCAAAGTCATCGCCGCGTTGCACCCAGGACGAGCCGCCGGGGGTGATGCCGAGCTGTAACAGCCATCGGGGCGACGGCGCATAGGTGAGCGTGGGCCACGGAAGGACGAGACTTACCGCCAGGTTGCGCCTCGGCAGCCACTGCACGCCCCGCATACGGATACAGGGCATGCTGCCCGAAGCTGTACTCGTACACGCCGCCATACAGCAGCTGAAACTGGTCGCTATACCAGTGCAACGCCACCACGCCGCCGTAACCACTGGTTGCCCACGCCTGATCGGCACGCTGCTCCTTGCTGAAGATGGGCGCGACGAATATTCCCACCATGTCCTTCTCGCCATACTGATGCAGCCATGCAGCCACTGGCGTCACCCGCAAGACACTCTGGTCCTGATAAGGGCCTTGCTGGATATCGATTCGATCCCAGGCGAGGTCGCCGCCGAGCACCCACATATCCCGCTTCGCTACATACACCGGCAATACCGCCCCGGCACTGAAAGTGTGTTCCGTGACCTCGGCTGTGGGCCGCACGCCCTCCTGGTCCTCGAACTCGGCGGCGGAATAGTAATTGTCCTGCAACCAGCCAACCGGAAAGAAAGGAACGTCCGAGGCCGACCTTGCGAAACTGAATTCGCTCTGCTTGATGGCTTCCAGGATATCGTCCATGCCGGCTTGCACACGCAAAGGCGCTAACGTACAGGCAAGCAGACAGGCGCTGACTCGCCAGTGCCGCATCCGGATTACCCCGAATCGACACGGGCGTCTTATATGCCACCCCCACAAATCCGTGGTGTAGTGAAATTGCTCATCCTTCCAGTCCGGCCAGTGCCATCAGGAATCGCTTCGCAAGCTCTACCAGCGGGTATTTCAGAAGCAGCAAAGGCAACGCCGGCAATAGCACGGCTGCAGCGAACGTCATCAACAATCGAAGGCTGATCGGCGCCAACCGCATCTCTTTGACGATCCGGAAGCTGCCATGCAGATCGGATAGGGACTGCAGGTCCGGCGTACCCAACAAGGGCTCCGCGGGAGCGGCCGCTCCCAGCCACTTGCTGTCGAAGCTGTTCGCATAACGCGCTGCCAGCACCGAGAAGTCCCGCAGTCCTCTTTCGCGGCAAGTCCAGAGCCTGGGCGCAAGGAACAAAAGTGGCAGGACAAACACCACGGCATTCCCTGCCAGGATGAGCGCCACACCTGGATAGACAGCTTCGAACACCATCGTGCCGGCATGTACCTCTCTCGCAAATGTCGAGCACAGGAGGGCTGAATTGGCGAGAACCAGCGCGGCGAATTCGGTTTGGACGACTTCCAGATATCCCATGCCCCCGGCCCCATCGGGGTGCGTCGGTACAAGCTGGAGCGGCAACCGCCAAACGCGCCAGAGCAGGTACCACCACAGGCACAGCCGCCAGAACCAGCGAATCATCAGAAATCGAAACACGGTCAGACAGACACTCCAGTACCAGAATGCGGTCAGCGGGAATTCACCTTGAACGCCGACGCGGAAGTCGGCTGCCGCCACATTGAAAAGCGCCTGATCGGGTGATGTCAGCGTCAGCAGCACGGACGCCAGCGCAAACACTGTCTCGGGCAGCCAGGAATCCTTCCAGATTCTGGTGCGTGCGATCGTGGACTCCAGGACAGGCAGCGAGGTGCCGGGAACAATTCCGGAGCGCACGATAGTGCGGAAAAACTGCTTCATGCTCGGATCGAGCGTCGACTCGCACAGGAACATCAGCGGAATGACGAGCAGCAGACGCACATGAGCATCGATCGATTCAAGTGAACACAGCAAGGCGGTGCCGCCCTCGATGATTCCGAGGGCGACAACGACGATCCACAGTGATACCCCGACCGACAGACCGAGAGCGAAGGTATTCGTGCCGCCACGAACCAGGCCCAGCCGGCAACCCAGCTGGTAAAGCGGCCCGCCGTGCAGCGAGAGATTCTGCACCGCCGGGTATTCTTCGAACGTACCGCTCACTTCATGACGCCTCGATCCTCACCCTCCCCGGGCGACAGGCGTCCATGATAGGCGATTCACCACTGCGCGTTCATCCACCGAGCGCGATGGTGACGCTCACGAGAATGACCCCAAGGACCACCATAACGAAACCGGTCAGCCACGGGTGGTATTCCGAAATGCGCCCGAACTTGTAGCCGGTCACGAACAACAGGAAGATGGCGATGCCGTTGGACACGCGCATGGCCTGCATCAGGTTGTCCATGAAAATGAAGGGAATCGTCACCGGAAACGTGATGACGAACACCCACAGGAATACACCCAGTGCACCAAGCCAGTCGTCCTTGCCCAGCCCCGGCCGCGATGGCGGCTCAGGCAACTGCACCAGCTTCTGGCGCATCGATTCATAGTCAGCCGGATTGAGCGTCGCGGCCACCATCGGCGGCAACGCGTCGGCAATGACGCGGTGCGCCTCTTCCGGAGCCGTAGCCTTGCGCAGGGCCTGCAACGTACGAATGCCAAGGCCTTTTTCGCTCAAAGCGCCCATCAGGTACAGGATGCCATCGATAATGCCCCAGGCGATGTTGCACCCGAGGGCGCCTATCAGCATCGCGCGTACATCATCGCGCCCGGCATCCGCCACACTGAGCGAACCGGTGAACGTGAGCACCATGATCAGGCCGAAGAGCGCTTCCGATACGCGCGTGTTCGGATCAAGCCAGCGCCTCGATGCGGTTGTGGATTCATGTGTCATGGGCATTCACCGGAATCGTCAGTTATTTCCGGGCAGGTGACTGGTTCACTGTACGCGGGGTGGAAGCATGTAAAGCGTCATGGCGAAGATCAGGTAGACCATCAGTACCAGCACGCCGACGAACCATGCCGACCGTCCGCCGTTCGTGACCAGCGTCGCGGTGAGCGTGGCCATGAACATCATGACGATCGCACCCGGCCAGAATTGCAGGTCCATTGGCGTCGGGCCGATGACATAGCTCAACAGCACCAGCACGGGCGCGACAAAGAGAGCAATCTGGGACGAGCTCCCCAGCGCAATGCCCACGCTCAGGTCCAGCCGGTTCTTGCGCGCGCCGGAAAATGCAGAAGCCATTTCCGCAGCTCCGCCAACCAGGGCGACGACGATGAATCCCACAAACGCGGGCGTCATTCCGAAGGACTCCGCCGCCTGCTGCACCGACTCGACGAAGATTTCGCTTACCAGCGCGACCAGAACCGTGACGCCGGCGAGCGTGACCAGCGCCAGACCAATGGGAAACATGCCTTCCCCGGCTTCCCCGTGCGACGCGCTGGCAAAAACATCTTTATGTGTCTTGAGCGAGAACAGCATGCTCAGCGCATAAGACACGATGAGCAGCACTGCCAGTCCCAGGCTCAACTTCTGAGTAAACGCTGCACCCGCTGCGGAGTCAACCTGAGAGACAGCCGACGGAATCAGCAGCGCGATCGTCGCCAGGAAGAGCAGACCCGCCTGCATTCGGGCACTGACCCGGTTGAACTCCTGCGTGTGATGCTTGAGTCCGCCAAGCAGAAATGACGCACCCAGCATGAAGAGGGTGTTGGTCACGATCGCGCCGGCGATCGATGCCTTGACCAGCATGTATTGCCCCGCCTGCAAGGCGGTCAGTGCAATGACCAGTTCTGTCAGGTTGCCGAGTGTCGCATTGAGCAAGCCGCCGACTGCGTCACCCGTTTTTGCTGCCACCGACTCTGTCGCATGACTGAGCAGCGCCGCGAGTGGAACGATGGCCAGAACAGACAGGACAAATAGCAGTGTGTGCGCTTCGGGTCTGAAATGTTCGGCTGCAATCACCACAGGCACAAACAGCAGTAACCAGAGCAACGGTTTATGGACGGATTTCTTCGAATAGTTGTTTCATTGGGTCACCTGGGTACTGTTGCGGAACCTGGACGGAGAACTTTGCTGACAACGGCGAAGAAAAAGCCCGTTGACAATCCGCACATGAGAATGCCCGTCATGGCTTCGACCGGAGCGAGCAGCCGCCACGGCCTGGACAACACGAGTTCGCCGTAGCCAGTGGTCGTGTACGTGACTCCGGAAAAGTAGAAGGCCGACTCGGCATCGGGCAGTCGGTTATCCAGGAAATAGAACAGGGCCCAGACCGAAATCTCGATCAGGTGGATGACGAGCAGCCACCACGTCAGCCGGATCAACAGCCAGGAGACTGGCCAGAAGCCCGTCCCCAGCGGGGCCTGGGCCTCTACGAATGAGCGCAGCAGCAGGGCAAGTCCAGCAGCATGCACAGCCACTGTGATGGCCACCAGGACACAAGTGATGAAGGCTATCCAGAGCATTGCCGGCTATTCCCAGGTGCTTCGGGGCTGCTTTGCCGCTTGTGATGTCCGCGGCTAACGCGGTCCCCCTCTAGAGGACGGACTTGCAGAGTTTTCGGGCTCAGGTGGTGGTTCCGGAGGAATTTCAAAACTCCCTCCCAGCGCCAGGTGGAGATTCGCCCGCTGGGCCAATTGTTCGCTTTGCACGCGCAGCGAAGCCAGCCGCGCGGATTGCACGTTGATCTGCTGTTGCTGGACGGCGCGCAGATCGGCTCTGCCGACACGATAGTTCGACTGCTCCAGCACGAGGGCTCGCTGGCTGTCGGCTACGACTCGTTGCAGGAGTTGATCACGTTCGCCCAGCGCTTCTGCAGCGGCGAGCGCGTTCTCCACGTCGCCCAGCGCGCGCAGTGCCAGCCGTGCATAGTCGGCAACCGCCTCCTTTTGCTGGGCCGTGCGAATGCCCACTTGCGCAGTCAGCGCGCCGCCCTGGTAAAGCGGAGCGATCAATGTCGCCCCCACACCGGCCGTCGGGTTTTCGAAGTCACTCTGCAATTCCAGGATGTCGCTCTGAATGGCCGCGACATTGGCGTTGAGGGTGATCCGCGGCAGGCGCGCCGCCTTGGCTTCTCCGACGCGATTGAAGGCAGCAGCCACGCGACGCTCGGCGGCGACCATGTCCGGACGTCGTTCCAGCATTTCGAGTGGCAACCCGGCGGGGACGGGGCCGGGAAGCATGGGAAGATCGTGGCGTGCCGCAAGTTCCGCGGCGGGATAGCGACCGAGCAACAGCTCGAGCGCGCGCAGCGTGTTCTCATGGGCGAGTCGCACCTGCCTGGCGGCGTCCTGAAACGAGCCCAGGTTGGCGCGCGCCAACACTACGTCGCGTTCGTTCCCAGGTCCAATCCGCCAGCGTGTCTCCGCCAGCGTCACCAGCTCCTGCGCGCTCTTTACATTGTCCTCGGCAATCTGCAGCTGCAGCCACGTCTCGCCGGCGGTGAACCAGCTCTTGGCCATCGTGGCCGCGAGCGATTGCCGTGCAAACTCGAAATCGGCCTGCGTTGAAGCGTAAGTGGCCTCATACGCGTTGCGGCCATAGCGCGCCCGGCCCCACAGGTCCAGCTCCCACGAGGCCCCAAGCGAGATGCCCTGCAAGGCGGAGCCGACATCACCGCCGCTCGTGTTGAGTCCGCCGGTACCAAGGAGGTTCACCGTCGGACGCAGGGCAGCCTTCGCGAGCTGGACGTACTGTGCAGCCTGCTCGACGCGTGTGGCACTGACGCGCAGGTCCGTATTGTTGCCCAGCGCCTCCAGAACCAGCGCGTCAAGCTGCAGATCGCCGAATGAAGCGAGCCAGTTGTCCGCGATGGGGCCTGTGCTGGCGCCTTGCTTCCACGCTTGCTCCGGCGTGAGCTTGCTTAGCGTGGCATCCTGCTGGCGTATCTCTTCGGTCTTTGGCGGCGCCAGCGTCGGGCAACCCGCAACGAGCGCAGTCCCGCAGACAAGCAACAGTCGGATACCGACTGAAGCCTTGTTGCCTTGGGCGGTGCTCGTATCCATTCCTGATCGCATCCTCAATGGAGCTTGAGGATCAGCCAGTCGAGCTTGGCGCTGACGCGCAGGATGATCTTGCGGATGACATGGAGGAAATGCCCGCTATCGGTGTATATCGCTCCAGCTCCGTGCGCGCCTGCGGCCAGGAATATACCCTCGTCCTTGCCGTCCACGAGCAAGCGGACCGCAAGCGCGTTAGGCGGAATGGGCGCCACGCCAGCCGAAGTGCTGGCCCCGCCAATGGGCAACTGCCCCTGCGCGGTGGCCCACATGATGGAATCCACTTTCAGCTTCACAATGCGGCCCGGATACTGCTTGAAGGAAACTTCGGCTTCCTGCTCGGGCTTGATCTTGCGGACTTCATTCTGATTATAGATGGCGAGAATCCACTGTTCGTCCTCGACAAAGGTCATCACCGGTTGCGTCACCATGATGCTGGCCACCGCACCGGGGCGCAGCGCAACCGAAACCACCGTGCCGTTCGCCGGTGCGTAAAAGGTCGTCTGATCGAGATTCCACTGCGCATCTGCGAGTTGGGCTTCGGCCTGCGCGATCTGGGCCTTGACCTGCGCGACTTCATCCTGCTCGCCATCCGAGGTCTTGGCGGCCAATTTCTCCCGCACCTGCGACTGATTGGCGACGCTCGTTGCCAGCTGGCCTTCCAGTTCGGCGAGCTGGGCCGCAGCCTGCTGCTGGTCGAATTTGTTGCCAGCACCGGTTGCGGCAAGTTCCCGGAATTGTTCCAGGCGCAGGCGGGTGAGTTCCAGGTTGGCATTCGTCGACCTGACCTGGCCAGTGGAGGACTTCAATTGTTCGTCCAGGGTTCGCTGGTTGGCTTGCGCCGTCAGCAGTTTGGCGCGGAGCATGGACAGGTTGGCTTCGGCGGCCTTTACATCCAGCTCAAATGGTACGGGGTCGATCTTGAACAGCACATCGCCCTTCTTGATCGGACGGTTTGCCTCGACAGGCACTTCCGTTACGCGGCCGGTGACTCGTGGCACCACAGGCACGACATAGTTGATCACTCGCACGTCTGCTGAAGACGGCGCGACGATGTTCAGAAAGAGAATCAGCGCCGTCAGCCCAACGATCGGGATCGTGATGGTGATGACCTGGCTGACGATGTTCCAGGGCAACCACTTGAACTTGAAGAAGACCAGCCACGCGAAATACGAATAAATGCCGAGCAGGATGATTTCCATGGGTCAGACCACTTCGCTTCCGGCTGCCGGCTGGGCAGAGCGCCTGGCTTCAATCTCTGCAATGCGTTGGCGCAGCTGCATGAGCTCCTCGGTGTCGTCATGCGCTGCAGGCTGGGCCTCGTCTTCGTGGCCGTGCGGCACTTTGTCCGTGCCGTAAGCCATCTTGTACATCACGGGCTTGGAGTAGGCCCAGAGCCACGCGAGCGGCCAGAGCAGACCGCCGAAAAACAGGGACAGGATGCACAGCGTCTGGATGGCCTTGGCCTGCGGGTGCTGCTTCTGCTCGGCAATCTTCTCCGGAAGAATGTGCACCAGCCAGAACGCGCCGATGGCCACGACCGGCACAACAAGAAGCACGACCCATGACATCACGTCGGCCGCCGTATCGAGTGCCTCGCCCGCGAGAAACGCGGCTTGCGCATTGCCCGCAAGCAAGAGCGAAACCGCCAGGAATGCGCGCCGAAGGTGCAGAGTGGGCGATTGCCGGGCTCGGGGCTTAGGGAATCCCACCAATGGCTTCATAGTCGGGCCTCATCTGACGAGCTTGTACTGGAAACTGAACTGCAGCCGGCTTGCATCGCCAGTATTGCCGTTGCGCGTTTCCTTGTCACCGTAAATGTACTCGAGACCCAGGTACATGTTGTTGCTCGGGGCCCAGATGAGGTTGGCCTGCAGATAATTGGTGTTGTCATAGGCGAAACCGCCCTGTTCGGCGCGGTTATCCAGTTGCACGTAGCTGTAGCTGGCCGTTGAACGCAATTGAGTGCTCCAGATGTGGCGATAGCCCAGCATCCACCCGGAGGTGGTCAGTGTCTGCAGGTTGCCATTGGCGTCGATCACCGCCCCACTGCCCGAAGGAAGATCCTGAACATAACGTCCCATGCCATCACCGTAGCTGACGCTCGCAAGTACGCTGTCTGCGCCAAGCACCTTGAGCGTGCCCGAAACGTTGAGGCCCCAGGCTGCGGTACTGTCCGTTGTCCCTCCGGCGACGTTGTCGTATGCCAGCTCTCGCAAGACTGCGGCCGCCTGGATGTGGCCCGGGGCTCCCGTCCAGCGCCATTGCGCGACGAAATCGGGCATGGTGTTTCGGGTATCGCCGCCCGTCGGCACGTTGTAGATGTCGCCTTTGGGTTGTTCCGCAGCAAACGCCAGATGCATGCTGTCCTTGACGAGCGGAATCGTATAGCGGAACTGCGGCGTGCGCGAAACCGGCAGACTGCCGGGCCCCTCGAAGTCCAGCGTGTCGGGAATCACGTCTACATCGAGGAAAGTGCTCCAGGTCTGGCCAACAGTAATATTCGCAACCTGCCCGTAAAAGTGACGCAGCCGGTAATCCATGGATGGTTGGTTACTGTTGTTGAAGAAGTCGTTCTCGTAGAAGATTTTCAGGGAACCGAGCGGAGTCGGCGCACGCAGCTCGAAGTTGATTCGCGTCTGTTTCGCATGCAACGCATAGTGCTGGCCCTTGCCATAGTCCGTCTCGCCTTGCACCGGGATGAGGCTGGTCAGGAATGAGTTCGGATTGCCGACCTTCGTCGAATCGGAAATCGAATCCAGCTTCGCGTAGCCGCCAATCTTGAACCACGTATTGGTTCCGCCAATTTGCGCGAACCCTTTATAACTCGGGTCGAGCGGGGCGTTACCTGACCGTGGTGCAGAAGACTGCTCGTCACGCATCGTTTCTTCGAGCGGAACCTGCGTCGTCTCCTCCGCGAGGCCCGACTTGGCGGCATCGATCTTGGCCTCTGTCGAGGCGCTGGTCTTTTCCAGCTCGGCAATCTTGCGGTTCATCTCCGCGATGGCCTTGTCCATCGTCGCGACCTGGGACTTGAGGGCCTCCACCTCGCTGGCCTGCTGCGCATGGCCGACTCCGGGCGTACCGGACAACAGCAACGCTGCGGCGACGCTCGAAGTTCCCACTGTCAGATTACGTTTCATCGTCGCAACTCCTGTCTATTCATTCACTGTTCATCAAAAAGACGCCGCCCTGTCAACGTCAACGCGACATCAACAGGACGATCACTGTTCCCCATGTGGTCAGCAGCACATGTCCGACCGCCACTGCTCCGGTATAGCCGAGCACGGCAATCGGGCTGCCAGATCTCTCTTGCACTGCGGCCAGGCCCGGCGTGAACGTCTGTGCACCCGCCAAGCCGCCGAGCAGCAGGATCGGATTGACCTTCAGTACGTAATGACCGAAATACAGTCCGGCGATCTGCGGCACCAGCGTCACGACTATGCCGCCCACCCACAAACCGATGCCCGCTTCCTTCAAGGCGGGGATGAAGTCCGGGCCTGCGCCCAGGCCGATCATGGCGACAAACCCCGACAACCCCAGCGCCTGCATGAAGGCCACTGCGCCATCCGGGATCTGGCCAAAGATGGGTCGCACGCTGCGGAAGTACCCGACCGCGATGCCGGCCAGCAACGTACCGACGCTGGTGCCCAGAAATACATTTGTGCCCCCGACGGGTACGAAGAGGCTCGCGCCCAGCAGCGCACCCAGGAAAATCGCGACGCCGACCACGGCGAAATCGGTCACGTCCGTCGGACGGACGATCGGGCCGAGCTTGCCTACCACGCGGTCGACTTGTGCTTCGGATCCGGCCAGGGTCAACACGTCGCCGCGTTCGACAATCGTCCGCGTGCCGATGGGAATTTCCACGGTGCCACGCATGATCTTGCGCAGATATACGCCATGCACTGCATCGTCGCGTGCCAGATCTTCGAGCGTGCGGCCCACGAAGTCAGGGCGGCTGACGAAAACGTCGTAACTCGCGACCGGGATGCTGAGCAACTCACGATCGTCCACTTCAACAGCCTTTTCCCCCAGCACTCCGATGAGCACTTCACGGCGACCGCTGACGGCCACCACGTCCCCGACCTGCAGGATCGTCTCCGGCGTGGGCTCCAGCAATTCCTGCCCGCGGCGAATGCGTTGCACGAAGAGACGGGCACCTGGCAGCAACGCCTCGGCGGCCGCCACGGTCTGGCCTGAAGCCTGGGCCGCTGCGTCTAGCTGGTAAGCACGCACCTCGAAAGGCCGCCACGCAGGCACCACACCGACTTTGGTCCGCACAACACCGTATTGGGCCTCGACCTTCTCGGCTTCCGCGCGCAGGTCGATGCCCAACAGCTTGGGTCCAAGCGTGCCGCAGACCCAGATGACGCCGAAAGCACCAAATACATAGCAGACGGCGTCTGCAACGGCGATGTGGCTGATCAGCAGGTTCTTGGCGTCTTCAGCCATCGCCAGTGAATGAATGGCTTCCGTAGCGGTGCCGATCGCGGGCGATTCCGTCAGCGCTCCCGACAACATGCCGGCGGCAAAGCCGACATCGAGTTCGAGAAACCTGGCAACGAAGTAAGCGGTGCCGAGGCCAACGACCGGCACGAAGAACCCGAGCACTCCGAACCGCCAGCCTTCGCCCTTCATGGCCTTGAAGAACTTTGGACCGACCGAATAGCCGATGCCGAACATGAACAGCAGGAACACCACCGACTTGGCCATGCTGGAAATCGGCACCTTGAAAAAGGCGCCGATCAGGATGCCTGCCAGCAATGATCCGGTCGCCCCGCCCAGGCTGAAGCCCTTGAACTTGCGGTTGCCGATCAGATACCCGATCCCGAGGGAGAGGTATACCGCCATCTCGGGATACTTGGTGAATATCTGCTGCAGCCATTCCATGACGGACTTCCCCTTAGCCTGCGGCGACCTCCCCTCCTTATGAGAACAACATCGCGAAGTAGCCGAATACCGTGAGCAGCACGCCGGAGACGGCGTAACCAACCGGGAAGCCGATCCACGGTACGCTGCTACCGATTTCCTTGGATGCCTCACGGGCCGGGCCCGAGTGCGACCGCGCCCCGGCGACCCCGCCCATCAACACGGCCGGATTGATCTTCATGAAGTGATAACCAATGATCCACGTGAGGATGGGTGGAAGCGTGCTGGCGATGAACCCGGCGAGGAAGATGAACAGCGCCACCTTGCCAGTGAGCTGCGCCAGCAGTGTGGACCCCGCGTTGATGCCGACAATGGCGATGAATGTCACTAGACCGAGATCCTCGAGGATATTGCGGGCGGCATTCGGTGTGTTGCCGAAGAAGCGCAGCCGCGACACGAGCGACGACACGAGGATGCCCGACAGCAGCAACCCGCCCGCGTTACCAAGGCCAACGGAGAAATCGCCCACCGGCACATTGATCTGACCGATGAGCAGCCCAAGCACCATGCCGCCGGAAAGCGTCAGCAGGTCAGTGGCCGTACTGGGGCGCGCGACTTTGCCAACCACGGCAGCAAGCTGATTGACGGCGCTCTTGAGACCCGTCACGAACATCACGTCGAAGCGCTGCAGCTGCGTGTCGGCGCCGAGCGGAATCGGCTCGCCTGCGCGCTCGATACGCGTGAGCTGCAACTGACCGGCAAACTCCTCGTTGCGGAACTCCTTCAACGCCTTGCCCTCGAGACTCTTGTTCGTCACCAGGATCTCCGCCTGGTCCAGTGGAATGTTGAGCGCTTTGGCGTCGGCCACTTCCGGCCCGAACAATCCCATATTGGCCGTGAGATCTTCCATGCGGCCGCCAAGTGCGACGACGTCGCCGACCTGCAGGGCCACATCCGCCCCGGCGCCTACCGTTTCACCCCCACGCACCACATTGACGATGCGGTACTGCGGATGCTTCTGGCGGAACTGCGCGATGGTCTGCCCGGCAGTCGAACTGTTCTCAAGCTTGTAGGCGCGGAGTCCGGCAGTACGATAGCCCGTCAGGCCCGAGTCATCCACATTGGTGACGCCATGGGCTTTCTCATATTCAATGGCAGCCTGCCTCGCATCGATGCCCCACCAGCGCGGCAGGTACTTGCAGATCAGGATGATGCCGACCGTGCCCCAGATGTAAGTCACGCCATAGCCAAGCGCGATCATGGCCGACACCGACTCCGCGGTGCTGCCTTCCGGCAGCTTGTAGGCACCCTGTGTCACGGCCATCTCTGCCGTGCCGATGGCGGCAGACATCGTCTGCGAACCGGCGAGAATGCCGCCCGCAGCACCTGGCGGCAGCTGGAACCATTTGGCAGTCATCACGACCAGTACGAGTCCCACGACGGCACAGAAGACGGCGAGGATGGTGAACTTGAGTCCGTCCTTCTTCAGGCTGTTGAAGAACGACGGTCCGACCCGGAGGCCCACCCCGTACATGAACAGGTAATAGAAGAGCGACTTGGCGAAGTTGTCGAGCTGCAGCTTCACGCCGTAAGTCGACGCCCACGTGGCCAGCGCGCAACCGACGACGACTGCTGCAGCGACCATGCCGAGGCCGTAGCCCTTGAAGTTGAACTTGCCCACCCAAACCGCCAGGCCGACCGTGAAGAACAACAGGATGTAAGGTTGCGCCTTCAGGAATTCGAAGAATGCTTGCATGACTGGCTGCCTTTTTGATTGCTTGGATGAACGTTGCCGTGGTCAAGGTTCGCGAGAATCGTCGGTCTATTTCCTTCCTTTTTTCTTTCGGGTTGCGCCTGGAAGCTTGTCCAGCCTGATCAGCTTCAAGCCTTGGGCAGCGTGGTAGCCATGAATTTCCTTCACATCGAGCTTGCGCATGTAGGTAATCGTGTCAGCCGTGATCACCTGTCCAGGCACCATGATCGGAAAACCCGGTGGATACGGGATGACCAGGTTTGCCGAAATCATTTCCGGCCCGCGCTTCAGCCGCTCGTCCACTTCCTTGCTGGCCAGCTTCACGAACTCACAGTTGGATTCGTCATAGGCCATGTAGAACGCCGGCCGCATATTGCCTTCGTTGCTGGCTGACTTCGGATTGTCACGGAACGCATCGTGGAAGCGGCTGAAGTTCGGCAGGTCAGGGACGTCAACCATCAGCGACTTCACGCGCGCATCGAATGCCGCCTTGCCCCCCTGGGACAGGCGCTGGTCGATCTCGCGCGACAAGTCGGCCAGCGATTTGATCAGCAGCGCGGCGTCGCCATGGGTGTTGTTGATGTTGATCTGCACCAGCACGCTGTTGCGCGAGGTCTTGTTGATCTGGATGTCGAAGCGGTCAGACAGCATGCCCTTGAACTGGCTGCCGTCGAGCCCGGCACTGCCGCAGATCAGCGTGATGCGGGTTGGATCGAGCGCGAATTCGTCCTCGTCCCACGACCTGACAAGATCGGTCCAGTTCGAGTCCGGTGGGCCGTAGTCCTTTAACCCGGAGGAGCGAAACTCGGCGGGAATCATGTCCTCGGGAGTCGCCGCCTTGAAATACTTCGAGATCAGCGGGTGATTGTTGATTGCGTGCCGCAGCCGGATCGAGAGCGCTGTCATCGCCATGGTCAGCCCATAGCCTTCGAGTTCCATCTGCCGTCGCGCCACATCCAGCGACGCAATCAGCTGCTGGTTGGGCGAGGTTGAGGTATGTGCGAGGAAGGCTTCCTGGAACGGACCTTCGACGCGATGGAAGTCGTCATCCCACACCAGCATCATCGAACCCTGCCGGAATGCCGACATCGACTTGTGTGTCGAATTGGTCTGGTATACGCGGATGCGCACCTTGTCCGGGTCGGGCAGCAGCCGTGTGTTCAGCCACTTCGGATTCTTCGGGTCGAACTTGCCCATTTTCGCCGCCCAGGCCTTGTATTCCTCCCGGTAAGCCGGATCGCGATAACGCTCCGTCAGAACGGCAGCAGCGCCCAGCGCCGTGCGGCGACGATGCAAAGGATTGAATCGCGCGAAGCCGAACCATGCCTCGTCCCACAGGAACACGAGGTCGGGCTTGATCGCGAGGCACTCCTCCATCAACCGCCGCGGGTTATACATGTGTCCGTCGAAGGTGCAATTGGTCATGTCGATGACCTTGACGCGATCGAGCTTGCCCTCTGCCGCGCAGGCGAGCAGCGCCTGCTTGATGGTCTTGAGCGGCACGGAGCCATACATCGAATACTGCGTCAGCGGGAAGGCTTCGACGTAGTAGGGCTGCGCCCCACCGAGCACGAAGCCGTAGTGGTGCGATTTGTGACAGTTGCGGTCCACGATCACGATGTCGCCCGGCTGGCAGATCGCCTGCACGACGATCTTGTTCGACGTGGACGTGCCATTCGTGCCGAAGAACGCCCGCTTGGCGCCAAAGGCACGTGCAGTCAGTTCCTGGGCCTTCTTGATGTTGCCGGTGGGCTCCAGCAGGCTGTCGAGGCCGCCGGTCGTAGCTGAAGACTCGGCAAAGAAGATGTTGGCGCCATAGAACTGGCCCATGTCCCGGATCCAGTTCGATCTGAACACCGACTTCCCACGCGCAACGGGCAGGGCATGAAATGTTCCGATGGGGCGCTGCGCGTATTTCTTCAGGTTATCGAAGAAGGGAGTCTGGTAGCGATCGTTGACGCCATCGAGGATGGACAGGTGGATCTCCGCCGGTTCCTCGACATGCATGAACACGCGGCGCACCGGCGCCAGTGCATCGCTGCCAGCCAGAGCTTCGACCGTGCGATCCGAGACAAGATAGAGATCGAGTTCGGGTCGGAATTTCTTGACCGCATTCGCAAGATCCGTAGCGAGTCCGCCCGCGGCGAGGTTTGACCGGTCGATACGCAGATAGCGGGCGAGAAATCCCTTCAGGTCGGGCATCTCAAGGCGCGAGTCGTACTGGAATCCGTCAATGATCACCACTGCCTGGATGTTGTCATTGACGATGACAGCCAGGGCCGCATCTTCAAAGCTGCCGGCGTGCACCACTTCATAGTGGAACAGGTCGTCTGCGCGGCGCATGCGCCTCATGTCCGCTTTCGCCCGATCCCAGTGGGCCGGATCGGTTGGCGTGACGACCAGCACCTCGAAGCTCGGCTTGTTCGCCTCGCCCTTGTCCAGGTCCGGGGGAAGGGCAGTTTCGAGTAGCCCCGCTTCGCCCTCGGCGGAAGGATCCCACGCGAATTCGCTGCGCCGGTAATCGCCAGTCAGCAGCGCATCGGAGACTTTCTGGACCAGCCGCGCCAGGGTTGCTGCGTCGCGCTGTGCAATGGCGTCACCAACGGCGGTCAGGAGCTGACGGCCAGGGTATGCCCAGCATTGCTCCAGTCGCTGGATTGAACCGAACAGCCGTGAAGCCTGGGCACGCAGGCTGTCGGCCTGGGTGTCCTTTGGCGTTGCCGTTGCCCACGCCCGGCTCAGTGCATGCAGCTCACGCCATTGATCGGTGCGGTCGACGGCCGCAGCGAGCACGTTGGCCAGACCCTGGTCGGAAGGGAGCTTGTCGACGTTTTTTCTTTCGTTGGCTTTCATGGAGAATTCCCTGTCTTGCTGTTCAACCCTGCCGCACGAACAACTGGTCGATGCAGTGATCTACACCTTCGATCGGTCGCCGATTCACCGGGACCCACGACTTCCACGGAAGCTTCGAAGTCGGGGCTCGAATTTCGGGCGAAATAGTTTGCCACAAGCTAACCATCACTATGTGACAAAGTGTCGACACAAAGCTACTAAGGAAAATTACTAGCCGGAATCCGATACACGAAGCAGCCAGCATCACAGCACTTGGTTGCTGCCTTGCTTAGTGTCCACGAGCTCGGCGCAAGCACACCCGATGTGAGAGGCTTGGACGGCAAGGTCGCCGGATCGCGGGGACCATCGATTCGGCTCAAGCCCGTTCGTGCTGCAATGCAAAGAATCGAGCCGAAAGCAGTGTCAGTCAAGCCACGTGTACTGCAACGCAATGTTGATGGCCCTGAAGTCGCCGCCGATGCGCGTGACGGCCCCATCGCTGGCAGCAACCTTGATGGACAGCCGCTGCGACAACGGCACGGACAGCGTGACGCCGATTCTCGTGTTGCTCTGGCGGTCTCCGTTACGAGCGCCGTTGAACGCGATGCGGGATCATGGCGAAGCTGTCAGTTACCGGGCGCGAGTAGTAGGCTGCGTCCAGTCCAGCCGATCACGATAGGACAACTACGGATGAATACCCCCTCGCAGAGCAACAAGGAATTGGCGGAACTCGTTGCATCCCGCATGCTTGACGTGCTCCTTCGCGTCGGTTTGATCGCGGCGCTGGTGGCGCTGTGCCTGCGGATTTTTGCCCCGTTCTTTTCGCTGATGGTCTGGGCGCTGATCCTGGCGGTCACGCTGTATCCGTTGCATCAGATGCTCGCTCGCCGGATGCGCGGTAAACAGGGGCTGGCCGCCGTCGTGCTGGTGATCCTCGGTGCCATCGTCATTGTTGCGCCGACAGCGCTGCTGATGAATTCGCTGGCCGATTCCGTGCGAGGCCTGATTGGCAATGTGCAGAACAACACGCTGCAGATCGATGCGCCATCGGAAGGTGTGAAGGAGTGGCCGATCGTTGGCGAGAAGGTTTTCCTCCTCTGGTCAAGGGCGCATGACGACTTGCCCGGCCTGATCCAGGGTCTGCAGCCGAAAATCGGCGAGCTGGCGCAAACGGCTCTTGGGTTTGTCGCCAGCATTGGCGGCGGAATACTGGTGTTCCTGGCATCGTTCATCATCGCCGGCGTCATCATGGCTTACGGCGAAGCAGGCGCGCGTGCCGGCCGTGCCATATTCGTTCGCTTTGCCG
This sequence comes from uncultured Pseudomonadota bacterium, assembly GCA_963819685.1. GTDB lineage: Bacteria > Pseudomonadota > Gammaproteobacteria > Steroidobacterales > Steroidobacteraceae > CAIUGU01. The sequence continues at coordinate 320,637 of CAWFXI010000010.1, forward strand.
GTTCGGTACGAGGGGAGACGCTGGTCGCCCTTTCCACGGCAACCATTCGCGCGGTGGCACAGGGCGTGGTTGGCGTCGCATTCATTCAGGCCACCATCATCGGGCTGGCATTGCTTTTCGCCGGTGTGCCATGGGCAGGCGTCATTGCAGTCGTTGCCCTCATATTGGGCATTGCGCAGGTGCCGGCATTGATAGTCACTTTGCCGGCCATCGGCTACATCTGGTGGAGTGGTGAATACAGCACCGCCATGGCCACCACTCACACTGTCATCCTGGTGCTTGCCGGAATGACCGACAACGTATTGAAGCCCCTGCTGTTGGGCCGTGGCGTCGATGCACCGATGCCGGTGATTCTGTTGGGCGCGTTGGGGGGCATGGCGAGCGCGGGAATATTGGGTCTGTTTGCCGGCGCGGTGCTGTTGGCGGTGGGCTACCAGACTTTCATGATCTGGGTCGCGAATGGTGGCGACAACGAGCCAGCGGCGCCGAACGGCGAACCAGGGGGTACAAAGCCCGCGGATTAGACCGAACCGTTGCCCTACTGGGCGCTCAGGGATGCGGCGAGGCTCAGTAGATTCTGGGGCGGTACTCGAATGACGCCGCCACGCGGGCTGTCAATGTCCGCGATCAGAAAGAAGGAGATGGCCGCGACCAGCGGTAGAACGAGCCGCAGGCCGCGTTCGCCCTTGACGCTGCGCGCGCCATAGCCGACCAGCAGATTGCAGAAGATGGCGATGGCGATCATGAGAAACCACGCCGGACGGGGAATACGGTTCCACTCCGCAGCCTGCGCGTATCCCTGCGAATTCAACACATCATTCATGCCGGAAACCGCCAATGCGACCACCGGCGTTGGCAGTGCAGCCGCCGCAGGGAGAATCGCGGACCACAGTTCGGTCTGCAACGTCGCCGTGCGCGCAGCGATCTGCCGGATCTGCTGCGGGCTTCGTGTCGAGTAGTGCAGGACACGCTGATCGAGGTAGTCCTTGAGCAGCGCGCGCACCCGGGCAGCATCCGCTGCCGGCAACAGGTCGGCCCGGGCATATTCGGTGCCGATGGCATTGGCTTCTTCTTCCTCGAGGTTCCTGCGCTGGTCGTAGCGGTTGATCGCCATCGAAAAAGAAAAGCCGATAATGAGACCGAGCAGCGTCAGCGTTGCCGAGAGGACGATACCGAAGTCCTCGAGCACGCCTTCAGACTTTCCCCGCAGTCTCCTGAGATGGTGTACCCCTGCCCACACCGCAAGCCAGAGGGAAATGAATGTCGTCACGAAAACCAGCAACGGATAGTCCGACAGCCTGATCATCAGTTCTTTTCCTCAATGGTCTTGCCGCGCCACGTCAGGTAGATCGTCGCGATGACAATGAAGATGATGATGCAGGGCACCAGCACTGCCATCGCTTTCTCAGGACTTAAAGTCGCGCCAGCGATGGCAAGCGCCAGCATGGGGTGGCGGACTCCGCATTCCACCGCGACGTCGGTCTTTTCGCGTGGATCGCTCGGGCCAAACAAGTGACCAATCCCCAAGGCCACGACGCTGACAACGGCGATGATGCAATACGACCACATGTCCATGTTCAGCAGCGCAGGATAAAGCGCCACGGCAGCGAATAACACGACGACGAACAAGCCGATGGTGCCGGCCCTGCCCAGTAACTTGCCGCGCCTGTCGGCAAATCCGGGAAAGAAGCCACGGACGGCCAGCCCCAACCCGATCGGCAGCAGGATCGTCCTGGCAAGGATCCAGGCCATCGCGCCCATGTCGACTTCGGCGTTGAAACCAAGCGGTATGGACAGCAGATACAAAGTGGCCGGCACCGTCAGGAATGCCAGCACCGCGAGAGTCAGGTGCAGGCACGCCATGAACGCGCTGCTACCCCCCCCTTTTACAGTCGCTGATTTCAGCATCAGAGGCGCCGGAGGGCAGGCCACCAGAACGGCCAGCCCGATGGCAAGAGCGGGCGAAGGTTTGAGGAGCAGGATGAGCACCAATGCAGCAGCTGGAACCAGCACGAGAGTTGCAATCAGGGAGCGCAGCACCAGCATGCGCCGTTCCCGGATGTAGGTCACGACCTTGCTCGGGCTGGTGCGCAAGCCCTCCGCGAACACAATCAGCGCCACCGACACGGGAGCCACGATCTTCAGGATCTCGACGACGAGGTCTTTCACTGGGCGATTCCTTTCCCTGCCAAAGGTCCACCGGATTTCTGTACTGCTGAACGCGCGCGGCCAACGTAGTACCCGGCGACAAACGGCAGACCCAGTACAATCACAAGCGCAAGAATCGCCCACAGTGCCAGCTCGCGCATGAGCGTCCGCAAGTGCCCCCACGCGGCTTCGGTTAATTGCACAAGGGTATGATCCGCGTCCTGCATCAGGGCTGCGCGCTGCGCACTGAGGGATGAGGTCATTTCGGCCCGTTCATTACGGAAGTCAGCGGTGAAAGCGACGCGTTCCGCGCGCAGCGCCTGCAGCAAGTTGATCCACGATCGATCAAACCGATCGGCCACTTCCAGCAGGTCGGTGCGCACCTCGGCGACTAGGCCGCGGATCTGTTCCGGGCTGGTCTCGGCGAGGCTGGCGATCTGGGCAAGGCGCCCATCAATACGCTGCATGGCATCGCTCAGATCTTCCTTCCGGTAACCGGACTCGCGCACGGCCAACTGCGCCTGCCACAGTGCCTGCTCGGGCAATTGGTCGCCGTACAAGCGCATCCGCTCTGCCATATCGCTCATCGCCTCGGGGGCCGTGCCCAGTGTCGAGAGCAGCGTGGCCTGTTGACCGGTCTGTGACACCCACAAGTCAAGTACCGAGGCGCGCGCGAAGTCGAGCCCGGTCAGCGGGTGGTCTCGCACATAACCGTCGACGAACTGGGCGTAACTCGCATATTCGTCCTTCGCAGCCAACGACGCAGCCAGGCGCTGGATGTCCGTCTCCAGCGTATCGGCTGCATTGCGGGCAATCGATTGCTGGTCTCCGAAAAGCGTCGACCCAGCCCCGGTTCCGAGAAACTCGCGCATCTGCGCACTGAACGCCCAGGTGTCGAGCAGCGATATCATCGGTGCGATCTGCGTCGCTGCACGGCGGTTGGCAGTCGTAGCGTTGCTCTTCCATTGCAGGGTCTTCAATTGAATATCGGGATCGGCGCTGCGCGCCGCGATGTCATCGGCCGCCAGCGCCACGGATTCGCTGAAGCGCTGCGCATAGTCCCGCGTGAGCATGCGTGCGTTCAGGTCCCGGCGCGGCAACGGCTTGGCCGGACTTTCGAGCGAGAATAGCGAGCAGCCCTGCAGGCAGAACAGAAGCACAAGCAGGACGCCCACGGCACCAGCCGGTCGCAGATTCAGTGCTCCAGTCATCACGCTGCCGTACTCCCCTTCGCGGCCAATCAACTGGTGTCGGACTCAAGTTATAGATCACCCTCGTAGCGAAAGCCAAGAACTTGTCTCGTGATCAACCGACGTTGATCGCCCGGACCTCCTGAGCACGCTCATCGACCGGGATCTCGGGTAAGTCGCCGAAGTTCTTGACGGGCAAGCTGCGCAGGTGATCCATGATTGCCTGCCATTCCTTGATCTCCTTGACGGCACCATTGCCTGACCCGAGGGCTACACTCTGCGCGTCTACCTCGCCCGGCGTCGCGAGCATATAACCCGCATATTCGTGCGGCGCTTCGAGCGCCTCAACCCTCGACGCGAGCGGCTGGCCTTGCTTGTTCTTCGGAACCAGCTGCAGCTTGCCCTTCGAGTACCTGGGGATGGCGACGAGAATCACGCCCAGCATCAGGGGGCAGGTCAGGCTGTACAACTGCCCGTCCTGGCCACTCAAGTCGATCGGCCGGTAACCATGATCGAAATCGCCGAGCTCGATTGCAGTCACCACATCGAACATCGGCCGCGACTTGTCGTAGAGGAATCGCATACCGGAGGCGCGAGGGAAGTATTCGCCCGGATGTGCCGCATTGTCGATGAGAAAAAACTCGAGCAGATGCTTGAGTTCAAGTCCGTTGAAATATCCCGTCACCAGGGCGCTGCCGGCTGTCGGATCGACGATGCCAGCACCCAGCGGCGCCAGGGCAAACACATCATAGACAGTGATCACTCCTGTCTTCCCTCGAAGCAGGCTTGATCGCATCATGCCGTTCGCCGTGAAGCCGATGTCCGCTTTCGTGGCGGCTCGAAGCGCATCGGTGACCAGGTTGGCCAATGGAGTGCTGGCAGAAATGTTGGTGAAGGTATTCGGCAGGTCCCGCGGTGCAATGGCCAGGGGCTGATCCACGCTATAGCCACGCGACGCAAACACGGCCGCGGTGACCGACGTCTTGAAATTCTCGATCTCTGCGGTGATGACCGGGTCGCCAGCAATGCTGGCGTCGACCGGATGGAGCACGCAGGATTCAACTCGCAACTCATCACCCTCAAGGGTGATCACGATTTCACCCAGGGTCTTGCCTTCAAGGCCGGCCTGGACCACCGGCGTGCGGCCGTTGACGATGATGGGTTCGGGCAACATCGTGTGACTGTGGCCGCCAATCACGATGTCGATGCCCGGCACCGCCTCGGGCAAGTGCACATCCTCGCCGCCGCTATACCGGCCATCCTTGCCCTTCTCCACGCCCCCGTGACTCAAGGCGATGATCACGTCGACCTTCGCGGTTTCGCGCAACAACCTCACCATTTCCAAGGCCGTCTCGACCGGATTGGCGAACGTGACTGCACCGCCACTGGTGTATATCTGTGCTTCCTTGCCCAGGACGCCGAAAAGACCGAAGCGGACACCGCCGCGGTCGATCACCAGATGGCGAGCGATGACCCCGGATTTCGCAAGCTGCTGAAGCCCGGCCAGCGTTGCATCTTCCCCATCGAATCGGGAGTTCGACGCGAGGACGGCCGGAATCCTGCACGCGCTCGCTGCCACACTGATCGCCTTTCCGAGTCCATCCGGTCCCAGATCGAATTCGTGGTTGCCGAATGTCGTGGCGTCGTACCCCATGCGAGACATCAGCTGCAGCTCGCTGCCGATCTCGCGACTCGCGGCGGCGAACGGGGTCCCCATGCTGAAGTCGCCTGCGTCCAGCACCAGCACGGGCCCCTGGCCTTGGCGGGCCTCCCGCCGCTTCGCAATCAGCGTGGCAAGACGCGCGTACCCGCCGCGGGTCTTGTCATCATTGAGGATCGACGGCGAGTAGTCAGACGCCGGCCCCATGCCGATGAACGCCGAATGCATGTCATTGGTGTGCAGGATCGTGAAAGTTTTCTTCATCAATTCTTCCGGCGGGAAGCCTCGAGACGGTTGTCATTCGAGGCGGCTGCCTGCTCCATCCCGGCAGTCTGGATAAGCTATTTGTTCAGGAGGCTGGCGGCCGCGTCCCATTCGGCCCTTGTCGCCTGCGCCTTCACGCCGAAACGCATGTCCAGGAAACTCCGGTCCGACTCGCGGATCAATGCGTCCATCTGCCCGGTCAGGGGCACTGTTTCGCTGCGATTCGCATCGTCTCGCATGACAGTTTTCAGCACCTGTTTACGCAACTTGCCTTGCGCCTTGTCCTGTTCACTGATTGCCTTGTCCCACTCCTTGACAACGGCAACAGCAGCCTCTTGACGCATTTCGTCGGCGATTCCCTTCTTGATGGTCTTGGTGAGTTCCCGAGGTGTACTGCCTTGCACGTGCGTGAGGACGGTAGCAGCGCCGCCACCGAACAGCAGGGGTGCAAACAGAATGATCAGGATCTGGCCACGCCGGTATCGCATCGCTTTCATGTGGCGGTCTCCAACTGGGAACGCGGCTTCAGCATTTCTTCGTACATCTTCTTCTCGATTTTCTTGATCTTCTTCCACTCGTCCGGCCTGGCCAGTTCGTGCAGCCTGAAATGCGCGTCAAGCACTTGTTCGCGTGATGCAATGCGCTGGGACTCGAACTTCATGAACAAGTCTTCGAATGCGGTGCGCGGTGCATCGTAACTCGCGTTCAACTCGCGAAACGCTGAAACAAACGCCGTCACATCGCGATTGAACGTCGACTCGGCTGCATCGAGGTGGTCGATCTGCGCCAGCATCTGACCCTTGCGCTCGTTGTCGGTTACGACCTCGGATACGGTCGCTCTCAGTTGCTGTGCATATTTCAGCGCGCCGGCGTTCGGTGCCGTCACTTCGGTGCTCTTGCACCCGGCGAGCGTCATCAGAACGTCAGCACGAAGAGCTCGAGTCCAGTCTTCATTGTCGCATTCATTGTCGATGTGCCCCGTATGCGTAGACGGAATGCTCGAAGACCCCCGGCAGACGTGTGGTCTGTCGGGGGTTCATTGCCGTCAAGTAAACCCGATTGAACAGCCAGTGCAGCACTGGCCGGCTTTCGCGTTTAGTTGGATCCCTTGTGAGGCGCCGTCACCGCCGCCATCACATTATCGAGATTGAAGCTGCCCGGCTTCTGCCGCGGCGGAAACTCGCGGAAGCTCTGCAGCCAACGGCCGACGAAAGCTGCGGCGGGAGCCATCAGGAACATGTGCTCGATAAACCAGCGACCATAGTCCATGCGCGATTTCCTGGGCGAGTTCGAACGGGTCCATCCGCAAATTCGTGAGAATCGGCGCACGCAACTCCTCGAAGGCATCGATCCACACATGCAGACCGTGACCGTGCTGCTTCAGGAACGAGATTTTCCAGTTGTCGTACCGCAATGCTGCAACGCTGCCGTCGTCGGTCCAGTAGATGAAATCCTTGCGCGGCCACGAAGCTTCGCCCTTCAATGCAGGCATCAGGTTGTGGCTGTCGAGGTGCACCTTGTAGTCGCGGCCCATGGCTTTGTGCCCTTTGAGCAGCTTGTCCGATACGTCGGGCTCGCCGGCGGCGGCCAGGATGGTCGCACACATGTCTTCGTGTGCCCCAATGTCGTTGATGACTGTGCCTGGTTTGATGACCCCGGGCCAGCGCATCACGCAAGGCACGCGATAGCCGCCTTCGAACGGCGTATTTTTTTCGCCGCGGAACATCGTCGTACCGCCATCAGGCCAGGTGAAGACTTCGGCACCGTTGTCGCTGGAGTACATGACGATCGTGTTGTCATCGAGGCCCAGCTCCTTCAGTTTGTCCAGCATCTCGCCGACATGGCGGTCGTGCTCGACCATGCCGTCGGCATAGATGCCGAGACCTGTCTTGCCGGCCACGCCTTCCTTCAGGTGCGTAAAGACGTGCATCCTGGTGGAGTTCCACCACAGGAAGAACGGTTTGTCTGCCTTCTTGGCGCGCTCCATGAAATCGATGGCCTTGACATTGACCTCTTCGTCGATGGTCTCCATGCGCTTTTTTGTCAGCGGTCCGGTGTCCGTAATCTTTCCGCCAGCAATGCTGTGGATAACGCCGCGCGGACCAAAGTTCTTCTTGAAGTCCGGGAATTCCGACGCCTTCGGATAGTCAGGATGCTCCGGCTCTTCTTCGGCGTTCAGGTGGTAGAGGTTGCCGAAGAATTCGTCAAAGCCGTGGTTGGTCGGCAGCGTTTCATCGCGGTCGCCCAAATGGTTCTTGCCGAACTGGCCGGTCATGTACCCGTGATTCTTCAGCAGGCCCGCGATCGTCGGGTCCTGGATCTTCATGCCCTCGGGTGCGCCCGGCAGACCCACCTTCGTGAGACCGGTGCGGATAGGCGATTGTCCGGTGATGAACGCCGCGCGGCCCGCGGTGCAGCTCTGCTGGCCGTACCAGTCAGTGAACAGCGCGCCTTCATCGGCGATGCGGTCGATGTTCGGCGTCTTGTAGCCCATCATGCCGCGGTTGTACGCGCTGACGTTGAACTGACCGATGTCGTCGCCCCAGAGAATCAATATGTTCGGTTTCTTCGCTGCCAAGATCTACTCCTCTTCTTCACGTCCGGTTGCAAGCAAGAATTCTGCAAAAAACATCATCAAGAACTCGAAATTGCAGGCAACGCCTGGCTCACACACGGCAATTGCGAATCATGAGCCGGGAGTACTACAGCCAAGTACCCGTACTTATACCTATTCAGGCTGTAGCCGCCTTGGGCGGCTGATATCCCGGAATACCGCCCTCAGCGGGCACCTGGCGTTTCTCCGCAAGCTGTTCGATCAGGATCTTTCGCATCCTCGCCAGCAATTCGCGGGAGCGCTCGTCGGAGTGCTTCGCGTGCGCGAGGTTTCGCGATTCGGTTGGGTCCAGAGTGAGATCGTAGAGCTCGTACTCGTCCGGGCTGCGTTCGCTGACCTGGTTGATCTTCTTGCGGCGCATGAGGCGCTCGTCACGCTCGCCGGGCACCGTCCAGAATTGCGGGTTATCGTGGTACCGCACCAGTTTGACCAGGTGCTTCTGGTCATTCACATCGACCTCGGCCACTACCATTTCTATGTGATTGGGCTGGACGATGTGGTGGTAAGTGCCGATCTTGCGGGCCCAGATCTGGAACGGGCTCTTCGGGATATCGCTACCTTCGGTGATCTCGTCGTCGGTCATGAACAACACCGGCTCTGTCGCGGGTGCCTGGTCAGTGCCGAGGATTACGCCCGACAAGTCGCGGCCCACCAGCGGGTACGCTTCCTTGTGTGTCGTGGAAATCTGCTTTAAGGCCGCGGCCTGGTCGATACCCGCGAGTCCCAACAGGGTCGGCAAGACGTCCGCGTGGCTCGTCGGCATCTCGACGCTGCGGGGTCCCTTGATCAGGGGGCCGGCGACGACGAACGGAATGTGCGTCGCCTCTTCGTAGGCGATGTGCCATTTCTGGTGCATACCGCCGTGGGCGCCGAGCATGTCGCCGTGGTCGGTACTGAACACCACTATCGTGTTCTCGAACTGGCTCGTGACATGCAGCGCTTCGAGCACACGTGCGATCTGGTCGTCCACATTGCGTTGCATCTGAAAGTAGAACTTCCGCTGGGTCTCGATCCAAGGCTGCGGCGCCAGCATCTTGCCCCAGACATCGATATAGCTCTGCTGGGCTGATGGTTTGGTGGACAGGTCCTCCTTGTGCGTCGGCGCATTCGGAATCGAGGGAATTTCTTTCGTGTCGTAGTGCACGCCCTGCGGAAAAGCCATCAAACCGAACACCGCTATGTCGTGTGGATTGAGCAACGAACACACCGTGAGCCAGGGTTGGTCATTGGCATCGGTATCGAGCCGCTTCAGCAGAGCGATGGTTTCGTCGGCCGTGAAGGGGTCCCGCGCGGTGCCGGTGTTCTGTGCGCCCAGACCGTGGGGTTCGGGTCCGACCCACTCCGAGAAGCCGTACGGCTCGAGCAGGTCCGCCTTGAGAAAAGTCGCGATATTCTCCGGAATCGGCTTGCCTTCCTCGGTCAGCGTCTGCAGCTGTCCCTCGCCACCCGGGGCAGGCAGGTGCGCGTGGGACACGTGCCACTTGCCCTTGTAGAAGGTCCGGTAGCCGCCAGCGCGAAACCAGTCGCCCATGGTCGGGATCGTGTCGGGCGCGAGCCACTGCATCTCCGGACCGTCGGGCGCTTTGACAATCCCGTCAGTTTGCGTGACGCCATGCAGCGAAGGATATTGACCCGTGAACAGGGACGCGCGGCTGGGCGTGCAGGCCGCCGACATCGTGTAGTGGCGATCGAATGACACGCCCGCATCGTGCAAGCTCTGCTCGCCCTTGAGCACCTCGCGCCGGAAACGTTTCAGATCTTCGTTTTCGTAGACCGGCGGAAACCGCTGCTGATCGGTCAGAATGAGGAGGATGTTTGGCTTCTTTTTCATGCTTGACTCCCAATTCTCTTATTCATGCGGTCCCCGCACTCGCTGCGCCCAACGCGCTGAACGGCGATTTCGGTGCGCGATCGCCGTGGCAGAAGCGGAAGTTCCTGCCACTGCCACAGGGACAGGGCTTATACGGGCCGCGCTTTGCATCTTCGGCGGCAATCTGCGGCATCAGCTCCGCGGGATACCGTCGTTGCTGGATCAGCTGCGCCATTGCCTGCATCGTCGGCATCGTATGCTTGAAGAACAGCTCGAGCCCGGCACATAGATAGTTGTGTCCCGGCTCACCGTCACGCGAAAGCGCGAACCGGTCCTTCGGACAGCCGCCGTTGCACACCGGCCTGACTGCGCAGCTCTTGCACTGGGCAGTCAACGTATCGCGCTTGTCGTCCCCGAACTTGCGCTGCTCGGCCGACGCCACCAGCTCCAGCATGTGCGTCTTGTGAATGTTGCCCAGCAGGTATTTCGGTTCGACGAAATGATCGCAGGAATACAGGTCGCCGTTGTACTCCAGCGCCGGGCCGTACCCGCATGTCGGCGCATGAATACAGAGTCGATGAGTACCAAAGTACGCCTCGAGCGTCACGTCGAACAGCTGCACGTAGACCTGGCCCACGTCGTGGCGCACCCACTCTTCGAACACGTCGATGAGGAAGCGGCCATATTGCTCCGCGCCGACAGTTCGCTCCGTGACCTTGTTGCCGGTCTGCGTATAAAGCAGTCGCTTCTTGCCGGGCTGCTCGCTCCAGCCCAGATTGGCGATATCCAGCGTCTGTTCGGTGGCGCGCTCGACGATCGGAATGAATTGCACCCACTTTGCGTCAAGCTCGTCGCGGAAGAAACGATAGACCGTGCGGCCGTGCTTTTCGTTGGCGGCATTGACCGTACAGAGAATGTTGAAATCGACATCGTGCTTGCGCAGGTAGCGCCAGCCTTCCATCACGCGGTCGAAGGTTCCTTTCTTTTTGCGGTCGACGCGGTAGGTGTCGTGGATCTCCCGCGGTCCGTCGACGCTCAGGCCCACCAGGACATTGTGCTGCTTGAGGAACGTACACCACTCATCGTCGAGCAGCATGCCGTTGCGGCACGGGCGACGAACCGGAACTTGATGACGTCGCCGGCACGCACCTCGGGCGCTGAGCCGGCTCGAGCGCCACCTGGGTTACCGGGTTCGGCACCACCCGGAGCTCGAGCCGCCGGGTGGCCCGACCGGCCGTGGCTGTGACGTCCCTGCCCGGGCTGTCCGGCCGTGACCGTCCATCGGCCGAAACCGCACCCGACAGCCGGCCGGTCCGAGACCCAGGAGACCTGGTCGTAGCGCCGATGCCGCTCATCGGCGCTGTATGGCGTGCCGACCATGTATGCGTGGGACTGCCCGACGTACAGGCGCGTCGGCTCCGGCGCGAGGGTGAACCAGTCGCCGGCTGGGGTGGCACCGTCACCGTCCTGCGCCGTCGTTGCCCGGCCGCCCGCCTTGGGCCGAACCAGGGCGGTCACCGTGATGTACCTGGTTGACCCCGCGGTCACGACCCCCAGGCTGTCCACCGATCCCTCGAAATACCGCCGGCCGCGAACCAGGGACCGACACTCGGAGTATCCTTCCCCAATCAGTCGTAGGCCGCGCCTTCAGCGTGAGCGAGTCCCCCACGAGCACCGCGGCTTCGGCGGGCTGGATTACCGCCCTCGCAATCGGGGAGGCGGCCGGCCGGGGTGCGACCGGAGTCGGGGGCGGGGACGGGCTGCTGGAGCAGCGCGAGAAGACGAAAGGGGAGCATGCGAGCCTCGGGAGAAGAGGAGGCTCAACTCCACCGACCGGCCTTCTTGACAAGTTCCGCCCGGGCAGAACCTTATCGCATGGCCGCTGAGTCCGCACCACCTTCCCCTCAAAGCGCCGCTGTCCACGCCGGTCCCGGAGGGACCGGTGATCGTGTTTTGCCCCGGTCATTCCGGCCGGGGGCACTCCGGAGCCAGTGAGCTCCAAATCCGAGGTAGAAGCAATGGCGAAGGGTACCGTGAAGTGGTTCAACGATGCGAAGGGTTTCGGCTTCATCGCCCAGGAAGGCGGGAAGGACGTCTTCGTCCACCACACCGCCATCCGACGAGGGTTTCCGCTCCCTGGCCGAGGGTGAGCGGTGGAGTTCGACATCGTCGAGGGGCCGAAGGGCCTGCAGGCGTCGAACGTGCGCAAGGCCTGACCAGCGAACACTGCATCGGGCCCCGGCGGTGAGTGCAGGCCGGACCCGAGCCTGCCGGGGCCGCTCAATCCCGGGGTCCGGCTTCACCTCCCCCGCTCGGCCGCGATACTTCTTCATGCGCTCTCGCTGCCTTCCGCGCACTGGAGCTGGCTTCCGCCGCCGGCACCCTGGCCCAGGCCCCGGCACCGCCCGCTCAGCTTCCTCGGCTTCGAGGCCGGGCGCCCCGCTCGGCGCCGTCCGACAGCGGGTCGCGGCCCTCGGCGGCGCCGGGCTTCGCTGTAGCGCGCCCGCCGGGACCGCAGCGTCGTCGAGTGCCGCAGCCACCGTCGTCGATCCCGCGGAGTCGTCGGGTAGTCGACTCTGGCTCTCCGCCATGGACAGCGCCACCGGAATCCTCACGCTGTCGAGCCCGCTCACCGGCGAGCAGCTCGATGGCTGGAGGAGCCGAGCTCGAAGCGGCCTTCGGGGCGGTCGGTGCCAGGGTGCAGGGACCCCAGTGGATGCTGCAGTGGGTGCGGCAGGGGCGGATGCTGCGGCTCACGTGGCGGATCGAGAAGGGGCGAGAAGGTCGCCTCGGTCAGCCTGGTGGATGGCCGGGTGCTGGACGGCGGGGCCGGCGACGAGAGGCGGAACCGGCCAGACCGTAACGCGCGGGCCGACGCCGCGCGTGCCACCCGACGCCCGCCGCTAGTCCCTGAGCCGGACGAGAAAGCTCCCCACTGGTCTTCCAGCACGAAACTCCCGTCACCAGGCGACCCTCATCCTTGAAGCCGGCGGAGGAGGGAGCGGACGCGGGTGCGGACCGGAGCAGCCACCACCGCCCCTCCCCCGGCCAGTGATCAGCCGGACGATGACCGCCCCGCCGCGCCCCCGCCTGGGTCTTCAAGGAAACGCTCGACGTTCGGTCGCCGCCGCGAGTACGGTCTGGCCGTGCAGATCGAACTCCGCCGCGACGCCCGCCCGGCCCAGTCGCGCATGCGGCAAGATAGCCGACGGGATTGCCCGCCGCGAGCACGGCGCTAGCCTTTACCCTGTTCCCCTTTCCCCCCCGGAGATCCGCGTGAATCAACTCCTGCCCCGGCGGCCCGCCGGCGCGAGCCGTCGCTTCCATCGCTGTTCACTTTCGTCCTGTTCGCCTGCTCCCGCGACGACGGCCCGATCCGGATCGGGCTGGCGGGCCCCTTCACCGATTCGGTCGGCGCCCCCATGCGACACGCGGCGCAACTTGCCGTCCGGCAGATGAACAGCCGCGGCGGGATCACGGGCCGACCGATCGAGCTCTCGCCCAAGATGACTTCGAAGCCCGATTCAGCCGTGGTGGTCGCCACGGGTCTCGAGGAGGCCGGCGTCGCCGCCGTCGTCGGCCATGTGTACTCGGGAACGACGCTCGCGGCCGCCCCGGCGTACAACGGGGCCCGACGGCCGGTGGTGCAGATCTCTCCCTCTTCCTCCGCCCCGGCGGTGACGGCGGCCGGGGCCTACACCTTCCGCACCTGCCCGTCGGACCTGCAGCAGGGCGCGGCCCTCGCCCGGTTCGCCGCCGAGCGACTGAGCTTCACCCGGGGGACCATACTCTACCTGAACGACGAGTACGGTCGCGGCATCCGGGCCACGTTCGCCAGCGAGTTTGCCCGCCAGGGAGGGATGCTCGATGACATCGACCCGTACCTCGGCCCGATGCCGGCGGTCGAGCCGTTTATCGAGCGACTCGCCCGGCGGCGCACCAGCCAGTTCATTTTTCTGGGCGGGAACCGGCGGAGAAGCCGCCGAGGTCCTTCGATCCGCGCGGGCCCGCGGAGTTACGGTGCTGATGCTCGGCGGGGTGCGCTCGAGGGCCTCGAGGGGATCGGCGGGCTTCGCCGAGGGCTCGTATATCTCGAATGCCTATCTCCCCAGCTTCGAGACCCCCAGGAACCGGGCGTTCGTTCGGGCGGACGCGCGTGCGTTCCCCGCCTCATTGCACCCCAATCAGCCCGCGGCGGCAACCTACGACATCGTGTATCTCCGGCGACGTCATCGCCCGGGTAGGCACCAGCGGCCCGAAGATCCGGGACGCTGTCGCGGCGATTGGGCAGAGCAGCCCCCCCTTCCAGGGCGGACGGGCGAGATCGCCTTCGACCGAAACGGTGACGTGCCGTGCTAGCGGGTGATCATCGGCCGAATCGAGCACGGGCTGCTCCGTCCCGTGGAGGGGCTGTGATCCAGTTCCGGAGCATCCGTCAACTGACCGGTGCCGCCATGGTAATGCACGGTGGTGCTGATCCTCGGCATGGCCGTGGTCGGCGTGTCTGCCCTCCGCAGCGTGACCCGGCAGACCGTCGGCGAGCTTACCGCCGTCCAGGAGGGCACCAGTCTGGGGAGCTCCCTGGTCTCGGCCGTCCTGAGCGAGATCCGCCTGGCGGAGGAGTACCTGCTCAACGCCCAACCCGGCGATCAAGGCGCAGTTCCTGGCCAGTGGCGACTCCGCGTACGTCTTCCAGAGCCGGATGCGCGATCTCCCGCATCTCACCGGTAACGATCGCCGGTTGATCAACCAGGTGGCGGTCAGTCAGGCGCAACTGGAGGTCGGCGTACGCTACGGCCCACGCGCTGGCCGAATCGGGCGCGGCAAGGAGGCCCGTCTGATCGCCACGCAGGCCGGAGGGGCCACGGACAGCCTGATCGGGTCGTACGGCATCTCCAATGACCAGCAGACCGGGCACGCGATGCAGCGGACCCGCGAGCTTCAGCGACAGGCCGGCGCGTTTCAGCAACTGCTCATCGTGTGTGCCCTGCTTGCTCTCGCTGCCGGGATCGGCGCTGGCCTGGGCCTCATCCGGGTACTCGACCGTCACCTGGGACGGCTGATCGCGGCGGCCGATCGATTCGGTGCCGGGGACCTCCGTCCCCTCCAGCTGCGCGAGATGCCCGATGAACTCGCCCGGCTGGCCCGGGCGTTCGATGACATGGGCGCCAGGCTCCGGGAGGTCGTCAGCGCCGTGACCCGCGGATCCCAGCAGCTCTCCGCTGGCGCCAGCGACTTCTCGGCCATGAGTGAGGAGATCGCCGCGTCGAGCGGCAAGTTTCCGCGGCGATGGTCAAGATCTCCAGTGCGGCGGAACATCAGGTACAGGGGATGAACGGAGGCCGATCAGCTCCTCGGACGGCTCCGGGAAGCATCCTCATCCAACGCAGAGGGGGCCCGAAGGCGGTGCGCCTGGCGGAGGAGATCCGCCGGACCGCCCTGCGTTACCACAGGACGTGGAGACGGCCCGCACCACCCTGCTGGATGTCCGTGGGTGGTGCAGACAGTGCCCAGCAGGGCGCGCGCTGGTAGGACAGTCGGAATCCATTACCGAGTTCATCGACCTGATCAAGCAGATCTCCACCCAAACCAACCTGCTCGCCCTCAACGCGGCGATCGAGGCGGCCCGGGCCGGGGAGCACGGACGGGGGTTTGCCGTGGTGGCCGATGAGGTCCGCCAGCTCGCGGACTCGAGCGCTCGCGCCGCCGGCGAGGTCACCAAGACAGTGGAATTCCTGCGTGCCACGAAGTGCGGGCAGATCGCCGAAATAGTCATGCAGGTGGGCACCACTCAAAGCGGCCGGCATCGAGTCCGTCGCCCTGAGCAGTGGTGCAGGGCCTCGACACCATTGGGACGGCGATCGCCGAGGTGCAGACCGACGAAGCTTCCCGGACTCTCGCGGCAGGCAGTGGAGACCCGGGACGTCGTTGGTGAGCTGGCGGCGCGCACCGCCCTGGTAGCCCGCGCCGCGGCCGAGCACGCCTCCTCGAGCGAGGAGGTGTCCGTCTGGCCGCGGAACAGCAAAGCGCCTCCACCAAGGACATGGCGGCATCGGCCAGCGCGCTCCTGGATGCCAGCATGCGTCTCGGCAAGCTGATGGAAGGGTTCCGGACGTGAGGGGTGCGGTGGGGCAAAACAGAGGCGCCCCACAGGGCGCCTCTACCTTCTTCTTGTGGTTGGATTTCCT
>CAWFXI010000011.1:0-484167 GCA_963819685.1 uncultured Pseudomonadota bacterium
GTCGGAAGCTTGAGGACGGGGGAGATTCCAGGTACCGGGCATGCCGAACGCATTCTCTTCAACGAGAAAATGGAGGAGCTGCGCCGGGAGTCGTTGCTTGTAGACCTGCACCAGCGGATCGAGACGTGCAACAGGGTCCCGACGGTCTGTTGTACCTGGTCACCGATGAAGACCAGGGTGCAGTGCTGCGCATCGAACCGAGGAGTTCGAAGTAGCGGAAGTCGAAATCGATCCCGGCAGCGACCGATTACGGCGTTGCCGGGATGACAGGGGGGTGGTAGTCCAGCGTCATTCCCAGCAGCCACAGCAGCATCAGGACCAGTGGCGCGTTCACGATGAACTGCATGAAGGTAAAGCCGATCAGATCGCGCGCCTTGACTCCGAGCACGCCGAGCACAGGCAGCATCCAGAAGGGATTGATCAGATTGGGTAGCGCTTCCGCAGCGTTGTAGATCTGGACCGCCCAGCCGAGTGGATACTGGAGTTCGACTGCCGCCTGCATGACATAGGGCGCTTCGATGATCCACTTGCCGCCGCCCGACGGAATAAACATGCCCATCACCGCCGAGTAGCCGCCGATGACCAGCGCGAAGGTGTGGCTGGTCGTGATCTGGCTGAAGGCATGAGTCAGCAGCGTCACAACGGACACACCCTCAGCATTCGTCGCACCGTCAGGATCGCCGCCGTGGCTCCGTATAGGGGAAACTGGATCAGAACGCTGGCCACACTGGGTACGGCGCGGGCAACCGCATTCAGGAAGCGGCGCGGGCGCCATTGCAGCGCAAGCCCCAGCATCAGGAAGATCAGATTGTAGGTGTTCAGATTGGCGACAGCGCTGATCGCGCCTTTTGCCGAGAATTCCATGAACAGCCATCCTGCGCCGAGCAGGACCAGGAAGACATTGATAAGAGGACTGTATTCGAGCCAGTCACCGGGTCGGGTCCGGGGTGGGAGTTCAACCTTGCGATCGTCGAGGGCAATTCCCAGGTCGCTCATGGTGCGGGCCTGCGACGGTGCCGGCGCAGTGGCCCACGCGATCCAGGTGCTGACTACAATCAGGATGCCGGTGAGGACCAGTGACTGCCAGAGGAAAATCGTCTCGCTGAAGGGAATGACGCCGGAAATGGCGAGCAGCGACGGCGGCATGCTGGCCGGATTGGCCTGCAACTGTGCTGCCGAGGACGACAGTCCCATCGCCCACGTGGCGCCCAGACCCAGGTAGGCTGCGGCGCCTGCAGCCCGGTAGTCCATGCGCAATTCCTCGCGACGCGAGAGCGCGCGCACCAGCAGGCTGCCGAGGATCATGCTCAGTCCCCAGTGGAGCAGCGACAACAGCATGCTGAAGGTCGCGACCATCGCCACGGCGCCGCGACCGGTTCGGGGCAGCATTGCCAGCCGCTGAGTCAGACTTTCTATGGGTGGGGAATCCGCGGTCACATAGCCGCCGATGATGATGAAGCTCATCTGCATGGTGAACGGGATCAGGCTCCAGAAGCCTTCTCCGAACTTCAGGGCGACCATGGAGGGTTGCGAGCCGATAAATACCGCCGCAATCACGACGATCAGGACGGCAAGCACCGCGAATATGTAGGGGTCCGGAAACCAGCGCTCTGACAGATCGCAACTGCGTCGTGCAAGCCTTGCAAGCATTGATGTCATCGCTACCACCCTTCGCGCAAGCCGCCGTCGAACCAGTCCCACAGGAAATAGGCACCGATCTGCGGGTCGCGGGAGTCACGATCAGTGAGCGGCAGGCGCACGCCGATGCTGCCCAGCAGGTGTTGCCGCTGGTTGATGCTGAATTGTACCTGCGGCACCCAGTCCCATTCCGTGCTGGCGCCCGACTCGAGCGACCGGGCACCCAGCACTTCGATCATCGGATTCCACTGGCGGCCGTAGGGTCCGCCGCTGGTCATCGATCGGCCGAATGCGACCTGCAGTTCCGCTTCGCGGGTCGAGCCATCGAGCGGTGCCTTGTAGATGACACGTGACTGAATGAAGAAGTCCTGTGGCAACTGTTTGCCCGCAGCCAGGAAACCTTCCATGACCGAATGACCGTCGCCAAGGCCCGATTCGTCGCTGCCCGTGGGGAGCGACAGTTCCGCGGCGGCACTAAGGATGTAACCTCCCTCGTAACTGTGTGCCAGCACGTGCTTGTACGCGACTGCGATATCGCCGAAGCCGTGCTCCCAGTTGTTCGGTGCGCCGCTGTCGCGGTTCACGTACGGCAGCACGAGTTCATACTGGCCGCGCGCACCGACGCGCTTTTCGTATATGAGCTTTGTTTCGCTGCTGCCATCCTCGTCGATGACGGACTTCAGCAGGGTTTCGTTCTCCGGGAAGGCTTTCTCGGTGAATAGTGGCAATGGAAAGTTCAGTTCACCCCGCGGCCAGCGCTTGTCTGTGCAGAAGCCGCGAACATACTCGATGAGTTTCTCCAGCTCTGCAGTCGTCAGCGCGTCGCCAAAAGCAGGCATGATCGGGTGAAAAGCCGCGAATGGGTCCGCCTTCGTGCGAAATCGCAACCCAGTCGGGCGACTGTTCAGTCGAGTTGAATGCGCAGTCCGCGAAATCCGGCAGCGGCTGCTCAAAGCCCACCTGGGTGACAGGGCGGCCCTTGCCATTGCTGCCGTGACATGCGGCGCAGTTGTCGTCGAACAGCTGTTTGCCGGTCCGCGGACCGCGTATGAGCGCCTCTTTCGCGGCATTCTCGCTGTAAGGATCGCCACCGCTACTGATGCAGCCCGCGACAGTCAGTGCGGTGAGTACGCAGAGCGTTCCGACCGTCGGGCGTATTGCACTCGGGAAATTTGAAGATTCACTCGTCACGGGCAACTATGTCTTCTTCGGCTGTTTGCGCGAGAGTAACATTCAGCATGCAATGACAACAAAACGCCTTCTGAGTGGAAACGACCTGCATAGTGCGCGATGGCGATGGTTCGCATTACTTTTGCTTCTCATTCTCGTTTTCAGGATGACAGATTACAGTAACGCCGCAACTGCGGTCACCGATTCGCAAGACGCTGCGGGCCTGGCAGCTCCGCAGCCCATATTCATCGAGAGCGCGCGTTGCATCGGTTGCCACAGCAACCTGACCACACCCTCTGGCAAGGACATGTCCTTTGGCTATCAGTGGCGCG
Source organism: uncultured Pseudomonadota bacterium (assembly GCA_963819685.1). Lineage (GTDB taxonomy): Bacteria > Pseudomonadota > Gammaproteobacteria > Steroidobacterales > Steroidobacteraceae > CAIUGU01. The sequence continues at coordinate 3,141 of CAWFXI010000011.1, forward strand.
CGACGATGATGGCACTTTCGGCACGCGATCCCTACTGGCGTGCTGGCGTGCGGCGTGAGTCCATGGAAAACCCCACGGCGGTTGCCGCGATCGAAGACAAGTGCTCGGTGTGTCATATGCCAACGGCGCATACCCTGTCACGTGCGGCCGGCGAGGCGCCCAGGATTTTCTCGATCATGGAGGCGGCTGCGAAAGATCCTGATTCCGTGCATCTGGCGCTGGATGGCGTGACTTGCTCGGTCTGCCACCAGATCAAGCCGGACAATTTCGGCAAGCACGAGAGTTTTGATGGGGGCTACCTGATCGGTGCCGGCACCAACGGCGCAAGTCGTCCGATATTTGGGCCCTATGCTGTCGATATCGGCCGCCAGCGCGTCATGCATTCCAGCACCGGGGATTTCCTGCCCACGGAGTCCGCACACATCAGGCAATCCGAAATGTGTGCGACCTGCCATACGCTGTATACGACCACGCTGGACAGCTCCGGCAAGGCCATCGGCCAGTTTCCGGAGCAGATGCCCTATGTGGAATGGCAGCAGAGTGCGTTCGTCAACAAGGAGAGCTGCCAGAATTGCCATATGCCCGTAGTGGATGTGGCGGTGCCGATCAGCGCCACGCTGGGACAGCCGCGCAACGGAGTCTCGCAGCACACATTCGTGGGTGGCAACGCCTTCATGCTGCGGCTGATGAACAGGTTTCGCGACGACCTCGGTGTCGTCGCCGAGCCGCAGGAACTGGAAGCCTCCGCCCTGCGCACAGAGGAGTTTTTGAAGACCCGCACCGCTCAGCTCGACATCAGTCCCATCACGACCAATGGTGGCCGCTCACAGTTTACCGTGCAAGTCCGCAATCTGTCGGGCCACAAGTTTCCGACAGCCTATCCTTCACGCCGCGCCTGGCTGCACGTCACGGTGCGGGACGCTGCAGGCAGGCTGGTGTTCGAATCGGGCGCGTTGCGCGCGGACGGGGCGATCGCAGGTAATGACAACGATGAAGATGCACAGCGATTCGAAGCCCACCACGACGTGATCCGCAGCCCGGCAGACGTGCAGATCTACGAGGCGATCATGGTCGATACGGACAATCGCGTAACGACCGGCCTGCTCAGGGCCCTGCGTTACACGAAGGACAACCGACTGCTGCCGGCGGGATTCGACAAGAGCAGGGCGAGTGCAGATGTCGCGGTGCAGGGTGATGCGTCCACGGATCCGGATTTTCTCGGCGGGAGCGACAGCGTCCGGTTCGACATCGACACGGGTCGGGCAAGCGGACCGCTAGTTGTGCGTGCCGATCTCAGGTTTCAGCCGATCGGTTATCGGTGGGCGCAGAACCTGAAAGATTACGATGCAGTCGAACCGCGCACCTTCGTCAGGTACTACGAAAGCACGGCAGCTCAATCAGCCACCGAAATCGCAACTGCCGCTTCGTCCAGGAATTGAAAGGATTCAATGAAGTCAGGAGATCCATCGAATATACTTCGAAAGGTGTTTCATAAGGTGCTATAACGAATTGAAAGAATACGAGAAAGTAACGTGGCCTGAACTCTGGTGACCGACCCAATCGAGAGTGTGCTGCGCACCTATTGCAAGGTAACCGGGAACTGTATATAACAACAGCCCGTCTTCCCTGAGGGCTCTATCATGTTCACTGATCCTGTCGTGTTGATCGATCAGACCATCGACAATCTTGAATCGCTGGATGCGTTATTCATTGACGAAGTGGATGAACGGATTCGCAACCCGGCCAGGCTGACGCCCGAGGCAAAGCTGTGCCTTGATGCTCATGTTGCAATCAGCGCGTTGCTGCCGCGGCTTCGTGCCGCGAGAGTGACCCAGCAACAGCAGCTGTCGCAATCTTCGGCCTTTGTCTGTATTAATTGCGACTGACAATCTCCACGGGCAAGTGCTTCATGAAATACCTGCATACAATGGTTCGTGTCCGCGATCTTGAAGCTTCACTCCGGTTCTATTGTGGCGGACTCGGTCTGAAGGAATCGCGCAGAATCGACAATGACAAGGCGCGCTTTACGCTGGTGTTTCTCAGCGCACCGCTGGATCAGGGTCCCGAGATCGAACTCACCTTCAACTGGGATCCTGAGGACTACGGAATCGGCCGTGCCTTTGGCCACCTGGCGTATGAGGTGGACGATATCTATGCGACGTGCCAGCACCTGATGGACCAGGGCATCACCATCAACCGCCCACCACGAGACGGGCGGATGGCCTTCGTAAGGTCGCCCGAGCGTATATCCGTGGAGCTGCTGCAGAAGGGTGGTGCGCTTTCCCCCAAGGAACCCTGGGCTTCGATGCCCAATACCGGCGAGTGGTAGCCGCGAGTCAGGAACTCTCGTGGACGATCGCGCAACGATAGCCGGTGTTGGCCGCGGCCTGCTGTGCAATTGCAGTGTCGCCTGCCAACATGCCACTCACAGCGGGAGCGGCCATTCCGAATAGGATGACAACGGGAACCAGCGCCCAGCAGAACTCACCGAATGCGTGGAAGTGACGCATGCCCGAGCGTTCCCTGGCGGGATACGTGGCAATGGAATGCAGCAACACGCAGACGACGACAGCTGCAGTCGCTGCGCACCCAACGATCAGCCCGATTTGCAGAGTGCTGGTGCTGGCCGTCGAGTTTGCGGCATCCACCGCGGCGCTCTGTACGCAAGTTACCACGGTTCGGCTGAAGATCAGGGTCAGGCCGGCAAATACACATCCGGCAGACCAGAGCAGCTTTGCCCTGGAACGATCAAGGTAGGTCCACATTGCTTTCATGAGTTGGCTTGAGCGCTACGTAAGTCCGTCACTTCACCGCGGCAACCATATAGTCGACGCCATTCACGATCGAAGCATCCGCGAGATCAACCCGGCCACCCTTGGCAGGCATGATTCCGGTCGAACTCTGCGTTCCCTTCAAGGCGTTCTGATGCAGCACATCCATGCCCTTGGCCAGGCGGGGCGCCCATACCGCCTTGTCTCCGTACTTCGGTGCGCCGGCAACACCTGCACCATGGCATAGCACGCAAGCCATCTGGTAGACCTCCTCGCCGGACAGCACCGTTGTGGACACCGCCGGCGCAGTTGATGCAGCAACTACGGGAAGCGCAAGGGCCGAATTGTCCCGGCCCGCGACAGCTACCTTGCCAACCGGCGCAATACGATCCGCAACCTGACGCTGGTATACCGCATCGTCACGCACCTGCGTTTCCTGCGTAAGGCCTGCGACGTACGAAGAAAGAAAATAGATACCCACAGCGACGCCGGCCAGTATGCCGACGACCAGCGTGAACATGTCGGTGAACTTGCGATCGTGGGCGACACTCATGCGCGTTCCTTGAGTCCGGTCAGGGCTTCACAAATGCTGCCAGCCGCGTGACGAACGTGTAGTCGCCCTCGATTGCCATCAGGCCGATGAGTATCAGGAGGCACAGCGGCGGCACGAGGATGGCCATCTTGAGCGCCAACCGCTCCCATGCCATGTGCATGAAGATCCCTACGATGAACCCCGCTTTCACGATCATGAACGTCAGAATCAGTGTCCAGCGCAGTACGCCCTTGATATCGAGATAGTCGACGAGATAGGAGAAGGCGCTGAATACGAACAGCAGCCCCCATATCCACATGTAGAGCTTGATTGGATGCTGTTGACCTTCCGCATGTACTGAGGCCTGGTGTTCCATCGGTGTTACCTACCAGAGATAGAAGAACGCAAAGATGAAGACCCATACGAGATCGACGAAGTGCCAGTAAAGTCCGGCGACTTCCACTGTTTCGTACGTTCCCTTGCGGTCGTAGAAACCGTTCCACACACGCATTGCAACGACGATGAGATAGACGACGCCGGCCGAGACGTGCAGGCCGTGGAAGCCGGTGATCATGAAGAAAGTCGAGCCGAACTGCGCCGCACCCATGGGGTTGCCCCACGGCCTGACCCCTTCCTCCACGATCAACTTGGTCCATTCGAACGCCTGCATGCCGACGAATGTGGCACCAAAGGCCGCGGTGATCAGCATCAGGGCGGTCGTATAGGCGCGATTGCGGCGGTAGCCGAAGTTGACGGCCATGGCCATCGTGCCGCTGCTGGTGATCAGGACCATGGTCATGATCGCGATCAGGGCCAGAGGGATATGGACGCCGTTGATGGTGAGCGCGAAGACTTCGCTGGGGACCGGCCATGGCACGGTCGTCGACATCCGTACATTCATGTAGCCGGTCAGGAAACAGCTGAAGATGAACGTGTCGCTCAGCAGAAAGATCCACATCATCACCTTGCCCCATGGCACCGGGAACGCCTGCTTGTCGGCAGACCAGTCCGAGACGGCGCCTTGCAGTCCAGGCAGCGCGGTGGGGGACTGAGCAGCGATCGCAGTTTCTTCTGCCATGGCGATGGGTTCCCGTCTTCAGGTGGAGAGCAGCATTGCAAACAGGGCGAGCCAGACGATCAACAGGTAGTGCCAGTATACGGTGCACAGCTCCACGCTCAGGCTCACGTCGATCAATTCAGATGCGGGTCGCGACATGCGAATCAGCGTTCTTCCCCAGACGTACAGCCCACCCAGCAGATGCAGTCCATGCAGGGCGGTCAATACGTAGAAGAATGCGATCGCAGGATTGGCGGGAGTGAAGTATCCCGTCGCCTGCAACTGGTTCCACGCGCTTAGCTGGCCGACAAGGAAAGCAATGGTGAGCAGGCCCGCCGCCGAGAGCGCGAATTTTGCGCGGTCCTTTTTTCCCGTCAGGACAGCATTGCGCGCCCATTGCATCGCGATACTGCCCACCAGCAGCAACGCGGTGTTAAGCCACAGGACCGGCGGCTCGCTGACCGCCAGCCAGTCGGCATAGGGCGCAATGGCACCATGCCCGTGGCCCATCCGCATGTAGTAGGCGGTGATGAACAGTCCAAACAGCGAGGTTACGACCGCGAGAAAAACCCAGAGACCAATCCGGGCCGCCGGAATGTTCATCTGACCTGCGGTATCCGGCTGCGCGAGCGTGCCTGCAGTCTCCCACGACTTGGCCATGAGCCGCCGGACGAGAAACCACCAGACGAGCACGCCGCCGATGAGTGCCGCGTAGGCGACGTTCAGACTCATGAGTGATGCTCGGGACTTTCGTGAGTGGGATCCGCAGGTACGTTTTGCGGAATGAAATCCTCCGGTGCTCCGGGCACGCTGTAGTCGTAGGGCCAGCGGTAGGCGACTGGCAGGTCATGCCCCCAGTTGCCGTGCTTGGGCGGCGTGTCAGGTGTCTGCCATTCAAGCGAAGCAGCCCGCCACGGATTGCTGCCGGCAAGCTTGCCGTGGAACAGCGACCAGACCAGATTGAACAGAAAGATCATCTGCACGGCAGCCACGATACAGGCTGCAATGGTGATCCAGGCATTCATGGTCTGCGCAGACAGCGGGATGAACTCGATGCTGTTGCTGTAGGCGTAGTACCGGCGGGGAACGCCCATGATCCCGAGGTAGTGCATGGGAAGATAAATGCAGTACGTACCGATAAACGTCATCCAGAAGTGGATTCTGCCCAGGGTGTCGTTCAGGAACCGGCCAGTCATTTTCGGGTACCAGTGATAGATCGCCCCGAATACCACCAGGATCGGCGACACACCCATGACCATATGGAAGTGCGCGACCACGAAGTAGGTTGCAGACAGCGGCACATCCACCGTGACGTTGCCGAGAAACAGTCCCGTCAGGCCACCGTTCACGAACGTGAAGATGAAGCCGATCGCAAACAGCATCGGCACCGTGAAATGAATATCGCCGCGCCACAGGGTCAGCACCCAGTTGTAGACCTTGATCGCGGTCGGCACGGCAATGATCAGTGTGGTCGTGGCGAAGAAGAACCCGAAATAGGGGTTCATGCCGCTGACGTACATGTGGTGAGCCCACACGACGAAACTCAGGCAGCCGATGCCTACAATGGCCCAGACCATCATGCGGTAGCCAAAGATGTTTCTCCTGGCATGGACGCTGAGCAGGTCCGACACGATCCCGAAAGCCGGCAGGGCGACGATGTAGACCTCCGGGTGCCCGAAGAACCAGAACAAGTGCTGGAACAGCAGCGGGCTGCCCCCGTTATGGGTCGCCGGCTCTCCCATCGACGCAACGGCGGGCATGAAGAAGCTGGTCCCTGCGAGACTGTCGAGCGTCATCATGATCGCAGATACAAAAAGGGCAGGAAATGCCAGCAGGCCGAGGATGGCGGCCATGAAGATGCCCCACACGGAAAGTGGCATCCGCATCATGGTCATGCCGCGGCAGCGGGCCTGCAGGACGGTCGTTACGTAGTTCAGGCCGCCCATCGTGAAAGCGACGATGAAAATGGCCAGCGATGCAAGCATGCAGATGATGCCCCACGTCGCGCCGGGCGTTCCGGCGGAAATGGCTGACGGTGGATAGAGCGTCCAGCCTGCTCCAGTCGGTCCGCCAGGCACGAAGAAACCCGCGACCAGCACCAGCACTGCGAGGAGGTACACCCAGAAACTGAGCATGTTCAGATAAGGGAACACCATGTCGCGCGAACCGACCATCAGCGGAATGAGATAGTTACCGAAGCCGCCAAGGAAGAGTGCGGTGAGCAGGTAGATCACCATGATCATCCCGTGCATCGTGACGGCCTGGTAGTACTCGGTCGGCGCGATCAGCGAAAAGACGTGCGGGAAGCCCAACTGCAGACGCATCATGACCGACAGGCCAAGTGCGACCAGACCGATGAGAATGGCGGTGATCGCGTACTGGATGGCAATGACCTTGTGGTCCTGGCTCCAGATGTACTTCCGGATGAACGTCTGCGGATCGTGGAGCTCGTGCTCGTGATCGGCATCAGCAATTGCAACGTACGCCATCAGAGACTCCTTACATAGACCAGCAGATCATTGATCGCCTGGTCATCCGCCAGCACCTGCGCCATCGACGCCATCTGTGCACCGTTGAAATCCTGCGGATGGGTGCCACGCACTCCTGTCCTGAAATTCTGTAGCTGCCTGGCCAGATACCAGTCGCTCATCTGCGCGAGGCGAGGCGCCTTGGTCGCCCAGATGCCCTGTCCGGCGGTGCCGTGGCAGCCCGAGCAGGTCGTGAACAACGCGCGACCTCTGGCCGCATCGCCAGCGATGGTTGCGGGAGGACGCTCTTCCTCGAGCGAGGTAATGTACGCAACGACATTGCTGATTGCCGTGTCGTCGACAAGCGTGTTCGCAAACGGAATCATCTGTTTTGCATAGACGTCCGCGTCAGCTGTCCCGCGTACGCCACGCTTGAAATCGCCAAGCTGACTCGCCAGGTACCAGCCAGCCTGGCCACTGAGCTTCGGAGCATTGAGCGCCGGGTTACCCTCGCCGCGCGCGCCGTGACACGCCGCGCAAACGGTATACAGAGCCTGCCCGGCGACAGGATCGCCCGCAACTTTCGCGCGCGTTTGCGCATACGTCGGTTGCCCGGCCAGCCAGCTCTCGAAGTCCTTTTCTTCGTCGACCACGACGCGGCCGCGCATCGCGAAATGCGCCATGCCGCAAAGCTGTTCGCACAGCGCATCGAATGACCCGGTCCTTGTGGGCGTCAGCCAGGTATAGGTGATTGTTCCCGGCACCATATCCATCTTGACGCGGAACTGCGGAACGGCGAACTGGTGGCTGACGTCCTTGGCACGCATCAGCATCTTGACGGGTTTGTTGATCGGCAGATGCAGTTCCTGGCTCGCGATCAGGATGTCGTCCTGGCCCTTGGCATCGTCCGGTGACATGCCGAATGGATTGTCCAGGCTGATCAGGCCGGGATCCGTTGCACCGAGAGCACCGTCAGGACCCGGGAAGCGATAGCTCCAGTTCCATTGCTGTCCGAGCACTTCAACCAGGGATGCATCCTCCGGAACTGTTACGAACTGGGCCCAGACCGCAAGGCCAGGAGCGAGCAGGGCGGCGATGCCCACCGAAGTGATGCCAGTGAGCCACCATTCCAGTTTCTTGTTCTCCGGTTCGTAGTGTGCCGTATTGCCCTTGCGGTGCCGGTACCGGATCACGCAGTACGCCAGAAAGAGATTCACCGCGACGAAGACCGCGCCTGTCACCCAGAACGTGAGATTGACGGTGTCGTCCATCTGCTGCCAGTTGGACGCGATCGGGGTAAACCACCAGGGACTGAAGTAATGGAAGAGAACCGTACCGATGACCAGCAGGATCACCGCAATTGCAATTGCCATTTTCCCGTCCTTATCTTTATATCTTTACAGGCGGAAGCCACAATCAATTCGAGTTCAGCTCGCTCAGGCTCCGGGAATCGATGTCTCCGAAAGCCGCTGCACGTTGCTGAACGGATTGATGAAGTGCCTGTCGACTGCCACGAGGTCTGCCTCCGGATGCCGTTCGCGCATCATGGTGGCGACGGTGGGTTCCTTTTCCCTGCGGACATAGACGAGCATCAGGAACTTGCCAGCCTCGATATCGGCATCGAATCTCGCCAGTTTGTGATTGCGGGTGCCGATGCCCACGAGGCCACCTTCCCAGGTCCCGAGCAACACCGCCAGAATGACGATGGCAACGTAGACAAAGCTGGGAACGTCGGTGTGGAAGGGCTGGAAGTAGACCAGCAAGCCGACTCCGGCAAGGCCGATGAGCAGCCCCAGCACTCCGCCAATGACGCCATCGCGAACGAGGTCCAGGGTTTCCAGATAATTGCTGGAATGAATGTGTTGCTTCTTGAGACCCGCCTCATCCTTGGCAATGACATGGAGATAGAAGTCCCTGACGCCCACGGCGTGCAGATCGTCGGAGATCTGCTGTGTGTTGGCCAGAGTAGGCGCGAGATAGTACATGCACTTCATTGCCACCCCCGATTTGATGTCGGAAACCCGCGAGCACCAACTCAACTTGTTGTTGATCGTCCCTGAAGCTGTTCTTGAGTCCTGCAGCAACGCAAACACGATGCTGCCCAGGATTCCCTAGTCCGTTCTCCCCCAATACCACGCAAGCACACCGAAGCCGAAGAGCGCCAGGGCCACTACTGCGAAAGGCAGCGCGGGTAGCCAGATCGGCATCTCATGAAAATTGATCGCTCTGAAGATACCCACTACGGCAGCCGCGCCGATGACCCCGATCAGAACGCCGGTAGCGAGTTGCGGCTTTTTCCAGAACGCCACGCCCCACAGGACCAGGAGTGCCAGCAGCAGAAAGAAACCCGTCAGGGAGAAGAAGGTTGTCATGGCCGCAACGGGCCTGAAGTCGCTCGCAGCGACTGACTGGGATGAACACGGTCATGGACGAAAGCGAACATGGCAGTTGCTCTGTCTCTAGTTATAGAACCGATGCTTCCGACGTGAGCTATTCAACGCTCAGGCGACGAAGATTGCAACCCTCCGAATGCAGGCAGTGCAATCTGTCGACTTGAAATCAACACTTCCTCTGGTCATGCGAAGCGTCTGTTGCGCTGCCGCAGCGCAGGCGAAATGCCTGTATTTCTGCTGCGGCATTGATGTCGTCGCCGCAGGCCGCTTTGCTTGTCAGTGCGTCATCGAATACACGACGGCATTCGTACCCAGACGGAATGCATCGGTCGAAGGCGTGAGCGGCATCCCGCCCTGCTCATACCATTCCCAGAAATTCGCAAGGTCATTGTTGTGGCCGGCCGCAATCCCCGTGCGGCCTTTCGCATCGAAGAGCCCGTAATAAGTAATGCTCCCGCCCGGCACATAGGGAGACATGCCTTCCAGATCGGACAGGATGAAGTGCTGGCGGAAGATGCCGTGGGTGAGGGCGATGGGTTGAAAGGATCGATCCGGAACGGCGCGCTGGATTTCCGATTTCATCGTATTGAACTGCACGACGCCGTCAAAGTCGTCGAGCAGAATGAAGCCGCCGCGTCCAATGAATTCACGCAGGTTTTCAGCCTCTTTGGGCGTCAGTTCCATTTCGCCAGGCTCGGAAATATAGGCGAACGGATAGTCGAACACTTCATCGCTGCCGAGTTCGACGATCCGGTAAGACTCCGGCTCCACATTGATGCGCGTGGAGCGCGTGATGTATTCGTTCAGATTCCGGTCAGAACCCGGGTAGTTATGCGACCAGCCCATGTGCCTGATCAGGCCGTTGGTGCCGAAATGGAGGCGGGCCACAATCAACTCGGTTGCCGGCGGATTGTTCTGATACATCGTGCGCCCGCCAAACCGTTGCGCATAGGCTGTGATCGCGCCGAAGAGGGCGAGGGCGGCAATCAGCGTCAGGAGCCGGTGACGATGCATGGGGAATCCAGGACTGCCTGCAGACTGGTACGACGCGTATAGGATGTCACGCTTCGGGCTGTTCCCGCACGGTTGTCGAGGAAGGACCATTTTGCATTGCAGTGGCTCGAACTCTGCGTCCACGGAGACTCATTACAGCTGGAGCGCTACCGGATTTCCTGCCGGCATCAATGCGCTTCCAGGAAACTGGCACAGGCTTTTGCTTTGTTGATACCTTGAGTGTCCGGCAGCAAGACTCATGCGGCGGCTCATCAAGTGACAAACACCTTTACGCCCTGCGGCGTTCTCACCCTGACCACGGATTTTGGTCACCAGGGTCCCTTCGTGGCGACGATGAAAGGCCGGATTCTGGGGCGGCTGCCTGACGCCAGAATCATCGATATCACGCATGAGATTCTGGTTTATTGGCCTGCCGAAGCGGGTTTCTGGCTGGAACGGTCCTACGAGTATTTTCCTGTGGGAACCGTACACGTCGCTGTGGTCGACCCCGGAGTGGGGACCCGGCGGGATATTCTTCTTGTCGTGCGGGATGGCCACCTTTTCCTCGCACCTGACAATGGCTTGCTGGCTCCCATCGTCGCGCGCAAGCCGACGGCTGCCAGCCCAATGGCGCTGGCATACAAGCTTGAACCGCAGCTGTTCGCCAGGTTCGGGCTTGGCCCTGCAAGCGCGACCTTTCACGGCCGTGACATCTTTGCGCCGCTGGCAGCGGAGCTGGCGTCCGGAAGGTGTGCGCCGGAGCAGATTGGAGTCCCGACGACGGATATCGTCCCGTCCTGGATCGATGAACCCACCGACACAGGCAAGCAGGTGACCGGAATCGTCATCGCCATCGACCACTTCGGCAATCTCATTACGAATATCGATGGTTCACGCGTGCAGCGGTTTCGCGGTCCCATCGTTCGCACGGGCAATCACGAGTTCCCTCTGAAGCGAACCTACGGCGACTCGCAGCCGGGGGAATACCTCGCTCTGGTGAATTCCTTCAATGTCGTCGAGATTGCACGTGCGGAACAAAGTGCGGCGGAGGGCCTGGGAGTGGGCAGGGGTGCCCCCGTCTCGATAGTCGAAACGATATCAAGTCGTTGATATATTCTATTGATAATAATAGTAATAAATACTTTCGCACTGAAGCGGTACACATAGGGACCCGAACGTCTGACCGTCAGGAGCGGACGGGCAGGGCGACATACGCACCCATCGCAAAGGAACCATTGAAAAGCGCAGCGCATCGTATATAGTCGCCGGACTTTTCCGCAGCCCAAAAGCCCGATCTGTTTGATTTCTAGAGGATTTCTCGAGAATTGGCCATGATGGAGCGAGACGACGAACACTTCGACATCGACGACGATTTTGTCGCCGAGAATGAAGAGGAACAGGATTTCGATCGATTCATCGATCGCGACAAACGCTCACGCGCAACTGCCGCGGCGGCCGTGAAGAAGGGCAAGGCTGCCTGGAGCAAGCTCGAAGACGTACTGGCTGAGCGACGCCTCAAGAAAGAGCTGGAAGACTTCGAAGACGATCTTTGAAGGCCTTCGACTGCATGCCGGCTCATCAATGAAGCCGCGCTCCGGAGTTGCGTAATGACCTCGGCTCACACAATTTCTGCGCCGCCCTCTGCTGTTCCTTCACCCTGGGTGGTCCTCAAGTTTGGTGGCACCAGCGTTTCGTCCGTCGCCAACTGGAAGAACGTAGCGCTCGTATTGCGCAAGCGGCTCGACGAAGGACTGCGGCCGGTCGTCGTGCACTCAGCCCTTTCCGGCATCACCGATCGACTCGAGCAACTGCTGCAGAAGGCGCTCGACAGCAATCAGAGCGATGCGTGGGAAGCGGTGATGACGCAGATCGAAACGCGCCATCGGGATCTCGCGCGGGATCTTGGCATCACAGTCACCGTGGAACTTGAGGAACAGTTCAGGCGTTTGCGGCAGATTGCATCGGGCATTGCGCTCGTCAAGGAAGTGAGCGAGCGTCTGCGCGCGCGTGTCATGGCACAGGGCGAACTGCTGGCTACCCGCCTGGGCGCTGCTTTTCTGGCAGCGGAGGGGTTTGCGGTGCAGTGGGTTGATGCACGCACGGTGCTGAAGGCCGAAACACGCCGCAACGCCAGCGTCAGGGCCTCTTTTCTTTCAGCTACGTGCAACTTTGAACCGGATGCAGCGCTGCAGGCGGCGTGGTCGAAGCCGGGCACCGTGTGGATCACGCAGGGGTTTATCGCCAGTGATGAAAATGGCGATACCGTGCTGCTGGGTAGAGGCGGCTCGGATACTTCCGGCAGTTATTTTGCCGCCAAGCTCGCGGCGCGCCGGCTCGAAATCTGGACCGATGTGCCAGGCATGTTCAGCGCCAACCCGCGAGCCGTACCTTCCGCGCGACTGCTCTGGTCGCTGCAATACGATGAAGCGCAGGAGATCGCCAGCAGCGGCGCGAAAGTCCTGCATCCCCGATGCATCATGCCTGTGCGGCAGTATGGAATTCCGCTGTTTGTGTTTGCGACGCAGACGCCGGATCTGGAAGGTACGGTCATTACCGCGCATGGCGAGGACGGTGGCGCGCAGGTAAAGGCCGTGACGCTCAAGAAAGGCATCACGCTGATCTCGATGGAGACGGTCGGCATGTGGCATTCCGTCGGCTTTCTTGCCGATGCTTTCCAGGTCTTCAAGGACCATGGTTTGTCGGTGGACCTGGTTTCCACCTCCGAAACCAACGTGACTGTTTCCCTGGATCCCGCTGCCAACACACTGGATGACACCACAACGTCGGCGCTGGTCGCAGATCTCGAACGTCTGTGCCGTGTTGAAGTCATAGGACCCTGTGCCGCTGTCAGCCTGGTGGGGCGGAATATCCGGGCCATCCTGCACAAGCTCGGCGACGCGCTTGAATTGTTCGAAGAGCACAAGGTGTATCTGCTGACACAGGCTGCGAACGATCTGAATCTGACATTCGTCGTCGACGAGGACCAGGGTGATCGGCTCGTGACACGCTTGCATGAAATCACGATACGCAAGTCTGCGCATGACCGCGTGCTTGGCCCGACCTGGGAGCAGTTGTACGGACAGGGAACGGACACCAGTAGCGCTGCGAACGCGTGGTGGCATGCCAGCAGGGAGCAGCTGCTCGCTATCGCTGCAAGACATGGAGCCGCCTACGTTTACGATCGCGCCACGCTGCGGAACCGTGCCAGGGCACTCAAGTCGCTGCCCGGCCTGGATCGCGTGCACTTCGCCATGAAGGCGAATCCGCATCCGGAGATTCTCCGGCTCTTCCACGAGGAAGGTCTCGCCATTGAATGCGTCTCGCAGGGCGAAGTTGCAAGGGTGTTGCAGGTGGTCAATGGCATTGACCGGGCAACCATTCTGTTCACGCCGAATTTTGCGCCCCGCAGTGAATATGCCTGGGCGCTCGAACAGGGCGTTACGGTCACACTTGATAATCTGCATCCGCTCAAGGCCTGGCCGGAACTGTTCAGGAGAACGCAGAGGTATTCGTCAGGATCGACAGCGGCCACGGCAGGGGGCACCACGACCATGTGCGAACTGCTGGCGTGCACTCCAAATTCGGCATTCCGCTGTTCGAACTGGATGAACTGCGGCGCCTTGCCAAAGCCGCTGATTGCAGCGTCGTCGGACTGCATGCGCACACGGGCAGCGGCATCCTGAATGTGGCCAACTGGGCAGAAGTGGGTGCGTTACTTGCCGGTCTGACAGCACAGTTTCCCGACGTACGCACGCTGAACCTCGGAGGCGGATTGGGCGTCCCTGAAAAGCCCGGACAGTCGCAACTGGATCTTGATTCACTTGGCAAGGTGTTCGTTGCCCTCAAGAAGGAACAACCGGGCCTTGCCCTGTGGATTGAGCCAGGTCGGTTCCTGGTGGCCGAAGCCGGGGTGTTGCTGGCGCAAGTGACCCAGGTAAAGGGTAAAGGCGAAGTCAACTACATCGGTATTGCAACGGGCATGAATTCCCTGATCCGGCCCGCTCTCTACGGCGCGCATCATGAGATCGTCAACCTCACGCGTGTGCACGAACCCGCGACAGTGATTGCCAACGTCGTCGGTCCGATCTGTGAAACAGGAGACCAGCTTGGGACCGACCGGCTGCTGCCACCGGCACAGGAGGGCGACGTCATGCTGATCGCCAATGCCGGTGCCTATGGCCATGCCATGAGTTCCCACTACAATCTTCGTGAGCCCGCGCAGGAGTTGCTGATTTCAGGTAACGGTTAGCAGGGTGATGCAATACGGTTTGCAGCACCCTGCTATTTCGAGTCACGGATGACTCGGCGAAATCGATGAGCTCCAGCTCATTGATTTCGGAAGCCGGTGAAAACCACGCTTTTTGCCGGCTTCGGATGCAAAAGGCATGGATAGACTTTTTGCATCAACCTGTTGACGGCAGCAGTTGATTCCCCGTCGGCATGGGCGTACCTGCCAGTAGATTCTGGTCGGCGATTGGAGGAGCTCATTCGCACTTTGGGCAGAGGGCACGGTCACTCCATGGCCTTGGGCTGTGCGGGTCTGATGTTGCTCATCAGCGCTCCGGCGCTCGCTGTCGTCGAAGCAACTCCCTGGGGAACGTTTGACTTCCCTCCTGCAATTCGCAGCCAGCGCGAAGCACAAGCCATGTACGCGACCGCGAAAGTACCCATCGTTGTGGCGATCCGTTTTCTGGGCATTGCCGATACTCCAGAGGCCCCGTGGATCAACCATTATCTGGCGTGTGGCGCGAACGGAACTGTCAGGCAGGATTTTGCGCAATCCCTGGTGCGAGCGAGCACGCTTCTGGCCTACCGCCTTGCGCAGGATCTGGAACAAGGTAAGCGGGCTGCAACGGAGCTTCTGGCCGGGCGTCCGGCAAGCCAGACTGTCCGGTATACAGGGCCCGTCACCATCGTACTTGAGCCTGTGCGGATTTCCGCTCAAGGCGAAGTCCTCCCGCCACCTGTAGCGGTCGAGCCGCACTTCCGCGTGTTTGTGTCGGCATCGGTGCCGCGGTGTGCAAGCGAGGCGACTGGTGCATTTGGGCGCGCCGGGGAACTTCCCGGTGGCTTCATGATTACGGCGTCCCCTTCACTGGAGCTGGGGTGGCCCTCCTATTCCACCGCTACCCTCGGGCAGCGTGTAGTGATGGCCACTGACAACGAGCTGGTTGACGGCTTCTGTTGTGGACAGGAATACATTTTCGGCCTCGAGTCGCTGGTCAACGTGCACGACTTTCGCGATTACCAGACCAAGTCGCGTCTGAAGGCCACGCTGCGCACGTTGGCCAGTGACAAGAAGAGGGGAGGTGCCTGGGAATCCCGGGTGCGCGATGCTTTTGGCCTGCCGGAACGCTTTCCGACAAGGAAAGTGCAAGGTCTTCAGTATGGAACCGGGGGCATGTCTACCGAAGAATTCGTTATCTGGCCGGCTGAGCCACGGCCGCTCCTCGCTGCCGGGCAGCTGCCACAGCTTGCGGCCGGAGGAGCAATGACCTCGACGATCGCTGACCTGGTTCTCGGGCTTGCCTGGTATGCACATTCGCGCGCTGATCTGATTTCACCGGCCGTCCTCGAGATCTACGACCCGGAACGCAAGTACAGCCTTGTGGGCTGGCCGGAGGAGTTTCGTGAAGCTCCCGCCGCAAACGATCCGGAAGCGTCAGATGAACCCACGACTTCGGTAGCGGGTGGCCGCATTCTCGAAGTGTACGGTGCAGATCGCAAGTTCAGCTTCGTCGGTAGTCCTGATGCCATAGCCGAGAACATTGCCTTTGCGTTTGCCGCGTGGCGGGCAGAAATCGAATGGCTGGAGAGGGAAGTCACGCGTCCCTTTCTGACCCGATATGCTGAAGGCACCCCCATCGGGCAGTCTCTGCAGACGATTGCCAGCGCTGAAATGGACGCCGTGTCGCGCCGTCGGGCGAAGACTTTCCAGCCAGTTTTTACCGGCAGCCAGAAGGAGGACTCCACGCTTGCCGACTATGCCAGCGCTCTACGTTCGCTTGACGGCCCGCTGACCTTGCCGGGCATGGCGATGCCGGGGGGCAGTTCGCCGGACACAGCAGCTCCAGTCGTCACCGGCAGAATGATCACTTCATTAAGCTGGGCAGGAAAACGGGCGGAAGTTGCATCCGGTACCGCCGGGGAATTGCGCTCCGGCCTCATTCGTCTTTACCGCGAGAATTTTGGCGACCAGCTCCGCGCAGAATAGAGGGCAGTCTATTTCCTGGCGGCGTGACGCTGCTCAAGCTCCTTGACGACCTGCGACAGCGACAGATCACGACTCTTGAGCAGCAGAGTCAGGTGAAACAGCAGATCGGCCGACTCACCGATGAGACGATCGTCCGCCTGGGTTACCGCTGCCAGCGCGACTTCCACGCCTTCTTCGCCAACTTTCTGCGCGATACGTGTCGGTCCTTGCGACCAGATGCGCGCTGTGTAGCTGCCTTCGGGCTGCTCGACGATTCGCTGGGCGATGACTTCCTCAAGCTCTGCGAGGAAGGCGAGACTGGCTGCAGTGGTCCCCGCATCATCACCAAAGCAGCTGTTGGTGCCGAGGTGGCAGGTAGGGCCTTGTGGCTCCGCCAGAATCAACAACGAATCGTTGTCGCAGTCCGGCGTTGCCTGCACGAATTTGAGAAAATTTCCTGAACTTTCTCCCTTCGTCCACAAGCGCTGTTTGCTGCGGCTGAAGAACGTCACGCGACCGAGCGTGAGCGTCGTCGCCAGAGCGGCTTCATTCATATACGCCATCATCAATATCTGGCCGGTTCGCACATGCTGGACGACGACCGGCAGCAGACCGCCGCCCTTGTTCCAGTCCAGGTTCTGAATCTGATCTTCCGTCATGGCCTGACCTCGATATGTTGGGCTCGCAAGTAGCGTTTGAGATCCGGAATGGCAATGCTTCCTGAATGAAAAACGCTGGCCGCCAGTGCCCCATCGACTGCCGCTTCGTCGAAAACAGCGGCGAAGTGCTCAGGCGCGCCGGCTCCGCCGGACGCAATCAGGGGTACCGTACAAACGGCGCGCACGGATTTGAGCTGAGCGAGGTCGTAGCCGTGCCTCACACCGTCGCTGGCCATGCAGTTCAATACGATCTCACCGGCACCCCGTTGCTGGACTTCCTTGACCCAGTCAACCGTCTTGCGCGCGGTGTTCAGCGTTCGCGTCGGATCACCCGTGAACTGGTAGACGAGGAACTCCCCGGCGGCCGTCTGACTGTCGATGCCGACGACCACACACTGCGCGCCGAACCTTGCGCTCAGGCGATCGATCAGATCGGGGTCCACGAGGGCTGGCGAGTTGACAGAGATTTTCTCGGCTCCTTCGCCAAGCACCGCTTCGGCATCGGCGACGCTGCGGATGCCACCCGCAACGCAGAACGGAATATCCAGCAACCGCGCCACCCGGCGCACCCAGCTGCGATCCACGGAGCGACCGTCCGGGCTCGCGGTAATGTCATAGAACACCAGCTCATCGGCACCTTCCTCGCGGTACCGCGCCGCAAGCTCAAGGATGTCGCCCACGACGCGATGGTCGCGAAAGCGGACACCCTTGACGACCTGACCGTCCCTTACATCGAGACAGGGGATGATGCGTTTGGCAAGAATGGCTTGAGCTCCAGGAGACTGATGCGATTTTCGAGCAACGCCTTGCCACTGATGGCAGCAGTGGCGCCGCAGTCGCGCAGCGACTGCAGGTCGGCAGCATTCGCAATGCCACCGGAGGCCTGCCACTTGATCTGCGGGAAGCGTTTGACTGCTTCACGATAGAGTTCGGTGTTGGGTCCCGTCAACGCACCATCGCGCGCGACATCGGTACAAAGTACGTGCTGCAGGCCCGCCGGCAGAAAGCGCTCTACAGCCGACCACAGCGAAGTCTGCGACTGTTCGACCCACCCATGTGTCGCCAGCATCGGAATACCGCTGTCATCCGATCCGGATGTCGAAGGCGAGCACCAGGCGGTCCGGCCCGACTGCGTTGAACCAGCGGTCAACCAGCCCCGGCGTAATCACGGTGGCGCTACCGATGACGGCGCGTTCAATGCCGGCATCCAGCAGGCTTCGGACCCGATCGAAGCTACGCAGGCCACCGCCAACCTGCAGGCGTATGCCTTTGCGCCTGGCGAGTTTCAGAATAGCGGCGCGGTTTGCGAGTGCACCATCCCTGGCGCCGTCCAGATCGACCACATGAATCCGTGTGGCGCCGAGCGACACGTAGCGGTCCAGGATGATCTCCGGATCATCGGCATACACGGTCTCCGCGGCAAAGTCGCCCTGGAACAGACGAACGCAACGGCCTTCCTTCAGATCGATCGCGGGAATGAGTTCCATGTAAGCGCTTCTCTGGTCTGTTCTTGCGAAGTGCGGCGTCAAACCTGCAGGAAGTTGGCAAGGATCGAGGCACCTGCGCGAGCGCTGCGCTCGGGGTGAAACTGGACGCCGAAAACGTTCTCGCGCTGGACTGCTGCCGAGAATGTGTTGCTGTAATCGGTAGTGGCCACAGTATCTGCGCTGACTGGCGCCGCGTAGCTGTGCACGAAGTAGACGTAGTCATCGGGGTCAAGTCCTGCGAGCAGCGGAGTTGGTCGCGTGACCTTGAACTGGTTCCAGCCCATGTGCGGAACCGGCATTCCGGCAGTGTCCGGAAAGCGACGGACACGACCCCGTAATACACCGAGGCAGTCGACATCACCTTCCTCAGATCCTTCATAAAGCAGCTGCATGCCCACACAGATGCCGAGCAGCGGCTGACGCAGCGACTTGATGGTTTCAACGAGGTGCAGCGCCTGAAGGCGCGCCATGCAGTCTGCGGCTGCCCCAACTCCTGGAAGTATGACGTGAGAGGCCGCTGCAAGCGCAGCCGGATCAGTCGTCAGCGTAGCTGCAACACCGAGGCGTTCAATCGCGAACTGCAGCGAAGCAATGTTGGCGCCGCCGCTGTCGACGATGGCGAGCCCCATCAGAGCACTCCCTTGCTGCTTGGCAGCTCTGAACCTTCGATCCTGACGGCCTGCCGAAGCGCTCTACCCAGGCCTTTGAAGCACGCCTCGACCATATGGTGCGAGTTCTCGCCCACGACCTTGATGTGAATGGCAGCCCCGAGTGCATCGGCGAGTGAGCGGAAGAAATGCGGCACCAGTTCGGTCGGCAGTTGCCCCACCTGTTCGCGGTTGAACTTGCCTTCGAAAACGAAATACGCGCGACCCGACAGATCGATGGCAACCTGTGCCAGCGTTTCGTCCATGGGCAGCAGGAAGCCGAAGCGCCCGATTCCCCGCTTGTCACCCAACGCCTGGCGCAGCGCCGCTCCCAAAGCGAGCGCGCAATCTTCGACCGTATGGTGCTCGTCGATCTCGAGATCGCCCTTGCAAACGAGGTCAAGCGCAAAGCCGCCGTGACGGGCGATCTGCTCGATCATGTGATCAAAGAAGCCAAGACCCGTCGAGATCCTGATCGGGCTTTCCCGGTCCAGGTTGATGTCAACGGTGATGTCGGTTTCCTTCGTCTTGCGGACGACATGCGCAGTTCGCAACGACGTCGCGAGGCGCGCAGCAATCTGCGGCCAGGACTCGCCGCGACCATCGGTTGAATGCCCTTTGCCGGCCAGACGAATACCGTCGATGCCGAGATTCGCCGCCAACTGCAAGTCTGTGTCGCGGTCACCGATGACATGGCTGCGAGCGGTGTCGATGGCGTTCTCCCGAAGATAGCCGTCCAGCAGGCCGGTTTTCGGTTTGCGACAGGCACAACCATCTGCCGGAAAATGCGGGCAGAAGAACTCCGCCTCAAAATGAATTCCCTGCGACTCGAGCAACGTGCGCAGAAATTGCTGCGGTTCCTCGAAGGCCGACGTGGGAAACCGTGGCGTTCCCAGGCCATCCTGGTTACTGACGAGGACCAGCGTGAAGCCGGCCGCCTGCAGCCGCAGCAACGCCGGAATCACGCCAGGTACAAGCCTCAGTTTCTGCAGACTGTCAATCTGTTCGTCAGGCGGTTCCTCGATCAGCGTGCCATCGCGATCGATGAACAGCACGCGCTTTGCTGCTGCGGGAGTAGTCATTGTCCGGCTCCAGCTCTGATGACTGCAGCGAGCAGGCGCTGATTCTGCTCCGGCGTGCCAATCGAAATTCTCAAAGTTTCGGGCAACATCGAATGCGACCTCTGGTCACGCACGATCAGGTTCGCCGACCTGACTGCTTCCAGCACCTTGTCCGCGTTGGTGCACTCAACGAGCAGGAAATTGGCATGACTCGGCCACACGCGCCGGATCAGCGATGAGCGCATCAAGCCTGAAGCCATCTTCTCGCGTTCCACAAGCAGGGTGCTGATGTGTTCAGCGGATGCCTTGCGACTCGCGGAATCTGTCAGTTGCATGACAGCCTCCACGGTCAGTGAAGGCATGGCATAAGGAGGAATGATCCGCAGCAGCAGCGTGATGATGTCCGGGTGGGCGATCAGAACGCCGCACCGGGCACCCGCCAGCGCATACGCCTTCGACAAGGTGCGGAAAACGACAAGATTGGCATGTTTGGCAACGAGCCGCGTGACGCCCGGGCTTTCCGAAAATTCCGCATAGGCCTCATCCACTGCCACCAGGGCCTTGTCAGCAAGCGCGACGCAGAGACGTTCAACGGTGGCCGCTTCAATCGTGCTGCCAGTGGGATTGTTCGGGGAGCACAGAAAGAGGATCTTGGTGCCCGGCTTCCAGGCGGCGAGTACTCCCTCTTCGTCGAGCGCGAACCCCTTGTCTTTGAGCAGCGGCACTTCGACGACTCCGGCCCCCTGGATCCGGGCTGCGACCTTGTACATGCCGAAGGTGGGCGGGCATAGCATCACGCTATCCTGCCCAGCACGACAAAAGGCGCGCACCAGCAGATCGATGGCCTCATCGCTGCCACGGCCGGCGAGAACCTGCTGCGGGCTGACGTCGTAGAGCTCGGCCAGTCGCGCGATCAGTTCCGGTGGCTGCGGTTCCGGATAGCGATTGAGGCCGGTTGCCGACTCATCGCCGTTCGCGCGCCAGGGCATCTCGTTGGCATGCATGCGCTCGAGAGTGGGCAACCATGCGGCGTGGCTGTACGGCTGCAGCGTCAGGATGTCGGGTCGCGCCAGTTCCAATACGCTGTTCATGCGCCTTCCCGGGAAAGAAAGTCGAGTCGGACCGTGACAGCGTTGGCATGCGCATCCAGTCCTTCCAGTCCGGCAATGGCAATGGCGGTTGGCCCCAGATCCTTGAGTCCCGCTGCGGTCAATTCCTGCACGGTAATTCGCTTCAGGAAATCATTGAGCGACAGACCACTGTAGGCGCGGGCAAAACCATAAGTGGGTAGAACATGATTCGTCCCACTGCAATAGTCGCCCATCGTTTCAGGCGTCCACGGCCCGAGGAATACCGAACCTGCATTGCGAATCAGGGGCAACCAGCGACGGGGTTCGCGCGTCTGCACAATCAGGTGTTCGGGCGCATAGCTGTTACTGATATCGAATGCCTGTTCGAGCGTATCGACCAGGAAGATGCGCGCGTGTTCGAGGGCGCTATCAAGAGTGCCTGTGCGCGACAGCTTGGGCCTCTGTTGACTCAATTCGTCGACTACAGCATTGGCCACGGACCGCTCTGTCGTCACCAGTACGACCTGCGCGTCTCCACTATGTTCTGCTTGCGCCAGCAGGTCGGCAGCCACAAACGTCGGTCTTGCGGTCCCATCGGCGATGACGAGCACCTCCGACGGACCTGCCGGCAGATCCAGAGCCGCGCCGGCGGGATCATTGCCGACCAGCAGCTTCGCGGCCGTTACCCAGGCGCTGCCAGGACCAAAGATCTTGTCCACCTTGGGGATGGACTCCGTGCCGTAGGCCATGGCGGCAATCGCCTGTGCACCGCCAACCTTGAACACCCTCTCGACGCCACATTGGCGAGCGACGGTCAGCACCGCTGGATCCGCAAGACCATTCCGTTGCGGCGGCGTGCACATGACGCGCACGGGACAGCCGGCAATGCGCGCCGGGATGGCCAGCATCATGGCAGCAGAGGGCAGGGGAGCAGTCCCTGCAGGGACATAGAGACCGACGGCATCTATCGGCCGGGTATGCCGCTCGCAGACGACACCCGGAGATGTCTCGACCGACAATGGCGCAAGCAGTTGCGCCTCATGGAACCGCGATACGTTGCTGATGGCACGATCGAGCGCCTTGCGCTGTTCCTTCGCAAGCAGTTTCTCAGCCGCCGCGAATTCTGCAGGCTGATACCGCGAGCTGTTCGAGATCGGCCCCATCCAGATCGCGGGTATAGCGCTTCAGGGCTGCGTCTCCCCCCTGGCGCACATCATCGATGATCGTGCGCACACGTTGCAGCAGTTCGTCGCTGCCACGCTGCGTCGGCCGTTGCAGCGCTTCACGGCGCTGCCCGACGGACAACTGCGACCAGACCAGAACAGGCACGTTCACCAGATCCATCCTCTTGCGATCAGGCCAGCATTTTTTCGACAGGCAGCACGAGCACCGAACTGGCACCGGCTTTCTTGAGGCTTTCCAGCGTTTCCCAGAAAACATTCTCACGGCAAACAGCGTGCACCGCGACCTTGTCGCCGGGCCCGTCGAGCGGAATGATCGTCGGGGATTCGCTGCCCGGAAGAAGCTTCCTGATATCGGCGAGCTTCGAACGCGGTGCATGCAGCATGATGTACTTGCTTTCCTTGACCTGCTGCACACCATCGATGCGCACCATCATGCGATGAATCCAGTCCTGCTTTTCCTCGGACACAGGCACGGGGGTGCGGATGACGGCTGCCTGGCTGAGAAGGATCGTTTCCGCTTCCCTCAGGTGATTCGCGATGAGCGTCGCGCCGGTTGACACCAGGTCGCAGATGAAGTCTGCACGACCCAGACGGGGAGCGATCTCCACAGCGCCGGACAGCGTAACGACTTCAGCCTGGACATCGTTCTCCCTGAGATACCGCGCCAGAATATTGGGGTAGGTCGTTGCGATCCGCTTGCCTTGCAGCGACCTGGCGCCGTTGTACTCGGTGCCATCCGGTACCGCGATCGACAGGCGGCATTTCCCGTAGTCGAGCAGCATCAGCTGCTCGAACAGCGGCGTGATCCCGCGTGCCTCGAAGGCAAGCCGCTTCTCTTCGATAACGTTGAGTCCGACTATCCCGAGTTCGCAGACGTCCTGTTGCACGAGGTCCGGAATGTCGTCATCGCGTACCAGCAGCACGTCGAGCGGCATGTTCTCGCCATAGCAGATCAGCTGGTCCTTGCCGCGACTGTACTTCAGGCCGCACTTGACCATCAGATCGAGTGAATTGTCCGTCAGTCGACCTGACTTCTGGATGGCGAGCTTCAGGCGAGCGGGTTTGTCGGGTAAGGGCTTATCCATGGCGAGGCTCCTGCAGCCGCTTGACAACCAGCGCATAGCCGCCATTGCCTTGAGTGAGATACCGGGCAACACGCCCGACGGTCGTGACGCTGACACCGGTTCGCTTCTGGATCTCGCGGTAGGGCAGGCCTTCCTGCAGCAACCCCACCACCTGCCAGCGATCGGCAAGCGCCTGCAATTCAGCCGGCGTGCATAAATCCCGCAGGAATGCCCGACACTCGTCGACAGTTGCCAGTCTCAGCAGGGCATCGGCAAGAGCACGCTCGGCCAGGGCCTCCTGGCGCGGCGTTACGGCGCGGTGGTCTTTCATGGAGCAGAAGCAATCCAATGTATTAGCGTGCTAGCACACTAATACGCGAAAGCCCTCAAAGTCAACGACAGGATTCAAGCGCCAGGAACTTGCAGCGGGTATGCGACGCTATTTCGCGTCTGCGGGATCGGGAGTCTTGCCCATCCGCCCCTGGGCCTTGGCCGCTTCCGCCTCGACCTCCTGTGGCAACAGCACGATCTGATAGCCTTCCTCGTCGAACCTTATGTTTGGAACGCAAGGCCGATCGTTCAGGTCGATATAGGCATGGTGGATGACGCCTGGCGCTGGTGCGGTTCCGGCCGGGCTCTGGCGCCGATAGTAACGGGTCACCTTCCATGGCCCGGTGAAGGCCTCCGGATCGGTGAACGTCATCCGGTTTTCCAGGACGTCGTTGTCGATCAGGCGCAACCTTTCGACCAGGTGCAGTTTGTCACTGTGAGGCGAGCCTGTTTCGTCGAAACTGTTGGGGATCATATCGACCGTATCGACGACCAGGGTCTTGCCTTCCCAATGACCGACGGAATGGCCGGAATAGCTCCGACCGCCTCCACCTGTCGCGCCCCCTTCCCTGAGCGGCGGATGCGCGCGTCCGTCCAGGTGGATCTTGCGTTGTGTGAGAACGTAGGGGTTGTACCAGAACATCACCTCGGGAGCCTGGACGATATCGAACGCGACCGGGGATGAGCCGAGCATCCGGGGAACACCATAGGGCACGCAAGCCGCAAAAGTGTCACGGTCCTTACCGCGCTTCGCGTCATTGACGTTGGCCTCGTATCTCTTCTTGTATTCAGGTGTGTAGGGAATGTCCGGCATGTAGGTTCCCGGGATCGGCCCGAACGTCGCTTCTCCGGGGAGCGGCTGGGGCGGGTAGATTGTGTGCTCCGGATCGAAGGCTGGGCCCTGGCCGGCATTGGCGGGCTGCACCTGCTGCCACGTACCTGTCATGTCGGGTTGCTGCGCGAGCTTTGCGCCGAGGTCGCCAAGCAGCGGAGGCTCGAAGGTGTCGGCACGCGCGATCACGTCCGGGCTGGGCATCGCGCCGCCACCTCTCTGGGCAAAGGCAGTCGTCAATGGTCCCGAGCCGAGGACAAGCGCCAGAGAAAGCGAGATCGTTCTAAGCATCCCTATCCACCCTTTGCTCATTGACTTAAGAGAAGCGCCTGCGTGCCGGATACCGCACGAAACCTATTTGAATACGGATCGACCTTCTGCATCGACGTGGCGGTTGTTTTCCAGGCAGACATATTCCTTGATCCGGAAATCCGGCTTGTAAAGGTAGGTGAGCCGGTACTTCCACGGCGTCTCGAAAACATCGGGGTCCTCGACCGTGATCTCATCGACCAGCACCCCCGGAGACACCTGGCGAAACCGCTCGGTGACTTTCGCCTTCTCGCTGCGCGGCACCTGGTTCGCGTCGAGCGGAACACGGATGCCCACGGTCTCGACCACCAGGACGTCGCCCTCCCAGCGCCCGATGGAGTGACCTTCGAAGGTCGGATCGAGTTCATCTACCGGCGGGTGCTCCTTAAGGTCCATCCAGATCCGGCGCGACTCAGCCTGCCATTCGCTGGTGATGGCAATGATCTTCGGCGTCTGCAGGATCTCAAGGCCGTAGATCCCACCCATCATCCGGGGCATGCCTTGCGGCATGCAGGCGGCCGTTGAACTGCCCAGTTCGTTGGCTGCCGCCTTTTTTACACCGTCTTCGTACCGCTCCTTATAGGGCGACTTCAGCACCGGAATGTCCCGGCGAACCGTGGGGGTGTTGGCGCCGGCAGGCTGACCGGTCACACCGCTCGGACCGCGGTAGGTCTCGAGAAGGCCGTTGGGCGTGACCCAAAAGCCGGTCCAGTTGGGGTGCCCATCCGGAAGGCGCGCTGGCGTGAGTGCCGTACCCTTGAGCTGTTCCGCCGGTACGGTTTGAAACTGGGCGTCCGCAGTTCCGGACACGGCGAAGGTGAGCACTAAAGCACTCAGCGTAATACACATCGCCGCCGCTTTCCGATCGGTCGTCGGCTCCCGACTGGCTACGCTGCGGGCATCGCTCTTCACATTGGTCATGCTCACCACCCCCCATTTTGACTTGCGCGAAGTCGGCGACAACCGCCTGGTTCGCCCCTGCGCATCCAGATTCTGCATCCGAAGATGACCACGAAGGATAGGCGCGCCCTTCGGCAAAAACCAGTATGACTGCACTGGCTGACGGGCATCATCATGCCAGGCGTCTGCAGACTCGCTTGACGCCTTCCCCGGGCTCCCCCTAGACTTTTGCCACTCATCGAGACCGGCTGAGGGTCAGGCCCTTTGAAGCCGGGGCAACCGTTGCGAGCTAACCCCCGCGAAAAGGTGCCAACTCCTGCGGTGTCCCCCGGGTCAACGACTCCGGGCAGAACCGGCAGATGAGGTGCTGTAGAGCTTTTCGGCGTTTGTCCTGGACGAATGCCGGACTGTAAGGCTGCAGCGACCTGCCGCTACGGCTCTCCGTAGGGGTTTCCGATGTGTGGAACCCAAACCCCTGGCCGCGGGGGGTCGGAGAGTTGCTGTTCAAATGACGACAAGTGCTCACATCCCTCTGCAGGGGAATCACCGGGCGGACGCTGCTCCAGCGACAGAAGGCGTTCTTACTCTGTCAGGCGCGTTCCCGTTGCATTTCGGCGGCAAGCTCGAGAACGTTCGTGTCGCCTGGCGGCTGACCTCGGCGACGTCACCTGATGCGCCCGTCGTCGCAGCCTTGGGCGGTATCTCCGCGAGTCGCAAGGTTTTCGCGGAACCCGAGGGCGATTCGGGCGGATGGTGGAATGGAGTGGTGGGTCGCGGTTGTCCCCTCGACGCCAACCGCTTTGCCATCCTCGGATTCGATTTCCTTGGTGGCAGCGGGGATACGACCGGGCCAGCGCCTGCCGGCAAGGCATTTCCGAGTATCAGCGCCTTTGACCAGGCCGAAATTCTGCATCGCCTCATGGCGCATCTCGGTATCGCCAGGCTGCATGCAATCGTGGGAGCATCCTATGGCGGCATGGTCGCCCTCGCATTCGCGCAACGATTCCAGGCTGAGGTCGGACATATCGTCTCCATCAGTGCGGCAGATCGAGCTCATCCCATGGCCACTGCGTGGCGCAGTATCCAGAGGGCAATTGTTCGTTACGCTGCCGCGAGAGGCGATGGCAGCGAAGGTCTGAAGCTGGCGCGGGCGCTTGCAATGGCTACGTACAGGAGCCCAGCCGAGTTCGCCGCACGATTCGGCGGAGAGGCGGAGCGCTGCGCCACCGGGTTCACGTTCCCTGTCGAGTCGTATCTGTTCGCTCGCGGTGATGCCTATGCCCAGCGCTATGTTCCTGAAGCGTTCGTCTGCCTTTCGGAATCCATCGACCTGCACCGGGTCGACCCGGAGGACATCAGGGTGCCGGCGACGTTGATCGGTGTTCTGGAAGACCAGTTGGTGCCGATTGCGGACATGCGCAGTCTGTCCAACCGCCTGGCAGCACCCTGCACGCTGATCGAGCTGTCCTCGCTGTATGGCCACGATGCTTTCCTGAAGGAGGTCGAAGCATTGAGGCCCGTGTTGGCGCGAGCACTGGGTTCGACCAGCGAAGCCGGGGGCAAGGCAGTGGCGCGGGCCGGCGCGGGAGAGCAGTCATGACAGATTCCAGGACTCCGGATCAACCTGCTACACGCGCTGTACGTGCCGGGCTTGAAAGCGATACGCAGCACCACGCAGTCGTCGCACCGATTTATCTCACGTCCAACTTTGCCTTTACGGCGTTCGGGGTAAAAGGTCGCTATGACTACAGCCGATCCGGCAACCCGACTCGTGACGCGCTGGGCGAAGCGCTGGCCGATCTGGAGGGCGGCGTCGGCGCCGTCGTGACGGCTTCCGGAATGGCCGCGGTCACGCTCGTCAGCCAGCTCGTGGGTCCTGGCGACCTCGTTGTTGCTCCTCATGACTGCTACGGCGGCACGTATCGCCTGCTCAGCGGTCTTGCGAGACGCGGGGTGCTCAACGTCGAATTCATCGATCAGACGGACGCGGCAGCCGTGGCACTGGCCCTGGCGAAAAAGCCCGGGCTGGTGTGGATCGAGACACCGAGCAATCCATTGCTCAGGGTCGTGGACATCCATTCCATTGCAACCCTGGCCCATGCCCAGGGCGCGCTGGTCGTCGCAGATAACACTTTTCTGTCACCGGTGTGGCAACAGCCTATCGCGCTCGGCGCGGACCTGGTCGTGCATTCCACGACGAAGTATCTCAACGGCCACAGCGATGTCGTTGGCGGTGCTGTCGTGGCGGCAACGACTGAGTTGCAGCAGCAGCTGGAATGGTGGGGAAACGCAACAGGAGTGGCGGGGGCGCCGTTCGACAGCTTCCTCACGTTGAGAGGCTTGCGGACACTTCATGTCCGGCTGCAAGCCCATGCGGCCAATGCAGAGGAAGTGGTCAACGTGCTCCACCAGGATTCCGTCGTGAGGGCAGTGCACTATCCGGGCCTCAGCTCGCATCCACAGCATGCGCTGGCGAAAAGGCAGCAAGCGGGATTTGGAGCAATGGTGAGCTTTGAATTCGAGGGTGGGCTCGGACAGGTGAGAGCGTTTCTCGATGGCCTGCAATGTTTTTCCCTCGCGGAATCACTCGGCGGTGTGGAGAGTCTTGCAGCTCATCCGGCCAGCATGACCCATGCAGCACTCGATCCCGAAGCGCGTCGACGCGCAGGCATCACCGACGGATTGATCCGCTTGTCTGTCGGCATCGAAGATCCTCGGGACCTGTTGCGCGATCTGCGAGGTGGCCTTGATCGGGCAAGACAATCAACCTGAATGACTGCGGATAAAAAAAGGCCGGCCTGTTAGGGCCGGCCTCGATGTGGCAACGAAGATCGCGGTCTCGCCATGACGGTGTTGACCGCCGCAGCTTGGGGACTAACCCGACACGGGTCCCGTTTCCACCAAAGACACTTCGACCGTATAGGTCGAAACAAGGGTTTGCCCAAGGGCTGAAGAATCTTGGCTGACGGGAAACCGTCGAGCCTGGCCGGATAATAACCAATCTCCGGCGGCAGTTGGGTGGCATTTTTGGGGCAAACACCGCGATTTGGCGCAGACGGTGCTACCAGGTCAAAAGCAGCGGAAATTACAAATACTTATAATTCAATAAGTTACTGAATTAACCTGCAAGAAGCTTCAGGACTGAATCCCCAGCCGCCTGGGTGGATACCTGAGGGCCACCCGCCGCGATGTCTGCCGTCCGCACCCCCGCAGTCACAGCAGCTTCCACGGCTGCTTCCACGGCTGCGGCTTCTGGTACGAGTCCAAGCGAAAGCCTCAGCAGCATCGCTGCACTGAGAATAGTCCCGAATGGATTGGCGATGCCCTTGCCCGCGATGTCGGGCGCCGACCCGTGAATGGGTTCGTATAACCCGAGGGTTCCGGAACCCAGCGATGCCGAAGGCAGCATACCCATTGATCCTGCAAGCATCGATGCTTCGTCGGTGAGAATGTCGCCGAACATGTTTTCGGTAACGATGACATCGAAGCTCGTCGGCTTGCGAATCAAGTGCATGGCGGCCGAGTCCACGAGCATGTGCTCAAACCTGACCTCAGGGAATTCTGTCGTGAGGACGCGCTCTGCAACCTGGCGCCACAAGCGGGAAGTCTCGAGCACGTTTGCCTTGTCCACCGATACGAGGGTCTTGCGTCGACTCATCGCCAGACGTCCAGCTACACGGATAACGCGTTCGACTTCTTCCACGGTATACGTGCACAGGTCGCTGGCACTGGTGGCGGTACGCGTCTTCTCGCCAAAGTAAATGCCGCCGGTCAGTTCACGGACCACCATGATGTCCGTGCCGGCGAGCACTTCGGGCTTGATCGTCGAAGCATTGAGCAGCGCCGGATGAAGCGTCACGGGCCGCAGGTTCGCAAACAGGCTCAAGGCCTTGCGGATGGCGAGCAGACCCTGTTCAGGACGTACTTTGGCAGCAGGGTCGGACCACCTGGGTCCGCCGACTGCGCCCAGCAGAACTGCATTCGCGCTCTGACAGGCGGCCAGGGTCTCCACGGGGAGTGCCTTGCCCGTTGCATCGATTGCGGCGCCGCCAATCAGATGCTGCTGAAAGGCAAAATCATGACCGAAGCGGGCCGCGACCGCTGCGAGCACCCTGACCCCTTCAGCCGTCACCTCGGGGCCAATGCCATCCCCGGACAGCACGACGATGCGGGCCTTCATGAGTGGG
The DNA here is from genome assembly GCA_963819685.1 of uncultured Pseudomonadota bacterium. GTDB lineage: Bacteria > Pseudomonadota > Gammaproteobacteria > Steroidobacterales > Steroidobacteraceae > CAIUGU01. The sequence goes on from CAWFXI010000011.1 coordinate 33,278, forward strand.
TATGCTCGTGACGGCTGATGGCGTCAGACTGGTTGAGCAGATAGCCGAGCTCGTCAATGCCGTTCAGCAGGCAATACCGGGCAAAGGCTTCGATCGGGAAGCTGACGGCGCGCCCATCCGGCAATTTGAGTGTCGTTGATTCAAGGTCGATTTCAACAGCGGCACCGGGATGCTCGAGCAACCAGGCATGAGTCGCCGAATCGACCACGATGGGTAGCAGTCCATTCTTCAGGGCGTTGCTGCGGAAGATATCGGCGATCCCGGTGCTGATCACGGCATGGATGCCGAAGTCGAGCAGGGCCCAGGGGGCGTGCTCACGCGAGGAACCGCAGCCGAAATTGTTTCCGCCTACCAGAATCGCGGCTCCCTGCGCTGCCGGGGTGTTCAGGATGAAATCCGCCTTCGGTGTGCCTGTGGCGTCGTAACGCCAATCAGCGAACAGCTGCTTGCCGAGACCTTCCTTCGTCGTGGTGCGCAGAAAGCGTGCCGGTATGATCTGGTCGGTATCGATGTCGGTGGAGGGCAGGACAACAGTCCGCGACTTCAATGTCTTGATGGGTTGCATATTGGAGAAGTGACTAGGTGATAGCGGGACAGTGACGTGTTCCGGACTGCCTGCTTGCCGCTACATGAACTGGCGCGGATCAGTGATCCGCCCGCGCACGGCCGAAGCCGCAGCTGTGGCCGGACTGGCCAGCAACGTTCGAGCGCCCTGTCCCTGACGACCCTCGAAATTGCGATTGCTGGTACTGACGACATACTCGCCCTTGCCGGCTACATCGCCGTTCATGCCAATGCACATCGAGCAGCCCGACTCGCGCCACTCCGCACCCGCTGCCAGGAAGATCTTGTCGAGTCCCCGGGCTTCGGCAGCATGCTTGATCTGCTGGGATCCGGGCACCACGAGCATGCGTACGCCAGGCGCCACTTTGTGGCCCTTCAACACCCGCGCGGCAAGTTCCAGGTCCGACAGCCTGGAATTCGTGCAGCTGCCAACAAACACCAGGTTGATCGGTTTGTCGATGAGCCTTTCACCAGGGGTCATGCCCATATAGTCGAGCGCCCTGGCAAAGGCGGCGTCGCCAGGCTTGACAGGCACCGCCGCGGTAATCGGCGACACCATGCCCGGGTGAGTGCCGTACGTAATCATCGGTTCAAGGGTTGCGGCATCGATATCCACTTCACGGTCGAAGCGTGCCCCCGGATCGCTCCTGAGTTCCCGCCAGTTCGCGGCGGCGCGATCCCACTCCGCACCCTGCGGCGCTTTGGGCCGGCCTTTGAGGTACGCCAGGGTCGTGTCGTCGGGCGCGATCATGCCTGCACGGGCACCGGCCTCGATGGACATGTTGCAGACGGTCATCCGCTCATCCATCGACAGCGCGCTGATGGCTTCGCCTCGATATTCGATGACTTGTCCTGTGCCGCCGCCGACGCCGATCTTGCCTATGATCGCGAGAATCAGGTCCTTGGCGGTGACGCCCTCGGGCAGGCGACCGTTGACGTTGATGGCGAGCGTCTTCGGGCGTCGCTGCAGCAGGCATTGTGTCGCCAGAACATGGCCGACTTCCGTCGTGCCGATGCCGAATGCCAGCGCGCCGAATGCCCCATGAGTCGCGGTGTGGCTGTCACCACAGACAATGGTTTTGCCTGGCTGGGTCGCCCCGAGTTCAGGGCCTATGACGTGCACGATGCCGCGTTGCCCGCTGGTCATGCCTAGCAGCTCAATGCCGAAATCCCGGCAATTGTCTTCCAGCTTGTGGATCTGCTGCGCAGCGGACTCCATGCGAATCGGCACTCGACCGAAAATCTGGTCCGAGTCCGTCGGCGTCGAATGATCCAGGGTTGCAAGGGTGCGGTCCGGACGTCGCAGCTTCAGTCCCCGCTCACGCAGCATCGTGAAGGCCTGGGGCGTGGTGACCTCATGGATGAGATGCAGATCGATATAGAGTACCGCTGGTGTGTCTGCAGTCTCCGGAACGACCTCGTGCCTTTCCCACACTTTTTCAAACAGGGTTTTCTGCGACATTGTTTCAGCCAGGTCAGCCGGCCGCAGCCACGCTGGGCATGACGTCGTTGCAGGGGGCGAGCCAGCCCCACTTGTCGGGCGTCTTGCCGTTGAACAGCCCGAAGAAGGCGGCTTGCAGCGCTTCCGTAATCGGCCCGCGACGACCCGCACCCACCGTGATGCGATCCACCGAGCGCACGGGAGTGATTTCGGCCGCAGTGCCTGTCAGGAAGATCTCATCGGCGAGGTACAGCAGCTCGCGCGGGATTGTCTGCTCACGGACTGTGAAGCCGTGCTCCCTGGCGAGGGTCATGACTGTGTCACGCGTGATTCCCTGCAGAATGGAATTGGCGACGGCAGGCGTATGGATGACTCCATCGCGTACCAGGAACAGATTCTCGCCGGCGCCTTCGCTGACGCTGCCGTCAGTGCCCAGACCAATGCCTTCGGCGAAACCGAGACGCTTGGCTTCCATGCTGATCAGCTGGCTGGACAGATAATTTCCGGCAGCCTTGCCGAGCGCAGGAATGGTATTCGGAGCAAGGCGCTGCCACGACGACACACAGACATCGATACCATTCTCGAGACCCTCGGCACCGAGATAGGCACCCCATTCGAACCCCGCGACGACGGTGTCGATTGGCGGCGGGTTCTTCGGCGCAACCCCGATTTCCCCATAGCCTCTGAATGCAAACGGGCGCAGGTACGCACCCCGCGTGAGATCATTCGCGGTCACGATCAACTTGCAGGCGGTGTTGATGTCTGCGGCCGAGTAGGGGATGTCCATGCGGTAGATCCGCGCCGAATCGAACAGGCGGCGGGTGTGATCCTGCAGCCGGAAGATCACCGGACCCTCAGGCGTCGCGTAAGCCCGGACGCCTTCAAATACAGTGGAGCCGTAATGCAGAGCATGCGCCAGCACGTGGACGGTGGCCTTTTCCCAAGGGACCAGTTTGCCGTTCTGCCAGATGAACTTCGACGCTGTGATGGGCATTGAAATGAACCTCTCCGACTGTACCCAAAGCCACTAGATGAGCCGAAGCGACGGACTGCTCGACACCGCGGCGCTCGCTGCCGCTGCGTTCAGCGCTGAGCCGTGTCGATTCGATGCGATTCACCACTTCGAGAAAGGCCTGCGCTGCCGCTTCAACAATGTCGGTGCTGACGCTCGTGCCGCGGTAGCCGCGTCCATTCTGTTCAACGGTGATGACCGCTTCACCCTGGGCGTCTTCGCCGCCCGAGACGCTGTGCAGCTCGAATTTCCTGACCTGGACGGCAACACCGGTGATCTGCTCGATCCCCTTGATGGCGGCATCCACAGGACCGTCACCCGTCGATCCGCTGCTCAAGCACGCGTCCATCCCGGTTCTTCAGTCGCACCAACGCAGTCGCTGCAGCGTGACTGCGGGTCGAGACCTCGACCGCCTCGAGCAGCCAGGGCCCCGGGGCGCCGGACTCGGCCCGCATGACCAGGGCTTCGATGTCGCCGTCGAACAGTTCCTTCTTCTTGTCCGCCAGCGCCTTGAATTCTTCGAACACCCGGCCGAACTCGGATTCATCGATTTCAAATCCCAGTTCCTTCACTCGCTCGCGCAGGGCGTGACGGCCACTGTGCTTGCCGAGTACGAGGCTCGTGCGCGACAGACCGACATCCTGCGGACGCATGATCTCGTACGTTGAGTGGTGTCGCAGCATGCCGTGCTGATGGATGCCGGATTCATGGGCAAAGGCATTCTCGCCGATGACCGCCTTGTTGCGCGGCACCGGCATGCCGGTGATCTGCGACACGATGCGGCTCGTGGGATACAGACGGGTGGTCTGTACGCCCGTGCGCAGGCCGAAGAAGCTTTCCCGCGTTTTCAGCGCCATGACGACTTCTTCCAGAGAGCAGTTGCCAGCACGCTCGCCTATGCCGTTGATCGTGCATTCGACCTGGCGCGCACCGGCACGCACGGCGGCCAGGCTGTTTGCCACTGCCATGCCGAGATCATCGTGGCAATGTACCGAGAGCACGATCCTGTCGATGCCCCGCACGTTGCGTTTCAGGTACGCAAAGACATCGTGAAACTCCTCCGGCACGGTGTAGCCGACCGTATCGGGAATATTGACCGTCGTCGCGCCGGCGTCTACGACGGCCTCGACCACCTCGGCCAGAAACTCGAGTTCGGTGCGCGAAGCGTCCTCGGGAGAAAATTCCACGTCGTCGCACAGGGCGCGCGCCATGCGCACTCCTTCGACGGCGGTACGAATGATCTCTTCCTTCGCCATGTTCAGCTTGTACTGGCGATGGATCGCACTGGTGGCGAGAAACACATGGAGGCGAGGGCGCTTTGCGTCCCTGACGGCACGCCATGCCGTTTCGATATCGTCCTTGTTGCAGCGGGCGAGCCCGGCAATGGTCGGCCCCTGAATCTCACGGGCAATGGCATTGACGGACTCCCAGTCGCCGCGGGAAGCCACCGGAAAGCCGGCCTCGATGATATCGACACCCAGTTCAGCGAGCGCACGAGCGACGCGCAGCTTCTCGGGCTGCGTCATGCTGCAGCCCGGGGACTGCTCGCCGTCACGCAGCGTGGTGTCGAAGATCAGTACGCGGTCGGGCTCCGGTTGCGTCATTGGTGCAGGCTGTACCTCAGCCGTTCAGCCAGGGCATCCGGGCCCGGAGCTTGACACCCACCTTTTCGATCGGGTGCTTCAGATCCTGGTTCATCAGCTTCTTGTACTTCTTCATGCCCGACTTGCTTTCCTTGATCCACTGACGCGCGAACTTGCCGTCCTGGATTTCCTTCAGGACCTTGCGCATCTCCTTCTTGGTTGTCTTGTTGACGATGCGCGGACCGCGGGTCAGGTCGCCGTACTTGGCCGTGTCGCTGATGAACTGGTGCATCTTCGCGAGACCGCCTTCGTGCAGCAGGTCGACGATGAGCTTCAGTTCGTGCAGCACTTCATAGTAGGCCACTTCAGGCTGATATCCGGCTTCCACCAGTGTCTCGAAGCCCTTCATGACCAGATGCGTCGTGCCACCGCACAGGACCACCTGCTCACCGAACAGGTCCGTCTCCGTCTCTTCGGCAAACGTCGTCGTCAATACTCCTCCGCGGGTACTGCCGATGCCATCGGCATAGGCGAGGGCATTGGCGCGACCGCTGCCCGTGGCATCCTGGAATACGGCTATCAATGCCGGCACACCGCGACCCTGCTGGTACTGGCGGCGCACGAGATCGCCAGGGCCCTTCGGCGCAATCAGCACGACGTCAAGATCCTTGCGGGGCTTGATCTGCTTGAAATGCACGTTGAAGCCGTGAGCGAACAGCAGCGTTGCGCCCTTCGGGATATTGGCCACAACCTGGCTGTACAGCGCCTTCTGCGCAAGATCAGGAACGAGCATCGCAACCAGCTTCGCGCCCTTCACTGCGTCCACAGGCTCGGCAACCTTCAGGCCATCCTTCTTCGCCTTCGCCCAGCTTGCTCCATCCTTGCGTACACCCACGACGACGTCGTAACCGCTTTCCTTGAGATTGAGTGCGTGCGCCCGACCCTGGCTGCCGTAGCCCAGGATCACGATACGCGCGCCCTTGAGCGCTTTCTTGTCGACGTCCTTCTGGGAAAAAATCTGCATGAGCGAACTCCTGAACGTTTGTAATCGAACCGTTTTCGTGTTGTCCGAAAAGCGAACCCCGCCTCGGGGCTGCCGATGCGGGGTGCCACGAGTCGCCTTGACGACAGGCGAACCATAAAAATCGGGCCGTAAAATCGGGGGTGGGATCTTAACATAGGAGGTTGCTGACGTGGCATCAGCATTGGGTCTCTTACGGCCCGGTCACCGCAACGGCCGTCGGTCCCCGGCGACTGATATCCTAAGTCTCGCGCCAGCGGTGTACACCGGATTCAACACTGGCTGGAACTCCCGTAACCCTCGCGTTCTGATCCACCAGCCCAGGCCAAGACATGTTCACGATCGACCTCAAATCCGGATCCATTCCGGTACATGTGGTTTACGAAGACCAGCTTGAGGCCTGGCGGCAGAGCCTGCCGGCCAGTACCAGTACCTGGATACAGACCAGCAATTTCCGCGCGGAGCGGCACCGGGTACTGCTGGTGCCCGACTCAAGCGGCAAGGCTGTCGCAGTGGTGTGCGGCGTCGGGAGACACGCGGCTGATGAGGGATTTTCCCTATGGCACATCGCCGGCATCACGGAGCGTCTGCCGCAAGGCGACTACCATCTCGCCACTGACCTCGAGCCGGCAGCCGCCCTGCAGTTTGCCCTTGGTTGGGCATATGGCCAGTATCGCTTCGACCGCTTTCGACGCGAGGTCCCCGCCAACACAGCACGCTCCGTCCAGCTGACGCTGCCTGCAGGAGTCGATGCGCAGGAAGTCAATCGTATCCACGCTGCCAGTACGCTGGCACGAGACCTGATCAACACGCCGGCAAGTCATCTGTTGCCGGAACAACTCACCGCAGCAGCTGAGGGCGTCGCAGGCCGCTACGGTGCGCAAGTACGCCAGTATGTCGGTGATGAACTGCTGGACCGTGGCTTTCCCGCGGTACATGCAGTGGGGCGTGCGAGCAGCGGAACGCCACGCCTGATCGAATTCCATTGGGGTGAACCCGGCCATCCACTTGTGGCCCTGGTAGGCAAGGGGGTGTGTTTCGATTCGGGTGGCCTCGATATCAAACCACCCGCATCGATGCTGCTCATGAAGAAAGACATGGGCGGTGCGGCCTGCGTCCTGGCTCTGGCGCAGTTGATCATGGACGCGAACCTCCCGGTGAGGCTGCATGTCGTCATCCCGGCAGTCGAAAATGCGATCGGGGGAAATGCGTTTCGACCTGGCGATGTCCTGGCAACCCGCAAGGGGCTGCAGGTAGAAGTGGGGAACACCGACGCGGAAGGGCGTCTGGTACTGGCAGATGGTCTGACACTGGCCGACGCGGGCCGGCCGGATCTGCTGATCGATATGGCCACTCTGACAGGGGCGGCCAGGGTCGCACTGGGCCCCGAGCTGCCGGCATTGTTCTCCAACGATGACGAGGTCGCCGCTGATCTGGTGCGAATCGGTAACGCTCAAGCGGATCCGCTCTGGCAATTGCCGCTGTGGTCGGGCTACGACGATGAGCTGAACAGCAGGATCGCCGATCTGAACAATGTGTCGAGTTCGGGATTTTCCGGCGCAATCATCGGCGCGCTGTTTCTGCGGCGTTTCGTCGCCGAGGCCCGTCACTGGGTGCATCTCGACCTGTACGGCTGGAATCCGCGGGAACGGCCGGGCCGGCCCGTAGGTGGGGAGGCCCAGGGAATTCGCGCGCTCTACGCCTATCTCAAATCGCGCTACTCCGCGTAACTCATGCTCTCCAGGCGTGACCTCGCACTGCTGATCGTCGTCAGCGCGGTTTGGGGATTCAACCTGATCGCCGCGAAAGTGGGCGTGACGGAGTTGCCGCCGATTCTCTTTACGGCGCTGCGCTTTGGACTGCTGAGTCTGGTGACACTGCCGTTCCTGAAGGTCTTCCCGGGGCAGATGCGGACCCTGTTGCTGGCGGCGGTATTCAGCGGCGCGCTGCAATTCTCGTTGCTGTTTGCGGGATTGGCGATGGCCCACGACGTATCGACTGTCGCCATTGCCGCGCAGCTCGGCGTACCGATCACCACGCTGCTGTCCGTCTGGCTGCTGGGTGAAACGATTCGCTGGCGGCGGATTCTGGGAATCGTGCTGGCGTTTGGCGGCATCGTCGTGATCGTTTTTGATCCGGGCGTCCTGGCCTATTGGCAAGGCGTGGGGCTGATCGTTGTTTCCTGCGTCGCCGGCTCGCTGGGTCTCGTCTATATCAAACGGCTGCAAGGCGTGGGTCCGCTGCAGTTGCAGGCCTGGTTGTCGCTGACTGCGTGGCCATTGCTGCTCCTGCTTTCCGGTGTGTTTGAGCAGGGGCAGTTGGCTGCCGTCGGGTCGGCCAGTATCCGTGGATGGGGCGCCGTACTGTTCACTTCATTGATCAACAGCTTGCTGGCTCACAGCGCCATGTTTTACCTGATCCAGCGTTATCCGGTTACCAGTGTCGCACCGCTCACGCTGCTGTCGCCCATTTTCAGCATCGCCTTCGGAGTCACGGTGCTGGATGACCAGTTGAGCCCCCGCATGCTGGCAGGCGGCGCCATCACGCTGCTCGGCATCTTCATCGTTGCCATCCGCGACCAGCGTATGGTCGATACCGGAACCTGAAAAAAGAAGGGGATAGGGGACAGGGGACAGGGGATAGTACAATCCCAGACCTGCTGTCGCCATGCACCTGTACATCCCTTCCCCTGTCCCCTGTCCCCTTATCCTAATGGCTACCCGCAAAAAAACTCCCGCAAAGTCCGACTCCACCGCTGCCAGGCGCTATTCGAGCCTCGTCGTCGACGGCCTCAAGCAGACCCCGAGCCGCGCGATGCTGCGTGCTGTCGGTTATACCGACAAGGATTTCACGAAGTCGTCCATCGGCATTGCATCCACGTGGAGCAATCTGACCCCGTGCAACATGCACATCGACAAGCTGGCGAAAGCAGCCGCGGCCGGGGTCGACGCTGCCGGCGGCAAGAGCACGACGTTTGGCACGATTACGGTGTCGGATGGCATCTCAATGGGCTCGCCGGGAATGCGCTACTCGCTCGTCTCGCGTGAAGTCATTGCAGATTCCATCGAAACGGTGACCGGCGCGCAGGGCTTCGACGGGGTCGTGGCCATTGGCGGCTGTGACAAGAACATTCCGGGCTGCATGATGGCGCTCGCTCGTCTCAACCGGCCCTCCGTGTTTGTCTACGGTGGAACGATCAAGCCTGGAGCGAACCGCACCGACATCGTGTCGGTCTTCGAGGCGGTCGGCGCTTACGCCAATGGCATGATCAGCGAGAAGAAGCTCAAGGAAGTGGAAAGAACGGCAATTCCAGGACCTGGAAGCTGTGCCGGCATGTACACCGCGAACACGATGGCGTCTGCCCTCGAAGCACTCGGCATGAGCCTGCCGAACAGTTCGGCGCAGGAAGCCGTGTCGCGCAACAAGCTGAAGGACTGCCATGACGCAGGCAAGGCGGCCGTCCGTCTGGCCAGGGCCGGCATCCGGCCATCCGACATCCTCACTCGCAAGTCCTTCGAGAACGCGATCACCGTCGCCATCGCGCTCGGTGGTTCGACGAACGCCGTGCTGCACCTGCTGGCAATCGCGCATGCGGCCAATGTGCCACTTGAACTGGACGACTTCACGCGCATCGGCCTGCGAGTGCCGGTGCTCGGCGACTTGCGCCCAAGCGGCAAGTACTCGATGTCGGAGCTGATCCGCATTGGCGGTATCCAGCCGTTGATGAAGATGTTGCTCAAGGAGGGCTTGCTGCATGGTGACTGCCTGACAGTCACGGGCAAGACCGTGGCCGAGAACCTGAAGAGCGTGAAGCCTTACCCGAAGTCGCAGGACATCATTCACAGCTTCAGGAATCCCATCAAGCCCGAGAGCCACCTCGTCGTGCTGTATGGCAACCTCGCCCTCGAGGGCTCGGTCGCCAAAATCACGGGCAAGGAAGGTCTGGCCTTCGCCGGCACCGCCCGGGTGTTCGACTCCGAGGAAGCTTCATTGCAGGCCATCCTTGATGGCGTCGTGGTCGCAGGCGATGTCGTCGTGATCCGCTATGAAGGGCCCAAAGGGGGGCCAGGCATGCGCGAAATGCTGAGTCCGACGGGCGCCATTGCCGGTCGGGGCCTGGCCGACAAGGTCGCGCTGATTACCGACGGGCGCTTCTCCGGTGGCAGCCGCGGGTTTGTGGTCGGCCATATTTCCCCGGAAGCAGCTGTTGGGGGCACCATCGCGCTGGTGCGGGATGGTGATCGCATTTCGATCGACGCCGTTGCGCGTACCATCGACCTCGACGTTGCACCCAAAGAGCTGGAGAATCGCCGCGCGGGCTGGCAGAAACCCGCTCCCTATGCCACCCGCGGGGTGTTGGCCAAATACGCGAGGTCAGTCAGCAGTGCTTCCCAGGGCGCTGTCACTGACCGCGATTCCCTAACCTGATCTGTTTTTTAGGAGTAGCGCGATGACGATCAAGATTGGCGATTCGATGCCTGCCGGCACCTTCGGCTATATGACCAAGGATGGCCCCCAGAAAATGTCCAGCGACCAGCTGTTCAAGGGCAAGACCGTCGTGCTGTTCTCCGTACCGGGCGCCTTCACGCCCACCTGCGATGCCAAGCACCTGCCGGGATTCGTGCAGCACGCAGGCGATATCAAGGCCAGGGGCGTCGACACCATCGCCTGCATGGCAGTCAACGATGTGTTCGTCATGAACGCCTGGGGCAAGTCGTCGAGCGTAGGCGACAACGTATTGATGCTTGCCGATGGTAACGGCGACTACGCGAAGGCATTGGGACTTGAACTCGACGCGAAGGGCTTCGGCATGGGCCTGCGCGGCAAGCGATTCTCGCTCGTCGTCAAGGATGGCGTTGTGCAGCAGCTGAATGTCGAGGGCCCAGGCGAGTTCAAGGTGTCGAGCGCCGAGCACGTGCTGACGCAGCTGTAACGATTCACCACCGATTCTTCACGCCACAGGGCCGCCACCATGCCGCAGCGCTCCATCCGTCCCAGTTCCGGTCTCGGTAACGTCAAATACGAAATCCGCGGCAAGCTCGCGCGTCGCGCCCATGAAATGGAGCGGATGGGGCACGAGATCATTTCGCTGAACATCGGCAATCCGGGAAACTTCGGGTTCCGTACTCCAGAGACGATGCGGCTGGCGATGATCGAGAACATGCAGGCCAGCGAAGGCTACTGCCATCAGCAGGGGATTTTCCCGGCGCGAGAGGCGGTGGTCATGCAGCAGCAGAACCGTGGCATTCGCGGCATCAGTGTGGACGAAGTGTTCATTGGCAACGGGGTCAGCGAACTCATCGATCTGGTCTTGCGGGCTTTGCTGTCAGCGGACGATGAAGTGCTGGTACCGAGTCCCGACTATCCACTATGGACCGCAGCGGTGAACCTGAATCGCGGCCGGGCGGTGCACTATCCGTGCAAGCCTGAAAAGGGCTTCGAGCCGGAAGTGGCTGACATCGAGGCGCTGATTACGAGTCGCACGCGCGCGATCGTCGTCATCAATCCGAACAATCCGACGGGTGCCGTCTATTCCCGGGCAACCCTTGAAGGCATCGCGAAGCTCGCGGAGAAACATCATCTGGTTGTGCTGGCGGACGAAATCTATGACCAGATGGTCTACGACGATGCCGAGTTTGTACCGATGGCGACGCTGGTTCACAACACGCTGTGTGGCACGCTCTCAGGCCTGTCCAAGGTCTATCGCGCCTGCGGTTACCGGGTGGGCTGGGCGGTGTTTTCGGGAGATCTCGAGCATGCCCGCGAGTACCTGAGCGCGCTCGAACTGCTTTCCTCCTTGAGACTCTGCAGCAACGTGCCGGGACAGTGGGCAGTGCAGACAGCACTCGGCGGCTACCAGAGCATCAGGGAACTTGTCCGCCCCGGGGGTCGCCTGTACGAGTCACGACAGGCGATCATTGACGGTGTCGCGAACAGCAAGTACCTGAACGTGCATGCGCCGCGCGGTGCGTTGTATGCCTTTGTCGAAGTCAGGAAGGACAGGCTGCCTGATTTCGATGATCGCCAGTTTGCAATGGACCTGCTCGAACACAAACATGTACTCGTGGCTCCGGGCGTGAGCTTCAACACACCCTACAACAATCATTTCCGCATCACGAACCTGCCCACCCACGAAGTGTTGGCGAAGGTGTTCCAGCGCATGGAAGAACTGCTCGACAGCTATGCGGCCGGGCAGAGTCCTGCAGCAAGGCCGGTTGCGGATCTGAGAGTCGTCGAACCGCAGCGGCGCTAGGATCACGTCATTGATGCCACGCCTGTCGTAGTCAGGACAGTCGCGGTGGAGCCTATGCACCCCGGGTTGCTGGCCTCGATCGAGGACGGTTTCACGGTTCTCGCCCCCAATCGCCGATCTGCGCATGCCTTGCGTCTGGCCTATGGCGAACACGCGCTTGGCGTTGGCCGACGCGCCTGGTTCACGCCCGATGTGTTGACGGTGCGCGCGTGGATCGAGCGCCTGTGGTTAACCCTTCGCCCCGCTTCGCAAAGGCTGGTGTCGCCGCAACAGACGCTCTTCATCTGGGAGCGCATTGTCGCGGAGTCGTCAGCCGCGGCGTCCTTGCTGAATCCGCTGAGTGCAGCCAGGGCAGCTGCCCGTTCGTGGGACCTGGCGCAGGCCTACGGCATTCCCATGTCGGCCGTTGCAGCAGCAGGAGGAGAAGAAGCGGAGGCCCTTGCCGGCTGGGGTACCCGGTTCGAGGATCACTGTCGCATGCAAGACTGGTTGCCGTCGGCGCGAATCGTCCATGAACTCGCGAAGTGCGACTCACTGCCACTTGTAAAGGTACAGCTCGCGCTCGGCCAGGAGCCGACGCCTGCAGAGCGCGCGCTGTTCAATCGCCTGGCAGGGCGGGGCGGAGTCGTTCGCGAGGACCTGCCACCGGGCATTCCCGGGACTACACAGGTGTTCGTAGCCATCGATGCGGACCATGAAGTGCTGGGCGCCGTCCGCTGGGCACGTGCGCAGCTGGACGCGGGACGCAAATCGATCGGGCTGGTCGTCCCGGCGCTCGCGACCCGCCGCCATCTCCTGCGCCGTGCGCTTGAGGATGCATTCATCCCTGCCAGCCGGCGTTCAGGCGAAGCGGGCAGTGCTGTGCCGTTTGTCATCGCGGCCAGCGGCGCGCTGACTGAATTCCCGATCGTCAGGACGGCGCTCGAAATTCTTGATCTGGTGAAGGGAGATGCCCACAGCACCATAGCGGGACGGCTGCTCCGTAGTCCCTTCCTGTCGGGGTTTGCGGGCGAAGCGTCGGCCAGGGCGTTGGCCGATGCCCGACTACGTTCGGCCGGAACGGAACAGATCGACGTCCCCGCGCTGGAGCGGCTGGCGGGTTCGAACAGCTGCCCTGCTTTGGCAACCGAGCTCGCGAGCATGCGTGCGCTGTTGCCGCGTAGCGGCGATGTCGCATCGGCCAGCGAGTGGGCAATGCGATTCCTGGCGTTGTGGACGGCGGCAGGGTGGCCAGGTGATCGAACCTTGAACAGCGACGAGCAACAGACGCTCGCCAAGCTGCACGAGACCCTGAGCGGTTTTGGCGGTCTTGACGATCTGATGGGCAAGGTTTCCTTCCGGGTCGCCGTCGCGAACTTCCAGCAGTGGGCATCGGCCACGGCGTTTGAGCCGCAAACATTGCCCGCACCCATTACGGTCGTGGATCCGGATTCCGTGTCAGGTATGCGCTTCGAGGCACTGTGGGTCATGGGCTGCGAGGCGGCACGATTGCCGCCTGCACCGGAACCCGATCCTTTCCTGCCGCTACGGCTGCAACAACAGGCGGGTGTGCCGGAAGCCAGCGTGACCGGGAGTCGTGAACGCGCCGAACGGGCGTTCTCACAGTTGCGAGGCTCAGCAGACGTGATTGTCTGCAGCTGGGCGCAGCACCTCGATGACGCTGAGCAGACGCCGAGTCCCTTCCTGGCTGGCTTTGAGGGCTGCGCGAGGGAGTTGGAGGCAACTCCCGCGCTGGGCGGCTGGCTGCAGCGGCTGCGACCGAAGTTTGAGCTGGTTGCCGACGACCAGGCGCCTCCGGTTCCCGCTGGCCGCGCCAGCGGGGGAGCGCGAGTCGTCGAGCTGCAATCATGGTGCGCATTTCGCGCGCAAGCGGAACTGCGACTCGGGGCCCGCCCGCTCGATCAGGTGTCACCGGGCGTGGATGCACGCGAGCGCGGCACACTGCTGCACAAGGCGCTTGAAACGCTGTGGGGCGAATTACGCAGCCAACGGGCTCTACTGGCCGTACCCGCTGAGGAGCTGCGCGAGCGCGTCTTCAGGATCCTGGATCGCCTGAGCGTGCCGCTGCTCACGGGGGCGAGTGCGCATCGTGCCCGCCTGGTTCGCATCGAAGTCGATATCGCTACCCGCAAAATCTGCGAACTGCTGGCGCTCGAACGCGAGCGGCAGCCCTTCCACGTGCTCGACCGCCCGGAGTACGCGGAGACCTACACCACAGCCGGCTTGACGCTCGACCTCAAGATCGATCGAGTCGATGAGCTTGAGCCTGAGGGCGGCGAAGTCGTTATCGACTACAAGACGGGCAAGTCGGCACAGTCGTCCAAATGGCGGGGCGACCGCCCGGAGCAACCGCAACTACCGCTCTATGCGGTGGCTCGCCGTACGAATCTCGCAGCAGTGACGTTTGCGTTGCTCAACGCGAAGGAGTCCGGCTTTCTCGGCGTTGCCCGGCGCGGCGGCATCCTGCCTGGAGTATACGAGGTCAAGGACGACTGGCAGACACTGCTGGATGAGTGGAAGCGAACCGTTGACTCACTGATCGGGGCTTACGCTCGCGGTGTGGCCGAGGTGAACCCGTTGCCGCAGGCGTGCAATCGCTGTCATCTGGCGAGTTTCTGCCGGGTGCATGAATCCGGGCGCGCCGCTGCGCTCGAGGAAGAGTCATCGTGAGCGGTGTCAATCAGCCTGCCGATGCGGCCGTTCGCGAACGCGCGCTCGATCCGTCCGGGAGCTTCATCGTGCAGGCACCGGCCGGCTCCGGAAAGACAGAGTTGCTGACACGGCGCTACCTGCGGCTGCTGGCAGTGGTGGAACGCCCGGAAGAAATCCTCGCGATCACCTTTACACGGAAGGCCGCTGCGGAAATGCGCGGTCGCATCTTGAAAGCCCTCGCACTGGGTGCGGCGGACCTACCCCCAGCCGAAGAGTACAAGGTCGCTACATGGCGACTTGCCAAGGCCGCCCTGGCTGCCGATGCACGCCATGGTTGGCGGCTCGAGTCTCATCCGGCACGACTCAGGATCCAGACAATCGACGCACTGAATCACACACTGGCGCGACAGCTTCCCATCCTGTCCGGGACGGGTGCAGCGCTGCGCATTGCCGACGACAGCAGGGCGTTGTATACGGAAGCGGTACTCAGGGTCATCGAGCACCTGGGCAGCAACACCCCGACGGCGACTGCTGTTGAGCGCCTCGTCCGCCATCTCGACAACCACCTCGGTGACTTGACAACCCTGTTGACGGACCTGTTGAAGCGCCGCGACCATTGGCTCGATCTCGACCTTCTGCACAGCGACCGCGCAGAACTGAAGAAGAGACTGGAAGGGGCACTGGAAGCGGCAGTCGTTCAGCGGCTCGAGCGACTGAGCGAACTCTGGCCTGCACAGGTGTCATCAGAACTACTCCGCCTTGCGCGGTCAGCGCGGGACCGCCTGCGCAGTGCAAACGTCGCCCACGCCCTTGCAGCGAGTAGCCTCGAGTTTTTCCCGGGGACCGCCGTGGGCGACGTTGCGGACTGGCAGGGACTAAGGCAGCTGCTGCTGACTGGCGACGGGGATTGGCGCAAGAAGATCACCAAGAGCGACGGCATCCCGGCGGACGAAAAAGCGGACTTCCAGGCCGCAAACGCGTTGCTTGAGGAGCTGAAATCGTCTGACGGAAGAATCGCTGGCGAACTCGCGAACGCGCTGGACGAAACACGAAACCTTCCGCCCGTTCGTTACTCGGCCTCCCAGTGGGCTGCGCTCGAGGCACTACTCGAAGTCCTCAAGGTTGCGGTCGCCGAACTCTCTCTGGTCTTCCGCGCACGAGGCGAAGCCGATCACGTCGCGGCGGCGCTCGCCGGGCGGCTGGCGCTTGGCACTATTGACGCGCCGACGGATCTCGCGCTGCAGCTCGACTATCGACTCAAGCATCTGCTGGTCGATGAGTTCCAGGACACGTCGCGCAGCCAGATTCGCCTGCTGCAGCTGCTGACCGCCGGATGGACGCCCGGTGATGGACGTTCACTGTTTCTCGTTGGCGATCCGATGCAGTCAATCTATCGTTTCCGCGAGGCGGACGTCGGCTTGTTCCTGAAGATGCAGCACGAAGGGTTGGGAGATCTCCACCTTGAACCGCTGACGTTGACCGTCAATTTTCGCTCGACTCAGCCAGTAATCGACTGGGTCAATGCCACCTTCCATCGCGTTCTCCCGGTGGACAACGATCCCGAGCGAGGCGGCGTTCGTTTCACTCCCAGTGCATCGCGGCCGGAGGTACCGCGAGATGGCGGCGTGCAGTTCCACCCGCTGATCGGCCCGAGGTCCGTCACGCAGGCGCAGGAGGCGCAGAAGGTCGCGGCCATTGTCGCCGAAGCACGGCGACGCGATCCCAAGTGCAGGATCGCAATCCTCGTGGCTACTCGTCTCCACCTCGCAGCGATCCTGCCGGCTTTGAGTACGCACGGTTTTCGCTACCAGGCTGTGGAGATCGATCCCCTGCGCGATCGACCGGTTGTACAGGATCTGCTGGCATTGACGCGCGCGTTAGTACATCTGGCGGACCGCACCGCCTGGCTCGCAATCCTCAGAGCCCCTTGGTGCGGCTTGACACTGCCCGATTTGCACGTCCTGGCGGCCGATGGGGGAGGCAGTCGCTGGCAGGTTGAAACGCTGTGGAGCCGATTGAATGACGCTGCAGTGGTTGCCGGACTCACCCAGGAGGGTCAGCAGCGAATTGCCCGCGTGCGCCTGGTGCTCAGGCTTGCACTGGAAGAGCGCGGTCGCTGGCCGCTGCGCGACTGGGTTGAACGGGCGTGGCTCGCCTTGAGCGGCCCGGCTGCGACATCGACACCGGCCGAACTCGCGGACGCAGAGGCATACTTCGCGCGCCTCGACCGACTGCAACAAGCCGGCGATCTCGATGACGTGGCGCGTCTGGAAGAAGAGATTGCCGATCTCTACGCCGTCGCCGACACAGCGGCTGCCGACGATGGTCCCCCGCCGATCGAGGTGATGACTCTCCACAAGGCAAAGGGCCTCGAGTTCGATACCGTCATTCTTCCGGGGCTCGAACGCAGCAGGTCGCGCGACGAAGAGCGGTTACTCAGGTGGCTGGAGCTGCCGCGCACGGATGCGGGTCCGGCTCTTTTGCTGGGACCGTTGGCCGCACGACAGGACGAAAAAGATCCCCTCTACAGGTGGCTCGGCGACATCGAGAAGGAACGCGCTGCCTATGAACGCGGACGCCAGCTCTATGTCGGTGTCACCCGTGCAGTCCAGGAACTGCATCTGATCGGTGCCGCGCAGGTTGTCGACAGAAAAGGCAAACTGGAGATCAAGTCTCCCGGTCCTGATTCGTTCCTGAAACTGCTGTGGCCAATGGTCGAGGATCGGTTTGAGGTACCCGCCCCCGGCAGCCAGGCATCAGCCACACCAATGGAGGGCTTTCTCAGCACGCCACTGCGCAGACTGCCGCTGTCATGGTCACCCTCCCTCGAGGGACTTGCCGGCCTGGTCGTGGAACCCGTTTCGGCGGTGATTGAAGGCACTCTGCAACCCGAGTTCGACTGGGTCAGCGAAACGAGCCGCCACGTCGGCACGCTGGTTCATCGCGAGATCGAGCGGTTAACAAGTGGATCGAGCAGCGCTCTGATTCCGGGTCCAGCAGAGTTGCGCCGTTTCGAGCGGGAGCTTGCAGAACTCGGAGTGCCTCTGGTCCATCGAACATCGGCAGCACAGCGCGTTGCCGATGCGCTCGCGAATCTTCAGGCGGATGAACGTGGTCGATGGCTGCTCGCAGGACCGGAGCTGCACCGCGAAGCCACGTCGGAACTCGCGTTGTCGGGATTCATTGGCGGGGCGTTCGTCAACGGCGTGATCGACAGGACTTTCGTCGCTGCAGACGGTACCCGCTGGATCGTCGACTTCAAGACGAGTTCACACAGCGGTTCTGGTCTTGAGGAATTTCTGGACAGTGAGGTCGACCGCTATCGCCCGCAGCTCAGCCGCTACGCAGAGTTGATGCGTTCCTGGCGGCCCGATGAGCCGGTGCGGGCAGCGCTGTATTTCCCGCTACTTAAAGCCTGGCGGGAAGTGGCGCTCGGGTAGTGGATCAGAAAGTTCCGGAGATCGAGAACGGCCTGCGGCCCTGGCCATCCGGTTCTCCAAGATATTGCAGCGCTGAAACAACCTGGGAGGGCGCATTCGGTCGGGTCGCTATCAACCCTTCGATCAGGTAACTGCGATCGCGGCCCACGTGCAATGTGGCGACCACTTCAATCGGCCCATCCAGATCCTTGAGTTCGGCGTCCAGCCCTTCGCCGGGTTTTGAGGAGGCCGCTGCCGGAAAGGTTGCCCGAAAGCTGCCGAGACTGGCAGGGCGATTCGCCGGGCCCACCAGATTCATGCAGATCGACTGTGCCGGTGACGTCCACGGGAATCCCGCCCTCGATCACGAGCTCTGCAAGGCGCAGATTCGCCATGCCGTTCCAGCCTGCAGGCATGCCCGCAGCCGACAACGCCGCGAGCGGCCACGACGCAGAGAGATCACTGAACGTGATGTGCCCGGTCAAGCCGGCAGAGACTTCGCCCTGCGCAAACGCGTCGCCCTGTTGCAACGACACACTGGCGCTTGCGCGACCGGTCAGCAGCTTGAGTACGTGAAGATCCCAGGTCAGTTGCCCGAGACTCGTGGACCGCAGACGCACAGTCGCTGCCTGGCCTTTCCACAGTGATCCGGAAACTCCCGTGGCCTGCACACCATGGCGCTCAAGTAGCCCAAGTAGCGGTTGTGCGGGGAAGGTGACGAGCAGAAGCAGGAAAAAGGTGCCCAGCCCGAGGGCGATCCACAGACGCAAGCGACTCATCCGCCGCCTGCGCGCAGCAGCGTCAGCGTCGCATTGACGAGTCCCGGATTGGCTGCCCGGTCAATCGTGGCCGTCTCGACAGCAACGGCATGCTGCTGTTGGAGTGTGCCCAGCCATTGCACGACCGTATCGAAAGGTGCCGCCTCGAGCCGCACGCGGATGCCCGAGTCACCCGAGGGTGTCTGACCTGTCAAGCTCGCGCCCAGATTCGCTTCGCGCGCCGTACGATCGATCAGTACAACGAGCGACTCGCCACTCGGTCCAGAAGACTGAGGCTGCGCAGCCGCAAGCGTCTGCACTTCGGCCAGCGATCCCTGCATCCAGGCGAGATCTGCCTGCTTCTCAGCCACACGGCGGCCGCGAGCGTCGACTGCCGCGTAGAAGGGTGCGAGTGCAAGCAGATAGATGGCTGCGATCACGACGACGCAGCTGCCTGCGATCACGATCGTGCGCTCGCGGGCATTCAGGGCCTGAAACCTGGCTACCAGCGCATTCATGGCATTCATGCTCCGGGCCCCTTGAACTGCAGACGGCCTTCAACCTTCGAGTCCCGCGGCGTGGCCGACTGGATTTCGGCAGTCATGCCGCGACCGCTGACGACATGCTGAATTCGGTCCAGCGCATCCACGCCCGGTGCGAGCAACCGCAGGTCGAGAACATTCGTTCGATACGACAGGGCTTCAACGCTGGTATCCGGTGCCTGCGCCATGGCTTCGCCCAGCATCCCGAGGCCAGTCATCAGGCCACCGGAAACGCCACTGCCGCGCAATTGGGCCAGGCGGGCCTGCACCTGTGCGCGGGCATCGACTTGCCGGGCGCCAGGCAGGGCCTGCTGGAATACCGCTGCGATCTCACTATCAAGACGGGCTTCTTCAGACCCGAGTTTCCAGAACTGCACGCCCTTGACGCCCAGGTGCACGACAACGAAGGCGCCGGCAAGCATGGCGGCATAGCGCCACGGCGCCAGCGACACCTTAATTGACGTCGCGACTCCGTAAGTACCTTGCAGCAGATTGGTAGCGGAATGACTGACGATCGTCACTGCGAGCAGGGCGAGTGGGCCTTCCGTGAGCAGTTTTACGTGCAGACTGGCGGTGAATTCCCTCAGTCCCTCGATCATGTCCTTCTCGCGCTCATATTCGTCGGCGCCGATATAGAGCGTAACGTTCTCCCGCGTCTCGCTGCCGGCAGCGAGCGCGAGCTGCAGGCCTTCAATCAGCGGCTCTGCTTCGACTACGGCGGGCGGCACGTCGGCACGACGCACGTGAATGCGCTTGCCTTCAATCACCAGCGTCAACCCGTTTGGAGTCAAGGGCACCGCCGCAGATTCGGAATACATGGCCGAGGGAGCGATGCCTGCTGTCTTGAGCATCGCGAGCCAGGCATCCATGGCTGTCAGCGCTACGGCCGCAACCGGCGTTCCGGGGCGCGACTCCCTGCGGCCAACGGCGAAGTGCATGTCTTCGACGTCGCTCGCGAGTTGCTCTTCGAGGGCAAACGGCACGACCTGGGCAAGCCGTGTGCCCGACTTGATCGGCAGCTCGGGTTCGGCAAGCAGGACATCCGTACCGGGCACGAGGACGACCACGGTGCGGCTCATCGCGAGTGCGGTTGCCTGACTCAACGGGCCGGATTCGACATTCCCGAGCCGGGTGCCAGCCGTGTCCACGAGCAACCACTCAGCCTGCTGGGTTGCAGGGCTGTCAGCCTTGAGCCGAATGACCAGCGCTTCTGCCATGAATCTCCCTCAATCGCTGCCAAAGCTGCGCAGCACAGGCCGTACGAATCCCTGTTCCGAGCGGTACAAAAGACTGTACAGGGTGAACTGGGTAGTGCCAATAGTGACCCAGACTGTCGCCTCAAAGTAGGAACTCTGTTCGCTCAGGCGATCTTTCATCTCGTCAAAGGCGGCTTGGCCCAGAGCTGCGCGCAAATCGCTCAGATTCGGGAAACATTTGTCCGAGCGCATGTCGGTAAGGTGCTTGGTGTCGGTGCTGAACGACTTGACACCCTCCGACAATGCATCGATGACGATGCCGGACGCCGTGCAGACGTTGAGCGGCGTCCCAACGGGAAGGGCGGAGACGTAGGGCGCAAGCGTCTGATAGCGTGCCAGGCCAAACTCCGGCAGCGACAGCAGTTCACTGATCCGGGTGATGGGCATGTTGGGCGTGCGGTAGGGAGGCGACTGCCCGGTATACACCCCGTCTTCGGCACCCTCAGGAAATCCCGGGTTCGTGTCTGCATCAATCCAGTCTGCGATAAACCGGGCCCAACGCGTCTCGAGATCCAGCGCTTCGAGGATTCGCTCCAGCTGCGTGACCGCCGCCTCGTTCACCTTGCCGTCCTGACCCAGCAGACTGTTCAGGTTGAATCGGCCCTGCATGTCTTCCAGGTGCCCTTCGAGTTCGCCACCGTCGATGGGTAGTGGCGGAATGGGGGTCGCCCAGATCTCCGCGGCGTGGTCGGTCTTGGTATCGCGCTTGTCTGCTCGCAGGATGTCTGCTGCCCACGCTTCGGCGCCCAACCCAACCTCATAGCCCTGGTCCAGTGCGAAGAGGGTCATGCTGCGGCGCTGTTCCAGATACCCTCGGAACCCGACGTTGACGGCGAGGATGGTTGCCAGGGCCACCATCAGCACGGCGGTGATCAGTGCTACGCCTCGCTCACGGGGACGATGGCGACAGGCGGCGCTCATCCGGGAATCTCGATGAGTCGCACGATGTTGCCCCAGTCCTCGAGTTCCAGCGTCACTTCAACCGCCAGCGGTCGCGAACGCAGAGCCTGCGGACCGGCGTTCCCGGAACCGGGCCATGCCTCACGCCAGGCGCGATTCGCATCCATGAATCGCAATTTGACTGACTTCACCCGCTCCAGCAGAGGCGTTCTCAACGGTTCAGCGGCGAGCGTCCGATCCAGGACCGCCCATTGATCGCGGTACAGTTTTCCGTCCTCGAAACGATAGGTCACGCGCTGCAAAGTGGAACGCTGCAAGCCGGCAGAGTTGCTCCAGCCCGAACGGGTCAAGGACACGAGGTCGAGCGATCGCCCGTCGGCCATCAGCGCGCCCTGGTTGCCATCACCCACAGTTTCGCGCACGGGTCTTGGCTCAAGCTCCGCGAAATCCTGCGAGATGCGCATGACTGCCGTCTGGACGGCACGAACGCGAGTCATGTTCTGGTCGACGATCACGCTTTGTCCGTAGAGCTCGTTGTAGCCGCCCATGGCCATGGCGCCGACGACTGTGAAAATCGCAACGGCAATCAGTACCTCAAGCAGCGTGAATCCCCGCGCGTGCCTGGCTCCACTTCTCTCGCGGGCAGGCAGGCTGCGGGCGCATTGGCTATTGAAAACACTCACGGTGCTGCTCGAGGTGATGCCGTCTGGTTGCCATCGGCGGGTTCGGGCGTTCCGCCTGCTGGAGCAGTGTCCTGGGCGCCAGCCAGCGGTCGCGCCATCACCCTGCTGACCGGGACCCACCGGATCCCAGCTGACAAACGTGGTACCAGGCGCTGCAATCGGCCTCGCCATAGAAGCCGGTGAGCAGCGCTAGCGCCGCACGATCATTGTCTGCGCCCTCCAGCGATACGCGCACGTCGATGCGTCGCATGCTCTCGATCGGCGTTTCCTGCACATCCATGGTC
This sequence comes from uncultured Pseudomonadota bacterium, assembly GCA_963819685.1. Taxonomy (GTDB): domain Bacteria; phylum Pseudomonadota; class Gammaproteobacteria; order Steroidobacterales; family Steroidobacteraceae; genus CAIUGU01. Next base: position 55,646 of record CAWFXI010000011.1, read on the forward strand.
CAGCGCCAGCGGCGTCCGGCGTACTCGATCTCATCGGAGCTCTGGTCGATCGCGGGCGGACTGGCAGCAAGCCTGATCTCCGTCAGCTTGTTCATGGCAATCCAGTGGGCCAGCGTCTTGTCCCTGAGGTAGACGCTGTTGCTCGCGGTCTGACCGACCGCCTGAATGACGCCGAGCATGCCAAGCGAAACGATCACCAGGGCAGCCAGCACTTCGATCAGTGTGAAGCCGCGTGGCAGCCTGCTGGCGTTCTCAGGTCGCATCGGCGGCTTCAACAGCGATCGTATTGTCGGGTTGCGACTGCACATGCCAGCTTGCGTCGCTGCCGTCACGGGCGACCGCAATCATGAACGGCACGATTTCGCCGCTCGCAACCATGACGATGTGGGGCTCCCGCTTTTTCTCTTCATCGGCGGAGAGCTTGCGGGGTGACTTGAGCACGACCTCGCGCGACTCAAGCCACAGCCTCAGCCTGATGCCGGGCGGCAATTGGCGCCTGGCGAGCAGTTCATCATCCTCTGCTGCCACCCAACCGCCCCGCTTCGGATCAAACAGCAGGAACTCATACGAAGCGTCATCGATGAAAAGGCCGATATCACGTCCCTGCAGTTCGGCTTCCTCGCGTCCCTGGGTCATCACGGCCCACAAGCGGCGAGCCTGATCCTCGACTTCGCGATCCCGTCCGAGCACGCTGACCGCAACGGTTGCCACGGAAACAATGACGCCAATGATGATGATGACGACGAGTATTTCGAGCAGCGTGAAACCGGCGCGCCGCCGGCGCGGGGACAGGGGACGGGGGATAGGGGATAGCAAGACGAGGCCCCCGCGTCAGCGGCTATTCCTCGTTCCAGTTGCCGACGTCTGCGTTGATCCCGTCGCCACCCTGCTGGCCATCCGCGCCCAGGGTGTAGAGGTCGTATTCCTTTCCCTTGCTGCCGGGATTCAGGTACAGATAGTCATTGCCCCACGGATCCTTGCGCAGGCCATCGATGTAGCCCCCCGGCTTCCAGTTGCGAATGGTGGTATCGCCCGGCTGCTGCACGAGGGCCTTGAGGCCCTGGTCCGTTGTCGGATACTTGAAGTTGTCGAGGCGGAACAGGTTGAGCGCTGTTTCATACGCCCGGATGTCCTGCCGGGCCTTGGCGATCTGTGCGTCATCGATGCGGCGAATGACGTTCGGTGCAACGAGTGCCGCGAGGATGCCGAGAATGACGACGACCACCATGATTTCGATCAGGGTGAAACCACTCGCGCCGAGGCGGCTGCGGTGGCAGGACCTGGCCGTTGCGATTCGATCGGGATGAAGTGTCATGCTGCCTCAGGGTACTAGACTGTGTTTCAGGAATGCCGGGTTAAGCTTGTCCAACCGGCCGGCCGATCATAACAAAGGCCTATATGCGAAATAGTGACACGCTTGGGTAGTGCTGTGAGTTCCGACCGGTTTCTGCGACAGCGCTTTGTCCGCTGGCTGCGACAGGGTGGTTATTGGCCCCTTGGGCTTGCGCTCGTTCTGGTGGTGCTATGGGCACCTGGCGACGCGGTGCTGGACTCACTGCGCTACGAGCGTAGCGCCATCAGTGCAGGACAGGTCTGGCGCTTCATTACAGGTCATCTGGTTCACGCCAGCTTCGCTCACCTGTTGCTGAACCTTGCCGGGCTGGGCGTGGTGGCAGCGCTTTTTCCCGGCGAATACTCGCGACGCGAGTGGACACTTGTCGGGCTGACGAGTGCCCTCGCCATCAGCGCAGGGCTATGGTGGCTGAGGCCGCAAGTGACCTGGTACGTTGGGTTATCCGGGGTGCTGCATGGAATTCTGGCAGCTGGAGCCCTGTCATGGTGGCGCAGTCAGCCGCGCACGCTTGCCGCTCTGCTGTCAGCCGTTCTGCTCCTGAAGCTGGCTTGGGAGCAGTGGCAGGGGGCCTTGGGGTGGTCGGGCGAATTGCCGGTCATCGTGGACGCCCATCTGTTTGGCGCAGTGGGGGGGCTGGCGGCCGGAATCGCGGCACTGCTCTTGCGCAGGACTGCAGCCCGCTGAAGCCGACTGCCGAGAACTGGGCTCCACCCCCTATAATCCGCGACCCTTATTCAAACAGGCGAGAGGTTGGGATTCATGACGCTGGCATTCGTATTCCCGGGTCAGGGCTCGCAGTCAGTCGGCATGCTCGCAAGTCTTGCTGCAGCTGAACCCCTGGTCATCGACACTTTTGCGCAAGCCTCAGAGGTCTTGGGTTACGACCTGTGGCAACTGTGCCAGGAGGGTCCCGAGGAAGCGCTCGGGGTAACCGAGAAAACGCAGCCAGCCATGCTCGCAGCGGGTGTGGCCACATGGCGCGTCTGGCGTGCCCACGGAGGCAGTGTGCCGCAAGTCATGGCCGGTCATAGCCTGGGTGAGTATTCCGCTCTGGTGGCAGCCGACTGCATCGACTTTCGTGCAGCGATCGATCTCGTGCGGTTTCGCGGCGCCGCCATGCAGGCCGCCGTTCCAGCGGGGCAGGGCGCCATGGCAGCCATCCTGGGGCTCGAAGATGCGGATGTTGAAGCGGCCTGTAGCGCAGCCGCCCAAGGTGACATTGTGGAAGCGGCCAACTTCAATTCGCCCGGTCAGGTGGTGATTGCGGGACAAGCCGCGGCCGTCGATCGCGCCGTCGAAATAGCGAAGGTCAAGGGGGCCAAGCGTGCGATCAAACTGCCCGTCAGTGTGCCTTCGCATAGCTCCCTGATGCGACCAGCAGCCGAACAGTTGGCCGCCCGGCTGAAGGACACGGCGATACGCGCACCTAAAGGGATGGACATCTACTCTGTTGATTTGCGCAAGCACGGCGACCCGGACGGCATCCGCAAAGCGCTGGTGGAGCAGCTCGTCAAGCCGGTCCGCTGGGCGGACACGGTGCGGGCGATGCTCGGCGGTGGCGCCCGTATCTTCGTTGAATGCGGCCCGGGCAAGGTCCTGACGGGATTGAATCGTCGCATTGAACGCGACAAGACAGTGCGGATGATCGCGCTGGAAGACCCGGCTGCGCTTGCTGATGCGCTCGCCGTGAGCGGCAGCATCCCGGATTGATAGTGAACAAGACCTGATACTGAAGAAGAGATCCAACTCATGACAACCGAACTGGCGGGTGAGATTGCGCTTGTGACCGGCGCATCCCGAGGCATAGGCCGGGCTATCGCGCTCGAGCTTGGACTCCGCGGCGCTACGGTCATTGGCACAGCAACAACGGAAGCAGGTGCCGCCGCTATAGGCCAGCGCCTGGCTGAGAAAGGACTTCAGGGTCGCGGCCTGGTCCTCAATGTGGCAGACGCGGCTTCTGTCGACGCCGCCTACAAGGGTCTGGAAGGTGCTGAAGGGACGCCGACCATTCTGGTCAACAATGCAGGCATCACACGCGACAATCTGCTCATGCGCATGAAGGCGGAAGAGTGGGATGAAATCATCGATACGAATCTGTCCTCGGTATTTCGCATGTGCAAGGGCGCGATCCGCGGCATGATGAAAGCGCGACGCGGGCGCATTATCACGGTCGCGTCAGTAGTTGGGGTGATGGGCAACGCCGGACAAACCAACTACGCGGCGGCCAAGGCCGGCATCATCGGATTTTCAAAGTCGCTGGCACGGGAGATCGGCTCCCGTGGCATCACTGTGAACGTGGTGGCCCCCGGGTTCATCGCGACTGACATGACCGCCCAGCTGCCAGCGGAACAGCAGGAACAACTGTCAAAGCAGATTGCCCTCGGCAGGCTCGGGGCAGTCGAGGATATTGCGAATGCGGTCGCCTTCCTGGCCTCCCCGGGAGCCGGTTACATCACCGGCGAAACGCTGCACGTCAATGGCGGCATGTACATGATCTGACGGACCGCAACGGGACCGGGATGTCCTTGGCAGGCCGTTCATCAGAGCGTCTCCTGATTACGGGAACTTAACCCTGCACCGCGCTTGGCAGACGCCGACACTACTGTCAAGCGATTTCCCTTGGGTTAAGCTGTTGTTGCGGCGCAAGTTTGAAGAGGTTGGACGCGTCCGCCTCTTAACATAGAATACGCCCCCCATGCGGCATCCGGCTCGACCGACCGGCTGCCTTTTTGCTGAGCCTTGAGGTCTCACAGAGGACTCGTACACCAATGAGCAGTATCGAACAGCAGGTTAAAGCGATCGTCGCCGAGCAGCTAGGCGTCAAGGAAGAAGAAGTCACGAACGACGCTTCCTTCGTCGACGATCTCGGAGCAGATTCTCTGGACACCGTCGAGCTCGTAATGGCGCTGGAGGAGGAATTCGAGACCGAGATTCCTGACGAAGACGCTGAAAAGATCACCACCGTGCAGCAGGCGATCGACTACATTACTGAACGTCGCACCCAGGCCTGATCCCGGCTTTCTTCAGGTTGCGGACATCCGGATGATGGAGATGCCACGGAAGGCACCTCTGCAATGACTGCTTCCCACTCCTTCCACCTGTCGAGGTAACCCGTTGTCCAGACGACGCGTCGTCATCACCGGACTAGGCATCATTTCTCCGGTCGGCAGCACGATTGCCACTGCGTGGCAGAACGTGCTGGCAGGTCATAGCGGCATTGGACCCATCACGCGGTTCGACGTCAGCAATTTTCCGGTGCGCATCGGCGGAGCCGTTGCGGGATTCAACGCCGAGGAATACCTGCAACCGAAGGACATGCGGAAGATGGATCCCTTCATGCACTACGGCTTTGCCGCCGCCGTGCAGGCGTTCAGGCATTCGGGTCTGGCCGTGACCTCAGACACAGCCCCGCGGATCGGTGTTGCCATGGGTGCAGGCATCGGCGGCCTCGAGACCATCGAGGAAAACGCCCAGAAGTATTACGAGTCGAAGAGTCCCAAGCGCATTTCGCCGTTCATGGTGCCTGGCAGCATCATCAACATGATCTCGGGTCATGTGTCGATGCATCTTGGCCTCACAGGTCCGAACATCGCCACGGTCACGGCGTGCACGACTTCGACGCATTCAATCGGCATTGCCGCGCGACTCATCCAGTACGGGGATGCGGACGTCATGCTGGCCGGTGGCGGCGAGATGGCTACCACGCCGCTTGGGTTAGGCAGCTTCAGCCAGGCGCGGGCATTGTCGACCCGGAATGATGAGCCCAAGCGGGCCAGTCGTCCGTGGGACAAGGACCGGGATGGTTTCGTGCTTTCCGACGGCGCGGCGGCACTGGTGCTCGAGGAGTACGAGCATGCCAAGGCGCGCGGCGCTGCCATCTTCGCGGAGTTCGCCGGCTTCGGCATGAGTGGCGATGCCCATCACATGACGGCACCACCGGAGGACGGCGAGGGCGCGCGGCTGGCCATGGCGAATGCGCTGAAGGATGCACACCTGAATCCCGATGAGATCCAGTACGTGAATGCGCATGCGACGTCGACCGAGCTGGGTGATCGCGCTGAAACGGTGGCGATCAAGCGCTGTTTCGGTAACCATGCTGCCAAACTGGCGGTCAGTTCCACCAAGTCGATGACCGGGCATCTGCTGGGCGCAGCAGGCGCCATCGAAGCGATTTTCTCGATCCTGGCCCTTCGCGACCAGGTTGTGCCGCCGACGATCAACCTGGACACGCCGGATCCGGCGTGCGATCTGGACTACGTGCCACACATCGCGCGTCCGCTGCCGTTGCGGGCAGTGCTGTCCAATTCGTTTGGTTTTGGTGGCACCAACGGCAGCCTGATCTTCCGCACCCTCGAGTGATCTGCTAGCCCTGGCCGTGGAGTCGGCCCGACACACTCCTGCCCCTCCAAACGTGCGAACGACGCAGGTCGACGCGTCCGTTCTGCTTGCTCTGCACGCCTCGCATCCGCAGCGATATCCAGTGCTGCTCGAAAGTACTGCGACAAATGGGGCCCTGGGCAAATTCAATGTGCTGCTTGCGTTTCCGGGTGAACGCCTCGAACTCAAGGTCGATGGGTCGTTGGAAGGAGATGCACCCGTTCCCCGGACAGGAACGTTTCTGGAAGCGCTGGACCGTTGGTGGGCGGATGAACAACTGCCGCCGCAGGAGACTCCGCTACCCTTCAAGGGTGGCTGGTTTCTGTTCCTGGGATACGAATTAGCCGCTCAAATCGAGCCTTCGTTGCGACTGCCTGCGCAGGAAGCGAACCCCGTTGCCATCGCACTGCGGGTGCCCGCGGCCATCCTGCACTCACCGTCGACCGGTGAGGCCTGGCTGGTTGCGGAGCCTGGACATGATGCCGCTGTGGAGACTATGCGAGAGGACCTGCATGCATTGGCCACAGCCGGTGCCTTGTCTCTGCCAGTGACGGAGGGGTTGCTGCAGGGGCCTGTCACTGAGGATCCACCCGAGCAGTTCCTGGCAGGGGTTACCAGCACGCTCCGGCACATTGCCGCGGGTGACATTTACCAGGCGAACCTGTCACGGGCCTGGTACGCGACGCTGGCACCGGGGATCCGGGCCCACGACGTCTACAGCAGGTTACGGCGCACGAATCCCGGGCCCTTTGCAGGCCTTGCCGTACTGGGCACCCGTGCGATCATCAGTTCGTCTCCGGAGCGCCTGCTGGAAGTTCGCGGCCGCCGGATTTCCACACGCCCGATCGCTGGCACCCGCCCTCGAGCCGCCAACATGCTCGCGGACCGGGGCCTCGCACGGGAGCTGCGACAGAACCCCAAGGAACAGGCCGAGCACGTGATGCTGATTGACCTGGAGCGCAACGATCTGGGACGAGTGTGCGAGCCTGGCAGCGTCGAGGTTGACGAGTACATGTCGCTCGAGTCTTACGCCCACGTGCATCACATCGTATCGAACGTGCGCGGTATCCTGCGATCCGGCGTGACGCCCGGGCAGACCATAGCTGCGGTATTTCCCGGGGGCACTATTACAGGCTGTCCCAAAGTCCGTTGCATGCAGATCATTGGCGATCTCGAACGCACGCCGCGCCGGGTGTATACGGGTTCCATGGGGTATCTGAACCGCGACGGCAGCATGGATCTGAACATCCTCATCCGCACGCTGGAGCTGACGGGTCGGCAGATCGTGTTGCGTGCCGGCGCCGGAATCGTTGCAGATTCAGTTCCGGAGCGGGAACTTCATGAGACTCGCGCCAAGGCAGCAGGCATGCTTGCGGCGTTGCTCCCAGTGGAGGGAACCACGTGAACGTGTCGATCCTGGTCAACGGTCGACCGCCAACAGATCGCAATCATGCGCTCGCGTTTGATGATCGGGGTCTGCAGTATGGCGATGGCCTGTTCGAGACCGCCCTGCTTGCGGGTGGTCGCATCCGCTTTCTTGAAGGGCATCTCGAGCGCCTGCGGGCCGGGTGCGGATGCCTTGGCATTGTGTGTCCCGACCGGGAGCTCCTGATCAGGGACATTGGACTCCTCACTGCGGGTCGCGGTGACGGCATTCTCAAGATTGTGGTGACCAGGGGCGCTGCAGGGCGAGGCTACCGCGCACCCCATCAAGCTGAAGCTACACGGATCATGGCGCTGTTTCCGCCAGTCGCCAACGCTGAGTCTCCCGGAGAGGGTATCGAAGTCCGCTGGTGCGCGATGCGTCTCGGCCGCAACCCCGCGTTGGCAGGGATCAAGCATCTGAACCGCCTCGAGCAGGTCCTTGCCCAGTCCGAATGGAGGGATCCGCAGATCGCAGAAGGCTTGATGCTGGACACCGAGGGAGAACTGGTTGCAGCCACTGCCGGCAATCTGTTCCTGGTCCGGGACGGTATTCTTTGCACTTCGGATCTGCGGTATTGCGGTATTCGCGGTGTCATGCGTGGACAGGTCATCGGGATGGCCGTATCGACGGGCATTCCGGTTGAAGAGCAGCCGATGTGGCCGGCGGATCTCGACACGGCGGACGAAGTGTTTGTCACCAATGCCATTCGCGGCATCCGGCCCGTCGTGACGCTGGAAGACCGTAGCTGGCGCGTGGGTCCGGTTACGAAACGCCTTGCCGTTGCACTCACGTTGTGGTGAAGCGGTGACATGAAAGCCAAACGAGCGCTGTGGACCGGACTGCTCCTCATCATGTCAGCCGCCGCGATCGCGGCAATTCTGGTGGCGCGCTTCACGCTGACATGGCTACACAACCCCGTGGCGGCGTTGACTGCGCCACAGGCGTATGAAATTCCGCGCGGCATGACGCTGTCGGCGTTGGCCCGTGATCTCGCCACCCGTGGCGTTATCGAGCACCCGCGACTGCTGGTCGCCTGGGCCCGCATCACAGGGCAGGCAACCGGCCTCAAGGCAGGCGAGTACGAGATGCTTCCGGGCTCCTCGCCCCAGGCCCTGCTGGATCTCTTTGCTTCGGGTCGGGTGCTGTTGCATTCGATAACGTTCATCGAAGGGTCGACGTTTGACGATGTTCGGCGCCTGCTGTCGGGCAATCAGGATGTACGTCACGAACTCGGTGACGCGGCACCGGAAGAGGTGATGCGGCGCCTCGGAGCGCCCGACCGGCACTGGGAAGGACAATTCTTTCCGGATACGTATCGCTTCGCGCGGCAGACCAGTGATCTTGAACTGCTGCGCATGGCTTACGACCGCATGCAACGCGAACTGGAAAACGCCTGGTCGACACGTGCCCCGGATCTGCCACTGGCCAGCTCCTATGAAGCGCTGATACTGGCGTCGATCATCGAAAAAGAAACGGCGCTCGAAAAGGAGCGCGGCCAGATCGGTGGTGTGTTCGTCGCAAGGCTGCGTCGGCAGATGCGGCTGCAGACGGACCCGACGGTGATCTATGGGCTCGACGACAGCTACGATGGCAATCTGCGCCGTGCGGATCTGCAGCGGGATACACCGTACAACACCTATACTCGTGCAGGCTTGCCCCCGACACCGATCGCGTTGCCGGGACTCGGAGCGCTGCAGGCTGCCGTGCATCCCGAAGAGACGGGAGCACTGTTTTTCGTCGCCACTGGACTTGGCGATGGCAGCCACTACTTTTCCCGTACACTGGCTGAACATGAAGCCGCTGTGCAGCGCTATCTCGCAAGGCTGCGGCAACAGCAACCATGACTGACAGAGCTGCATGAGCGTGACCGGCAGATTTATCACCATCGAAGGAGGCGAGGGCGCAGGCAAGACGACGCAGCTTGCGGTTGTCAGTGACTTCCTGACGAAAGCGCAGCTTGAATTCGTGATGACCAGGGAGCCCGGAGGCACACCCCGCGCAGAGAGAATCCGCGAACTGCTGCTGGCGCCAACCGCGGAACCGATGCCGGCCGTCTGCGAGCTCCTGCTCATGTTCGCAGCGCGCTGCACTCATGTTGAAAACGTCATCCGTCCAGCCCTGGCCCGCGGTGCGTGGGTGGTTTCGGATCGCTTTACCGACGCAACCTATGCCTACCAGGGGGCCGCACGAGGGATGTCGATGGCGCACATCGCCGAGCTCGAAAGCCTCGTGCAAGGGTCGCTCCGGCCTGATCTGACACTGTTGCTGGATGTGCCTGTAGAGCAGGCGCTTGAACGTGCCCGCCTGCGGAATGAAGGCCAGCAGACGGACCGGTTTGAGCTCGAGCGCGCGAACTTTTTCGAACGGGTACGCAAGGGGTATCTGTCCCGCGCCCAGCATGAACCGCAGCGATTCCGGGTGATTGATGCTTCGCGGCCGCTGGCAGAGGTGAGCGCGGCGATCCGCGCTACGTTGCAGACATTCCTCGAGATCGAGGCACCCAATGGCTGAGACAGCGACGTTGCCAACAGATCTGCCATCGGTACTGCCCTGGCATCTGCCACTCGTGAAGCAGATTGAGACCGCATGGCGCAGCCAGCGGCTCCCCCACGCAATCCTGCTGCAGGGTCAACCTGGCCTCGGCAAGCGCCGTTTTGCTGAATGGGTTGCGCGTGGCCTGCTGTGCGAAAGGCAGGGGGCGCAACTGACCGCCTGCGGCCAGTGCAATGGCTGCCGACTGGTGGCCGCCGGTTCCCATCCGGATCTTCAGATCGTGACACCCGAGGAGGGCAAGCAACAGCTGTCGGTCGACCAGGTTCGTGCCGTATCGGAATGGCTGGCCCTTACCAGTCATCAGCAGGGCTGGAAGATTGCGATCATTGATCCGGCACAACTGATGACCGTTGCGGCAGCGAACAGTCTGCTCAAGACGCTGGAGGAGCCGCCTCCGAGAAGCCTGCTGATCCTGGTGGCGTCCAGCCTGCAGGGACTACCAGCGACCCTGCGCAGCCGCTGCCAGCGCCTGTCGATTCCCCGTCCGCCGCCGACGCTGGCCCTCAAGTGGTTGCGTGAGACCACCGGCAAGCAGTTGCCGCCGCAACTGCTGGAATTTACCGGGGGTGCGCCATTACGTGCCTGCGAGATTCACGCTGCGTTTGCGAGCATGGATGAGGAAATGCGCTCGTCGCTCGGCGACTTCCTTGCTGGCCGTACGGATCTGACGCGCGTCGCCCAGTTCTGGGCCAAAGAAGGCTTTTCAGACCGCCTGACATGGCTTGATCTGTGGATCATGAGCCTTGCCCGCGAAACTCTTGCGGGAACTCTCGATCTCGTCACGTTCCCGGAGCAGCCTGTGCCCTTGCCAAGCCACGCCAATCCGTTGAACATAAGCCATCTGTACCGTCTGGCGGACCGCATTCGTGAACTCAAGGCCCAACTGTTACGCACCGCCCTCAACCGCGATCTCGCGGCAGAGATGCTGCTGGCAGAACTCCTGAACGTGTTTGCACGCCGGCAGCCCCAGGTTCCCCTCTCCAGATAAGCGACCGCACGAGATCACGCATGGCAATGCGCCAGCCCAGCAGTAAGCCCGGATTGCTCACGCTCACCATCAAGGACAAGAGCGCGCTCTACCTTGCCTACATGCCGTTCGTGAAGAACGGGGGGCTGTTCATTCCGACCAACAGCAACTATCGCCTCGGTGATGAAGTGTTCATGCTGCTCAATCTGATGGGGGAGGAAGAGAAGTTGCCCGTGGCGGGGCGGGTCATCTGGATGACTCCGAAGGGCGCCCAGGGCAAGCGTACGGCTGGTATCGGCGTGCAGTTCAGCGAGCAGGATCGCGGCAATACCCAGCGGAAGATCGAGAGCTATCTCGCCGGCGCCTTAGGCGGCGACAAACCAACGCATACGATGTAAGCGAACGCGCGACCTGCGACGTTCACTTGCCGGTCAGATCCGTCGCTGCCAGTCCACCCTGCAGGACGGATGCATGGAAGCCTCGTTCGCTCAGTATGTAGGCTCCCGCTGAACTGCGGCGCCCGGAGTCGCAGCACACGACGTAGTGCGTCTCCTGATCCAGATTCTTGAGCTTCAGCCGCATGAAATACAGCGGAATGTTGATCGCGTCGGGCAAGTGAAAATTCTCGAACTCGCTCGGCAGGCGCACATCCAGCCACTTTGCACCCTCGGCAACGAGCCTTGACGCCTGATCGTAGTCCACCCATTCCAGCATCGGCTCATTCAGCAGCGTGCGGAAATCATCCTTGCCAAGCCGCATCAGCGTGCCATCCGCAGACATCATCACACTGGCATTGCGTTTGGCATCCGAAATCAGCGCCTCTTCACCGAACGTGTCGCCCATCCCGAGTTCGGCAAGCTTGATCCCTTCCTTGTTGAGCGGCGTTTCGCGGGTGACGGTGCACTTGCCCTTGACGATGACGTAGAAGAAGTCGCCCTCGTCGCCCTGCTTGATGACGATCTCGCCGGCCTTGAAGTCCACGCGCTGCATGCGCATGAAGATCGCCTGGATGTTTGCCGGGGGAATCTTGTGGAAAGCCTTGGTCTGCAGCAGCGTCGTCATCCAGTCGTCCGAGGACGGCATGCCATCGCCGCCGTCCCTGAGTTCGCTGACCTCATAGGAGCCGGTCTGGTCCCAGGTCAGCATCACGTCAAGGAGATCGCTGTCCAGCGTGATGAATTCGATGCGTTCCGAAGCGACCCTGCGCGCTGTAGCGGCGGGGGATGGTCGGAGTGAGTGGATTGCGGGCTTCCGGGGTCCCACCCCGTATCGTGGCGACGACGCGATTGTCCTGCATCAGTTCAAGCGTGCCGCTGACGAGGTAATACGTACGCTTGTCGGTATCCCCCTCCTTGAACAGCACCCGCCCGGAAGACAGATCACGCAGTGTCGCCTTGCGTGCCAGTGCGTGCAGGTTCTCCAGCTTGAGTCCATCGAGCGGCGAAAACGTCCGCAGCAGACTGGTCTCCAGGGGCTTGCTCTCCATGATTATCCTTGTGGGCGAGACGGCTCGTGCCGTCCCGGCAGGGCAGCCAGCATGGTAGCACAGGCTTTTTCGCCGATCGCCGCAATGGGCCAGTAGTTATTGCAACGCATGCCAGCCCGCGTCTGGCGCAAGGTGTTTGCCATGCGCGTGAGCCAGCGCCTCAAGACGGCGCACCACCTCAGCTGGGCCGCGTGCTTTCGCGTACTGAATGGGTCCTCCACGAAACGGGGCAAAGCCGGTGCCGAACACCACACCCGCGTCCAGCAGGTCGGCATCAGCGACGATTCCTTCGCGCAGGACGGCGACGGATTCGTTGAGCATTGGCAGTATCAGGCGGTCCTCAAGATCTGCTGGAGGCTGCGATTGACCGGTGGGCGGCTTGACGGGTTTGCCGTCCTGCCACGTGTAGAAGCCCTGGCCACTCTTCTTGCCGAGCTTCTTCTGTTCCACCAGCGATTGCACCAGCTTCGACTGCGGCTTGCCGAACGCTTCGGCCAGAATCTGGCCCACATGCATCGCTACATCGAGACCCACGACGTCGGTCAGCTCAATGGGTCCCATCGGCATACCGAAGTCGGTAGCAGCCTTGTCGATCAGCACCAGCGGTACACCTTCCTCCGCTATCAGCATCGCTTCGATCATGTAGGGAATCAGGATTCGATTAACGACAAACCCCGGTGCGCTGCGGCAAGGCAAGGGCAGCTTGTCGATCTGACGGGTGAAGTTGATCGCCGCCTGCAGCACTTCCGGGACGCGTCGCGTCGTCGCTGATGACTTCGACCAGCGGCATCCGCGCTACGGGGTTGAAGAAATGCAGCCCGACCAGTCGGCCCGGGTCAGCAAGCCCGGTCGCCAGCGTTTCGAGCTTGATGCTTGAAGTGTTGGACCCGAGGATGGCTCCAGCCTGCATCTTTGGCTCAAGGCGCGCATACAGTTCCCGCTTGGCATCTGCATTTTCAAATATCGCCTCGATGACCACGTCGGCCGATGCTGCACCATTGCCTTCAACGTCCGGCTGCAGTCGCCCGACCGCGGCTTGCTGTTCACCCGGATCCGCATAGCGCTTCTCGAAAAAGGCCTTCGCCCGGTCAAGCGCAGGCGTGATGAATTTGAGCTCCCGGTCCTGCAAGGTCACGTTCAGGCCACGAACCGCGCACCAGCTGGCAATGTCGCCCCCCATGACACCAGCGCCCACCACATGAACGTGGGTTGCTTTCCTGGCCCCTTTGGTGCCGAGCGCTTTAAGCCGATCCTGCAGCAGGAATACGCGAACCAGATTGCGTGACGTCGGCGTCTGGAACATTTCTGCTATGGACCGCGCTTCGGGTTCGTATCCGCTGCGGGGCCTGCCGCCATACCGACGCCACAGATCGATCAGCGCATAGGGCGCAGGGTAGTGCGCGCGCGGTGCGCGTCTGGCGACCTGCTTCTCCAGTTGTGCCGCGATGTAAGGGCGTACGAGTGACAGGCTCATCAACCATGACTTGAATCCCGCGCGGTGCTGCGGTGGCGGATTCAACGCAAGCGCCTTGGCAGTCGCTGCAAGCTCGTCTGGCTTCGCCAGGCGATCGACCAGGCCCATCTGGGCTGCCTTGTCTGCCCGCACGGACTTACCCGTCAACATGAGATCCATGGCAATGACCGGCCCGAGCAGCTGCACGAGGCGCACCGTGCCGCCAAATCCGGGGTGAATTCCGAGCTGAACTTCTGGCAGGGCGAGTGAGACTTTTGGATCCTCCGCAGCAACGCGATAACGACAGGCGAGGGCCAGCTCCAGCCCACCTCCCAACGCGAACCCGTTGATTGCCGCAACGCTGGGGCAGGGGAGTGCCTCCAGACGATCCAGAACCCGCTGTCCCGAGCGAATGAGATCGAAAGCCTGCTGCACCGTTGCCAGCGACGTGAATTCCTTGATGTCTGCGCCTGCGATGAAACCGCCTGGCTTCCCTGACTGCACGATAAGGGCCTTCGGCCTGAGCTTCTCGAGCTCCCCGAGCCGTGCGTCGAGTTCCATCATCGCCTGTCTTGAAAGCGTATTGGCAGACGACTCCGGCTTGTCGAAGGTCAGCCAGGCAACCTTGTCGCTGTCGACTTTGAGGTGCCAGGATTGCCGGGCCACAGTTGCGGTCTGCTCCATTTTCATCGGTTCCTCCTCAAACGCACACGCATGCGCAGCTGTCGCATTCCAGTTTCAAGCCGCGTCCGGTGTGGTCGTCACGGTAAAATCGCAAACCAGCGGCAGGTGATCGGAAAAACGCACGCCGGGAATCTCAAAATGCGTGATCGCGATGCCGCGTGAATACAGGATGAAATCAAGTTCCTTGCGCGGCTTGCGGCTGGGGTAAGACGGCAGCCCCTGCCGATTGGCGCTGGTGAGTCCGGATGCCTGCATGAACAGGTAGATCTCGTTGTCACCCCAGAAGGTATTGAAATCACCTGCGACGATGACGGGCTTCGTCGACTGCTTGATGAGCTCGTGCAGATTGCGTAACTGGTCGGCCCGGTGGCGGAACTTGAGCGACAGGTGGACGAGGAATACGCAAACTTCGTGCAGCTCGAGCTCGATGATCAGTCGCTTGATTCCCGAATCGAAGTAATGGAACCGCTCACCCCTGACCCCGGGTGCCGCCAGAAATGCATTCCCCTGCTTGCGGACGATAGGCACGAGATGGTTGATGGACGCCGTCCCGTACTTGCACTGGTAGGTGGAATAATGTCCGAGCGAGTCGGCAATCACCTGCGCCTGGTTGACGAGTCCGGAGCGGATGGAGCCCGTGTCCACCTCGATCAGACCGACAATATCCGGCGCCAATCCCTTGATGAATTGCGTAATGCCCTCAAGGACCTTGCGATTGGTCCTCAGGTACCCTGCGCCAGGAACGGGCAGATGGAAAGCCGGCCCGGTGCCGGTGGCGTACCGGATGTTGTAAAGGACAAAACGCATGTCGCAAGGATTATGACGCTGCCGGAAGTGAATCGCAGCGCGTCATTCTAGCAGGGTGATGCAAAGGGTTTTGCATCGCCTTGATACAGTCACCGGCACAGGCGCGAAACCGTAGAATCTTGAGTAAACTCCGAGTCGCCGTGAAGACGATCGGCGGCACTTTCTTGAAGACCAGGGGAGACGGGTGGGTGGGCAGCATTTCGCAGACTAATCCAGTGCGCTTGTTCGTGAGCCACGCGTTCGAGGAAACCGACGACTACCTCAGGGTATTCGAGTACCTCGAGAGTTCGCACAATTTCTACTATCTGAACTGCAGCGCCCCCGACCACCGTCCTGCCGGTGAGCCCGCCATGAAGGAAGAACTTCGCCGGCAGATCGGGCTCGCCGAAACCGTCATCATCACGTCGAGCAGCTACCGCACGCAGAGAGAGTGGATAGATTTCGAGCTGAACTGTGCGAAGGGGCTCAACAAGCCGGTGATCGTGCTGGAGGTGTTCGGTGTCAAGGAAAAGCTCCCTGTACAGCTCGAAGCACTCGCAGATGAGATTGTCGGCTGGGATGAGCGTCTGTTATGCGATGCCATCCGGCGGACGGCGCGTCACGAGGAAACGACGCGTTGGGATACGATCGAATTCAAGCTCGATTGAACGAGCTCCCAAGGGCCTTTCAGTCTTCGCCGGAAGCAATCGCGCGCAGCATCGGCACCCGCTGCTGCTGCGACTGCAGCCGAGTGATCGTGCCAAACAGAGTGACGATCTGAGCTGCGTACCGACCGGCTTCATGGTCCGACATCTTGCGCACGGTTGCCTGCACCGCGGTTTCTCCCCGCATCGGTCGCACGGCAGAGAGCGAGCGCTCAAGCGCCACGTAGTCGTCGCGCACTTCCTTCGGCAAATCGCTTTCAGCGACCTTGGCCAGTTGTCGTGCGTAGGCTTCCGTCAGTCTCTGCTTGATGGGACCAGCAGAGGCGAGGATCACGGTTGCCGAAAAGAATGTTTCCCACGTGCTGCTCATGACCAACCTCGTAGCACAATCCGCTCCGCATCCAGCTTTCCTGAGCAAGCCGGCAGGAGTAGCGGCGAGCAAGTCTTAAGAAATTACTTTAAGTTCGCTGGAGACGTTTTTCTTCGCGCTCTCAAGCGTCTAGCTCCGGAATATACTCCAGCAGCTTCAGAACGCAACGGCCATTTCCTTAAGCCCGCTAGACAATCGTTCGAACCCATCTTGACGGGGCGCACGAGGTCTGAGTGTTTCGATTCGTGCCGCTGCAACAAACCGTATCGGAAGAACGTTTTTAACGGGTTGGAGTTCGGCGCCAGATGCCAAGGATAGACTGGTGAAAAAAGCCGCATATACTCTATAATTATCAATGTATTATAGCTTATAGTTCATCTTAATAGTAGAGTTCTTACAAGCGCAAAAGCGCCAGCTCCCAATAAGGCCGTGCCAATCGCGGCCATCAACACTGTGAGCATCCAGTACCTGACCGGGGCTGAAGTGCGCGCAATCGAACCTCGATAAGTCAGGTGCCGACTGAACTTCAAGCCCTGAGTTGCCATGTAGGCCAGCAATCCACCGACTGCGAGCAAATACATCGAGCCGACCACAGCCGCACCCTGAAGGCTGACCGAGGGCAGAAAGCGGTTGACCAGCCAGGTCAGCAGCACGTAACACGCCCAGCCGAACAACAACAGCAGGCCGGCTGTGTTGATCGTCATCTGTCTGGTATTCAATGGTTCCTCCGGGGCACGCGATTCCATCTGCAGCTTCCTCTGTAAAACTTATCCAGACCGAGCCGCGATCACGTCAACCGTGCTGGCAAAGATGTGACTGATGGCTCTTTGTATCCGCGTTGTCCGCTGTCAGCAATGCGACATTGAAACCGGGGGGAGGTTCGCTTGGAGAAAGGTCCGCTGGCAATGGGCCCTGGCCCTGCAGCACAGAACCCCTCGTACTACGCATAAGGTATATTATGGTAAATACGATATATATCCGCACTGGACGGCCCACTTGCACTATGGCTCGGCGTCTTCCGTTAGAGCAGACTCCCCGATCGAATTCCTGCAACCCAGGGATCAACGATGAGAATGAATGTGGCTGGCCGTGCGCATCTCAAATTTTCCATTCGAATGGTGCTTTTGGCGACAGCAGTCGCAGGACTCGCAGCCTGTTCCGCCAAAGCCCCTTCGATCCCCATCGATGCGGATGACATCGCAGGCGTCGTCACCAGTGCAAACGGCCCGGAGGCTGGAGTCTGGGTGATCGCGGAAACCAGTGATTTCCCCACGACCTTCATGCGCAGCGTCGTCACTGACGATGCAGGCCAGTACGTGATTCCGGATCTGCCCGCAGCGAAGTATCGCGTCTGGGTGCGGGGCTACGGACTCGTCGATTCCGGGAAACTGCCGGCTGAGCCTGGGCAACACATCAACGTGACCGCAATGGTGGCTGCCGACGCAGCGACGGCAGCAAAGGTTTACCCTGCAAGTTCCTGGTACGCGATGATGAAGATTCCCCCTGCAAGCGAGCTCGAGGGCATCGTCCCAGGCGGCGTAAACCAGTACCTGGGCTTGATGAAGAACATGGGCTGTATCGGCTGCCATCAGCTCGGCAATCTTGCGACGCGTACTATCCCGAAGGAGTTGGGAGAGTTTGCGTCGTCCGAAGAAGCCTGGCTGCGCCGGATCCAGTCCGGACAGGCAGGACCGCAGATGACGCGGATCTTGGCTGCGCAGCTCGGAACCATCCCCATCAAGTATCTGGCCGACTGGACCGACCGCATCGCTGCAGGAGAATTGCCGGCAGCGGCCCCTGCCCGCCCGCAGGGAATCGAACGCAACTTTGTTACCACGGTGTGGGATTGGTCTGATGAAAAGGGCTACCTGCACGACCTGGTTTCCACGGACCGACGGAATCCCACCATCAATGCGCATGGTCCGGTCTATGGATCGCCGGAGTTGAGTACCGACGAATTCCCGATCCTGGATCCCATGAAGAATGTGGCGACGGTGTTTAATGCACCTGTTCGCGATGCAGGTACGCCGAGCGAGAGTCGCAATCCCGTGCAGCAACCCTCTCCCTATTGGGGTTCTGAAGCCATTTGGGACAGCAAGGCGAACTCGCACACGCCGATGATCGATCACACGGGACGCGTCTGGTATACGGCAAGGATCCGCGCGGATGCCAATCCGGATTTCTGCAAGCAGGGTTCGAAGCATCCGTCTGCGATGCTGTTTCCGATGCAAACTGCGGCCCGGCAGTTGGCCGTTTACAACCCACAGTCGGGCAAGTACACCTTCGTGGACACCTGCTTCAGTACACATCATCTGCAGTTTGCGGAGGACGAAAACCATACACTGTGGACCAGTAGCGGTGGCCAGGTCATCAGCCAGGTCGTTGGCTGGTTCGACACGAAACTGTTCGACGAAACCGGAGACGTCCAGAAAGCTCAGGGTTGGACTGCGCTGGTTCTCGACACGAACGGCAATGGCAAACGGGACGCGTACGTCGAGCCGGATCAGCCTGTGAATCCGAAGCTCGACAGGCGGATCAACTCCGCGATCTACGCCGTGATGCCGAACCCGGCCGATGGTTCGATCTGGGGCTCGGTGGCCTTCGGCCATCCGGGTTCACTTCTGCGCGTCGACCCGGGCACAAATCCTCCGGCCACGGCGTTGACCGAAATCTACAACGTGCCGCTCCCCGGCTTCGGTGTTCGCGGCGCAGACATCGATCGAAATGGGGTCGTGTGGGTATCCCTCGGCAGTGGCCACCTGGGCGAGTTCGATCGGCGCAAGTGCAAGGGGCCCCTCAACGGTCCGACTGCCACCGGCGACCATTGCCCCGAAGGTTGGTCGTTCCATCCATTGCCAGGCCCGAGCTTCAGCAACGTCCCGGGATTCAGTGTCGAATCGAGCTACTACACCTGGGTCGACCAGCACAACACTTCGGGCCTCGGTGAGAACGTGCCCATTGCGACCGGGAATCTGGCAGATGGTCTGCATGCACTCGTGAATGGCCAGTTCGTCACGATGCGGGTGCCCTATCCGCTCGGGTTCTATGCAAAGGGCCTCGACGGACGTATAGACGATCCGGCAGCTGGCTGGAAAGGACGCGGGCTGTGGACGGCGAGCGGTGATCGCACGCCGTTTCATCACGAAACCGGCCAGGGATCAAAGCCTCTGGTCGTACATTTCCAGGTAAGACCCGATCCCCTCGCCCATTAGTTTTGCACGACAACGGGTGGACAGTTACCAGCTCGGGTTGCAGATTGCACAGTCGATCCCGCATTCAAGCTGTGGATCACTTCGGTCGGTTGGAGCAGACTCTTCGCTCGGGAATGGGATTACAGGGGAATCGACAATGAGCACGATCAAGTCTCGCGACTGGCATCTATCGCGTTCAATCCGGACGCTTCTCATGGCCGCTGCCATAGCAGGGATTGCGGCATGTTCGAAGGAAGCTCCAACCATTCCCATCGATGCGGATGACATCGCAGGCGTCGTCACCAGTGCAAACGGCCCGGAGGCTGGAGTCTGGGTGATCGCGGAAACCAGTGATTTCCCCACGACCTTCATGCGCAGCGTCGTCACTGACGATGCAGGCCAGTACGTGATTCCGGATCTGCCCGCAGCGAAGTATCGCGTCTGGGTGCGGGGCTACGGACTCGTCGATTCCGGGAAACTGCCGGCTGAGCCTGGGCAACACATCAACGTGACCGCAATGGTGGCTGCCGACGCAGCGACGGCAGCAAAGGTTTACCCCGCAAGTTCCTGGTACGCGATGATGAAGATTCCCCCTGCAAGCGAGCTCGAGGGCATCGTCCCAGGCGGCGTAAACCAGTACCTGAGCCAGATGAAGAACATGTCCTGTGTCGGCTGCCATCAGCTCGGCAATCTTGCGACGCGTACTATCCCGAAGCAGCTGGGGGAGTTTGCGTCGTCCGAAGAAGCCTGGTTGCGCCGGATCCAGTCCGGACAGGCGGGACCAAATATGACCCGCGCCATCTCCGCGCAGCTCGGAACCATCCCCATCAAGTATCTGGCCGACTGGACCGACCGCATCGCTGCAGGAGAATTGCCGGCTGCGGCCCCTGCCCGCCCGCAGGGAATCGAACGCAACTTTGTTACCACGGTGTGGGATTGGGCAGACGCAAAGTCGTATCTTCACGACCTGATCTCAACGGATCGCCGTACGCCGACAATCAATCCATACGGCCTGCTCTATGGGTCTCCCGAGCTGAGCACTGACCGTTTTCCCATTCTCGATCCGCAGAAAAACGTGGCCACCGTTTTCAATGCTCCGGTCCGTGATGCGGATACTCCGAGCGAAAGTCGCAATCCCGTGCAGCAGCCGTCGGCGTACTGGGGCAATGAGGTCATTTGGGACAGCAAGGCGAACTCTCACAATCCGATGATCGATCACAAGGGGCGGGTCTGGTACACAGCGAGAATCCGCAATGAATCAAACCCCGCCTTCTGCAAGCAAGGCTCGCAGCATCCGTCGGCGAAGCTCTTCCCGACCCAGAACTCTGGCCGGCAACTGGCTATGCTTGACCCCGCTACAGGCAAGTACACCTTTGTGGATACCTGCTTCGGCACTCATCACCTGCAATTCGCCGAAGATGCCAATAACACGCTGTGGACCAGCGGTGGTGGGGAGGTCGTAGGCTGGCTCAATACAAAAGTATTCGACGAAACGGGCAATGCGGAGCAAGCCATCGGCTGGACGGCATTGGTGCTCGATACCAACGGGAACGGCAAACGCGACGCGTATGTCGAGCCCAACGCTCCCGTCAACCCGAAACTCGACAAGCGCATCAGCATGGGCTTCTATGCCGTCATGCCGAATCCCGCCGACGGCTCCGTCTGGGGATCCGTCGCTTTCGGTCACCCGGGTTCAATCATTCGGCTCGACCCAGGCCCCAACCCGCCCGCGACGGCACTGGCAGAAGTCTATAACGTCCCGCTGCCCGGCTTCGGTGTTCGCGGCGCAGACATCGATCGAAATGGGGTCGTGTGGGTATCCCTCGGCAGTGGCCACCTGGGCGAGTTCGATCGGCGCAAGTGCAAGGGGCCCCTCAACGGTCCGACTGCCACAGGCGACCATTGCCCCGAAGGTTGGTCGTTCCATCCATTGCCGGGCCCGAGCTTCAGCAACGTCCCGGGATTCAGTGTCGAATCGAGCTACTACACCTGGGTCGACCAGCACAACACTTCGGGCCTCGGTGAGAACGTGCCCATTGCGACCGGGAATCTGGCAGATGGTCTGCATGCACTCGTGAATGGCCAGTTCGTCACGATGCGGGTGCCCTATCCGCTCGGGTTCTATGCAAAGGGCCTCGACGGACGTATTGATGATCCGGCGGCTGGCTGGAAGGGACGCGGCCTCTGGACCACCAGCGGTGATCGGACTCCCGCCCACCACGAGACAGGCAAGGGATCAAAGCCCCTGGTCGTGCATTTCCAGGTTCGGCCTGATCCCCTCGCCCATTAAGACTGCAGCGCAGGGCACAGTCGTCGTCACGCGGCGAGTTGTGCCCTGCATTCCACCCACTGTTGACCGACGAACTGCCAATTGACCAGATTGTCGAGGAAGGCAGTCAGGAACGCCGCACGTTCGTTCTGGTAGTCGAGATAGTACGCGTGCTCCCACAGGTCGCATACCAGCAACGGCTTGCAGGTCGCAAAGGGCGGAATTTGGGCGTTGCTGGTCGCCATGATGTGCAGACCGTCGTCTTTCGCGACCAGCCAGACCCAGCCACTGCCAAATTGTTTCGTGCCCGCCTCGACGAAAAGTTTCTTGAACTCGTCGACTGATCCGAATGCCTGCTCCAGCGTTCGCCGTACCGGGTCAGGCGGAGCACCGCCGCCATTCGGAGCAAGACAATTCCAGAAGAATTCGTGATTCCAGGCCTGCGCCGCGTTGTTGAAAATGGTCTGCCGCGGCAGGTCCGGCTTGCCTGCCGAGTGATGCACGATTTCATCCAGCGACATCGATTCAAACTCGGTGCCCTTTATCAGCCTGGCCAGCGTCGCAACATAGCCCGCGTAATGCTTGCCGTAGTGAATATTCATGGTCCGCGCCGAGATGACGGGCTCCAGCGCGTCCAGACCGTATTCAAGTCGTTTGAGTGTGATGGTCATGTCCCTCTCCTTCACTCGATGCAGGGGGACAGTCTGCTCGTCCTGATCGAGACTCAATACCAGACTTGATCAGCGACTCTTGTAGGAAGCTGCCTACGACATTGTTTCCATCAGTCAATGCTGGACCAATGCAAGAAACTCGTCCTCAGCCATGGTCGGGATGGCGAGCTCCGCCGCTTTCTGAGCCTTGGAACCAGCATCGGCACCGACGATCACGGCCGTCGTTTTCCTGGACACGCTACCCGACACCTTGCCACCTAGTGCAACGATTCGATCCCTGGCTTCATCCCGCGACATGGAAGCCAGTGTTCCCGTAATGACAAACGTCTTGCCGGCAAGCGGCCCATCGGCGGACGATGCCTTCATTTCCTGTTCCGGCCAGTGGACCCCCTGCCCCATGAGCGCAGTCACCACTTTGCGATTGCGGGTCTCGCCAAAAAACGCATGCACGTGCGCCGCAACGACCGGCCCTACGTCCGGCACCTGCTGGATGTCCTCTTCAGACGCGGTGAGGATCCGGTCGAGTTTGCCGAAGTGCTGCGCGATTGCAGCAGCCGTTGCCTCGCCCACGTCGCGAATACCAAGTGCGAACAGGAAGCGCGCCAGCGAGGTCGACTTGCTGCGCTCCAGGGCATCAAGGACGTTCTGCCCCGATTTTTCCGCCATACGCTCGAGATCGCACACCTGCCCGAGCGTCAGTGTGTAGAGATCCGCCGGACTGTGGACAAGATTCAGGTCAACGAGCTGGTCCACCAGCTTCGCACCCAGCCCTTCGATATCCATTGCGCGGCGCGACGCAAAATGCAGCAGGGATTCTTTTCTCTGCGCCGCACACACCAGGCCGCCCGTGCAGCGGGCAACAGCCTCTCCCGGCACGCGTTCGACATCCGAGCCGCACACGGGACAGTGTCGTGGCAACTTCACGATGCGGGCATCGTGCGGACGATGCTCCGGAATGATCTTGACGATTTCGGGGATCACATCCCCTGCACGACGCACGATGACCCGGTCGCCGATACGCACGTCCTTGCGCTCCAGTTCGTCCATGTTGTGCAGCGTCGCGTTGCTCACCGTCACGCCACCGACCGACACGGGTTCGAGACGCGCGACCGGTGTCAGTGCGCCCGTCCGACCCACCTGGAATTCCACATCCCGAACGACCGTAGTCTCTTCCTGAGCCGGAAACTTGTGGGCGATCGCCCAGCGGGGTGCTCGCGATACAAAGCCGAGTTCCCGCTGCAACTTCAGTCGATTGACCTTGTAGACGACTCCGTCAATCTCGTAGGCCAGTGACGCACGTCTTGCCCCGATTTGTCCGTAGTATTCGAGGCAGCCTGCAACGCCACTGACGATGCGCCCCTCCGGTGACCCCTTGAGTCCCCATTCGCGCAGCAGGGCAATGACGTCACTATGCCGATCAGGGAGGGTCAGACCTTCGATGGCGCCCCAACCGTAACAGAACATGTCGAGCGGCCGCGATGCGGTGATGCGAGGATCGAGTTGCCTGAGACTGCCGGCAGCTGCATTGCGCGGATTTGCGAATACCTTCTCGCCCCGCTCAAGAGCTTGTGCATTCAGCGCCCTGAATCCATTGAGCGGCATGAACACCTCGCCGCGCACATCGAGTAGAGCAGGCGGTTCACCGTGCAGTTTGAGCGGCACTGCATGAATCGTACGCACGTTGTGCGTGACATCTTCTCCGGTTGTGCCGTCGCCGCGGGTCGCAGCCTGCACCAGCCGGCCGTTGACATAGCGGAGGTTGATGGCCAGGCCATCCAGCTTGGGTTCGGCGTAGTACTCGACGGTCGGGACACTTTCCAGTCGATCACGAACGCGCGAGTCGAAGGCCTCGAGCTCAGCGGCCGTAAACGCATTCTCGAGGGACAGCATGGGTACGCCATGGCGTACCTCGCCAAACTCCGCGACAGGGGTTGAGCCAACGCGTTGCGTCGGGGAATCTGGAGTGACCAGTTCCGGAAAATCACTCTCAAGCTTCGAGAGTTCACGCAGCAACCGGTCGTACTCGGCATCCGCAACTTCCGGATCGTCGAGAACATGGTAGCGATAATTGTGATGCTCAAGTTCGCGCCGCAGCGTATCGACGCGCGCCTGCACTGCGGATGAGACAGGCATTTATTGCGACCTTGTCGTCAGGCTCAGTCAGCTGGCCCGGCCTGGGTCGAACCGAGCAGATGCTCGAAGTCCAGCACCTCGTCCCTGATGGCCGTGGCTCGTTGCGCCGTCAGAAGCTGACCGCGCTCATCGTGAAGTGCACCGCCCAGCACGTCCTCCAGTTGCCGTGCGCAGTCAAACAGCTGGTCGCAAGTCTGGGCGGCCGGCAAGGGTCCGGGCAATACGGAAAAAATCGTAATGCCGGCAAAGCGGGCGTCGCGCATGGTCGTGAGATCGAACGCACCGGGCTCCACCATGCTGGCGACACTCAGAATACTGGTGCCGCTCTTGTGTGATCGATGGAAGATGCCGTACTTCCCATGGGTCAATCCCAGATTTTCGAGTGCAGTCCGCAATTCACTGCCGGCATACCGTTCCGGCAGGACAGCAGACAGGCGCAACGCGACGATCTTGCGCTTGTCGGATGACTTTGGTTTCTGCCGCATCGACTCGCTGCGCGGATGCTCAAATGCTGCCTTGGGTGGAGTGCGTTCGACAGCAGGCTGGCTGCCAAAGTGGCGTTCAGAGGGAGTCGGCCCGGCAATGATGCCTTCCTCGGAAGGTAGCAGCAGATCTTCCTCATCTGGAGTCGCCGCCATCGAGTCATCGAAGGCCTGCAGCGCGTCCAGGCGGATCTCGGGCAGATCCGTCACGGTGCTGGTCCATTCTTCCTCGCGCCAGCGATTGGCAACGGGCTGGGCCACCTCGCCCTGATCTCCCTGTTGTGCCGTCACCTGACCTGCGACAGGTTGCGACATCGGCGGATCCATGCGGCCATGCCCGTCGAATTCATCGATCGCGGCCTGGCCCCGGCTGCGACGTCCCCACAGAAAGATCCCGAGCAGCAGGACTATTCCACTCGCGAGAAGAATCCAGCGCAGCTCGCTCATGTGATCTGCAATACCTACATCGCTGCCATGCGCACGGCCGCATCGACATCGACCGCAACCAGACGCGAGACGCCTGGTTCATGCATGGTCACGCCGATCAGCTGCGATGCCAGCTCCATCGTCGTCTTGTTGTGCGTAATGAAGATGAATTGCACTCGGGACGACATCTCCTTGACCGTGTCGCAGAACCGGCCGACGTTGTTGTCGTCGAGCGGCGCATCCACTTCGTCCAGCAGACAGAAGGGCGCAGGATTCAGCTCGAAGATGGAAAACACGAGGGCAACTGCTGTCAGTGCTTTTTCACCACCGGAAAGCTGGTTGATGGTGCTGTTTCGTTTGCCGGGCGGCCGAGCCATGATGGATACGCCTGCGCTGAGCACATCCTCACCAGTCAGTTCGAGATACGCATGCCCGCCGCCGAACAGGCGGGGGAACCGCTCTTTCAGGCCGGCATTGACGCGATCGAAGGTGTCCTGGAAGCGGGAACGGGTTTCGCGATCGATCTTGCGAATGGCCGTTTCCAGCGTCTCGAGTGCATCCGTGAGATCCGCGAACTGCCGATCGAGATATTCCTTGCGCTCGGATTGTTCCTTGAATTCATCGATCGCCGCGAGATTGACCTGACCGAGGCGCTCAATCTTGCCGGTGACGTCGGCGACGCTCTGTTCCAGCGACGTGATCGTTGCATCAGGTGCCAATTCCGCCATGACGGTTTCGAACTCGAACTGCGTTGCGCGGAACTGCTCCTGCAGTGATTCCCGCCGGACCTTGAGTTCCTGCGCCGCCATGCGAATTTCTTCGAGGAGCTGCCTGGCTTCGTCAACTGTATTCTCGGCAGCCATGCGACGCTGATTGATCTCGTGCATGCCGGCTTCCGCGGCTTCCAGCGCTTCGCGGGCGGCAGTCAGTTCACCTTCCAGCCCGACCCGTCGCTGCAGTCGTTCCTCAAGTTCCGTAGTCAGCAGTGCCAGGGGCGCTTCGCCAGCCGCGAGCTGTCGACCGAGTTCCTCCCGCCGTGACGACAGGTGGACCGATTGCGATCGCATGCGCTCAAGGCCTGCCGATACAGACGCCTGGGAGGAGCGCCGCGATTCAGATCTGATCGCAATATCCTGAACCGCCGCGCGATCGGTCTGAGCCTGGGTACGAGCGATCACCAGACTCTGGCGCAGATGGTCACGTTGAGCCTCGAGCGATGAGCGACGGGATTCGAGTCTGGCCATTTCGTCCATCCCGCTCTCGAGACGTTCACGAGCGCCGGCCACCTCGGTCTCAATGCGCGCGATCTCGTGATCGACGTCTTCGCTCTCTGCCTTCACCTTGTCGATCCGACGGGCGGACTGTTCCGCCTGCGCCCGCAACGCCTGCAACTGAGCCGTGGAATCGCTGAAGCTCCGATGCAGCCGGTTCACCTCGGCCTGCAGATCATCCCGATGGCGGGCAAGATCCTCCAGCCTGAGCCGCGCATCCGCAAGCTGCTCATCCGCTTCAGTCTGGCGACGCTCGTTGCTGGCCACCAGCTCGCGCAGCTCGCGCATTTCATGCTCGCGGCTGATGACGCCTGCGTGAACATCCTGGTCGCGACTGACCCTGAGCCAGTCCCGCCCGATCCAGATGCCATCGCGAGTGATCACGGATTCGTTGGGACCAAGTTGAGCCCTGTGTGCAAGCGCCGACGACAGCGTGTCCACGGCCGCAATGCCAGAGAGCAGCGCCGCAATGCCGGCGGGACCCTTGACGTGCTGCGATAGCTGATTGCCCGGACCGGCAGCGACACCCGCGGTTCCAGTCGTCGAGAAAAATGTCACGGTCCCGAGCTTGAGACTGCCGAGTAACCCGGCGACAGAATCGATGCCGTCTACGCATACGGCCTCGAGGTACGAGCCGAGCACGGTTTCGACTGCCCTTTCCCAGCCTGAATCCACTTTGAGCTGCTGTGCCAGCCGAGGTCGGCCCTGCAGCGAATTGGCAGCCAGCCATTCCGTCACTTTTCCTTGCGCTCGGCCCAGTGCCGCCTGTTGCAGGGCCTCCAGAGACACAAGGCGACCCTGCGCCTCCTGGGTATCGCGCCGGCTTGCATCCGCCAGCGACTGGAATTCGCGTTCACGTTCCCGCAGTTGCTGCAGCTCACTGACGACGGCCGCCAATCTCGCGGCAGACTCCTCGCCCGCGAGACCAGCCTGGATCTCCTGTTCAGCGAATGCGGCGATCTTCTGCTGTACGTCTGCACCGGAGAGTATCTGCAGCTCAGCCGCAAGCCGTTCCTGCTGGGCGACGAGGCGCGTCAGCTGGTGGTCGAACTGCTCGATTCGCGCGCGTTCGACCTGAGTCTGTTCGCTTGCCTGGCGCGCCTCGCGATTGAAATCCTCCCAACCCTCTTGCCAGGCTTGCATGGCCTCTTCCGAGCGGGCCAGCGCCTCAGACGACGCCAGGTCAAGTTCGCGCGCAATCTCAAGTTCCGGGCCGAGCCGTTCCAGTTCGATCTTGAGCTCATCGATCTGTGCCTGGTCCCGTTCCAGATGCAGGTTCACTTCGGTGTAACCACGCTCGGCTTCTGCCAGCTCCTGGCTCTGCCGTTGACGCAGCTCGCGCGAGTGCTGGATCGCCTGTTCGGTACGCGAGATCTCCGCGCCCGCCTGGTAATAGCGGCCCTGCACCTCATTGAGTTCGTCCGATCTCTCGGTGAAGGACTCCCGTGCCGTCTCGATCTGCGCTTCAACGGAACGCAGCTCGGCAATCGTGCCCTGCAGATGGGTCTCGCGTTCACCGAGCAACTGTCCCTTGATCGCAGCATCAGCGTCGATGTCTTTCAGTCTGAGTGCGAGCAGCTCGGCTCCCAGTCTGCGTTCTTCCTGTTTCAGCGTCTGATAACGGCGTGCTGTAGCCGCCTGGCGCTGCAGGTGCCTCAGCTGCTTCTCGACTTCGTCGCGAAGATCGTTCAGCCGGTCAAGGTTTTCCTTCGTGTGCGCGATCCGGTTCTCGGTCTCGCGTCGCCGCTCCTTGTATTTGGAAATGCCGGCGGCCTCTTCGACGAAGCCCCGGAGTTCCTCGGGCTTGGCGTCGATGACCCGCGAGATCATGCCCTGCTCGATGATGGCGTAGCTGCGCGACCCGAGGCCTGTACCCAGGAACAGCTGGGTAATATCCTTGCGCCGGCAGCGGGCGCCGTTCAGGAAATACGCGGAGGTACCGTCGCGCGAGACGACACGCTTCAACGAAACTTCGGCAAATCCCGCGTACTGGCCGGCCAGTTGCCCATCGCTGTTGTCGAACACGAGCTCGACGGACGCCGTGCCCACCGGTTTGCGGGAGCTCGAGCCATTGAAGACGACATCCGCCATGGAATCGCCGCGCAGATGCTTCGCCGAGATCTCGCCCATGACCCAGCGAACGGCATCGATGATGTTGGATTTGCCGCAGCCATTGGGCCCGACGACGCCGACGAGATTGCTCGGGAAATTGACGGCGGTCGGATCGACAAAGGACTTGAACCCGGCGAGTTTGATCTTGTTGAGGCGCATCTCGATTCCGCGGAAGCCTGGGACTTACGGAGACTGTTACGCGCGGTAGTGTAAGGGAAAGTATCGCAAGCGGAGCAGTCATTTTGGTCCGCGATTTGCTCTCGGGCGGCAGCCGTCCGCGGTCCGCGACACAGCACGAATCGCGCCTGAAAACCACCCCTGTTTTAGTGGCCTCTACGGGCTGTACGGATGGCGTCCCGTCTGTATAATCGCGCGTTCCTAAAATCCTGGGTCGATCGGCACCGGAGACTGTAATGCCCGCGAAAAAACCTGCGGCCAAGTCGAAGAAAGCCAGTAAGCCTGCAAAGACTGTGGTCAAGAAGGTCACTCCTGCAAAGAAGGCGGCTCAGCCGAAGCCTTCTCCTGCGCGTGTGGCCAATAAGCGTACGAGCGAAAAGCCTGTGGTGAAAAAGTCCAACGCTGTGCCCAAGACAGCAGCTGCCGCTCCCAAGGCAGCCGTTTCGAAGACGAAGAGTTCCGTTCCGGCACCCAAGCCGAAGGCGAAGGTCCAGGTCCAGCCGGCAGCAAAAGCGGCAGCCAAGCCGGTAACGAAGCCGGTAGCGAAGGCGCCCGAAGAAGGTGCCCGAAAAGGCACAGGCCAAAGGGCCCGCCGTGGTGACGGCAGTGGCGGAAAGATCGACTTCGCGGCAAAGGATTCAGCCGGTGGCGTCTGCCTCCTCGGCGGATGCTGAAGATGCGGACTACCAGGAGCCCAGCAGGAACCTGTTGGCCGGTCCGCGCAATGTGCAGCCCTATGTCGCCAAGCGCGGCGAGCAGTACATGGGCAAGGAGCAGCTGAATCACTTCCGGCAGATCCTCTCCAACTGGAAGCGCGACCTCATGGAGGAAGTCGATCGCACCGTGCACCACATGAAGGATGAAGCGGCCAACTTCCCGGATCCCAATGATCGTGCCACCCAGGAATCCGAATTCAGTCTGGAACTGCGCACTCGCGATCGGGAACGCAAGCTGATCCGCAAGATCGATGAAGCCCTGAAGCGTATCGAAGATGGTTCCTACGGCTACTGCAACGAAACGGGCGAGGAGATCGGCGTCAAGCGGCTGGAAGCGCGGCCGGTAGCCACCCTGTCCGTTGAGGCACAGGAGCGCCGGGAACGGCGCGAGAAGCAGTACGGCGATCGGGACGACCGCTACCGCTAGCAACCCGCACCCTGTGGCAACAGCCAACGGGTACATCGGCCGGTTTGCGCCCTCTCCGACGGGGCCCTTGCACTTCGGGTCTCTGGTCGCCGCAGTGGGTAGTTACCTCGCGGCTCGCAAAGCGGACGGCAAGTGGCACGTTCGCATCGACGATCTGGACCGTGAACGGGAAGTCCCGGGCGCCGCTGACGCCATCCTGCGGACGTTGACGGCTTTCGGGTTCGAGTGGGATGGTCCGATCGTCTACCAGAATCACCGCGCGGCAGCCTACAGCTTTGCACTCGAGCGACTCCGGCGAGACGGTCGCGTTTACGAGTGCTCCTGTAGCCGCAGCGAAATTGAAGCGGCGACGCGCCCGCCCGCGGTGGAGTACCCCTATCCCGGAACGTGCCGCGATGGCGCGCGACATCCCGAAAGGGCAACAGCCACCCGGTTCCGTACGATGCCCGGAGAGGTAGGCTTCGTTGACGCCTTGCAAGGCCTGGTCACCCAGGACGTGAACGCCGCGACGGGCGATTTTGTGCTACGCCGCCGGGATGGATACTTTGCCTACCAGCTGGCCGTTGTCGTCGATGACGCAGACCTTGGAGTCACCGAAGTGGTGCGTGGAGCGGATCTCCTGGGCAACACCCCGCGGCAGATAGCGTTGCAGCAAGCCCTGGGTTTCCCCTCGCCGGGCTACGCGCACCTGCCACTGGCGGTCGACCGTACCGGTGCCAAGCTCTCGAAATCGTCTCAGTCGGTGGCAGTCGACCCCGCGAAACCCGGCGAAGGGCTCTGGAAGACCCTGGACTTCCTCAAGCAGTCGCCCCCCGTCGCCTTAAAGGGCGCGCCGCTCAACGAACTTTGGCCCTGGGCCCTCGCCCACTGGTCACTGTGGCCATTGCGAGGTCTTCTGACCCTGCCTGCTCCCGCCCCATAGAGGAGCCGCCAGTTCCGGGCGTAGATTGGTCATAACGCCCCGAGGCTCGGGGTGAGCGCTCAAAATGCCCCAAAATGAACGTGTTAATCCTGTTGGGCATTGCGTCATAGATGGATTAGTATCGGGCTACAGCGGCAGACAGCGCTGGTCCAGGGGGCCATAACGGAGCGCCAATGAGCGAGTCCAGCAGCAGCGAACCTAGGGTCATCAAGAAGTATCCCAACCGCCGGTTGTACGACACGGTGGAAAGCCGGTACATCACCCTGGTCGACGTGCGACGCCTGGTGATGGACAAGGTGGACTTCGTAGTCATCGACAAGAAGACGCAGGAAGACATCACCCGCTCCATCCTGCTGCAGGTCATCGCCGAGCAGGAACACACCGCCGAACCTCTGATGAGCCAGGATTTCCTGTCGCAGTGCATCAGATCTTACGGTGGCACCATGCAGACGTTTGTCGGCAGCTACCTGGATCAGAGCATGAAACTGTTCCTGAGCCAGCAGCAGCAGATGCGTGAGCGCATCAAGAATACCGCCGTGCTGGATCCACTGAATGCAGTTGCGAACCTGACGCAACAGAACTACGCACGCTGGCGTTCGATTCAGGAAGACATCATGCGCAGTTTCAGTGGTGGCCGCGCAGCCGACGAAGGCGAACCCGCCACAGAACAGCCGCGCGACAAGACGAGTCAGGGTTAGCCGGCCAGCAGTTTCATCGGGATCAAAAAAAAGGCCGGGATGACCCGGCCTTTTTTATTGGCGACATTGCCGCCTGGTGACGGCGTGGCGAGCGCGGGTCACTCGCCCTCCACATTACGCATGCTGAGACGGATGCGCCCCTGGCGATCCACTTCGAGCACCTTGACGCGAATGACGTCACCTTCTTTCAGTTTGTCGGAGACCCGCTCCACGCGTTCTTCGGAAATCTGCGAAATGTGCACGAGGCCGTCCTTGCCGGGCAGAATCGTGACGAACGCACCGAAATCCATGAGTCGTGCAACACGGCCTTCATAGATGCTGCCGACTTCGACTTCGGCAGTGATCAGTTCGATGCGGCGCTTCGCTTCCCGGCCGGCCTTGCCGTCAACAGAGGCAATCTTGACCGTGCCGTCATTGTCGATGTCGATCGATGTGCCGGTTTCCTCGGTGATGGCGCGAATGACCGCACCTCCCTTGCCGATGACTTCGCGGATCTTCTCCGGGTCGATCTTCATCGTGATGATGGTCGGCGCCCATTCGGACATCGTGTCGCGCGGCTTCGACAGCACCTTGTCCATTTCGCCCAGGATATGCAGCCGGCCGTCGCGGGCCTGCGCCAGCGCCTGCTGCATGATTTCCTTCGTGATGCCGTTGATCTTGATGTCCATCTGCAGGGCCGTAACACCCGTGCGTGTGCCGGCCACCTTGAAATCCATATCGCCGAGGTGATCCTCGTCGCCCAGGATGTCGGTCAGCACGGCAAACTTGTCGTCTTCCTTCACCAGCCCCATCGCCACGCCGGCAACGGCAGCCTTGATCGGCACGCCGGCATCCATCAGCGCGAGGCTGGTGCCGCAGACGCTGGCCATCGAGCTCGAGCCATTCGATTCCAGGATTTCAGAGACGACGCGGAGCACGTACGGGAAGGTCGTCATGTCCGGCATGACGGCCGCAATACCCCGTCGGGCAAGGTTGCCGTGGCCGATTTCACGGCGCTTCGGCGAGCCCATCATGCCGGTCTCACCGACGCTGAAAGGAGGAAAGTTGTAGTGGAGCATGAACGGCTCTTTGCGTTCGCCCGAGAGCGCATCGATGATCTGGGCATCGCGACCCGTGCCAAGCGTCGTGACGACCAGCGCCTGCGTCTCACCGCGGGTGAACAATGCCGAACCGTGGGTGCGCGGCAGTACGCCGGTGCGAATCTGGATGGGACGAACCGTCTTCTGGTCGCGCCCGTCGATACGGGGCTCACCCGCTGTGACGCGGCGGCGAACGAGGTGGTACTCAAGGTTGCCGAGTTCCTTCTTGACCTGGTCGGCCGTGAAGGCACCACCCTCGGGAGCCAGCGCGGCAACGGCAGCCTGCTTGATCTCGCCGACGCGCGTGTAGCGCGCCTGCTTCTCGGTGATGCGGTAGGCAGCGGCAAGATCAGCCTCGGCCTGTTTCGCAACGGCCTGCTCGAGCGCGACGTTGGCGGCCGGAGCCTGCCAGTTCCACGCAGCCTTGCCTGCTTCGGCCTTCAGCTCGTTGATCGCCTTGATGGCGATCTGCATCTGGTCGTGACCGAACACGACGGCACCCAGCATCACTTCTTCCGACAGGCAGTCCGCTTCAGACTCCACCATCAATACGGCTTCAGCAGTACCGGCGACCACGAGGTCCAGCTTGGAAGTCTTCAGCTGTGCATTGGTGGGATTGAGGATGTATTGCCCGTCTGCATAGCCGACCTTTGCTGCTGCAATCGGTCCCTGGAAAGGCACACCGGAAAGGGCCAGTGCTGCCGAGGCACCGAGCATCGCGGGAATGTCGGAATCGATATCCGGATTCAGCGACACCACCGTAGCGACCACCTGAATTTCGTTGAGGAACGCTTCCGGGAACAACGGACGGATCGGGCGATCGATCAGCCGCGATGTCAGTGTTTCCTTTTCGGTCGGGCGTCCTTCGCGTTTGAAGAAGCCGCCGGGAATGCGTCCCGCAGCGTAGGTCTTTTCGATGTAGTTGACGGTCAGCGGGAAGAAGTCCTTCTTCGGGTCCGCTTCCTTGCGCGCGACAGCAGTGACCAGCACCACTGTCTCACCCATCGTGACGAGGACTGCGCCATCCGCCTGCCTGGCCAGTTCCCCTGTTTCCAGGGTCACCTGATGAGTACCGTACTGAAAAGTTCTTTTAGCAATGCTCATGAATTCCTAGCTCGCGATGCGCCCGCTTGCGGGCGCCGGAATAGAGTCTGGACAGGCGGACAACTCAATCCTGGTGGATGGCGCTGTCCGGGAAAAAAACGTGTTCTTGGAAACGATCAGCGTCTCTCGACAACAAGTGGTCAACTGTTGGTCGAGCGACGACGCTAGCGCCTGAGACCGAGACGGCTGATGATCTGGGTGTAGCGCTCGGGAGCCGAACTCTTGAGATAGTCGAGCAGCTTGCGACGCTGGTTCACCATCTTGAGCAGGCCGCGGCGCGAACCATGGTCACGCTTGTGAGCAGTGAAGTGCTCGCCCAGGTCATTGATGCGTGCGGACAGCAGCGCGATCTGAACTTCCGGAGATCCTGTATCGCTGGAACCGCGCCGGTATTCGCTGACGATTCCCTGCTTCTGCTCGCTCGACATTGACATGCTTGTAGACCCTCGAACCTTGACGCTATCTGTGCCCTTAATCAGGCCGCGCATTCTACTGCCGCCCCGCCGCTAATCTCAAGCTGAATATCACAAGCAATTCTTGGCCTTAGGTCGAATTTGCCCGGCCAACTTTTCCCGCCAAGTTATCCCGCGAGGCCGGCCGCCCTGACAAACAGCCTGCAGGGCTGCAGCGCCCCATCCGGTTGCCGTTCGACGATTCCTACGAACCGCCCATTCGGGCCATAAGCCCGTGCCTTGGTCACCGTCGGCGCTGCGGGTTCAACAGGCGCTGACCCCGGCGCCGGCCAGGTTCGCCGGCCGTGCGTCAGGTGCCCCTCACCCGCCTCGTCGACGGTCACACGGGGCAAGTTCATGAAAACATGGTCGATGGGGAGCAGGAACTCCTCCAGCGCGGTGGCGTTACCAGTGGACGCAGCGGCCTCCAGCTGGTCGAAGGTGACCAGGGGAGCGTCGCCAAAGGCGTCGACTTTGAGTCGCCGCAGGACCGTGACATGGCCGACCGTGCCAAGCGCCCCGGCTATGTCTTCCACCAGGGTGCGAATGTAAGTGCCCTTCGAACACGCCACCTCGAGTTCGATCTCAGGCGACGCGACTCGGAGAAGTTCGATCTGGCCGATGTGGATCTGCCGCGGCGCCCGCTCCACGGACTCGCCCTTGCGCGCCAGCTGGTACAGCCGCTGCCCCTCGTGTTTGAGCGCGGAGTACATGGGTGGAATCTGGCTCTGCTCGCCCAGAAAACCCTGCAGCACCGTACTCATAACCTGCGGATCCAGTTCAGGAACCGGCATTCGGGTAATGACCTGCCCGTCCGCATCGGCAGTATCGGTCTGTTCGCCCAGTCGCGCGACAACGCGGTAGCGCTTGCCC
This sequence comes from uncultured Pseudomonadota bacterium, assembly GCA_963819685.1. Classification (GTDB taxonomy): domain Bacteria; phylum Pseudomonadota; class Gammaproteobacteria; order Steroidobacterales; family Steroidobacteraceae; genus CAIUGU01. The sequence continues at coordinate 90,770 of CAWFXI010000011.1, forward strand.
GATTCCAGCAGCTGCCCGCAAACCTTGGTGGCTTGCCCAAAGCACACCGGCAACAGCCCGGATGCGAGAGGATCAAGACTGCCCGCGTGACCGGCCTTCAGCGCCCGGTAGAGCCGCCTCGCCTGCTGCAAGGCTGCATTCGATGACAGGCCGGTTGGCTTGTCGAGCAAGAGAATGCCGTCCACCTCGCGGTCGAAGCGCCGCGGGCGGGGCGTCATCTCCTGACTCATCAGAGACTTCCCGGTTCCTTTGCAGGCGCCTGATCGGGCGCCTCGGGATCGTCAACGTGCCTGGCAACGTCGTCTTTGACCGCTTTTGAGATCAGTGACGACAGGTGGGCGCCTTTCTCAATCAGCTCATCGAGGACAAAGCGGATTTCGGGGCTGTGCCGCAGGCCCAGCGATCGCCCGAGTGCTCCTCGCAGGAAGCCTGCCGCCACATCCAGGATCTGTTGCGCAAGGGCGCTGTCGCCTCCGATCACGGAGTAATACACCGTCGCATAGGACAGATCCGGCGACATCTGCACTTCCGTCAACGTCACGAGGCCGAGGCGTGGATCGCGGACCTCCCGGCGGATCAGCTCACTCAAAGTGCGCTGGATCTGCTCCGCCACGCGGGTCTTGCGCGAGTAAGACTTGGGCATTGCTCCTCAGACGGCGTTAGACGGAACGGGCCACTTCGACCCGCGAGAAGCATTCGATCTGGTCGCCCACCTGCACGTCATTGTAGTTCTGCACGGCAATACCGCATTCGGTACCGGCCCGGACTTCGTTGACGTCATCCTTGAACCTTCTCAAGGACTCAAGGGCTCCCTCGAAGATCACGACGTTGTTGCGCAGGACGCGGATCGGATTGTTCCGGCGGACATAGCCGTCCACCACGATGCAACCGGCCACCGTGCCGAACTTGGTCGAGCGGAACACATCCCGCACCTCGGCAAGGCCGACGATGGTTTCCTTCACTTCCGGAGTCAACATGCCGGACAGGGCTGAACGGATGTCGTCGATGGCTTCGTAAATGATGCTGTAGTAGCGGACATCCACGCCCATCTCTTTCATCGTGTTCTTCGCGGCGTTATCCGCGCGCACGTTGAAGCCGATGATGCGGGCATTGGAAGCCGCAGCGAGCGTGACATCGGACTCGGTGATGCCACCGACGCCGCTCGAGATCACTTTCACCGCGACCTCTTCCGTCGACAGCTTGGTCAGTGAGTCGCGGAGTGCTTCGGCGCTGCCCTGCACGTCGGACTTGATGACCACCTGGATGGTCGCGGTCTTGGCCTCACCCATCTGCGTGAGCATGTCCTCGAGCTTCGCCGGTCCACCCTGCTTGGCAAGCTTCGTATCGCGGAACTTGCCCTGCCGATAGAGCGCGACTTCCCTGGCGCGACGTTCGCTTTCGACCACAAGCAGGTCTTCGCCGGAATTGGGCGGCCCCGACAGGCCCAGTACCACCACCGGCAACGACGGCCCGGCCGATTCCACCGGGCTGCCGGTTTCATCGAACAACGCGCGGACACGGCCAAACTCGGTTCCGGCAATGATGTGGTCGCCAGCCTTGAGCGTGCCGCGCTTCACGAGCACCGTTGCCACAGGACCGCGGCCTTTCTCGATACTGGATTCGATGACGACGCCGCCCGCCAGGCCGATGACCGGCGCCTTGAGCTCCAGCACATCCGCCTGCAGCAGGATGGTATCGAGCAACTGATCGATGCCTGCGCCAGTACGTGCAGACACATTCACGAACAACGTGTCGCCGCCCCAGTCTTCCGGGATGACGTTGTTCTTCACGAGGTCGTTGCGGACACGATCGATATCGGCATCCGGCTTATCGATCTTCGTGATGGCGACAACGATCGGCACCTCAGCCGCCTTTGCATGCTGGATGGCCTCGATCGTCTGCGGCATGACGCTGTCATCCGCCGCAACGACCAGCACCACGATATCCGTGATCTGTGCACCGCGGGCACGCATCGCCGTAAACGCGGCATGGCCTGGTGTATCGAGGAAAGTGACAATGCCTTTTGCCGTTTCGACGTGATAGGCGCCAATATGCTGCGTGATACCACCGGCTTCGCCGGCCGCCACCTTGGTGCGACGGATATAGTCGAGCAGTGACGTCTTGCCGTGGTCCACGTGGCCCATGATGGTGACGACAGGAGGGCGCGGCAGCACCGCATGCTCCTCGTCTGCACCCTGCACATCTTCATCGACCGCGCTTTCCTTGACGACGACCGGGTTGTGGCCCAGCTCTTCTACCACCAGTACGGCGGTGTCGGTATCGATGGGCTGGTTGATGGTGGCCATCACGCCCATGTTCATCATCACCTTGATCACTTCGTTGGCCTTGACGGCCATGCGCTGCGCCAGTTCGCCTACGGTGATGGTTTCCGGAATCTGCACATCGTGCTTGACGGGCGCGGCGGGCCGCTCGAACCCATGCTGGGGGGTAACACTGACCTGCGACGACCGGCGCATGCGTGACTGCTGCTTCTTCTTCTTGAAGCGAGCGCTCGCATCTCCCGAGACATGCAGTTCCTGACGCTGGGCCCGACCACCGGCATCGCGGGCAGGCTCTTCGCGACGGACGGTCTCGGTTCGTCGCTTCTCGGCTTCGAGACGTTCCCGCTCCGCCAGTGCCTGGGACTTTGCCTCGGCTTGCGCGCGGGCCTCCGCCATCGTCCGCGCTTCGGCTTCCGCGTATTTCGACTGCTCATCCAGGCGGCGACGCGCCTCTTCTTCCTGGCGCTGACGCTCCCGTGCCTCTGCCTCGCGGGCCTCGGCTTCCCGGCGTGCAATGTCCTCACTCGTATCCGGCGGCGGTAACGGCTGGACCGCGGGTTGCTCTTCCGGCTGCGCCTTCGCCTTCTCTTCCAGGACGCTGCGATTCAGGTACGTCTTCTTCTGACGGACTTCGATATTGACGGTGCGCGCCCGCCCCTGTGCGGTGGCGACCTTGATTTCGCCTTGCGACTTGCGACGCAGCGTGATCTTGCGGGGCGCCGTGGCGTCTTCCGCATGACCATGAGCGCGGCGCAGGAATGTCAGCAGCTCCATCTTGGCTTCATCGCTGATGGCCGCATCGGCACCTGCAACCTTGATGCCCGCCTCATCGAGCTGCACGAGCAGACGCTCGACCGGTACTTTCAGTACCTCGGCAAACTGACTTACAGTGACATCAGCCATTCAGTCATCCTCCAGCCTGAACTTCAGCCCTGCTGTTCCGGGGCTTCGAACCAGTGCTTGCGCGCCGTCATGATCAGCTCGGCCGCCCGCGCTGCTTCCATACCCTCGATCTCCGTCAGGTCATCGACTGCCTGCTCGGCGAGATCTTCACGGGTAACGATGCCGTGACTCGCAAGGACATGAGCCAGCTCTTCGTCCATGCCGTCAAGCTCGAGCAGGTCAGCAGCCGGCTCGGCCGAATCGATTTCTTCTTCGCTGGCAATTGCCTGCGTGAGCAGCACGTCGCGGGCGCGGTTACGCAGCTCCTTGATCATCTGCTCGTCGAACTCCTCGATCGAGCTCAGTTCCGACGTCGGCACGTAGGCCACTTCCTCGATCGTGGAGAAGCCTTCCTGCACGAGGATCGCGGCCACTTCCGCGTCGACGTCCAGCTGCTTCATGAACGTTTCCACGAGCCCGCGGGATTCGCTCTCGCTCTTTTCCTCGGCAGCCTGCTCGGTCATTACGTTGAGTTCCCACCCGGTGAGCTCGCTCGCCAGGCGGATGTTCTGCCCGCCGCGGCCGATCGCCTGCGACAGCTTTTCCTCGGTCACCGCCACATCCATCGAATGCGACTCTTCGTCGACCACGATCGACACGACCTCGGCAGGAGCCATCGCGTTGATGACGAACTGTGCCGGATTCTCGTCGAACGGAATGATGTCGACACGTTCACCGGCTATTTCGTTGGAAACGGCCTGTACTCGTGAACCGCGCATGCCCACGCACGCGCCTACCGGATCGATACGCGGGTCGCTGCTGCGAACCGCAATCTTGGCGCGGACGCCGGGGTCACGAGCCGCAGCGAGAATCGTGATCAATCCCTGCCCGACCTCCGGGACCTCCAGCTTGAACAGCTCGATCAGGAATTCAGGTGCCGTTCTGCTGAGAAACAGTTGCGGCCCCCTGGGCTCTGAGCGCACTTCCTTCAGCCAGGCCTTGATCCGGTCCTGGGAGCGAACGGGTTCGCGGGGAATCATCGCCTCGCGCGGAATGAAGCCTTCCGCATTGCCACCCAGATCCACAAAGATGCCATTGCGGTCGACCCGTTTCACCAGCCCCGATATCAGCGTCCCGACGCGGCTCTGGTATTCATCGACGACCTGTGACCGCTCGGCCTCACGAACCTTCTGGACAATGACCTGCTTGGCTGTCTGGGCCGCGATGCGGCCGAAAGCGACAGATTCCATGGGCACTTCCACATAGCCCCCGGGCTCGGCTGCAGTATTGATGTCGCGCGCGTCGTCGAGCCGCAGCTCCTGATCGGGGAATTCGAGCTCTGTGGAGTCATCGGCAAAGACCTTCCAGCGGCGGAACGTATCGTAGTCGCCGGTCTTGCGGTTGATGGCCACCCGCACGTCGATCCCCTCACCATGGCGCTTGCGCGTTGCGGACGCGAGCGCGGCTTCGAGGGCTTCGAAAATGATTTCCTTGTCGACGCTTTTCTCATTGGAGACAGCGTCCACAACCATCAGGATCTCTTTGTTCATCGTTCCGACTCCGAGCAACATTCTAAAGCTCCGGTACCAGCCGGGCCTTGTGTATACCTTCGACCGGCAGGTTGACTTCCCCGCCATCCGCGTCCAGATCGAGCAGGATCGTTCCCGCATCCACCTTGAGAAGACGCCCCAGAAACCGCTTGCGGCCGCCGACCGGCTGTTTCATCTCGACGCGCACCCGCTCCCCGGCATAGCGCGCGAATTGTGCTCGCGACCGGAGCACCCGATCGAGCCCAGGCGACGACACTTCCAGCGTGTAGTGACTGGCGACAGGATCCTCAGCGTCCATCACTTCACTGACGGCGTGGCTGACGCGCGCGCAATCGTCGACCGTGATACCGGCTTCGGATTCGACGCCCGGAGCGCCAGCTCCTCCGACACTCTCATCCATGCCGTGATTGGGCCGGTCTATGTAGAGCCTGAGGAACGCCCCGCCCTGACGGGTGCCAAACTCAAGCTCCCAGAGCTCGTAACCGAGATCCCTGACGACGGGTTCGAGCAGCGCGGTGAGCTCGTCTCTCAACACGTTCCGCCCTCCCTTTTCCAGGTATTGTCGAATACCGCCGCTAGAAACAAAAAATGGGCCCAAGGCCCATTTCCAGAAAACACCAGCCCCCGAAGGGCTTTCGCAGCCGGAATCTCCGCGGGGAAGTTCCAGCACACTCTCGGCCGGGGATAGTAAGGCTAGCCCACGCTTATTTCAAGGACCGCGTCAGACGGCCAGCTTGCCATTGCAAGGGCGGATTCTCTGGAACTCAATGTCGAAACCTGAAGCCGGATTGGACTGCGTTGAGAAGCATTTCAATACGCGGCAGCCATCCTTCTTTCAGAAGTTGAATCCCAGAACAAGGCCATAGGTCATTGGTGGCGCCAGCTGGGCATACACGTTATAGCCGCGCTGGACGTTGTAGTTGGCCTGCGCAAAATAGGCCGAATCGAAGAGATTGTTGGCATAGCCAGTCAAGGTCCAGCGTCCACCCACGGCCGCATAGCGGAGCCCGACGTCGAGCAGCGTATAGGCCTCCTGCTGGTAGGGTTTTCCCGTCGGACCATAGCTACCCGCTGTCGAGATGCCGCGGGAGGCTCGATACTGCGCGTCGAGGCTCAAATCCAGCGAACCGGTCAGCCACTGCCACGTATGCGTGTAACCGATGTTCAGCGCCCACGGCGTGGTGTTGGCCATCTGTTGACCGGAGTAGTCGAGGCCCCCGAAGGGCCGCAGATCAAACTCACGATAGCGGGCATGCAGATAGTTGACGCGGGCGCGAAAGCGGTCCCTCGGGCTCGCTGCCCAGTCGGCATCCAGGTCGGCTCCCCGGATGATTGCTCCATCCGTGTTGGTCACGGCGATCAGGAATAGTGTCGTGTCGGGAATGGGCGTCGCGTACGGCTGCTCCAGACTCTTGTAGTCCGTGTAGTACGCATTCAAGTTCACCTGCAGGCGGTCACCGAGGAAGCGGTTCTTCGACCCGATCTCGACCGCAAAGACATCCTGCGGATCGAGTCGTGGCGTCGGTCCGAAGGCAAACGTGCCCGACTTGTAACCCGTTGCGATACTTGCAAACAGCATGTTTTGCGGCGTGACGTCGTAACTGACGCTGCCTTTGTAGGTCAACCGGTCCCAGTGATCAGCCTCCGGTGGTTCGTAGAAGCTGGAATCGGGAGGCGCCAGCACCAGGCTGGAGGAACGCTTGTGGTCGTAGTTGTAACGGGCACCGAGAGTCAGGTGCAGCCGGTCCGCCGGCGTGTAGGTGAACTGACCGAACGCGGCAGCCGCATCCGTTTCCTGCCCGAGAATCTGGATCTGGAATGGCAGCACGTCGCTGACGAGATCGCCGAATGTCGCCGTTCCGCCGTACTTGCTCTCATGGAAAAAATAGAGGCCGCCGACGTATTCGAAGGCTCGTGACGAAGGCGATGTCAGCCGCAATTCAGCGGTCGTTGAGCGGCCGAATTCCGTTGGACTGGTCAGGTTCTGGTTGCCGTAGACGCGATCGGACTGGGCGACGTCGCGATACGAAGCCTGCATCGTAAACATCGCGAAGCCCAGGTCGTGGTCGAACTCTACCGCTGTCCCCCAGAACTCCTGATTTTTCGAAGCGCGATCGGCCGCGCCATACAGCACACTGTTGTCCCGCAAGGGGGGCACTGCAATGCCATTGCCGGGATTGCCCGCCTCCACCAGGTTGTCCGAGCTGCCCTTGGCCGTATTCCGCGAATAATCGCCAGTCACCAGCCAATGCGAGCGCTCACTGGCGGCCCAGGCAATGCCGATACGGGCCGATTGCTGGTCCGCATCGTCCAGTCCATTCGTGAAATAGCCATCGCGTATCAGGCTCTGGCCGGCCAGTCTTACCGCGACATCGGCATTGACCGGCATATTCAGCGCGGCCGTGGCCCGTTGCAGATGATCGCTGCCGATTTCCACCTCGCCGACTGCAGCGAATTCCGGGGCAGGTTTGCGCGTAATGACGTTGATGACGCCCGCTGCGGCATTGCGTCCAAATACGGTACCTTGCGGGCCCGCCAGCACTTCAACGCGTTCCAGATCGAAGAACATGCCCGAGAGGCTGACCGCCTGGGAGATGTAGTTGCCGTTCAGATGTACGGCGGTGGGTGACTCCGAAGCGGCACCCGGAGCATTCGCGCGAATGCCGCGTATCGCGATGACCGGAGCCCCCGGGCCCTGCACCACCTGGATGTTCGAAGCGACCTTGTTGATCGTGCCGAAATCCTTGATGCCGGCCCGCTGCAACGTAGTTTCGGACATGACCTGTACGACCACGGGGACGCTTTGCAGGGCCTCTTCCCGCTTCTGCGCCGTCACGATGATCTCCTCGATCATGCTTCTGGCGGGTGCTGAGACAGTTTCAGGATGAGGTTCCGGCGGTGCTGCCACTGCTGGTCGTGCTGTCGCCGGGACCACCAGTGCCTTTTGAATATAGATCGAGCGTGAGTCCGTCTGGCGCGCAACCAGACCCGTGCCGGCAAGCAGTCGCTCAAGGGCCTCATTCGCTGTCATGACGCCGTTCAGGTCCGGCGCTTCGCGGCCCGCGAGCAGTTCGCTCTCGAACAGGACATTGACGCCGATCACCCGGCTGATACTAATGATTGAATCAGCGAGCGGCTGTCGCATGAGGTCGAATCGATAGGTTGTGGTCTGCGCCCACACGATGGGCGACAGTGCAGTGAGGGCGACACCCAGCGTCACCGCGCGACTCACCACGACCCTCAACTTCATCCGAACCTCTCTGGAGTTTCGCCCCGATATCCGGGATTTTGGTCAGCACAGCTTACCAATGGGCCAGGGCGATCGCTGCACGACAAAATCTGACGACTGGCGCCGACGAACCCGCCCTGCGTACGGATGCCAGGGGCAGTCCGACACCGCGGCTGTGCGAGAATACCAATGGCTCGTCAATGATAGAGGGGGAGCAGGATGCAGGCTTCGGGCGGTATATCGAAGATTCCGCAGGATCTGGGCGCGGGCCTGTTCCTGATAGCGCTATCTGGCATCGCTCTGTGGCAGGGATCGGACCTTGACACAGGCACTTTGCGGGAGATGGGGCCCGGCATGCTGCCTCGCGCCTTGGCGCTGTTGACCGGAATGTGTGGCCTGGCCATCGCGAGTCGCCCGGTGTGGTCCAGCGAGCAGCAGGAAGCCCTCGGGAACTGGTCGATTCGCGGCAGCTTGTTCATTCTGGCGGCGGCACTGGTGTTCGCTTTTGCCATCCGCCCATTGGGTTTCACATTTGCGGGTCCGGCGGCGCTCGTGCTCGCCGCACTGGCAGGCCGCGAGACCCGGTGGATCGAAATCATCGTCTTTGCCGTGGTCATGACGGCCTTCTGCATGGTGCTGTTCCGGGTGCTGCTTGGCCTGCCGATTCCGGTAGCGCCGTGGCTACTGCAGTATTAAGGCAGGGAACCCATGGATACCCTGCTCGCCAATCTTGTCCTGGGGTTTGCGACGGCGCTGTCGCTGCAGAATATCGGTCTGTGTTTTGCAGGCTGTCTGGTCGGCACACTCGTCGGCGTGTTGCCCGGTGTGGGTCCCATTGCAACGATTGCAATGCTGTTGCCGCTGACGTTCAACATCGACCCGACCGGTGCCTTGATCATGCTCGCAGGCATTTACTACGGGGCCCAGTACGGCGGTTCCACCACGGCGATTCTGCTGAATGTGCCCGGCGAAGCCACGTCCGTCGTCTCGACGATCGATGGCAATCAGATGGCACGACAGGGACGCGCCGGTATCGCACTGGGCTTGGCGGCCATCGGCTCGTTTGTCGCCGGAACGATCGCCACGCTGGTGATCGCGGGCCTGGCCGCACCCCTCACCCGACTCGCGCTGCTGTTCGGTCCCGCAGAATATTTCTCGCTGATGGTGCTGGGCCTGACGTTCGCAATGGTGTTGGCCCGCGGCTCCGTACTGAAAGCAGCAGCCATGATCATCGTCGGCGTGCTGCTATCGACGATCGGTACCGATCTTGAAACCGGCGAAGAACGCTTGACGTTCGGCCTCACCGCGTTAAGTGACGGGATCGATTTCACGGTGCTTGCCATGGGACTGTTCGGGTTCGCCGAAATTCTGCGTAATCTGGAGAACCCCGAAGCACGCGGCGTACTGACGACAGCCATCGGACGGCTGCTGCCGTCGCGGGCTGACCTGCGCAAGGCATTGTGGCCCATCCTGCGTGGCACCGGCCTGGGTGCACTGCTCGGCATTCTGCCCGGGAACGGCGCAGTACTCGCCCCCTTCGCTTCGTATTCGCTGGAAAAGAAAATCGCGCGCGACCCCTCGCGATTTGGCAAAGGCGCCCTCGAAGGCGTCGCCGGCCCGGAATCCGCCAACAATGCGGGAGCGCAGACGGCCTTCATTCCACTGCTGACGCTCGGCATTCCTCCGAACGCCGTGATGGCACTCATGGTCGGCGCAATGACCATCCACGGCATCATTCCGGGCCCGCAGGTCATGACGCGCAACCCGGATCTGTTCTGGGGCATGATCGCCAGCATGTGGATCGGCAATGTGATGCTGTTGATCATCAACCTGCCGCTGGTGGGCATCTGGGTGAGATTGTTGCGGGTCCCCTACCGGTTGATGTTTCCGGCGATTCTGCTGTTCTGCTGCATCGGCATCTACTCGATCAACAACAACCCGTTCGATGTCGTGCTGACTGCCGTATTCGGTCTCGTCGGGTATGCTCTGCACAAGTTCGGTTATGAACCTGCCCCGCTGTTGTTGGGCTTTGTGCTCGGCAAGCTGCTCGAGGAAAAGCTTCGCCAGGCACTCGTCATCTCACGCGGCGGATTCATGACCTTTCTGGAGCGGCCGGTTTCCGCGGGACTGCTGCTCGTGGCGACACTGGTGCTGGTGCTGGCTGTGTTGCCAGCCATCCGCCGCGGACGTGAGCAGGCATTTCAGGAAGAGTGATCAAGGAACCTCTGATGATCCGGAATGTATTCATCGTTGCAGCGCTGCTCGGCTCGTCAGCAGGCATGGCCACGGCACCCGTCTATCCAACGCGCCCGATCACGATGATCGTGCCCTTCACGGCTGGCGGCCCTACCGATGTGATCGCGCGCATCGTCGGGGAACACATGTCGAAGACGCTTGGGCAAACGATCATCATCGAGAACGTGATCGGTGCCGGGGGCACCACCGGAAGTGCACGCGGCGCGCAGGCCGCGCCCGATGGTTACACGCTGACGATGGGCCACATGGGAACTCATGGTGCGGCGCCTGCACTCTACCCAAAGCTCAAGTACAACCCGACCACGGACTTCGAGCCGGTCGGTATGGCTGCGGGTACACCGATCCTGATCATCGCGAAAAAGACGTTTCCTCCCAACACGCTCAAGGAATTCGTCACGTATCTCAAGGCCAACACTGCATCGGTCAATGAAGCGCACGCCGGCGTGGGTTCCGTGTCGTTCACGTCCTGCACGTTGCTCAATTCGCAACTCGGACTCAAGCTCACGCAGGTTGCCTATCGCGGCACGGGCCCTGCAATGAACGATCTCGTCGCCGGCCAGGTCGACTTCATGTGCGACCAGATCGTCAACCTCGTCGAGCAGGTGAAGTCAGGCAACATCAAGGCATACGCCATCGCGACGCCGGAACGATCGCCTGCTCTGCCGAATGTGCCGACAACGAAGGAAGCCGGTTTGCCGGACTACCAGGTCACCGCGTGGAATGCCGTATTCGCCCCAAAGGGTACGCCCCGTGACATCGTCACGAAGGTCAATGCAGCGCTCGACGGAGCACTGGATGACGCCAGCGTTCGCAAGCGGCTGCTTGAACTTGGCGCCGTTATTCCTCCCAAAGGCGAACGATCTGCTGCGTGGCTCGGCACGTTCGTAAAAAGTGAAGTTGCACGCTGGACTCCCATCCTGAAAGCAGCGGGAGCGAAGGGAGAATAGCACTGTCTGGACGTGCGGCTGCCTTTCTGGAGTATGGTAGTGGTAACACTAAAGGGTAAATCATGACTCGCATCATTCTTGACGACTCCCGGATTCACCCTGCTATCCGGGAAATCATTACCGGGGCCGGTGACGGCATCATCCAGGAAGTGCAGGCCGCGGTTGCAGCGAACGGCGTTGTCGTCGTGGGCATGAAACAGAATCCTTTCCCGAAGAAGGCGCGCAAGTCACTGGATGACGCGGGCGTACTGTATAAATATCTTGAGTACGGCAGCTACTTCAAAGGGGCGCGCCGGCGCCTGGCATTGAAGATGTGGACCGGGTGGCCGACGTTTCCGATGGTCTTCATCAACGGCGTTCTGGTCGGGGGCGCCGACGATCTTGCCAGATTGATCGTCAGCGGCGAGCTGAAATCACTACAGACCGGGAAAGCCGCGTCTTCGTGAAAGGCTCTAAGGTGCTGGTGAGATCCTGAGCAGCGCGCCGTCGTCTTCGTCTGTCACGACATACAGCAGGCCATCCGGACCCTGGCGGACGTCCCGGATGCGTTGATGCAGCTCTCCCAGCATCGCTTCCCGGCGTATTTCTTCCAGCTTGTCATTGAAGACAATGCGTTCGAGGCTTCCGGTACGGGGAACTTCGCCGCGCCGCAGACTGCCGACAAACAGGTTGCCAGTCCACGTCGGAAAACGCGTGCCGGTGTAAAGCGTCAACCCGCTGGGCGCATTCGACGGGTCCCACAGCAACAGCGGCTGTTCAGTATCAGGACCCAATGGCACAGCGGAGACTCTGGGGCCCTCGTACTTGCGACCAAAACTGTAGTCAGGCCAGCCATAGTTGCGCCCTGGCAGAATCACGTTGAGTTCGTCACCCCCATTGGGTCCGAACTCCGACTCCAGATACCGCCCCGGTCACCGGATGCACGATCAGCCCGCTCTGATCGCGATGCCCTAACGAGTAGATTTCCGGCCGTGCGCCTTTGCGTCCGACGAACGGATTGTCGGCAGGAATGCTGCCGTCGGTCTTGATGCGCAGGACTTTGCCGTAGGCGCTTGCCAGATCTGGTGCTTCACGGGTGGCCGGTGACCCGTTGCCCAGATACAGCATCGAGTCCGGTCCCACGGCAATTCGCGAGCCGCTAAGCGTGGGCCGTATTTCACCTGCAAAGAGTTCCTTCACGTCGAGCAGTCGCGTGCCATCGAACCGCGCGCGCGCCAGTACCATCGCTGTGGGCGGCCGCGGTGCTGGAGCCGCCTTGGGATCGGGCGGATACGCCCGGTTGAAGGTGAAGTACACGAAACCGTTCGTGGCGAACGCCGGGTCAACCACGATGTCCGTCAAGCCAACCGGAGCGGTGTCTATGGCGCCTGGTGGGAGCCCTTCAATTGATTGCGGCACCAGCGTGGCTGCCCCCGTGGCTTTCCTCACCAGCCGCAGCCTTGCGCCTCGCTCGATGATCAGCGCATCCCCATTCGGCAGAAACGCGATGCTGTACGGATGCGCGAGCCCTCTGACAAGCACATCTACCCGAATACGATGCTGCTCCGCGGTATCGAAGGTGTACGACGCTTCCGTGAGAGTGACGGGTGCAACGCCGATATTGGGCGGAGCCTGGGCAATGGCCGCGTTCGACAGCATCACTGTGCCAGCCAGCAGCAGAGCCATTGCTTTTTTCGATGTCTTCTTCACGGACTCGCTCCCCTGTTGGACTACAGCTCGTTGCCGCTCAGGTTACACGGGCTGCACTCATCGTACAGCGCCAGTTGACGGCGCGCCACGCGGCGTTCAATAGGTTGATGCAAAAGTCTGTCCGTGCCTTTTGCATCCGGAGTCAGCGAAAAGCGTGGTTTTCACTGACTCCCAAAATCAACAAGTTAGAACTCGTCGATTTTGCCGAGTCGTTCGTGACTCGGGACAACAGGGTGATGCAAGACTCTCTGCAGCACCCTGTTAATGCGTCAAATCGTAGAGGGCGAAATTGACGGCCAGACGGATGCCGAGGTTGGAGTCTTCCTGGGGGTACTGGGGATCGTCCGCGTATTGCCAGGAGTCGCCGAGATCATTGTTGAAAGTGATCATCACCATCACCCGGCCCTCCTCATCCAGAATCGCTCGCCAGTGAGGGGTTGCGCCGTCGGCACGATAACCGCCATTCAGTCCGTTCCGGCGGATCGAACGCATGTTCCTGACCTGCCGCCGCTTCGTCAGATCATAGAACGGCGAAAAGATCGGATCATTGTCCGCAAGTTCCTGGATCGGTCGATCCGGAAAAACCTTTCTCAGTGTCGCCTCGAAGCCTTGCCATTCCCGCGTGCCGAAAAAGCTGTCGCACAACAGGAATCCGCCACGCATCAGATAATCGCGCAGCTTTGCGGCCTGTGCCTCCGTGAGATCCCAACTGCCAACGTTGCTTGCCACGAGGAACGGCCAATCGAATACATCATCGCCGTCATCGAGATCCACCGGTTGTTCAACGGAGCGTGCATCGATCGTTGTCAGGCGCCGCAGTAACCTGGCAAATTTGCGGTCGCCGAGCGGATAGTCGATCGTCCAGGAGGAATTGCCCGCTTTCCAGTCTCCGCCTCCGCTCCGGTCACCCCCTGCCGGCGGATACATGAGGCGCCCGAGAACAAAACCCGCGGGAACCTGGTAATCGGGCGGCAAGCTGGAGTCCGATTCAACCCCTTCGAGAGGCGGGTAGGCGCGAAACTCACGCTGTGCGTACAACGCGCCGCTGAACACCAGCAGCAGAGCGCCGATAGCGATAAGAGCATGGCCCCGAGCGAAAAGGTCCTTCAATCCCCGCACTCACGTTCCCCGCCGCAGATGTCTCCGCAGTATGCAGAAACGCGCGCGAAAAGCCGAACTGCGAATGCCCGGCCACCAGGCTCGTTACCGGATCCTCACGATACGGGCGGGATGCTTTGCTGGACCAGGAGTGTCAGAGCGACCGCCGCTCTCGACATTCGTCATCGACAGCAATGCGGATTGCACAACCCCGGGAAGAGCGGCGATGACCGACAACAGTTGCTGCTCCGAAACCGGCCTTGACAGCAGAAAGCCCTGCACGTGCATGGAGCGATGACCCAGCAGTATCGCGAGCTGCTCCGGACGTTCGATGCCTTCGGCGGTGATTTCAAGTTCCAGGATATGACACAGGTCGATGATCGTCCGGGCAATTGCCGCTGAGCGAGTATTGGTATCGATCCCGTCAATCAGACTGCGGTCCAGTTTGACGCGGGTAAAGGGTAATTTCTGCAGCGAAGCCAGGGAAGAATAGCCCGTGCCGAAATCATCGAGCGCAATGGCAACGCCATGCGATCGCAGCTGCCGGAGGGCTTCCACAGTAGCTACCCCGGTTTGCAATACCGTCTCTGTCAATTCGATCTCTATGCAGCTGGGAGGCAGTCGGTACTCCTTCAACAGGCTCATGACGTGTTCGACGAACGTGGAGTCGATCAACTGTCGCGATGAGACGTTGATGGCAACTCGAGCCCCGGGCCACTCGCCGTGATGCCAGCCGGATACCGTCCTGATGGCCGTTCGCAGGACCCAGTCGCTCACATCCATGATCAGTCCGGATTCCTCGGCAATGGACAGGAACTCGTCTGGTGAGGCCAATCGACCATCGGCGTGCCGCCAGCGAATCAGGGCTTCCACCATGTCCACTTGCATCGTCTGCAGATTCATCTCCGGCTGGAACATCAGCTCGAACTCTCCCCTTTCCAGGGCTCGGCGCAGGCCCTGCTCCGTGGTGAACTTGCTGGCAGCAAGTTCGAGAAGATCCGGTGTGAACTCATTCAGCTGGCTGCGTCCCAGGGCCTTGGCGCGAAAGAGAGCCGCATCCGCGGCCCGCAGCAGCGAGAACGCATCCTGCTCATGATCCGGATACAGGCTCGCACCGACACTCACGCTCACTGCGATATCGCGGCCATTGATCGACAGAGGCTCATCGAACGCCCGGACCAGCTGCCAGCCTGCCTCCCTGATTTCCTCGACACTGCGCGCAGCCGAATACACCACCGTAAATTCGTCACCCCCCAATCTGGCGGCGAAACCAAAACTGCCCGCCACTTGCTTCAATCGTTGCGCCAGCGCCTGCAGTACTCCGTCCCCAAAGGTGTGGCCCATGCCGTCGTTGATATTCTTGAAATTGTCCACGTCGAGAAAGAACACGCCGACCCACAGATGGTCGCGCGCGGCACGTTCGATGGCACCTGCCAGGAGTGTGGCAAGCTGGCGCCTGTTGGGGAGCGATGTCAGTGGATCAAGTTCGGCGAGTTGCTGAAGTTGCCGGGTACGTTCCGCAACTTGCCGCTCAAGCTGTTGCTGATAGCGACGCGTGACCTCTTCCGACGCCGCCAGTTGCTCTGCCATGGTGTTGAATGCCACACCGAGCGTGTCGAGCTCCTTGATACCACCCGGAGCTACCCGCGCGCCGACATCGCCTTTTGCAAGTTTCGCCGTGGCATCCAGCATTCTACGTACCGGCAATACGATGCTGCGAACGGTCGCAATGGAGATGATGACCAGCAACACGAGTACGCCGGCAGTAATCCAGGCAATGATCAGGCGTGGACCATTGTCAGCAGGCGTCACGGTTGTTGTCTCGGAACGTTGTGACAGTACTGCCGGTGTCTGACCTTCGATCAGCGGGTCGGAACGATTCTGCGCCCGGATCGAATCAGCGAGCGCTTTGGCTGACGCTTTCATGCGCGCCGTAGCAGTTGCGATCGTCTCGGCGAGCGACTCGATAGGAGGCCTTGAGGACGCAAGGTCCAGCGCCGCCTTGCGGCGTTCTTCATCAAGTGGCAGCAAACTCGCTCGAGCCGCGACCAACTGGTCAAAGTCCTCGCGCATGGCACTCAGCCACGCCTCACCCTGTGAACTCGCCAAACCCTGCGCATCCTGCAGCAGTGCCCGTGCAAACTCGGCTTCGGCCGCCTGCACGGCGAGGTCCGAGGACGGCTGAATCATTTCATTGGTTGTCAGCGCACCAAACTCCGCCCCGATAGCGTCAAGGCTGGCCTTCAGCTTGATCAGAGACTGGCGCGCGACGACGCGTCCAAAGATCCTCCAGGCACGATCAAGCGAGCCGCCGATTCTTGAGTGCATGGATTCGTAGCGGGTGGAGAATTCTCCGAGTACCGCGCGCCTTGCGTCGGCAAGCCGGACTACTTCTGCGCCGTTCTGCTTGTGCCGCCGAATAGCGGCGCTGAGTTTCTTCAGCTGGTCCTGGCTTGCAGCTTCGTGAGCATATGCTGCGAGACCCGCATAGGCCTGGTCGATTGCCTTCTCTGTCGCCTGCAGCTGCTGCGAGTTGTCGGGCGTGTGCCGCTCTGCCCTGGCATTCACGGCGTGAGAGAATTGATCAATAGCGGCAACCAGGACCACGGTGTCCGTTTTTGCTTCCGCAACTGCAGGGGGCATCGAATCGCGGATCAGCGGAGCGACAACAGGGCTGATATCGACGAGCGGCGCAACTTCTGTGGTATGAATGATCGACGGACCTTTGACCACGATCAGATTGGCCGATCCAGCGAGGATCGCAACCGCGATGAACGCCATGGTAAGGATTGCGCCGATTCCCAACCGCGCACGCGCAATACGGGTCAGCGCCCTCCCGTGGGGAGTAGCAGACACCATCGTCCGCGCCCTGTCTTTCAGCGACCTCATCTGCCTGCGCCCAGCTCAGCGCCCCCTCACGTTGCTTTGAAGACGCAAGGTGCACGGTTCCCCGCAAAGAAACTGTGAGTCGGTTCGCGGTAAGGTTGCTCGCTGTCCGCGCGGCTCCCTGTGTTCGCTGCCGCACGGACGATCAAGCCTTCTGCCTCGGGGTCTTCCAGCGTGCTGCTCAGGGCTTCCACGAGGACAGGGGTTGTCGGGGTCCGGGTTTTCCCTGAATGGCTACCGGTAACGACCCTTATGTCACTGTTTGGTCCCCGATTCCCGGTAGCCGATCATCGTGATGATCTCCACGTTCCCTTCACTCAGGCGATGGAACTTCACTTCGTTGTAGTCCCGCACGATGACGGCGATTTCGGCGCGGGTCAGCTGGCGGTGAGCGTAGATCGAATACTGGAAATTGGATTCACGTGCGCGGACCACATGTTTGAAGGGCGGCTTCTTCATGGCTCATCTCCCTCCGGACCCCCTGCTGAATTAAAAAAGCCTGGTCCGGCTTAAAGCCAAACCAGGCTATGGGCCGCTCGTTCTGGGGTAGAAACAGGAGCAGTGGCAATAGTGTCCCTCGAAGTACCCGGTTGCGATGTCGGCGAGTCCCGCTCCGGGCCCTAGGAAATGTCCGACAGTCGCCCGGCATCAGGATTTCCAGCGCCCGGGTTCTGCTCATATACTCGGATTGCAGTTGCCCCTTCACCAACGGCACCCTCTATCCGGGAGGTGCGGAATCGCCTGATTGTGATCAAAAACGATGATGTTTCCCGCCAGTTGCCGGGTCCGCTACGGGCATTGGCGCACCGCGACTTCCGACTGTATTTCTCAGGCCAGGCAGTTTCGATCCTCGGTTCCTGGATTCAGCAGGTGGCCATGTCCTGGCTGGTCTACCGGCTGACAGGGTCAGCCGTGCTGCTTGGGGTGACAGCCTTTTCCGCGCTGATTCCGCAGCTGCTGATCAGTCCTGTGGCGGGGGCATGGATCGACAAGCAGGACAAGCGGCGGTGGCTGATCGGCGTACAGGCGATCCTCGCAGTACAGGCGCTGGTGCTGGCTGCCCTGACGGCGAGTCACCTGATCGGGCCGACGGTGCTGGTGGCGATGTCGCTGTTGCTCGGCGTGCTCAACAGTTTCGACTCGCCATTGCGGCAATCATTACTCAGCAATTTTGTCGGCAGCCGCGAAGACCTGCCCAACGCCCTGGCGCTCAATGCCATGCTGTTCAACATCGGCCGCTTCATTGGCCCACCCGTCGCGGGGTTCCTGGTGGCCGTCACTTCCGAGGCCGCGTGCTTTGCACTGAACTCCCTGTCATTCATTGCGCTGATCACCGCGTTGGTGTTTATCAAAGGCAAGCCGGAATCGCGCGCGACCGGTTCCATGAGCAAGGTGTTCCGCGAAGGCGTGCAGTTTGCGTGGCACACCTGGGAGGTACGCATGCTGATCACCATCCTGATCGCGCTCAATGTGACCGCCTCTGCCTATACCGTTCTGCTGCCGGTCTTCGCCAAAGACGTGTTTGGCGGCGATGCGATTACGCTCGGCTGGCTGTGGGGCGCCGCCGGTTGCGGTGCCTTTGCAGGCACGATCTTCCTGGCCACACACAAATCGATTCCGGGACTGGTTCAGTCCATCGTCACCGGCATCCTGCTCAGTGCGTTGACGCTGTTGGCGTTCGGAGCAACCCCCCTCTTCCCCGTGGCATTGGCGTCGATGGTGGTCCTCGGCTTCGGCATCTCGGTGTGCAATGTCGGCTGCAGCATGCTGCTGCAGAGCGTGACGCCGGGCGTATTGATCGGCCGGATCGCCTCGTTCTTTACGTCGGCCCGATTCGGCTTCGATGCCATTGGCGGCCTGATTGCCGGTATCCTCGCCGCATCGCTCGGCGCGGGGACCACACTGATGGCCGAGGGCCTCGTTCTGACGATGTTCCTGGTATTCCTGCTGACGCGCAGGGAAAGACTGCGCGATAAGGTCATGCACGGAACCCATCTGCCAGCCAGCGGGCAAGACGAAACCGTCTGATACGACTCCACAAACAAGCCGAACCTCGATCGGATTCCTGGATTCCGGTCCGCGCCAACGCTCTCTCCGAGGGCTCTTCATGCCTGCCATCAGCTCCTGCTGGTTGCAAAAGGATTTGTACAGCTGTAAAAGACAACTTGGACCAGGGGGAGCAGTTGTCCATGAGACGGCGCGACATATATATGGTGCTGACGGTGGCGGCGGGATCATCCGTCCTGGCTGTTCTTGCCGCCTGTGGACCTCCTGCTGGCACAGTGGTCGAAGGTGTTCCCGATAAAATCAATTACAACTGGGACGTTCGGCCGATCCTGTCGCAGAACTGCTTTGCGTGTCATGGAAACCAGAAGCAGGAGGCGGGCCTCAGGCTCGACATCCAGAAGAACGCCTACGACCCGCTGCCGGAAACGCCCGGCAAGCGCGCCGATAGTTCCCGGCAAACCGGACGCCAGCGAGCTTGATCCAGCGCATCTCCTCGACGGATGTCGACTACCGCATGCCGCCGAAGGAGACGCACAAGGTATCTGACGGAGCGGGAAGTCGCACATCCTGACCCGATGGATCGATCAGGGTGGAAAGTACGAGCAGCATTGGGCTTATCTGCCGCCAAAGGAAGCGAAGCCCGCAAAGAATCCATGGGGTGATCGCGTCGTCAATCCGATCGACAGCTTTGTCTTTGCGCGGCTGGCGAAGGAAAAGCTTGTCCCCTCGCCGGAGGCGGACCGCGAAATCCTGATCAACCGGGTCACGCTCGATCTGACTGGCCTGCCGCCCACGCTGGCAGATGTCGATGCGTTCGTTGCCGATCAGCGCCCGGACGCTTACGAGCAGCTGGTCGACCGCCTGCTCTCTTCTCGTCCCTATGCCGAGCGGCAGGCAAACATCTGGTTGGACGTTGCGCGGTATGCCGACTCCGACGGCTTCCTGTTCGACAATCTTGGCCGGTTTCAGCATCCGTATCGGGACTGGGTGATTTCCGCGTTCGAGCGCAACATTCCCTATGACAAGTTCGTCACGTGGCAACTCGCAGGCGACAAACTGCCGAATCCCACGCAGGAGCAGCTCCTGGCTACCTCGTTCGCGCGGATGGGCAAGCGATCGAATGAAGGCGGCATCATCGACGAGGAATACCGGGTCGAATATGGCCTCGAGCGTACCGAGCTGGTGGGCAAGGCATTCCTCGGCCTCACGGTAGGTTGCGCCAAATG
Organism: uncultured Pseudomonadota bacterium; assembly: GCA_963819685.1. Lineage (GTDB taxonomy): Bacteria > Pseudomonadota > Gammaproteobacteria > Steroidobacterales > Steroidobacteraceae > CAIUGU01. The sequence goes on from CAWFXI010000011.1 coordinate 110,822, forward strand.
CCACGATCACAAGTACGACGTGATCAGCCAGCGCGATTTTTATTCGATCTACGCTTTCTTCAACAATCTGGACGAGCGTGGCATTGGCCAATCTGGAGGTTACGGGACGCCCATGGGTCCGACGCTCGCCTGGCCCACCCCGATGCAGGCTCGTCAGCTTGCTGACATGCGGAAGGTGACTGCAGCGAAGGAAGCCGAATACCAGGCCGCTCGGGATTCGGCTCGACGCGATGCCACGTCAAGGATTGAGCCTTTGCTTGCGGCGTCAGCGGAACAGCGCAGCGCTTTCCTGCAGCAAAGCATGTCGGCAGATCTTCAGGCCTACTATCCACTCGACACGGAATACAAAGGATCATTTGCTTCCCTGCTGCTCGGTCCGGATGGCATTCCGCTCGAGGTTGCGAAAGCCGCAGAGCACGCAACGCCTGGCAGCGGCACGCTACCCGCCGATAGCGCGCTGCATGCGGAAGATCCGGATCTGCCACATCTTGCCGGCATGGATGTCGATCAGACCATTCGTGCTCGACGGCAGAACGCCGCACAACGCAGAAGTCCGCCGAAGCCGTTCCTCCCGCAATACCTGTCCACTGACCAACTCGCCTGGTCGCCTTCGGCGATTCCGGGCAACAAGCCGGCGGCATTGAACAACGTGAAACTCGTGCCCGGCGTAAAGGGCCAGGCAGCATTGCTCGACGATTCCGTCGGGATGGCCGATCACGCAGTGGGTTTCTTCGAACGCACCCAGCCCTTCACGCTGGATGTCTGGGTGAAACTGCGCGCGGACAAACCTTATGAAGAGGTCAACCTGCTTTACAACCGCTTTCAGTTTGCCGGTCGCGAAGGCCAGGGCTATGAGCTGCAGCTGCGCGACAATCACCTGCGGTTCGCGCTCGTGCATTCCCAGCCCTACAACCAGCTGGCAGTCATCGCGAAGGAAAAGCTGCCTACCGATCGTTGGATCCACGTGACGGCGACTTATGACGGGAACAGTCGTGCCGCCGGGACGAAACTCTATGTCGACGGCGCACCAGTCGACACTGAAGTGACGCATGATCGTCTTACTCGCAGCTCACTGCCGGCCTTTGGGCGTGGACCGTTCGATACTGCCTATGGATTCGCGTGGGGCAAGAGCTTTACCAAGGATGAATTCAAGGGCGGCTCCATCGACGAGATCAAGGTTTACGGCCGTGCATTGACGCCAGTTGAAGTCGCCTTTGGTCACGATCCGGCAGCAGTCCTCGCAATGACACCCGATGTCGTTCGCCCGCAGCTCGTCGACATTACTGCTGCAAGAGATTCGCACGTAGCGGAGGCGTGGCTGGCACTGAGACAAGCGCGCGAGGCGGAACAGGCTGCGGAGTCGAAGGTTTACCAGGTGATGGTGATGGCCGATGCAATGACGCCACGAACGACGCATGTCCTCAGCAACGGTCTTTACAATGAGCCTCGCGACGAGGTGCAGGCCCAGGCCCCCTCGCGCGTGTTTCGCTGGGACGACAATCTTTCACGGGACAGGCTTGGCCTCACGCAGTGGTTGTTTGACAAGGACAATCCGCTGACGGCACGGGTCTATGTCAATCGGTTGTGGCAAAGCCATTTCGGCAATGGCATCGTCGAAACCATCGAGGACTTTGGCACCCAGGGCTCGAATCCCACGCATCCTGAACTGCTCGACTGGCTGGCCGTCGAATTCGTCCGCTCAGGGTGGGATATCAGGCACATGCACAAGCTGATGGTGATGTCGTCCACCTATCGGCAGTCATCAAACAGTACTCCGGAACTGCTCGAGCGGGATTCGCGCAATTTATTGCTCGCGCGCGGTCCAAGATACCGGATGCCGGCAGAGATGATCCGCGACAACGCCCTGTTTGCCAGCGGCCTGCTGGTCGATCGTGTGGGCGGCGACAGCGTATTTCCGTACCAGCCGGAGGGAGTGTGGGACAACATCGGCGTCGGTGCCGGCCCCTATCCCGAAAATGTCCCTGATGACCAGATGCACCGGCGCTCGATGTACACGTTTGTCCGGCGAAATGCGGCGTACCCTGCGCTGACAGTGTTCGATATGCCTGACCGCAATGTCTCCGCGGTGTTCCGGCGAATATCGAATACCCCGCTGCAGGCGCTCGTGCTGCTCAACGACCCGCAGTACGTGGAGGCCTATCGCAAGCTGGCAGAGCGCGCGCTCAAGGATGCGCCGACGCCGGATCAGCAACTGGTCACGGTGTTTCCGCCTGGCAACCCGTCGGCACCCAGCCGCAGAGGAACTCGATGCCATGCGCCGCTACCGCCAGTCAGAGATTGAACATCTCGGCAAGACGCAGGATGCAGTACAGAAGCTCCTCAAGACAGGTGTTACGCCCGCCGATGCGACGCTTGATCCGGTGCAACTCGCTGCGATGACGATGGTGACCGCGGGCGTCATGAACAGCCCTGACGCGTATTCGATTCGCTAGGAAATATCGCCATGAGCAAGCTCAACTCTGAACTGATCGCCAATCTGTCGCGTCGCTCAATCCTGGGCGGCGGCATGGCGCTTGGCGTGCTCGCCGCCGCTGAACTCTTGGGCGTGCGCTCCTGCACGTGCGAGTTCGATCCCTTCCGGGAGGTCCTTCCACGACCGGGCCCGACCGAGGTGTGCTCGGAACTGGCCATTTTCCGGCGCGAGCCAAACGCGTGATCTCCATGCACATGCTTGGGGCCCCTTCGCAGATGGATACGTTCGAATACAAACCGATGCTGTGGAAGATGCATGGGCAGGAAATTCCGCCATCGGTAAAAGGCACCGCGCGGATTTCAGCCATGAGCAATGCGCAGTCCAGCTTTCCGGTGATGAAGCCGATGCGCGATTTCAGGCAATACGGCAAGTCCGGCCGCTGGGTCAGCGACTTGATGCCCTATACAGGGCGGATCGTAGACGACCTGACGTTCGTGCATTCGCTGCATACCGAGCATGTCAATCACGATCCTGCAACGCAGTTTCTGCATTCGGGCTTCCAGCTTCCGGGCCGGCCCTCCGTCGGCGCGTGGGTGAACTATGCACTCGGTACCGACAATGCCCGGTTACCAAGCTTCATTGTCTTCAAGTCGAATTCGCGCGGGCCAACTGGCGTAGCGGCAAACGCCAACAGCTGGGGGGCGGGCTTTCTTCCTTCGCATCACCAGGGCGTGGAGTTTCGTGCCAGCGCTGATCCGGTTCTGTATGTCGGCAATCCGGATGGACTCAGCCGCGAGCAGCGACGCAGCGAACTCGATTTCATCGGCGAGCTGTCGCAGGCTCAGTACAAGATGACGAACGATGTGGAAATCCTCTCCAAAATCGCCCAGTACGAAATGGCCTACCGGATGCAGGAATCCGTTCCCGACGTGGCCGACATCTCGAAAGAACCGGACTACATCCTTGCCATGTACGGCGAAGATGTACACAAGCCGGGCTCTTTCGCACGGAACTGCCTGTTGACCCGCCGTCTGATCGAGCGCGACGTCAAATACATCGAGCTGGTCCATGTGGGCTGGGACGATCATTCACTGATCGCGGCGAATCACCCCGGCGACTGTAAAGCCACCGACCAGCCGGCTGCCGCGCTGGTCGCCGACCTCAAACAGCGTGGCCTGCTCGAGGACACCCTGGTCTCGTGGGGCGGCGAATTCGGCCGCACGTGCTATGCACAAGGTGGAATTACCGCATCCTCCGGTCGTGACCATCATGGCGGCAATTTCACGATGTGGCTCGCCGGTGGTGGCCTCAAGCCAGGCATCGCCTTTGGTCAGACCGACGACTTCAGCTACAACATCGTCGACAAGCCGGTCAGCATGCATGACCTGCATGCGACGATCATGAGCCTGCTCGGCATCGACCATACACGGCTCACCTATCACTACCAGGGGCGCGACTTCCGCCTCACCGACGTGAGCGGCGAAGTGATCAAGGACATTCTGGCCTGAAGCGATCAATCTCCTGGAGATCACACAAGGCCCGGTCTGTTCGGGCCTTTCTGTCTGGCAAGCAAGTGCTGTCATGCATATATAATCCATTCATTGCCGGCACCAACAGAGACCCACAATGAATGACAGCAAGATCGGCTGGATAGGCCTCGGACGCATGGGCGAGGCAATGGCCATTCGCCTGCTCAAGAACAAGTGCGATGTCTCGGTATGGAACCGCACTGCCTCCAAGGCAGAGCCGTTGAAGCCCTACGGCGCAAAGATCGTCGGCCGCCAAGCCCGACCTGGCCGGCTGCGACATCGTCTTCACCATGGTGTCGACCACGGCGGACCTGAAGGAAGTGCTGTTCGAAGCCGGCGGCCTGCTATCGGGCAAGGCGAAGCCGACAATGATCGTCGACTGCTCGTCGATTTCGCAGGAAGGGTCGGCCGAAGTGCGGGCGCGCCTGGAACAGCTCGGCATCGCCTACCTGTGCGCGCCGGTATCGGGCAATGCGAAGGTGGCCAAGGCCGGCAAGCTTTCAGTAGTGGCGTCGGGTCCGAAGGCCTCGTATGAGACCGTCAAGCCTTATCTCGCCATGCTGGGGCGCTCGGAGATCTGGCTCGGCGAGGGCGAACTGGCGCGGATCTGGAAGATCGCGCACAACACCATGTTCGGCGTCATCATCCAGACTTTCTGCGAGGTCACGGTGCTGGCCGAAAAGGCAGGGATTCCGCGGCATGTGTTCCTCGAATCGATCAACAACTCCGTGCTGGGCTCGATGTACACGAAGTACAAGACGCCGGTGCTGACCAACCTTACCTTCGACAAGGTCACCTTCACGCCGAAGCTGTTGCTGAAGGACATGGACCTCGGTATGGCCGCAGCCAAGGCGCACGGCGTCACCATGCCGGTGGCGGCGGCGACGCGTGAGTCGATCGCCGCGCTGGTCGGTCGCGGCCACGACAATGTCGATTTCTCGATCCTGCTGCTGGAACTGGCGCGCAGTGCAGGCATGGAGATCAAGCCAGACAACGTCGAGATGAGCGACGGGCTGGAGTCCTGAGTCGATGGCTGCAAGTCGCACCCTGATTCGTGGCGCCAGCATCGTCTCGATGGACGAAGGAGTCGGCGACCTGGTCGGCGATGTACTGGTTGAAGGCGACCGTATTGCCGCGATCGCACCGTCATTGCAGGCAGGCGATGCAGAAGTCGTCGAGGCCAGGGGCTGGATTGTCATCCCTGGCTTGATCAACGCTCACATGCACACCTGGCAGACGGCGTTGCGCGGCGTAGCCGCCAACTGGACCCTGCTCGAATACTTCAAGCATGTGCACGCGGGCCTCGCGACGGTGTTCCGGCCCGAAGACATCGCCATCGGCACTCTGGTCGGTGGGCTGAACCAGATCAACTGCGGTACCACCACGCTGGTCGACTGGTGCCACAACAATCCAACCCCCGCACATACCGATGCCGGCATCGACGGTCTCATCGCCTCCGGAATTCGCGCCGCGTTCTTCCATGGCAGCCCCAAGCCCGATCCGAAGCCGGGCGAGAAACCGTTCTGGGAAGTGCCGCATCCACGCGACGAAGTGCAGCGCCTGCTCAAGCACAGGTTGCCCACCAAAGACGGACTGGTGACCCTGGGGCTGGCGATCCTCGGGCCCCATTACTCGACGCTGGACGTGGCCTTGTCCGATTTCGCACTGGCGCGCGAGTTCGGCCTGATCGCCTCGATGCACCAGGGCGGTGGCGCTGCCAGAACGCCGGACGGCTGGGAGCGTCTCGAAGAGGCCGGCCTGCTGGGCGACAACATCAACATCGTGCACGGCAATAATCTGACCGATGCGCAGCTGAAAAAATTTGTCGACCTCGGCATGAGCTTTTCGGTCACGCCGGAAAACGAAATGGTGCAGGGTCACGGCCACCCGATCACCGGTCGCCTGCTGAAGCTGGGCACCGGCCCGACGCTGGGAGTCGACCTCGAATCGGTGCTGTCAGGCGAGATGTTCACCGTGGCGCGCATGGCGCTCGCCATGCAGCGCACCCTCGACAACGCCGACTGGCGCGCCGCGCACGGCACGATTCCCGATACCTCCACGATTCCGGTGAAGGAAGCATTGTCGTGGATCACGACACGCGCCGCGAAAATGCTGCGCATGGAAGACCACATCGGCTCCCTCAAAGCCGGCAAGCAGGCTGATCTGGTGCTGATCGATGCAACCCAGCTCAACATGCACCCGGTGCACGACCCGGTGGCGGCGGTGGTGATGCAGACCAGCCTGGCCAACATCGATTCGGTGATGGTGGCCGGAGAATGGAAGAAGCGCCACGGCAGGCTGCTCTACCCCGACCTGCAGGCGCGACAACAGGAACTGGTCGCGTCGGGCAACCGCATCCTCGCCAAACTTGGCTTGAACCACGCCGCATAAATGCGCCCCGGATCGGAATCAACGGGAAAATCAGCCATGCCAAACATACGGTCAGCACACCTGGTAGGGAGCCTGAGCCTGCCTTCAGCCAGGGAAGTATTCGAGGATGTCGCAACCATTGCGGGTTCTGCGATCAAGCGGATCCCCGATGGAGAGACGGGAGAGCGCGGTCGATGGGTCGCCTGGCAGATCGGGACGATGGCCCGGAATCCCTTCCTGCAGGAACTCGAGGCCCCGGATTCGGCGTCAACCGAATACAAACAGGTGACCCGGTACGTGATCAAGCCTGGTGTTTCGGCGTCGGAAGTTCGCTTCGACAAACTCGGTTACGCCGAGGTCGCGCTGGAATCGTACGCGAGTTTCGCCAAGCTGAAGCGCGAGGGCCGTATTGGGAAAGACGTTCGCTTCCAGGTCTCCTTGCCCACTCCCCTGCCGTTGTTGACGGGGTTCATCGACCTGCGTGACCAGGCGGCTGTGGAACCGCCGCTGGAGGCGGCCTTGCTGCGCGAGATGGCAGAGATCGCCCGCAGCGTTCCGCACCATGAACTCGCCATCCAGTGGGATGTCGCGGCTGAGATCGCCATCCTTGAGACCGACCTGTTCCCGTCATTTCTGAAGGGCAACAAGCAGGGAATGATTGAACGACTTGCGCGGCTTGGCGATGCCGTCCCGGCGGACGTCGAAATGGGCTATCACCTGTGCTACGGGAGCAATGGACAGAAGCACTTCAAGGAGCCAGCCGATACGGGACTGATGGTGGAAATCGCCAACGGCATCTTCAGCCGTGTGCACCGGCCCGTAAACTGGATTCATATGCCCGTTCCCATTGACCGCGACGATGACGCTTACTTCGCGCCGCTTCGCAATTTGCAGCTGCCGCAAGGCACAGAGCTGTATCTCGGCCTCTTGCATCATGATGACGGTCTCACGGGCGCCCAGCGGCGGATGTCGTCGGCCTCTCGCTATGTGCAGAACTTCGGTGTGGCTTCCGAATGCGGACTGAGTGGCCGCACTCCCGTCTGGACCCGGGAGATGCTCGCGCTCCACCGGCAAGTCGCCGACGCGTGAGATCGCAGGAAATCTAGGCCGGCACGCCGATAACGATATTGCCGACGTATCCTGCCGCAATGCTGCCGGTCAACACCGGCGTCATTGCGGTAATTTGCGCCGCGGTATTGTTCCCGAAGACGTTATCGTTGCCCGTCGTCACGCTCGCAAGGTTGGTCACGCTGGTCGCATAACCCGAAGCGCCGCTGTAAACGCTGCTGCAGACATCGCGAGGCAGGGCCATCTGGGAAGTAAGCACCTTGTTCGTATAGAGCGTTGCAAGCGAGAGCGTCGGATACACCTCGAAATGAATGTGCGGATAGCGGCCTGAATAGCAGCCGGGGAAGATCGTCTGGAAGGTGACGAGTCCACTGGCATCTGTCACCTGCACGCCTCTCAGGAAGTTCTGATCCTGAACCGACGGGGAGTACAGCGAGTAGGCGCCTTCGCGCGTGCAGTGCCAAAGATAAATTGCGTAGCCAGCGAGCGGCGCACAGAGGTTGTTCGAGTTCAGTACCGTCAGCGTCAAGGTCAGCGGCACGCCGCCAGCCACTCCAATGAAGCCGCCGAAGCTGCTGCGAATGTCGTTACGGACGATGCCGCTCTCCACCAGTACATTGGAGGCAGCCCCATTCACGGTGTTTGAGCCATCCGACGGATACGGTCCTGCCGTTTCTTCCGGATCGGCAATACAAGTGCCGTTTGTGGACGTTCCTGAGGAACCGCCACTGGAGCCGGTTGAACCAGTTGTTGTCATTGTCCCGCCCGCTGCAGTCGTGTTTGTCGATGAGGCTCCGCTCCCCTCACTACCACCACCGCAACCCGCCATCAATGCAACAGCACTTCCGGAAAGCATCCATCCGAGAACGCGCCGTCGCTCCCGAAGTGCTGCCATCTGTTCAAGGTCGTAAGCAAGTCCACGATCGTGTTCGTCGTGGACGTCGGTTGACACCATTTTCATGATCGAGTTGCGCTCCAAAGCCAGCACCCGCCGATCATGTTGAATGACAGCATTCGTGAATGCTGTAAATAAATGTAACGCGCCCGGGAACCCGGCTCCATGGTAAGTCATTCAAAATGCCCCCGCACTGCCGGCCTGTAGACAGACGGTTCACTCTTCGGGTCCTTTGATCACGTCGATTCCCGCATGCAGCCCCATCACACCGGCAATCAGATAGCGGTTGAGCGGATTGGTGCTGAGCAGACTCGCAGGCAGACAAGATCTGCCCGGTGTGGCTGCGACTTCGATTTGAACTAACAGTCTGGATGTGGACGTCGGACTACGTCTAAGGTATTCGGGGCGATTGGGCTCCCTCCCCTCACAAAGGTACCCATGCCAGCCCGTCCGGCTCCCGGCCGGTAGCGATTTTTGCCGTCACTGCCAGTGTCTTCATGTCGATGACAGCGACACGGTCGTCACCCGACAAAGCAACATAGGCGCGAGCACCATCGGGCGTGATGAGGATACCGGTGGGGCGACTGCCGACAGCGAGTCGCACCCGTTCGGTTCGTGCTCGCGCATCCAGCACGATCAGCTCGCCACCTGCAAAGTCAGAGACGAGCACCAGCCGCCCGTCGGGCGTGAATTTCAACCGGTTCGAACGTCGTGTCCGCGCGTCGAAGGTTGCGACGACTTTCTTCGCTGCGGTATCGATGATTGAGATCCCGCCATCCCTGGAGTGTGCCGTCCACAACTCACGTCCATCGGGGGAAAGGTCGAGTCCTTCGGGTCCGGCACCGACACGTACGATCGTTTGCTGCCACGGGCCACTCGCCGCGCGTTCGATGATGCTGATGCTGCTGGAACCTATATTGGCTGCATACAGCGTCGCACCATCGCGACTCGCAATGACCATGTGCGTGACATCCTGTCCGGTAGCGAATGTCCAATCGACGGCTGCTGTCTCTGAGTCGAGACGGCCAACAACCCCTGCGCCTTCTGCAGTGAAGTACACCGCACCACCGGATACGGCAAGACCATGAGGCCGCCGCAATGATCCGAGATCAATGCGACTCTCCTTCACCGCTGCCAGATTGATGACAGAAAGCGAATTTCCCGCGATCGGTCCGCCATAGTTGCTTACATATGCCGAGCGCCCATCGCGGGAAACTTCAATCTCATGAGGTCCATCACCCGTGGGCACGCGATGAGTCACCTGGCCAGTCCCCGGATCCACGACCGCCAGCACCGCTTCGCTCTTGTTGAGCACCAGCAGCGCCGGCCGAGGTATCACCGGTTGGGCAATGACCAGTGGTGAGACGATCAGGAGCAGACCGGCAAGTGCGATACGCATGGAAGTGCCTCTGGTGGGCCAGCGGACAAGTTCAGGAAGCTCCGTGGTCAATGTATACCCTGTAGATCGAGTTCGACACCCGAAAGTCAGCTGCTGGAGTCATCGTTTGCTCCGTGCGACAGGGGCTTGTTACCTGCTGACCACGAGAGGAAGATGCTCACGAAAGCAACTGCCTCAGCATGCAGTCTGCCAGGGTCGAGGCATATCCACGCCCGTCTTTGCTCCAGAGTTCGGCGGGCATTGCGTGCAAACGAGGGGGTATGTATGGCACCGGAAACTCGAGCCGCTTGGGCTTGGCGAGCTTTTCTATGGACACTGCTTCTGACTGCCGGCATTCCGGGAGAGATTGGTGCCCAGACAAATCCGGCACAGCCCGCTCAAGCCGATCAGGGATTAATCAGGGTCATAGAGATCAGCGTGCGACCCGGTGCGCTGGCTGAGTGGACAAAGCTGCAACACGATGAGCTGATTCCGGCCCAGCGCGCGGGAGGATTACCGTGGGTGGATGTCTGGCGCACCGCAGGCGCAGGCGATCCCTACTTCCGGTCTATCGTTGTCCCGCTCGGCAGCCTGGAGGATCTCGATGGCGTCAGTCCGTTCGAGAAAGCGCTCGGGCCGAAGAAGGCAGCCGCGCTACTTGAACGCCATCGGAGTCTGATCACCGGCATCAGGACGCGGATTGTGCAGCCGCGGCCGGATCTCAGTTATGGAACGCGGGCCACCGTACCCAACGTAGGGGTGCTGAGCGTCGTCACTGTCGCCGAAGCGCGGGCGCAGGAGTTCGAGAAACGCCTCCAGTCCAGCGTGGTTCGAGAGGTGCGTGACGCCAACGTGGCCAATTTCAGCGTCAGTCAGATTCTCTACGGAGGCGAAGGACACCAGTATTTCGTGCTGATGTACTACGAGAACTTCAAGGCGCTCGCAGGCGGTCACGGCGATCCCGTCAAACTGGTGCAGGGTTCGGATGGGGTGTCGCGACTGGCTGAAGAACCCAACTCCCCGATCATTCGTGTCGACAGAACGATACTTCAGTATGACAGCCGGCTGAGTTCCGGATCCCGGGGCGTGAACTGACAAGCGAACGTCATGACCGAACGCAGCTATGACGCTGAGCGTCGCCTAGGGTCGCGACGATACAGTTCCGAATTGCACGACTCCCTCAGGTTTCTGGCCGTCTTCCATGCAAGACCCCCTGCAGTAACGCGGGCGAGCTGGTCGTCAGCGTGCCGGATGGTTGCGCGGAGTTCTTCTTCGTTCATGTCGCGAAGCAGTTTCCGGGCCGGTGCAGGTGTATCCATGCCGCGCACTATACAGAGTCCAGCGGCCAAATCCCGGCTGCTGAGGGCAGGTGCTGCATTCCGGTTTCGAGCGCCTTCAACTATCCTTTTCGCTTCTGGCACTGTTTCAGAGCAATATCGCCTATTCCAGCTACTTCCATGCGCATCGCCATTCTGGGCAATTCAGGTTCAGGTAAATCGACGCTGGCAAGACGCCTTTCGAACGATGGCTCAATCGCCACGCTGGACCTCGACACAATCTACTGGGAACCCGGCCAGATTGCCGTCGAACGTGCGATCGCCACCGTCCTTCACGACCTCGACACGTTCTGCACCCGCAATGACTCCTGGATCATCGAAGGTTGCTACGGCTCACTCATCGAGCATGCCCTCCGCTTCTCTCCCGAACTGATCTTCCTGGATCCCGGCAAGGATGCCTGCCTGGTGCATTGCCGTTCCCGACCCTGGGAACCTCACAAATACGTATCAAAGGAACAGCAGGATGCCGGACTCGAGTTCCTGTTCAAATGGGTCGACGACTATTACGACAGAGATGACGAGATGTCCTGGAAAGCCCATCGAGCCATCTATGACGCGTACGAGGACCGAAGCGGAATCGGCGCGAAGGAAGGCTGAAAACGAAAGAGCCCGAGGCGCAACGCGCCGCGGGCTCTATCCAACTCTGAAAAATGGTAGCGGGGGTTTACCCCTGCACAGATTGGCAACCTGCTCCGTATTGGGAGCAGGTTGCAATCAACTGAAGATGGTAGCGGGGGCCTGCCCCTGCACAATTGCAGCCTGTTCCGCATCGGAACATGGCTGAACCGAAAATGGTAGCGGGGGTAGGATTTGAACCTACGACCTTCGGGTTATGAGCCCGACGAGCTGCCAGACTGCTCCACCCCGCAACAGAGGTCGCGCATTCTACGAGGCGCGTCCCGGCAATACAAGGCATGGATTGAGGCAGCCATGCTCAAGTCATAAACCCATGAGAAAATGGCGGAAACCTTCACATCAGCATCTAAATCCAGGCCCCATGAAAACTTCTGCGATCACGATTTACCACAATCCCGCGTGCGGAACTTCACGCCAGGTACTGGCGTTGATCAGGGAAGCAGGTTACGAACCCACCGTCGTCGAGTACCTGAAAACAGGCTGGACCCGGCCCCAGCTCAAGGAATTGCTGGCCGCCATGTCGGCCAGGCCTCACGACGTTCTGCGGAAGAAGAACAGCCCGGCTGCCGAACTCGTGGCGGAACTGGGGTTGCTCAGGGAAGGCACGACGGACAAGGAAATCCTGGATGCAATGCTGGCGCATCCCATTCTTGTCGAGCGCCCGATTGTCGTCAGCCCGCAGGGAACGAAACTCGCGCGACCTGCAGAAACGGTGCTGAGCCTGCTATAAGAAGTCCGTATAATCAATTACTTATACGTCTTTATTAATGTAATAAATTACTGCAATACCCGGATACACAGGTCGAGCAGCACGCTCGGAAACACACCGAGCGCAAGCACCGCGAGCCCATTGGCGCTCAACACCAGCCGCATCGAGCCGCCCGCCTCGATCGCGCCGAGATCCGTGGGTTCATCGAAGTACATCAGCTTGATGACGCGCAGGTAGTAGAACGCGCCGATCACCGAGAAGAACACCGCGACGCCGGCGAGCCATGTGTAGCCGACATCGACCACTGCACCGATCACTGCGATCTTCGCCCAGAAGCCAACGAACGGCGGCACGCCTGCCATGCTGAACATCAGCATGAGCATCATCAGAGCGAACCAGGGACTCTTGCGACCGAGACCTTTGAAGTCTTCCAGCCGATCGCTCTCGAAACCTTCGCGGGACAGCAGCAGGATCATGCCGAAGCCGCCGAGCGCCATGATCACGTAGGCGAGCGTGTAATACATCGCTGCCTGATAGCCGCCTGTGGTTCCAGCGAGGATGCCGAGCAGGATGAAACCCACATGCGAAATCGTCGAATACGCCAGCATGCGCTTCAGGTTCGTCTGCGATATCGCAACGATATTGCCGATGGCCATGGACAGCACCGACAACAGCACCAGCATGTCCTGCCAGCCACCGACCATACCGCCCAGCCCTTCCGCAAGCACGCGGATGGCAAGTGCAAAGGATGCGATCTTCGGTGCCGATCCAATCAGGAGCGTCACGGGCGTCGGTGCACCGTGATACACGTCGGGCAACCACATATGAAACGGCACTGCGCCGAACTTGAACGCCACGCCGACGACGATAAACGCCAGGCCGAAGATCAGGCCCAGCTGTGAAGCACCGACTTCATTGACGCCCACAGCGATTTCATCGAGCTGCAGCGATCCGGTGATGCCATAAACCATGGAGATGCCGTAGAGCAGCGTTCCGGATGCAATGGCACCCAGCACGAAGTACTTCATGGCCGATTCAGCGGCGACGCCGGAATCCCGATCGAACGCCACCAGCGCATATAACGACAGCGACAGCAGTTCGACACCGAGATAAATGGTCAGCAGGCTGCCCGCAGTGATCATCACCATGATGCCGAGCATTGCAAACAGCGAGAGCACATAGAACTCGCCCTTGGCCAGCCCGCGCCTGGCGAGATAGTCACGCGAATAGATGAACGAAACTGCGACCGCGCCATACGTGAACAGCTTCAGCACATCACCCATTGGATCGGCCACGAACATGCCACTGAAGGCCAGCACCCGCCCCTGCACACCGTGTGTCAGCGTGACGTAAGCAGCACCCACCAGCGTCAGCAGCGACAGCGTAAAGGTCAGCCAGCGCTGTTTTTCGCCGAAGAACACGTCAGCCAGCAGCACCACGCACGTAGCTGCCAGCACGAAGATCTCGGCCCAGGCAGGGGCGAGATCGGCGAAGGAAGTGATATCGGTAGGCATACGGTTACGCTTGGCGCATTAGAGCTTGCTGATCATGATGTGCTGCACGAGGTTGGCCACCGTCGGTTGCAGGACTTCAAGCAATGGCGCAGGCCAGATGCCGAGCGCAAGAACAGCCACAGCCAGAATCGCGAGCACCAGGAACTCGCGCGCATTGAGATCCTTGAGCTCAGCGACATGGTGGTTGGCCACGGCGCCAAATATGACGCGCTTGACGAGCCACAGCGTGTACGCGGCGCCCAGGATCAACGTCATGGCCGCCAGGAACGCATACCAGAAGTCTGCTCGGAAGCTGGCAAGGATCACCAGGAACTCGCCGACAAACCCGGAGGTGCCCGGCAACCCGGCATTCGCCATCGCGAACAGCACCATGAAGGTGGCGAAGATCGGCATCGTATTCACGACGCCTCCATAGGCGCTGATCTCGCGGCTGTGCACGCGGTCATACATGACGCCCACGCACAGGAACATCGCTCCGGACACGAGGCCGTGCGAAATCATCTGCACCATTGCCCCGTCGATGCCCATCGCCGCGCCCCGCAAGCCGCCTGACTTGGCGGCAATATCGAACACGAGGAACGAACCCAGCGTCACGAAGCCCATGTGTGCAATGGAGGAATACGCAATCAGCTTCTTCATGTCCTGCTGCACGAGCGCGACGAAGCCGATATACACCACGGCGACGAGGGAGGCGCCGATGATCAGCCAGGACAGCTCATTGCTGGCATCCGGCGCAATCGGCAGGCTGAAACGCAGGAAGCCATAGCCTCCCATCTTCAGCATGATCGCCGCCAGCACGACGGAGCCACCCGTGGGCGCCTCCACGTGCGCGTCAGGCAACCAGGTGTGCACCGGCCACATCGGCACCTTGACGGCAAACGCCAGGGCAAACGCGACAAAAATCAGCGTCTGCTCCCGAATCCCGAGCGTCAGGTTCTGGAACACTGCGATCTCGTAGCTGCCGGTCTTCAGGTACATGTAGATCAGCGAGACCAGCATGAAGACGGAGCCCAGGAACGTATAAAGGAAGAACTTCAGGGTCGCGTACACCCGCCGTGGACCGCCCCAGATGCCGATGATGATGAACATCGGGATCAGCATCGCTTCCCAGTACACGTAGAACAGCAGCGCATCCAGCGCCGCAAAGACACCGACCATCAGTCCCTCGAGGATCAGAAACGCCGCAAAGTATTGCGACGGCTTCTTCTCGATCACCGTCCAGCCCGCAATGATGATCAGCGGCGTGATGAACGTGGTCAGGATCACGAGCGGCATCGAAATGCCATCCACGCCAAGGTAGTACCAGGCGTTAAACGCTGGAATCCAAGATGCGCGCTCCAGGAACTGCATCTCGGCTGTGGTCGTGGAGAACTGCGTGTAGAGCTGCAGCGACAACACAAACGTCACCACGGTCACGATCAGCGACAGCCAGCGAGCCGCAGCGGCTCCCCGATCTCCGAGCGCGAGCGCCGCCACGCCGCCCAGAATCGGCAGCCAGATGAGGACACTCAGGATTGGCCAGTCAAACTGCATGAGGATTCTTCTGCTTCTTTTTATCCGGAATGACTAGTGCCACAGGACGAACCACGCCAGAAACACCGCCAGACCGATGATCATCGTGAATGCGTAGGTGTAGAGGTAGCCCGTCTGCAGCTGCCGAACCACACCCGAGAACCAGCCGACCACCCGCGCCGAACCATTCACGAACAGCCCGTCGATGACCTTCTCGTCACCGATGCGCCATAGCAGGTTGCCGAGCGCACGACTGCCACCCGCGAACACTTTCTGGTTGAATTCGTCGAAATAGAACTTGTTGGCCAGCAGCTTGTAGACCGCCGAGAACTTGTCACTGATGACGGCCGGCAGATCAGGCCGCTTG
The DNA here is from genome assembly GCA_963819685.1 of uncultured Pseudomonadota bacterium. GTDB lineage: Bacteria > Pseudomonadota > Gammaproteobacteria > Steroidobacterales > Steroidobacteraceae > CAIUGU01. Next base: position 126,571 of record CAWFXI010000011.1, read on the forward strand.
ATATACAGGAACCACGCCAGGGCAACGCCTGCAAAAGCGAGATACACGGGGATGCCCTGCAGGCCGTGCAGCACGAACTGGCCAGGGCCGTGGAACTCATGGGCAATCTCGCCGAGCACATCATGGTGTTCGAGTACGAAGATGGCATCGCCAAAATAGCCGCCGAACAGCACCGGCCCGATCGTGAACCAGCCGATGAAGATGGACGGGATGGCCAGCAGGATCAGCGGCAACGTGACCACCCAGGGGCTTTCGTGTGGCGGACCACTATGGGCATCATGACCGTGACTGTCATTAGCCTGCGTCTCGCCGCCGTGAGCGCCGTGCGTGTCATGGGCATGATCGTCATGTGCTATCGCAGCGGCCAGATCCTCGTGTGCGTGCGCACCCGTGGAAAAGCGCTCTGGGCCATGGAACGTCATGAACACCAGCCGGAAACTGTAAAAGGCCGTGACAAACACACCGAGCAACACACACCAATAGGCATAGGTGTGGCCCGGCGTCGTAGAGGCATGAACGGCTTCGATCAGCGCGTCTTTCGAGAAAAAGCCCGAAAAGCCCGGAAAGCCGATGAGCGCCAGTGAGCCGATCAGCGAGGTCCAGTACGTGATGGGCAGGTATTTCTTCAGCCCCCCCATCTTCCGCATGTCCTGCTCGTGATGCATGGCGATGATCACGGAACCCGCCGCGAGGAATAGCAGCGCCTTGAAAAACGCGTGCGTCATCAGATGGAAGATCGCAGCGCCGTAGGCCGATGCCCCCAGGGCAACGGTCATGTACCCGAGCTGCGACAATGTGGAGTACGCCACCACCCGCTTGATGTCGTTGTTGACCAGGCCGAGCAGGCCCATGAAAAAGGCCGTCGTCGCGCCGATGACCAGCACCACTGACAGAGCCGTCTCGGACAGCTCGAACAGCGGCGACATGCGTGCCACCATGAAGATACCCGCCGTGACCATGGTCGCGGCGTGGATCAACGCGGAAATCGGCGTGGGACCTTCCATCGAGTCCGGCAGCCACACATGCAGCGGCACTTGCGCGGACTTGCCCATGGCGCCAACGAACAGGCAGATACAGATGACTGTCATGGCGGCCCACGGCACGCCTGGAATGACTTCAAGCGTCTGGCCGGCAATCACCGTTGCCTGCTCGAACACTGTCACGTAGTCGAGCGAATTGGTGAGATAGGCAATGCCTGCAATGCCCAGCACGAAACCGAAGTCGCCTACCCGGTTGACCAGGAACGCCTTCATGTTCGCAAAGATGGCAGAGGGCCGCGTGTACCAGAAGCCGATCAGCAGGTAAGAGACCAGACCTACCGCCTCCCAGCCGAAGAACAACTGCAGGAAGTTGTTCGCCATCACCAGCATCAGCATCGAGAACGTGAACAGCGAGATGTAGGCAAAGAACCGCTGGTACCCCGGATCATCCTTCATGTAGCCGATGGTGTAGACATGGACACACAAGGACACAAACGTCACCACACACATCATCAATGCGGTCAGCTGGTCGATCAGGAAGCCGACTTCCATGCGGATGCCATCGCTGATCAGCCACGTGTATACCGAGTGGTTATAGACGGGAATGCCGTCCACCAGCAGCTGTTTCAGCACCCACAAGGAGAGACCGCAGGACAGGCCCACGCCGGCGATCGTGACGGAATGGGCCCCTGCCCGCCCGACCACGCGTCCGGCAAGGCCCGCGATGATCGCCGCGAACAGCGGCGCCAGAACGATGATTAAAAGTATTTGCTGCACAGGTGCTCAGTTCTCGTCACTTGCCGACACGCTTGCCGCCCATACCGGGCATGGTCTTGCGATCAGTAGCATCGTTGTAGTCTTTCACTTGTAGTAAGGGCAACGTAGGGTCCATGTCTAACCCTTCATGCTATCCAGCTCAGACACATTGATGCTCTTGCGCTCGCGGAACAGGACGACGAGGATCGCAAGGCCGATGGCGGATTCCGCCGCGGCCACCGTGAGAATGAAAAAGACGAACACCTGGCCGTCGATGTCGCCCAGCTGGCGCGCAAAGGCGATGAAATTGAAATTGACGGCGAGCAGCATCAGCTCGATGCACATGAGCAGCAGGATCACGTTCTTCCGGTTCAGGAAGATGCCCGCCACGCTTAAGGCAAACAGGATACCGGACAGCAGCAACGTGCTCTGGAGCGGAATCATTGTCCCTTCTCCTCTGCCTTCATCTTGATGAGGCGCACCCGGTCTTTGGCCCGCACAGCTACCTGCGCCGAAATATCCTGGGGCTTGAGGCCCGAGCGCTTGCGCATGGTCAGAATGATGGCGGCCACGATAGCCACCAGCAGGATGACCGCAGCCAGCTCGAACGGATACACATAGTCGGAATACAGCAGCTGACCCAGGGCCTTGGTATTGCTGTAGCCGGCAGGCAGGGGCTGCACATCCCCGAAGCTGTCGTAGCCAAGGCGCTTGACCCAGACGACGCTGCCGATTTCGGCAATGACTACCAGCGCCACAATTACCCCGACGGGTGCATAGCGGGTGAAGCCTTCACGCATCTGCGTCACATTGATGTCGAGCATCATGACGACGAACAGAAACAGCACCATGACCGCGCCGACGTAGACCAGCACCAGCACGATCGCCAGGAACTCTGCCTCCATCAGCATCCACAGGACGGCGCTGTTGAAAAACGCAAACACGAGGAACAGCGCCGCATGGACCGGGTTGCGCGCCGTGATGACGCCCACCGCCGAGCCGATCAGGATCGCCGAGAACAGATAGAACAGAAGGTTGACGATGGCCATGTCAGCGATACCGGGCGTCAGCCGCCTTGTCCGCAGCGATCATGGCCTCATACCGCTCGCCGATAGCCAGCAGCTTGTCCTTGGTCATGATGTTCTCACCCCGGTTTTCCATGTGGTACTCATGGATCCGGGTCTCCACGATGGCATCGACCGGGCAGGCTTCCTCGCAGAAACCGCAATAGATGCACTTGAACAGATCGATGTCGTAGCGCGTCGTGCGCCGCGTGCCGTCCGGGGCCACGTCCGATTCAATCGTGATCGCAAGCGCGGGACACACCGCCTCGCAAAGCTTGCACGCGATGCACCGCTCCTGCCCATTCGCGTAGCGGCGTTGCGCATGGAGGCCGCGAAAGCGCGGCGACTGCGGCGTCTTCTCTTCCGGGTAGTTGATCGTGATGCTCGGCCGGAACAGGAACTGCCGCAGCGTGACCGACAAGCCCACCAGCAGCTCGGTCAGAAACAATGTCTTGAAGAAGCTTTGTACGCGCATGGTTGTTTCAGGCAGCAGTCCAGGGCCCGACCTTGTAGTAGACCATTACGCCCTCGACGATGATCCAGATGATCGTGATCGGGATGAACACCTTCCAGCCCAGCCGCATGATCTGGTCGTAGCGGTAACGCGGGAAGGTGGCACGAAACCACAGGAAACAGAACAGGAAGAACGACAGCTTCAGCGCAAACCAGTGGAAGCCCGGCAGCGTGAGCCACGGCAGCCACGTGGAAAAGAACGGCCATCCTTCGACCGGCGACAACCAGCCACCGAAGAAGAACACCGACGTCAGTGCCGCGACCAGGATCATGTTCGCGTATTCGGCGAGGAAGAACAGCGCGAAGGCCATACCGGAATATTCGACGTGGAAGCCGGCCACGATCTCCGACTCGCCTTCGGCGACGTCGAACGGTGCGCGATTCGTCTCCGCAACACCGGAGATGAAGTAAACGACGAACAGCGGGAACAGCCACAACCAGAACCAGCTGCCCGGACCGCCACGCTGCGCTTCGATGATGTCGCCCAGGTTCAGGCTGCCCCCTGCCATCAGCACGCCAACCAGCGCGAAGCCCATCGCGATTTCATAGGCGACGATCTGCGCGGCCGACCGCATCGCACCGAGGAATGCGTATTTCGAGTTGGTGGCCCAGCCCGCAAGGATAATGCCGTAGACGCCGGCGGACGTCAGCGCGAGCACATACAGCAGACCGGCATCGACATTGGCGAGCGTGAAGCCCGGCCACAAGGGAATGACTGCCCACGTCGCAAAGGCAGGGACCAACGCCAGGATTGGCGCGATGACAAACAGAAACTGGTTCGAGCGGGCCGGCACCACCACTTCCTTGATCAGCAGCTTCACCACGTCGGCGAACGGTTGACCCAGCCCCTTGATGCCGAACAGGTTCACACGGTTCGGACCGATGCGTGCCTGCATGTAACCAATCACCTTGCGCTCCACGAGCGTCAGCAACGCGACGCAGATGATGAGCGGTACGAGGATGGCGATGATTTGCAGCAGCGTCACCACGAGGTAACGCAGCTGCTCGGGCAGCATCATCCATCTATCCATGAAGGCGGTGATCACCTGGATCCACCTTCAGGTTGAGCCGCGAGCGTCTGCTGCAGCGCTGACGAACGACGCACCATGGCATCACCGGCATAGATGCCGACGCCACGAGCGGTGCCCGAGACTTCACCCTCGACAGCATCGCCTGCCTGATAACTGTTGTCAGGCTGTACCGTGCCCAGCTGCGCCGCCAATTCGTCGCGAACCTGCTCCGAGCTCACGTAATCGAACCCGGGCAGATTGAGCAGATTGCCGAGTACGCGCAGTACTTTCCAGCCCGGACGGGACTGGCCCACCGGACGCGCAGCTCCGGGAACACTCTGCCAACGCCCTTCGAGATTCACATACGTGCCCGACGTTTCGGCAAAGCTGCCGATGGGCAGGATGACATCGGCATAGGCCTTCGCGGTGTCATAGGGCGACAACGCCACGACGAATTCAGCAGCCTCAAGCGCAGCGACAGCGCCATCCGCTGCGATGTCATGCTCCGGCTCGATGGCGCCAAACAGTACATAGGCCTTCAGGCGCGCACCCAGCATATCGGCGGCATGCAGTCCCGTGGCAGAGAGTGCCTGCCCGCCCGCGCCACGATGCGGCAATACACCCGCCAGTGCCGCTCCCACCTCATTGCTGCTTGCAGGGATGTAACCCAGCTGTGCACCGGTCAGATCGGCAATCGCGGCGGCCAGTGCCCGGATATCCGCAAAAGCCGGATCGCGTTGGGCGCTCGCACCCAGTATCACGAGCTTGATCTCGCCCTGACTCAATTGGCTCGCAATGCCTGCGTGCGCTGCGGTTGGCTGCGCTTTGCCAACGACTGCTGTCAGTGCAGCAGGCACAGGACGACCCGAGCTGTGTGCAGCAGCTGACAACACGGCGGCCAGATGATCCAGAAGCCCAAGCCCGTTGGTCGTCAGGCTCTGTGCGACCGGAAACAGGTACGGATAAGTGTGCGTATTGATGAACGACACCTTGGCGCCTCGCTTCGTCGCTGCCTTGCGTACTCGATGTGCCAGCAAGGGCGCCTCGGCGCGCAGATTCGACCCCACGAACAGCAGCGCATTCGCCTGCTCAAGCGCCGCAATCCCGGTTCCCAACCACGGGAATACCGGATCGCGGGTCTGGTCACGGAAATCGAGTCGGCTTAAACGATGATCGAGATTCGCGCTGCCAAGACCCCGAGTGACGCGCGCCAGCAGGTGCAATTCCTCAAGCGTCGATGACGGCGATGCGAGGACACCGAGCTGATTGCCCTGTCCCGTCGTCAGTGCACTCAGGCGTTCAGCGACATGGGTCAGAGCCGTATCCCAGTCGACCTCGCGCCAGGCGTCGCCTTCGCGAATCAATGGTTGTTCAACGCGATCGGTGCTGTAGATGCCCTGGAAGCCGAAGCGATCACGATCGGCGATCCACGTTTCGTTGATGGCCTCGTTCGGCCTCGGCACGATGCGCATGACCTGGCCACGCAGCACGTGCGCAAACAGATTGGTGCCGACGCTGTCGTGCGGGGACACGAGCGGCTGCTGCTCCATTTCCCAGGCGCGCGCCCGGTACCGGTAGGGCTTGTTGTTGAGCGCGCCCACCGGACACAGGTCGATGATGTTCGCCGACAATTCGTGATCGACATTCTGCTCGATGAACGTGCCGATCTCGGTGGTTTCACCGCGGCCAATCGTGCCCAGTTCCTGGAAGCCGGCGATTTCCTGGGTAAAGCGGACACAGCGCGTGCAGTGAATGCAGCGTGTCATGTCCGTGGAAATCAGTGGACCCAGGTTCTTGTCCTTGACCACCCGCTTGCGTTCGGAATAGCGCGAGATGTCGCGGCCGAATCCCATCGCGAGGTCCTGCAGCTCGCATTCGCCGCCCTGGTCGCAGATGGGGCAGTCGAGCGGATGATTGATCAGCAGGAATTCCATCGTTGCCTTCTGTGCAGCGATGGCCTTCGGCGACTTCGTGAAGATCTTCATGCCCTCCGCCACCGGAGTCGCACAGGCCGGCATCGGCTTTGGCGCCTTCTCGACTTCGACCAGGCACATGCGGCAGTTGGCCGCCACGGACAGCTTGTCGTGATAGCAGAAGCGCGGCACATAGACGTCATGCTTGTCGGTCGCATGAATGATCATCTGTCCCTTGCGGGCCTGCAGGCTCAAGCCGTTGACTTCGATGTTGACCAGATCGTCACTCATTTCGCTGCGTGATCTCTTGAGGTTAGGTCAACGCTGTCAGGCTGCTCGACGCTTCGCGGCGTCGACCATGCTCCGGCCATGCTCGATGTAGTACTCGAACTCGTGCCGGAAATGCTTCAGGAAACTCTGGATCGGCCATGCCGAGGCATCGCCGAACGCGCAGATGGTATGGCCTTCGATCTTGCCGGCGACATCCAGCAGCATGTCGAGGTCCGTCGCACGCCCCTGCCCTGCGAGCACGCGCTTCAGCAGCCGGTTCATCCAGCCGGTGCCCTCGCGGCAGGGCGTGCACTGGCCGCAGGATTCGGCGTGATAGAAGCGGGAGATCCGCTCAAGGGCGCGAACCATGCACGTGGTGTCGTCCATGATGATGGCCGACCCCGTACCCAGCGACGAACCCGCCTTGCGCAGACCGTCATAGTCCATGGTCGCCTGCAACATCACATCGCCTGGAACAACGGGCACCGAAACTCCGCCCGGAATGACGGCCTTCAGTTTGCGGCCCTCACGAACGCCGCCCGCGAGTTCGAGTAGATCCTTGAAGGGAATGCCGAGCGGCAACTCGAAATTGCCCGGCTTGTTCACATGGCCGGACATCGAGAAGATCATCGTGCCGCCGGAGTTCGCCACACCGAGGTCCGCAAACCACTTGGACCCCTTGCGCATGATGGTCGGTACCGAGGCATAGCTCTGCGTGTTGTTGATGGTCGTCGGCTTGCCGTACAGGCCGAAGTTGGCGGGAAAGGGTGGCTTGAAGCGCGGCCGGCCCTGCTTGCCTTCCAGCGACTCCAGCAGCGCCGTTTCTTCACCGCAGATATAGGCACCTGCGCCGACATAGGTATGGAGATCGAAATCGACGCCCGACCCCAGGATGTTCTTGCCCAGAAGACCCGCGGCGTAAGCCTGCTTGAGCGCCTCTTCGAAACGTGGCACCGGTTCAGCAAGGAATTCACCGCGAATGTAGTTGTAGCCCACCGTCGCATTCATCGCGTAGCCGCCGATGGCCATGCCTTCGATCAGTGCATGCGGGTTGTAACGCAGGATGTCGCGGTCATGGCAGGTGCCAGGCTCGCTCTCGTCGGAATTGCAGACCACATACTTCTGGATGGGCGACTGGCGGGGCATGAAGCTCCATTTCACGCCGGTCGGAAAACCCGCGCCGCCTCGACCCCGGAGGCCGGAAGCCTTCACTTCTTCAATGACGGCTTCGCGTGGGGTCTTCTCGGTGAGCATCTTTTCCCACGCCTGATAGCCACCGATCTTGCGATAGGTGTCTATATCCCACGAGCGCTCCATCCCGAGCGGCTCGAAGCACACCAGGTTCTGCGGGTACTTGGGAGAGCTGGCGGTCATTTGTGCTGATCCAGGATCTCATCGACCTTCGCGGGCGTCAGATACTCGTAGAACACATGATCGACCATCATCATCGGCGCACCCGTGCAGGCGGCCAGGCACTCTTCTTCCTGCTTCAGGAAGAAGCGTCCATCCGGCGTACTCTCGCCCACCTTGATGCCCAGGCGCTGTTCGACATGCGCGAGAATTTCCTCGCCCCCACACAGCATGCAGGAAATGTTCGTGCACACCGACACGTGATGCCGTCCGACCGGTTTTGTCTCGAACATCGAATAGAACGTCGCGACTTCGTACACCTGGATCGGCGGCAAACCGATGTACTCGGCGATGCCGTCCATCAGTTCCCGGGTCAGAAAGCCGTTGTTTTCGTGCTGGGCGGCACGCAGTGCTGCGAGCACGGCCGAGCGACGACGATCGGGCGGGAACTTGGCCAGCCAGTGATCGATGTCTTCCTTGAGATGACCGGAAATCACTCCGGTACTGCCGTGCTGGTTCTCGGGGTGGCTCACCGGTCGATCTCTCCGAATACGATGTCCTGGGTGCCGATCACCGCGACGACGTCAGCCAGCATGTGGCCAGTGACCATTTCCTCCAGCGACGCGAGGTGCGGGAAGCCCGGCGCGCGGCACTTGAGGCGGTACGGCTTGTTGGCGCCATCGGAGACGAGGTAGATCCCGAACTCTCCCTTGGGCGCTTCGACCGCGGCGTACGCCTCACCGGCCGGCACGCAGTAGCCCTCGGTGAACAGCTTGAAATGATGGATCAGCGATTCCATGTCGCCCTTCATTTCCTCACGCGTCGGCGGCACGATCTTGTGGTCAGCGAGCATCACGGGACCGGGGTGGACCTTCAGCCAGTCGACGCACTGCTTGATGATGCGATTGGACTGCCGCATTTCCTCTATTCGCACGAGGTATCGGTCGTAGCAGTCGCCGTGTACGCCTACCGGAATATCGAAATCCATGCGGTCATACACTTCATAGGGCTGCTTCTTGCGCAGATCCCACGCAAGTCCGGAACCACGCAGCATGGGACCCGTGAAGCCGAGCTGCAGCGCACGCTCCGGCGTTACAACACCGATATTGACCGTGCGCTGTTTCCAGATGCGGTTGTCGGTAAGCAGGGTTTCGTATTCGTCGACACAGGCCGGAAAGCGCTGCGTGAAATCATCGATGAAGTCGACCAACGTGCCAGAGCGTCGCTCGTTGTAGCGATCCGCGTCTTTCTGCGTCCGCCATTTCGACTGCTGGTACCGGGGCATCGAATCCGGCAGGTCGCGATAGACGCCGCCTGGCCGGTAGTAGGTGGCATGCATGCGCGTCCCCGAGACTGCCTCATAGCAATCCATCAGGTCTTCGCGCTCGCGGAACGCATACAGGAACACGGTCATCGCGCCGATGTCGAGACCATGGGCCCCGAGCCACATCAGGTGATTCAGGATACGGGTGATCTCGTCGAACATGACGCGGATGTACTGGGCGCGCTCGGGTGGCGCAATGCCCAGCAGCTTCTCGATGGCATTCACGTACGCGTGTTCGTTGCACATCATCGAGACGTAGTCGAGACGATCCATGTAGCCGATCGACTGGTTGTACGGCTTCGACTCAGCCAGCTTCTCGGTGCCCCGGTGCAGCAGGCCGATGTGCGGGTCGGCCTTCTGAATGACTTCGCCTTCCATCTCGAGCACCAGGCGCAGCACGCCATGCGCAGCAGGATGCTGCGGGCCGAAATTCATCGTGAAATTGCGGATCTCGCTCATCGGTTCAGGTCTTGGGTCCAGCGGGCGCTGCCTGGACCGCCGGACGTGCGGCGGTCAGCCCTGCCTCGTAGCGATTGTCAGCACGAATGACTCGCGGCACGAGCGTACGGGGCTCGATGCTGACCGGCTGATAGACGACACGGCCTTTGGCTGCGTCATAGCGCACTTCGACATTGCCGATCAGCGGGAAGTCCTTGCGGAACGGATGGCCGATGAAGCCGTAGTCGGTCAGGATCCTGCGCAGGTCCGGATGACCGTTAAAGAAGATACCGAACAGGTCGAAGGCCTCGCGCTCATACCAGTTGGCCGAAGCCCAGATGTCGATCACGGAATCGAGAACCGGCGGCTCGCCTTCGACGCAGTAACTGCGGAGCCGGATGCGCCAGTTGTGAGTGACTGACAGCAGATGATAGGCAACGGCAAAGCGGCGTGTCGTCAGGCCATCAGGAGTCGGCAGGTCGCGCTCAACGCTGCGGCTGAAGCCGGTGCCCGTCGACTCGAAGGTTTCCCATTCGGTCAATCCGAAAGCGAGATAGTCGACGGGAGTGAGATCGACGAGCTGCTCGAAGCCCAGCTCCTTTTCGTCGCGCATCAACTTGCAAACCGCCAGCAGATTTTCAGCCGCGACTTCATAGGTCAACTCACCGCAGCTCGACGCAATGCGCTTGACGTGGCCACCGCAGAGCGACTCCACCTTCGAGGCCAATGTCTCGATGCGGGCAGACATAGACTCTCTCCTACCGCGCGATGGTGTTCGTGCGACGAATCTTGTTCTGCAGCTGGATGATGCCGTAGAGCAAGGCTTCCGCCGTGGGCGGACAGCCGGGGACATAAACGTCCACCGGCACGATCCGGTCGCAACCTCGTACGACCGCATAGGAATAGTGGTAGTAGCCACCACCATTGGCGCAGGAACCCATCGAAATGACCCACCGGGGTTCCGGCATCTGGTCGTAGACCTTGCGCAGCGCGGGCGCCATCTTGTTGACGAGCGTTCCGGCCACGATCATGACGTCAGACTGGCGAGGACTGGGCCGGAAGACCACACCGAAGCGGTCGAGGTCATAGCGGGCTGCACCCGCGTGCATCATCTCGACCGCACAGCACGCCAGGCCGAATGTCATCGGCCACATGGAACCCGTGCGGGCCCAGTTGACCACCGCATCGACCGTTGTGACGACGAAGCCGCGTTGCGTGACGGCATCGACCGGCGATTCTTCCACGACCGGGGCAGCTAGTCCCATTCAAGCGCCCCTTTTTTCCACTCGTAAATGAAGCCGACGACCAGCACAAGCAGGAATATGCCCATCGCGGCCAGGCCGAGAATGCCGATCGAATCGAGCGACACTGCCCATGGAAACAGGAAGGCGATTTCGAGATCGAACACGATGAAGAGAATGGCGACGAGGTAGTACCTGACGTCGAACTTCATGCGGGAGTCTTCAAAGGCTTCGAAACCGCACTCATACGAGGACAGTTTGGCAGCATCCGGACGACGCGGTCCAAGCAGGAAGCCGAGGCCCAACAGCAATAGTCCAAGGACGCCGGCGACGCCCAGGAAAATCAGTATCGGGAGATAGTTTTCAAGCATCGCCGCCCGCTATAGGGAACCCTGAACGGGCCGGGATTGTAGCAGGGAGGTTGCAGCGCAGTAACCCCGTACATGACGAAATCGTCAGCGCGTCAGTCGGATGCAGTGCACCTGTACCAGGTTGGCGAATCGTGCTTTATTTTGCTTTTTTCCAATGCGACCAATCAAGAACAGAGTGGGTTGGTGTCGGGAAAGAACCCGACGCTTTTGCACAACTTTTCTCTTGGACAACCCCAAGATACAAGAGGTGGCAGGTCCGGGCAGGAAGCCCGGGGTGTCTATCTACTTCTTTCTTTTCCAATCCAAAGAAAGAAGTAGCAAGAAAGAAAGATTGGTGCGGATGAGAGGACTCGAACCTCCACGGATTGCTCCACTACCACCTCAAGGTAGCGTGTCTACCAGTTCCACCACATCCGCACCGTGACCTGTAACTGTCCGGTGCTCGCCACCCTTGCCGGTGGTTGACTGCCTTGCAGGCAGCCGCTTGATCAAATGCCAGTCAAAGCCTCTCAGGCTCAGGGCTGTGTCGGGGCGGGAGCCTCTGGAGCAGGAGCCCCAGCGGCCTCAGGCGCTGCTGCGGGCCGGGATTCCGCTGGCAATGTTACGGCAGCACCCTCGGCTGGCGCGCCAGTGACAGGCGCCGGGAGGCTGACCCGGTCAATCACGCTGGTCGGTGCAGTCTGGCGACTGCCCAGGTACGCCAGCGAGAGACTCGTGACGAAGAACAGTGCTGCCAGCGTGGCGGTAGACCGCGACAGGAAGGAAGCCGCGCCGCGGGCACCGAATACGGTTCCCGATGCGCCGGACCCGAAGCCGGCGCCCGCATCCGCACCCTTGCCCCGCTGCAGGAGAACGAGCAACACGATGCCGATGCCGACCAGTACATGAAAAACGGTGATAGCGGTGTGTAACCAGCTCATTTCGATTCCAGTTTCAATCAACCCGAAGTCAATAGCCCCGCGCGGCGCTGCAGATTCCGACGAATTCGCGTGCGTTGAGCGAGGCGCCGCCCACCAGCCCCCCATCCACGTCCGCCATTGCAAACAGTTCAGCGGCATTGCCCGCCTTGACACTGCCGCCGTACAGCACCCGGATCAGGCCGGCGATTCTAGCATCCTGCCTGCCGAGCGCAGCACGGATATGCTGGTGGACATCCTGCGCCTGCTGGGGCGTCGCATTCTTGCCTGTGCCGATCGCCCAGACGGGCTCATACGCCACCACCGCCTGCTCGAAAGCTGCGATTCCGGCGAGATCCACAACGGCCGCCAGTTGCCTGTCGACGACCGTCATCGTATGGCCGCCATCGCGCTCCTCCAGGGATTCCCCGACACACAGGACCGGAATCAGCCCCTGGGACTGCGCGGCAACGAACTTGCGGGCCACCAGCGCATCGGTTTCCTTATAGATTGCCCGCCGTTCCGAGTGGCCCACGATGACATGGGAACAGCCGAGATCCTTCAGCATTGCTGCCGAAACTTCTCCCGTGAACGCGCCCGACGGCTCGGCGCATACGGACTGCGCACCCAACCGGACGCCGGAGCCCTTCAGCATGCGGCCCACTTCAGTCAGGTAGACAAACGGCGGGCAAAGGAGGACGTCCGTGGTACCAGGCTGTGGCAGGTCATGCAGCAATGCCGTGACGAGCGCTGTGTTCTCGGCACGCGATCCATGCATCTTCCAGTTGCCTGCCACCAGCGGCCGGCGCCTGTGCTGTGTGCCCGTCATACCCGCCGCCCCTGTCTGTCACGCCAAAAAGGCGCGCAAGAGTAACGGCCAAGCGCGGGGAAAGCAACGGAATGTGGGCGTACTGAAGACACACGAACTCCCTGAAGCACAAGCCATTTCCGAGTCAGGCCGGGACTTTTCGGGGATCAGGCCGCCGCCCGCTCGACCGATGCGGCGAGCTCCGTAGCCAGTTGCTGGACCAGCGCCCCATCCCGCCCTTCCACCATCACGCGAATGACCGGTTCAGTTCCGGACGGGCGCAGAACGATTCTGCCCTCGCCTCCCAGCCTGCCCTCGGCACGGGCTACGGCGTCCTGGATGGCCGGCGTGGCGTTTACATCGATCCGGCGAGCCACTCTTACGTTTTTGAGCACCTGCGGGTACTTCATCATCGGTGCCGCCAGCTCGGCGAGACCTTTGCCGGTCTTCTGCATGATTGCGAGCACCTGCAACGCGCTGATCAGCGCATCCCCAGTGGTCGTCCGGTCCAGGCAGAGCAGGTGCCCTGATGACTCTCCGCCAATCGTGCCGCCCGTTTCGCGCAACATTTCGAGCACATAGCGATCGCCGACTTTCGCCCGCAGAAACCCGATGCCCAGCTTCTTCAGTGCATGCTCGAGCCCCAGATTGCTCATGACCGTGCCGACCACGGGGCCGGTCAGTGCGTTGTCGGCGTGCCGGGCGGCGGCAATGACATACAGCAGCTGGTCGCCATCCACGATGCGACCAAGATGATCGACCATCACCAGGCGATCGCCGTCACCATCCAGCGCGATACCCACCTGCGCCCTGACGCCCGGTACCGTCAATTGCAGCAGCTCCGGGTTCGTCGATCCGCAGCCAAGGTTGATGTTCCGGCCGTTCGGAGAACAGCCGATGGGCACGATCTCGGCACCCAGGTCCGCGAGTATCCGCGGACCCACCTTGTAGCCAGCGCCGTTCGCGCAGTCGATGACGATCTTGAAGTTCCTGAGATTCATGCCCTGCGGGAATGGTCGACGCGCAGAATTCCTGGTACTTGGTCCGCGACTTGTCCACACGTCGTGCGCTGCCCAGCGCCTCCGATGATCGCGTAACCGGCGCCGCGTCAAGGAATCGCTCGATCTCGCCCTCGATGTCATCCGACAGCTTCGAGCCATTGGCGTCGAAGAACTTGATGCCGTTGTCCTCGTACAGATTGTGGGACGCGCTGATGACCACGCCAAAGTCACACTCGAATTTCTGCGTCAGGTAGGCAATGGCCGGAGTGGGCAGCGGCCCGATCAGCATGACGTTCACGCCCGCCGCAACAAACCCGGCTTCGAGCGCAGCTTCGAACATGTAGCCGGAGAGCCGTGTGTCCTTGCCGACCAGCACGGTACCGCCCTTCGGCGCGAGTACCTGCGCAGCCGCACTGGCGAGACGCAAGGCGAAATCGACGGTCATGGGAGCGTCGCCCACGTTGCCCCGCACACCATCCGTTCCGAAGTATTTCCGGCTCACTGTCACCCCCGACGTTTCAATTTCAGTTGCTCTGATATCCCGCACGCTTGAGCGCGACGGCCACGCGGACTGCATCGACGGTCGCCGCGACGTCATGGGTCCTGATGATTTTCGCTCCTGCCAGAACCGCAGCCGTGGCGCCGGCCAGACCCCCTGCCAGACGGTCGTCTACCGCCCGTCCCAGCAGCTTACCGAACATGGACTTCCGCGAGACCCCGACCATGAGTGGCAAGCCTCCGACATCCAGGTCCCTGAGGTGCGCCAGCAACGCCAGATTGTGCTCGAGACGCTTGCCGAAGCCGATTCCCGGATCCAGCACCAGCCTGTCGGACGCGATGCCCGCAGCGTTGCAGGACCGCACCCTGTCTGCCAGGAACTGGTGCACTTCCCTGACGACATCGCCATAGCCGGGATCAGCCTGCATGGACCCCGGATCGCCCTGCATGTGCATCAGGCAGATTGCGGCACCAGTACTGGCCGCCGCTGCAAGTGCGCCGGGGAACTGCAACGCGCTCACATCGTTGATCAGCGATGCTCCTGCGGTAACAGCCGCCACCATGACCTCGGGTTTGCGAGTATCGATGGACACCGGCACCTGCGTCCGCCGAACGATGGCGGCAATCACGGGCAGCACCCGATCAAGCTCTGCCTCAACGCTGACCGGCGGCGCTCCAGGTCGCGTCGACTCGCCGCCAACATCGATCAGCGCCGCACCCTCCTCCACCATTCGCAGAGCGTGCTCGACTGCCGCGTCGACTGCAGAGAACTGCCCACCGTCCGAAAAGGAGTCGGGCGTGACATTGAGAACTCCCATGACGATCGGGGTCTCAAGCTCAAGGAAACCTGTTGGGCAGGCGCAGCCGCATTGGGGGTCAACAACTCTTCAAGACAATGCCGCCAAAAACAAGGGGCGATGCAGGTGACCCTGCATCGCCCCGGTTGGCTGTACTCACGCCATTCAGCTGCGGCTATCAGTGCTGGCTTGCAGGCCGTCCGATCGGTGCATCCGTGACATCCCTGTCGCGAGCCTTGCCACCGCCCGCTGGCGGCAGCGAATCATCCCAGTCGACAGGCGGTCGAGGCTCACGTCCTTCCATGATGTCGCGAATCTGTTGATCGTCGATCGTCTCGTACTTGATCAGCGCGCCGGCCATCTTGTGCAGATTGTCCAGATTCCCTTCGAGAATCTGCCGTGCGTTACGGTAGTTCGTATCGATCAAGCGGCGAACCTCTTCATCGATGGTGCGTTCGGTGACATCGGAAGTCTTCTTGTGCTGCGTGACCGAGCGGCCCAGAAACACTTCGCCTTCCTCTTCACTGTAAGAGAGCGGTCCGAGTTTGTCGGACAGGCCCCACTTGGTAACCATGTTGCGTGCAATCTCCGTCGCCCGCTCGATATCGTTCGAAGCGCCGGTTGTGACCGAGTCCGAACCGAAGATCAGTTCCTCGGCAACGCGGCCCGCCAAACAGCGTGGCAATGCGGCTCTCAAGCCGCCGCTTGCTGGTGCTGTACCGATCGCTCTCAGGCAGGAACATCGTGATGCCCAGCGCGCGGCCTCGGGGAATGATCGAGACCTTGTAGACCGGATCATGCTCGGGAACCGACAACCCGACGATGGCGTGACCCGCTTCGTGATACGCAGTCAGCTTCTTTTCCTGGTCGTCCATCACCATGGAACGCCGCTCGGCGCCCATCATGATCTTGTCCTTGGCTTTCTCGAACTCTTCCATCGTCACGGTGCGGCGATTGGCACGCGCCGCAAACAATGCAGCCTCGTTCACGAGGTTGGCGAGATCCGCACCCGAAAAGCCCGGCGTACCCCGCGCGATGACCATCGGCTTGACGTCTTCGGCCAGCGGCAGTTTGCGCATATGCACTTTCAGGATCTGCTCGCGCCCACGTACGTCGGGCAGCGGGACCACCACCTGGCGGTCGAAGCGACCCGGGCGAAGCAGCGCAGGATCCAGCACGTCAGGACGGTTGGTCGCCGCGATCACGATGACCCCTTCCGTGCCCTCAAAGCCATCCATCTCGACCAGCAACTGGTTCAGCGTCTGTTCGCGCTCGTCATGACCGCCGCCGAGACCGGCGCCGCGGTGGCGGCCCACCGCGTCGATTTCGTCGATGAAGATGATGCAGGGCGCATGTTTCTTGGCCTGCTCGAACATGTCACGCACGCGAGAAGCGCCAACGCCCACGAACATTTCAACGAAGTCCGAGCCTGAGATCGTAAAGAACGGCACCTTGGCCTCACCGGCAATCGCGCGCGCAAGCAACGTCTTGCCCGTGCCGGGGGAGCCGACCATCAGCACGCCACGGGGAATCTTGCCGCCGAGTTTCTGGAACTTGGCGGGATCCTTGAGGAACTCGACGATCTCGACGACTTCTTCCTTGGCCTCATCTACGCCGGCGACGTCTGCAAAGGTGACTTGCACCTGGTCCTCGTTCAGCAGACGCGCCCGGCTCTTGCCGAACGACATGGCGCCACGGCCGCCCGCGCCGCCCTGCATCTGTCTCATGAAATACACCCAGACCGCGATCAGCAACAGGATCGGGAACGAGGAGATGAACAGCTGCATCAGGAACGACTGACGCTCCGGGGCTGCGGCACTGAACGTCACACCGTGCTTCTGCAACGTGCCGATCAGGGCCGAGTTGTCCGTCTCGGGGTTGTAGCTCAGGAACTGCTCGCCATTGGAGCGCACGCCGACGACCTGGTCGCCCTTGAACGTCACCTGGGAAACGCTGCCTGCCTCAACCTGGGTCAGGAAGGTGGAATAGGGAACTTCCTGGACGGCGCCGGTCCGCGCGCTGAAATTGCTGACGACTGTCGCCAGCACGACCGCGATCACGATCCACAGGATGATGTTCTTGGTGAGGTCGTTCAAAGGGTGCATTCCTCGAAAATCTTAAAGTTCCGCCCGATACTACATCCGAAAATTGCGCGCCAACAGATAAACTTCGACGCTTCGCGACCTTGATGCCTTCGGCTTGCGCACTTTCACGGATTCAAACAGCGTGCGCAGGCGCTGCATCAGCGGCAGAAACTCCCTGCCTTGAAAAACTTTCACCAGGAAATCGCCGCCCTCCGGCAGCGTCTTCTCGGCAAAATCCACTGCCAAGTCAACGAGATGCATCGATCTGGCATGATCCACCTCGGCGATACCCATCATGTTGGGGGCCATATCCGACATTACAAGTTGCGGCTTTTCATCGCCGAGCAGCGTCAGCAGCGATGCAAAGACGGCTTCATCGGAAAAATCGCCCTGGATGAACTCCACGCCAGGCAGCGACCCCATCGGCAGGATGTCTGTCGCGATCACGCGACCGCGGCCCTTGAACATCCGCCCGACGTACTGACTCCAGCCACCGGGTGCCGCCCCCAGGTCGACGACCGTCGTGCCGGGCTTCAGAATGTGGTCCGAACGCTGAATCTCCTCGAGCTTGTAGACCGCACGCGAGCGAAAGCCCGCCTCACGGGCGGCCTTCACGAAAGGGTCTGACTCGTGTTCCTTAAGCCAGCGGCTGCTCGATTTGGAACGTTTGGGCATGGCAAATCTATTGAACGGTTCCCTGGTAGATCGCAGGTAGCGGGAATGGTTTCTCTAGGTTAGCCTGCGCCACCCGCACGAGTCGCCCCTTGACACCATGGACCTGACCGAAAAACAGAAGAAGCATTTGCGCCGCCTGGCACACCCCCTGAACCCGGTTGTGCTGATCGGCCAGGACGGTGACTCCGCCGGCGTGGTCCGGGAACTCGATGTCGCGCTCGGCGCTCATGAACTGGTCAAGGTTCGCGCTCGAACCGGTGATCGCACAGAGCGCAACCTGATGCTCGATCGCCTGGCTGTCACCACCAGGAGCGAACTCGTGCAACGCATCGGCAATGTGGGCGTCTACTACCGCGCCCGACGCGATCAGCCCCGCATCATGCTGCCGGACGCGTAAGCCGCAATACCAGCATCAACGCACCCACGCAGGCGAGCACGAACAGCGCAACCGAGCCGATGTGCAGCATGCCGAACAGAGCCATGTTTCCGGCATCCCGCGCGGCGCTCATGATCGGCAACAGACCCAGCTCGTTCGCCAGCGGCGGCAACGCCGTCACTGCGATCAATATCACGAGCTTCCGGCTGACAGTGCGATTCGCCGCCAGCAGCAGCCATAGCAGCACGCCGAAACCGATGCCAAGCCAGGTGGCGATATGGAAGAACTCACCGGCAAGGGTGCCAGCAAGGCGCCGGTCATCGAGGACTGCAAAGAGACCAGTGGCCACTACACCGCAGATGGTCCACAAGACTCCCATCCAGAGTGCAGCCAGGATGCCCACAAAGCGCGAAGTGAGACCCTCCAGGCGTGATCCGTGAAACGTCGTGATCCGATGATCCGGCAGAACGAGCTCTGCAAGAGCATATCTGCTGACTCTTTCATTTCCTGCGCTGTCTGCTCTTGCGGTTCACTCATCACGGCTCACGGTTCACGCTTTCCTCACTCATACCTGACCGTCATGATTTCGTAGGAACGCACCCCGGCGGGCGCGGCGACATCGACGATGTCCCCTTGCGACTTGCCTACCAGTGCTCTTGCTATCGGTGAGGTGATCGAGATCAGGCCGCTGCGTATATCCGCTTCCGCTTCGCCGACGATCTGGTAGACGACCTTGACACCATCATCCTGGTCTTCGAGATCCACAGTGGCTCCAAACACCACGCGCGTACTCGCCGGCATGCTGGCAACGTCGATGATCTCCGCGTTCGAGACATGCGCCTCGATGTCCTTGATGCGCCCCTCGATGAAGCTCTGCTGCTCCCGGGCTGCGTGATATTCGGCGTTTTCGCTCAAGTCACCATGCGCACGCGCCTCGGCAATCGCCTGGATCACGCGGGGGCGGTCCACGGTCTTGAGACGCTTGAGCTCGGTACGCAGGCGTTCGACGCCCTTCAGCGTCAGGGGCATGCGCTTCACGTTCCCACCTCCTTATGCAGATCCTGAAGCCGGTTGACTTCGACGACGTCCAGATACTCGAGTGCGTCGCAGGTTGCCCAGGCCGCCGCCAGTGTCGTGTAGTACGTCACTTTGCGCATGACCGCCTGGCGACGGATGGAGCGCGACTCGAAGATGGCCTGCTTGCCTTCCGTCGTATTGACGATCAGCGATATCTCGTCGTTCTTGATCATGTCGACGATGTGTGGCCGGCCTTCACGAACCTTGTTGGCTCGACGGCAGGGCACACCGGCCGCAGCGATCACCGCCGCCGTCCCCTCGGTGGCGACAATCTCGAAGCCCTTGTCGACCAGCCGTTTGGCGAGCGCAGCAGCACCCTGCTTATCGCGCTCCCGAACACTGATCAGGCACACGCCCCGTGAGGGCAGCGTCACACCCGATGCAAATTGCGCCTTGGCATAGGCTTCGCCGAACGTGCGCCCCGTACCCATCACTTCGCCCGTCGACTTCATTTCCGGGCCGAGAATCGGATCGGCGTCCGGGAACTTGGAAAACGGGAACACGGCTTCCTTGACGGAGAAGAACTGCGGTTTGCGCTCGGCACCCAGCCCAAGGTCCTTGAGCTTGGCTCCGGCCATCACCCTTGCGGCGATCTTGGCGAGCTGCACGCCCGTCGCCTTGGACACGAACGGCACTGTGCGGGAAGCGCGCGGATTGACTTCGAGGATATAGATGATGCCGTTCTGGATCGCGAACTGGATGTTCATCAGGCCGACGACTTTAAGTCCCTGCGCCAGCTTGCGCGTTTGCACCTTGAGCTCAGCCTGGATTTCGGCACTCAGGCTGTTGGGCGGCAGCGAACACCCGGAGTCACCGGAATGCACGCCCGCCTGTTCGACGTGCTCCATGATGCCGCCGATGAAGATGTCATCGCCATCCGAAATGGCATCGACATCCACTTCGATTGCCTGGTCGAGAAAGCGATCGAGCAGCACGGGACTGTCATTCGAGACCTTGACCGCATCGGTCATGTAGACGCGCAGGTCGTCCTCATTGAATACGATCTCCATCGCGCGGCCACCGAGCACGTACGAGGGCCTGACGACGAGCGGAAAGCCAATCGCCCGCGCCATCACTACCGCCTGGTCCTCGGTGCGCGCAGTACAGTTCGGCGGCTGCTTGAGCGCCAGCTGCTCGACGAGCTTCTGAAAGCGTTCCCGATCCTCGGCAATGTCGATGGAATCCGGTGAAGTGCCGATGATGGGCGCACCCGCCGCTTCCAGCGCGCGACAAAGCTTGAGGGGAGTCTGCCCGCCGTACTGCACGATCACTCCAACGGGCTTTTCCTTGTCGATCACTTCCATGACGTCTTCAAAGGTCAGCGATTCGAAGTACAGGCGATCCGAAGTGTCGTAGTCCGTCGATACCGTCTCCGGATTGCAGTTGACCATGATGGTTTCGAAACCCGCCTCACGCAGCGCAAGGGCGGCATGCACGCAGCAGTAGTCGAACTCGATACCTTGCCCGATCCGGTTGGGCCCACCGCCCAGGATCATGATCTTGTTGCGGCTCGTCGGATTCGCCTCGCACTCTTCCTCGTACGTCGAGTAGAGATACGCGGTGGACGTCGCGAACTCCGCGGCGCACGTATCCACGCGCTTGAAGACGGGACGCAGGCCGAACGTGATGCGCCGGCGACGCACGCTGGCCTCGTCCACGCCGACCAGCGTGGCAATGCGACTGTCGGCGAAGCCCTTGCGCTTGAGAGCCTTGAGGCGCGGCCGCTCGAGCGCGCTGATGCCACCCTCTGCTATCGCCTGTTCCTCGCGGATCAGATCCTCGATCTGCGCGAGGAACCACGGGTCGATATGCGAGTGCCGGCCCACGTCTTCGAGCGTCATGCCACTGCGAAACGCGTCGCCCACATGCCGCAGCCGGTTGGGACCCGGCATGCGCAGTTCTTCGCGCAAACTGCTTTGTTCTTCCTGACCCAGCGGCAGTTTGTTGATCGGCGTCAGGCCGTCGATGCCGATCTCCAGGCCGCGCAGCGCCTTCTGCAGCGACTCCTGGAACGTCCGACCGATGGCCATCACTTCACCCACAGACTTCATCTGCGTCGTCAGCCGGTCGTTGGCACCGGGAAACTTCTCGAACGTGAAGCGCGGAATCTTGGTGACCACATAGTCGATGGTCGGCTCGAACGACGCCGGCGTTGCTCCACCGGTGATTTCGTTCTTGAGTTCATCAAGCGTGTAACCCACTGCCAGCTTCGCGGCGACCTTGGCGATCGGAAAGCCGGTTGCCTTCGATGCCAGTGCGGAAGAACGCGACACGCGCGGGTTCATTTCAATGACGAGGATGCGCCCATCCCTGGGACTGACTGCAAACTGCACGTTGGAGCCGCCGCATTCCACGCCGATCTTGCGCAGCACCGCGATCGATGCGTTGCGCATCAGCTGGTATTCGCGATCCGTCAGCGTCTGTGCAGGGGCAACGGTAATCGAGTCCCCGGTATGCACGCCCATCGGATCGAGATTCTCGATCGAGCAGATGATGATGCAGTTGTCGTTACGGTCCCGCACCACCTCCATCTCGAATTCCTTCCAGCCGAGCACCGCTTCTTCAAGCAGCACCTCGCTCGTGGGCGAGGCGTCGAGCCCGCGCGCAACGATCTCCTCGAACTCCTCGCGGTTGTAGGCAATGCCGCCGCCGGAACCACCGAGCGTGAACGACGGGCGGATTACAGTCGGAAAACCGATCTCCGCCTGGACAGCAAGCGCCTCCTCCATGCTGTGCGCAATACGCGATCGCGGCGTCTCGAGGCCGATTTCGCGCATCGCATTCCTGAACAGCTCGCGGTCTTCCGCCATGTCGATGGCGTCGCGCGAAGCAGCGATCAGTTCCACGTTGTATTTTTCAAGAACCCCTTCGCGTACCAGGTCGAGTGCGCAGTTGAGTGCAGTCTGCCCTCCCATGGTCGGCAGCAGCGCATCCGGTCGCTCCTTCGCGATGATGCGTTCCACTGTTCGCCAGTGCACCGGCTCGATGTAGATGGAGTCCGCTGTTTCGGGGTCCGTCATGATCGTCGCCGGATTGGAGTTCACGAGGATGACGCGGTAACCCTCCTCGCGCAGCGCCTTGCAGGCCTGGGCGCCTGAATAGTCGAACTCGCAGGCTTGCCCGATGACGATCGGGCCTGCGCCAATGATCAGGATGCTTTTGATGTCTGTGCGCTTCGGCATATGCTCTTGTACTTTGCTTTCCTTCGACCGACAGCGCCTAGCCGCGCGTGCCGCTGCGTCCGCGGGATGCCTGATTGATGCGCTGTTGCATCAGCTGCGTAAACCGCACGAACAGATCCTTCACATCATGCGGACCCGGGCTGGCCTCGGGATGACCCTGGAAACTGAAGGCCGGGCGATCGGACCGTGCCAGTCCCTGCAACGAGCCGTCGAACAGCGACTTGTGGGTGGTTCGCAGATTCGGCCCGAGCGTGTCGCCATCGACCGCGAAGCCGTGATTCTGGCTGGTGATCAGCACGCGCCCGGTATCGATATCGAGCACCGGGTGATTGGCGCCGTGGTGACCGAATTTCATCTTTATCGTGCGCGCGCCGCTTGCCAGCCCCAGCAATTGATGGCCGAGGCAGATGCCGAACACCGGAATATCCGTCTCAAGGAAGCGCTTGATCGCATCGATGGCATAGGTGCAGGGCTCCGGATCACCCGGCCCGTTCGACAGGAAAATGCCGTCGGGATTCATCGCCAGTACGCGATCGGCGTGCGTCTGCGCAGGCACCACGGTCATCCGGCATCCCTGATCCGACAGCAGCCGCAGGATGTTGCGCTTGATGCCGAAATCGTACGCCACAACGTGCAGACGCTGGCCCGGTCTTGCCGGCCGCGGTCCGGACTCGAGTGACCAGTTGGTGCCTTCATTCCACTGATAGGTGCGTTTGGTCGACACGACCTTCGCCAGATCCATGCCCTTCAGTCCGGGAAATCGTCGCGCTGCATGCACCGCTGCCGCCGGATCAACATCGTCCCCCGTCATGATGCACCCGGCGAGGGAGCCCTTTTCCCTCAGGATGCGGGTGAGCTTGCGGGTATCGATGTCGGCAATGGCGACGATCCGGCCACGCTGCAGGAAACCCGGCAGCGATTCGGCGGCACGCCAGCTGGAATGCAGCAGCGGCAGATCGCGGATGATCAGACCCGCCGCGTAGATGGCGGAAGATTCGAGGTCTTCCGGCGTCGTGCCGGTATTGCCGATGTGCGGATAGGTCAGTGTGACCAGCTGTCGACAGTAAGACGGGTCGGAGAGGATCTCCTGATAGCCCGTCATGGCCGTGTTGAATACCACCTCACCCGTCGTATTGCCCTTGGCACCGATGGAACTACCGTGAAAGACCGTTCCATCTTCGAGCGCCAGCACCGCGGGTGTATTCATCGCAACTCCCAAAATCACGCGCGCATGCGAACGGCGGGAGCGGTCTTGTGACCCGTCCCGCGCACTATATTTACGCGCTTGCTGAGGGAAGGGAGTCTACGCGACGAATCGGGTCAGGTCCATCGCAAAACCGGGCCCCGAGCGGTCTTTTTCTTCGACAGGAAGTACCCAGGGAACTCAGGCGCATGGTAAGTCCCAGAACATCCTGCATCGAGTACAGGCCTGCAGGCCGACCGACCAGCCAGCGGGCAGCCTTGATTGCCCCAAGCGCGAAGCCCGAGCGGTCATGAGCCCGGTGAACCAGCTCCAGCCTTTCACCCGGACCCGCGAAGGTCAGGACGTGGTCACCCACGATGTCGCCACCCCGCATGACGGAGAAACCGATTGCGCCTTCACGTCGGGCGCCCGTCGTTCCGTGGCGGGCGAAGTCACCGGACTTCTCGAGCGTTGTGCCCCGCGCAGCCGCGACCACTTCGCCGATACGCAGCGCGGTTCCCGACGGAGCGTCCTTCTTGTTGCGGTGATGGGCCTCGAAAATCTCGACGTCGTAGTCGGTATCCAGCGACCGCGCCGCAAGCTCGGCGAGCTTCAGAAGCAGATTGACGCCAAGGCTCATGTTCGGCGCGAGGAGCACTGGAATCAGCCTGGCAGCGACCGTGATGTCGGCCCGTACCGCAGGCGAATGACCCGTCGTGCCGATCACCAGCGGACACCCGGCCGCGACGCAGGCCTTGAGGTTGGCGGGGGTCGCCTCGGGTAGCGTGAAGTCGATGGCAACGCTCGCACCCTGGACTGCAATCGCGGGATTCGACGTGACGATCGCCCCACATGACGGCTGACCAGATGCCTCACCTGCATCCTGCCCTTGCCAGCGACTGGTCGGTGACGCCAGTGCGCCCGTCAGCCTGACGTCGGGAAATGCCTCAAGCTGGGCAACGATCGCCTGACCCATGCGACCACTGATCCCGAGTACCGCAAGCCTGGCCGCTGTCATGTCTGTATTCCTGCTGGCGATCAGTTTGCAATGTTCTCAAAGAAGCGCTTGACGCCGTCCAGCCACGAGCGCTCCCGGGGGCTGTGGGTCTTGCCGCTTTTCTGCACCGATTCCTCGAAGGCTCGCAATAGCGCCCGCTGTTCCTCGCTCAGATTGACGGGGGTCTCGACGACGACCCGGCAAAACAGATCTCCCGTCGCTCCGCCTCGCACTGGCTTCACGCCCTTATCACGCAGACGGAAGCTGCGTCCCGACTGTGTCTCAGCGGGGATCTTGAGCACGACGTTGCCATCGAGCGTCGGCACTTCGACGTTACCACCCAGCGTCGCCGTGGCAAAGCTGACCGGTACCTCGCATGAAAGGTGGCTGCCCTCGCGTTCGAAGATCGCGTGCGGCTTGACGTGGACCTCGACGTACAGGTCCCCGGCAGGGCCGCCATTGCGACCCGCCTCGCCCTCGCCGGACAGCCGGATGCGGTCCCCGTTATCGACGCCCGCCGGGACCTTGACGCTTAAAGTGCGCTTGCGACGAACGCGTCCCTGGCCGAGGCAGGTGTCACAGGGTTCGGAGATGATCTGGCCCCGGCCGCGGCAACGCGGGCAGGCCTGCTGCATGGAAAGAATGCCCTGGCGCATGCGCACCTGGCCCGCGCCATCACAGGTTTCGCACGTCGTCGTCTTGGAATTGGGTCCGCCACCGGTGCCCTTGCAGGATTCGCACTCGCCGAGACTCGCAAACTCGATATTGACCGAATCGCCGAACACCGCCTGTTCCAGGTCAAGTTCGAGTTCATAGCGCAGATCCGCGCCACGGAACACCTGTGATCGGGAACGGCGCCCGCCGCCGAAGATGTCACCGAAGACATCGCCGAAGATATCGCCGAACGCATCCCCGCCACCGAAACCGCCGTGCCCGCCCTGGCCACGCTGCAACCCTTCGTGGCCGAACTGATCGTAGGTGGCCCGCTTCTCGGGGTCGGTCAGAACCTCGTAGGCTTCCTTGGCTTCCTTGAATTTCTCTTCAGACGCCTTGTCGTCGGGATTCCGGTCCGGATGCAGCTTCATCGCCAGGCGCCGGTAGGCCTTCTTGATGTCCGCTTCCGATGCGGTTCGTGGCACATCGAGAATGGTGTAGAAATCACGCTTGGACATGGAAACCCGGAATCACGAAGTTACATGCACAAAAACCGCCGCGGGCTGCTTTGAGCCCGCGGCGGTCGGTTATCGTTGCAACGACGCCTGCACTCAGGCCTCGAAGTTCAGCTATCAAGAGCAGGTCAGGCGCCCTTCTTCTTGTCCTTGACCTCTTCAAACTCGGCGTCGAGGACATCGTCCCCTGCTCCACCCGATGAACTGCCTGCCGCCGGCTCCCCGGTGGCTGCTTCAGGCTGCGCCTGGGCATAGGCCTGCTGGGCAATGGCTGCCGATGCGTCGGCGAGCGCCTTCGCCTTCGTCTCGATGACATCCTTATCGTCACCTGTCAGAGCGGTCTTGAGGTCGGCAATCGCCGACTCTGCCTTGCTCCGGTCAGCGGGGCTGACCTTTTCACCCAGCTCCTTCAACGACTTCTCGGTTGAATGCAGCAGCGCGTCGGCCCGGTTGCGGGTTTCGACCAGCTCCTTGAACTTGCGGTCTTCCTCGGCATGGGCCTCGGCATCCGTGACCATCTGCTTGATCTCCGCCTCCGACAGGCCGCTCGACGCCTTGATGACGATG
Organism: uncultured Pseudomonadota bacterium; assembly: GCA_963819685.1. Lineage (GTDB taxonomy): Bacteria > Pseudomonadota > Gammaproteobacteria > Steroidobacterales > Steroidobacteraceae > CAIUGU01. The sequence goes on from CAWFXI010000011.1 coordinate 153,111, forward strand.
CGCTGTTCCTTCGCAGTGGCCTTGTCCTTCGCGGACACATGCAGGATGCCGTTGGCGTCGATATCGAAGGTCACTTCGATCTGCGGCAAACCGCGAGGTGCAGGCGGGATGCCCTCCAGGTTGAACTGGCCCAGCGACTTGTTGTCCGCCGCACGCTGGCGCTCGCCCTGGAGAACATGAATCGTGACGGCACCCTGATTGTCGTCGGCCGTCGAGAACACCTGATTCGCTTTCGTCGGAATCGTGGTGTTCTTCTCGATGAGCTTCGTCATGACACCGCCCAGCGTTTCGATGCCGAGCGACAGTGGCGTGACGTCGAGCAACAGCACGTCCTTGACCTCGCCGGACAGCACGCCGGCCTGGATCGCAGCGCCAACCGCCACGGCTTCATCCGGGTTCACGTCACGACGGGGCTCCTTGCCGAAGAAATCCTTGACGACCTGTTGCACCAGCGGCATGCGCGTCTGGCCACCAACGAGAATGACCTCGGCGACATCCTTGATGGACAGGCCGGCATCCTTGAGCGCCACGCGGCAGGGTTCGATGGTCTTCTGTACCAGCTCCTCAACCAGCGACTCGAGCTTGGCGCGCGTCAGTTTGATACTGAGGTGCTTGGGGCCCGAAGCATCCGCCGTGATGTACGGCAGGTTTACTTCGGTCTGCTGGCTCGAAGACAGTTCGATCTTGGCCTTCTCCGCCGATTCCTTCAGGCGCTGCATGGCCAGCGGGTCCTTGCGGACGTCGACGCCGCTTTCCTTCCTGAATTCGTCCGCCAGGTAGTTGATGACCTTGAGGTCGAAGTCCTCGCCACCGAGGAAGGTGTCCCCGTTGGTCGCCAGCACTTCGAATTGACGCTCGCCGTCGACATCAGCGACTTCGATGATGGACACGTCGAACGTACCACCCCCCAGGTCATACACCGCAATCTTGCGATCGCCGCCCTGCTTGTCCATGCCGTAGGCCAGCGCAGCCGCCGTCGGCTCGTTGATGATGCGCTTGACGTTGAGGCCGGCGATGCGGCCGGCATCCTTGGTCGCCTGGCGCTGCGAGTCGTTGAAGTACGCGGGTACCGTAATGACCGCTTCGGTTACCGGCTCACCGAGGAAATCCTCGGCGGTCTTCTTCATCTTCATGAGCACGCGAGCCGATACTTCGGGCGGCGCCAACTTCTTGCCCTGGGCCTCGACCCAGGCATCGCCGTTGTCGGCCTTGATGACCTTGTAGGGCACCATGTGGACGTCCTTCTGCACGACGTCATCCTGGAACCGCCGGCCGATGAGGCGCTTGACGGCAAACAGCGTGTTGAATGGATTGGTCACGGCCTGTCGCTTGGCGGACTGGCCGACGAGCACTTCGTCGTCCTTCGTAAAGGCCACGACGGACGGCGTGGTCCGGTCGCCTTCGCTGTTCTCGATGACCCGCGGCTTGCCGCCTTCCATGATCGCTACACACGAGTTGGTCGTGCCGAGGTCGATCCCGATTATCTTCGCCATATCGTTGACTCCCGAACATCTGGCCCCGCAGGCCAGGGCATGAATTGTGAACGTTGCTGCTTTATGTGGGCCTCAAGGGCGCCTTTCAAGTCGCTGCCCGAGACAACCGGGTTACGGTTCGCGCGACACGATGACCCTGGCCGGACGCAGCAAGCGGCCATTGAGCAGGTAGCCTTTCTGGACGACCTGCAGCACCGAGTTGGGCGGCAATTCGGTGGAGGGTTGCGCCACCATCGCTTCGTGAAATTCCGGATTGAAGACTTCCCCGGTGGGCACCACTTCTGTAATGCCGGCCTTCTCAAAAGAGGCCGACAGCAGCTTGAGCGTTGCCTCTACACCTGCCAGCACAGCAGTGCCGGTCGGCTGCCCGCCCTCCGCGCCACTGCGGTTTGCCGCCAGCGCCATTTCCAGGCTGTCCTTGACCCCGATCAGCTCCCCCGCAAACCGCTCGAGGGCAAACTTGCGGGCCTGTTCGACGTCACGCAGGGACCGCTTGCGGAAGTTCTCCAGCTCGGCGAACGCACGGAGCTGCTGCTCGCGGGCCTGCTCGGCCTGTACCCGGGCCTCGTTCAGGGCGGCTTCAAGGCTCGTGGCCTCGGTCGCCTCGTCATTGTCGACGCTGCCATCCGCCCCGTTTTCGGGGCCGTGCTCATCCGGAAAGGTCATGAACTCGAATCTCCAGTCAAGGTCCCAAACCGTATTGGCCGCGCACAATAACAGGTTATCGCCTGCAGAGCGACTGGCAATCCCGCAGCGAGGACGAGTTATGGCGACCCGGGCAGCGCGAGCCGGGGAAAGTGTGGACTCAGGCCTTTGAATTCAAGGCCGAGCCGAGCAGTTTGGCGGTGATATCGACGATCGGGATGATGCGTTCGTAGGCCATGCGCGTCGGACCAATGACACCCAGAACGCCCACGACCTCCTGCCCCAGGGTATAGGGGGCTGTCACGACACTGCAGTCGTCCAGAATGGTGTAGCCGGACTCCTGCCCGATGAAGATCTGCACGCCCTCGGCGCCGAGGCTCTGGTCCAGCAGGTGCAGGATGTCGCCCTGCTGCGTGAATGCCTCGAACAGCCTGCGCAGTTTCTCCACGTTCGACAGCTCGGAAAACTCCATCAGGTTGGTCTCACCTGCCATCACATACTCAGGACGATCGCTGCCGGTAGCCGGGCCTACCGCCTGCTGCGCGAGCCGGATGGCATCCAGCATCAGCTGATTGAGGTTCTCGCGAGTTCGCTGCAGCTGGCTCAGCAGGTGTTCCCGCACTGCCACGAGTTCCTTGCCGGCGAATTCCTGGTTCAGGTAGTTCGAGGCCCGGCGCAGTTCGTCCGCCGTATAGCGACGATCCATCTGCAGAATGCGGTTCTGCACTTCACGCGTATTGACGACGATGATCGCGAGGACCCGGTTGTCGGACAGCGGCAGGAATTCGATCTGGCTCAGGCTCGCGTGACTCGGTCGCGGCACGGTGACGATGCCCGCCAGTCGAGTCACGGAGGACAGCATCTGGGAAGCGGCGGCGACCATGCTCTTCGGATCGTCGCTGTGCTTCCCGAGGCCCTGCTGGATGGCCATGACCTCCGTATCCTGCAGCGGCTTGACCTTGAGCAGCGTGTCGACAAACAGGCGGTAGCCTTTGCCGGTGGGAATCCGGCCGGCAGACGTATGGGGCGAAGTCACGAAACCGAACGTTTCGAGATCGGCCATGACGTTGCGGATGGTGGCCGAACTCAGGTTGAGCCCGGAATCGCGCGACAAGGTGCGTGAGCCCACCGGCTGGCCATCGCGGATGTACTGCTCGACCAGCACCTTCAGCAATTGCTGGGCGCGATCGCTCAGGTAATCGTCGGTCGTATCAGCAGTCATGGATGCGGGTCACTCAAGACCAACCGGCCCTTTCACCGGGACGCTAGCACGACGCATCTGCCTGTCAAGCGACAGCCGGGGATACCGCGACACCGCACCGCAAGACAAATGACATTCTCATCGCAAGCTGGCAGGCGTTCCTCAACGCGTGCTACAAATCCGCCATGCCGAAATCAAGCATCCAGCTCGCCACCGACTTCAGGAAGATCGCCCTGCTCGGCAAGCACCACGACCCCCGGGTCGGGGACTCCATGCTCGCCCTCGCCACTCACCTCAAGGACCGTGGACGAAAGGTGCTGGTCGATGCCAGCGTGGACCTGCCCTTTCCGCCCGCGACAGTGGACCACGTTCCGGAAGAGCAGTTTGCGACGCAGGCGGATCTGATCGTGGCCGTGGGCGGCGACGGCACGATGCTCTACGCTGCCCGGCTCACGACCAATGCCCCGGTGCCGTTGCTGGGCGTCAATCGGGGCCGGCTTGGCTTCCTGACAGACGTGAGTCCCCAGGAGATGCGGGACCGGATGGATGACGTCCTGGAAGGTCGATTCGAGTGCGAGCGCCGTTCCCTGCTCAAGGCACGCCTCGTCAGGCCAGGCCATCCAGAGGTCCATGCGCAGGCGCTCAATGATGTCGTGCTGCAAAAGTGGGAAACCGGACGCATGCTCGATTTCGAAACCTGGATCGACGACCTCTACGTGAACACCCACGGCGGCGATGGCGTCATCGTGGCAACAGCGACGGGCTCGACGGCGTATGCGCTGTCCTGCGGCGGACCCATCATTCACCCTCATCTCGCGGCGCTGGTGCTGGTGCCTATCTGCCCGCACACGCTGTCGGACCGCCCGATCGTCGTTGGGGGGGACGCCAGAGTGGAGATCAGACTGATCGAGCGTCCGGATACCAAGGCCCAGGTCACCTGCGACGGCATGCTGCTCGGCGAACTCGGACCGGGCGGCAGGCTGCTCGTCGAACCGACGGACGCGCATGTCACGCTGCTGCATCCGCCGGGCCATGACTACTACCGCATCCTGCGGTCGAAGCTGCACTGGGGCCGGGGCGCTCATCCCCGTGATCCGGATCGCGATCAGTCGCGTTCGTCCATCGATGTCGATGACTGATCTCCACGATTGCCAGCGATGCTGACGCATATCCAGATCCGCGATCTCGCCATCATCGACGGAGTCGAGCTCGAACTCGGACCAGGCATGACAGTGCTGACGGGTGAAACCGGCGCCGGCAAGTCCATCCTGGTCGATGCCCTCGTTCTTGCCACCGGCGGGCGTGCCGGTGCGGAAGTCGTGCGTGCAGGCGCAGACCGTACCGAAGTCTCCGCCACCTTTTCGCTGGAGTCCGGCACAGCCGTAGATGCCTGGTTCGCAGAGCAGTCGCTCGAGCATGATGGCGAGTGCGTACTCAGGCGTCTCGTCGGCGCGGACGGGCGCTCGCGCGGCTACGTCAACGGACAGGCGCTGTCGATCCAGACCATCCGGCAGCTCGGAGAACTGCTGGTCGAAGTCCACGGCCAGATGGAATACCAGTCGCTGATGCGGCGATCGGCACAGCGCGAGCTGCTGGACCGTCATGGCAAGCACTCTGATCTGACACAGCAAGTGGCGGCGTTCTGGAAGGAAGTAAAACTCCAGCGCGAAGCGCTGCGCCAGGCTGAAACCGCTGCCCTCGATCGCACCGCCCGGCTTGAGTTGTTGCGGTACCACGTCGAAGAACTGAATGAGCTGGCTCTGAAGCCGGGCGAAGCCGAAGAATTGCTGGCCGAGCGAAAACGCCTCGCGCAAGGCGGACGCCTGGCCGCGGGTGCTGCAGAAATGGCACGCCTGCTGTTCGAGGCTGACAGTGGAGCCGCCGAGCCTTCGCTGGTGCGCGCGCTGGGTGCGGCTCGCGCGCTGGCTCCGCTGGACGCACGCCTGGAACCCATTGCGGGATTGATAGACGAGTCGCTGATAGCGCTGCGCGAAGCGGCCGATGGAGTTCGCCGCTATCAGGCAGATCTCGACGCCGATCCCGCGCGGCAGGAGTGGCTGGAGGACCGTCTCGCCGCAACTGAAGCCGTGGCGCGCAAGCATCGGGTGGAGCCGGGGGCGCTGCCCGCGCTTCACGTCTCTCTGCAGGAGGAGCTGCAACGACTGCTGAACCTCGAAGTCACGCTCGATCGGCTGCACAAGCAACTCGCGGAGGTTGAATCGCGGTGGCGACATGAATGTGCGCGACTCTCTGCGGCGAGGCAGACAGCGGCGCTCGGTCTCAAGGAACGCGTTTCGGCGCTCATGCAGCAGCTCGGCATGCCCGGCGGACGACTCGCAATCGAAGTCACCGCGCTGGATGCGAGCGCTGCGGGTGAACAGGGGGCCGACGAAGTCGAGTTCCTGGTCGCGGCCAATCCAGGGCAACCGCCAAAGCCATTGGCAAAGGTCGCTTCTGGTGGTGAGCTGTCACGCATCAGCCTCGCCATCCAGGTCGCCGCTGTGGAATCCGCGCGCTTGCCCTGCCTCGTGTTTGATGAAGTGGATGCCGGTATCGGTGGTGGCGTCGCCGAAATCGTCGGTCGGCAGCTGCGTTCCCTGAGCAACAAAGCTCAAGTGTTGTGCGTCACCCATCTGCCGCAGGTGGCGAGCCAGGCGCAGAACCATGTGCGGGTTGCCAAGCTCACGGATGGCCGGACCACACGGACGACACTGACGACACTCTCGGGTCCAGACCGGATTGAGGAAATCGCCCGGATGCTGGGCGGGGTCGAGATCACCGCACGTGCTCGCGAGCATGCGGCGGAAATGCTTCGCGATGGTGCGGGTCAGATAGCTGCTGCTTCGCCCAAAAAGTCAGGCCGACGGCGATGATGGAGTAACGCCAAAGGCACCTGATCCCCCCCGCTAGCGTCGCACTCGCACCTGCTCGCGTACGGTCTTCGCGGCCTCACGGCAGGGAGCGCAGCGCCCGTACAGGATCATCGAGTGATCCTGGATCTCGAAGTTGTACTTGGCGGCGATGGCAAGCTGCTTCTCCTCGATGCCGGCGTCCATGAACTCTTCCACCTTGCCGCACGCCAGGCACACCATGTGATCGTGATGCGCGCCTTCATTCAGTTCGAACATGGCGGTCACGCCATCGAAATGGTGGCGGGCGACGAGACCAGCCGCCTCGAACTGGGTGAGCACGCGATACACGGTCGCCAGCCCGATGTCTTCATGGGACTCGAGCAGGTGCTTGTAGATGTCCTCGGCACTCATGTGACGTGGCTGGGCACTCCCCAGGATTTCCAGGATCTTGACCCGGGGCAGCGTGATCTTCAGCCCGGCCTTGCGTAGATCGTTGCTTTCCACGACGGTTTCCTTAGCGAATCGATGTTGAGGGGTGCCGCCAGGCAATCCGCCTGGGTCGGGACCCCGGACCAGATCGCCCGCGCTGCCAACCGGGGCGGGTTCCGCTATGATGCCTTCATTCTCATTCCAGCCCAAGCCACGATTAGTGCCCGTCCCATGCCGTTGATGAATACCCTTCGTTTCGCGCGCAAGTTGCCGGAAATATTACTGATTGCGGGTCTCGCGATGCTGACGGTGGGCTGCGTGTACCGCATCGACATCCAGCAAGGCAACTTCCTCGAGGCCAAGGAAATCGATCAGGTTGCCGTGGGCATGACCCGCAGCCAGGTACGGTACGTGCTCGGCACACCCATCGTCGGCAACGCATTTCAGAACTCGCGCTGGGACTACGTCTACTACCTGAAGAACGGTCGCTCCCGTGACACGTATCAGCAACGCTTCACCGTGTACTTCGAGGAAGACAGGGTCACCCGCATCGAGAAGAACGGCACTGAAGTCGCTGCTCCTGCGAACGCCAGCGCCAAGGTCAACTGACGCTGCAATCGCGGTCAGCGTTTCTGCGCCCGGCCCATCGTCTGGCCGCGTCCCGCCAACTGGCGTCGCGTTTCCTTTGGATCGTGCATCAGGGGCCGGAGTATCTCGACGCGGTCACCGTTCTTGAGAAGGGTCGCTACCGTGATCCTGCGTCCAAAGATGGCGAGCTCAAGAGTCCTGGATGTGATGTCGGGATAGCGCTCCAGCAGTCCGGAGCGCTGCACCGCCTCAAGCGCTGAACTCCCGACCGGCAATTCAAGTGCAACGACCGACTGGCGCTCCGGTAAGGCATAGACAACCGACACCGCAACCCGCTCAGACTGCTCCATAGACGACCCGCGCGCGCCGCGTGAATGAATCGATAAGCGACGCAAACGTGGCCTCGAAACTGCGGGACAACAGCATCGAAGTCAGTGGATTCCTGAATTCGAAGCGAATCGTAAGGCCCACCCGCGTTCCCTTCACGACACCGTCCTCGAAGATGGGCACAAAGGTCCACACGCCTTCCAGACTGCGAAACGGCCCATTCAGCAGGTGCATGTCGATCCGTTCCGGGCGGGCGAGCGTATTGCGCGTCGTGAACTTTTCGCGGATGCCGGCCCGCTCCATTTCAAGCGTGCCGATCTGCTCGGCATCCTTCTGCTCCACAAGAGTGGCCCCGACAACCCCTGGCAGGAACTCAGGGTAGCGCGCAACGTCTTCCACCAACGCAAACATCTGGTCGGGCGTGTGGGGGACGAGGGCACTGCGGACAACTTCACGCATGGGTCGCAAGGAAATGACAACGGCTTGGCCAGAGACGATGAGGATACAATGCCGGCATCAATAAGACCTTTCCCATGAGCCAGAAAAAGAATCCCAAGCCCAAGTCGTCGATCGCCGATAACCGGAAAGCCCGTTACGAGTACTCGATCGAGGAGACCTATGAAGCGGGCATTGTGCTCCAGGGTTGGGAGGTCAAGAGCATGAGGGCCGGCCGCGTCCAGCTCAAGGAAGCCTACGTATTCCTCAAGAATGGTGAGGCTTTCATGTTCGGCGCACACATGTCGCCGTTGCCCACGGCATCCACGCACGTGATCGCAGACCCCATCCGGACCCGCAAGCTCCTGCTGAATCGCTCCGAATTGAACGGCCTGGTTGGAGCCGTCGATCGTAAGGGCTATACCCTGGTCCCACTCGACCTGTACTGGAAGAACGGTCGCGCCAAGCTGAAGATCGGCCTTGCCAAAGGCAAAGCAGAGCATGACAAGCGCGCAACAGCAAAGGATCGAGACTGGAAGCGGGAGAAGTCGAGGGTGTTGAAGGCGAGCCGGCGGTAGCCGAGAAGCATTCAACGACGGCCTCCGGCAAGTGGGCCTAGCGGCAGGTGGGCCTCCGGCAAGGAGGCCTGCCGGCAAGCCAGAGGGGACCGGTCTGCAGCAGCGCCTCGGTTCCTAAACCCGCGGTGTGCGCACTGTTTCCAGCGCAGAAGTTCAACTACAGAACCTCCTCTCGACTTCTGTTCTGGCTTGCCGGCAGGCCTACTTGCCGCGGACCTACATGCCGGCAGGCCCACTTGCTGGCAAGGCCGACCTGCCGGTTTGTCCCCCTCCCTTGCATTCCCCTCTTCCGCCCTTACACTCCCTTGTGTCTGGGGGCGATCGGTTTCGACGTGGGTTACGAAACTCCAGGTGCATGCCGAGGTGTAAGGTTCCTCGTAAAACCGCTTACAAACTTATAGTTGCAAACGACGACAACTACGCTCTGGCGGCTTAATCCCGCCTAACCCTCGCCTGGTATGTGCTTGTGCATCCAGAATCGGGGGACGCGCTCACAAGATCGCCATTCAACGTGCTGAGGGTTGACTGGTTAAAACGCTCCTGAGCTGGCTTCGCGTCTTTCCTGCCCTTCGGGTAGCGCGCGGCGAGATACAAAGAATGGGCTAAGCATGTAGATCGTGTAGCGTAGGACTTACGGACGCGGGTTCGATTCCCGCCGCCTCCACCAATGTCCCTCCGGCGAAAGCCGGAGGGACTCCCTCGTTTCCCTTCCCCTTATCCGGAACGCGCTGCGATTTCGTCAGCGCATCCAGGCCGTAGCCAGATACGGGGGGCGTGCCTACTTGGGCTGGAGGATAGCCTGGGTAACGCCGTTGGCGTCGGAGCGGTTGCGATTGTTTTCCGCGCATATGTAGTCTCGGATCTCCATCCCGGGCTTGCGACGCAACTTGCGGGTGCTGACCCATGGCTCCTCAAGGGCGTCTGCATCCTGGACCGTCATCTGAATCTCCAGGAGATCGGGCTCGATCAGCCGCAGGCGCTCCGCAATCTGCATCTTGTCGCTATGGGGTGCACCCATCAGCATGGTCTGGGAAACAAAGTTGACGGAGTCGACCACCAGGGTGTCGCCTTCCCACTTGCCGATCGAATGTCCCTGATAGAGCGGATCCGCGTCGTCCAGGCTCGGGTGCGTGCGCCCGTCCAGGTAGACGCGACGGGTTTGTTCCCAGCTTTCCTGGAAGATGTTGATCTGTTTGGCACTCTGCACGATCTCAAAGGCGTAGGGTCCTATCCAGAAGGTCGGCATCCCTGGCGGAATGCAGTCAGCTGAAGGGGTTCCAAGCGGCTGACCCCTGGCTTCGGCCTCCTTCTCGGCGGCTCGGGCAGCGGCGAAACGCTCGGCATACTCGCCCTTCAATTTCGGCAGCCCTCCTTCACCAAAAGCGATCTTGCCCTCGCGCTCTGTCGCCTCGGCCCGGGCCGGTGCGGCGAGGAACGTCCCGTCCTGCGTATCCATGAAGCTGTCGGCGGTCACCCAGACCCCGTTCAGATCGGGGGTCTTCGCTGCTGGTGGAGCGCAAGCGAGCACCAGGGTGCAGGCGCCGGCGAGCAGGCCAGCGCGGATGATTCTGTTTGCAGTTGAACTGTTCATGTCGCGTCTACTTCTTGGCGGGAGGAGTGAGGGGTTCGCCGAGGGTCTTGCCATCGGCGGTGACGACGCCCATCAGGCTGCCACCGGGCCCACCGTTCTTCAGCGGGTGGATGAGCACGCTGATCTTGTCGCCGGGCTTGAGGGTCGTGCGCTTCCAGCCCTGGCGTGCCAGGCCCAGCACGCTGCCACCTTCGATGCTCCAGTGCTTCGTCACCCCCTTGGTATCAGTCACGTCCATCTCGATCCAGGTGTGGGGATTGGTCCACTGGAACTCGGTCACTACGCCGACCACGATCTGCTCCTTGACCTCATCGAACATGGCGAAGGAGTGGTGGGCCGAAACGGTACTCACCTGGGCCGCAAACAGCGCCGCGGTGACTATCAGACATGGCAGCTTGGTCTTCATTCGTCAGAACCTCCCCCGGTCGCGGCGCAGCACCGGACCCTTATTGAGTTTTCTACAGATGCAATTTCCGAATTCAGCTATATAACATCCGGCGTATAGCTGCGTCTCGCCCTGACCTGCTGCGGATTGAAGGCCGCAAGTGACTTGTAGTCGAGAGAGATGGCTTCGCGCTCACTCATCGGGAACGCACTATCAAGGTCACTTCCAGCCGAACCGGCCCGCTCCCGGGCAATCTCGAGCACGCGATCAGGACCCAGCGCGCGATTGGCCAGCACGATACGGCTGGTGGGCTCGCGCCGCTCTTCTTCGTAACGCGCCAGCGCGATGCCCGGCGTCGGTGCCGTGGCCAGATGGAACGCCAGCGCCCGCGAATCGATGAGACCCTGCGTGGCGCCGTTCGAACCGATTGGATACATGGGATGCGCGGCGTCACCGGCGAGCGTGATGCGACCGTGGGTCCAGCGCGGCAACGGGTCCCGGTCGACCATCGGGAACTCGTAGATATCCTGAGTCCCGCCAACGACCGACGTGACATCCACGCCCGGCCACTTCCAGTTCGCGTACCGTCCGAGCCACTCTGTCGCGTCTACTTTCCGATTCCAGTCCTCACGCGGCGTGGACCCGGGCTCTCCGGTCTGGATGTCGCAGATGAAGTTGAACAGGATTTCGCCTGATCGCTCATCGATGCTGATCGGATAGCCGACAAACTTCTGCCGCGAATGCCCGGTCCAGTTCATGGTCGGGCCCACCGTCCCCGCGGCCAGCGTCGTCGCACCCCGGAACAATGACACGCCACTCCACTTCGGAATTCCCTCGGCGGGATTGAACTGCTTGCGAACGGCTGAGTGGATACCGTCAGCAGCGATCACTACATCCGCTGTCTCCGCACCCAGGGACTGCCCCGTCACACGGTCCATGAAGTGCAGCATCACGACGTTGCCCACCGGCTCCACCGCAGTCAGCGCATGCCCGAATCGCAGCGACTCATCGCCAATCAACGCGCGTGCTTCGTCGAGCAGCAGCATCTGAAACCGGCCCCGGTGAATGGCGATCTGCGGCCAGTCGTAGCCCGCGGCCAGTCCGCGCGGCTCGGTCCACACTACACGCCCGTCGGCCATGCGATACACAAGCTCATCGACCAATACGCCTGCCCGGCTCACCTTGGCCAGCAAGCCAAGTTCGGTCAGCTCCCGCACGGCATGGGGCAGGAGATTGATACCGACGCCCAGGGGTTCTGGTTTGCGGACAGCTTCGTATACGACGGGTTTGAATCCCACCCTGGCCAGACTGATTGCCGTCGAGAGACCGACAATGCCACCTCCCACAATTGCAATACGCAAGCCATGGTCCATGGTGCTACAGGACCCTGTAAACGGAGATGCGAACCTGTGAGGGGAGCCGCTCACCGACGCCAATCGCCATCAGGCTGTTGAGGTACGCCAGGTCCGGACTCGATGTATGGAAGCGCATGGCGGTGCGGAAGTAATAGTCGCTGGCTGGCAGAATGGCCCCGGTCGCCAGTTTTGCCAGAGCCTCGGGGCTGCCGCTACGGAGCCCCTCAGCACGAACCTCCACCGTTGCATCACCCAGCAGCAATGCATACCGCGCCTCAAGTTCCAGCATGCCGTTGGGCCCGACGCGCTGCCAGTCTGCGCCGCCCGGAATGATGGTGCCTGCGTGCTCGCCGCTGACCGTACCGCCCAGAATGGGCACGAACCGCCTGCCCTGCCCGGCCACCTGACCGAAATCAACGGGCTTGCCGACCAGAACCGACAGCTCGAACATGGCCTGTCGTGAAACGACTTCTGTCATGGAAATCCAACGCCCCGCACTTATTTAATACTTCTTTAAATACTTCCGAACTGCGCGGCGCGAGCGCAGCCGGTACCGCTACGACGCGCCATTCGACTGCTCTCAATGGATCAGTTCGGCGGGAGGATTATAGACGGGCCGGCAAGCCATGCGTTCGCATTCTTGCGAGGCCGAAATGGACAATAGCGGCACCCTGCAATCCGGAGCAAACTTGTTTAACGCGCCTGGCCTGCGCTAGCCCCAACTGCTCCACGGAAATGGCTTCAGATCCGAGGCCCCTGTCAGAAACTGCGCCGCAATAGCCATCCAGTTCGCCAGGCCCCGACCGAACTCGGCGAGAACCGCATTACGCTGTCGTGCAAGCATCATCCACAGCAACTGCAGCACCGCACACGTCCACAGCACAATCTGGGCCACATAGAAAAGAACCCCGAGCACCAGCATCAGCAGGGCATGCTCGATCAGATTGCGCGGCATCGCCAACTGTACCGGGGTGGAAGAATTTGCTGCAGGCTCCATGCTCAAACCCCTTCCGGATTCGCGTTCATGCCATTCATTCAGAGAGTGTGCTGGCTTTATCCAGCAGCGCAATCTGCCCGTTGCCAAGTGTCAGTTGAGTTGCTCGCACCAGGCTCTCAAGCTGCTTGAGACTTGTAGCACTCGCAATTGGTGCAGTGACGCCTGCTCGCGCAATCACCCAGGCGATAGCCACCTCGGCTACCCGCGCGTTGAGACTCTCTGCCACCTCGTCCAGTGCGGAGAGAATTCGCAGCCCTCGTTCGTTCAAGTACTTCGACATGCCACCGCCACGCGGGCTCTTCCCGAAGTCATCGCTGGAGCGGTACTTGCCGGAGAGGAACCCCGCCGCGAGTGCGAAGTAGCTGATGACGCCGATCTCTTCCCTGATAACGAGTTCGCGCAACGTGCCATCGAATTTGGCACGTTCATACAGGTTGTACTCCGGCTGCAGCACGTCATAGCGAGGCAAGCCATGTGCCCTGGCAACTTTCAGCGATTCACTCAGCTGCGCGGCGTCGAGATTGGAAGTGCCGATGGCGCGCACTTTGCCTGCCTTGAGCAATGTCTCGAACGCCCGCAGTGTTTCCTCGTAAGGGGTATCGGGGTCCGGCCAGTGCGCCAGGTACAGATCGATGTAATCCGTCTGCAGACGCTTGAGAGACGCCTCGACCGCCGCAGCAATCCTGCGCGCCGACAGGTCACGCTTTTTCGAGCCGGCCATTGCCCCAACCTTCGTAATCAGCACGACCTTGCCGCGATTGACGGGATCGCGCCTGAACCAGTTGCCGATCACGATCTCGGACTCGCCGCCTTTGTGACCGGGCGCCCATGCCGAATAGACGTCCGCCGTATCCACCGCGTTGAGTCCGCTGGCGACGAAGGCATCGAGAATGTCGAACGAAGTCTTTTCGTCCGCAGTCCAGCCAAATACGTTGCCACCGAGCACCAGCGGTCCGATCTCAAGGCCGGTTCTTCCGAGCGCACGTTGTTCCATGGTCAACCCCTTATCTTCAGCAGAGCGGCTGCATTCTCTGCCCGGAGTGCACGAACGGCAATCACGCCATGATGTTGACGCCGCCATCCACGTACAGAGTCTCGCCGGAGATGCGCCGGGCATACGGTGTGGCGAGATACGCGCATGCGAAGCCCACGTCCATGATGTCAACCAGTTCGCCGAGCGGCGCGCGCTGCGCCACTTCGGTCAGCAAGAGGTCGAAGTCCTTGAGGCCGGAGGCCGCGCGCGTCTTCAAGGGACCGGGCGAAATCGCGTGCACGCGAATGCCCTGCCCCCCCAGTTCGTACGCAAGGTAGCGGCAGCAGGATTCGAGCGCGGCTTTCACAGGACCCATCACGCTGTAGGTGGGGATGACCTTGCTGGCGCCGTGGTAGCTCATCGCGAACATCGTACCGCCGTTCTTCATCAGCGGCGCAGCGAGCTTTGCCATGCGCACGAACGAGTGGCATGACACGTCCATCGCTTTCGCAAACCCGGCTGCCGAACAGTCGAGCAGTCCTCCCTGCAGATCTTCCTTCGGCGCGAAGGCGATCGAGTGCACGAGGATATCGATCTGGCCCCACTGCTTTGCGACAGTCTCGAACACCGTTTCCAGCTGGCCTTCGATACTGACGTCGAGCGGCAGGAAGAGCGGGGCTTCCAGCGAACGCGCCAGCGGCTCCACAAAGGCGCGCGCCTTGTCGTTCAGGTAAGTGATAGCCAGATCTGCACCGAGTTCTCGGAACGCCCTGGCGCAGCCGTACGCGATCGAATGCTCATTGGCAACGCCGATGACGAGCGCCTTGGCGCCTTTGAGCGGTGGACGCGGAACCTCGACAGACATGTACGATCTCCCTTTCAGGCCAAGGTTGAATGGGCCGTTCCGGCCCCTAGGTCACGATCAGACGCCGCGCGTGGCGCGCGATCATCAGCTCTTCGTTGGTCGGGATTACCCAGGCGCTCACTTTGCTGCCTGCAGTGCTGATACGCGGTCCATTCACGGCGTTGGCAGCCGGATCCAGGTCCACACCCAGCCACGCCGCGTCCCGGCAAACGCGTTCACGCAGCGAGCCGCTGTTCTCGCCGATACCGGCGGTGAACACGATTGCGTCGAGGCCGCCGAGCGCTGCAGCGAGCGAACCCAGTTCGCGCCCGATGCGGTAAATGAATACGTCGACTGCGGCTTTCGCTTCTGGTGCCGCATGCTCCTGCAGCGTACGCATGTCGCTGGAGATGCCTGACATCCCGAGCAGCCCGGACTGCTGATAGATCAGCTTCTCGATGGCACGCGCATCCATCTTCAATTCATCCAGCAGGTACAGAATCACGCCCGGATCGAGGGTACCGCAGCGTGTGCCCATCGGCAGGCCGTCAGCGGCGGTGAACCCCATCGTGCTGGCAATGCTGCGACCGCCCAGCATTGCGCACATGCTGGCGCCATTGCCCAGATGCAGGACTACCGTCTTGCCGCTCGCCGCGCGCGCATCGAACCGCGGCAGCACGTCGGCGATGTACTCGTACGAGAGCCCATGGAACCCGTACCGGCGCACGCCGCGGTCGGTGATTGCCTTGGGCAGTGCATATGCCTGAGCCACCGGCGGTGCCGCGCTGTGAAAGGACGTGTCGAAACACGCTACCTGGGGTAACTCCGGTGACCGGTCGAGGAGCGCTCTGATCGGCGCCAGGTTATGAGGCTGGTGGAGCGGTGCCAGCGGGATGTACTTTTCCAGCGTCTTGAGCACCGAGGCGTCGATGCGGACCGGCTCCGAGTAGTCGAGCCCGCCATGCACGACGCGATGGCCAACACCGGCCATGCGATGACCCGAATACTCCGCACGCAGGAAGCCGACCAGATGATCGAGCGCTCCCTCGTGACCGAGCTTGACGCCATCGCCCCACGCCTTCTCGCTAAGCGCCTCTCCCGCCTTGTCCTTCGCCTTGAAGCGCGGCGCCGTATACAGACCTTCGGCCTGCCCCCGCACGAGCAATTCGAGCTGGTCACCCTGCGCCGCGAATACCGAGAATTTCAGGCTCGACGAACCTGCATTCAGGATTACGATCGCGTCGGCCACGTCAGGCCACAACCTTGCCTGTCGACATGCGCCGCGACTCTGCGACCAGCGCTGCCACGGCACAGGAAGCGAGTCGCGCGGTGACCGAGTCGGCACGGCTCGTCAGGATGATGGGCACGCGCGCGCCCAGCACGATGCCGGCAGCATCCGCGCCGGCAAGGAACGACAGGCTCTTGGCCAGCATGTTGCCAGCCTCGAGGTCCGGCACCACCAGTACGTTGGCTCGCCCGGCGACCGGTGAATTGATCTTCTTGATCGCGACCGATTCGAGGCTGATCGCGTTGTCGAGCGCGAGCGGCCCGTCGAGGATCGCGCCCGTGATCTGGCCCCGGTCCGCCATTTTGCAGAGTGCAGCCGCTTCTACGGTCGACAGCACCTTCGGATTGACCAGTTCCATTGCCGACAGAATGGCGACGCGGACCTCTGGAAAGTGCATTGCATGCGCCAGATCGATCGCGTTCTGGACGATGTCAACCTTGTCTTCCAGCGTAGGTGCAATGTTGACGGCCGCGTCCGTGATGATCAGCGTTTCCGGGTAGCTCGGCACGTCCATCACGAAGCAGTGACTGACGCGCCGCGCAGTACGCAGTCCGGTGTCGCGCTTGACCACTGCTCCCATCAGCTCATCGGTGTGCAAACTGCCTTTCATCAGGGCCTCGGCCCTGCCCTCGCGGACCAGTTCGACAGCCTTGTCCGCAGAAGCCTGGCTGTGCGGTGTGTCGACGATCTCAAGGCCGGCGATGTCGATGCCATGCTCTTTCGCGAGTGCTTCGATCCGGGCTCGCGGCCCCACGAGGATCGGTGCGAGCAGTCCGAGCGCAGCCGCATCAACCGCACCGCGCAGCGAACTCTCATCGCAAGGATGGGCCACGGCGGTCGACGTCGGGCGCAACGCCCTGGCGGTGTTGATGAGATGCTGGTACTTGAGATGTTCGCGTTCCATCAATTCAAGCTCTTTCTGTGTGCCTTTTGCACCGGGCTCACGCGAACCGGCCGTGGCGGTCGCTCAGGCTTGGACCGCCGCGTCCCGACTTCTTCGCCTGGCGGACGGAACAACCCTTCGATCTGTGCCAACCGCTCGGCACGCTCGCCGCTGACCTTGCCAGCAGCCGAGACGACTTTGCGGATTGCTGTCAGCATCTTTGCGCAGGCATCGGTATCCGCGGGCAGCATCCTGGGTATGGCGGCAAGAGCCCCGTCCTGATCGAGCAACAGTGAAAAATATTGCTCCCGAAGTACCCGCTTGAATTCCTCCAGGGTCAAGCCGCTGTTTTCAGCACGAACCTGTCGCAGCATCTCGAAAGCACGTTCATCGACACCCGGCCCCGCCATGCCGACGTAGACCATGCTGCGGATGGCGGCCTCGCGCAGGCCGCCTTCGGTAAGGCGCGTCTGCAGTTCAGCGATACGCTGCTGGACGAAGGCGAGTCGCTCCGGCTCGACGCCTGGGTGCCGGCGCGGCGGCTCCTCCGAGCCGCGAATACCGACCATCGCTTGCAGCCATGGCGCACTGTAGGTGGCGAGGAAGATCTGTTCGAGGCTCCGGTCCCGCAAATCACGCCAGCCGTCAAGCGCATTGACAATCCCCTCCGAAATCAAACCCTGCGCCTTGAGCAGTGGATTGTCCGGGGAGACCCTCTGGCGATGCTCGCGTACCTGCGTCGCAAGCTCCGCCACCTGCCGCATCAGCGGATTGCGCACGGAAAACAATTCGTACGTCCAGTCGACCGCGTTGAACTTGCGTAGCCAATCGGCCGCCGGCCCGCCCGCGAGTGCTTTGACGAAAGGCTGCAGCAGCAAGTGATACAGACCGAGGTTGATCTCCGACACGCGGCGCGCAGTGGCAAAGCGACGCTCGTTCTCCGGATCAGGACGCACGATGTCGCGCACATCCTTGAGAGTGCGAGGTTCGAAGCGCACGACCCAGTCGCCGCCGACCAGGTCCGGATTGACAGTCTCCCCGGACTTGCGGGTCATGACTGCTTCGTACAGCCCGGGTGGTAAAACGTCGATCAGATCGATGTTGGAAGTGAACTCCTGATGCTCCTTCTTCGCCACCCCGCCCGATACGAAAATGCCCAGGTGGCCCACGCTTTCGTGGATGGCATAGACAATGGTCTGCCCACAAGCGCGCAGATCTTCATCCTTCTCGTAGAGATCGACGATCCAGCCGAGTGCCTGTTGCGGCGGCGTGATGTTGTCCCCTTTGGAGCAGAAACAGAGGATCGGAGAACGGATATTGCGCAGGTCGATGCGATTGCCGTCACTCGTGGCGATCTCGGCAGTGGCGAGCCGATTGCCAACGAACAGCTTGTCGACGATCCACTGGATTTCCTCTGCCGTAAGGCTGACATGACCACCCCACCACTTCTCGAACTCCAGAAAGCGCGGGCCTTCGGTATCGACCTTCGACCAGAGGTTGTAGTTTTTCGTCCAGTAGGTGTTGGAGGGATTCTGGTTCTCGAAGTTTTCGACCAGGTGACCACCGTCAAACCTGCCCGCGCCCAGGTCACTGGTCAGCTCCGTCAGCCAGCTGCCGCCGAGCAGACCACCGGAATAGCGCATCGGGTTTTCGCCGGTAACTCCAGCCCAGTAGGACAGAGGTGAACCCGCGACGATGATGGGACCGAAGAGCTCCGGCCGCACCGCGGCCAGCATCATCACCGCCCAGCCCGCCTGGCAGTTGCCGACGACACAGGGCTTCCCTTCAGCCTCGGGGTGCAAGGCGATAACCTTCTCAAGGAATATGGCCTCGGCCCGCATCACATCTTCGATGGTCTGCCCGGGCATCGGATCGGGGCTGAAGCCGACGAAATAGCAGGGGTGGCCCGCGCGCATTGCGACGCCCACTTCGCTGTCGGCCTTGAAGCCGCCGATCCCGGGCCCGTGGCCCGCTCTCGGGTCGACGACGACGAACGGACGTTTCTTCAGGTCAGTCTCGACCCCCGCCGTCGGTTTGATACGCACCAAGCCGTAGTTGACCGGTGCCGCAAAAGTCCGGCCATCGAGTACGGGTTCAGAGTCGAAGCTGAGCACATGCGGCACCGCCTTTGCCCGTTCCTGGTCTTGAACGTCGCTGCGCTGGCGAAGGACATCCCAGAACAGGACGGTGCGTTGCCATGAATCGATCCAGTAGTCGATGGTCTGCTGTGCAGCCGCCGGAAACGTCAGCTGGGGCAAAGGGGATCTAGTCGGGTCGGTCATGGGGGAGCCTGCTGGGGAAGCAACGTTTGCAGTGCAGCATAACTTAAGACGAGACCACATCGCACTTAAGGTCTTTCACTGAGACGCAACGGCGCAGCCCTTTGCACGCTACGGGTGGGTGCTGGTTGTTGTTTCGCGGGTCAGTGAGGGTCCGGACGACACCTGCCGGTACGGAAAAGCGCCTTGATGGACACCGACTATCTAGCGGTAATCTGCGTAGTTTTCCGCCATTCCTCAATGACTTGCGCGACTGTCTGGCTCCGCACGGCCCCGGCTTCCCCGGCGCCGTAGCCGGCGCGCGCCAGCGACTCGCGCACGTTGCCCCGCGCCTCGGCAAGATGAAACGCGATACCGCGCTTTTCGAATTGTTCACGCAGCTCTGCGAGCAAATCAGCTCCAGCAAGGTCGACCATCGGCGTCGTGCCCAGATAGAACACGACGAGCCGTATTTCATCCTTGCGCGTATGCAGCGTCTCCTCCAGCCGATCGCGGACATAGTCCACGTTCAGATACAGCAGCGAGCTGTCGACGCGAAATACGAAGACACCTGGCTCTCGCTCGTTCTCCGGATTGAGTTGAATGTCGCCATACTGGGCAGTGCCTGATACGCGACCGAGTTCGACCGCATGTGGAGCCGAGGCACGCCGCAATAACAGCAGCACGGACAGCACAGCTCCAACCATGACACCACGCAGCAGACCAGTACCGAGCACACCCGCAAGCGCGGCGATCGCAACCAGGAACTCACCGCGATTGAAGTTCCAGAGCCGCTTCAGCGCTGACCACTTGAAAAGTCCTGTCACGGCGAACAGCACGATGGCCGCCAGCACGGATTGCGGCAGATCGCGCAGGAGTCCCGTCAGGAACAGCACGACGACCAGCATGATCAGCGCGGCGATGAAGCCGGACAGCGGCGTGCGAGCGCCGCCGGTTTCATTAACGAGCGACTGCGACATGCCGCCGCTCACCGGATAACCCTGCCCGAGACCGACCGCAAGGTTCGCTGCGGCTAACCCAAGGAACTCCCGATTGGCGTCGAGGCGATAGCCGTGTTTTGGCGCGAACATGCGCCCAATGGCTGATGTCTCGACTGCCCCGAGCAGAAAGCACGCAATGGCGAGCGGCAGCAACTCGTTGATGTCTGCAATCTGCACGGCAGGGAGTCCGAAGTCCGGCAGCCCCTTCGGCACTTCCCCAAGGAGCTTGACTCCCTGGGTGCCAAGATCAAATGCAGTCGCTGCTACGATGCCGCCGATCACCACAAGCAGCGCCACCGGCCGGCCTGGCAGGAACTTCTTGCCAAGGAGAAGCACTACGAGTCCCCCGACCCCGAGCGCAACAGACAGCGCGTTGGTTTCGCTGAGGTGCGTCAGGAAAAAGTAACTGCGCTCCCAGAAGTCGCCGTGCGAGCCCGAAAAACCGAACAGCTTCGGGAGCTGGGTACTGGCGAGGAAGAGCGCCACGCCGGACTTGAAGCCAACCAGGACGGTTTCCGAGACGAAGTTGACGAGCGTACCGGCCTTCAGCAGGTACGCTGCAAAAGCCATCGCGGCCACCATCAGGCCTGTGAACGCTGCGAGCGCCGCGAACCGTGTCGGGTCGCCCCCAGCGAGCGTGCCAAGCGACGAACCGATCAGCAGGGAGATAGCGGACGTGACGGTGATGGCCGTTTGGCGAGAGCTGCAGAACAGCCAGAACACGAGACCCGAGAACAGACACGCATACAGCCCGGCCTCCGGCGGCAGGTTGGCGAGGGAGGCATCGCCGATCCCGGCGGGGATCAGGTAGGCCGCAAGAGTCACGCCAGCGACCGCATCCGCACGCAACAAGTCGGGAGAATAGTTCCGCAACCACCCGGGAATGAACGAGCCCCGGGCAGGCGACATCTCAGGCTGTGCGGGTGCGCTCACTTCTTCTCTGCCAGTAACGCCTTCTTCACGATAGCGAGTTCGCGCAGCTTCGCTTTGTCGACCTTCGGGTAGTGGAGTTCAAGCGAGGCCAGCGCATCGATGATTGCTGCTGCGACGATGACCCGCGTGTACCACTTATTGTCTGCGGGCACGACGTACCAGGGACTTTCGGGCGTCGCGGTATTCTGGATTGCAGCCTCATAGGCATCCATGTAGTCGTCCCAATGACCGCGCTCTCGCGCATCGCTGGGCGAGAATTTCCAGTTCTTTTCGGGTTGATCGATCCGCTCCAGGAAGCGGCGCTTCTGCTCATCGCGCGACACATGCAGGAAGAACTTCCGGACGATGGTGCCGTTGTTGCTGAGATGGCGCTCCAGCGAACGGATGTCCTTGTAACGGTCGTCCCAGATGTCCTTGCGGATGAGCTGCGGCGGCAGCTTCCCGCGTCGCAAGCAGCTCCGGATGCACCCGCAGCACCAGGACATCCTCATAGTAGCGATCGGTTGAAGATACCGATGCGCCCGCGCTCCGGGAGCTGCCTGTAGCACCTCCAGAGGTAGTCGTGATCGAGCTCTTCGGCTGACGGCGCCTTGAAGGAGGAGACCTGGCAGCCCTGGGGATTGACGCCCGACATGACGTGCTTGATCGCGCCGTCCTTGCCGGCCGCATCCATCGCCTGGAAGATCAGCAGCACACTCCAGCGATCCTGCGCGTAGAGCATGTCCTGCAGCATGGCCAGTGCCTCGATGCCCGTCTGCAGTGCCTCCTTGGCCCGCGGCTTGTCTTCCTGCTGCAGCTTGCCCGTGTCGCCCGGATCGATATCCTTGAGCCTGAACTTGTGCCTTCCAGTCACTGCGTAGGGCTTCGACAGCTTGTGCGATGCCTTGAGTACCTGATCGAAATCCATGTGCGTCTGCCCCTCTAAATATCTTTCTTCAGGTCACTATTTCACTTGCTCGGTAGCGTCCGAGCGGCTCAGGAACGGAGTCTACCCACCGAGGCCGTACCGCCCCTGGAACCGCTGGCGCAAGTCGGCGAGCATCTTTGCGATTTCGTCCGCACCGACGGCATCGATGTTGGTCAACGCCAGGTTGTAATGGATGCCGATCAGGCCGCGGAGCTTGCGGAACGCATCATCGCTCTTGCGCGCACAGACCGTGTCGTCGCCGCGCACGACTTTTTCGATAACGCCGGGATCAAGCAGCCTGATTCCGAGAATCGCCGAGTATTTCGCGATCTCTTCGTCGACAGCTGACAGCGCGCGACCAAACCAGCGTTGACCGTCGGCAGCCGTGACTCTTGCCTTGCGTATCCGCAGGCTTGTCGCCCTCTTCAGTGCTCATTGAACGCCCCCGGGCCGAAAGCCGCTTGCTAAAACTATATCCGTAGCAGATTACTTATAGCATCGGTATAAGCCGCATCGCCACCGGTGGCTCCTGGCCATTTGCCCCGTGGGGCATTCGCTTTGCCACAACGCTACAGCAACGCGACTATGTCTTTTTCGAGGCTCTCGGGCTTGTCAGTCGACGCATAGCGCTTGACGACCTTGCCACTGCGGTCGACGAGAAACTTGGTGAAGTTCCACTTGATGGCTTCGCTGCCCAGCAATCCCGGCGCCTCCTTCTTCAGGAACCGGTAAAGCGGATGCGCGCTGTCGCCGTTGACTTCGATCTTGGCAAACAGTGGAAAGGTCACGTCGTAGGTCAGCGAACAGAAGCTCCTGATTTCTGCTTCATCGCCCGGCTCCTGGTGACCGAACTGGTCGCAGGGAAAGCCGATCACCGCGAAGCCCTGCGGCGCCAGCTTGCGATGCAATGCTTCGAGACCTGTGTATTGCGGCGTGAAGCCGCACTTGCTGGCGACGTTGACGACCAACAGCACCTTGCCGTCGTACTCCGCAAGGGACTGCTCGTCGCCGTCGATCGTCCGGGCACTGAAATCAAAAGCCGTCGTCATCCACGGGCTCCCTTCGGGCCACCGTCACGGGCCGTGTGCTTGATCAGTGTAGAGCTTAACAGCGTAATGCAGGGACGCCTGCATTGATCTGTCAGGGAGACGGCGGGATCGCTATTTCGAACTCGTTCCCTTGAAGACCTCGACGGACAACGCAAACGTGCGCTGTTCGCCCTTGTCGAGTGCACCGACTCCGACGACCTTGCGGGCGACCTCCTCACCACTCCCGGTGCGGATGACGATGACTACGGAATACTCCCAGGGTTCAGCACCCTCCGGATGACGGAGGGTGCCTTCGACCTTGAGCGGCACAACAGTGGCCTGCGCACGACGCTCGGCCTGGGCTGCAGGATCGAACCTCAGGTGATGCTGACAGGCCGGACAGACACTTGCGCTGTCGAGAATCGTCGCCTTGCAATGCGGACAGATTCGGGTCTTGCCTGGCGCGGCGAAGCGCCCGGTGCTCATCATACGGCGGACCCGCCTCCGGCACTGGCGCTGCCTGCTGCCTTGACGGCCTTTTCATCCCAGCCGAAAGCGACCTGACCGCGCATGCGCGAACCGGCTGCAACAGTGAGCGAGCCCGCCTTGACGTCGCCTTCGACGATGCCGGTCTCAAGCAGCTCGACGCGGGCAGCCGCTTCGATATTGCCCTGCAGCGAACCGGCAACGATGACCGTGTTGGCCCGAACCTGGCCTGTCACGCGGGCACCCTGCTCGATTGTAAGATTCCCCTGTACGTTGACGTCTCCCTTGAAGGAACCGCCAATGCGCACATGACCGGCTCCTTCGATCTTGCCCTCGATGGTGAGGTCGGCGGCGATAACGGATTCCTTGGCATCTGTTCGCGGGCTCATACGACGGGGTAACTCCTGGTGTGGGGCTTGCGCGGCAACTTTCTCAGGCTCCTTCGGAAACAGTTCTTTCGACGGCGGTAACGGCGTAACCGACGACTGCGGGGTCGGTGCCGGATCTTTCCACAATGCCATGAGTCAATCCTCCTGAACTCGATTCATATTGCGTGCATTCGGTAAATACACAGCGCGGCGAAGGGTGTCAACGAGCGGCTGGTACCTGTCGGCTTGCACCGACAGCCTAGACCTTACTCTTCGCAAGGCGCTTAACCGTGTCGTAGTACCTGGTTTCACTCTCGTCCTGTGATCGCGAAGTGACGCCGAGATCGCGGATGCGGCCATCGGACAGCCGGTACACCCAGCCGTGGACGGCCAGTTTCTGTCCCCTCGACCACGCATCGCCCACAATCGTGGTCCGACATACATTGCGCACCTGCTCCATCACATTGAGCTCACACAGCCGGTCCGCGCGCAGATCGGAAGTGGTCATGACATCCAGCAGACTGCCGTGATGTTCACGAACATCCTGGACGTGACGCAGCCAGTTGTCGGCCAGGCCGAGCCGGACGTCATCAAGAGCCGCGCGTACGCCGCTACAGCCGTAGTGGCCGCAAACGATGATGTGGGGGACCCGTAGCTGGTCCACCGCAAACTGGAGTACAGACAGGCAATTGAGATCAGCATGGACCACGACATTGGCAATGTTGCGATGGACAAAGACCGATCCCGGCTGCAGGCCCGTGATTTCGTTGGCCGGAACCCGGCTGTCGGAACAGCCGATCCACAGGTAGTCGGGCTTCTGGATTCCCGTCAGCTTGTTGAAGAAGTCGGGATCGCGTGCCAGCTGCGCAGCCGCCCAACGGCGGTTGTTCTCGAAAAGGTGCTCAAGGCTGTCGTGGTCGCTCATGGGGCCATTATCATTGCGACGCAAAACGCTTTCCACGCCTTTTGCACCCGGAGTCAGTGAAAAGTGTGATTTTCACTGGGTCCGAAAACAGCCCGCTCGATTTCGTCACGTCCTCCGCGACTCGAATCAGCCAGCCATCACCGGGGGCGGGAGCCCGATTTGCGTTCCCCCCCCGAGTGAGGCCGATTGCTCAGTCAGTGGGTCAATTGGTGACGACAGAGATTCGTCTCGGCTGCGCCTTGGGCTGCTTCGGAATCACGACCTCCAGAACACCATTGGTCCCCTGCGCGCGAACGCTGGCTGCATCGACCGTATCCGGCAGCGTGAACCGGCGATGGAAACGGCCATGCACGCGCTCGGTGCGGCTGCGCTCGACATCGCTGGATCTGGCTTCCTTTTCCCGCTGCCCACTGATCGACAGAACGCCCTGGTCGAGCGTGATATCCACAGCGGACAGGTTGACACCAGGCACGTCCAGCTTGAGCACGAAGCGATCACCGTACTCTTCGACGTCGGCAGGCGGGACCCAGTCGGCAGTCGCAGCCGACGTGGTCGCACCGTTCTCAAATTGATTCTCGAATATGCGGCTGATCTGTCCCTGCAGCTGGTTCAGCACGTCCCACGGTTCGTAACGGGTAGCGGCCATGATCATTCTCCTCAGGTAACTGTTCACGACGATGCAAAGAAGCACTCCGCGCCGAAGCTGGATGGAGACTTTGCCTCCACACGACGACTGTGCTGTGACTTCGCTTGATCCGGAAATAGGGTCCGTCATCGGGATTTCAAGCGTGGCCAGTGCCGCTCCCCGATAGTCAGCCGCGCACTGCTAAACTCATGCGCATGAAGCTTCAGGTTTCTCTACCGCTTGCCCTCGTGCTGGTCCTGTTGATCGCCCTGGCAGCAGTGCTCAACCCTGTGGAATCTCATGCAGCGGCACAGCGGCATGAGACTTATGAGCTGGTGTATCAGATCCGGCTGCGGCCACAGACGGGCATGGCCCATGTCACGATGGTCCTCACGGGAGCAGCGTTGCCAAGCCGTCTGGTGTTCGACATCGATCCGGATCGTCACACGAGCTTCCAGGCAGACGGCAAGCTCGAGCACGACCGGGAGTCGGTGACGTGGTACCCGCCGCTGGACAAGGGCACATTGAGTTTCGACTTCAAGGTCAATCACGCCTTGAAGGAAGGCACCTACGACTCGTACATGACAGCCAATTGGGCAGTATTCCGGGGCGATCGGCTGATTCCTGCGGTGCGGAGTCTCGCCTCGCGCAGCTTGTACGCGGACGCCAGGCTGACCTTCGACCTGCCGGACGGCTGGTCGGTGCTGACACGGTACCCCGAACGCAGCAGCAGGCACTTTGTTATCGACGATCCGGCACGGCGCTTTGAACGGCCTACGGGCTGGATCCTCGCCGGCAAAATCGGCTCACGAAAAGAAACCATCGCCGGCGTGAGTGCCCTGGTTGCGGCCCCAGCGGGAGAGTCGGCGAAACGTCAGGACACGCTCGCGTTTCTCAGCTGGAACCTGCCGCATGTCATGGCGCTTTTCCCCGACTTCCCGCGCCGCCTCCTGGTTGTCCGCGCCGGCGAACCGATGTTCCGGGGTGGTTTGTCGGGTCCGGGATCCCTGTTCCTGCACTCGGACCGCCCGTTGATCAGCGAGAACCGCACCAGTCCGCTGTTACACGAGCTGGTTCACGTGGCCTTAGGAGTTCATGGCGACGCGACCAGCGACTGGATCGTCGAAGGACTGGCAGAGTACTACTCGATCGAACTATTGCGGCGCTCCGGTGGAATCAGCGAACGCCGCTTCCGCGAAGCGACGGCGCGCCAGAGTACTCGCGGGGCACGCGCACCGGATCTCTTCGTGGCTTCCTCTTCAGGGGCGGTTACAGCGCGAGCCGTTTCGGTCATGCTGGCAACTGACAAGGAGATCCGGGAAGCCAGTGGTGGCAAAGCCAGTCTCGACGATGTGGCACGCGAACTGGCACGGCAGCGGGGAGAAGTCTCTCTGGAACTCCTGCAGAAGCTCGCGGCATCAGTTGCCGGCAGGAACCTGCATTCGCTCGAGCGCTCGGCGCTGCAGAACCGCAGCTAGCCATCAATCAGTGGCGTTGTCCGCCACCAGCTTGGCGATGCGGATGGCGGTGTCCAGCGCCCGTAAACCATCCTGACCGCTCACGACCGGTGGTGAGCCCTCGCGAATGGCGCGCAGGAAGGCCTCGATTTCCACCTTGAGCGCATCGCCCTGATCGAACGCTTGTTCCTCCATGGTCACCTGAGCTGTCGAGTCGACAGTCGTGCCGGGCTGCTTCTTGCGGATCACGGTCAGGATTTTCTGCTGCAGATCGACGGAGAAATAGGCATCGTCCTGGAAGATGCGCAGCTTTCGCTCCTGCTTGAGACTGACGCGACTGGCTGTCGTGTTCGCCACACAGCCACCAACAAAACGGATGCGCGCATTGGCGATGTCGAGATCGCTGGAAAACACTGAAGTCCCCACGGCATCGATGCTCTCGATCGGCGCGCCCACCAGCGTCTGGATGAGGTCGATATCATGGATCATCAGGTCCAGCACCACGCTGACATCGGTGCCGCGCTGCTTGAAGGGTGCAAGCCGGTGTGATTCCACGAACCGCGGCTTACCGAGTACCGCCACGGCCGCGAGGATCGCTGGATTGAATCGTTCGAGATGCCCCACCTGCAAAACACACCGTCGCGCCGTCGCCAGGTCGATCAGCGACTGCGCCTCGTCTACGGTCGTCGTGATGGGCTTTTCGACGAGCACGTGCACGCCCTTCTCAAGGAAGGCTTTGGCTACGCTGTAGTGCAATGGCGTGGGCACGGCGATGCTCACCGCGTCGACCTGTCCAAGCAGTGCCTGATAGTCGTCGAATGCCGGCACGCCAAGCTCTGCTCCCACCTGATGCGCGGTGACTGGGTTGGCATCGACCACACCCACCAACCTGCTGCCTGCAACCGACGCGTATTTCTGTGCGTGGAAGCGGCCGAGATAGCCCACCCCGACGACAGCAGTACGCAGGATGGATGGCGAAGAGGAAACCGCAGTCATGGAGGGCACCCGGGGCGACGGAGGTCGGCGCAGGATCATAGCCGCGTATCGGGACTGCCGCACTTGCGATGACGAAAGCTGGCAGCCAAGATGCCCGCCGTCTGCCTCACGGCACTGTCATGGAACCCGCAATGACCGCCAGCGACGACAAGGATTCAGATGTTCCCGTCCCGCACGGACAACGCCGCTTTGAGGTGTTGCTCGCCGTCAGTCTCGTTGCCTTTGGCTTCGTCGTACTGCCGGCTCTGATCTACGTCACGGGAACCATTCTGCTCGGCGCCTATGGCGGCGGTGAGCATATTGGCTCGTTTTATGGAGATTTCGCCCGGGATCTCGGCGACGGCTCGGCGCGAGCCTGGATACTGGTCATTGGCCCGTACCTGCTTGTGCAGCTCGCGCGCCTGATTTTTTCCCGGTTTGGCGCCTTGCCCAGCGAACCTGAGACACCCCGTCCGCCTGCGGGAGCAGCGGCCCCGCGCAGTGGCAGTCAGCCTCGCGAACGCCGTGAGCCGACCATCAAATTGTGAGGCGTGAGGGCCCTCACAGATTCACTGTTCACTACCGACTAGATTGCCTTGGGAGCGGTAGGCTTCTTTCTTGATAAATGTTTGATATATTCTCCCAAACACTCTGATCCTGATCCGTTTTTTTCTTAAGTCTTCGGGGAAGAGATATGTTGTTCGCAAAGCTCTTTGGCGCGCGCCGGGACGATGACGACGAACCGACGGCCCAACCATTGCCTCCCGCTCGGGTTCGCAGCGCACCGCCTGCCGCAATGTCGGCAAGCATCCCGGCTCCCAAGCCTGCCGAACCGGCATCCACCACCTCTGCAGACCGAAACCAGGCTACCACCGGCTTCGACCCCTACAATAGCGGCGCCTTCAAGAAGTCGAATGCCTGGGAACGCGTCAATCGCCGCTGAAGCAGCGCTTTGCCAGGCAGTTTCAGGGGCGCGGCCACAGATACAGCCCTGCCCCGATCAAAATCAGGCACATGGCTGCCATGGCCAGACCTTTCCAGCGCAACGACTTGAGCGTCGCGTAGAGACTGGCCCCCGAAGATGCGAGTATCAGCAGAAAGATTCCGCTGCTAAGCAGCAAAGGTACCAGTTCCTGGCTGAATTCGGGGTACTTGGATCCAAGCACGAACAGAACGATCAGCGTCGCGATCAGTCCGAAGCTGATAGCGGCCGCTGAACCGAAGACGATGGCGATCAGAACGGCTAGGGGCCGCA
Source organism: uncultured Pseudomonadota bacterium (assembly GCA_963819685.1). Taxonomy (GTDB): domain Bacteria; phylum Pseudomonadota; class Gammaproteobacteria; order Steroidobacterales; family Steroidobacteraceae; genus CAIUGU01. Next base: position 182,193 of record CAWFXI010000011.1, read on the forward strand.
AGTTCAACTCCTGCTTGGTGGGGCGAGTACCCTGACTAAATGACGCGTGGCTCTTGATCGGCACGAGCCGTCTCTCTAGCCTACAGTGCAGATTCAGGTTTCAGGTCACTTCCGGGCCGACTCGGTGGTTCCGGATGATGGAGGCATTACCAGTGTATCAGCCGGATTCCCACAGCGACGCCCGCGTCAGAGCACCTGACGTGGCTTCCCGGCGCAGCCTTCTGCACCGCTTGTCGCGCCCTCTGCTTGCCTTGACGTCCCTGGCTGTCCTGCTGACTGCCTTCCTGGCAGGAACCGCCCCTGCCCCGGTATCGTCCGCCGATGCGGCCGCCGTAGCTACTGGTCTCGAACCGACCGACCGGCAGCGGCGCGTCAGCAAACTGGTCAGCAATGTCATGGAGCGGTCCCACTACCGGCAGTCTCCGGTCAATGATCCCGTCTCATCGCTGGTCCTGGATCGCTACTTCGAAGCGCTGGACGGCTCGCGCAGCTACTTCCTCGCCAGTGACGTTGCCGAGTTCGAGCGTTTCCGCTTCCAGCTCGACGACGCGCTGATGTCAGGGAACGTCGAGCCTGCGTTCGCGATCTTCAATCGGTTCCAGACCCGCAACCGGGAGCGTATTGAGTACGCGCTGAAACTGCTCGACACGGAACCGGACTTTACCGTGCAGGAGTCGTTTGAATTCGACCGGGCCAAGGCTCCCTGGGCCAAATCACAGGACGAGCTGAACGAAATCTGGCGCAAGCGCGTCAAGAACGACGCCCTGTCGCTGATGCTGACGGACAAGCCCTGGGCCGAAACCCGCGAACTCCTCAGAACCCGTTACGACCGCGTGTTGAAGCGTACCGACCAGGTCACGTCTGACGATGCCTTCGAAGTGTTCATGAACGCGTTTGTCCATGTCTTCGATCCGCACTCAAGCTATTTTTCGCCGCGGAACTCCGAGGAGTACCGCATCCAGATGAGCCTCTCCTATGAGGGCATCGGCGCTTCGTTGCAGCTGGTGGACGACTACGTCACCGTTCTGAACGTGTTACCCGGCGGCCCTGCCGCGATCAGCGGCCAGCTCAGCGTCAACGACCGCATCATCAGCGTTGGCGAGGGTAAGGACGGCAAGCTGGTGGATGTCATCGGCTGGCGTCTCGACGACGTCGTGCAGATCATTCGTGGCAAGGTGAATACGCTGGTCCGACTGCAGGTGCTGCCTGCCGGCGCCGCACCCGGATCGGGCGAAAAGATCATCGAGTTCACCCGCAACAAGGTGACCCTGGAAGCCCAGGCAGCCAAAAAGGAAGTTCGCAAGGTTACCCGCGGCGACCGCGAGCTCAAGATCGGCGTCATCAACGTGCCGAGCTTCTACCAGGACTTCGATGCACGCTCGAACGGTGACAAGGACTACAAGAGCACGACCAAGGATGTACGCAAGCTGATCGAGGAACTCAAGACCGAGGGCATCGACGGCCTGGTCGTGGACCTGAGAGGCAACGGCGGTGGCCACTTGTCCGAGGCCACCGGTCTGTCGGGCCTGTTCATCCCAGCCGGTCCGGTCGTGCAGTTGCGCGAGACAGGCGGTCGCATTGAAGTGCTGGACGATCCGGAACCAAACGTTGCCTGGGATGGGCCCATGGCCGTCCTCGTGGACCGCTTCAGCGCATCGGCTTCCGAGATTTTTGCAGCAGCAATCCAGGACTATGGCCGTGGCATCGTTGTAGGACAGCAAACCTATGGCAAGGGCACGGTTCAGAACCTGTATCCGCTGGATCGCTACGCGCTTGGAACGGATCCGGGATTTGGTCAGCTCACGGTCACCATCGGCAAGTTCTACCGCGTTACGGGTGAAAGCACGCAGCATCGCGGGGTCCAGCCGGATATCGCGCTACCGTCGGCGATCAGCCCTGAAGAAGTCGGCGAGAGCACGCGTGAAAGCGCCTTGCCATGGGATCGTATCCGCCCGGCCACCTTCGGCAAGGACGTGAACTTCAAGCAGGCATTCACGCAGTTGTCGGCCGAGCATGAGCGACGCATCGCTGGCGATGCCGACTTCCAGTTCCTGGTCCACGAGATCGACGCCTTTGAACATGAGCGTGCGGAAAAATCCGTATCGCTCAATCTGAAGACACGCATCTCGGAACGCGAGCAACTGCAGAAGGAAAGACTTGAGCGTGAGAATGCACGTCGGCAGGCGCAGGGCCTGCCCGCCGTCACCACGATGGAGTCGCTCCCGACCGAGGACGCGCGTGACGCACTGCTGACGGAAGCCGCACAGATCGTGGGTGACTTGCAGGGAATGGGGGGTCGCTATGTATCCAAAGCGACGACGCCCGGCAAGTAATCTTAATCAGGCCTGCAGGCGAGTACCTCAGGCCAGCAACGTCTTGTACAGATCCCAATAGTCATCAACAAGGACGTTGATGCCGTTGTATCCGGTGGCTTCCAGGTCTGACACCAGAGCCGCTGAAACGGGCAGCAGGCCGATTGAATCTGTCTGCGGGACGGTATCCGCATCGCTTCGATAGGTCGCAGAGGCACGCAGTGCGTCGGTGCGTGACTTCAACGAACCGAGGTCTTCCCGCTCATCGGCCAATGCAACCAGGGCAGCCTTGAGCAGCGCCATCAACCGCAGGCATTGCTCGCGGGGACCATATTGGACATCGTAAACTCGCTTGACCGTCGTTTCCTTGGCCAGTAGAGCGAGGCCGCCATCCGCAAGCTGAGCGACCAGCTGCTGCGCATAGGCAATCACGGCAGTATTGACGGCCCGCCGCCCCTCGCCGGATATCCCGATGAACGCCGGCACCGGCTCTGATTCGACCAGCGCGCGTTCATCCGACGCATCCGTCACCGCCGTTGCAGCGACATCCCATTTCATCCGCACGATACCGATCTCCTCCGACAGCGCGCGACGTTTGAAGTAGTGCCAGAACCCCCGCAGGGACTCGAACTTGGCCTCCAGCTGGCGGACCTGGGACTCAAGCGTATCTGCGGTGGTCTGCAGTTCGAGCAACTTGAGGTCCGCCTGCGCCAGCTTCCGCCGCCTGACCTGGTCGAATTCGATGAGCTGCCGGCGCCGCTCACGTTCTTCCTGCTGTCGCCTGAGCTCTTCGGCAAAGCGAGCGAGCTTCTCGCCGCAGACATTCCAGAGACCCTTGAGCTGAAAGAACGCCAGCGACTGCAGCCCGACCTCTGGATTACCGAGGAACTTCTCCAGCTGTTCGAGCTGTTCCTTCGCGCGCTGAGTCGCGGATTCCTGCTTCTTCAGGCGTTCGAGCAGGTCGTGTCTCTCGTCCTGGAGGTCCGAGAACTCCTTCTTGAGTTCGGCCCGATTGCGAAACAGCTGCAGCAGCCGTTCATCCTCGGCCGGCGTTCGTGTCCCCGGCAACTTCTGCCGGATACTGCTGAACTGGTCGGCGATGCTCATTGAAAGCGGTGACCGCGCTCGACGCAATAATCCAGCCACTTGTTGAGCATGACATTGCGCAACCAGCGATCGCCGAGCTGCCGACCGAGGTCGGAACGGATCGTGTTCAGCACCTCATGCCGGTGCCAGCGCGCGCAGCGACTGACCTCGGCAAGCCGGGCATCGTGATAGATGCGCACCTCGAGGTCGGGATCGGCAATGACGCCGGCAGGATCGTCAAAGAGATAGGTAAGTGCCAGCGTGGTGGTGTAGCGGCTGCGCTCTTCAAGCCGCAGTGTCAGCGGACAGTCGCCTGGCACGTGCGAGATCCGCGCCCCGTCCACTGCCGCCAGATCGGGTACGAGCCAGCCGAGACGAACGTAGTTGCTCTCATAGAGCGTCATCAACCCGACAAAGCTGCCGGGTCGGGCGGTCCACGCGACGGGGCACAGGCTGTCGGTGATCATGTTTTGAATATATCAAACCACACGCAGGAAATGCTGGCGGTAATGTTCGAGTTCGCGGATCGAATCACGAATATCATCGAGTGCAAGATGTGCAGAATTCTTCTGCACTCCTTCGAGTACCTGCGGGGCCCAGCGGCGGGCAAGTTCCTTGACGGTGCTCACATCCAGGTTGCGGTAATGGAAGTACCGTTCCAGCGCCGGCATCTCTCGTGCCAGGAAGCGTCTGTCCTGACAGATGCTGTTGCCGCACATCGGCGACACGCCCGCCCCGACCCACGCAGCCAGAAAATCCAGCGTCTGCCGCTCGGCAACCTCCACGCTGATCGTGCTGGTACGCACGCGTTGCGCAAGACCCGACGATCCATGCTGGCGTCGATTCCAGTCATCCATGCCCTCCAGAACCGCCTCCGGACGATGAATTGCAAGCACCGGGCCTTCAGCGAGAATGACGAGATTCCTGTCGGTGACGATCGTGGCGATTTCAATGATGAAATCCGTATCGGTCTTGAGGCCCGTCATCTCAAGATCGATCCATATCAGCCGGTCCAGATCGCGGATACTCATCGCCTCACCTTTGCCACGGCAACTGCCTCTGGATACGTAGAGTACCAGCACTTGCCATTCTCGTCGGCTCGCAAATCCGCTTGGTCCTGCATGCCAGTTGCTAGAATGCAGAATATGCAGACATTGACCGTTATCTTTGTAGCGCTGTTGATATGCGGCACCGTGCTGCGGCTGTGGCTGCTCGGCAGGCAATACAGCACCGTCAGGCAAAACAGGGAAACGGTACCAGCGCCCTTCGCGGTGACGATCAGCCTGGAAGAGCACCGGCGGGCGGCGGATTTCACGATGGCTCATGCGCGCCTTGCCTGTATTGACATCGTCGTCGGAGCGCTCCTGCTGTTGGCGCTGACGATCGGCGGCGGCATTTCGGCGGTCGACCACTTCTTGAACGGTGCTGGCTTGAGCGCCCTCTGGCATGGCGTTGCAGTGGTTGCTGCCGTGATGCTGCTGACGCTGCTTCTCGATCTGCCGTTCTCGCTGTGGCGGGTCTTCCGCATCGAAGCGAGGTTCGGCTTCAACCGCATGACAGTCCAGCTGTTCGTGACGGATCTGCTGAAGAGCCTGCTGGTTGGTGTGTTGCTTGGCGGCCCTCTGCTCATCGCTGTGCTGCTCCTGATGGAACATGCAGGCCAGTACTGGTGGCTGTTTGTATTCGGCGTATGGGTGCTATTCACGGTGCTGGTGACCTGGGCCTGGCCGACCTTCATTGCTCCACTGTTCAACCAGTTCGTACCGCTGTCGGACGACGAACTGCGCACCCGCGTCGAGGCACTGCTTGCACGCTGCGGGTTCACCACCAGGGGCGTTTTCGTCATGGATGGCTCACGCCGCTCGACGCACGGCAACGCCTATTTCACCGGGCTCGGTCGCCACAAGCGCATCGTCTTCATGGATACACTGATCGAGCGCCTGCAGTACGAGGAAATCGAAGCAGTCCTCGCCCATGAACTCGGGCACTTCAGCCTCCATCACGTGCGCAAGCGCCTGCTGCTGTCGCTGGTGACCGCTTTTGCCGGATTGGCGATCCTGGGTCAGCTTGCGGCATCGCCGGTGTTCTACCTTGCACTGGGCGTCGCAGAACCTTCTTCCCACTCTGCCCTGCTGCTATTCACGCTCGCCGCGCCTGTAGTGACTTTCTACCTGACGCCTCTCGGCGCATGGTGGTCAAGGCGTCATGAATTCGAGGCGGATCAATTCGCCAGCACGCAGGCGGCGCCAGCACATCTGGTGCACGCACTGGTAAAGCTTTACCGGGACAATGCAACGACGTTGACGCCCGATCCGGTATACGCCGCGTTCTATTTCTCGCATCCGCCTGCGCTGACGCGAATCGAGCGGTTAGAGGCGCTTGGCCGGAAGCCGACAGCCCTACCCGTGACTGGCGTTGCATGAACCGCGCTCAGGACCCGGTGCCACAGTGGTTTCCTGCCAGGGTCGTGGAGTGTTACGGCCGACGGGCAATTGTTGAAACGGCTGTTGGTGATAGACACGCTGCCGTGCTGTTCGGCAAGCGCCTGCAGATCGTTTGCGGGGACGAGGTCCGGCTGGCGCGCGGCGCCGGCAGCGACGAATGGCAGATCACCGGAGTCGAGTCCAGGCGGACAGTGATCGCGCGGACGGACAACCGGGGTCGAACCGAGCCGTTGGCCGCCAATGTGACGCTGGTGGCAGTCATGCTGGCTCCGGAACCGGAGCCGGATCTCTACATGATCGACCGATACCTGGCGGGTGCTGCCTATGCTGGAGTCAAAGGCGCCGTGCTGGTCAACAAGGCTGACCTGAGCGCCGCCAGCGCATTCTCGGACGCTATCGTTCAGGAGTATGCCAAGCGCGGGATTCCCCGTTGTCAGTCTGTCTGCACTCTCAGGCGATGGCCTGAACCCGCTGCGAGACCTCTTCAGACATGAGGTCACGTTGCTCGTTGGCCAATCCGGCGTAGGAAAGTCTACCCTGTGCAACGCACTGGTCCCGGCGTCGAGCCGCCCGACGCGCGCGCTGTCGATGTCGACGGAGAAGGCACGCACACCACAGTCTCGGCAACCCTGCTGGCGTTACCTGGCGGTGGCGAACTCGTCGACTCACCGGGTGTCCGCGATTTTGCGCCTGCGCCCGTTGCAGAAGCGCTGATTCAGACGGGCTGGCCTGAAATCATGGCCGTGTCGGTACGGTGCCGTTTCAACAATTGTCTGCACTTGCGGGAACCGGGGTGCGCCGTACAGGCGGCCGTCGAGGCTGGATCGATTTCCCGCAGGCGATTCGAGGGTTACAGGCGACTTGTCAACCTGCTGAAGCAACTTCAGCCGTCGCACGAACGCCCGCGGGCGTGAGGGACGTGAGAACAGACGAGACGAAAGCTAGGAAATCAACAGCGCTGTCAAGGACTGTCCGACGTTACCTCCACCTCATCTACGTCTCTACGTCCTAACGTCCTTGACCTCCAATCTTCCCGCTAGCGCATGTGCCAGCGTTCCACCATCCACGTATTCGAGTTCGCCACCCACGGGCACACCATGCGCGATCCGGCTTGCCCGGATGTGATTGCGGGCCGCAATCTCCGCGACGAAATGGGCAGTGGCATCCCCTTCCACCGTTGGATTGGTGGCCAGAATCACTTCCCTGATTTCCTGCTCGCGCAGCAGCCCTTCAAGGTGCGCAAGTCCGAGCTCGTCGGGCCCGATGCCATCGAGCGGGGACAGATGTCCCATCAGGACAAAGTATCGGCCGCGATAGCTGCCTGATTGCTCGACAGCTGCCACGTCCGCAGGAGACTCGACGACGCACAGCAAAGACCCGTCTCGCGACGGAGCCTCACACACTGGACAGAGCTCGCGCTCGGCGAACATGCGACAGCGCCTGCAGCTGCCAACACCTTTGACTGCCGCCGAGAGCGCATCGGCCAACGCCGAAGCTCCTCCCCGATTGTGCTCGAGGAGGTGAAAGGCCATCCGCTGGGCGGATTTGGGTCCGACGCCCGGCAAGCAACGAAGTGCATCGATCAACTGCAGCAGGGAGGGCGGATACAGCATTGCGGAGTCAGCGAATCAGGAACCGAACGGCATCTTGAAGCCAGGCGGCAGATTCATTCCTGCCATCAAACCGCCCATCTTCTCCTGCGTCGCCCGCTCGACTTTTCGCACAGCGTCATTGATGGCAGCCGCGATGAGATCCTCGAGCATGTCCTTGTCGTCGCCGAGCAGACTCGGGTCGATGATGACCCGACTGACTTCATGCTTGCCATTCATCGTCACCTTGACCATGCCACCACCGGACTCGCCACCCACTTCCAGTGTGGCGATCTCCGCCTGGGCGCGTTGCATGTTGGCCTGCATTGCCTGCGCCTGCTTCATCAGGTTGCCGATTCCACCTTTCATAGTTGCTCCCGAATTTGCGTGAAATGTGAGAAGTGAACCGTGATGCGCCGGACTACGCGAGTTCCAGCATCTGGCGTTTCACGGTTCACGGTTCACACTTTACGATTCATGTTCCAACGGCTTTACGGATTCCGGTTGTACGACCGCGCCAAACATGTCCTGCATCGCCCGGACATTGGGATCGGCATCGATCGCCAGACGGGCGGTATGCTGACGGTCGTCTGCAGCGGCCTGTTTGCGTTTTGCGGGCGTATCAGACAGACCATGGCCAATCTCGAATTCGATCTTCACCGGCTCTCCGTAATAGGTGGAGAGAGCCTGCGCCAGTTTTTCCTCAAGCGCGGGACGCCGGAAGGGCTCGCCATCCGCATCGAGCTTCAACCGGACGCGATTGCCTTGTCTGCCCAGCAGTGTGCAATGAGCGGCCAACTGGCTCGCCATCCCCTGCAAATTGAGCTGACCGGCAATGATCGCCCAGTCGGTATCGGCAGGAAGCGGCTGGGCTGTGACAGACGCAGTCTTGTGGGTTGCCGCGGGCACTGCACTGCCAATCACACCATCCGGCCGCGGCTTCGGCACCACTGCTGGAGTGCGCTGCTCCCCGACAGCCGCACCATCCCGATAAAAAGCCAGCATGCGCAGCAGCGTCATTTCAAAACCCGCCCGCGGATCTGGCGCGAGTTCGAGATCGCGCCGACCGAGCAGCGCAATCTGGTAGTAAAGCTGCGTGTCCTCGGGGCTCAGGAGGCCTGAGAGTTGCTGCAGCACTTCCATGTCCTGCTCCTCGCCCGCATCCCAGTCGGCAACCGCCTGGACAATGGCAATCCGTTGCAGAAGTGCCGCCAGCTCGCTCAACGCTTCACGGTAGTCAGGCACGTGCTCATCCATGGCGCGAACGACTTCGAGCATTCGCCTGCCATCCCTGGCGGCCAGCGCTTCGAGAACCGCAACGATCTGTGAGTGGTCCACAGTGCCCAGCATGGCGCGGGTATCTGCGGTACTGACGCGCGCGCCGCCAAAGGCAATGACCTGGTCCAGCAGGCTGAGCGCATCACGCATACTGCCTTCCGCCGCCTTGGCGACCAGTCGCAACGCTTCCGGCTCCGCTTCGATCTTCTCCGCCTGCATGATCTCGGCCAGCCGTTTGCCGATGAGCCCGGGGGACAACCGCTTCAGGTTGAACTGCAGACAGCGGGACAGGACGGTGACGGGCAGTTTCTGCGGATCCGTCGTGGCCAGCAGGAACTTGACGTGGGGCGGCGGCTCCTCGAGCGTCTTCAGCAAGGCATTGAACGAATGCGTCGACAGCATGTGCACTTCGTCGACGAGATACACCTTGTAGCGACCTCGCGCCGGCAGATACTGCACGTTGTCGAGAAGTTCACGCGTGTCATCCACCTTCGTCCGGGACGCCGCATCGACCTCGATCAGGTCTACAAACCTGCCCTCGTCGATTTCGCGACAGGCGCTGCACTGTCCGCAGGGCCTGGAGCTGATTCCCGTCTCGCAGTTGAGTGATTTCGCCAGGATCCGGGCGATGGTCGTCTTGCCCACACCGCGCGTGCCGGTAAACAGAAATGCATGATGCACACGGCCGGACTCGAGCGCGTTGACCAGCGCGCGAAGCACATGCTCCTGCCCGACCAGTTCACTGAACAGCCGCGGCCGCCATTTACGGGCGAGAACGAGATAGCTCATAGAGTCGTAACTGTACCAGTGCAGGAAGGCACGTGCCCTCCGGCCTGTTCGAAGGGAGGCGGCCCGCACCGGCACCCCTCCGGCGCCCGATATCACCGTTACCGTTGCTCCCTTCCGGGCCTGGCGGGGTTCACGGCTGATCGTCGCGGAGGAACCGGCACGAGCCACCATAAAGCTGCTCATTGCCGAGGGCGGCGGACTATACCAGCTCGCGCCACAAACGCTAAAGTCAGGTGCGGTCAGCCCCTGCCCCTGTATGGCGGTACGCCCTGCTCCGGTATCCAGACTCCGGCAGGGGGCCTGCCTGTCTGCCAGAAGACATCAATCGGGATCCCTCCACGGGGATACCAATACCCGCCGATGCGCAACCACCGTGGTTTCAGCAGCCTCACGAGACGATCGGCAATCGCGACCGTGCAGTCTTCGTGAAAAGCGCCGTGATTGCGGAATGAATTCAAGTAAAGCTTCAGCGACTTGCTTTCGACCAGCCAGCGGCCCGGCACATAGTCGATCACCAGTTGTGCAAAATCCGGTTGTCCGGTAATCGGACAAAGCGAAGTGAACTCGGGAGCCGTAAACCGCGCCAGATACCGTTTATCGGGGTGCGGATTCGGGACCCTTTCCAGAACCGCCGCCTCGGGCGACGTGGGCAGGGCCGTTGCGCGACCGAGCTGTGTGAGGCTGATCGATCCGGATTTCTTGCGGGTAGCCATGGTGGAATTGTATATGCTAGCCGTTCATCCGGCGTGAGGAGTATCCAGTGCACACCAGCGATTTTTTGCCACTCGGGACCGGGAAGGGACTGGTGCTGGTGCTACTCGGCGCCGCCTGGCTCTGCGGGTGCACGAGTCAGGTTTCAGTAAAAAGCGCGTGGCAGGACAAGGCGCCCCGCGACCAGACATTCAAGAAGGTGCTGATCGTCGGCGTCAGCCCGGACATCAACCAGCGGTGCACGTTCGAGAGTTTCCTGGCATCGCAGATGAGGAGCGAGTCCACGACGGCGATCGCAAGCTGCGACGCGGTGGCTCAGAAGGACCCGCTGACCCGCGAAAGCATCGATCAGGCAATCGTGTCTCAACAGGCCGATGCGGTGCTGGCAACCATTCTGGTTTCCAAATCGTTCGACGTGAAGGAAGGTGGCGACCGGGACACCCGCGGCAGCGCGCAGTACAAGGCTACGGACTTCGGCTTTGCGAGCGGCTATTACGGCAACTATGGCACCTACGGCATTCCGGTCGTTTACGGTGAGTTCCAGACGTCGCCACCAATCACGACGCTCGAGTCGGAAGCCCACATTACGTCGACACTGTACGAAACCCGCGGTGCGACGCTCGTATATACACTGGACACGACAGCACAGAAGCTCGAATCGCGCGGCTCCAGCATCCTCGCGATCACGGCACCGATCGCGGACAGGTTGCGGAGGGAGAAGCTGATTCGGTGAGAGAGCGCGGAGATTGCCGGCCATCTGGATAGGTATGGTGCGGTAGCGGATCTCGGTATATACGTCGCTGGCGGCGTGGAAGGAGGGTGGGATTGTGGCTCGCCTTCCATGGCCGCCACGCGTTCGCGCCAGCTAGCGCTGTCCAAAATTGCTCCATGCAATTTTGTCGAACCCACTAGCGTCGTGGGTTCTCGTCCCACCCAGCCAAATAAAAAGGCCCGGGCAAAAGCCCCGGGCCTTTTTATTTGGCGGAGAGGGTGGGATTCGAACCCACGAACACCCGTGAAGATGTTACTGAAATTCCAGTCCAGCGCCTTCGGCCGCTCGGCCACCTCTCCGAATCCGTTGCGTGCAGGTCGGGTACCCAACAGGCGCGCGCAGGTTACACGGCCCATCAAGGTCAGGCAAACCGATCACGCAAAAGCGATACCTGCCTGCCGGAGTGCTTCGAGCACGGGCACCTTGCACTGATCCGACAATGGGGTGAGCGGCAGTCGCAAGCCATCTTCAATGAAACCCATGCGCGCCAGGGCCCATTTGACGGGGATTGGATTAGACTCAATAAACAAATACTTATGCAATCCTGTTAATGTTTTATCTATGGTGCGTGCACGCCCGGCATCGTGGGCGAGCGCGGCCGCACACATCTCATGCATGGGTCGTGGTGCCACATTGGCGGTGACCGAGATGACGCCCCTGAAGCCCGCCAGAATGCTCTCGCAGGCGATGTCGTCGTCACCGCTCAGCAACAGGAACCGGTCACCGAGACGGGCCTGCAGTTCCAGATTGCGCTCCAGCGAACCGCTGGCCTCCTTGATGCCAATGATATTGGGCACGTCAGCGAGCCGAACCACCGTATCCGGCTTCATGTCGACGCCCGTGCGGGACGGAACGTTGTAGAGAATCTGCGGAATCCGCACTGCCGCGGCAATGGCCTTGTAGTGCTGGAAAAGCCCTTCCTGCGTCGGCTTGTTGTAATACGGCGTCACCAGCAGACATGCAGCGGCTCCTGACTGCCGCGCCAGTTCCGTCCATTCAATAGCTTCGCGCGTGGAATTCGCTCCGGTGCCGGCGATCACCGGAATCCGCCCGGCCGCGCGGGCAATCACGCGCCTGACCACTTCCATATGCTCCTCGACATCCAGCGTAGGCGATTCACCCGTCGTACCTACCGCAACGATGCCGTCGGTGCCATTGGCGACGTGAAAATCGACGAGTCCGTCGAGGGCCGAATAATCCACTGCGCCGTCCGCCCGCATGGGCGTGACGATTGCGACGATGCTACCGCTGAACATGGGGAAACCCTGGGCCGCTCAAAAGGGGACGTGATCGTACTCAAGTTTTTTCTGCCGGTCGATGCCTGTACACTCGAAGGAGCAACAGACACCGACCGGTTTAATGAAACAACTTATCGTCATTTCTGCCATCGGCAACGACCGGACCGGCCTCGTCTACGATCTCACCAGGGTAGTACTCGACTGCGGCGGCAACATCGTGGAGAGCCGCATGAGCGCGCTTGGCAACGAATTTGCCATGCTGCTGCTGGTTGCAGGGAACTGGCACACGCTGGCACGTCTCGAGGCCGAAGTAGCCAAACTCGACGCAGCGGGTAACATGAGCGTCACGGTGCGGCGCACGGAGCCCAAGGCAGCCCGGTCGGACGTACTCACCTATTCTGTCGATGTAGTGTGCCTCGACCAACCAGGAATCGTGTTCCACCTCGCCGGTTTCTTCAGTTCACGGGGCATCGATATCGCGGAAGTGAATACCCGCAGCTATGCCGCGGCACACACCGGGGCGCCCATGTTTTCGGTGCAGATGGTCGTGCATATCCCCAGCAAGATCCATGTGGCCGCCCTGCGCGAAGAATTCATGGATTTCTGTGATCACCAGAACCTTGATGCGATCCTCGAACCCCTGAAGTCCTGACTCACTGCGCTCCCACCAGACAATGGCCGTCAAAACAGTCGCCCTTGGCAAAGCCGTCCCGGCTTTTTCCCTGCCTGCGACGGGCACAGGCAGTTGGGCACTGAAGGACGCAGCCGGCTCTGCGGTCGTCCTGTATTTCTACCCGCGTGACAACACGCCAGGCTGCACCCAGGAAGGCAGGGACTTCGCCACCACAGCCGCGGCCTTCCGCAAAGCCGGCACCATCGTCCTCGGCGTCTCGGCCGACAGCCTGGAATCGCATGAAAGGTTCAAGGCGAAAATGCAATTCCCCTTCGAACTGCTGGCCGATGTCGACCAGAAGGTCTGCAGGCTTTTCGACGTCATCCAGGAAAAGAGCATGTACGGCAGGAAGTTCATGGGGATTGTGCGCAGCACGTTCCTGATCGACGGCAAGGGCGTGCTGCGCCATGAGTGGCGCAAGGTCAAAGTTGCGGGCCATGCAGCCGCAGTGCTCGCCGCCGCCAAGGCACTTAAGCCCTCGCCCTAATCGCCTTTACGCCATCGGGAGTTCAAGAACGTTGACCAGGAAGACCCGCGCGGCGAAGCGCCGCATATTCGTGCTGGACACCAATGTGCTGATGCACGACCCGGCCGCGATTTTCCGCTTTGAGGAACACGACATCTACATACCGATGATCGTGCTGGAGGAGCTGGATGCGGGCAAGAAAGGCGTCTCCGAAGCCGCCCGCAATGTGCGCCAGGTCAGCCGGTTCCTCGACGAACTGATGGGTGGCTCGAGCAAGGCGCAAATTGACCTTGGTATCGAACTGCCCACGGCAAAGATCGTCAACGGGGGCAAGAAAGCCCCCAGCGGCCGCCTCTATTTCCAGACCCGTAAACTGGCATCGGTGTTGCCCGATACGTTGCCCGGACACGGTGCCGACAACGAAATTCTGGCGCAGACGCTGGCGCTGCAGAAGGAGTTCAAGGAGGCCCGTGTCACGCTGGTTTCCAAAGACATCAATCTGCGCATCAAGGCCTCCATCATCGGTGTACAGACCGAGGACTACTACAGCGACAAGACGATTGAAGATGCCGACCTGCTCTACACCGGTGTACAGAAGCTGCCCGCGTCATTCTGGGAAAAACACGGCAAGGGCATGCAATCGTGGCAGGAGCACGCGCAGACGTTCTATCGCATCAAGGGGCCCATGACCCGCGACTGGCACGTCAACCAGTTCGTGTATCAGGAAGAAGGCAATGGCTTCGAAGCCATCGTCAGCAAGCTCGAGAACAGCGAAGCAGTACTGCAGCTCGTACGGGACTTTCGCGGTGAGCGGCACAACATCTGGGGCATCACGGCCCGCAATCGCGAGCAGAACTTCGCACTCAATCTGCTGATGGATCCGGAAGTCGACTTTGTCACGATCCTGGGTCCTGCCGGCACCGGTAAAACGCTGCTCACGCTTGCTGCCGGCCTCGCGCAGACGCTTGAGAGCAACCGCTACACCGAGATCATCATGACGCGGGTCACGATCCCGCTGGGCGAGGACATCGGCTTTCTGCCAGGCACTGAAGAAGAGAAAATGGAACCCTGGATGGGCGCCCTCATGGACAACCTGGAGGTCCTGACGCAAAGCCAGGAAGGCGGCACCTGGGGACGGGCAGCCACCAATGACCTGCTGCGCAATCGCATCAAGATCCGCTCGCTCAATTTCATGCGCGGCCGTACGTTCCTGAATCGGTTCATCATTCTCGATGAGGCGCAGAACCTTACGCCCAAACAGATGAAGGCTGTCGTCACTCGTGCCGGTCCTGGTACGAAACTCGTGTGCCTTGGAAATATTGCGCAGATCGACACTCCCTACCTGACAGAGACCACCTCAGGGTTGACCTACGTGGTGAATCGATTCCGTGGGTGGGAACATGGTGGCCATATCACGCTCATGCGCGGCGAACGCTCGCGCCTCGCCGATCATGCCTCGGAGACGCTCTAGATCAAGGTGGTGCAGACCTTTTGCGGGAGTCGGCGCACGGGTGACGCTACAAAAGCCGCACTTCGCAGACTGTAACTAATTGCAAAGGCAGCAAATTCCTGAGGAACGGCTCACTTGCCCCGGGCCACCCGCGCGCCCAGAATCGAACCTCTTGGGCATGACGGGGTCGAACCCGGTACTTCAGGTCTCTGGCACAAACGTGAAAGCATCCTTAGCTGGCTCTTGATCGTGGCGCTCTTCGTCAACGTTGCGCCCGTGGGAGCCGTACGCGCGGCTGAGCTGCCGGATATGGGCAGCCCGGCGCAGGCCATCATCACGCTCGAAGACGAGTATCGCATCGGACGCATGATCGTCCGGGGACTGCGCGATGGCGACCAGATTCTGGATGACCCCGAAGTGTCCGAATACATCGAGTCACTCGGTCTGCGCCTGTCGAGCCAGGCACAGGAGGGTCGACAGCACTTTGACTTTTTCGTCGTCAAGGACAATGACATCAATGCCTTTGCGTTGCCGGGCGGCTTTGTCGGTGTCAATGCGGGTCTGCTGCTCGAAACCCACAATGAAGGCGAACTGGCGAGCGTCCTGTCACACGAAATCGCCCATGTCACGCAGCGGCACATTGCCCGCAGCATTGCCGAACAGAGTCGCACCGGGCTCGTATCAACGGCGGCGATGCTGGCTGCCATCCTGCTCGGTGCTGCCGCAGGCGGTGGAGACATGGCCATGGCAGGCATGGCTGCCGCTCAGAGCGTTGCCATCCAGAACCAGATCAGCTTTACGCGCGAGAACGAGATCGAAGCAGACCGGGTTGGCATCAACTTCCTGGCCCAATCCGGATTTGATCCCGATTCCATGCCCGCCTTCTTTGAAACCATCGGTCGACGTGCCGGAACGACCGAAGGCATGATTCCCGAAATGCTGCGCACCCACCCGGTGAGCACCACACGTATTTCGGAGTCGCGCAGCCGGGCACAACAGTACCAGGGACCCTATGCACCGGACAGCCTGAGTTATTCGCTGACGCGGGAAAGACTGCGGGTGCTGTCCACCCCGGCGGGCAAGAACGCCCTCGACTACTACGCCGCCACCATCACGAATGAAGCGGATGCCACGCCCGCCGAGCGCTACGGCAAGGGCCTTGCGCTGATGTCGGCAGGACGTGCGGAAGCCGCCGTACCCATTTTTACATCGCTGCTCAAGGCGGATCAGGCCGTCATCCAGTATCACACCGCGCTGGGCCAGGCGCAGCAGCAGGCGGGCGATGACAAGGCTGCGCTGGCTACCCTCGACTCCGCACGCAATCTGTTTCCGCGCAACATACCTGTCACGGTACGCTATGCCGAAACACTGATGCAGCAAGGCGATTCGCGTCGGGCGCACCAGGTCCTGCTGGATCTTTTCAATACCGTGGCACCGACTCCCGAACAGGCGCGACTCATTGCAAGGGCGGCGAACTCTGCAGGTGATGTCGCGGACTCCTATTACTACATGGCGGAATACCACCTGATGGGGGGCGACCTCCCCCTCGCGATCAATCAGCTGAAAATGGCTCTGGACGTTCCCGAACTGAGCCAGGTACAACGCTCGCGCTTCCAGGCCCGCCTGGAAGAGATCCAGGCAGCGTTGCCGAAACGACGCGGCAGGCAGAGCGACACTGGCGGCGGATCGCGACAAAGCCGCCCGCCCGGCTAGCTGCTAGAATCCGCGCAAGACATTCCCGCGAATGGCCTTGCTGAACCGCTATCAGTCGATGCTGTCGAATGGATTCCGCTCCCGCATGACACTCCTGCAGCCCTGCGCCCTGCGTACCCCTTTCCTCCTGCTTGTTCTCGCCGCGCTCGGAGGCTGTGCCACGGCGCCAGGCAGAACCTCTTCTTCGGACCCGTGGGAGGGCTTCAATCGCGGCGTCTATCGCTTCAACGATTTTGCTGATCGCAACGCCTTGAAGCCGGTTGCCAAGGGTTACAAGGCCGTCACGCCAGGCTGGGCGCGCACTGGTGTCAGCAACTTTTTTTCCAATCTCACGTACCCGTGGACCATCGTCAACCAGCTGCTCCAGGGCAAACCCGTGATGGCGTGCCGTGATACCGGGCGCCTCGTGATCAACAGCGTGGTGGGAATTGGCGGACTGATCGACGTGGCAACGCATGCGGGGCTGCCCGAGAATAACGAGGATTTCGGGCAGACACTCGCGGTCTGGGGCGTGCCTTCCGGTCCCTTCCTGACCATTCCTTTCTTCGGGCCGTCGAGCCTTCGCGACGGGCCGTCGCGAATCGCGGATTACTTTTCCGGCGTGACGCTCTACATCGACGTCAGCTGGGAGCTGGAGTGGTCGGCGCGCGGACTTGCAATCGTCAACGACCGTGCCGCACTTCTGCAACTGGATTCCCAGCTCAACAATGTATTCGACCCCTATGCCTTCCTGCGCGATGTGTGGGTCCAGCGGCGTGAATACCAGATCTATGACGGCAATCCGCCCGAACCGACTTTCGATGACGAGCCTCTCGAAGAAGAGCCGGCGCCAGAGACAGCACCGACCCCCGTACCCTGAACAATCGCATCAGCCTTCCATTGGCAGCAGGTCGTCAAGTTCACTGATACGGGCCAACGCGCGCAGCTGTTCAGGAGCCCGGGTGAAGCGAATGCTCTTGCCGGTGTGGCTGGCGAACTTCAACCATTCGATCAGCAGTGCGAGGCCAGCACTATCACTCTGCGTAACACCCGCCAGATCCACTTCGATCTGCGCCGCGGCACCCGCAAACTTCGCCCGGCTCGTAACCAACAGCGCATTCACGGTGTCGAAACCAAGCTCCCCCGTCACGACAAAATGACTCGCATCCACGATCTTGAGCTCGGCAGTGGCCGTCACAGTCTGCCTCACTACGCAGAGGTGCCGGGTTTGGCGGGGGTACCGGACTCAAGCCGCTCAATCACGGCATCGAGGCCTTTCTGGTTGATCTCGGCGCCGATGTCCTTCTGAAACGACAGTACGTACGAAATGCCTTCGATCGTGACGTCCCACGCCTTCCAGCCCGTTGGCGTCAGCCGCATCGAATAGTTGACCGGTACCGGCTTGCCACTGCCCGTATTGACGCGGGTTTCCACAGTGGCTGTCTTCGCTTTAGGGTCGCCCTTGAAAGGCAACACCACGAGCTGATTCGGCGTGAACTCCACCAGCGCGTTGCCGTAGGTCTGCAGCATGAACTTGTAGAAGGCGTCGATGAACCGTTTGCGCTGCTCGGGAGTTGCGGTCCGCCAGTGAACGGCCAGCACCCGTTGTGCCGCGGTCTGCGTATCGAAATGCGGCAGCAAGGTATCGTCCACCAGCTTGCGCAGCGCGGCGGGATCATTCTTGTACTCTTCACGGTGCGCCTGCAGTTCCTTGAGCAGCTGCTGTGCGACGCTGTCGATCAGCTCACGCGGCCCCTGCGTGTTGACGGCCGTGGCAGCCGCAGGCTCACCCGCCATGACCGGAACCGCGGGCGCTGCCAGCATCGCTCCCAGGACTGCCAGCGCGGCAACGCGTGAGTAGTGGACGACGGAACAGGTGACCTTCATGAGCCCTACTCCTTTGCCGCCGGCGCAGTCTCGCTATCGTTACGCGATGACATACTGACCAGCAAGCGGTTGATCAGGTTCTCAAGCACCAGCGCGTCCTGGACGAATTCGATCTTGCTGCCATCCTGCAAAAAGCCATCAGCGCCGCCAGGAGAAATGCCGACGTACTGCCCACCGAGCAGCCCCGACGTCAGGATGCTGGCATTGCTGTCTTCGGGAATGCGGTCATAGGAATTGTCGAAACGCAGCCGGACCCTGGCCTTGTAGACCGACTGGTCAAACGTGATCGACTCCACGCGGCCGACCGTGACGCCGGACATCGAAACGGGAGCACCCGCCTTGAGTCCGCCGATGTTCTCGAACAACGCTTCAACGTGATAGGCCGAGCCGCTGCCCAGCGAGAATTCGCGGCTGGTGATCTGCGTCACCATGAACAACAGGGCCGCAAAGCCCAGCAGGACAAACAGGCCCGTGGAAATCTCGGTGGCGCTTGACTGACGCATGTCATTACCTCGCAACTGGCATCACAGCATGACGGCCGTGAGCATGAAATCCAGTATCAATGTCAGCACGGCGGAAATCACCACCGTACGGGTAGTCGCCCGCCCGACGCCTTCGGCCGTCGGCCTGGCCGTATATCCTTCGTGTACCGCAACCAGGCTGCAGGCCACCCCGAAAACGCAGCTCTTGATGATGCCTTCGTTGATGTCACCGGACTCCACGCTGGCAATCATCTGCGACCAGAACGAACCCTGGTCCACCCCCAACTGCTGCACGCCGACGAGTTGCACGCCAAAGATGCCGATCGAGATGAAAATGGCACTGAGCAGCGGCATCGCGATGACGCCCCCAAGGAAACGGGGTGCAATCACCCGGCGAATCGGATCGACCGCCATCATTTCCATGGCAGACAGCTGGTCAGTAGCCCGCATCAGCCCGATCTCGGACGCAAGCGCCGTACCCGCACGCCCGGCAAACAGTAGAGCCGTCACTACCGGTCCGAGTTCCTTGATCAAGCCCAGTGCCGCCGCCGTACCTAGCGAGTCCTCGGACCCGAACCGCGACAACAGATCATAGCCCTGCAACCCCAGCACCGCGCCCACGAAGAGACCGCAGGTCATGATGATGACCAGCGACAGCGCCCCGGCATTGTGGATCTGGTCGACGATGTAGCGCGGCCGCAGAAGCGCGCCAGGTACCTGGCCCAGGATGCGGACAAGGAAAATCGCCGTCGCCCCGACGGACACGACGAAGTTCTTCAGCGCAGCGAGCAGCTCATGCAACAAGCGCATCGCGTCAAACGTCCCCGGCGAGCAGTTGCTCACGGTAATCGGGTGCGGGATAGTGGAAAGCGACAGGGCCATCGGGCAAGCCGTTCATGAACTGCCGTACCAGTTCGGAATCGCTTGCCTTGAGTGCCTTGGGGTTACCGGACGCCACCACTTTGCCTGCCGAGAGGATATAGCTGACATCCGCAATCGTCGCGATCTCATCCACGTCGTGCGACACCACGATACTGGTCAATCCAAGCGCATCGTTCGTCTGCCTGACGAGACGCAGAATGACCCCGAGCGAGATCGGATCAAGTCCGGCGAAGGGTTCATCGTAGATCAGCAGTTCCGGATCCATCGCCATGGCGCGAGCCAGTGCCACACGCCGACCCATGCCACCCGACAATTCGGACGGGTACAGCGACCAGGCGCCCCTCAAGCCCACCGTCTGGAGTTTGGCCAGGACGATGTTCCTGATGATGCTTTCGGGCAGCCGCGTATGTTCACGCAGCGGGAATGCGACGTTCTCGAACACGTCGATGTCGGTGAGCAACGCGCCATTCTGGAACAGCATCCCCATGCGCCTGCGCAGGCGGTAGAGATCGGCGGTTGAGAGCCTTGAAACATCCTGACCGTCGACCAGAATCCGGCCGCGATCCGGCCTGATCTGCCCGGTCATCAGTCGCAGCAGCGTGGTCTTGCCGGTGCCGCTCGGTCCCATGATGGCCGTAATGCGCCCGCGGGGAATCGTGATATCGAGCCCTGAAAAAATCGAGCGCCCGCCTACCGAGTAGTGGACGCCCGAGATTTCCACGAGATTGTCGACCGTAGTGGCCTGCACAGCTGGCGCGGATGGATTAATCAAAGGTTCCCTAGGCAGCATCCTGCTCATGCGCGGGCGTGTACGTGCCCGCGTGAGCCATGCCATTCAGTCGCGCCCGCTTCAGAAACGCGGCCTGGCCGGCAACAAAGTTCTCAGCCTTGCCACCCCAGGCCTTAAGCGCGGCGTCCTGCAACGCGCGTCCGTAGGAGAACGACAGCTCCCAGGGCAACGGCCCGAGCCGGTTCATGAGGCTCAAGTGAGCGGTCGCCTCTTCAGACAACTGGCCACCGGACAGGAACGCGATTCCAGGCACAGCGCCCGGCACGTGCCGCTTGAGGCATCGCACCGTTGCCTCAGCCACCTGCTGGGGAGCGGCACGGACAGGAGCCTTCTTGCCGGAGATCACCATGTTGGGCTTGAGAATGGTCCCTTCGAGATGAACCCGATGTGAATTCAGGGCATTGAACAAAGCCTCGAGTGCCGCATCGGTCACTTCTTCACAGCGCTCGAGCGTATGCGCGCCATCCATCAGCACTTCAGGTTCCACGATGGGAACAATCGAGGCTTCCTGACACAGCGCAGCGTAGCGGGCCAGTGCGTGCGCATTGGCGTCGATGGCGAACTGCGTGGGGAAACCCGCACCGATGTCGATCACCGCACGCCACTTGGCAAACCGTGCGCCCAGCTTGTAGTACTCGGCCAGCCGTTCGCGCAGCCCATCCAGGCCTTCGGTAATCGTCTCGTTGGGAAATCCTGCCAGCGGCTTCGCGCCGGTGTCGACCTTGATGCCGGGGATAATCCCGAGCTTCGCGAGATACTCCGGAAAAGGCACTCCGGCCTTCGTCTTCTGGCGGATGGTCTCGTCGTACAGGATCACGCCGCTGATGTAGTCGGCCGCCCTGGGCGCCGTGAACAGCAGTTCCCGATAGGTGCGCCGCGCCTCTTCGGTCGATTCGAGCTTGATACCGTCAAACCGCTTCTTGATGGTGCCGCTCGATTCGTCCGCAGCGAGAATACCCTTGCCCTTGGCAACCATCGCGCGCGCGACCGCTTCGAGTTCTGTGCGACTCATGATTCATAGCCTCCGCAATAACAC
This sequence comes from uncultured Pseudomonadota bacterium, assembly GCA_963819685.1. Classification (GTDB taxonomy): domain Bacteria; phylum Pseudomonadota; class Gammaproteobacteria; order Steroidobacterales; family Steroidobacteraceae; genus CAIUGU01. The sequence continues at coordinate 203,770 of CAWFXI010000011.1, forward strand.
TGTTTCGAATAGGGGGTCCTGAGGGGGCGGTAGGATAACAAATTGCTCCCCGCGCAACGGTCGCACAGGTGCTTTGTCTGCCAGCGGCGTCACAACCGATGACAGGCGCCCTCTTATGGGACTAGAATAGTCCCAATTGGGTAGCCCAATTGCATGGGTTGCCCCGGCTCTTCACTCACTCAGGCGGCCTTGAGCCATGTTGCGAATCAGCAAACTGACCGACTACGGCACCGTCATCCTGGCCTGTCTGGCGGCCCAGCCGGATCGGCTGCAAACGGCGTCCGAAGTGGCCGAACGTACCCGGCTCGGATTGCCCACGGTAAGCAAACTGCTCAAGGGCCTACATCGGGCGGGGCTGGTAGCCTCGTTGCGCGGCAGCCACGGGGGGTACCAGCTTGCGCGGCCGGCCACGGAAATCACGGCTGCCGCCATCCTGGATGCTCTCGAGGGACCTTTCGCATTGACCGAATGCAGTGGCAAGCACAGCGCCTGCGGCATCGAGGCCACCTGTGGCGTGGGTCATGCGTGGCAGCGAGTCAACTCGGCAGTGCATCGCGCGCTGACGGACGTGTCTCTCGCCCAGCTCGCCGGACTCGACCGGGCCGGCAAGCAAGCGCAGGAAATGGTAGTCGGGTTGCACCCCGTTGGCTTCCGTCCGGCGCGTGTGGTCAGGACACCGGGCGAGTGAGCGGCAGCGATAGCCCCGGAAACATCATGGCCACCACCCCCACCGACCTCGACGCCCTCGTTGCCCAGAAGTATCGGCACGGCTTCGTCACGGATATCGAAGCGGATACCGTCCCTCCCGGGCTCAATGAAGACGTGATCCGGCTGATTTCGCACAAGAAGAATGAGCCGGCGTTCCTGCTCGCGTGGCGACTGAAGGCCTTCCGCCATTGGCAGACGATGCGTGAGCCCCATTGGGCCAAGTTACGCATTGCGCCGATCGACTATCAGTCGATTTCCTACTATTCGGCACCAAAGTCCAGGACCGATGGGCCGAAGAGCCTTGCGGACGTCGACCCCAAGCTGCTTGAAACGTACGACAAGCTGGGCATTCCGCTGCACGAGCGTGCCCGGTTGGCCGGCGTCGCTGTCGACGCGGTGTTCGACAGTGTGTCGGTAGCCACGACGTTCAAGGGTCGCCTCGCGGATGCGGGCGTGATCTTCTGTTCGTTTTCGGAAGCAGTGCAGAAGCATCCGGAACTGATCGAGCAGTATCTCGGTACCGTGGTGCCCTACACGGACAATTTCTTCGCGACGCTGAACTCAGCCGTGTTCACGGATGGGTCCTTCGTGTTTGTCCCCAAGGGCGTTCGCTGCCCGATGGAGCTGTCGACTTATTTCCGGATCAACGCGGCCAATACCGGCCAGTTCGAGCGGACGCTGATCATCGCGGAAGCCGGCTCGCACGTCAGTTACCTCGAGGGCTGCACGGCGCCCATGCGTGATGAAAACCAGCTGCATGCGGCCGTCGTCGAACTCGTGGCCCTTGAAAAAGCCCAGATCAAGTACTCGACCGTGCAGAACTGGTATCCGGGCGACGAACAGGGCCGGGGCGGCATCTACAACTTCGTCACGAAACGCGGCGAATGCCGGGGCGCGGATTCCAAGATCAGCTGGACGCAGGTGGAAACCGGCTCGGCAATCACGTGGAAGTATCCGAGCTGCATCCTCACCGGTGACAATTCCGTCGGCGAATTTTATTCGGTGGCTGTGACCAACAACTACCAGCAGGCCGATACCGGCACGAAGATGATCCACATCGGCCGCAATACCCGCAGCACGATCGTATCGAAGGGCATCTCGGCCGGCCATGGCCAGAACACCTACCGCGGCCTGGTCAAGGTATTGCCGAACGCGGCGGGCGCCCGCAACTACACGCAGTGCGATTCGTTGCTGATGGGCGACCTCTGCGGCGCGCACACGGTGCCGTACATGGAAATCCGCAATTCGACCGCCAGTGTGGAGCATGAAGCCACCACGTCGAAGATCGGCGAAGACCAGCTGTTCTACTGTCTGAGCCGCGGCATTTCGGCCGAGGATGCGATCAACATGATCGTGAACGGCTTCTGCAAGGTCGTGTTCAAGGAATTGCCGATGGAATTCGCCGTCGAGGCGCAGAACCTGCTGGCCGTCAGTCTTGAAGGCTCGGTCGGCTGACAGGTTGAACCAGGTTTAGTCAGGAGTATCGCAACGTGCTGAGTATCCGCAATCTGAACGTCGCCGCGCAGGGGAAGCAGATCCTCAAGGGTCTCGACCTCGAAGTGCCGGCCGGCGAAGTCCACGCCATCATGGGACCGAACGGCTCCGGCAAAAGCACACTCGCCCAGGTCCTCGCCGGGCGGGAAGGTTACGAGATCCTGTCGGGCACGGTTACCTACCAGGGACGCGATCTGCTTGCCCTGGCTCCTGAAGAACGCGCTCGCGAAGGTGTGTTCCTGGCATTCCAGTACCCCGTCGAAATCGCCGGCGTCAATAATGTCTACCTGCTGAAGGCCGCGCTCAATGCGATTCGCAAGCACCGCGGCGAACCGGAAGTCGATGCCTTCGAATTCCTCGCGCTGGTGCGGGAAAAGATGCAGCTGATGCAGATGAGCGAGAATTTCCTGAGTCGTGGTGTCAATGAAGGTTTCTCGGGGGGCGAGAAGAAGCGCAACGAGATCCTGCAGATGATGATCCTCGAGCCAAAGCTCGCAGTGCTCGACGAAACCGATTCAGGCCTCGATATCGATGCCCTCAAGATCGTGGCGCAGGGTGTCAACAGCCTGCGCAGCCCCGAGCGCGCCATGGTCCTCGTCACTCATTACCAGCGGTTGCTCGACTACATCGAGCCTGATCGCGTTCATGTACTGGCCGACGGTCGCATCATCAAGAGTGGCGATCGCAATCTCGCCCTTGAACTCGAGAAGCGCGGCTATGACTGGGTCAAACAGGAGGCCGCTGCGGCATGAGCGCCGTTCCCCTGCCCTCACTGTCGCCACTGCTCGGACGCGTCAACGCGTTGTTTGCGTCGCGCGCGCCGCGGGCGCCCGACGTTGCTACGCTGCAGCAGGCTGCGCTCGCGCAATTCATTGCGCTCGGGATCCCGACAACGCGCGATGAAGCCTGGAAATACACGAACCTGAAGCGACTCGAAAGTCGGGCACTGGTATTGCCGGAACCCGTGACCGCGGTCGACCCGGACTTTGAGGCGCGGCTGCTACGCGCACCGGCCTGGCGGCGCATCGTTTTCGTCAACGGCAGCCATGCTCCGCTGTTGTCTTCCGCAGCATCGGCGGAGCCCGGCGTCCGTATCCGCTCGCTTGCAACTGTCCTCCGCGAGTCCGCCGACGAAGGCGTGAAACTGCTCGATAGTGGAGACCCATCCGCTTCAGCCAGATTCGAACTCTTGAATCGCGCGTTTGTCGAGGACGGACTGGTCATCGATGTGGACGCAGGCGTCGAGCTGGTGCAGCCGATCTATGTCGTCTTTGCATCCTCGGGGGCAGGACGGGCGGCGATGACCAGCCCGCGAATCATCGTCCGCGCCGGCAGCAATGCACGCCTGACGCTGATCGAGCACCACATCGCTGCCGACCGCGCAGAGCATGTCGTCAACGCGGTCTCCCGTCTCTCACTGGCCGCAGGTGCAACTGTCGAGCATTACCGACTGCGCCAGGAAAGCAGTCAGGTCATCCACCTCGGTTCGGTGTCGGCAGAAATCGGCCGCTCGGCCCGTTATATCAGTCATACCCTGTCGCTCGGCGGCAGTCTCGCGCGGCTGGACCTCACCGCGCGCCTGACTGGCGAGGGCGCAAGTGCCAGCCTGAATGGGGTCTTTCTCGCGGATGGCACGCAGCATGTTGATACCCACACGTGTCTGGAGCATCTGGTTCCCAACACCCAAAGCACGGAAGATTACCGCGGTCTGGCAGACGGCAAGGGCCGCGGTGTTTTCAATGGCAAGGTCATCGTGCACCAGCAAGCTCAGAAGACCGATGCGCGGCAGTCGAGCCGGAATCTGCTGCTGTCCGCCACCGCGGAGATCGACACGCGCCCCGAACTCGAAATCCATGCCGACGATGTGAAATGCAGTCACGGCGCAACCACCGGACAGCTGGATCCGGTCGCACTGTTCTACCTGCGCTCACGCGGCATCTCGGAACAGGACGCGCGCGGCCTGTTGGCCGTCGCATTCGTTGAATCGGTGCTTGCAGGGATGAGCGCCCTGCCCGTTCGTGAACATATCGGCCGCTTCTTCCGCCAGTACTTCCTCAAATCCGCGGACGGCACGCCATGAGCGCCGCCATCGACACGGGCCGAATGGATCCGACCGCCTTCAACGTGGAGGCGATCCGCGCCGACTTTCCGATCCTGCACCAGGAAATCAACGGCAAGCCGCTCGTCTACCTCGACAATGCCGCGTCGAGTCAGCGACCGCGCAGCGTGATCGATGCCGTGTCCCATTATTACGAGCACGATCACGCAAACGTGCACCGCGGGGTGCACACGCTCAGCCAGCGCGCCACCGATGCGTTCGAGGCGGCCCGCGAGTGCGTACGGCGATTCATCAATGCAAAGTCCACGAAGGAAATCGTCTTTGTTCGCGGGACGACCGAAGCCATCAATCTGGTAGCAGCTTCATTTGCACGACCCGGCATCAATCCCGGCGACGAGATCCTGATCTCGTGGCTTGAACATCACGCGAACATCGTGCCCTGGCAGTTGCTCGCCGAACAGACAGGGGCCGTGCTCAAGGTCATCCCGATCACACCTGCCGGTGAAGTGGATTTCGCTGCCTTCGAGCAGTTGATCGGGCCGCGCACGAGACTGCTGGCACTGGCCCATGTCTCCAATGCACTCGGGACGATCATTCCGGTCGACAGATTCATTGCAGTCGCCCGCAAACACGGCGTACCGGTGCTGCTGGACGGTGCACAGGCCATCCCTCATACACCCATCGATGTGCAGTCGCTGGACTGCGACTTCTACTGCTTTTCGGGGCACAAGTTGTGCGGCCCAACTGGTATTGGTGTGCTGTATGGGCGTGAGGCGCTGCTCGACGCCATGCCGCCCTGGCAGGGGGGCGGTGACATGATCCTGTCCGTGTCCTTCAAAGGCACGACCTACAACCAGCTGCCGTGGAAGTTTGAAGCCGGCACACCGCACATTGCCGGCGTCATCGGACTCGGCACCGCAATCCAGTATCTGGAGTCCATCGGCATGGAGCGCATTGCCGCGTACGAGCACGACCTGCTTGAGTATGCGACCACGAAGCTCGCCGCCATTCCAGGCCTCACGATCATCGGCACGGCGCCGCGAAAAGCCGCAGTCGTCTCGTTCGCGCTGGCAGGCATCCATCCGCACGATATCGGGACCATCCTCGACGTCGAGGGCGTCGCGATCCGCACCGGGCACCACTGTGCGATGCCGGTCATGGACTACTTTGGTGTTCCTGCCACCGCGAGGGCGTCCTTTGCGTTTTACAACACGCGTGCGGAGATCGACCGGCTGGTCGATGCGCTCCACAAGGCACGTGAATACCTGGCCTGATCAGGCACCTATGGACCTGAAAGATCTCTACCGCGACGTCATCGTCGACCACAATCGCAGACCGCGCAATTTCGGCCGGATGGAAGCGCCGGATGCTCACGCGGACGGCCACAACCCGTTGTGCGGCGACAAGCTCACGATTTACGTGAGTCTGGACGGCGGTCAGGTGCGTGAAGCCCGCTTCGAAGGCAGCGGCTGCGCGATTTCAGTCGCGTCCGCATCGCTGCTGACTGAGGCCGTCAAAGGCAAGTCGATCGCGGATGTCGACAGGCTCTACGCCGACGTGCACGAGCTGCTGACGCAACGGGACGCTGTCGCCGCCCCCGGGCTCGGCAAGCTCGCGGCGCTGTCAGGGGTGCATGAATTTCCGGCCAGGGTCAAATGCGCCAGTCTTTGCTGGCACACGCTGAATGCAGCCCTGCATCCACCGCAGGCCGCGGTGCCGGCACCCGTTTCCACTGAATAGCCCCTTACCTTCAACCGGAACACCGCTTTGCGCAGCTACGACAATGAAGCAGTCATCATCGGCCGGGACGTCGATGCCGTCATGGTACCCGCGGGCGTTCCAGTCAAGCTGCGCGCCGGCAAGACGGGCTTCATCACGCAGGCATTAGGCGGCAGCTTCACGGTCTATGTCGAAGGCAATCTGTTCCGCGTGGCAGGTGCCGATGCCGATGCGCTTGGGCAGGAACCCATGCTCGCCCCTGAGCTGCCCCCAGACGCCACTGACGATGACGTCCGGAACCTCGTGTGGGAACAGATGCGTTCCTGCTACGACCCCGAGATCCCGGTCAACATCGTGGATCTCGGCCTGATTTACGAGTGCGATCTCACACGCGATGACGATGGGCAGCGCATCGCCAGCATCAAGATGACGCTGACGGCTCCCGGATGCGGCATGGGCGAAGTGCTGGTGCGCGACGTGAAGGAAAAGGTCGAGGTTGTGCCAACCATCAAGCGGGCGGATGTCGAGCTCGTGTTCGATCCGCCGTGGAACCAGACCATGATGTCGGACGCGGCGCGGCTGCAGACAGGCATGATGTAAGTCACGGTACCTTAGATGAAATGGATTCCTGCTGGCGCAGCCTCCGCCATCGCCCCTGGCGACTACACGCAACTCGACGTAGACGGTGTCTCAGTCGCCGTGTTCAATGTAGCCGGTGAGTTCTGTGCGGTTGAGGACGTGTGCACGCATGATGGCGGCGGTCTCGCCGGCGGCGCGGTGGAAGGCGATGTCGTGATCTGTCCGCGACATGGAGCGAGATTCTCTCTGCGCACTGGTGCCGTGCTCGGCCCGCCAGCCTATGAACCCATCAGGACATTCGCCACCCGGATTGCCGACGGCATTGTCGAAGTGCAAGATGACGAATGACTTCCAGCCCGGGGGACCCACCGATGAAGCGACTGACGCTGGTCCGTCACGCGAAGTCCGACTGGAGCGTTGCCGGTCAACCCGACTGGGAGCGCCCGCTGAATGCGAGGGGCCTCAAGGATGCTCCCGATATGGGTCGTCGTCTGCGTGAACGCAAGCTCAAGCCCGATTGCATTCTGACGAGTCCGGCAGTGCGGGCACTCAGCACCGCCACGCTGATTGCGAAGGAACTGGGGCTCGCGCCCGACAAGCTGCGCCAGGACGAGCGCCTCTACCACGCTTCCCCCAACATGATCCTCGCCGTCATCCGCGACCTGGGCGGCACTGCCCGCCATGTCATGTTGATCGGTCACAATCCGGGGCTGACGGAGTTCGCAGACCAGGTAGCCATCGACCGTCGCATCGATCACATGCCCACCTGTGCGGTCGTCACCGTCTCCATCGATGTGCGGCAGTGGACCGATCTCGACTGGAACTCCGGCAAGGAGGTCGAGCTCGATTATCCGCGCAACTCCGATGGTCCCTCCTGACCCCTGCTGCTACTTGACCTCGTAGACGAGATTCAGCGTCATCAGCGTATCGGTTTTCTTGAAACCTGCGGGGGGATCAGTGTTGTGCCGGACCTGGTAGCCGACGGAGAGTGCCAGCACAGCCGTCATGCGAACCTGCAATGACAGGTCATTCTGCACAAACGTGTTTTCACTACCCGTTTCCAGCAGGAACCGGTCCAGAACCTTGGTCGTTTCCGTCAGCTGCTGCTCGTAATCGACGCTGCCCGTGAAGATCGCCGTGCCATCGGTCTCGCCGGGGACCAGAGTCACCCCGTTGGCGTCCACCACATCGCGTGTCGCAGTGAACTTGTAACCGGCACCGATCTGACCCGTCAGCTTCGTTGCCATGGTATCGATGAAGTGATGACCCAGACCGGTTGTCAGCGAGCCCTGGTAGTCGAAGCCGCTGAAGCGGTCGTCTTCGTAGCGGCCGCCTCCAAACCAGAACGTCTTTGGACTGTAGTTATAGTCCGACTGCTCGCGGGCTTCCCAGCGCTGGCCCGTGGTCCCCACGTCATCCGCAACGTAGTTGCCGGCAAGACCAAAGAGATGCTTCCACTTGTCGTACTTGTCGATCAGCTCAACCTTCGCGTTCGCAGCTTTCGTCTCGGTATTGCCGCTTGCAAAGGCGGCGCCGACTTCACCCTTCCCTGACCAATCCGCTGCCGCAGTGCCAGCATTCAATATCGCCACCATGGCGCACGCAATGATCGACGTACGACCAGGCCGGGAATGCAGGGCACAGGACAGAACAGATTTCCTTGCTGACAAAAGCGACATGGCGCAGCTTCTCCTGAGGGTGGATCGTTATCTGACGGGCTGATGCAAGAGCCCATGCGCGCGCATTCCAGCTTGCGCGGTACGGGCACCTTGAGTTCACAATTCAGGGACGGGTTTTCAAACTGATGGCCTGCTGCAGCTCCGGATCGGCGGGCAGTTCCTGGTCGCCGTGGGGATAACCGTTTGCTTCGAGCAGATAGGCCACGACATCGACATAGGATTGATCGCTCAGACTTCCCGGTCCATCCGGCGGCATTCTCGCCTTGGTGTAGGCAATCAGGCCGGCGACCGAGCCTGCTCCCCAATGCTCCTTGAAATACGTGCCATTGAGCGGTGCACCGCCAAACTCGCCGTTGTCCAGCGTGCTGCCGTGGCAATCGACACACCGTCGCGTATAGATGCCTTTGCCGCGCGCCGCCTGCTCGGCGGTGAATGACACGGCTACGGAAGCCTCCGCTGCAGTCTGCGCAGGACCCGCAGCTCCGCCGCCTGGACGCTTTGCAAGGACTGCCGTCGCCGTCAGTGGCTGCTGCCGCAATGCTTTGACTTCATTCGCTGCAAAGGGCCTGAAATCGGCCGGCCGTAGCGCCTGGTTGCCCCAGGCGCCACTGACATGGTTCAGAGCTGCAGCGATGTCACCATCGCTCAATGCGCCCCACGGCGGCATGACTCCCTGGAAGTCGGCATCGCCCACTCTGATCCGGCCTTCGAGGCCAAACAACACCACTTTGATCAGATAGTCGCGTCCGTCCGGCTGGTTGAGCAGCGCAGGAACCTGTTTTGCCAGCGGCGGAAATGCGCCGGGAATACCTGTGCCTCCCTGCTGGTGACACGCGACACAACTCGCCTCATAGACGCGCGCACCGTCAATCGCTGCTGCAGCCGAGCCAATTTGGGAACACGCCAACTGCGCTACCATCGCAGCGCTGATCGCAAGAGCGATGCGCAAACTATTTTTCCGGCAGCGCATAGACGAATAACGCAGAGCCGCCATCGGGATTGGCGATTTCCGGTGTCAGCGTGGCGAGCGAACGGGCATGGCTTGAACCGTTGCCTACCGCCACCGCGACGTACTGCCGGCCGTTGACTGAGTAAGTGATCGGGAATGAATTGATGATGTTGCTCGTGCGCGTCTGCCACAACACCTTGCCCGTCCTGTCGTCGTGGGCACGAAAGTATCGATCCAGCGCGCCCGAGAACACGAGGCCGCCACCGGTGGCCAGCACAGCACCGGTCTGCGCAGCACGTGTCCTCAGCGACCACCCGGCCTTTTGCGTAAACAGCTCAACGCCATCGACGCGACCGATCATGCCGTCGCTGTTCGGGATCTGTTTGCGTGCGAAGATCGCGCGGCTGCCGCCGGTGTAGGTCTTCCCCGCTTCGATCGGTACAGGCGTGGTGTCAGAGCAGTACTCGTTGAGCGGCAAGTACAACATGCGCGTGCGCGGGCTATAGGCCGTCGCGGGCCAGCCGCGGCTGCCGGGATCGGCCGGACAATTGGTCACCGTCATGCCGATATGCGGCACCACGGCCTGATTGATCGTCTTGTCGCCAGTCCTGGGATCAATGGCCGACACGATGTTCTGATACACGGTCTCCTTTGACCAGAGCCACTCCCCCGTCGTGCGATCCAATGCTTCGATGATGCCGAGTTTGCCGACGGTCACCAGGGCCTTGCGTACTTTGCCATCGACAGGCAAGTCCACCAGGATGCGCTCGTAGGCGTAGTCCACGTCCCATGTGTCGTTGGGCAGATGCTGGAAATACCATTTCAGCCGGCCCGTTTGCGGGTCGAGGGCCAGCGTCGAATTGGTATAGAGCGCACTGTTCTTCTCGCCCGGCTTCAGCGGCAACAAGCCCGAGATCTCGGCGATGTGCGGATAGGGCTGGCCAGTGCCCAGGAATAGCGTGTTGGTGTCGGGATCGTAGCTGCCCGAGTTCCACGTCGAGGAACCGAAGCGCTGTTCCAGCGGCAGGCCATTCCACGTGTCACCGCCGGGTTCGCCCGGCCGCGCTACCGTATAGAAACGCCACAGTTCCTTGCCGGTCTTGACGTCATGTCCCGACACAAAGCAGCCCCCGGGCACGGCATTGCCGCAGCCGGTCATGCCCTGCACGATGATATTGCCGGCAACCAGGGGTCCGCCCGTATACCGCCAGCCTTTGGTGTAATCCTCGACCCGCTGATCCCACACCACTTTGCCGGTCTTCACGTCGAGCGCAATGAGGTGCACGTCGCTGGTCGCGACAATCAGCTTGTCGTCGATGATCGCCATGTTGCGCTTGGCAAGGTTGTTGCCATTGATCTGTTCCGGCAGCGCGTCGCGTTGATGCTGCCAGAGCAGCTCACCATTGGTGGCGTCGAGCGCCTGCACCTTGTCGCCATTGTTGAAAATGAAGATCACGCCGTCGTGGACGATCGGGGTGATCTCCGTAGCGCCGGGAGTCAGTGCCCACGACCACGCCAGCTGCAGGTTCTTGACGTTCTTCGAGCTGATTTGCGCAAGGGGGCTGTAGCCCCAGGCGTCGTACGTGCGCCGCCACATCAGCCAGTCGGCGGGCGGAGGATTCAGCAGCGTCTCGGCCGACACAGGGCTCAGTGTTGAAAGCGGAGTCGTCGCGGGTGCCGGCTGTGCCGCCATCGCAACTGCGCAAAGGACTCCCGATGTCGCGATGGACAGGCAGGACAGCTGCCGAATTCCCCGCGCCAAGCCGATAGCAAGAACGTTCATCGCCAGTCTCCTGTGAATAACCCCGACATTCTAGCGGGAATGTGGCGATTTTGGTTCTGCCTTTTTTGACTCGGGACCAGCGGGTGGTCATGCCGTGACAGTCATCTTTCCCTCCCCGCCTCACTCGTCACTTTCCGCACCGGTGACAGCAGATACTCCAGCACTGTCCTCTGCCCTTGCACAATCTCCGCACTGACCTGCATGCCGGCGGCGAGCGCCAGATTCAAATCATTTGCCGCCAGCCGCTGTTGTTGCAGCTCGATGAGTGCCTTGAACGCAACGGACCTGGTGACCCTTGTTCAGTCGCTTCGTCCTGGCTGGCGCTCTGCGCATCCGCACTGATCGTCTTGACGATGCCTTCGAGCATCCCATATTTCTGAAACTGATATGCCGCCAGCTTGAGCCGCACGGATTGTCCTGGCTGCACGAACCCGATGTCCTGGTTTTCGATGGCGACTTCGGCGAGCAAAGGTTCGTCGACCGGAACGAGACTGAGCAACACGGTGCCAGGCTGCACGACTGCGCCCAACGTGGTTGTCGCGAGCTCTTTGACGATGCCCGCCTGGGGGCCTTGAGTTCCAGCAGCCCTCCCGATACACATTCTTCGCGAGATTCTGTTCGAGCTGACTTGAAGTGGAGAGCATCTGCAGCCGAAGTGATTGAGATCACTGTGATAACTGCTGTTGAGTTGCGCCAGTTCTGCGTGTGTTCCTCGATGGCGGCTTCAAGGGAAGCGACTGTGCCGCGTTGGGCTTCAAGGTCTTGAGCCCTTCTCCAGGACCTCACGACGCTTCTCTTCGGCCTGCAGCGCCCCATCAGCCGTTGATCCGCCAGCTTCTCGTACGCCTTCGCCGATTTCTCATAACTGGGCAGCGTGGCTTCCAGTTTCCCAGCGTCTCCCGTGGCGGACGCTAGTTCATGTTCGGACCGACGCCTGGCCATTTGTTCGCCGGCAACCGAATCGAGGAACGCCTGTCGATGCGACTGCAGCTGGGCTTGGACCTGTGCGAACAGGACTGGGGTCGTCATCAGCCTCCTTGACGAGAGGGCCACCGGACAGCTCCGCCTCAATTCGCCTGAGCTGCAGACGCTGGAGCGCGAGTTCGCGCTGCAGCGCCGTTCCATCCGCGGTCGTTACGGTGGGATCCAGCCGGACCAGCACTTGCCCCTGCTCAACCTGATCGCCTTCCTTGACCCGGATCTCGCGAACGATGCCCGACTCGGCCGGCTGCACGATCTTGACGTAGGTCTGCGGCACCAGCCGGCCTTCAGCGACGGCCGTGATGTCGAGTTTCGCGATGAGGGCCCAGAGCAGCAGGACACCAAACAAGGCGCAGACAGCTTTAAGCACCACACGGCTGCCTGTAGCCGGATCAGTCGTTTCGATCTCGAACAGCGCCGAGGCGATCCGGAGGGTTAGCGGAGGGGGGGCTGTTGCTTCAGTACTCATGAGACTCCCTCACCCCGGCCCTCTCCCAGGATGGGAGAGGGGGATTCCTTATCTCCCGGTATCACCGTCAGCTTCTCTCCGATCCGCACCACATGGTCGACCTGCAGACTTCTTGGCAGGGCATGGGCAATGAACAGGATGGTCGCCCGCTGCTTGAGGCCATTGATGGTCCGGGCCAGCTGATCGGCGGTCGGCGGGTCGAGGCTGGCGGTTGCCTCGTCAAAGATCAGGATTCGTGGACCCTTGAGAAGTGCCCGGGCAATCGCCAAACGCTGGCGTTGACCACCAGAGAGCCCTGCACCACGTTCCCCGATCTCCGTCTGGTAGCCATTGGGCAATGCCTCGATGGCGCCATGGATCTCCGCCATCCTGCAGGCTGCCACCACCTGATCAAACGACGAGAACGGAGCCGCGATCTTCAGATTGTCGAGGATCGTGCCGGAGAACAGCGTGGTCTCCTGCGGCACCACCCCGAAGTGACTGCGTAATTCGTTGGCTGCCATATACCGGACATCCACGCCGTCAATGCGTATGGAACCTTCCGTCGGGACGTAGAATCCCTGCAGCAACTTGCTCAACGTACTCTTGCCGGCGCCCGAGGGACCCATGATCGCGATCAGTTGTCCGGGCGCGACGTTCAGGGAGAATGCGTCGAACAGCAGCGGCAGGTTGTCGTCATAACGGAACGAGAGCCCATCGATGGAGATGGAGCCGGCACCCGCGTTCGTTCGGGTCCGTTCCAGCCGATAGGATTCCGCGGGGGCGTTCATGACATCGCCCAACCGTTTTACCGATAGCCGAGCCTGTTGGAACTGTTGCCAGAGACCGACTAGCCGCAGCATCGGCTGTGAGACTCGGGAGGCAAACATCTGGAACGCGACCAGCATCCCGATCGTCAGCGCTGTGGACGTCATGACGATCCAGGCCCCCAGCGCGAGAACAGCCAAGACTCATGATCTGCTCAAGGGTGCTGGCGAAGGTGTTGTAGGTATTGGCCAGCTGGCGGGTCCTGAAAGACGACTCCAGGAATGTCGCCAGCATGTCCCGATAGCGCCGGTTGAGTTGCGGCTCCAGCTGCAGCGACTTGACCGTCTCCATTCCGGACACGAACTCCGTCATGAACGCCTGATTGGCTGCACCCCGCAGGAACTGCTCGTTCAGCCGCGTCTGGAACAACGGGGCCACCAGCAGGCTGGCCGCCACGATCACGGCGAGGATCGCGAGCACGATCAGCGTCAGCGTTACGCTGTACCAGAACATGATCGCGACGAAGATCAACAGAAACGGCAGATCCAGGATCAGCGTGACGGCCGCCGAGCTGATGAACTCCCGGATAGTCTCGATGCCCTGCATTCTCGCCGCTACCACACCCGTTGGCCTGTGATGGAAGTAGCGCAGCGGCAGCTTGAACAGATGCTCAAACACATGGCTGCCAAGCACTGCATCGACTCGCCGCCCGGTGTGCAGGACCAGGTATTGCCGAACCCAGGTCAGTAGCGCCGTAAACACGACAAACACACCCATCCCGATCGACAGCGCAATGAGTGTGCTCTGTGTACGGTGCACGATCACCTTGTCGAGCAGCGCCTGCGTGAATAACGGCAGGCCAAGCGCGAGACATTGCAGGACGACAGAGGCTGTCAGGACCTCGCTCCAGAGGGCTCGATGCTTCAGCAGCTCCGGCACGAACCAGCGGAACCCGAACGCAGCTTGCGATTCCTCGACAGCGTCGGGATCGGCCGCGGGGGCCATGCGCGGGCGGATGCGAAGGGTCGTCCCCGTCATTCTGCGAAGAACCGAGTCGATGGCCTCCCTCTGCGGAGTGTTCGAGCCACGTCGTGCGAGCCAGACCTGGCGTTCATCAGCCTGCAGTACCACGACCCACTCCGCAGGCTTTGCTTGTGAGTCCTCGGCAGCCGCTTCGGCTTTGAATTCAAATGCGAACGGAACAGCCTGCAGCGGGAATTTTACCCACAGGTCCGTATCAAAGGTTGCTGTGAGCCCGATCTGGCCCGCAATCCGTTCGAGATCCGCCGCTCGGACCGGCGCAATGCACTCGCGCGCCAGCAGCTCGGCATCGACGTCGCGTCGATACAGCACCGCGAACAGAGACAGCAGCCAAAGGGCGTGCGCCGGTTCCAGATTGATTGAATCTTGACCCATCCGTAAGTCGCGTCTTGACGTGGGGGCAATCCATGCCCGCTTGAATACCCGGCAGGTTACGTCACGCTACGAGCGCTCTCCCGTCGCATTTCGAACGGGAATCTGCAGATATTCAACGTCCGCGCAGGGTCCGCAGCGCTCGCCTGTCATGTTTCCCCGGACGTCCTGCAGGCGCGGGCGGAGCAAGCTTCAACTGCTCCTGCTTGACTGCCCTGGCAGCCACGCTCTCCGGCGTTTCAATGTAATGAGTGCGCGCTTCGATGGCAGGTCCCACGTCGTACCGGCATGCCCTGCACGATCACTACGAAGCGGAGATCGCCCTTCGTGATCGTCAGCCGCTCACCGAAGCGCACGAGCCGCGCGGGTTTGACGCGCTCGTCGTCCACATGCACGAGGCCGCCCGTCACTGCGTGGGTCGCTTCAGAGCGCGTCTTGAAGAAGCGCGTGAACCACAGCCACTTGTCGATCCTGAGGCCGCCCTCACCAGCATCTTCCCGGAATCCCTCGCGCCCGCCTTTCATTCCATCGAGCACAGGCAGTAATAGTACGTCCCGCGGGTTTGCAGCAGCCGTGACAGTCGCGAAAGCTCACTCTCGAAAGGCGACAAGGCCCGGGTGATGCGTACAGCGAGGGTGTCTTCCGGTGCCAGCGCCTTGATCGCTCGGCCAGCCAGCACACGCACTTCCTGTGCCAGCAACTGCCGCCACGACAGCGGTGGTTCGATGTATTCCACGTGGTAGTCCTCGGGAAGATTCGCGCGCCTGGCAGCAGCATCGAGGGCATCCTTGTAGGTACCGAGCTCATCGACCAGACCCACACGCTTGCCATCCTTCCCGGACCACACACGGCCCTGGGCCACTGCATCGATTTCGTCTGCAGGCTTGCCGCGTCCATTCGCCACCCGTTCGACAAAGCTGCGATACTCGTGATCGACGCTCGACTGCAACAGCTTCCTGGGGCCTTCACCCAGCTTGCGATCCAGCCTGAACGCATCCGCCAACGCAGTCGTCCCCACGCCATCAACGGCGATCCCGAGTTTTCCCAGAGTCCGGTCCACTGTCGGGAACACCGAGAACACGCCAATAGAGCCTGTCAACGTCAGCGGGCTGGCCCAGATCTGGTCGGCATCCATCGCGATGTAGTATCCGCCCGAGGCGGCTGTGCTGCTCATGGACGCAATGACCGGCTTGCCCGCCAGCTTCACGGCCTCAACCTCGCGACGGATCACCTCGGAGGCGAACACGCTGCCACCCGGGCTATCGATACGCAGCACGACTGCCTTCACACGATCGTCATAGCGTGCCTGGCGCAACAGTGCCGCGGTCGAGTCGCCGCCGATCGTCCCTGGGGGTTGTTCGCCGTCGACAATTTCACCCGACGCAACGACGACGCCAACGCGATCGTGATCGCCTGACGCCAATGCACGTTGCGAGCGAATCGAGTTCAGATAGTCGGTGTGATGCACACCCCGGTAGCTGTGCGTACTGTCGTCTTCGCCTGTCAGCTGGACAATCCGCTCTTCCACTTCCGTGCGGGTCTTCAGCTCCGTGACGAGGCCGGCACTCAGCGCGACCGCTGCCGCGTCACCGCCCGCCGCCGTCAAGTTGGCAACGGATTGATCGGCATATTCCTGCAATGCCGTCGCCGGCATGGCTCTCGCCTCCGTGACTGCCGCCTGATAGCTGCCCCACAGCGAGCCGAGCCAGGCGAGACTCTCTTCACGTTCCTGCAGCGGACATGTCGTTGCGGCTGAACTGCTCCGTATAAGACTTGAACTGCCCGGCACGGAAGATATTGACGTCCACAGCCAGCTTGTCGATCGCGTCCTTCATGAACATGCGGTAGTACGCGAAGCCGTCGATCAGCACCATGCCTTTGGGGTCGAGATAGATTTCATCCGCCTGCGCCGCCACGAAGTACTGGGCCTGGTCGTAGTTCTCGCCCATGGCGATGACGGGCTTGCCACTCTCGCGGAAATCCTTGATCGCCAGACCGAGTTCCTCGAGCTTGGCCACACCACCACCCGACATCTGCGAGAGATCGAGGACCAGCGCCTTGATGCGGTCGTCCTGCTTTGCCTCGCGGACTGCTTCGAGAAGGTCCCGTAACAGCGTTTCGGGCTGCCCCTGGCCATAGGCTTCGGAGACGGCCCGCTCAAAGGGATCGCCACTCAACTGTTCGACGAGCGCCCCTTCTGGCGCAATCAGCAACGCCGCCTGGTTGGGCACGATTGGAATGGTCGGCGAGACGGCCAGCCACAGCGCTCCAAAGATGAAGAGCAGCAGGATGACGTGCAGAACCTTGCGAACCCCGTCGAGCAGGTGCCACAGAAAACGGAACACGCTCTTCACGAAACTCATGGAACTCCTGTCGAATCCGTTTGACCCTGTGCCGGCACACACAACCGGCGATCAGTGTACCCGCGGGTGCCGATGCGGGGTACAGGCCGCAAAAACGCAAAAGGGGCGATTGCCTGCGCAATCACCCCCGCCCGAAGCCCAAAGCCCGAAGCCGCAAGCCGGCTTCGTCAGACCTTTTCCTCGATACGCGCCGCCTTGCCGGTCAGGTCGCGCAGGAAGTACAGCTTGGCGCGGCGGACATTTCCGCGACGCTTGACCGTGATATTGCCGAGTGCCGGGCTGTAGGTCTGGAATACCCGCTCCACGCCTTCACCATGCGACACCTTGCGGACGGTGAACGAGGAATTCATGCCGCGATTGCGGCGAGCGATGACGATACCCTCGTAGGCCTGCACGCGCTCACGGTCGCCTTCCTTCACCTTCACTTCCACGATGACGGTATCGCCAGGGGCGAAGTCGGGAACCTTGCGGCCCGTGGCTTCGGCTTCAATCGCGGCAATGATCTTGTTCATGTCTCATCCATCCCGTGCAAATTCACAATGCAAAATAATTCCGTTACGAACGCGGCCCATGAGCTGCTCTCATGTTCCGCCCTGAATTCTTCCAGCAACCGTCGCTCCTCAATGCTCAACTGCCGGCCTTCGAGCAGCTCCGGACGCAACGCCCAGGTTCGTCCGAGTGCCTGCTTCAACCGCCAGCGACGGATCGCAGCATGGTCGCCGCCGAGCAGCACGGGTGGCACCGCGTGCTCCTCCCACACCTCGGGCCGCGTGTAATGCGGCCAGTCGAGCAGTCCCGCACTGAACGAGTCCTGCGCAGCCGACTCCGCATCACCCAGCACGCCCGGCAACAGCCGCAGCACTGCGTCGATCAGCACGAGCGCAGGCAGCTCCCCACCCGACAGCACGTAGTCACCGATCGAGATCCGCTCATCGATCTCCATCTCAAGCAGGCGCTCATCCACGCCTTCGTACCGTCCCGCCAGCAGCAACATGCCCGGTCGCGACGCCAACTCGGCAGCCTTGGCCTGGGTGAACGGCACTCCGTCCGCGGCCAGGTAAATACTCGGACTGCCCGCAGGCAATCGCGCTTTCGCCGTCCGCAGCGCCGTGCGCGTCGGCTCGATCTTCATCACCATACCCGGGCCACCGCCATAGGGCCGGTCGTCCACCGTACCGTGCACGTCCACCGCGAAGTCTCGCGGGTTGGTCGTCACCACCGTCACCTGGCCTCGCTCAACGGCGCGTCCGGTGACTCCCACGCGCGTCGCAGTTGCCACCAGGGCCGGAAACAGCGTCACCACTTATATGATCTCGATGTGCATGGCGCTACCAGTCGGGATCCCAATCTACCGTCATCCGCCCCTTGACCAGGTCAACCGCCAGCAGTCGTTGCCTGACCAGCGGCACCAGATGCTCGGCCTCGCCGCGAATCACCATCAGCGGGTGCACCGCCGTTTCGCGAAAGTGATCCACCTTGCCGAGCCACTGCCCCGACGGCGAGTAGGCATCCAGGCCGGTCAGATCCTCCCAGTAATATTCTCCTGGCGCAGGCTCTGGCAGCTCGCTCCGCCAGACGCCGATTTCCGCACCGACCAGCGTCTGCGCCTGATCGCGATCGCTGCAATTCTCCATCCGCCCAAGCACCATCCGGTTGGCCGGACGCCCTTCTGCCCAGCGGACCGGCTGCCACTCGCCGCGCTGCTGCAACTGCCACACCGGGTAATCGAGCAGGTTCTCCGCGGGGCTGGTGTATGACTGGATCTTGACCCAGCCCTTGACTCCGAAGACCCCGGCGATCCGCCCCAGGACGACAATGCGATCCTTGACCGACTTGTCTGCTGGCGCTTCCATCGGCCCTTAAAGCGGTCCTTGTGGGACCTGCAAGACTGCCTGCAGCCCGAAAGACTGCCGCGGCCGGTCAGTTGGCTTCAAGCCGCCTTCTGGCGGCGTACCGTCTCGACGAGCTGCGCCACACGATCAGAGGGCTTGGCACCCTTGCTGACCCAGTAGTCGACGCGGGCAACGTCGAGCTCAAGGCGCCGATCCTTGCCAGCCGCCACCGGGTTGAAGAACCCGATCTGCTCGAGCGCGGTGCCACCCTGACGCTTGCGGCTATCCGTCACAACGACGTGATAGAACGGTGTTTTCTTGCTGCCGCGGCGGGTCAGGCGGATCGTAACCATAGTTGCTGCTCTTAGCCCAAAAAATGAGGCGCGAATACTAATGAAATTCTTGGGGAAATGAAATGCTTAATAGGCGATGCGACCCTTTGCGGGCCCGGCTTAGAGGTGTCCGGCCGACCCGGCCGCGAAACCCTGCCCGGGAACCCCTGACTAGCCCCCAAATGGCCCCTGGGGCATCTTCCCGCCCATTGAGCGCATGAGTCGCCCCATGCCCCCCGCCTTGGACATCGATTTCATCATTTTCTGCATCTGCAGGAAGTTCTTCAGCAGCCGGTTGACGTCAGCGACCTGCAGTCCCGCTCCCAAAGCGATTCGGCGCCTTCTCGACCCGTCTATGACCTTTGGGTAGCGCCGTTCCTGGGGAGTCATGGAGCGGATGATGGCCAGCTGGCGCTTGATCTCCCGATCGTCTGTGCGGGGAGCCTGGGCCGCCTTGCCAAGCAGTTTGGCTGGCAGCTTGTCCACGAGGGCCGCAAGTCCCCCCATTTTCTCGACCTGGCCCAACTGGTCATGAAGATCGTTCAGGTCGAAGTCCTTGCCCTTCTTGAGCTTGCCCGCCAGACGCTCTGCCTGCTCCCGGTCGACCCCCCGGGTCACATCCTCGACCAGCGCCAGGACATCACCCATGCCGAGAATCCGGGACGCCACGCGCTCGGCGTTGAAAAGCTCCAGGGCAGCTGCCTTCTCGCCCGTACCGATGAACAGAATAGGCTTGCCAGTGACGTGCCGAACCGACAGCGCAGCACCGCCGCGAGCATCGCCGTCGGCCTTGGTCAGGATGACACCGGTGAGCGCCAGCGCCTCGCCAAAGGCCCGGGCAGCATTCACCGCATCCTGACCAGCCATGCTGTCGACCACGAACAGGGTTTCGAGCGGATTGACCGCGGCGCTGATGTCGCGAACCTCCTGCATCATTTCGCCGTCGACATGCAGCCGCCCGGCCGTGTCGACGATCAACACGTCATAGAGCGACTGGCGGGCTTCATGGAGGGCTTCGCGCGCCAGCGTGACGGGCGACTTGGCCGGATCCGACGGGAAGAAGCCGACTTCCAGCTGCCCGGCCAGCCGCTCGAGCTGCAGGATGGCGGCGGGACGGTAGACGTCGGTACTGGCCAGCAGCACTTTGCGGCGCTCGGTTTCCTTCAGCCACTTGGCCAGCTTGCCGGCGGTCGTGGTCTTGCCGGCGCCCTGCAGACCCGCCAGCAGGATGACAACGGGGGGCTGCGCACGCAGGTTCAACGAACGGGCGCCCTCGCCCATCAATGCAACCAGCTCGTCGTGAATCGTGCGCACCAGCGCCTGACCCGGCGTCAGGCTCTTTTCGATTTCCTGACCGATGACGCGGGCGCGCACGCCTTCGATAAAGGTCTTGACCACGGGCAGCGCAACATCGGCTTCCAGCAACGCCATGCGCACCTGGCGCAGCGTGTCGCTGATGTTGTCTTCGGTCAGTCGTCCGCGGCCCTGCAGCGCGTCGAGTACGCCTCGCAGGCGACCGCTCAATTGATCAAACATTGCAAGTTACCCGCTACGTGAACTGAAGGCCGCGGATTATACGGATACTTGGGTCGCGATCGCGCACCGCCTTCTCATGGTCAGGGGCCTATGACATGATCGCCCGCGGTCCAGACACCGCGATCAAGCCAGGATAAGGAATTCGGTGCTCTCAATAGTCGTCTTCGTCTGCTATCTGGCTTCAGCCGCCTGGTTGATCGCCAGTGTGCGCCGCGCGGATAACGGCAGCGCTCGCGGCATGCACGCCGCCGGAACCGGCATGGGCGTGCTCGCCCTCGCCATGCATGGCGCGAAGCTGTGGATCGATCTCGGTGGCCTCAAGCAGTGGGCACTCTCTGCAGGCGGCACGGCATCGCTCATTGCGTGGGTGGTTGCGGCAATTGCGGTGATTGCGGCGGCCAGGCGTCCGCGATTCTCCGGTGCCAGCGCGATGCTACTGACGCTGGCAGGAGTGATCGCAGCGCTGGTCGACGATTCCGTGCGCGATTTTGCGGAGACGGGCCGTGGCTGGGAATTGACGGCCCATGTCGTGCTGTCGACCGTGGCCTACGCCCTGCTGACGGTCGGCGCCATGCTCGCCGTGGCGCTCATGCTCCTCGACAAACGCCTGCGTGGCCGTCGTCCACTTGGCGGCTTTGCGGTACTGCCCCCCGTGGACTCCCTCGAGTCGGGGATGTTCCAGGCCATCGCAGCCGGATTTGCATTGCTGTCACTGGCTTTGTTCAGCGGCTTTTTCTTCGTGGACGATTTCCTCGCGCAGCATCTGGTACACAAGGCGGTGCTCTCCTGTCTCGCGTGGCTCGTGTTCGCTGTGCTGCTGGCGGGTCGCTGGTATCTCGGCTGGCGAGGCCGGACTGCGCTCCGCTGGACGCTGGGGGGGTTCGTGCTGCTGGGGCTTGCCTACTTCGGGACCAAGCTCGTACTGGAAGGAATCCTGGGTCGCCATTGGGGCTGAGGAAGCTCCCTCTCTTAGCCAACTCGTGGGCGTTCTTAAAAAGCTGTTGTATCCGTTGCGCTGGGTGGCAAAGCTCGTCTCGCGATGGATCTGCCGTCTGCGCGACAACTCGCCCTGCAGAACCGCGTCGCCTTCGCTCGACGCCAATGAACTCCGCTCCGCCGTGGCGGAATCCGGCGCTGCGATTCCGCAGCGGCACCAGCAGATGCTGATGAGCATCCTGGGTCTCGAAAGAATGACAGTCGATGACATCATGATTCCGCGCGCGGAGATCGGCGGTATCGATCTCGATGACGACTGGGACGACATCGTCGAGCAGCTGCGCTCGAATCCCCATACGCGCCTGCCGGTCTTCGAATCCAATCTCGACAGCATCCTCGGCATCCTGCACATGAAGAAAGTGGCACAGGCGCTGGCACGAGGTGAACTGACCCGGGAAGCATTGCGGCAGCTGGCGCAGGAGCGCGAGCCCTTCTTCGTACCTTCAGGCACCACGCTGAATACCCAGCTGCTGACTTTCCAGCATCAAAGGCGGCGCATCGCGCTCGTCGTCAACGAGTATGGCGATGTCCAGGGCCTGGTCACGCTGGAGGATATCCTTGAAGAGATCGTCGGCGAATTCACCACGGATCCGGCAAGGCTGCATCGGGATGTGCACCCCGAACCTTCCGGCGGCTATGTCGTGAATGCGAGCGCCAACGTTCGTTCGCTCAATCGCCGGCTCGCCTGGAGCTTGCCCACCGACGGACCGCGGACACTGAACGGCCTGATCCTTGAGTGCCTGGAGACGATTCCAGAGCCAGGCACGGCACTCAAGATCGCAGGCTACGCGGTGGAAATCCTGCAAACCGCCGGCAACGCGGTCAAGACGGCCCGGATTTTTCCTCCGGGACAGGCTGGGGCTGCGTCAGGTGCGCGACCCAACCGCAGCTAATACTTCCTGAAGTCGCTCCACACCCAGCACTTCAAGCCCGTCGATCGGCTTGCGCGGCACATTGCCGCCCGGCACGATCGCCCGCTCGAAGCCCTGTTTGGCCGCTTCGCGCAGGCGTTCTTCGCCGTACGGCACAGGGCGGATCTCGCCCGCCAGTCCGATTTCGCCGAAGCTCACGAGTCCGGTGGACAGCGCCTGGTCGCGATAGCTTGAGTACACCGCGAGCACGGCCGGCAGATCCGTTGCGGTTTCATTCAGGCGCACGCCGCCGACGACGTTGACGAACACATCGTAGCCGCTGGTTGCAATGCCGCCGTGACGGTGCAGCACTGCCAGCAACAGATTCAGACGATTCTGCTCGATGCCGACGGCCACTCGCCGGGGATTCATCGATTGGGTTGCGTCGACGAGTGCCTGCACTTCGATCAGCATGGGGCGTGTGCCTTCGCGTGCGACCATCACTACCGAGCCTGGCACGGGGGCCGGATGTCGCGACAGGAATATCGCGGAAGGATTCTTCACCTCCTTGAGACCCTGCTCGGTCATCGCGAACACGCCGATCTCGTTGACGGCGCCAAAGCGGTTTTTCACTGCGCGGACCAGCCGGTAGCGACTGCCTGCATCGCTCTCGAAGTAGAGCACGGTATCGACCATGTGCTCGAGGATGCGTGGACCCGCGATCAGCCCTTCCTTGGTCACATGACCGATGATGAGCACCGCCGCTCCCGTCGACTTGGCAAAGCGCACGAGGTGGGCCGCCGACTCACGCACCTGGGAGGCCGAACCGGCGGAAGAATCCACGCCTTCGACGAACATCGTCTGAATGGAGTCGATCACCAGAATCTTCACCGAGCGCGCTCGAGCCTCGGCGAGTACAGCGTCGACGCTGGTCTCCGCGAACAGTTGCAACGAATCGCCGGAAACGCCGAGCCGATGCGCACGTAGACTGACCTGCCGCAGGGACTCCTCACCAGTGACGTAGAGGGTTTCGGCGGCACGGCTCAATGCTTCGCCCGCCTGGAGCAACAGGGTCGACTTGCCAATGCCGGGATCGCCGCCAAGCAGCGTCACCGATCCCTGCACCAACCCTCCACCCAGTACCCGGTCCAGCTCATCCAGGCCGGTCGCAATACGCGCCTCATCGGTCTTGAGCACGTCGGCCATCAGGCGAACGGGTGCACTGCCAGCGACCAATGCCGCGCGTGCGCCGGGCCTCGCTACGGTCACGCTCTTGAACGTGTCGACAGCCTTGCAGGCCGGACACGTCCCCAGCCATTGCAGGCTCTCGTTGCCGCAGTCATCACAAACGTAGACCACTCGCGCTTTGGCCATGGGCAATCAGATACTCTCCGGAAGCTTCGGGAGGGGCGTCACACCCTAAGGAATTCGTCCATCCTACCGGACCTTAGGGGCACCGTCAGCCTGTGACGGCTCCGACAAATGACCCCTGCGCCTTCGTCTATACTCGCGCCGGTTAAAGCTTGGGAATCCCAGACGCGTGGCGGCAGTTGCCCCTCAGATAAACCGGTATGGCTGGCTCCTGGCAGGAGCTGCGACTGCACTTGTCCTGCTGATCGGCAGGCTGGCGCTTGGGAGCTCGGTGGACGCCTTTGAGGGTCTTTTCCGGGATCGGGTCATCTCGGGGGCCGCCTACGACCGTCCTTCATGGGCCGCTTTTCTGGAAGCCCTCGCAGCCTTCACCGCGGTGGTGTTTGCCGGCGGTTTGCTACCCCGCTGCAGCCGCAAGGCGGGAGTCTTCGCATCGTTGGCCCTGGTTTGCGGACTGTTGCTGATTGAAGTTGCGCTACTCACAACGCTCGGGGCCTGGGCAAGGCTGCTGTTGCCTGCCCTGGCCCTCCTGATTGGGCTCGCGGTCACCCTGTGGACTGCGCCGGAGACTTCCACGCCGGTGCGGGCAGCGCCGGTTCCGGCGAGAAAGTTCACGAACGTTTCCACCGCAAATCTCGCGCTCATGGCGCGCAATCTGCAACGGCAGGGACAACTCGATCTGGCGTTCGAAACCTACCAGCGTTGCCCGGTGACCACTGACGTGCTCGACTCCCTGCATGGACTCGGTCTCGAGTACGAACGACAGCAGCAGGGTGCCAAGGCACAGGCCGTTTTCAGCTACCTGGCAGGACACGATGCCAGGTTCCGCGCTCTTGCGAACCGCACGGCACCCAGCCTTGATTCTTCGCCCGCCAGACCAAAACCGGCCCCTCTCGCGGGAATCGAGAAGCCGGACACCCGACCGCGTCCTGCCGCCACTGGTACCCGGACTCTTGGACGGTACGAGATCGAGCGCGAACTGGGACAAGGTGCGATGGGGACGGTGTATCTCGGGCGGGACCCCAAGATCAACCGCGTCGTGGCCATCAAGGCTATTTCACTGGCACAGGAATTCGAGGACGCGGATCTCGAGGAAGTGAAGGCGCGCTTTTTTCGCGAGGCAGAGATGGCGGGCCGGCTCAATCATCCCGGTATCGTCACGGTCTATGACGCCGGCGAGGATCAAGGGCTGGCCTTCATTGCAATGGAGTACCTGAAGGGTCGGCATCTCAGCCATTTTGCGGAAGCAGAACACCTGCTGCCGCCTGCGACCGTGATGGGACTGATCGCCCGGCTGGCCGATGCATTGCACTATGCACATCGACAGAATGTGGTTCACCGGGACATCAAACCGGCTAATATAATGTTCGACCCCGAAACGGACGAACTCAAAATTACCGACTTTGGTATCGCCCGCCTGACCGACACGAGCAGAACCAAAACAGGCATCGTTCTCGGCACGCCCTCCTTCATGTCACCGGAACAACTGGAAGGTCGCAGCCTCGACGGCCGTACTGATCTGTTTGCGCTGGGTGTCAGCCTGTATCACCTGCTTGCCGGACAGCTGCCGTTTCGCGCCGGATCCATGACCCAGCTGATGTACAAGATTGCCAGCGAACCCCATACCCCGTTGCGTTCCATCAGGCCGGAACTGCCGGAATGCATCGAGAACATCGTGTCGCGCACACTGGCGAAGGACCCGGAAGACCGCTACCAGAACGGCGCGGAACTGGCGGCAGCCCTGCGCAGCTGCGCACAGGCAGTGGGTCGTTGAGCGCCGCCGTGATGAACCTGCGTGGCAAGATCCGGTCGGTCGGCGTCACTGACGTCGGCAAGGTCCGCGAGCATAACGAAGACACCATCGGGGTCGACTCGGATATCGGCCTGCTGGTCCTGGCGGACGGCATGGGCGGCTACAACGCCGGCGAAGTCGCGAGCGGCATCGCGGTCAAGACCGTCATGAGTCTCGTCAAGGAAGCCATCGAGCGGCAGGATCTGACGGCCGACGACAAGGAATCCGGGCTGTCGCGCCCCAGTATCCTGCTGCGTGACTCGATCATGCGGGCCAACAAGATCATCTACCAGACCGCCAAGACCCAGCCGCAGTGCGAAGGCATGGGCACCACGATCGTGGCCTGCCTGTTTTTCGACAACAAGGTCGCGATTGCCCATGTCGGGGACTCCCGGCTGTACCGCTTGCGCACCAGCCGCTTCGAACAGATGACCCTGGACCACTCCCTGCTCCAGGAACTCGTGGATCGCGGGTTCTACTCCCAGGAAGAGGCCCAGCGGGCAAATAACAAGAACTACGTCACGCGAGCGCTGGGAGTCGAGCCCTCCGTCGAAGTCGAGATTCACGAGGAGCCTGCCCATAAAGGGGACTACTACGTGCTGTGCTCCGATGGGCTCCCGGACATGGTAGAAGACGAAGATATTCACTTAACGATAAGCACCTTTAGTGCTAGTCTTGAAACCATTGCTAAGCAGTTGATCCAGCTTGCTAACGACAACGGCGGCCGGGACAATGTCTCCATTGTCCTCGCCCAGGTGGTCGAAGGCTTCGCCGCCCGCAAGGGCGTGATGGATCGATTGCTTGGCTGGTTTGACTAGCGCGCGGGCTCAAGTGGTTGCATAACGGAGTCGAGGCAGACACATGGCACGGTTAATCCTGAGCCTGGATGGTCAAGTTCTGGCCGAATACAACATGAACAAGGAGCGGTACACGGTTGGCCGCTTGCCTGACAACGACATTCGCATCGACAACCCCGCGGTCAGCGGCCATCACTCGCTGATCATCAACATCCTCAATGATTCATTCCTCGAGGATCTGAACAGCACCAACGGCACGTACGTCAATGGCAAGCTGATCAAGAAGCACGCGCTACAACATGGCGACGTCATTACCGCTGGCCACCATCAATTGCGCTTCGTGGACAGCCAGTCCGGCGAAACGGAACCTGACGAATTCGAAAAGACGATGGTGATCACACCCGGATCCGCGATGGCGGCACAGGCGGCACAGAAGGCTTCCGATGCAGCTCAGCCGAAGCGCGCTGGAAGCCGGCGGCTCCTGCAGCGCAGCTGCCGGCGAAGCGCCGACAGCGCTGATGAAAGCGAAACTGCAGGTATTGAGTGGCGCGTTCGCGGGTCGGGAACTGGAGCTCAACAAGGCGTTGACGACGTTGGGTCGCCCCGGCGTCCAGGTTGCCGCCATTACGCGGCGTGCAGATGGCTACTTCATCGTCCACGTCGATGGCGGTGCAGAAGGATCCTATCCGCTGGTGAACGGCAGCCCGATCGGGCCGCAGGCGCGTCGTCTGGAAGATAACGACGTCATCCAGCTCGCGGGTGTGAAGATGGGGTTCTTCGAAGCGTGAACGGTGCGTGAAACGTGAAGGGTGAAAAGTGAAACGCCAGAACTGATACCCGTCTGATCAAGAAACCAAAGGGCCAGCTAATGCTGGCCCTTTTTTTTCTGACGTTTCACCCTTCACGTTTCACGTTTCACGCTTCACCTGTACTCCACCTGCACTCGCTGGCTGACACCGCAGACCAGCTCGTACGGAATCGTGTCGGCGTGCAGCGCCACTTGCTCCGCAGGCAGTCCTTCTCCCCACAACACGACAGGGTCGCCCACGGCCGCTGGTGCATCGGTGATATCGACGGCGATCATGTCCATGGAAACCCGTCCCGCGAGCGTGACCCTGCGCCCGTTCACGAGCACCGGGGACCCGCTCTTCACGTGGCGCGGATACCCATCGCCGTACCCGACAGCGGCAATCCCGATCAACGCACGCCGGGTCGCGCGCCATGCGGCGCCATATCCCACACCCTCGCCCGGCGCGACTTCACCTACCGCAATGAGCTTCGTGGTGAGCGTCATGGCGGGTTTGAGACCGAGGTCGAGGGCGAGCTCATGGCGAAAGGGAGAGATGCCATACAGCATGAGGCCCGGCCTGACCCAGTCAGCGCGCGTCTGCGGCCAGGCCAGGAGGCCCGCAGAATTGGCGATGCTGCGTTCGGCTCCCGAACTTCCCGGCAGAGTCGCCACAGTGCTTTCGAAATCCCGAACCTGGAGCAGCGTCCGGCCATCGCTGCGTTCATCTGCCATCGCAAGGTGCGTCATCAGCCGCGGTGTTCCGAGCACGCGTTTGGTACGCATCAGGCGTTCCCACGCGGACAGGCTGTACTCGAGGCGGAACCCCAGCCGATTCATGCCTGAATCGATCTTGAACCAGACCGGGATCTGCCCGGGCCCCTGCCCACTGCTCGAGCAACGCAAGCTGCGCCCGCGAATGCACGACGATTTCACACCCGCGCGCGGCAGCGAGTGCAAGATCCTCGGCACTGAACACACCTTCCAGCAGCACGACCGTCTGCTTGAGGCCGGCGTCTCGCAATGCCAGTCCTTCTTCGATCCGCGCCACGCCGAAAGCATCGGCGCCGGACAGAGCCCGTGCCGCAGGCACCAGCCCATGACCGTAGGCATTGGCCTTGATGACGGCCATGACGCGTGCTCCCGGCAGCACGCTCGCGCACCACACCCAGGTTGTGCCGCAGGCTGCACGCGTCGATGAGGGCTCGCGGACCTGAGCTCATCGCACTCAGCGATACGAGCCGTAGGACTTCGGGCGCGAAATTCTCGAACTTGGTGTACTCGCCGAGGAAGGTCAGCTGCACGTCGCCGATGGGGCCATTGCGCTGCTTGGCGATGATGATGTCGGCAATTCCCTTGCGCGTGGTGTTCGGGTCATAGACCTCATCGCGGTAGATCATCATGATCAGGTCGGCGTCCTGCTCGATCGCCCCGGACTCGCGCAGGTCCGACATGACAGGCTTCTTGTCCTGCCGCTGTTCCACGCTGCGATTCAACTGCGAGAGCGCAATGACCGGGACGGCAAGTTCCTTCGCGAGTGCCTTGAGCGACCGCGAAATCTCGGAGATTTCAGTCGCGCGATTTTCCTTCGTGCCGGGCACCTGCATCAATTGCAGATAGTCGATGACGATCAGGCCAAGCCCGTGCTCGCGCTTCAGGCGGCGCGCCCGCGCACGAATTTCGGTGGGCGTCAGCGCGCCCGTGTCGTCGATGAAGATTGGCGCGTTCTTCATCAGGCTGATCGCACTGTTGATGCAGGACCATTCCTGGTCGCCGAACAGACCGGTACGCAGATGCGACTGGTTGACCCGACCGAGCGACGAGATCATGCGCAGTGCCAGCTGCTCGCGGGACATTTCCATGCTGAACACCGCGACCCGCGTGTTCGAACCAATGGCTGCATTCTCGGCAATATTGATCGCCAGCGTGGTCTTGCCCATCGATGGCCGGCCGGCAATGACGATCAGGTCGCCGGGTTGCAAGCCCGCCGTCATCTTGTCCAGCTCCTTGAAGCCGGTGCCGACACCTGTCAGTTCACCCTGGTTCTGGTGCCGCTTGTCGAGCAGATCGATCGTGGGCCCGAGTACTTGCGACAGCGCTATGAATCCTGAGCCGGTCTTGCGGCCGCTTTCCGCAATCTCGAAGACGCGGCGTTCTGCGTCGTCCACCAGCTCGATCGCAGAGCGACCTTCCGACTGATAAGCGCTGGCTGCGATCTCGCCCCCGACCCTGATCAGTCGACGCAGCTGCGAACGCTCTCTGACGATATCGGCGTACGCACGGATGTTGGCAGCGGTCGGCGTCTCGCGGACCAGCGTCGCGAGGTAAGTGAGACCACCGGTGTCGCCCTGTTTGCCCTGGCGGTCGAGATATTCAGCGAGGGTCACAGCGTCGCTGGGCTCGCTGCGGCCGGCGAGTTCGGCAATCGCGGCGAAAATCAGCTGGTGATCGCGCCGGTAGAAATCCTCGGCGGTAATGCGGTCGGCAATGGCATCCCAGGTGCTGTTGTCGAGCATGAGGCCGCCGAGAACGGCCTGCTCTGCTTCGACAGAATGCGGCGGGACGCGGATCGCCTCTTCGGGCGATACCGCCCGCGGCCGCCGCACGGGCCCCGGTTCGCCATCAGGCACGGGTAGCGCCATGATGCTGGGCCCTTTTGTTCCGGCTCTCGGCTACTCTTCGCCGACGATGGTCAGGTTGAGCGTGGTGACGACGTCAGCATGTAGCTGGATCTGCACGCTGTGCTCACCGGCCAGGCGGATCGGACCTTCGGGCAGGCGGACTTCAGAGCGCTCAAGCGACAGACCTGCTTTGGTGGCGCCCTCGGCAATGTCTGCCGTGCCGATGGAACCGAACAACTTGCCTTCGCTGCCCGCCTTCGCAGTGATCGACAGTTTGAACTCCGCAAACTTTGCGGCTCTTGCCTGAGCAGCGGCGAGTTCTTCGCGGGCAGCCTTTTCAAGTTCGGCACGACGGGCTTCGAACTTTGCCTTGTTGGCCTCGGTCGCCAGGGTTGCCTTGCCATGGGGCAACAGGAAATTGCGGCCATAACCGGACTTGACCTTCACGAGGTCGCCGATGTTGCCGAGATTGGCGACTTTCTGCAGGAGTATGACTTCCATCGTGACACCTTCACCTATGCAAAACTGAACAAAACCCTTTGATCAACCGGTTACTCACACGCGGCCTCAATATCAGTCACCCGATCAGGCACCCGCGAGGCCCTTGAACTGCCGCCAGTTGTCGGCGGCGCCCCAGGCGGCGAGCAGCGTCACCATGATGAACGCTGACAGAGGCACAAGCAAAAACACGTAAATCACCACCAGGCCGCTTTGTCCCATCTGGCGCGCCGCCTTGCGACGGTGCGCCGCTGCAAGTCCCTGGAAAGCCAGCGCGCTGACGGCAACCCAGGACAGGCAGTCGACGACTTCCACTTCCAGCAACGCGGCGACCGCGATGATCACGACCGACACCAGCCCAAGCGCCCGCCCCAACCGCAATTCACGATACTCTGTACCGAAACCACCCGGCGATTCCAGCAGCGACTGCCACCAGCGACCGAGGAAAACCGCGCTCAAGGTGCCGAGCAGTCCGAGCGCCGCATACGCGCCCCACATCGTCCGCGCAAATCCCGAGATCATCTGCTCCGGATTCGCGAGCACCACGCCGCTCGTCTTCAACGACTCGACCGCTTCCCGCAATAGCGCTTCCCAGACAGCGCTGGGACTATCGAGTACCGCATACACGCCCAGCAGCAGCAACCACATCCCAAGCACTGCCAGCTGGAAGCACAGGGTCAACGACCCCACGCGCTTCAGCAACACTCCCAGGGCGGCCGGTACAAGAAAGGCCAGTCCCGCAAGGCCTGCTGCCACCACCAGCGGCTGCTGGATCGACAACAGCGTGCCCACTGCCACCGCAAAACTCACGACTGCAACGGTGATGCCACGCGTTGCTGCGCCCGGTGAATCGCCGTACAGGATCACCAACACCGCTGCTGCAGAAGCCACCAGCGCAAACGGAGAAAATCCTTGCGGCGACAGGGCTGCAAGACAGGCGCCGATGAAGAACGCCCGCCAGGGTTGTCCAACCAGCCAGGCCGCAAACCTGCGATGCATCGCTTGCCACCGCCCGCGGGTTGATTTGAGATCAGTGCTGATCCGTATACGGCAACAGCGCCAGAAACCGCGCTCGCTTCACTGCCACAGCCAGCTGCCGCTGGTAATGCGACTTGGTGCCGGTGATCCGGCTCGGAACGATCTTGCCGGTTTCAGTGACGTAGTTCTTCAGGATGCCGAGATCCTTGTAATCGATCTGGACGATCCCTTCAGCGGTAAACCGGCAGAAACGGCGCCGGCGGAAAAAACGTGCCATGGGTAAACCCTCGAAGTTGGTGAACCGAAGTCAGTGCTCGAGCAGCGTGCGACCGGATTAACGGTCGGACTGCATGCCCGGACCTTCGTCGTCGCCGTCATCGGCGAAGCGCTCGTTCCGTTCGGCATCGTCGCCACGCAGCATTGGCGAAGGCTCAGTCACGGCGGCATCCATCTTGATGACGAGGTGACGCAGCACGGCGTCGCTGAAGCGGAAAGCACCCGTCAGCTCATCGAGCGTCTTCTTGTCGACTTCGATATTGAGCAGCACGTAGTGGGCTTTGTGAACCTTCGCGATCGGGAAGGTGAGCTGGCGACGGCCCCAGTCTTCGAGACGGTGGATCTGGCCACCGCCGGTTGCGATCATGCCCTTGTAACGCTCGAGCATGGCCGGAACCTGTTCACTCTGGTCAGGGTGGACCAGAAACACGATTTCATAGTGTCTCAGCATGACTTCCCTTTGGATAAAGCCTCCCGAACTTCGGCGGTGAGGCAAGGAGTATTGGTCCCTTGAGTGCCGTCAGCACTTGAGGGGCCGCGAATGGTAGCGGAGCGGCGCCAGCCGCGCAATGACGGTGCGGCCGATCAGCCTCGACGTTGTCTGACCGCTTCGAATAGCACGACCCCCGTCGCCACGGAGACGTTGAGGCTCTCGACCGATCCGGCCATGGGGATCCGCACCAGCGAATCGCAATGTTCGCGGGTCAGGCGCCTGAGACCTTCGCCCTCCGAGCCCAGTACCAGGGCCAAAGGCCCTTTGAGATCAGTAGCATAGACATCCTGGGTCGCATCTCCGTCCGTACCGACAATCCACAGACCGCGATCCTTCAGGTGGCGCAGCGTACGCGCCAGATTCACCACATGAATTAAAGGAGTGGACTCGGCGGCTCCGGAAGCCACTTTCCTGACTGTTGGCGACAATCCCGCCGCCCGGTCCCTGGGCACGATCACAGCGTGGACACCCGCCGCATTGGCTGTCCGTAAACAGGCGCCCAGATTGTGCGGGTCTTGAACACCATCCAGCACAAGCACAAAGGGCAATGGTCCGGCCTGGTCCAGGATGTCATCGAGCGCGCCCTCGCCCTGGGGGCCCGCGGCGGCCAGCCGGGCAATCACTCCCTGGTGGCGTGCGTTGCCGGACAGCTGATCCAGTTCGCGAATGTCTTTACGTTCAACCGCAATGCCCGCCGCGCGAGCGAGCTGCTCGATGGCCTCGATGCGTCCGTCACTTCGACCTCGCTGCAGCAGGACACCCGTCACGCGGCTCGCTTGGCTTTCGAGCACGGCGTGCACCGCGTGCAAGCCGAACACCAACGCCGTCTCCGTGGTCACGACCGCTTTGGCCCCCGCCGCTGGTTGCGTTGACCCGACTTGCCCTTGCTCCGTTGCCAGGGATGCCTGCCCGCTTCGGCGGCTTTGGGACGCTCTGCAAGTTCGAAATCGATCTTGCGCTCGTCGATGATGACGTTGATGAGTCGCACCTTCAGATGATCGCCGAGCCGGAACACCCGCTTGCTGCGTTCACCCACCATCCGGTAGCCCGATTTGTCGCGGCTGAAGTAGTCAGAGCCGAGAGCGCTCACGTGAATGAGGCCGTCGATCTGGACCCCCGCCACCTGGACAAACAATCCGAAGTCGACCACGCCCGTCACCAGTGAATCAAACTCCTCGCCGATCTTGTCCTGCATGTATTCGCACTTGAGCCATGACATCGCGTCACGCGTGGCTTCGTCGGCGCGGCGTTCCTTGAACGAACACTGCTGACCGAGCGTATCCATCGCCGACAGCGATGCCGGCAGGTCATCGCCAGTCCCTTCGCGCAGCACATGGCGGATACCCCGATGCACGATGAGATCGGGATAGCGCCTGATCGGTGACGTGAAATGCGCATACTCGGTCAACGACAATCCAAAGTGACCGATGTTGGCAGGCTGATAAACGGCCTGGGGCAGCGTGCGCACGACAACCGTTTCGATCAGATGGCCTTCCTCCTTGCCCGCTGCCTGCGCGAGGACTGCGCTCAGGTCTTCCGGAGTCAGCGGCCGCCCGACCGGCAACTCGATCGCAAAGCCCTTCAGAAATTCGCGCAGTTGTTCGAGCCGGTCAGCCTCAGGCTGGCCATGGACGCGATAGAGCGTCGGGATCTTGTGCTTTTTCAGGAATCGCGCCGCCTGCACGTTCGCGGCAATCATGCATTCCTCGATCAGTCGATGGGCATCGTTGCGCGACTGCTCGACGAACGTCGCGATGCGGCCATTCTCGTCAAACCGCGCCTTCATCTCCGGGGCATCGAAATCGAGTGCGCCGCGCTGCTGCCTCGCTTTGTACAGCGCCTGGAACACGTCATACAGGTGCCGCAATGGCTCACCAAGCGCAGCACCCTTTGCGAAAGGCTTCGCGGCCGGTGGAGACTGCGCCAGGAACGCAGCGACTTCGGTATAGGTGAGGCGTGCAGCAGAGCGCATCAGGCCTTCAAAGAAGTGGGCGCGCGTGACCTTGCCGTTGTCGGCCACCCGCATCTCGCACACCATGCACAGTCGATCGACGCCCGGGTTCAAAGAGCACAGCCCGTTGGACAGTGCTTCCGGCAACATCGGGATCACACGGTTCGGAAAATACACGGACGTGCCACGATGCAGCGCTTCCTGATCCAGTTGCGAGCCGTGGTCGACGTAGTGACCGACATCCGCAATGGCAACGAGCAGCCGCCAGCCGGTGCCCGCTGGTTCACACCAGACCGCGTCGTCAAAGTCACGCGCATCCTCACCGTCGATGGTTACCAGTGGCAGCTCGCGCAAATCTTCCCGGCCCCGCTTCGCACCTTGGGCAACGGCATGCCCGAATACAGCGGCCTCGGCAATCGCTTCCGAAGGAAATTCGAAGGGCAGCCCGTGCGAGTGAATGGCGATCTCGGTTTCCATTCCCGGCGCAGCATGCTCTCCGAGCACGCGGGTCACCTCACCAAGCGGTTGGGCGGTCCGGCTGGGCTGCTCGATGATTTTCAGCAGGACCACCTGTCCTGGCAGCGCCACTCCCACATGCTCTCGCGGCACCAGCACGCGGTGACTGATGCGCGGGTTGTCCGGCACGACGAAGTAGATACCTGACTCTTCATAGAGCCGGCCAACGATCTCGAGCGTCCCCCGCTCCAGCACCTCGACGATCACGCCTTCCGCGCGACCCCGGTGATCAACGCCGGTGACACGCGCCGCGACTCGATCGCCATGCATGACCTGCTGCATCTGGCGATGCGCAAGATAGAGAGGCGCCTCGGTGCGATCATCGGGTTGCAGAAAACCGAAGCCGTCCTTGTGCCCGCTGACCGTGCCCACCGTGAGCCCAAGGCGTTCGCGCAGACAATACTGTCCACGACGATTGCGGATGAGCTTGCCGCCATGGATCAGGCCTTCAAGTTGTTCGGTGAGTTGAGGGAGTGCGGCGGCCTTGACCCCTACCCGCTCGGCAACATCGTTGAGCGGCAAGGGCTGGCCGGCAGCCTGCAAAGCCGCCAGCAGTTCTTCATCCGTAAGTCGGCTTGGAGGACCATTGCGTCGCTTGGCCGCGGCCACCGGTTCCGTCTTCTTCGTACGTTTCGTCATGGGAGGGAGCTTGTATCACAAGCCATTTGCCTGAGCTTCCCCAATTTATTGACACTGCTTAGGTGCCTGAGTACATTGGCGCGCCTTTCGCGGGACCGCCCGCTTCCCCCCTATTGCCCAGGTGGCGGAATTGGTAGACGCACTAGTTTCAGGTACTAGCGGGTAACACCGTGGAGGTTCGAGTCCTCTCCTGGGCACCATCAAACTTCAGATAATTCAATTATCTACAATAGATTATTGAAGTTTTATATCGCTTCTTTGGCGATCGTCTCACGGTGTTTTGTAAGCTCAACTTCGCGTTGCCCGAAAGCGAACGATGAGCGGCTGATGTGCCGATTCTATATTCAGTCTTCATCGGTGACAAGTTAACCGGGAGTCTACGGCGTGATTGCAGGCTCATTGCATTGACAACCGTTGCGCTTCGGCGCAGTCGCCAGTCATCTCGAAATAGCGTTGCACGGTCGGGACGTCGCTTTCGTAGGGATGCTTCTCGTTGCCCAAGCGTGGCAGTTGGGCGATGCGGGCCTTGTCATAGGCGCCGTCGAATTCGGTGTGGTTGGTCATGAGCACTGTCGCACCTGCTGCGCCAGCGGCCGCGCGCATTTTCGACGCGCTGTCGCGGTAGATCGCAAAGTTTTCTTTGCGGCGGGGGAAGTTGAAAGCCGTGCCGCCCGAGTAAGCCACCGTCAGCGTGCGGCCTCCGTCTTTCACGGGAAAGATGAATGACAGCGTGCCCGGTGAATGTCCCGGAGTAGAGATTGCTTCTACGGTGGTCCCACCGAGCGTGATCTTCATGCCCTCCTGCCCCACGGTGACATCGCGCTTCGGGACACCTCCCGCAGCGGTCTCAGGACGTTGAAGTGTGGAATCCCAGTCCACACCGCCCATCACGACCTTGGCGCCGTAACGACTCTGGAGCAGTGCCGCGCCCTGGTCATGGTCACCGTGGGCGTGGCTGATCAGTACATACTTGATGTTGCGCGGGTCGAGCCCCAATTTCGTCAGTCCCTCCACCATCTCCGGCTCGACGGCGTAGTCGTACAGCGTATCGATGACAATGATCCCCTCGCTGGTGGTGAGCGCCCACGCGGAGTGAATCAGCGTGCCGATGAAGTAGAGATTGTCGAACACCTTGTAGGGCTTCGCGTACCAGGTAGCGCGGTCCGGTACCACGCGTGGCGCATTGGCTGGCCGCGGCGCTGGCGGATTGAGATTGTCAGGTGCCACACAGATCCGTAGGAAGGTCCCAGCATAGTCCCGACCCGCGGCGCGCTTTGCCGCGGCGACCAGGCTATCGGGAGTGACCTGCGCGGCGACTTGGGCCGTTGGCAGACCTGCAAGCAACATGACGGCCAAAAGAAAATGGCGGTTCATAGCTATTTCCTCCGCTTGAGTTGCAATTCGCAGACGACGCAATGCGCGGCCGGAAGGCTCCGCAAGATCGAGGCCGCCGGTACCATATGGGTTACTGCGCCATCCCAAAAAAAACGCTAGAGCCCGAGCTTGCGCTCACTCATCCACTTGATGATTGCCGGGTCGCGGTGCGAGAAAAAGGCGCTCGTGCCCTCCTCCAGGCGCCCGATCGTTTGCATGTCGGTTTCCGACAACTCGAAGTCGAAGACGGCGAGGTTCTCTTGCATCCGCTCCTTGCGCACGGACTTGGCCAAAGCCACGATGCCCCGCTGCACCAGCCATCGCAACACCACCTGACCGATCGTTTTTCCGTGATGGTCGGCGATCGCGTGCAACTGTTCGTTCTTGAAAAGGTCTTTCCGCCCTTCGGCGAAGGGCGCCCATGCCTCCGGCTGTACGCCCAGCCCGCGCATGAAATCAACGCTCTCGGCTTGCTGGTGAAAGGGATTGACCTCGATCTGGTTGACGGCAGGCGTCACTTCATTGAAAGCCGTCAGGTCCATCAGCCGGTCGGGCTGGAAGTTGCTTACGCCAATTGCGCGCAACTTGCCGCCGCGATAGGCCTCCTCCATCGCCCGCCACGCGCCGTGAACATCCGAATACGGTTGGTGGATCAAATACAGGTCGAGATAGTCCATTCCCAGGCGACTGAGTGACTTGTCGATCGCAAGACGGGCACGCTCGTAGCTGGCGTCCTCTACCCAAAGCTTGCTGGTGACAAACAACTGGTCCCGTGAGATGCCGCACCGTTTGATTGCGCGCCCTACAGCCTGCTCATTGCCATACGAGGTGGCCGTGTCGATCAGCCGATAGCCAACTTGCACAGCATCGATGACGCAGCGCTCGCATTCGGCTTCGTCGGCGATCTGGAAGACGCCGTAGCCCAGGATCGGCATCTTGATGCCGTTGTTCAGTGTCACTTCCAGCATGTCTATGCACTACGCTCCGTAGTTCCGGCGATCATTCAGGCCGACAGCATCGCCTTGACGTGCTCGGGCCGCAGCGGGAAACGGCGAGCGGGCTTGCCCGTCGCATCGAAGAACGCCGCCGCAATGGCCGGCGCAGCCAACGCGTTGGCACTCTCGGAGCCTTGCCCATAAACCCCCACTTCCGGACGCGGGGCGAGTACCACCTTGATTTCCGGCATCTCTGCCATGGTCAGGATGGGATAGGTCAGCCAGTTGGTCGCGGTAATCGCACTTTCGTCGAAAGTCAGTTCCTCGTGGAGCGCCTGGCTGACGCCCATGATGCAACCGGCCTGCACCTGCCGTTCAAGTTGTAAGGGGTTTACGACAATCCCCGGATCCACGACGATCGTCAGCTTCTCGACTTTGACTGTGCCGGACTCGGGCGTTACGGCGACATGGCAGGCGCAGGCCCAGTAGCCGTTGTCTCGCAGCATGATCGACACGCCTTGTCCTCTGACCACTTGGCTGCCAGTGTCCTTGGCACTTTTGCTTGGGGACGAGCGGGTCTCCCAGCCCGATTCCGCGCGCAGGCGAACGAGCAGTGCCGTGAACCGTTCATTACTAACGTGGTCGAGACGGAACTGGATGGGGTCTATCCCCGCCAGCGCCGCCGCTTCGCTGATGGCGACCTCGCGCGGGAAGTTCTGTTGAAACTGGATTGGCGTGCGCATCGAGTGGTCGCGCAAGCCCACCCCGCTCGGGGAAGCTTTCTGACCGATCTGGTAGGTGCCTATTCCCTGCTCTTTGACGTTGGCGATGTTGCCGTACACCCAGGTATCTGCAACAAGTAATTCTGCTCCCTGTATGGGATTCGGATTTTTAGGACGAGGTGCATCGATCGTCGGCAGGCCGGCAAGGATGGCACCAATGGGGCGATCGTCCTGCATAGGCGGGCCGCGATGCGTGGCGTCGTAAGCGGCGATCTTGCCGGCTTCATTCAGTACCACAGTAATGTCGGCCATCGAACATGACGACTGGGTTGACCACTGCATGTCATCCGGACGCATCCATTGCACGCGAACCGGGCGACCCAGTGCGCGCGACAAGAGTACGGCTTCGTCTTCGGATCCGGCATTGCCACCGTTTGAACGTCCAAAATGACCCGGGCCGGGATAGGTACGCACCACGACCTGGTCCTGCGAGGCGCCCAGCATTTTGGCAATCAGGAAGCGCAGGTACTGCGGATTCTGACTGTGGGTATGCAGCATCACGGAACCGTCCGGTCGCACGTCAGCCACTGACACGGTGGGTCCGATCGGCGCGTGTTTCAGATAAGGCACCTGGTAGGACGCTTTGTGCACTTTGACCCCGCTGACCGGGACCGACGCCACGTCGCCTTTATTAGCCCGTCCCTGCAGAGCGGGTATTTCGCTCCAGTCCACCTTGCTACGCAGATGATCGAACAGCTTGGCGTGACCGGGAAGCCCCTTCCATTCGGTCCACCGGGTGTCAGCTGCTACTTGCTGGGCAGCTCGCACGGCTTCCCATTCGTCGGGTGAAACGACCGCGACAAAATTGCCAATCACTACAACCTGAGATGTAGGGAACTGCTTGGTGTCCACTTTGCCGGCAGCAACGAGGGTCGATCCCAGTGTGCTGGGATGAATCGGGCGGGCATGCAGCATGCCCGGCAGTTTCACGTCACCGACCCAGGTCGTCTCGCCAGAGATCTTCGGGCGAATGGAGCTGTTCTTGAACGACTGACCGACGATCGTATATTCAGAAGTGGGTTTGAGCGGTGGATTACCGGTAACCTGCAGCCCCGCAAAGCCGGTCGCTTCTCCGGTGACCGGGATTGTCAGGTTCAGCGTCTGCCCGGCGACAAGCTCGCCGTAGGTAGCAGACTTGCCGCCGCCGGAGATGATCCCGTCCTTGATCGACAACGCCGTGCGCGCCACGCCGAACTTCTGTGCCGCCAATTCCAATACGGCCTCACGCGTATAAGCAGCCGCTTTGCGCAAGTTCATGACGTTGGTCCGCAGCAGACCAAACGTGCCTCCCCCATCTGGCGTTCGGTCGGTATCACCCGAAATGACGGCGGTCATCGCCGCCAGAGGAACGCTCAGCTCCTCGGCAACGATTTGCCGGTAGGCGGTGTAAATCGAGCTTTGCCCGAAGTCGCATTTTCCCGTCCGGATGACCACGGTGCTGTCGTGATGAATCTCGATCCACGATGCCGGTGCCGAGGCATCGAGTGAATTGCCAGGAGTGGCAGGAATGGCACTGGAGGGCTTGAGGCCAACCGCGACAACCAGCGCGCCTCCGGCAGCGAGGAATCCCCGACGAGTCAGCGTGGCGCCAAAAATCGGAATGGGCTGGGAGTCGATCATTTCTTCGCTCCTTCTGCCATCAACCTGGCGGCATGGTGGGCGCCATCAAGAATCGCCACGTAACTTCCGCAGCGACACAAGTGGGGAGACGGGCCCGATGTCGTCAAAGCGGCCTTGATGTCCGCGTCGGTGGGTGAAGGATTGCTTTCAAGAAGCTCCGTCACCTTGATCATCATTCCGAACTGGCAGATGCCGCATTGAGGGACCTGCCGGTCGATCCATGCTTCCTGGACCGGATGCAGCTTGCCATTCGCGGCATCGTGGGGCTGGTTCCGCTGCTCTGCCCACCGCGCGGGAAGCCCCTCGACGGTCGTCACTTCCTGGCTTCCTATGGCGGCAATCGGGGTGATGCACGACCGGATTTCCTTGCCGTCCAGCAATACGGAGCAGGCTCCGCACAAGGCCATGCCACAGCCGAATTTCGGCGTCATGACATTGAGTTCATTGCGCAGGACATACAGCAGCGGCGTGTCCGGCGACGCGTT
Source organism: uncultured Pseudomonadota bacterium (assembly GCA_963819685.1). GTDB lineage: Bacteria > Pseudomonadota > Gammaproteobacteria > Steroidobacterales > Steroidobacteraceae > CAIUGU01. Next base: position 244,175 of record CAWFXI010000011.1, read on the forward strand.
GACCGTCCGCTCCGTGCCATTGATTTTCAAGGTCACCATGGGCTCATTCCTTCACGCAGCAATCTGGTTACTTACTCGTCGCAGGATTCGGCTTCGCACCTGTTGCGGCTCGCTCAGCGGCCGCCTTCGCATTCAATCCGCTTACATCGACTGTCTTGCCGGTCACAGGATTTGGATAGTGATACGGCGGATAGTAGACCTCAGGAAAGAACACGCCACCGTCGGTCGATGGCAGATCAGCACCTTCCGACATACCCGTTCCATTGATGCTGGTCATCTGATCACCCACCCAGCCCTGGTCGTAAGGGGTGTAGTAAGTGCCCCAGAACTTCAGCTTGCTGAACTTCCAGACGCCGTTTTCCTTGACGTAGGCATTCTCGTAAATACCTTCATTCCATGCCTGTTTCACAGACCCGAAACCTGCAACCTGGGCGAAAGTGCGAAAACGTGCCTGAGCGGTTTGACCGTCCGGCGCAACGGTGACGATTTCCTGGAGCTGAAAATGGTTGAACAGGCGGCCGCGAACCATTCCGATCTGGCCTCTGCCCATCCGTTCCAGAAACATCCGCCGGACGCCTTTCTTGCCTACGAAGATGCCACGTTGGTCGAGCTCAGCAGTCGAATCTTCGGCGAATAAATCGACGACCTGATCCCACAGATTCTTGTCGACGTAGTATCCGTAGGCGCGAGTGAGCCTGCTGATGGCTTCAACGTCTTCGATATTCTGCAAGCGCGCTTCCTGGTTCCTGACGATCGCACGCAATTCGTTGATGTCGGCATTGTCGATCGCGGCTAATGCTTGCCCGCGGCTCACGCCATTCTTTCCAGCGGAGTCGACCTGTGCGCCCGCGGATGCGCACGAAAATGCCACTCCGCAGATCGAAAGTCTGAGAAGCAATGGGATGGTCCTGTTCACGCTCAGGCTCCTGCTGGGAACCACCGTTCCCATACTGCTGCCCCCTCCAAGCATGCGCTGCACCTTTGGTAGCATCTCAAGGCTCCGTGGAGCGACGGCCGGACATCGGATGCCAGTCGAATGACGGGGTGGTCGCTTTGATGGTACGCCCTGATACCTCACACTGGGTGTTGGCTCCTGCAAAATACTCCGCAACGATCGAGTCGGGCCATTCTGTGCGGACGTCATTCATGAGCCCAGACTAAGCGACCTTCGCGCTGAATCCGTGCCTATTCCTCCAGAAGCAAAGTGCGTCAATACACAAGCTTCGTAGTTTTAGGCAAGACTTCTACCCGCTTCCGGGCGTACGATCGCGGCATGCCAGGAAAAACGCTTCCGCAGCGCGGAGAAGCCAGCGACATCCCCAAGCACGTGAAAGCCGCTCATCGCGGCGCGCGTCAACCGGCGCGTTCTCCTCCTATGGGATGGGAACCGTCCCTGGTCGATTACAGCCTCGCGAACCCCGGTGCCCTGGCGCTGCAAAAGCTGGCCCATTCAATCACGCGTCACGCGCCGCATGACGGCGTATTCGCCCTCAAGCTCCCGGGCACCTATGCGTTACGCGTCGGCAAGCTGATATCCGGGGCGGTCCACGCCACAATGGGCCCTTCGCTGTGCATCGTCGCGCAGGGTGCAAAAGTGATGATGCTTGGGAGGGAAGTCCTCGAGTACGATCCCTCCCGCATGCTCGTGCTGGCAGTCGATTTGCCGGTCTCTGGCCAGGTGACGCGAGCCAGTCGCAGCGAACCCTATCTCGGCTTCATACTGGATCTGGACCCTGCGCGCGTGGCAGAACTTTCCGCGCGGGTATACCCGCATGGCATCCCCAAACCGTCGGATACGGAAGCGCTCTACGTCGGACACACGACCGACGCCATCATAGAGGCTGTGGCGCGCTTGCTGGACCTGATGACCCGGGCGGAAGACGCCGATCTCCTCGGCCCGCTGGTGATCGACGAAATACTGATTAGGTTGTTGCAGACTCCAATAGGAGTTCGTGTTGCGCAGATCGGCAAGCCGACGTCCGGCATTCATCGAGTGGCTCAAGCCGCATCGTGGATACAAGCGCATTTCGCCCAATGCGTTACGGTTGCACAGATTGCCGCATCCGTCCGAATGAGTGAATCGTCCTTGTACGAGCAGTTCAAGGCAGTCACGTCGCTAAGTCCTTTGCAATATCAGAAGGTGCTCCGGCTGCACGAGGCGCGACGACTCATGATGTTCGAGAAAATGGGCGCGAGAGATGCCGGCCAGCGCGTCGGATATCTGAGCCCATCCCAGTTCAGCAGAGAGTACAGCCGCTACTTCGGACTTGCTCCAGCGAAGGATATCGCGCGATTGCTGACCCAGGGGTTCGATGCAGGGGGCACCTGATCGCGCGCGAAGAGCTGGCAGGACTACAAGTTTGGTTTCGGTCCGTATACTTGTTTAATCCCTTGCAGTGAACTTTTTTATATATTTTTATATCATTAAAACAATAAGTTGAGATCTTTTCTTAATACATATTCTCGCTCGTTCTCACTTTCACGTACCGCCCGCTAACGCGCTGAACTAGCACACTGGCTCAGCACCCCGGCGTCGCAGTTGATTTCATAACCGCTGGTGAAGAAGCTGGCGCCGGCCCAATCCAATGGGCTGCTGCCGTGAATCGATGCTTTGATGCGACGGTACGCACCCGCCTGACTGGCGGCCGCATCGTCCACGCGACGCGCCACATCAGGATACGGATAGACCGGCCGGGACGATGCGCTCGAGGTGGCTGCCTGAGTTGTGTTATCCGGTTTCAGCGTCAGCGCCTCGGGTGCTTTGCCCTGCTCCACCCATGCCATCAGCTCACTGAGCACATCGAACTTCGTTGCACCTTCGCCGCCGGAACAATGATACAAGCCGGGTATCAGGAACAACCGCGCAAACGACTGTACGTTCTGCGCTCCCGCCTGCCGCGCCACCGCATCGAAGTACCCGATCGAATTGATCGGCGAGATGTGCGGGTCGGACCAGCCGTGCCACAGGATCAACTTGCCGCCATGACGATTGAAGGCCGACAGATCTGGATTCGTTGCGTCGTACAGTCCGCGCATGGTGAATGAATGCAACGTCTCTTCCGCGAACTTGAAATCATTCAGCGACCATGCAGCCGGCAGCGGATTTTCGTACATCAGATACCGCAAGCTGTCCTCAGCGAACATGCGGCTCATGATGGGTGCTCCGGGTTTTGCCGGTACGAACACAGCCGGCCCATGACAGTTCGGAACCAGGCATCGGGCCACCCATCACCAGTCTCTTGCCGTCTGGATCACGAGCACCCGCGTAAATTTTCCTGACTGTCTCGACCTGGGCAGTGCTCAGACAGTTCGAGTCATTCGCAGCAGTCGGACATTGCAGAACAGATGGATCAAAGTGACAGCTCCGCGGATCGTCGATGATGCCGTCCTCGCTGCCATCGAGCTGATCGCAGGCCTTCACCACGGCGGCATGCAGCAACGGCAATTGGCCAGCTTCCAGGATTGGCTTGCCGTCGCTGCCTGTATTCGAGAGCGCGTTCCACGCATGATAGAAGGAGTTCTGTACCGTAAAGTTGAGCGCCGGTGCACCGGCCGCGATGCCGTCAAAGTCTTGAGGGTAGCGTTGCGCTTCTATCAGCGCTTCGCGTCCACCATCGGAGCATCCTGAGAAATAGGAGTAACGCGGCGGTTGCCCGTAATAAGCAGTAATGAGCGCGCGCGACGCCACAGCAGTCAAGTGAACGCCGCGATAGCCGAAGTCCGCGCGTGCCGCCGGATTGCGCTCCGCCCATTGTCCGCCCGCGCCCGAATGGCCCATGTCCGTGCTGGCAAGCACGATCTGGTGCTCGGTGACCGGCACGCAGTTGTCAGCGTGCTCGGTACGTATATTGAGAGTCCCACACAAGCCGCCACAACCGGTCTGCAGAAAGCGGCCTGTCCACCCCGAGGTCGGCAACCGCACCTCGAAACGGATCTCCGGACTGATCACGCCTTCGACGACGCAGTAGTGGCCGCCGCCTGCAGGCGAGGCTTCCGCCGCCTTCGCAATCTTTGTCTCGGCTCCGACAGCTGAGGTGATGTCAGCATTTGAGAGTGCAGCGCAACTGATCCTGGGTGCGATATCACCGTCGGACGCTCTCGGTGAGAAATTGAGATCCGCCGCGCTCACTGCAGTCAGCGTCCCTGCCGACAAGAGTGCGGCCACCGAAAGAAAATGAACTGCCGTCTTTCGCAAGGTTATTTCGAGATTTCCTGGTCAGATTCGCGCGTGATGCAGCGAAAGCCGAGATGACACGTCGAGGTATCGATGGGCTGCGGCATCCGCGCCGCGGGACGATAGCGATGGCAGTAGTTGGGTGCGCACAGGTAAGAGCCGCCCTTCATGACCCTGCGCGGAATACGTACCTGCGGCATGCGCGGATCATGGCTCTGCTCGGGATCACCGCCGCGCGGGTTGTCGAGCGTGCAGCACGACTTCTGGATCTTGCTGTGCTCCTGGTACCAGTCGGTGGTCCACTCCCACACGTTGCCGGCCATGTCGTACAGACCGTAGCCATTCGGCGGGAACGAGGCCACGGGGGCCGTCCATTCATAGCCGTCGCCGAGCAGGTTCTGCCACGGGAATTCGCCCTGCCAGGTATTGGCCATGTGACGGCCTTCGGGCAGGAACTCGGGACCCCAGGTGTATTCAGTGCCTTCAAGGCCGCCGCGCGCCGCGAATTCCCATTCCGCCTCCGTCGGCAATTCTTTCCCGACCCATTTCGCGTAGGCCTCCGCGTCTTCGAACGCGATGTGCACCACCGGATGTTTCCACAAGCCCTGCAGCGAACTCTTCGGGCCACGGGGATGTCGCCAGTTGGCCCCCGGCACATACGTCCACCAGTTGTGCGGTATTGCTCATGTCTACCGGCCCCGCGGCCTTCCTGAACACGACCGAAGACGGCACCAGCATCTCCGGCTTGGCACCCGGATAGTCGGCCGCATTGGCGGGCCGTTCCGCGAGCGTGACGTAGCCGGTGGCATCGACGAACCGGCGGAACTCGGCGTTGGTGACCGTGTGACGATCCATCCAGAAGCCGGCCACGTTCACGCGGATGCACCGGCGCTTCTTCCGGATAGTGATCATTCGACCCCATCAGGAAGCGGCCACCAGGAATCCATACCATGCTGTCGGCAGGAGCCTCGCGCGTGGCCGTGTCAGGCTTGTCGATTTCCACCATTTCGCTCATTGCAGATACCTGTTCAACACCGTGATTTGCTGCCGCCTGCATGTCATTCGCCTGCGACGTACGCCTGCTTCCCATGCGGCTGACAATGAAACGATAAGCCAACGCCGCGAGCAGCGTTCCCAGAATGGCAACGACGACGATGACCAGCAGTCGCTGCAATACCCGATCCAGCAGTTGCTCGACATCGCCCGTGACAACTTGGCTTGCGTCGCGAACGACCGGCAATGCCGTATCCAGACTCTGTGCCAGACCGTTGATCTCCCGAACAGCGATGGTCAACTCACGCATCGTGTCCGTGTAGTCGCGAATGTCGAATGGCCGCGCATTCGGATCGGGCTTTGCATTCGCGTCTGCCGGGAAGCGCGCCGCCAGACGATCCAGCGTCGCCAGAGCTTCCTGCAGCGCATCTGCTGTTTCGGTTCCTGCCTGCAGGGTCGAGCGCAGGTTACTGCTCAATGCACCGATGGCCGCGCTTTGATCGTTGACCCCTTGCAGCAACTGTTTGACGAGCGCCTCGCGCTCGGACGACAGCAGACCCGGTAGCGATGTGGCCATGGTGTCCGCCGCGCTGCCCACCAGCGAGATCCGATCGATGCTGGCCAGGAGCGTCCTGGTTTCCGGCATGATGGCCATCTGGTCGGTAAACCGCTCGACCTGCATGTTGATCAGGCCGGGCGCACGCTGCAGGTAGTAGATGGAGCGCTCCGCCAATTGCCGGGTCTGTGTGATCTCGACGATCGCGGGATCGAGACTCTTGAACGGATCGAGACCCACCAGTGAAAAAAGGCTGCCGATCTTCTGTTCCTCGCCGGCACGCGGCGAGCCAACCGACTTCGCAAAAGCGGCAAAGTGGATGGCGCCCACGTTGCGAACAGTCGGATTATTTGCGCGCCAGCGTGCGATCACATCGCGCAGCTGGTCCATTTGCGAAGGGGTCAACACCTGTGCCGCCAGGTCCCAGGCATCCTGCTCCAGCGCCCGATGGGCCTCCTGCACGGGCTTGGCCCGGTCGCCATAGAGCTCGCCCACCCACGAATCTTCCAGCACCATGCGGCTCAAGCTGGCCAGCACCACCAGGTCCAGCGCATTCGTCAGCGGATTCGGGCCGCTGGCGATCTGATAGGCCGCTTCCGACTGGGACAGGCGCCAGTTCTGCCCGGCGAGTCGATCCTCCGGTTTTTGCGCCTGACCGCGGAAGCGCTGAGATACGTCACTGACACGGCTGGCATACTCATCAGCGAACCGCATCACGTTGAGCTGCAGGTCCTGCAACTGCTCGGCCCGACGCTTCGCCTCCTGTTGCGCCGGCATCATCTGCCGGATCGTCGAACAACCCGCGAGCAGGCAGACGAGAAGAACAACGGGTAGCGCCTTCATTGTCAGCTCCACGGGTGGCGGTGCGTCCGATTGCGGTCAGCAGCACGGGGTTTCAAAGCTGCGCGTCAAGCCGGAATGTCCTCGCAAACCAGGCCTGAAACCTGCGCCCCATACCGGCCTTCGGGTCGCTGCTGAACTGTTCGGTGCCATCGTCCCATTTCAGATCCTTGCCGTCACGGGTTACGCGCCAGGCCCGTTCACCGGACGAATGGTGGGCGAAGAGATCCTGGAGCTGCCGTGCCAGTGCCGCGTTTTCGACCAGGACGCCCTGTTCGCAGTTGAGCCATGTCGAACGCGGATCCAGATTGTAGCTACCCACGAACAACTGGCGCGAGTCGATGGCCAGTGCCTTCGTATGCAGGCTCGCGCCTGAGGAACCAAAGAAACTTGACTTGGCCTTGGTGTCATCGAGGGGTTTCAGCTCCCACAACGAAACGCCGCCTTCTACCAGTTCTTCGCGATGACGGGAATAGCCGCCATGCACCGCTGCCACATCGTTTGCGACCAGTGAATTGGTCATGATGCCGACCTTGACTCCCCTGGCCGCTGCGTCGGTAAATGCCTTCGTTGCCACCGCCCCGGGCACAAAATACGGCGAGAGAATCGTAAGCTCCGTCTGCGTGGCGCTCATGGCAGGTGCGAGAACAGCGATCACGCGCGAACGGGCCGGGTCCTTGTCCGCCAGCGTCGCTTTAAGGGGATCATCAGCAGCGAATTCGTACTGTCCGGTCCACTCCATATGCCATTCTCCCTTCGCCAGCTGCTTCACAGCCTCATCCTCGATGAGCGCCGCTGCATACCGCCCCCTTCTGCCCTCTTCCGCACTGGCTGCAAGCAGTGGCCGCAATGCCTGCAGACGCTCGGCAGTGACGTTTTCCGCATCCAGCGATTCCATCGGAAAGGCGGCAGGTGAATTCCAGTACCGATCGAACGACGCCGATGCGTCCCGCACGATCGGCCCGATCATCGCGAAGTCGAGGTCGACAAAGTTGATGCCCTCACTCGCACCGAAATACTCATCCCCGAGATTCCGGCCACCGACGATGGCAATCCGGTTGTCCGCGATCCAGGTCTTGTTGTGCATGCGGTGGTTGATACGCCTGAAACTGCTGAGTCCCTCGCCGAGGAAGCTGAGCGTTCCTTCACGGGACGCGAACGGATTGAACATGCGGACAGCAATATTCGGGTGGGCGGCCAACGCAGCGAAACTCGAATTCTTGGCGCGAGCATCCATGTCATCGACCAGCAGCCGAACTTTTACACCCCGATCGGCGGCCTCCAGCAACCGGAACGCGAGAAACCTGCCCGTGACGTCGTTGTGCCAGATGTACGTCTGCACGTCGAGGCTTCGTCCCGCATGCACGGTACTGCGTTCCCGCAGCACGAATGCCTCGGGACCTTCCACCAGCAGCCGAAACGCCGACTGCCCCGGATGACGGGCTTCGTCCTCAGCAAACATTCGATCCAGCGGTGTCTCCGTGCCGACGGGAATGGCGGCTTCGGCAGGCAATTCCGGACGGGGCTGCAGGCTTGCACAGGACGCAAGGACGACGATCAACGGAACGCAAAGCGCACTTCGTATCCCGGCTCTCATTCGTTACTCCAGCCTGTTCACGACGAAAATCGGCTACAGCCGCCGCGTAAATGTACTCCTCTTCTGCATGATCGGGCACGTCGGTGCCTTCTGGGAATGACCTCACGTGCCATATGCTATTCACATGCAATTCACTTGCGGCTGAGCATCGAAAAATCGTGCTGCATCTGTGCTATGTCGGGCTCGACGCCGGTAAACAGCCGGAAAGCCCCGACCGCCTGGAAGACAGCCATGCCGCTGCCGTCCACTGTCTTGCAACCGATTGCTCGCGCCACGCGCAGCAATTCGGTTTCGAGCGGAAAATAGACAATCTCTGCAACCCACTGCGTGGGCTTCAACAGCGCAGCCGGTAGCGGCAGTCCGGGATGTTTCAACATGCCGGTCGGTGTTGCATGAATGAGTCCGTCTGCGCGCTCCATCTCCATCGCCAGGTCCTCACCGACAATACTTCGCCCCGGACCAAAGCGCGCGCAGAGAGCGGTAGCCAAAGCGCCTGCCTTGGCCCTATCGGGGTCAAAGAGAGCGAGACGCTGCACACCTTCGCCGAGAGCAGCGTGTGCCACCGCGGCACCCGCACCTCCGGCACCCAGTTGCACAACGCGATCACGCCGCTGCGGACTGACGCTTGCCCGAAAGCTCATCGCAAACCCCGAGCAGTCGGTGTTGTGTCCCACACGACGGCCGGCGTCGAAAACCACCGTGTTGACCGCACCGATCGCTGCTGCATCAGCTGAAAGTTCGTGGAGATGCGCGATGACAGCCTGTTTGCAGGGGTAGGTAATGTTCAGCCCGCTGAACCCCTGCTGCTCGGCCTCGCTCAGCAGTCGCGGCAAAGCGTCGACGCCGACGCCCAGCACGTCGAGGTCGATCTTGCGGTACTCGTACCGGAATCCCTGCCGTGCCCCTTCACGCTCGTGCATGGCGGGAGAGAGGGATGCCTGGATGCCGGCACCAATCAGTCCGACAAGATACGACTGTTGCCCACTCCCCTGCCCTGTCATTGTGCCGCCGTCGTCGGTGCCCTGACCGGAATCGGCACATTGCACAGCTCGACATGTCCGACTTCATACTGGAACCATTCATCCTGGCGATGACGCCGCGAATCGACCAGAGCCGCGAATGTCGGCGTATCGGTACGCAGCACTTCGAGCTGCGTGCGCTGCTCCTCGGGAACATCCGTCGCGACTTTCACGGACTTTATGGGGATCCGTTGACTGGGCTTGTCGTAGAACCCGAGCACCGCAGTGCCTCTCGGCAAGGTTGAAAGCAACTCGACTCCCCGGACGATTCGCCCAAACAGTGTGACATTCCGGTCGAGCTGACGCGGCGCGTGACCGATGACGGCATAGAGTTCAGTCCCGCCGCCACTGTCCGGCGCGGTATCCCGGCCCACGCCCACCATGCTGTAGCAATGCGCCAGCCATGTCGTGCCCGCCCCAGGATCGCGGCCCACGGGGAATCCGCCCGAGAAGCCGACTTCAGGTGCATAGCCGTCGACGCTGTCGAGTCGGGTGAATGGCAGCTCCGGTGTCAGGGCTACCGTAAATTCTCCAGGCAGCGTGCGGGCCGCAGCCTTGATCTCACGCTTGCCGTCAGGATCGCCCCACTGCACGACGTAGTTATCCTGCGTCCGCATGATCGCCAGGCCGTTGAAATAGCCTTCACGCACCAGCGCCTTGATGTTCGCGACATGATTGGGTGCATAGGCCGGCGCCATTTCAATGACGACCCGGCCCTGGGGTATCTCCATATATAGAGTGTTCTCACTATCCAGCGGCCTCCAGTCCGAGGGCTGGGATTCCGCGAGCACCGTCCCCATGTCTTTGACCGGGGCGGGGGGATTGGCCTCACTGGAGACCTCGGCAACAGGAGATGGGGGCGGCGGCTCTGCCGGCTTGCAGGCGGCCAGCATGAGGATCGCGATCCAGAGCGCCGGGCGCAAAACAGGGGAAGTTGCCACGGGTGGTCATCAGTGCTTTGCTCCCAACTTTTTGATCATACGTACCGCAAGCCAACGAAGCGTAACGACGCTGGCATTTTCCCCGCAAAATCTGTAAATCTCCACCATGTCACTCACCGCCTTCCATCCCGCCGTTGCCAGCTGGTTTGCGGCCACCTTTCCGTCCGCTACTGAACCGCAGAGAGGGGCGTGGCCTGCGATCAAGGACGGCCGCAATGTACTGATTGCCGCGCCCACCGGATCCGGCAAGACGCTGTCGGCCTTCCTGGCGGCGATCGACGATCTCGTACAGCAGGGCGTCGCCGGCACGCTGGGCAACGCCACTCAAGTCGTCTATATCTCGCCGCTCAAGGCGTTGTCGAACGATATCCACCGCAATCTCGAGGAACCGCTGGCCGGCATCCGCGCGGAGCTGGAAAAGTCGGGCGCACCGGATTTCGAGATCAGAGCGATGGTGCGTACCGGCGATACCGCCCAGGCCGATCGCGTCGCGATGCGCAAGCACCCGCCCCATATATTGGTCACCACCCCTGAGTCGCTGTACCTGCTGCTGACGAGCGAGTCAGGGCGGCAGATGCTGTCAAGCGTCCGCTCCGTCATCGTCGATGAAATTCACGCCGTCGCCGGCACTAAGCGGGGTTCGCACCTTGCCCTGTCGCTGGAACGGCTCGCCGCGTTGACCCAGGCCCCTTTGCAGCGCATCGGACTCTCTGCAACGCAGAAGCCGATCGAAGTCGTTGCCAGTTTCCTCACCGGCATCCGCCGCCAGCAGGATTTCGCGGATCGCTGCGTCATCGTCAATAGCGGTCACGTGCGTACCCGCGATCTCAGGCTGGTGCTGCCGGATGCGCCACTTGAATCCGTCATGTCGAACGATATCTGGCAGACCCTGTACGACAAGCTGGCCACGCTCATCACAGAGCATCGGACGACATTGGTCTTTGCCAACACGCGCAGGATGGTCGAGCGCGTGACACGTCACTTGAGCGAGCGCCTGGGTGAGGCAAACGTTGCCGCCCACCACGGCAGTCTTGCCAAGGAGCAACGGCTCGATGCGGAACAGCGCCTGAAGCGGGGTGAACTCAAGGCGCTCGTGGCCACAGCATCGCTGGAACTGGGCATCGACATTGGCGACGTCGATCTCGCCTGTCAGCTGGGCAGCCCGCGCTCCATCTCGACATTTCTGCAGCGAGTGGGACGTGCCAATCACTCGGTGGGCGGACTGCCCAAGGGCCGCCTGTTCCCGCTGACTCGCGATGAACTGGTCGAATGCGCGGCGTTGCTGCAGGCGGTACGGGCTGGCGAGCTCGATCGACTGATCATGCCGCCCAAGCCGCTCGATGTACTGGCCCAGCAGATCGTTGCAGAAGTCGCGTCCAGGGAATATGACGAAGACGAACTGTTCACACTGGTCACGGGAGCATGGCCGTATCGCGATCTCAAGCGCGAAGAATTCGACGCCATCATCCGCATGCTGTCGGACGGCTTCAGCACGCGGCGCGGCCGGCAGAGCAGCTATCTGCACCGCGACGCCGTCAACCGCAAGCTGCGACCCCGTCGGGGTGCCCGGCTCACCGCGATCACCTGCGGCGGTGCGATCCCCGACAATGCGGACTACCAGGTCATTCTCGAGCCTGCCGGCCTGTTCGTCGGCACGTTGAACGAAGATTTCGCCATCGAAAGCAATGCGGGCGATGTTTTCCAGCTTGGCAACAGCTCGTACCGGATCCTGCGGGTCGACAGCGGCAAGGTCCGGGTCGAAGACGCGCACGGGTTGCCACCGTCCATTCCGTTCTGGTTAGGTGAAGCGCCCGCGAGGACCGATGAACTCTCCGCAGCGGTGTCGCGTCTGCGCGCAGACCTCGACGCCGCACTACCAACCATCGATTCGACGCATCTTGCGGCGGCCATCGAGCACTTCGTCAGTGTGGATGGCCTCGACCGCCCCGCTGCCGAACAGATCGTCGAATACCTCGCCGCAGCCAAAGGCATGCTGGGGGTACTGCCCGTACAGGGAACACTGGTATTCGAGCGATTCTTCGACGAAGCCGGCGGCATGCAGCTCGTCATTCATTCGCCCTTCGGCGGTCGCCTCAACCGCGCCTTCGGCCTCGCTTTGCGCAAACGCTTCTGCCGCACGTTCAACTTCGAACTGCAAGCCGCAGCCACCGAGGACGCCATTGTGCTGTCGCTCGGGGAAACGCACAGTTTCGCGCTGGAGGATGTGGCTCGCTATCTGAACAGCCGTACTGTCGAAAGCGTGCTGACCCAGGCCGTACTCGATGCACCGTTGTTCACGACGCGCTGGCGCTGGAATGCCAGCATTTCGCTTGCAGTGCGCCGCTCGCGCGCAGGCAAGCGGACCCCTGCGCCGCTCCAGCGAATGGCCGCTGAAGATCTGGTAGCGACAGTCTTCCCGGATCAGCTGGCTTGCCTCGAAAACATCGTCGGTGAACGTGAAATTCCCGATCATCCGCTCGTGCAGCAGACCCTGTATGACTGCCTGCACGAAGCCATGGATATTGATGGACTCGTCGACGCTGCTCGAAGGCATGGAAGGCGGCAGTGTTCGCGTCGTCGCTCGTGACCTGCCCCACCCTTCCCCGCTCGCGCAGGAAATTCTCAACGCCAAGCCCTACGCATTTCTCGATGATGCACCACTGGAGGAGCGCCGCACCCAGGCTGTGTCGTCAAGACGCTGGCTCGATCCCGCACTGGCCGCAGAATTTGGCCAACTTGATCCGGCAGCCATCCAGGCCGTACGCGAAGAGGCCTGGCCTGCGGTCGACAACCCGGACGAACTGCATGATGCGTTGATTCTGCTGGGTGTGGTGCCGGAGCACGAAGGCGAAGAGCATCTCTGGCAGGACGCTTTTGGCAAACTCGCTGAAGGACACCGAGCAGTGCGCCTGCATGCGGGAAACCGGACTTTCTGGATTGCCGCCGAGCAGTTGCCGCTGGCGCAGGCCCTCTATCCAGACAGTCGGACCGAACGTCACCTTCGGGTACCGGCCGAGTACGCCGCACGTCAGTGGTCGACGGAAGAAGCGTTGGTTGAGCTGGTTCGCGGCCGGTTGCAGGCGTCGGGTCCCACCACCGCAGCTGAACTCTCTGCCCTGTATGCCATTGCCGCAAGCGCCATTGATGCAGCACTGCTCAAACTCGAAGGCGAGGGTTTCGTGTTGCGCGGACAGTTCACTGCGGCCTGCACGGAACTCGAATGGTGCGAGCGCCGCCTGCTCGCCCGCATTCATCGCTACACGATCAAGACGCTGCGCGCCGAAATTGAACCGGTACCCGCCGCCGATTTCATGCGCTTCCTGCTCGACCATCAGGGTCTCACCCGTGAGCCTCGCGCCCAGGGACCGCAATCACTGGCTGGCGTCATCGAGCAACTTGAGGGTTTCGAAGTCCCCGCGGCGGCATGGGAAAGCGATGTGTTACCGGCACGCATGCAAGAGTACGACCCGAACTGGCTCGACAGCTTGTGTCTGTCAGGACGATCAGTGTGGGTTCGCCTGACGAGGCCCAAAGCCACGACCGCCGGTCCCGTTCGCTCAACGCCGATGGCCCTGTTGACGCGCAAGAGCTTACCGCTCTGGCAGGCCGTTGCTGCGGTCAGCACCACGGAAGCTCCGCAACTTTCGGCTTCGGCGCTCGCACTCAAAGAGCAACTGGAAGTCCGAGGCGCTTCGTTCTTCGATGAGCTCGGGACGCTTGCAGGTCTGCTGCCATCACAGGCGGAAGCCGGACTCGGCGAACTGGTGGCCGCAGGCCTCGTCAACGCCGACAGCTTCAGTGGTTTGCGCGCGCTGCTGTTACCGCAGGAACGCAAGCGACGCATGGCAGCACGAGGGAGGCGCATCGCACTGTTCGGTCTGGAGGATGCCGGGCGCTGGAGCCTGACTCGATCCGTCGCACAGACAGCGGACGCCACACATGTAGAACAAATCGCGTTGACGCTGCTGAAGCGCTACGGCGTGGTCTGCAAGCGGTTGCTGACGCGTGAAGCTGAATGGCTGCCGCCCTGGTACGAGCTGCTGAAGGTCTATCGACGGATGGAGGCCCAGGGGCACCTGCGCGGCGGCCGTTTCATCGCCGGCGTGACAGGCGAACAGTATGCGTTGCCGGAAGTCATCGCCCGACTGCGCGCCGTACGCAAAGAAGCGTCCGATGGCCACCTGGTCTCGCTGTCTGCCGCCGACCCGTTGAATCTCGTTGGCATCCTCACACCGGGGACACGCGTCCCGGCGATCGCGGGTAATCGCATTCTGCTGCGCGACGGAGTCCCGGTAGCCACGTATGCAGGTGGACAGACGACCTTTCTCGTGCCGTTGCCGCCAGACAGCGAGTGGACCGCGCGCAATGCGCTGCTGCACAAGCGGATTGCTGCAGCGCCGCTAACCTCCAGCTGAGATTCGATTACATCCGGCGAATTTCGCCGTTTTTGCTATTGCCATCCGCTTGCTTCGGATGCACACTGCGGCACTCAGACCAGCCAGAGCCGGAGTTCCCATGAAAGCGCAATGGTCGACGACATGTGGCGCAGTGGCCTTCACTGCCTTCCTCGGAACCGTGTCCTTCACCGTCGCTGCCCGGCAAGCGAGCCCGGCGGCTGCGCCGGTGCAAAAAACCGAATACCAGCTGCAGATGGAGCGCGATCAGCAGGAACATCCCACGCTGAAGATCGGCTCACCCCTTCCCGAATTCGCACTGAAGGGAGTGGATGGGAAGATCCACACCCCTGCCGACTACAAGGACAGCCCTGTCCTGATGGTGATGTTCATCTCGAATCATTGCCCTGCATCGCAGAACTACGAAGTCCGCATGAAGAAGATCGTCGCGGACTATGCCTCGAAAGGCGTGCAGGTCATCGCCATCGCCGCAAACGGCCCCCAGGCAGTGGCGCCACGTGAGTTGAATTACAGCGACGTCGACGATTCCTTCGATGCCATGATCGAGCGCGCGACCCACCGGCAATTTCCGTTTCCGTATCTCTACGACGGCGACACGCAGTCCATCTCCCATCAGTTCGGCCCGAAAGTGACGCCGCACATGTTCATCTTCGACAAGGACCGGAAGCTGCGCTTCGAAGGCCGCATCGACGACGCCATGCGCGAAGTCAACGCGAAGACCCATGAGACACGCGATGCGCTCGATGCGCTGCTGGCCGGGAAACCAGTTGCCGTCGAGACGACGCCGGTCTTCGGCTGCAGCACGAAGTGGAACACCCAGATCGCGGGCAAGCAGAAAGAACTGAAGGACTGGCAGGCGAAGCCCGTGACGCTCGAGACAGTCAGCCTCGAGGGACTGAAGCAGCTGCAGAAGAACCCCACCGGCAAGATGTTGATGATCAACTTCTGGGCGACCTGGTGCGGCCCCTGCCAGGTTGAATATCCTGAGTTGCTGACTTCGTATCTCTGGTATCGCAGCCGCGACTTCGACTTTGTCTCGGTGTCGGTCGATGCCCCCTCCGACAAAGCCACGGTGATGCGCTTCCTCAATGAACATCACTCGGCCATCCGCAACCTGCAGGTCGACACTGAAGACGTCTATGCAGTGCAGAAAGCGGTCGATCCCAAGTGGCAGGCCGGAGTCCCGTACACGGTCGTACTGGCGCCCGATGGCACGGTGATCTATCGCCGCGAAGGCGAAGTGGACATCCTGAAGCTGCGCCGGGCAATTCTCGCCAATCTGCCCGACGCAGGCATGTTCGCAGGTAATCAGGCCTACTGGAGGGAATGACCGCCAACCTGCCTACTTCGCCGTTTCGGTCCGCTGAAAGAACGGCTCGCCAAAGTCATCGCGCAGATCGATCAGGAACTGATTGTTCTCCTGGCAGATGTACTCCGACAGCTCGCCACCCTCCGCCCATGGGATGTTCCAGCCAACTGTCCATGATCGCGTGTATGCGCCGGGATCATCGATGAGCGCTTCGTAGCGCAGTGTGTCGCGATTCGGACGGGTGATTCGCTCCACCGTATGGAGTTCGTCGCTGTGCATGTGGCCGCCGAAGTCGAGCCAGGTGCGCTCGTTGTATCCCACCGTGTCGATTACAAGCGTATCGCGCTCCCACTTGCCGACAGAGTGCCCGAAGTAAGTGGGATTCAGCTCATTCGCCGGTGGGTGCTGACGACCATCCATAAAGATCTCGCGCCATACATGTGCGCCGCCCTCAAAGATGATGACGATACGGTCATTCTGCTGAATGAACTGCATGGGGTAAGGCGTGCCAAATGCCCGCGGCCCTCCGGGCGGCAGGCAGAAAGCTTCCGGATCGTAGGCCACTTTGTTGCTTGCGTTGTAAGCGTGCATGGCACGAGTCCAGGGAAGGAAAGGTACGTCGCCTGCCTTGCCGTCGACGATTTGTTTGCCGAAATCCGTGATCCACGGCAGGGTCCAGATACCCTTTCCACCGAGGTCCACCGTGCCATCCGCAAGTCTTGGAGTGGGTGCTGGCGGCGTAGAAGGAGCGGCAGGCGTCGCTGCACCTGCGGCGAGCACCGCGGCCATGCCAAGGACGGCTGAAGCACCAACAAACGATATCTTGAGAATATTCATGAGTTCAATTCTCAGCGGTTGTGCTGAACAGGCGCTTTCCTGAGGAGAGCACTACCGTGCTAGCGGAACCCTTCAGTGTTCCATCACGGGCTCGGGAGCCTTCGACAGTCACGACATCTCCAACCTTCAGGGAATCGCGATTCCACCCGCGGCGAGTCAGTCCATTGGGGCTACCGAGCTCCATTGCCCAGTTCTGTATCTTGCCGCTCTCAGCTTCCACATCAACGTAGAAGAAAGTGTGCGGATTGCGCCACTCGACTTTCGTCACGATCCCTGTGACCTTGACGGGCTGCGTGGAATCAAACTCCGCGGCGAAGGAGTGATGTGCCTGAACCGTGGCGGACACAATGAGCCAGACACTGATCAACGCAGTCAGGGATACGACGCGCATGTTGCGGCTCCCGATTTGTCTACTGAAGAGTGACTTTAAACGTCCCGGCCTCAGCACCATACTGGTAAGTGCCTGAATAACGGCGGTTGGTCCACGAACCCAGATTCTCGATCTTGCCGGTCGCGACCCAGTGTTGCGGCTTTGCCTCCGCTGAAGCAGCCAGATCCGCCTCAATGACCATGGTCCAGGTGTCGTAGTCGATCGTCGCGCGACTGATCTTCACTGCACGGGGACCGGGATTCACAACACCAGAGACTTCGCGATCGCGCCACTCCAGCTGCAGGACCACACGTCGCTGTTGTTCGGCGCTCGGGCCCCAGTAACCCAGCCACGAACCCTTCGCGGGGTGACCTACTTGGGCGACACGACAGTCGCCATGGCGCCTATCCCGAAAAAGACGATCGTCAGCAGTACTGAAAGCCGCTTTCGCATGACCCACCCTCACTCGCCCGTCAATTCACGAAATGCTTCGTCGACTGTTCGTTTTCATTGCAGATGAACTCGATCAACTCGTTGTCCAGCATGATCTGCTGATTGACTCGCACGGTGAATGGCTTGGTGTACGCCTTCGGGTCGTCGATCGTGACATCGATCTCCAAGCGGCCGAATGTCGGTCGCCGAAATCGCTCCGTCCATTTCGCTGCATCTGTCAGGGGACTCCCGTCGACGTCGAGCCAGCCGCCATCGCGGAAGTGGGATGTGTGAACCACCAACGTATCGCCTTCCCAGTGGCCAATGGAGTAGCCGTACCACCAAGGCTGCGGATCGTTATCCGGCAGGGTTCGTCCATCCAGAAAGATCTGCCGAAGGCCATAGTTGCCTTCATACATGATCACGACCAGATCCGGCGTTTGGACGATCTTCCGTGGCATTCCATGGTTATGCAGTTGCATGAGACCCATTGGCAAGCACCACGCATCCGGATTGCCCTTGCTTTCGTCTGCCATACGCGCCTTGAGTGTTTCCGCAGCCGACGGCTGAAACGGAAGTCCGCCAGGGAAGCCGCGGCCGATGTTCCAGAACAACGCCACTGGCGGTGTGCCCGATGGCGGCTCTACAGGCTTGGCATCCCGGCCATTGTAACCGGGTGGCACTCGCCAGATTCCGGACAGATCAGGCTTGCCGGTAGCCGTTCGCGGCGCAGGCGCTTCGAGATTCGGCTTGCCATCACCTGTCTTTGGCACGCGTGGTGTCGGATACAGTGGCCACTGCGCGAATGCTGTTGATGCAATCGCCACATTGAGCACAGCGCTGGCAACGATACGGATGAATGCGCCCAAGGCAGCCTCCCTTTGTTGCACTTGAGATTCGACCTACGGTTGGGTCGCTTGACTCGATGCGGCAAACAGCCGTTGGCCGGTACTGGCGAGGACCACTGATCTCGCATTTGCTACAGGACTGCCGTTCTTTGCACGGCTGCCCTCAACGGTAACGGCATCGCCGATCTTGAGCGTGTTTCGCGACCAGCCCTGACGCATCAGGCCATTTGGACTGCCCAGTTCCAGATCCCAGATCTCGACTTTCCCGTCCGCCCCCGTCACTTCAAGGGCAAAGCGTGCATGCGGGTTCATCCACTCAACTTTGGTGACGACACCTTTGAGATTGACAAGCGCGTTGGCGTCGAACTCCGCGGCAAATGAATGGTGCGCGATGGTCGGATTGCCGCAGAGCAACAGGGCGATAGTGACGACAGTGGCAGCAATACTCGCATTCATGAGGAATCTCCAATGGACTCGGTTCCCATGGCTACAGTAGATTCTTGGCTACTTCTCACATTCCGAAGCAAGGAATCCTCGAACTTTCCGGTTGTCGTAGTCTGCAGATCGCCGCCACTGAATCACTACATGCATAGGTCATCGGCCGATATCGGGTGCACCGTGAACACGCATCCGATCAACGCGATCACCTATTTACTCATACGTTTACCATTGCGAATTACAAGCCGACTATCAGCATGGCGTCATCTATTGCAAGAACCTACCACTTCGCGCACCAGGTCCCTCATTTCGAAGATTCGCCTCCGGGGAATCCCTGTTCCGCAAGGTAGTCGTAAACGATTTCCCCATAGTCCAGGATAAACCCACCAACGGTGTATGTGCTGCTGACAACCTCTAAAACAGGAATCAAACCGAGGGGATCAGATGCCGTTGAACCCAGACGCAACGTCGCTTTTCCTGGATTGACGACGCTGTTCACCCTGTTCCGCCACACAGCTGTTGTCAATTGCCTGACATCAAACGTTGAAAGTCCCTTGGCAGAGGGGATCGTCTTAGCCAGAAAAAATGCGGTCTGAGGAGGGGCTACCGGCGATACAGGCTCACCCAAGCTCGAAGTAAGATCTATAAGCGTTGTACCCTCCTTCACTACGCTTGCATGGACGACACCATTCCTGACTTCAAAACTGAGTTCGGCATGAAACTTCGGGAATCCCCAAACCTCTCGTCCGATCGTTATAGGCAGCGCCTGATCCAGATAAAGAACCGGCATGTAACCACCCTGCTTCACCCCGTAAGAGGCTGGAATGAAGATTCCGGCTTCGTAATAAGTGATTCGCTCGGGTTCAACGATGTGGAGCCTCCCTATGTAGATGGTTAACAGACTACCTTCGTTGATGGCCAGTGGTTCTGGAACCAACTCCCTCAGTACGGCAGGCGTTGTCTTGAACGTTACGGTGACTATCTGATTATTTTCATAGATTAACGGTGGCAAGGGATATCCAGCTGCCGCGCTGGACAGATGAGTACCTTTGAACGACTGGGCGCCGCACGGAAGAGTCAACATTGTAGTTGCCAAGATCGATATGGCGCACCGAAGTCGTGCTTTCCCGTTCATGAAAGCCCCTTTGTTTACCTACGGCGTGCCGCAAGTGAAATTCGCCGCATCATCGATACTGCCGGTGCCTTTGTATCCGGCGACCTTGGGATATGCACACAACGGACGGGAGCGATCGACGGCGCCGGCTTCATTCGCATGCGTCGCGATCAGCGACTCAGGTGCCTTGCCCTTCTCCACCCAGGCTTCAAGCGCGCCGATCGCTTCGGCGACAAACGAGTTGGGTCCGGGTCCACCGCTACAGTGATGCATGCCGGGTGCGAGGAAGAGCCGGACAAACGAGTCGGCATTGGCCTCGCCGCCTACTACTTTCGCAACCTGACCCAGGTAGTCGATGGTTGAGTAAGCACTTAGAGCGGGATCCGACCACCCGTGGTACATGAGCAGTTTTCCACCGCGCGCCTTGAACGCCCGCAGATCAGCCGTTGGACGCAGGATTTCCGCCATGAACCGCAGGCGTTGCGCGTCACGATCGACATTGAATTGTCGCCAGTCGTAGTCGGGCTGGTCGTTCTCGAAGTTCAGGTAGCGCATCGACTGCTGTTGAAAAGCGAAGCCTGCCGGACGGCCCGGCCCCGTAAACGTCAATGTGCCATCCGACTGCCGCTCAGGCGGCTCGCGTCCGACGATCCATGATGCCCAACCGGTCGGGCCGGACTCGTGGCCAACCGGGAAGCCATGCGTCTTCATCGTGCCATCTGTCGTGCTGAATCCCGAATAGAGCTTTTTCAGCGTGTTGACCTGCCCCGTCGTCAGGCAATCCGAACTGTCGCCGTTTCGGCAATGCAGCGTCTCAGGCTTGAACGAACATGCGGAAGGATTCGAGACAAGGCCGTCGACGAGACCGTCAAGACGATCGCACGCCGCAAGGACTCCCTTGGAAATCGCTGCCAGCTTCGCTTCGGGGATGTAAGTTTCGGTAGAAGCCAGCATTACCTGGTACCCAAGAGTACGGTTGATACCCGTGGTGCCCAGTGCAGGAGCTCCCGCGATGATGCCGTCAAAATCCTCCGGGTACCGCTGCGCCTCCATGACCGCCATCCGGCCTCCATTTGAGCATCCCGCAAAGTAGGACAAACTCGGCGGGTTTCCGTAGTACGCCTTTGTCAGCGCCTTCCCTGCAAGCGTTGCTGCGTGAGCCCCACGGTGACCGTAGTCGATCTCTTTGGCCCGATTGTTGAGCGCCCAAGAAGCGTCGACGCCCGTACCTGGACCCTGATGTCCGGTGTCCGTCGAAGCCACTGCATACCCGCGCAGCAATCCGGGTAACATTGAATTCATCTGAGTCGCAGAAGGCGGAGTCGGCTCGACAGACCCAGCAAATCCCCCGACGCCATGGAACATGAATTTCCCGTTCCAGATCACCGGCAGTCGCAACCGGACATTGACGCTGTTCCCTTGCGTGGTGACTTGTGCGTCTACCTGGCAGAACTCAGGTACGGTCGCAGTCGCAGCGATGGGTGTGGCTTTGATGATACTGGTGCCGGCGGGAGCGGTTCTTGCAGTTGTCTCTGCATTACATGCTTGCGGCGTTGCCGCTGTCGCCGGCTGCACGACCACGAGCGCCAAACACCAGGCGAAAAGAAAAGTACTGAGGTCTTTTTCGTACGTCATTGACTTGTCCCCCGCTTGTGGGCGCGCACTCATTCCTGCTTCTGCTGGCTGGCACGTCGTTTCTGCCGCTCTTCTTCGATCAGGTCCTGCCGCACATCGCCTGGCTGCTTGAGTTGGGTGCCGTCAGCGCGAATCAACTTGCCCAACGACATTCCGGTGGAGCCATCCCATTTCGGGTTGCCGGTGATGGTGACTCGCTCGCCTACGGACACCGACTTTTCGGTCCAACCCTCCTTGCCTGCCGAAAGGTTGTGCCTGCCTGGGGCTTCCACTGTCCACTTCTGGAGCTTGCCCTGGTCGTCCGTTACATCCAGATGGATCAGGGCGCCTAAGGATTATGAGCCCGACAATCGGATCAACCGGCACCTGTGAGGCCCAGCTTGTCGAGAGACAGCCGCCAATAATGGCGGGCACTCTCGACTTTGATCGGAATAGGATTGCGAGGTGGCAAGAGCGTGGCTGCTGCTTTTCGGCGCTTTCGACATTGAGCGTCTGCAGGCGCACCACGCGAAATTCCCTTGAGAGTATCGCCGCATGCGGTGTGAACTGAGCCGCCCCTGTCACACCTCGACGAGCATGACAAGCGGCCTTCCCTGACCTTCACTATATGCAACTAGCGCGATGTGGCCCTTCCGCGGAGCCTCGGACGGGACAGACCAGTCGTAACGCTCAGTCCGGTAATGGCGAGCACCATCGCAACAGCGAATATCCGCTGCCACAGCACCGATTCGGACACCGCCCCAAAGAACTTCGTCATTGTCTTCTCTCCCTGGGGCGGTTTCTGCAATAGCAGGGTGCGCTGGTTTTATGCTCCCGCGTCGCGCTGACTGTCAAGAAGGACACAAACGCCAGTTCGACACCTGAACCCGTTGCCCTGCCCGTGATAGCAATGCTATCGTTCGCACAGGCGGAACGCGGAGGACTGGTGCGTGGCAAACCTGATTGTGCGAAATGTGGATGACGCGGTCGTCAAGGCTCTCAAGGCGCGCGCAGGCAAGCGCGGCAGGAGTGCTGAGGCGGAGCATCGCGAGATCCTGAAGGTGGCGCTGCTCAAACCCACGCGGAAATCGCTGGCCGAAGTGCTCTCTCGCATGCCGCCAGTCGGCAAGGATTCCGACTTTGAAAGGGTAGACGAATAGGAGAATCCATGTATCTCGTTGACACGGATGTCATCAGTGAAGCACGCAAGGGATCGCGGACGAATGTCGGCGTGCGGCGCTTCATTGCTGCCTTGCGCAAATCAGGGGATGCCATCTACCTCAGCGTGGTGACCATCGGCGAACTGCGGCGGGGTGTGGATCTCCTGCGGCATCGCGGCGATGCCAGGCAAGCGGCACGGCTCGAAGCCTGGCTCGATGCTCTGCTGACGGAGTATGGCGACCATGTTCTCGACTTCGGCGCAGAGGAAGCGCAAGTCTGGGGCCGCTTGCGGGTCCCGCACCCGGAAAACGCCATCGATAAGCAGATTGCCGCGACTGCGCTGACTCACGGTCTGACGCTGGTCACCCGCAATGTTGATCACTTTTCGGGCCTGGGTGTCGAGGTGTTGAATCCGTTCGCGGACTGATCTCAATGGGGCAATGGAGCATGCAACTTTGAAATCGCCACTTGCGATATCAAGAGCAGGCCGCGGGGGCCGGCATTCGAGAAACAGTCTCAAGACCCCAACTGACTCGCCAGATCGTTGAAGTCCTTTGCCGCGATGTCGAACGTCGCGTCAGGCTGCAGATCGGGTTTGCCATCCGGCCCGAACTCAAGGGGCCTGGGGACGAACGCTGTCCTCAGCCCGACGGACTGTGCTGCGCGCAGGTCACCCAGGTGCGCCGCCACCATCATGACCTCGCTCACCTTGAGATCGAGAATATCCGCCGCGGACTGGTAAACCTCGCGGTCTGGTTTGTAATGGCGAACGAGCTCGGCTCCCAGGATGCAATCCCACGGCAGTCCAGAGTGCTTTGCCAGGTTCGTCATCAATGCGATGTTGCCGTTAGACAGCGGCGCGATGATGAATTCCTTCTTCAACCGCGCAAGACCACTGACCGCATCCGGCCACGGCCGCAACCGATGCCACGCATGATTGAGCGAATCGGTCTCCTGCTCTGTAAGCCCGGTAATACCGAACTCGACCAGGATCCTGTCAAGAATCATCCTGTGCAGATCATCCAGTCGGGTCCAGGGGAGATCACCGCTGCGAACGCGGGCCATGCTGGGGGCGTACCCTGCGCGCCAGGCGTCAGCGAACTTTGCCCCGTCAACAGTGAACCCCTTGCGTTTCGCGAGCGCCTCCACTTCCTGAGTGACTGAAGTGCGCCAGTCGACGACCGTCCCGAAGGTGTCGAAGACGAGAGCCTTGACCGCTGCCAGCTGTGGTTTCAAGGGACTGCCCTTCGGTGTGCTGGTGGTGGACGCCGCTGGCAAGCCTCGCACTGGCACGCCAAGCAACGCAATAGCACCTGCCTGCAGAAGTGCTCGGCGCGGAATGGAGGCCTTGCCCATCGCTCTGAGTTCAGGGCTTGGTCGCCAGATACCGAATCTGCACCAGACCCTGCGCGTTGCGAGGCAGTTCCTCTGTTCCGGCCGGGAAACTGCCGGCACTCAGCATATACGCGATGAGGTCTGCCTTCTGCTGCGCGTTCAGATGTCCAGGATCGTTCGGCGGCATCGTCCCGATCCGTTCGAAGAGATCATTGAGTGAGAGCGAGTTCCAGTTGGCGCTGAACGCGAAACCGGTCAGCGCAGGGGCGTCGGTACCCGTCAGCGTGGGACCATGACATTCGCTGCAGTGTTCGCCGTACAGAGCCAGACCGCGCGCGGCCTGCTCCTGCGTGTACACACCGTCCCACACCGAACGCTCCGACGGTTCACCGTGCAGCGCGTACGGATGTCCCGTACACGCTACCAGCGCGACACCGGCCAGAACTCGCCGGATCACTTTGGAGACTCCGAGCTGGCGGGCGCGCGGAACGCAATCAACTCGCCACTGTAGCCCGCACCCGAAACCGCGATCACCAGATACTGTCGCCCATTCAACATGTACGTCATCGGCGATCCCGACTGCGGAGCCGGTAGATAAACGGCGCCGACCTCGGCTCCACTGCCTTTGTCATACGCCCGCAGCATCGCTCCTCGCCGTCCACCCGGTGTCGTAGCGAAGCCCGGCTCACCAGCGATCGCCAGCGTCTTGGTGACGAGCACACCGATGCGGCCGTTGGCGCGACCCGTGCGCGGAATATTCAATCCCTTGAGCGCCGGGTGATTCTTGATGGCGTCAGGGGTTTCCCCATGAGCCGTCTGCCAGACGATCTCGCCCCGATCGAGATCGGTCGCGCTGATCGTGCCATACGGTGGCTTGAGAATGGGCAGACCCTGAACGGTCACACTCGCAGGTACGTCACCGCCGCCTCCCGCTGCGGCCGCAGGTGCGAGACCTGGATCGCTTGCCTGTCCCCTGACGAATGCCATGTCCGAACGGGCAGGATCACTGACCAGACCAATCACGCTCGGCTCGCGGAACGAGTAGATATAGAGAATGTTGGTCTCGGGATCGAGGGCTCCACCAGGCCAGTTCGGGCCACCGGTGGCATTGGGCACCATGAGCAATCCCAGCGGACCAGGCCACTTACTGACCGGTGGCGGCGTAAAGAGGGGACCCATCTTGTAGCGCGATGCGACCTTCTCCGCTTCCGCGCGCAGCTCCGGCGTGAAATCGATGAGATCGTTCGTCGATACGCCCTGCAGGTCGAATGCCGCCGGCTTCGTGACGAAAGGCTGCGTCGGCGAATACCATTCGCCGGGTACATCGCCGCTCGGTACCGGACGTTCTTCAATCGGCCAGACCGGCTTGCCGGTCACGCGATCGAACACGTACAGCCAGTTCTGCTTCGTCGGTTGTGCGATCGCCTTGATGAGCTTGCCGTCGACCATGATGTCGGCAAGGATCGGGGCACAGGGAACATCGAAATCCCAGACGCCGTGGTGAACCAGCTGGTAGTGCCACTTGCGCTTGCCCGTCTTCAGGTCGAGTGCAACCAGGCTCTCGCCAAACAGCGCGTTACCAGGGCGATGACCACCGTAGTAGTCCCCCGTCGGCAGTTCCACCGGCAGGTAGACCATCCCGAGTTCTTCATCGACGGTCATCTGCGCCCAGACACCACCGTTACCCGAATAGGACCACGCATCGTTCTCCCAGGTCTCCGTGCCGAATTCACCGCGTTGCGGGATGGTGTGAAAGATCCACAGACGTTTGCCGGTACGCACGTCGTAGCCGCGGATATAGCCTTTTTCGTGGACCTTGCTCTTCGGCGTGGCGCCATTCAGATGTGCAGCGCCGATGACGATCACTCCCTGGGCGATGATGGGCGCCGAATGCAGACCGATTTCGCCGGTCTCAAGGTCTATATGCTGGTCGTTTTCAAGCTTGAGATCGACAACGCCATCACGGCCAAAGCCGGCAACGCGCTGGCCCGTCTTCGCATCAAGCGCAATCATCCGGTACCCCGGCGTGACATAGACGATGCGGTCCTGCTTGCCGTCCGACCAGTACGCCAGACCGCGGCCTGAGAGCCCGCGAGGTGCGGCTTCACCGCGCTTGCCTTCATCCTCACGATGCATCCAGAGCTGTTCGCCCGTGGCTGCATCGAGCGCGACGACTGCCCGACGGGATCCCGCAGTGGTGTAGATCACGCCCTTGACCATCAATGGCGTGGCCTGGAAGTTGTATTCGGGCCGCGGTCCAAGCGAATCTGTCTTGAAGCGCCAGGCGATCTCCAGGTCGCTGAAATTCTCGCGATTGATCTGATCGAAAGGCCGATATCGCCGGCTGGCGAGATCGCCGCCGTACGTTGTCCATTCGTCAACGTTAGGGGCTGTTGTTGTCTGGCCGGCAACGTCGGAGCTGGCTCCCGTCAGCGCCGTAAGGAGCGAGACAACAGTCAGCACAAACAGCTGGGATCTGCGCGGCGTCATGATCAAGGCTCCTCTGGAGAGTTGTGCTTCAGTCGAACGGATGCTGCTGGATGATGGTTTCCATGCGATCGGGGCCCGTGGAGATGATCGCTATGGGTGCCCCGACCAGCTCTTCGAGCCGCCTGAGATAGGCCTGCGCATTCTTCGGTAGTTTGTCGAAAGACTGCACGCCCACGGTGCTCTCCTTCCAGCCTGGATGATCTTCGTAGATCGGCTCGCAGATCGCCAGCGCTTCGGCGCCCACCGGCAGGATATCGCGGATTTCACCCTTGACCCTGTACCCTGCCGCGACGCGCACGGTGTCGAGGCCATCCAGTACATCGAGCTTCGTGAAGCAGATGCCGGAGACGCCGCTCAGCTGTACGGCACGCTTCAGCGCCGCCGCATCGAACCAGCCGCATCGCCGCGGACGCCCGGTCACCGATCCGAATTCATTGCCTCGCACACGCAGGCGCTCGCCGATCTCATCGTCCAGTTCCGTTGGAAACGGCCCGGCGCCCACGCGCGTCGCATAGGCCTTGGCAACACCGAGCACATAGTGCAATGACTGGGGGCCGACACCCGCACCTGCCGATGCCTGCCCCGCCACGCAATTGCTGGAGGTCACGAATGGATACGTGCCGTGGTCGATATCGAGCAACGCCGCCTGGGCACCTTCGAACAACAGGCTTTTACCCTCGCGCATCAGCGCGTTGATCTCGCCGGAGACGTCCGTCACCATCGGCCGCATTTTTTCAGCGAACGCCAGCGTCTCATCCAGCGTCGCCTGGAAATCGACGGTGGCGACCTTGAAATAGTGCTTCAGCACGAAGTTGTGATAGTCCAGGACTTCGCCAAGTTTGGCGGCAAACAGCTCGCGCGCATACAGGTCCTGTACGCGGATTGCGCGTCTTGCAACCTTGTCTTCATAGGCAGGACCAATGCCCCGCCCCGTCGTGCCGATCTTCGCTTCGCCCTTGGCGAGTTCGCGGGCCTGATCGAGCGCCACGTGATACGGCAGAATCAATGGACAGGCTTCCGAGATCCTGAGGCGCGAAACGACCTCGAGACCCGCCCGCTCCAGCTCGCCGATTTCCTCGAGCAGCGCTTTGGGAGACAAGACGACGCCGTTGCCGATGAAGCAGCGGACCTGGTTGTGCAATACGCCGGAAGGAATCAATCGCAGGATCGTTTTCCTGCCATTGATCACCAGCGTGTGTCCGGCGTTGTGTCCCCCCTGGAAACGCACCACGCCGCTGACACGATCGGTCAGCAGATCGACAATCTTGCCCTTGCCCTCGTCGCCCCACTGGGCGCCGATGACCACCACGTTCTTGCTCATGAAAGTGAAATCCGGTAACGGTTTTACGTAGGTCAGCCGCGCACGAAATACAGCAGCACCAGCCCGGCGATCATGCTGAGTCCACCCGCCACCCGCAGCTGCGTCTCGGGCAGGCTGGTGAAGCGCAGCAATGCACGCTTCAATGCCAGCGGATTCATGAAGGGCATGATGCCTTCCAGCACGAGGTAGAGGGCGAACGCCGCCAGCAGGTCGGACCAGTTCATGGGCAGCCGGGAAACTTCAGCGCCGCGGCTGGTTCAGATACTTGAAAAAGTCGCCGTCAGGAGAGATCACGAGCACATCGCCGTCCTGGCCGATGGCATTCCGATAGGCCTCCAGACTGCGATAGAACGAGTAGAACTCCGCATTCCGGCCATAAGCCTTCGCATAGATCTCGGCTGACCTGGCATCCGCGTTGCCGCGCACGATCTGTGCATTGCGGGTGGCCGTCGAAACGATCTCCGTGCGCTTGCGATCCGCTTCTGCCCGCAACTGCTCGTACGACTGCTGGCCTTCGGCGCGCAGCTGCGCGGCCTGTTGCCTGAAGTTCTGCGCCATGCGGTTGAACACCGATTCACTGACTTCACTCGGCAGGTCGATCTTCTTGACGCGGATGTCGACGAGCCCGATGCCCAGCTCGCGACTGTTGTCGCTGACGATCTTGACGACTTCGCCCGTGAACTCGGCCCGGTCAGCGACGACAACCTGCTGGATGGTTCGCTGCGCAATCACGCCCTTGAGCGCGTCCTTGACGATGGCGCCCAGCCGGCCCGACGCCGAGTCTTCGTCACCGGCCGTGGCCTGGTAGTAGCGGCCCACGTCATTGATCCGCCACTTCACGTAGAAGTCGATCGCGAGGATCTTGCCTTCGCTGGTCAGGAACTGCTCGGAAGGATAGTTGCGGGTCAGGATCCGCTTGTCGAACTTGCGGATGTTGTTGACCAGCGGCGTCATGAAATGCAGTCCGGGCTCGTAGTCCGAGCGCACGATTTCGCCGAAGCGGAATTTGATCGCAAGGTCCGTCTGCCGCACGGTGAACGCCGACATGTACAGCAGCAGCACGGCCACGGCGACGAGGATCACCAGGAAGAAGTTACGGTTGACCATCAGCGTGTTCCTCGCGCGCGGGCCGGCTCGGACGGAACGCTGCCCAGCGCACCCGGCTGACCTGATTGCGGAACCGCCCGGATCGTTGTCGTCGTTTCCGGCGTCATCTCGCGCACGGTCACCTTGCCCTGCGGATCCGTGAGGCGGTCGATCGGCAAATACAGCATGTTGCCGGTGCCCTTCGTATCCACGATGACCTTCTTCGAGTTCCTGAGGACCAGCTCGAGCGTCTCAAGGTACAGCCGCTCGCGAGTCACCGCAGGGGCCCGCTCATATTCGGTCAGCAACTGCAGAAAGCGCTGCGTGCTGCCTTCGGCTTCAGCGACCTTCTGCGCCAGGTAGGCTTGCGAATCCTGATCGAGACGGGAGGCTTCGCCGCCTGCACGCGGCAACAGATCGTTGGCATAGGTCTGAGCTTCCAGCGAAGACCGTTCCTTGTCTTCGCGCGCCTTGATCGCATCCTGCTGGGCCGGCGCGACCTGTTCCGGGACGCTCACGCCCTGCAGGTTCACGGTGGTGACCTCGATGCCGACCTCGTAGGCATTCAAGGTCCGCTGGATCAGGTCGCGCGTATTGGTGGCGATTTCCTGGCGACCCGACTCAAGCACGAGATTCAGGGTACTGCGGCCGATGATCTCGCGGATGGCGCTCTCGCTGATTTCCTTCAGCGTGGTTTCCGGATCGCGTACGTTGAACACATACTGCAATGGATCGGCACGGCGGAACTGCACGTCGAGGTTGATGTCGACGAGGTTCTCGTCTGCCGTCAGCATGCGTGTCTGTTCGCTGAAGCCCTCGATCGACGACACATTGACGATTTGCCTGCTTTCGATGGGCCAGGGTACGTGCCAGCGCAGCCCCGGCTGCGTGGTTGCGACGTACTTGCCGAACCGCAAAACGACTGCGCGCTCGGCCGCATCGACCGTGTAGAGACCGGTGAATCCCCAGATGGCGAGCAGGATGACACCGACTGTCGCTGCGCCCACGCCTTTCGCGGCAGCACCCCCACCGCCACCCCCCAGGGCCGCGCCGCGATTCCCACCTGCACCGCCCAGCAATGCCGACAGCTTGCGCTGCAGGTTACGCAGGACTTCGTCCAGGTCCGGAGGACCTTTGCCCGGACGATTATTGCCCCAGGGGTTCTTGTTGCCGCCGGGCGTGCCGCCAGATTCGTTCCAGGCCATGTCGGATTCGATACTTTTTTGAGGAAATACAGGCAATCAGCCGGCCCGAAGGGTCGGAACCCGCGATTGTAGGAATGCATCAGGGTGGGCACAAGCTTCCTGTGCGTCAGCAGGGAACGCCAACCCTTCAGTGCGGCATAAAGCCTCAAATGCCCCCTTCGGCATGGAGATCTCAAGATCGCTGTCGCCGGAAGTCAGGATCTGCTCGTTGACCACTGCGCCGGCTGCGAAGAAACGCGCTCGTGCCCGGCCAGCCGAAGTGGCGAGAACGATGTGCCGATGCACGATCTCGGGTCCGAGAAACTGCCCGATGGCGTCAATCAACTGCGCCGCGCCAGCACCCGTTGCGGCAGACATCCACACGCGCCGGATGCCGCCCTGCTCATCCAGTTCAGTGTGTGGCTGTTCGCCGACGAGATCCGACTTGTTGAACACTTCGATCTGTGGAATGTCTGCGGCGCCCACTTCCTCAAGCACCGCATTCACCTGCGCGATCCGCTCCGAACGATTGGGATCGGCTGCATCGATGACATGCAGCAACAATACGGATTCGCGGGCTTCCTGTAACGTGGAGCGGAACGCCGCCACGAGTTCATGAGGCAGCTCACGGACGAATCCCACAGTATCGGCGAGCAGCGCGTGACGGGCATCGGGCAATTCCACCCGGCGCACCGTCGGATCCAGCGTCGCAAACAGCTTGTCGGCCGAGTAAGCCCCGGCACCGGTGAGGCGGTTGAACAGGGTCGACTTGCCGGCATTCGTGTAACCCACCAATGCGACGGTGGGAACAGCACCCCGTTTGCGCTCGCGGCGGGTCGTCTCCCGTTGCGTCAGCACCTTGTCGAGCCGTGCATTCAGCGTCTTGATGCGCACTCCCAGCAGGCGTCGATCGGTTTCCAGCTGGGTTTCACCCGGACCTCTGAGACCGATACCGCCCTTCTGCCGTTCAAGGTGGGTCCAGCCACGAACCAGACGCGTTGCCAGGTGCTTGAGCTGGGCCAGTTCGACCTGCAGCTTGCCTTCGAACGTGCGGGCACGCTGCGCGAAGATATCGAGGATCAGCCCGGTGCGATCCAGCACCCGGCATTTGAATTCTGCTTCGAGGTTGCGTTCCTGGCTGGGCGACAACGGATGATCGAACAGCACGACATCCGCCTTGAGTTCTTCCACCTGGGCCCGGATTTCTTCGGCCTTGCCACTGCCCACATACAGGCGCGGGTCTGGCTTGCGCCGTGTTCCGGTAATGAGCGCAAGGACTTCGGCGCCAGCCGAACGCGCCAGCGCATCGAACTCACTCAGTTCATCGGCCGCAGGCTGCGACCCGAGCCCCAGGCGCACAAGGATGGCCCGCTCACCGCCCTGGTGACGCTCAAACATGCATCAGCCTGCATCCCTCACACTGACGGCGACCGGCACTCAATCGCTGCTCGGCTCCTGAGCGCCTTCTTCCTCGCTCATCGGCAACCGCACGGCCCGGGCCGGGACGACGGTTGAAATGGCGTGCTTGTAGACCATCTGGCTGACGCTGTTCTTGAGCAGGACGACAAACTGGTCGAAAGAGTCGATCTGACCCTGCAGCTTGATGCCGTTGACCAGGTAAATGGACACGGGGACGCGCTCTTTCCGCAGGGTATTGAGAAAAGGATCCTGCAGCGATTGTCCTCTGGCCATCATTGTATCTCCTTGTTATGTATCAGAATTGTTCTGCATTGATCGCTTGAGACTTGCCTCTTCCCTGTGGCTGGCAATCAGCCCGGCACATTCGAGATCCTCGCAACTGATCATCTCGTTTGAGTCTAGCAAGGATTTGCTCTGCAACACGATCCCTCAAACTGTAAAAACGCGCGCGACCCTGGCCTTGATGCGGGCTGTCGCCGCAGAATCAAGGCTATCCATCCATTCGATGTCCGGCACTTTCCGGAGCCAGATCAGTTGCCGCCGTGCCAGATGACGGGTCGCCAGGATGCCTGCGCTGACAGCCTCTTCCAGGGTCGATTGGCCAGCCAGATGTGCCCACAACTGCCGGTATCCGACCGATCTCAGCGCCGGCAGTTCCGGATTCAGGTCCGGACGCTCGAACAATTTCCTCACCTCTGCCAGAAAGCCCGCAGCCATCATCGCGTGAAAGCGACGCTCGATCCGTCCATACAGATCTTCGCGGCTGGCCGGACTCCAGGCGATCCGGTGAAAGGTCACCTCTGGCGCCGGCGGCCGGGTTGCCCGATGCAGCGCAGACAGGGGTTCACCGGTCAGCTGGTAGACCTCAAGCGCCCGCTGGATACGCTGCGAGTCGTTCGGCAGGATGCGCGCCGCAGCGGGTGCGTCGATTGCAGCCAGCCTGGCGTGCATGGCCGGCCAACCCACAACCCGCGCCTGCGCCTCCAGACTCGCGCGCACTGCCGGATCTGCGGCAGGCAGCACCGCCATGCCTTTCGTCAGGGCCCGGAAGTACAGCATCGTGCCGCCCACAAACAGCGGTACTCGCCCCCGCTCCCGAATCTCCGTCATCAAGCGCACGGCATCGCGGACAAACTGACCTGCTGAATAAGGTTCGGCCGGATCCAGAATATCGACGAGATGATGGGGAACCCGTGCCAGGACTTCGCGGTCGGGTTTACCCGTACCGATATCAAGGCCCCGGTACACGAGCGCTGAATCGACGCTGATGATCTCGACGGGCCAGCAGGCCGCGAGTTCGATCGCGAGGTCCGTCTTGCCGGCACCCGTTGGACCCATCAACAGGAGGGCGTGTGGACTCCCTGCCGACATCGGCTAGCGACCACGCAGGAACAGACGATCGAGGTCCGCCATATCCAAGCTGGTCCACGTGGGGCGGCCATGGTTGCACTGGTCGGCGCGGACTGTGTGTTCCATTTCTCTGAGCAGCGCGTTCATTTCCGGAACAGTGAGATTGCGGTTGGCGCGCACGGCCGCATGACAGGCCATCGTGCCCAGCATTTCGTTGACGGCTGACTCGACCTTGCGCGTCGCGCCGTGTTCACGCAGGTCTGCCACGAGCGCATTGAGCAGTGCCAGGGCATCCAGACGACCGAGCGCCGCCGGGACGGCGCGAATGACGATCGCTCGAGGTCCGG
Organism: uncultured Pseudomonadota bacterium; assembly: GCA_963819685.1. GTDB lineage: Bacteria > Pseudomonadota > Gammaproteobacteria > Steroidobacterales > Steroidobacteraceae > CAIUGU01. The sequence continues at coordinate 277,365 of CAWFXI010000011.1, forward strand.
CGCGTTCGACTTCAAGTCCCGCCTGCTTCAGCAGATCCGCATGCTCTTCGACGACATCCGCATCGGCCGATGTCAGCATGCATGATTGCGGTACCAGCAGCGGCTGACTGGGCAAAGCTCCCTCCCCCAGTGCCGACTTCATCCGCTCGTAAAGCGTGCGCTCATGGGCTGCGTGCATGTCGACGAGGATCATGCCGGCCGCTCCCTGCGACAGAATGTACACGCCATGCAACTGCGCGATAGCGAACCCCAATGGCGGCACGTCCATTGGTTGTGCAACTGGAATCTCCACCGATCCGGGGGCATAGGCCGGCGGCGGCGATTCCGTCACCGGCAACCTGAGACTGCTCTGGTTCCGGTAGGTATCGACGACTCCGCTGCTCGCTGGCCACATTCCAGTGCCCGAGGCCGCCTGCATCAGTGCATTGATATTTGCAGGTGGGGGCGCCGACTCACCTCCGGGTCGTGTTTCGCGCAGTACCCGTTCGATCGTGCGAAAGACAAAGTCGTGCACATAGCGACCGTCGCGAAAACGGACTTCGAGCTTGGCAGGATGCGCATTCACATCGACCTGGCGCGGGTCGAGTTCGAGAAACAGGACATACGCAGGATGCCGTCCGCCAAACAGCACGTCCTGGTAGCCGAGCCGCACGGCGTTGGCGAGCAACCGGTCGCGGAGCATCCGGCCGTTCAAATAGAAATACTGCAGGTCGGCCTGACCGCGAGCCGCCGTCGGCAGACAGATCCAGCCCCACAAACGCATGTTGCCGGACGTGTGATCGATGAACAGCGAACTGCCGAGAAACTCCTGTCCCATGATCTGCGCCACCCGTTCATGCCGCTGATCGGGTTCGAGTGCCGGCGGATAGTCGGCCACGCTGCGCTTGCCGCTCGTCAGCGAGAAGCCTACCTCGAAACGGGACAGAGCGAGCCTTTCCAGCGTGCGTTCGAGATGCTGCATCTCGGTTCGTTCGGCACGGAGAAACTTGCGGCGCGCGGGGACGTTGAAGAAGAGATCGCGCACTTCGACGGTGGTGCCCACCGGATGCGGCGCAGGCTCCGGCTCGGAGAACGTGCCATTGTCCGCCGAGATTGCGTAACCAACAGGACTTGCAGCCGTTCGCGATGTCAGCCGCATGCGGGACACTGAAGCAATGCTGGGCAGAGCCTCACCCCGGAAACCCAGAGTACCCACCTGCTCCAGGTCGTCGATGGTCGTGATCTTGCTCGTGGCATGCCGGGACAACGCCAGGGTCAGTTCGCCCCGTTCGATACCGTGGCCATTGTCACGGATCCGGCACAGGCGAACGCCGCCCTCCTCCACTTCAACGTCCACACGCGTTGCCCCGGCATCGAGACTGTTCTCGACGAGTTCCTTCACCACAGCCGCAGGCCGCTCGACGACCTCGCCGGCCGCGATTTGATGGATCAGCTGTTCAGGGAGGATGCGGATGGCCATGCAAGGCCCCGCAGGATAACAGACCGGGTTTGCCTCGGGCCTACTGCGCGACACCCTCTGCAGGGGTCGCAGATGGAGCCAACTGCGCCAGCCGTTCGCGCGTCCGGGCCCTGGCAAACGCAGTACCGGGCGGCGGATTGGCATTGAAATACTCGCGCACGCCTGCGTGGATCGCGTCGGCCAGCCGCTGCTGGTGGCGCGTGTCCCTCAGCTTCGACTCTTCCTCGACATTCGAGATGAAGGCGGTCTCCACGAGCATCGACGGAATATCGGGCGATTTGAGCACGACGAAGCCGGCATTCTGCACATCCCGCCTGCGCACGTTGCCGATGCGATCGAGCTGCTGCAGCACGTTGTCTGCTGCCTCGGTGCTGGCACTCATGCTCGCTCCCTGGGACAGGTCGAGCAGCACGGACTTGAGCACGTCATCCTTGCCATCCAGCGAGATACCACCGATCAGGTCTGCAGCGTTCTCCTGGTCCGCGAGCCACTTGGCCGCTTCATTGCTCGCTCCACGGGCGGAGAGCACGTAAACCGACGAGCCTGTTACGCTGCGATCGCGCACCGCATCCGCGTGCACCGACACGAACATGTCGGCCTGCTGCTTGCGGGCCCGGTTGATGCGCTCGCGCAACGGCAGGAAATAGTCGCCATTGCGGGTCAGCACTGCGCGCATGCCGGGTTCACGATCGATACGCTCCTTGAGATGACGGGCAATGGCGAGCGTCACGTCCTTTTCGCGCGTTCCACGCCTGCCAGTGGCACCAGGATCCTCGCCACCATGCCCGGCATCGATGGCGATCACGATGTCGCGATCTGCATCGGCTGGCAGTGATTTGGTGACCTTGGGTGCTGCGGGTATCGCCAGTGCGGCGACCCTGGCTGAGGGCCTGAGGTCGAGCACCACTCGATGGCCCGACTTGCCGCTGGGCGCAATCAGGGAACTCTTCGGCACGACGCTTCGCGATACTTCGATCACTACGCGCTGGCCGCCCTGATCGCGCGGTGCCATAGCCAGCCTTTTTACCAGCCCCTGACCATCAGGTAACCCCTTTGCTGTCGCCTTGTACTGCGCATTCGGCAGATCAACGACGACTCGTTCGGGATTGTGGAGCACCGAGACGACGGGTTGCACCCTGGCAGAAACGTCGAAGACGACGCGGGTGCTGGCGGCCTGGGCCGAGAGCCGCACATCCTTGATGATGACGGGTGCAACAGCCAGCGCCGGCGTCGTCAGCAGGACAACGACGACCGCTGTCCAAACCTGCCACCGAGAGCGCTCTGCAAATCGTCCAGCCATGCGGCTACTGTAGCGCGCACGGCGTCAAGTTTTCAATATAAATTATGAAGATACGATTTAAAGATGAGGCTATACCTGTGGCGGTACACCAGCGGGCTCAGTGATCAGATTGAGCAGCTGCTGACCCAGCGCGCTGTGGGCCTCGGCGTGCAGCTCGCGAGGCGCATCACCGGACGATGATATCTCTCCGGTCGCATAGCCAAACCGCAGCGAGAGATCGACCGGAGGCAGTGCGCCTTCGCCCCGCTCGGCCCATTCGATCAGCAACGTGCTGTCTGCGTCATGCAGGTCACGCAGCCCCAGCGCTTCAAGATCCCGCGGGCCTGCCAGCCGATACAGGTCGAGGTGGTAGATGAAACGACCCCCCGCCTCAAATGGCTCGATCAGCGTATAGGTCGGACTCCGCACCGGGCCGCCGATCCCGAACCCCGACAGCACACCTGCAACAAATGTGGTTTTACCCGCGCCAAGCTCGCCGTTCAGCGCGATGACCTGCGGAACTCCGCTCATTGACTTGAGCGCAAGCCCCAGTCGCTGGCCGAGTTCACGTGTCTTCGCAGCCGTCGCCAGAGTCACTGTCATCGCAGCGGATTGACGCATGCAGTCAGGTGCGCGAACAGATCGCTGGCCAGCAGACCGCGCTCACCCTTGCGGGCGGCGGCATCACCAGCGAGGGCATGCACCAGCACGCCTGCCCGCGCGGCCGTCCACAAGTCCCGTGTCTGCACCGCAAGTCCCGCGATGACTCCGGTCAACACATCGCCCATGCCTGGAGAGGCCATGCCGGGATTGCCGTAGTCGCAAAGATGTGGAATTTCGCCTGCGCGGAATACCAGTGTCCCGGCGCCTTTCAGCACGACGACGCCGCCATAGCGCTCAGCGAGTCCGGCAACCGCACCGAGTCGATCGGACTGAATGTCAGCCGCAGTCGTGCCGAGCAATCGCCCTGCCTCTCCGGGATGCGGCGTGAGAATCCAGTCATCGCAACGGCGAGGCATCCTGGCCAGCAGGTTCAGCGCATCCGCATCCACGACCATGGGTTTACCTGCCGCGACTGCAACCGCAAACACAGCTTCTGCCCAGGCGTCCTGACCGAGCCCCGGACCCACTGCAATCAGGTCGATCTGCTTGAGAAGCGGCAGCAGGTCAGAAGCCTCCTCTACCGCACGCGTCATCAATTCGGGTCGACCCGCGGTGAGGGCCGCGATATTCGCTGCTCTCGTTGCAACGGTCACCCGTCCGGCGCCTGCTCGCAGACAAGCTTCGCCCGCCAACCGTGCCGCGCCAGCCATGCCAAGCCCCCCTGCCAGCACGAGTACGTGGCCGTAATCACCCTTGTTCGCGGCGCGACGCCGGGGAGGCAATGCCGAATCGAGCAAGGGGGTGTCGATTCGCGAGGCCACCAGCCCCACTCGCGCCGCTACCTCCGCTTCGATCCCAAGGGCATCGAACATGACGGTGCCGGTGCAGTCCGGTCCCGAGCCCAGATACAACCCGATCTTGAGCCCGACCACGACCAGCGTGCGCTCGGCGCGGATGGCTGCACCGCGAATCTGCCCGGTATCCGCATCGAGACCACTCGGCACATCGATCGACAGGACTGGAATCCTCGCCGCATTCAACGCCTCGATCCTCCGGCACCACGTTGCATCGAGGTCGCGCGTCAGTCCGGTTCCAAACAGTGCATCGACGATGACGTCCGCCTCGATCGGCTCATCCGCCTTCCACGGCGTGAGGACACCTCCAGCAGCGACAAAGTCCTGATAAGCAGTCAATGCATCGCCCCGCAGCTGACCCGGATCGCCCATCGCGAGCAGCTTTACTTCGAGGCGCTCAGCTCGCGCCAGCCGCGCCAGCACATAGCCGTCGCCCGCATTGTTGCCGCTGCCACAGGCAACCAGAATGCGCTCGGCCATGGGCCAGCTCTTGCGCAACACGGTGAGCGCCGCCTCACCCGCACGGGTCATCAGTGTGTAGCCGGAAATACCCAGCTGTTCGATGGCAAACTGGTCGATCGCGCGAACCTGGGCAACCGAATGCAGCGCGATGGGCAAGGACAACATGGCTCTCAGTATACTGGACAGCATGAGCCTCCCCACTGCGGCTTCTACGGCCGATGCCACATCACTTGCAGCACTTGCACGTGACATCAAGGCATGGGGTCTGGACCTCGGCTTCCAGCAGATCGGCATCACGGACATTGCACTCGACGAGGACGAGCGTTACCTCGCTGCGTGGCTGGGACAGCAGCGTCATGGCGCAATGGGCTACATGCAACGCCACGGACTCAAGCGTGCAAGACCGGCTGACCTCGTGCCCGGGACGGTGCGCGTCATCTCCGCACGCATGGACTACCTGTCGCCAGACGCGGCACCCGCTGAAGAGGTGTTGGGTAACGGGACGCTGGGTTATGTTTCGCGCTACGCACTGGGACGGGACTATCACAAGGTACTGCGCACGCGACTCGCACGGCTGGCTGAGCGCATCGCGGCCGCAGCCGGCAACTACGGCGGCCGTGCCTGCGTCGACAGTGCACCGGTGCTCGAGAAAGCCCTGGCCCGCAATGCGGGTCTCGGCTGGATCGGCAAACATACGAATCTGCTCAACCGGCACGCGGGGTCCTGGTTCTTCCTGGGCGAGATCCTGACGGATCTGCCGCTGCCCACCGATTCACAGGCGACTGCGCATTGCGGGACCTGCAGCGCATGCATCGACGTGTGTCCGACGCGAGCCATCGTCGGCCCCTATGAACTCGATGCGCGGCGTTGCATTTCGTATCTCACGATCGAGCTCAAGGAAGCGATACCGATCGAGTTTCGCAAGGCGATGGGCAACCGGATCTATGGCTGTGACGACTGCCAGCTCGTCTGTCCCTGGAACAAGTACGCGCAACCGACCGCAGAAGGTGATTTTGCTCCACGCCATGGGCTCGATGCGCCACAACTCGCCGAGTTGATGGGCTGGAGCCAGGCAGAGTTCCTGGCAAAGACGGAGGGCAGTGCCATCAGGCGGATCGGCTACGAATGCTGGCTGCGAAATGTCGCGGTGGCGCTTGGGAATGCGCCGAGCACGCCTCAGGTACGGGCGGCGCTCTCACGGCATCGCGAACACCCTTCACCCCTCGTCAGGGAACACGTCGCGTGGGCGCTGGCCCAGCATGAAGCGAGGCGAGGCGAGTCGTGAAGCCGTGAGCCGTGATCCGTGATCCGCAAGAAACGGAATTCTGGATCTGGCGTTTCCCGCTTCGCCGTTCACGGTTCACGGTTCACCGCTCACGTTTCACGCTCCCCCTTCCACTTTGACGTTGTCCAGCAACCGCGCACGGCCGAGCCATGCGGCTACGAGAATCACTCGCTCGCGCGTCTCCGGCCCTGGCGCCTGCAACGTTACCGCGTCCCGCACCGTGAAATAATCCGGACGAAAACCATAGCTCCCGAGCAGCGCCCGGCCATGGGCTTCGACTGCCGCCGTCTCTGCGTTGCCCGACAACAGCGCCTTGCGTGCCGCAGACAACGTGGCGAACAGCTGCGGCGCCAGCTCCCGCTCGGTAGCCGTCAGGTAGCGGTTGCGCGAGCTCATCGCGAGTCCGTCTGCTTCACGTATGGTCGGGATGCCGATGATATCGGTGGGCATAAGCAGGTCTTCCGCCATGCGCCGGATGATGGCCAGCTGCTGATAGTCCTTCTCACCGAACAGCGCGGCGTCGGCCTGAAAGAGATTGAGCAGCATGGCGACTACTGTCGCGACGCCAACGAAGTGGCCTGGACGAAACTCCCCGCACAGGATTCCGGAGAGATCCGGCACGTCGACCAGCGTGGATGAATTTCTACCGCGTGGATACATGTCGGGCACCGAGGGCGCGAACAACAGGTCGACGTCAAGGCTCTCAAGCAACGCACGGTCCTGATCGGGCGTGCGCGGATAGCGATCGAAATCCTCCTTCGGCCCGAACTGCAGAGGGTTGACGAAAATACTGACGGCAACGCGATCTGCGCGCTGGTGCGCTTCCCTTACGAGATGGCCATGCCCGGCATGCAGATTGCCCATCGTCGGCACCAGCGCAAGACGCTGTCCCTGCTGCCGCCACTCCCTGAGCAGCTGGCGCAATTCGGCCGGGCGTTCGACGATTTTCATTTCAGTCAGGGGCAGTGGTCAGAAGCAGTGTTCCGCTGCCGGATAGTCGCGCGTCTTCACCGCATTGACATACGCTTTGATGGCTTCCAGTGGACTGTTGGTCCCCGGCGCGAAGTTCCGCGAAAAGCGCGGCTTGCGACCCACGGTGATATCGAGGATGTCATAGAGCACCAGGATCTGGCCATTGGTATCCGGGCCCGCGCCGATGCCGATGACAGGCACATGCAACTCTTCGGTGAGCTGCTTGCCCAGGCTCGCCGGTATGCATTCGAGCAGGACAATATCCGCGCCAGCGGCTTCCAGGGCCTTCGCGTCACTGATCATCTGCTGGGCCGCGGCCTCATCACGTCCCTGCACGCGAAAGCCACCGACCTTGTGCACTGACTGTGGCTTCAATCCGAGGTGCGCACAAACGGGGATATCGTGACCCGACAGGAATTCGACGATCTCGACCTGTCCGGCTCCGCCTTCAAGCTTGACCATCTTGGCTCCGCCCTCCTGCATCAGGCGCACGGCGTTGTCGAGCGCCTGCTCGCGCGATGCATAGGTCATGAAGGGCATGTCTGCCATCAGGAAGGGGCGATACAGACCGCGGTTCACTGCCTTGCAGTGATAGATCACGTCGTCGAGCGTGACGGGTACGGTGGTGCCGTGTCCCTGGATCACCATCCCCAGTGAATCTCCGACAAGCACAACGTCGACGCCGGCTTCATCGATCAGCGCCGCAAAACTGGCGTCGTACGCAGTGATGCAGGCAATCTTCTCGCCCTCGGCGCGCATGCGGCCCAGCGTACCGACGTTGACCGGCGGCCGCGATGAATAGCGCTCTTGCAGGTGGGAATACATTACTGAGATCCGGAACTGTTGCAACCGCGCAAGGATGACGGAGGGGATGGAAAACATCAATAACGGCCGGAAAAGCGGCTGGCAGCCCTCGGCCCGCAAGACGATCAGTCGCTTTCGGCCTTCAGCGGATTGAAGAAATGCCGCCCACGCCGGATCCGCCTGATCTGTTCCAGCAGCTGCTCGAAGTCACGGTCGCTGCTGACGAAATCAACATTGGCCGCGTTGACTATCAATAGCGGTGCAGCGGCATAGTCGTGGAAAAAACGGGCGTACGCGGACATCAGTCGCTCAAGGTAGGTCCTTTCGATGAGCGACTCATAGCGGATTCCGCGACGCGCTATGCGCTCCATCAGCACATCGACCGGCGCCTGCAGATAGACGACGAGATCCGGGCGCGGCGCATCGATGGAGAGGCGCGTATGCACCTGCTCGTAAAGCGCGTATTCCTCATCGTCGAGCGTCAGGCGTGCGAACAGGCGATCCTTGTCGAGCAGATAGTCCGCAACGCGCACGGCCGAGAACAGATCCTGCTGCTTCAGGTCCTCGAGCTGACGTGCACGCTGAAACAGGAAGAACAGCTGCGCCGGCAGCGCGCCCGCACGCGGATTGCGATAGAAACGTTCAAGGAAGGGATTGTCTTCCGCCTGTTCAAGCACCGGCTCACTGCCGAATTCCTGGGCCAGTCGCTTCGCGAGACTGGTCTTGCCGACTCCAATCGGCCCTTCCACGACGATGAGTCGGTGCAACGTCTCGCTGTTCTGTTTTGTGGCTTTCGGCATGGCTTCAGATTGGTTCAATCCCTTCCGTCCCAAGGCGGGCTGCCAGCTGGGCAATCCGTCCAGCCCCGAGCACTTCGAGGCCCGGTGCAATGTCGTTCAAAGGATAGAGCACCCAGTTGCGTTCAAGAAGTCCGGGATGTGGCAGCGTCAGCGCAGCCGTCGAACGGGATTCGGCCCCGTATAGCAGCAGATCCAAATCGATGACACGCGGACCCCACCGAAGAATCGGCTGCGCCCGACCCAGTTCCACTTCCATCTGCTGCAACGACTGCAACAGGGTTTCAGCGGTGAGACGGGTCAACAGACCGGCTGCCGCGTTGACGAAGTCGGGCTGCTCCTGGACCCCAAGCGGGCGCGATCGATATCGTCTCGACTGCGCGACGAGCAGCGTCTCAGGCAACGTTGCCAATGCCGAAAATGCCCGCTCGATCTGCACCACCGGCCCTTCCAGATTGCTGCCGAGCCCGACGTACGCGGGCGTCCAGCGTGGCGCGCTCATCAGATGGGTCAGGTGGCGGCCGACTGGCGTGGACGACGCCGGCGACGGCGTCGTTTTCTGGGCGACTGCTCGGTTCCGTCTGCCGGAGCAAGGGCTTCGACCTGCCCCACGCGTTCTTCGGGAGGCAGTGTCTGGATCCGTGTCCACCACTCTCCCAGCGAAGGATCGACTTCGCCGGCGGCGATCCTCAGCAACAGGAAATCATAGGCGGCGCGGAATCGAGGATGATCGAGGAGTCTGAGCGCTCGGCGACCGTCGCGCTTTTCGAAGCGTGGCTGCAAACCAATGAGTTCGCGCATCGGCAACGTGAAGCGCTTTGGAATGGCGACGCGACTCATCTGCCTTGCCGTGACGGCATCGCAGGCAGTCTGCAATGCCTGGATCTCCGTCATAGCCGCCGAAGCATCGCGACGCGCCCGCGACTGGATCGCCGGCCACATCAGCACGGCAAACAGAAACGTGGGCGTCACAGGCTTATCTGCCCTGACCCGCTGATCGGTTCCCTCCAGCCCCAGTCGAACCAGTTTCGCCGCGCTTACATTGGCGGGGTCCGCAATTCCGGTACCGAGATCGGGAAACAGGTGACCGAGCAACCCATGCGCCACCAGCATGTCGAAGCTCTTGAGCGCACTGCCCGAGAAGAACATCTTGAGCACTTCGTCAAACAGGCGGGCGGGCGGCACACTGTCAAGCATGCGCGCGAGAGAATGAATCGGTGCTGCTGTATCCGGATGCAGCGTGAAATCGAGCTTGGCCGCAAACCGCATGGCGCGCAGCATGCGCACGGGATCTTCACGATACCGGGTCTCGGGATCGCCGATCAGCTTGAGTACCCTGGCATTCGCATCGGCGACACCGCCGACGTAATCCCAGATCGAGAAGTCCTCGATGTTGTAGTACAGGCCGTTGGCCGTGAAGTCACGACGCCAGACGTCCTCCTCGATCGTGCCGTAAAGATTGTCGCGCAGGATGCGTCCACCGGCATCGAGGACGCGGTGTCCGGTTTCATCGACGCTGTTGTCGTCATCAATCTGCGTATGCGCTGCGCGAAAGGTCGCGACTTCGACGATCTCCATGCCAAACCTGACATGAGCCAGATGAAATCTGCGCCCGATGAGCCGGCAGTTACGGAACAGCTGCTTGACCTGTTCCGGGTGGGCATTCGTCGCGATATCGAAGTCCTTGGGCTCAAGACCCAGCAGCAGGTCCCGCACGGCTCCTCCGACCAGGAACGCCTGGTAACCCGCATCCTTGAGCCGATACAGAACTTTCAGTGCGTTGGGAGAAATCCGGGCTCGGGAGATCGGATGGTCTGCGCGTGAAACGATGTCTGGCACACTGTCTGCTGCCGCATTGAAACCAGTCGATTTGTTCAAAAAGCTTTTTTCCGCTTGAGCCCGCAAAATCGGCCCGTATAATACCGCGCTTCTTCGGCAAGGCGCGTCCGCGCCGCAATCTGCTCAAGCTCCCATCGTCTAGAGGCCTAGGACGGAGCCCTCTCAAGGCTTAAACCCGGGTTCGAATCCCGGTGGGAGCGCCATTGTTGAAATGGTGCGCACCGGGGTGAGAACCCGGGAAACCGGGGTTCGACAAGTTTGTATGGAACAAACTTGGACGGCGAGAGCCGGCCCCAACGGGGTGCGGGCCATGGACGGCAACGCACAATCCCTCTGGGAGCGCCTTTGCCCAAACTCCTTTCGCGACCCCCCTCACAGATCCGTCCTGCCATCATTGCTGCACTGCGGCACCGCAGCGCAAGATGCTTCCCGTGCCCCTTAAGGCATGTTGCGTTTCGCAGCTTATGGAAGGAGTCAAAACCCATGGAACTTGTCATATTCGCGATCCTCGGCTCGTTGGCACTGTTGGCGGCAATGGTGTTGAAGCGCGAGTTCTGAAAGTGGCGGTCAATCTGCTACCCGGCATCGTCGGCGTACAGGATCACCGATAAGAAGCGGATCGGCAGGCGCAAGAGGCGCTCCGGTCCGTGGGGTACCGCGCCCGGAAAGGTCAGCGCATCACCGGGCTTGAGCACATAGGTATGTGCGCCGTGGCGATATTCGATTTCCCCCTGCAGCATATAGATGAATTCCGTTCCGGCATGCTCAAAAGTCGGGAACACCTCCGCCGCATCATCCATTGAGATCAGGAACGGTTCGAAGCGCTTCTTCGGGCCCTGGTCATACGCAAGCAGATGATAGGTATGGCCCTTGGCGGTCCCGCGCCTGACCACTTCCATCCCCTCCCCCTGTTTGACATGCAGCGCCTTGCCCTTTTGATGGCCGAAGTTGCGAAACAACTGGCCGATCTCGACGCCTAGCGCCCGTGCCAGCCGGTTGAGAGAATCAAGGCTGGGACTGACCTGGCCATTTTCGATTCGCGACAGCATGCCGTCGGAAATACCGGCCAGTTGCGCTACATCGGCGATCGTCAGCCGGTTCCTGGCCCTGAGCTCGCGGACCATCGTGCCGACGTGACGATCCAGGGCTGCGGTATCGGCGCTGCCGGCGGGCTCCCTGGACAAGCGAACTGTTTTGCTGGCCCTGGAACCTTTGGCGGTTTTGTTTCCTGGCATTTGCATCCCCTATAACGGTGCCCGCTAGCCTGCACCCATGTTGACTCATACGCAATAAACATGCATCTTACGAAACAAGATTCCTCCCGAGGCGCAACCCCCGGCGTGACCACCGAGCAAACCTACACCCTGACCGTGTCGTGTCCTGACCGTGTCGGCATTGTCGCTGCAGTGAGTACCTACCTCGCTGGCCGCGGCGGCTGGATCACGGAAGCCAACCATCATTCGGATGCCACGACCGGCCGCTTCTTCATGCGCAACGTGTTGCTGGCCCGGACGCTTAACGGCACGCTTGACGAATTCCGCAAGGACTTTGCCGGCATCGCTGCCCGCTATGACATGCAGTGGTCGGTCAGCGATTCAGCCGCACGCAAGCGCGTTGTGCTGCTGGTATCGAAATTCGATCACTGCCTCGTCGATCTGCTGTATCGCTGGAAGTCCGGCGAACTTGCGTGCGACATCCCCTGCGTGATTTCGAATCACGAGGATCTGCGCTCCTACGTCGACTGGCATGGTATCCCCTATCACCATATTGCGATTCCCGCGGACGCCGCTGGCAGGCAGGCGGCGTTCACGAAGATCGAACAGCTGTTCCATGAGGTGCACGGCGATGTCATGGTCCTCGCGCGGTACATGCAGATTCTGCCGCCGGATCTGTGCGCCCGCCATCCGGGTCGCATCATCAACATCCACCACAGTTTCCTGCCGTCGTTTATCGGCGCCCGCCCTTATCTGCAGGCGTTCGAGCGTGGCGTGAAGCTCATTGGTGCGACGAGCCACTACGTCACTACGGATCTCGACGCCGGACCGATCATCGAACAGGATGTCGTGCGCATCGATCACGGCGACACCGAAGCGGATCTCGTCCGCTATGGCCGCGATATCGAGAAGGCCGTGCTGTCCCGCGCCCTCAAGTACCACCTCGAAGACCGTGTGCTGCTGAATGGCAATCGCACTATCGTCTTCTACTGAGCCCCGATGCCCTGGCGCCTGCTGAAGTTTGCACTCAAGTCAAAACACCCTGAGCCGCGGATGTTCACCGCGTACCCGGATCTCAAGGAGAGTTACGACGCGGTGATCATTGGTGGCGGGGGACATGGGCTGGCGGCCGCCTATTACCTGGCTCGCGATCACGGCATTACCAATGTGGCCGTGCTCGAAAAGGGCTACCTCGGCGGCGGCAACACGGCGCGCAACACCACCATCATCCGCTCCAACTACCTCACGCCCGAAGGCGTGAAGTTCTATGACGAAAGCGTCCGGCTGTGGCAGGACCTGAGCACCGATTTCGACCTGAATCTGTTCTATTCGACTCGCGGGCACTACACCCTGGCGCACACGGACTCAGCGATGCGCACGATGCGCTGGCGCGCCGAGGTAAACAAACACTTCCGGATTGACAGCGAACTGGTCGATGCCCAGGCCGTGAAGCAGGCCCTGCCGATGATGGACATCACTTGCGCCGGTCATGCCCCCGTGCTCGGGGCGTTGTATCACGCACCGGGTGCCATAGCCCGACACGATGCCGTCGCCTGGGGTTACGGCCGCGGCGCAGACCGGCGCGGTGTGGAGATTCACCAGCAGACGGAAGTCCTGGGTATCGAGACTGAACCAACGAGTGGCGGCGAGCGTGTGACCGGCGTCATCACCAATCGCGGCCGCATTGCGACTCGCAAGGTATTGTGCGCGGTTGCAGGTTCCACGCCCCGCGTACTCGCCATGGTCGGACTCAAGTCGCCCATCTACATTCATCCATTGCAGGCCATGGTGTCCGAACCCATCAAGCCCTGGCTGGACCCGATCATCGTGTCCGGGTCGCTGCATGTGTATGTCAGCCAGACGGCCCGTGGCGAACTTGTCATGGGAGCATCGCTTGATCCGTACGAGCTGCATTCCACGCGCTCGACGCTCGATTTCACAGAGTCACTCGCAGCACACATGCTGGATCTGTTTCCATTTCTGTCGGACGTCAAGGTCGTCCGGCAGTGGGCCGGCATGGCGGACATGACTCCCGACTTTGCGCCGATCATGGGCCTGACGCCGGTTGCAGGCTTCTACCTTGATGCCGGCTGGGGCACGTGGGGGTTCAAGGCCACGCCAGTCTCGGGCAAGACGATGAGTTATACGGTGGCCAATGATCGCGCCCATCCGCTGATCGAAGGCTTCTCGCTCGACCGCTTCAGGCGCTTTGAGCTGACCGGCGAAAAAGGCGCGGCGTCGGTGGGACACTGATGAAGCTGCTTACTTGCCCCATCAACGGCTCACGTCCCATCAGCGAGTTCGTTTATGGCGGAGAGATGCGTCCGCAGCCGGCTCCTGACAGCTGCAGCGATGATGAGTGGAGTGACTACGTCTTCAACCGCACGGGCGTCGCCGCCGTGAAGCGTGAATGGTGGTGCCATGGTCCGAGTGGTGTGTGGTTTCTCGCCGACCGCGATACGGCAACCGATGCAGTGATCAGGACCTTTCTGTGGTCGGACGCGGAGCTGCACAAATGAAGCGGCTGCCGCCTCTCCGGGGAGAGTGGATCGATCGCAGGCAATCGCTCAAGTTCACGTTTGAAGGAGCTGATTTTTCCGGCTACTCGGGCGATACCATTGCCTCCGCCTTGGCAGCGAGCAACCAGAAAGTCATCGGCCGCTCGTTCAAGTATCACCGTCCCCGCGGGCTGCTGGCAGCCGCGAACCATGACAGCAACGCGATCCTGCATGTCCGCCACCGGCAACGCGTATTGCCGAATGTGCGTGGCGACGTAATGCCGCTGGCCGACGGCATGCGGATTTCCGCAGTCAACACGCGCGGGGGTCTTGCACACGACTCCCTTGAGCATTCTCGACAAGCTGTCAGGCTTGCTGCCGGTCGGTTTCTATTACAAGGCATTTCATTCGAAGCGCTGGTTCCCCCATTGGGAAAGACTGTTCCGTAATCTGACAGGCCTGAGCGAACTCGACCTTGCATCGAGCCGCCGTCGCACGCCAAAGCGCTATGAGTTTGCGGACGTGCTCGTCATCGGCGCGGGCCCCTCGGGCCTGGCCGCAGCCATTGCTGCCGCCGACGCCGGCACGCGTGTGATCCTGGTCGATGAAAATGCCTGGCACGGTGGCAGTGGACTTTACGCGCGGGGCGGGCATGAGGCCGATGCGCGGCAAACACTTGTATTGATGGAGCGGGTCCGGCGACATCCACAGATCAATCTGCTCCGAGATACATTTGCTGCGGGCTATTACGCCGACCACTGGGTGGCACTCGTCACGCCCACTGAGATGATCAAGGTCAGGGCGCGCGCCGTGGTGATTGCCCAGGGTGCCTTCGAGCAACCTGCCGTTTTCCACAACAACGATCTTCCCGGAATCATGCTGGCGAGTGGCGCTCAGCGCCTGATGTACCGCTACGCAGTGGCACCTTGCGAACGTCTGCTGGTGTTGACCGCGAATACACAAGGCTATGCCGCAGCGCTCGATGCCCGCGCCAATGGCATTTCAGTCGCTGCGGTCGTCGATCTGCGGTCAGCGCCGGGCGCAGCCTCCATGCAACTCGCCGGCCGGCTACAGGCCCTGGGCGTGCCGGTCATGCAGGGAGCGGTCGTGCATGCCGCCAAAGCGGGCGCCGATGGGTGTCTGAAGTCGGTCAGCGTCAGGAGCTGGGCCAACGGCGAAGTCGCCAGTGTCGGAGCCAGGCGGTTTGCAGTGGATGGTCTGTGGATGAGTGTCGGCTTCGCACCCGCCAATTCATTGCTGCTGCAGGCGGGTGCCCGTATGCGTTTCGAATCCGCTGTCGGCCAGTTCGTGCCCTCTGCAATGCCATCGGGGGTATTTGCATGCGGCAAAGTGATGGGCGTGTATGGGTTCGCGAGCCGCCTGAGCGATGGCACCCGTGCTGGCGAGCAGGCAGCCGCGCATGTGCAGGCCAGGGCATCGAAGCTGCGGTCGGTAGCGGGCATGCTGGGGGAAATGGAATTGCCCACGCATCCCTTTCCTGTGGTGGCTCACGCCGGCGCCAAGAACTTTGTCGACTTCGATGAAGATCTGCAGCTCAAGGATTTCGGCGCAGCAGTACAGGAAGGCTTCGACAGCATCGAGCTGCTCAAGCGCTACACGACAGTCGGCATGGGACCGAGCCAGGGCAAGCACTCGAACCTGAATGCCATCCGCATTCTCGCCAGATTACGGGGCGAGCCTGTCGACCATATCGGCGCCACGACCGCACGGCCGATGTTTCATCCGGTGCCCCTGTCGCATCTGGCGGGCCGCAGCTTTTCACCGACGCGCACCACACCCCTCGCCTCGGCGCACGAACGACTGGGTGCGATCTGGATGCTGGCAGGACAGTGGCAGCGCCCCGAATACTATGCAGTGCCAGGCATCTCGCGAATCGTGGCCATCGAGCAGGAAGTCCGCTCGGTGCGGCAACGCGCGGGCCTGATCGATGTCGGTACGCTGGGAAAGATCGAAGTCCATGGGCCGGATGCTGCCACTTTCCTCGAGCGCGTCTATACAGGCCGCTTCGCGACGCTCAAACCCGGCATGACCCGCTACGGCCTGATGCTCGATGAATCCGGCGTCATCATCGACGACGGAGTCATCGCCCGCATTGCCGACGAAAGCTTCTATTTCACGACGACCACCGGTAACTCGGCAACGATCTATCGCGAACTTGGGCGACTCGCAACACAGTGGAACCTGCAGCTCGGTCTGGTCAATGCGACGGGTCACTACGCGGCCTTCAATCTGGCGGGTCCTCGCTCTCGCCGCATTCTGGCGAAGCTGACATCGCTCGATCTGTCTGCCTCGGCGTTCCCCTACCTTGGCGTCCGTGAAGCGCAGGTCGCGCAAGTGCCTGTAAAGCTGATGCGCGTGGGCTTCGTCGGTGAGCTGGGCTATGAGATCCATGTCCCCGCGGATTCCGCATTGCATGTGTGGAATGCGTTGCTCGACGCGGGTGCGGCAGAGGATATCCGGCCCTTTGGCGTAGAAGCCCAGCGGGTGCTGCGTCTCGAGAAAGGTCACCTGATCGTCGGCCAGGATACGGACGGCCTGACCGATCCCCTGCAAGCCGGCTGCGAATGGGCGGTCAAGATGGATAAGCCTTTCTTCATCGGCCAGCGAAGCTTGAAGATTCTTGAAAAGCAGCCGCGCCGCCAGCACCTGGTCGGCTTTCGCCTGCAACCCGAAGAATCGGCACTCCCCAGGGAAGGTCATCTCGTGCTCGATGGCAGCGACATGGCCGGCCGCGTCACCAGTGTGACCCGCTCACCCACGCTGAACCAGGTGATCGGCCTCGCCATGGTAAGCCCTGCCGTTGCAACAGCTGGACGCTTCCGGATCCGGATCGAGGGAAAACACGAAGTCGACGCTGCCGTCGCTACGTTGCCTTTCTACGATGCTGCCGGTGAACGGCAGCGCGTGGACGCACCATGAGCGCTGTGATGACGCGCCGCTCCCCACTCGCGGATGGGTCCGCAGGCCCGCAGGTCACAGCAGACGCGGCCGTATGGTTGCGGGACTTTTCGTGGCAGCAACGCTTTGGATGCAAGGGACCTGGCGCCGCACAGTGGCTGGAGTCGCGGGGACTGACCGTGCCGCATCCTGCCAACAGCTGGGTCCAGGATAGGGACGGCATCCTGGTCGCACGCCTTGCTACCAGCGAATTCCTGGTGGAAGCGATGGGCAATGCGCAGCGGCGCGTCGAGGAATTGCGAGGCGACTTCCCTGTCGCCAGCGTCTATCCCGTCATCAGACAGGACGCCGCCTTTGCGCTGGGCGGCCCGCGCACACGCGATCTGCTGCTGCAAACGTGCAGCTATCCGTTCGACGCAGCTGCCCCGAACAGCGCGGTCGTCATGACATCGATGGTCGGCGTTGGCGTGACGATCATTCCGCGTGACGTCGGCGCCCACACTGAATTCCGGATCTGGTGTGACCCGAGCTTCGGCCTGTATCTGTGGTCGACGCTGGTTGCGATCGCGACGGAATTGGGCGGGGGAGTCATTGCGAGCGACAGGCAGTCTTCGACAACTTTCAGTGGAGAAACGTGATGGTGACGCAGGCAACGCGGGACTTCTTCGGCCAGGCGGCAATCAAGTATGTGCTGGCGCAGTTCGTGGACATCCACGGTGCGGCCAAGGCCAAGGCCGTTCCCGTCGAACACTACGACATGGTCCTGACCGATGGTGCCGGCTTCGCCGGGTTCGCGTTGTGGGGCTTCGGCATGGGGCCGCACGGCCCGGACTACATGGCCGTCGGCGATCCCTCGACGCTGACCACCATTCCGTGGATGCCAGGCTTCGCCCGCGTCGTCTGCGACGGTCACGTCAAGGGCAAGCCCTACGCCTACTGTTCCCGGGTCGCCCTCAAGCGCCAGCTTGCAACCCTGAAGCAGCAGGGCCTGACGTTCTATACCGGCATCGAACCGGAATTCATGCTGCTCAAGCGCACTGCCGATGGCAAGATCGCGCCCTTCGATGACACGCGACCAGCTCGACAAGCCCTGCTATGACTACAAGGGTCTGTCGCGGGGCGTGGCTTTCCTCGACAAGCTCACGTCCCATCTGCGTCACGTCGGCGTCGATGTGTACCAGATCGATCATGAAGATGCGAACGGGCAGTTCGAGGTGAACTTCACTTATGCCGATGCGCTGAAATCCGCAGACAACTTCACGTTCGTCAAGATGGCCGCTTCCGAAGTCGCCCGTGAATTCGGCGCCATCGCCACTTTCATGCCGAAGCCCTTCTCCAATCGCACGGGCACCGGTGCGCACTTTCACCTGTCGATCGGCAACGACAAGGTCAAGAACCTGTTTCACGATGACAGCGACAAGCACGGCCTCGGCCTGTCACAGATGGGCTACTGGTTTGTCGGCGGCCTGCTGGCCCATGCGCGGGCACTGACGGCGATCTGCGCGCCGACGATCAACTCCTACAAGCGGCTGGTCGTCGGCCGGGCGCTGTCCGGTGCGACCTGGGCCCCTGCCTTCATCGCGTTCGGCGACAACAATCGCACTGCCTGTGTCCGGATTCCCTACGGCCGCATCGAGTTCCGCCTGCCGGATGGCGCGGTGAATCCCTATCTCGCCACCGCCGCGATGCTGGCCGCCGGCATGGATGGCGTCGCACGCAAGCTCGATCCGGGCGCGCCCTTCAACGAGAACCTGTACGAACTGGGCTCAGCCGAGATCGAGCGTCGTGGCATCGGCGTGCTGCCACAGAACCTGGGTGAAGCCATCGATGCGCTTGAAAAGGACGATGTCATCAAGGCCGCCATCGGCCCGGAACTCGCCGCCGAGTTCATTGCGCTGAAGCGGATGGAATGGATCGAGTACTGCAGGCACGTCAGTACCTGGGAAACCGACCGCTATCTCGAGATGTTCTAGCAAAACGCCATCCAAGGAACTCAGCCATGTGCGGAATCATAGGACTGCTGATCAAGAAGCCCGAGTGGCGCGACCGGCTCGGTGAGCTGATGGTGCCCATGCTGATTGGCATGACGGAACGTGGCCCCGACTCCGCCGGCATGGCCGTCTTTGGCGAGCCCGTTGCGAGCGGACGTCGCAAGCTCAATCTGTATGCGGAGAGTCCCGCGTTCGACTGGAAGCGGCTGGAAGGGTCGGCCTCGGCGAAGTTCGCAGACGTGCGGGTCGACATCAAGGCGAACCATGCAGTGCTTGCGAGCGACAGTCGACCTGATGACATCAAAGCGTGGCTGCACGTCGAGTATCCGCAGATTCATGTGCTGTCGACGGGACGGGCAATCGACTTGTACAAGGACGTCGGCGCGCCACAGGCTGTCGCCGATCGTTACGACTTCCAGCACCTGAAAGGCTCACACGTCGTCGGGCATACGCGCATGGCCACCGAGTCCGCTGTGACGCCTGAAAATGCGCATCCCTATACGGCCGGTGAGGACTGGTGCATCGTGCACAATGGCTCGCTGTCGAATCCGCATTCGTTGCGGCGGCGACTCGAGAAGGTCGGCATCGCCTTTGAGGGTGACTGCGATACCGAAGCCGCCAGCCGCTACCTCGAATGGCGCCTGCGCGAAGGCGACGATCTGGAAGCGGCCATCGAGCGCAGCTTCTCGGAGTTCGACGGCTTCTACACCTTCCTGATGGGCACTCGCGACAAGCTGGCGCTCGTGCGCGATCCGTTCGCCTGCAAACCGGCCATCGTTGCCGAGTGCGATGAATACGTGGCGATCTCCTCCGAGTTTCGCTCGCTTGCCCACTTGCCCGGCATCAAGCATGCGCGCGTGTTCGAGCCCGGCCCCGAGGAGATCTACTCATGGGCGGTGTAAAGGCGTTTGATGCGGCGACCACGCCGGTCCGCGAGATCAACCAGTTCCTGCATGGCGACTTGTCAGGCATCGACCAGGTCGCCATCGACAATCCGGACGGCGCCCATAATCTGGCAGTGGGCCTCACCGCACCGGTGTCCGTCGACATCAACGGCCACGCGGGCTACTACGCCGCCGGCATGAACATGGCCGCTTCTGTCACCGTGCACGGCAATGCAGGACCTGCGGTAGCCGAGAACATGATGTCGGGGCGCGTGCATGTCACCGGCTTCGCGAGCGTCGGCGCAGGCGCTTCGGCTCACGGCGGCCTGCTGGTCATCGACGGCGATGCCGGACTGCGCTGCGGCATCTCGCTGAAGGGCGGCGACATCGTCGTCGGCGGCAGTGTCGGCAACTTCTCGGCGTTCATGGCGCAGGCCGGCCGGCTCGTCATCTGCGGCGACGCGGGCGAGGCCTCGGTGACTCCCTGTACGAGGCAACGCTGTATGTGCGCGGCACGATCAGGTCGCTGGGCGCCGACGCCCGGTTCGAGCCCATGACCGACGCGGACCTTGCGGCAGTCGATGGCCTGCTGCAGGCAGCCGGCTTCACGCACTCCGCGCGGGATTTCAAGCGCGTCAGTTCCGCACGCACCCTGTATCACTGGAATGCGGACGCGAAGCAGGAGTATTGACATGGCCGTTGAATCCCCGCCATCCGCCGATCTGAAATCGCTGGAAGAAAGCGCTTCCTTCGACCGGCAGATCATCCACTACATCCAGCACGCGTCGGCGACCGGCCTGTACGAAATCCGCGGCCTCGGCGCCAAGCGCCAGCTGCCGCATTTCGATGACCTGATGTTCCTGGGCGCATCGCTGTCGCGCTATCCGCTGGAGGGCTATCGCGAGAAGTGCACGACGACCACGCTGCTCGGCACGCGCTTACGCGACCAAGCCCGTCGAACTGGCGATTCCGATCACGATCGCCGGCATGAGCTTCGGCGCGCTGTCGGCCAACGTGAAGGAAGCGCTCGGCCGCGCCGCCACCGAGCTGGGCACCTCGACCACGACCGGCGACGGCGGCATGACCCAGGAAGAGCGCCAGTCGTCGAAGACACTGGTCTACCAGTGCCTGCCCTCGCGCTACGGCTTCAATCCGGATGACCTGCGCAAGGCCGATGCCATCGAGGTCGTCATCGGCCAGGGCGCGAAGCCCGGCGGTGGCGGCATGCTGCTCGGCCAGAAGATCAGCCCGCGCGTCGCGAAGATGCGCACGCTGCCCGGAAGGCATCGACCAGCGCTCGGCGTGCCGTCATCCGGACTGGACCGGGCCGGACGACCTGGCCATCAAGATCAAGGAACTGCGCGAGATCACGGACTGGGAAAAGCCCATCTACGTGAAGGTGGGCGCCACGCGCGTGTTCCACGACGTGAAGCTGGCCGTGCATTCCGGCGCGGACGTCGTCGTCGTCGACGGCATGCAGGGCGGCACGGCCGCCACGCAATGGGCCTTCATCGAGCACGTGGGCATTCCGACGCTGGCCGCGGTGCGTCAGGCCGTCGATGCGCTCGAAGACCTGAACATGAAAGACCAGGTGCAGCTGATCGTGTCCGGCGGCATTCGCACCGGCGCCGATGTCGCCAAGGCGCTGGCACTGGGCGCCGATGCGGTGTCCATCGGTCAGGGCGTGCTGTTTGCGCTGGGCTGCAATCAGCAGACCTACATCCACAAGGGCCAGCATATCTCTGCCGTCGCCGACTACCACAAGCTCGGCACGTCGGCCGGCATCTGCCACCACTGCCATACCGGCCGCTGCCCGGTGGGCGTGACAACGCAGGACGTGATTCTGGAGCAGCGGCTGGAACCGGAAGTCGGCGCGCAGGCGCGTGCGCAATTACCTGAAGACGCTGAACATGGAACTGACGATGCTCGCCCGCGCCTGCGGCAAGCAGAACGTGCATCACCTGGAGCGCGAGGATCTCGTTGCGCTGACGGTCGAGGCTGCCGCAATGGCAGGCGTGCCGCTGGCGGGCACGTCGTGGATTCCGGGCACATAGCGTACTACCCGCGCGCAGCCTCTTCCTGCAAGGCGCGCCGCGCCCTCGTGGCTGAGATAGGCATGGATGCCGCGACGAACAAGATAGATCACCGGAATCATCAGGATCGCCATCGCGAATTTGTAGGCGTAGTTGACGGTGCCCACCGCCAGGAACTGCGGAATCGGCCAGTGCTGCGGGCCGATCACGAACGCGATATAGAGCACGACAAAGCTGTCGACGAGCTGCGATACCGCCGTTGAACCGGTCGCCCTGAGCCAGATCCATTTCTCGCCCGTCGCGCGGCGGATGCGATGGAAGATCGCCACGTCAAGCAACTGGCCGATCAGGAACGCGATGATCGACCCGACAATCGTCCACATGCCCTGACCGAATACATTGGCGAATGCCGCCTGCATATCCGGCACGCCACGCTCTGCATTGACCGTCACCCACCAGCCAGCAGGCTTGAGCAGGATCATCGCGTACGCCGCAACGAACGCATACGAAATCAGCGCCACCGCCAGCCACGAAATGAACCGCACCCCCCGCAGCCCGTAGTACTCGTTGATGATGTCCGTCATCACGAACACGAACGGCCACAACAGTACCCCCGCCGTGAACGACAGCGACCCCGTCTGCCCGAACAGATTCCAGTTGAAGGGCGCAACACCGAGAGTCGCTTCCAGCGCAAAGATCTTGACGCCAATGAACTCGGCGATGAGCGCATTGGCGACGAAGAATCCCGACAGGATCACGAAGAGTCTGGTGGCACGTCCACTGAAGGCGGGATGGGGTTCGGCTGACATGCCATGATTGTAACCACAACCCGCTACATCAGTCTCACCGACGAATCCTGCAAACTGGAGAGTGGCTGAAAACCCTGCAGTGCACTCCCGAAGGCCGCCGCGCCGAGCAACCCGGCAGCCGGTGTGACTGAGAGGTCAGACAGAGTTCCCGCCAATCCATAGCGATAGGCAAGATCCCCTCCCATTGCGGCAGTATCACTGCCACCCCAGTGCTGGGCAGCAAGCGCGTTGCTCAGAGACCAGGTCGTCAACGACGCGTTGCGCGCCCGGGCCGCATCAAAAGCAGTCACGAGTCCATCGAAATCGAAGCTCTCCACCCTTCGGTTGCGCAACAGGTCTGTTGAGCCCGGCCGGTAGTCCGTGCTGCCTTCGATGACGACCTGCAACCGATCTACGCTGCGATTGGCCGTCGCGGAATAGTAGTTGGTGAAGGTGATCTGGTCGCTCCCGCCCGTGAGCAGAAGCAGGTTGTTGCCGCTGCGCCGGAACTGCAGATCTGCGTACGATATTCCCCCGCCCAGGGACAGCGTATTGTCCTGGGTGGTATTCACCGCGATCGTGTCCTGACCATCGCCGCGATTGAAGAGCATCAAGTCGGCGCCGGTGCCAGTCGTAATGGCATCATTGCCCTTGCCACCAATGAACAGGTCGTTGCCTGTGGTGCCGGTCAGACTGTCGGTGCCCTCGCCTCCGTTCAGCAAAGTTCGCCCGGAGCTGTCCGAGAGAACATCATTGCCCGCACCTCCTTCCAGAACATCCACCCCGCTACCACCAGCGAGGCTGTTGTTTACGGCATTGCCTCTCAACAGATTGTTGAGCGCATTACCCGTGCCATTGATTGCCGCAGTCCCCGTCAGGAAAAGCAGCTCGATGTTGGCGGCCAGTGTCCAGTTAATTACAGAGTTCACGCGGTCAATTCCTTCGTTCGCGTTCTCTGTGGTGATATCGCCAGACACATCTGTCTCGTAGAGATCGTCGCCCGATCCACCCTGCAGCGTGTCCGACCCGGAACCACCGATCAACGTGTCATTTCCGGCTCCCCCTATCAGCGTATCCGCCCCACTGCCACCATTCAGGACATTGTTGCCGGCATTGCCAGTCAGGACATTTGCCAGGGTATTGCCGGACGCCGCAAGCGGGTCCGCTCCAAGGAGAGTCAGATTCTCCAGGTTGTTGCTCAAGGTCCAGCTGATCCAGGCACGCACTGTGTCGGTGCCCTGGCCGGCGCTCTCGCTGGCAAGGTCCGCGATGTTGTCCACGACATAGGTGTCGTTGCCCTGGCCACCGTATTGCGCATCGGCACCGCCTGCACCGTCAAGGATGTTATTCGCGTTATTGCCGATCAGTTGATTGTTCAGGCCGTTGCCGGTGCCGTTGATGGCAGCCGTACCGGTCAACGTCAGATTCTCCACGTTGGTGCCCAAAGTGAAAGTGACCGACGCCTGTACCACATCGAGGCCCTCGCCCGCCGCTTCGATCACCGTATCACCAACATTGTCCACACCGTACTTGTCGTCGCCCTGGCCACCTGACATGACATCGGCGCCGGCACCTCCCGAAAGAGTGTTCATTCCCGCATTTCCCGTGATGCGGTTTGCAAGCTCGTTGCCGGTCCCGTGGACATTGGCTGTTCCCGTCAGCACCAGGTCCTCGACATTCGCACTCAAGGCGATGGTGACCGAACTTTGCACGGTGTCGTACCCTTCACCCGGCAACTCGTTAACGATATTGCCCAGCGCTCGCAGTACGTAGGTATCGTCTCCCAATCCGCCGGAAAGCGTACCCCCGCCTCCATTGCCAGTGATGAAGTTGGCTCCTGCATTGCCGACCGCATTGAGCACCCCGGGACCGGTCAGCACGAGATTCTCCAGTTCTACCGTGAGCACGTATGTCTGGCTGGAGTACACGGTGTCGATTCCCGTTGTGTCGACTATGTGATCCGCCGAATTGTCGACGAAGTATGTGTCGTTGCCCGCCCCACCATTGAGGCTATCCACCCCTTCACGCCCATCGAGTACATCATTGCCAGCACCGCCCACCAGGATGTTGTCCGCCGCGTTGCCGTAGAGCTCGTTGTCAAGGTCGTTACCAATGCCGACGACCGCATCACCGTTCAGCAGATAGAGTTGCTCGATGTTTGCGCCAAGTGTGTAGTCATGTTCGCTGCCCACGGCGTCGATGCCTTCGTTGGCATTCTCGATGACGCTATCGAGGACGGACCGTACATAGTACATGTCGTCACCCGGTCCGCCGTACATTGCGCTACCGCCGCCCGGAATGACCATTTCCCCGGTGACAAGGGAGCTGGTGCCGTACAACGTATCCGCACCGCCTTCGCCGAACAGTTGATCGACTCCCGGCCCGCCCTCCAGATGGTCATCCCCTTCACCACCATAAACACGATCATTGCCGAGGTCTTCCGAGCCTCCGTCGCCACCCAGATTGTCATTCCCATCTCCACCCCGGACGATATCGTCACCCGCACCACCGACTACGTGATCATTGCCAGGGCCGCCATCCAGCAGATCGGCGAGAGCACCACCCCACAGCAGGTCATCACTTCCAAGGCCAAACACCTCATGACTCTGCTGTTGCCCGTCGAGGACGATGGAATCGCGACCCGCCGTACCATCGATGTGGATGGGCACAACTACGGTCAGTTCGAACACCGCTCGCGTACTGAGACCGCCGCTGTCCGTCGCCACTACTGCAATAGTGGTAGTCCCCGCGTCAGCAATTCCGGGCGTACCGGAAAACGTGTGGGTCACGGCATCGAAGGAAAGCCAGTCCGGCAAGCCAACTCGCTGGTCAACGGATGCTGAATACGTCACCGAGTCCCCGGTATCGACATCCGTGAAGGTCGCGGCGGGTACAATCAGCGCGAACGGCTGGTCACGCTGCGCAAACCGCTTGGGCAATACTTGCGCAACACGAGGTGAATGATTGCCTGCATTCATTGCATCAATCGCCGTTCGATCCAGGTGGGTGCCGTCCGCGAGGACCACGCCATCCACGGAAGCGGCGCTACCCTGCGCCCACTCCGCAAACAACACACTACCGCCCTGCGCACCCCCGATATCGATGCGTAATCCTGCAACGTCTTCCGTAACCGCCAGGTCCGCAATCTCGATGCCTGCCCCCAGCCGGATCACATCGTTGCTACCGCCTTCATCGATCACAATATCGTCGCCATCGCCGCGTTCGTAATGGTAGCTGTCATCGCCTTTGCCACCCGTCAGCAGGTCGTTCCCTCGACCGCCGATCAACGTGTCGTTTGATTCCGCTCCGGCAAGGACTTCGGACCGCTCGGTACCGGTAAACGTGGCAGGCGCCATGTCAGCCAGGGTTGTAAAGCCTTGTGCCGTTCCGTTCGAATCCATAAGACGATTCAGGTACTGCGTGGGCGCTGCGCTGTACCAGTTTGTCAGGGTCAGGACCCGAGTGCCGGCGTCCAGTCCGTATCGGGACCCGGACTCCAGTGAGTACATGACGTTGCGTGTCGTCAGAGTGTCGGTATTCACCCAATTCGCGACACCGCCGCCATACGTCAGCAACAGATCGTCATTCCAGCGACGCAACTGGATTTCGGTCAGCGCCAGCACCCACCCCGAGCCTGACGTCGTGGTCCGTTCCCGTCGAGCCTGGCAGAAACAGATGACGCAACCCGGGCCCATTCAAATCGTCGCCCTGCTCGAGCTCCACCTGGTCGAGCGTCGCGAACGTCGCAGCGTCCATGTACGCATAGTCTTCCGGCGAGTAGCGCACCCTGACTACCCCGCCGGTCATCGTCACATTGATATCTGCCGCAGTGATTCCCGATGAAAACCGGATTCCATTTGCGCCCAGTGTGTCCGTGATCTGGACCGCACCGGCACCGCGGCCGAGCACAAAGAGATCGTTGCCCGACTCGCCAAACAACAGATCACTGCCGGTGTCCGCTTCGAGCCTGTCGTCACCAGCGCCGCCCATCAGCAGGTCACGTCCTGACCCGCCGCGCAGAATGTCATTGCCAGCCTGACCGTACAGACCTGCCGAACCGCCAGCCGTAAAATCATCCCCTTCGCCACCTTCCAGCAGATCATCGCCGTCGCCGCCAAGAAGTGTGTCCGTGCCAGCATCTCCGCAGAGGCTGTCGTTGTTGCCCATGCCAAACAGCGTGTCGTTGTCTGCCCCGCCGCGAAGGTCATCGGCACCCTGCGCTCCGGTGGAATCGTCGCCGACCATGTAGTCCGCGCCTGCACCGCCGAGCATTACGTCAGAACCAGTCCCACCGTAAAGCGTGTCGTTACCCTCGTCTCCGTTGAGCGTGTCGTCTCCGCCCGCTCCATAAAGCATGTCGTTACCCAGGCCACCAGATAGCAGATCCGTTCCCTGCAAGGCTTCCGGTGTCGTGCCATGATTCGAGAACAGTGCACGTGTCCCCACGGAAACAATGAGCGTGTCGCCCTGCAGGATATCGTCGCCGGCACCGCCAGAAAGCTCATCATTGCCGCCGCCCCCGAGCAACTGGTCATTGCCGTCGCCGCCGTCAAGATAGTCAGCGCCAGGCGCAACGGTTTCCTCGGTCAACTGGCCGTTGAACGACACCGTGAGATCGACACCGTTGGGGTACGCATACGTCCAGAACGTGCTGGATACCCGTGAGTCACCGCTCAACACATCATCCCCGGCACCGCCGATCAACACGTCGTTGTGCGCTCCTCCGTAAAGCTCGTCGTTACCTGCGCCTCCGTCCAGATAGGCGTCGCCTGCGGAGGCTGCAATCACATCATTGCCACCTTCGCCGTAAAGGCGATCCCGATTGGTGTGGCCCGCCTCCTGCAACCAGGCGATATCGCTCGAGAAGGGGTCAGTTCGATACCGTAACGGGACGTCCATCAGCAGATCGTCACCATCGCCCCCGTACGATTCGTCGTCGCCCCCATGGGTTTCGAGAACATCATCGCCAGCACCGCCTGCCAATACGTCATTGCCAGGCCGATCACCGGAAGCCCACGCACGGCCGTTGATCACGGTGGCGTTGTAGTCATCCACCAGGGAATCGCGTGACGAACTGCCGACAAGGTGACTGTCACCGAGGCCACCGATCAGCGCGTGGGAGGCAAAACCTCCCTCTGGCGGTGCTGACGAGATATCGATGACTTCAGACTGGAAGGGGCCACTCTGACCGCCGGTGTAGTCATGGAGAGCATAGGGGCTGATGTACTCGGGCGTGCCGGCTATATGCCGCAGGCGCGTGTCGCCCGTACGTCCATCCGGATTGCCCGGCGTGACAACGAACGTAGTGTCCCCGACTGCCGGAGGAGGTTCGGCGATTTCGGCGACCGGCATATGAATGCCGAGGGCGCCATCGGTGAAACCCCCGATGACGACCGTTCGTCCATCAATCGTCGCAACATGCAGATCCTGTCCCTGCATGACATATCGGTTACCCTCCGCGTCCTGCACCAGACCTGCTTCACCGGGAACACCCTGAAGATCAGTCCCGAGTACATACGAGCTGCCCTCTTCGCGTGAAATGGCAATCGTCCCCAGGCCATCGCTGTCGGCGATGGTCGTCAGCTGGCTATTGCGATGGACGAAGTAGAGATCGTTACCTTCGCCACCCACCAGCGTGTCGCTGCGACCTCCTCCGCTGCGAAGTACGTCGTCTCCAACTTCCCCTTCGAGATAGTCATTCCCCTCACCGCCATCCAGTTCATCGGCACCCTCACCACCGAAAATCCGGTCGGCGCCAGTAGCTCCTGCCAATGTGGTTCCGATATCCGCCCCCACCGTCCCGAAGATCACCTGGCTTCTGGCAGCAATCTCCTGCGGACTTCCAGCCAGGCCCGCGAGTGTGATACCGGTCGTACGATCGCTGTAGACCCGGTTGGCGGGAAAGTCGTCCGGTATAGACGCGTCTTCGCTGTTGCGGTGAATGAGCCATTGCACGAATTCCGCTCGCGCCTGGAGGTACTGCGTGGAGAAAGCCGCTGCCGCATACTGTGCAGGGTCGATCGCTGCTCCGGCCCCCACGACTGCAAAGGGCAGTGCATTCACCAATGCAAAACGCAACGACGTCGCCTCCGGTCCCGATGTAGCGCCAGCCCGCTGCACCAGGCTCTCCAATGTCGAGATTCCAAGAGGGATTAGCTGCCCTGACTGCAATTCTCCCGACTCGAATCTCGAGATCAGCCCAAAGATCGTCGCGTCACCCTCCACTTCCACAACAGGTTCCGGGATTCCATAAATCGTCCGCAATACACGTGCGAAGCCTTCAAAGGTTTGCGTTCCAGAATTGCTGGCCGATCCAAGCACTTCCTGCATGGTCGCGTCATCGAGTGTCGGATCGATTGATGCAAGCAGATATGAACTTGCGATTCCCGACAGCAGGTTGGTCATCGAATGACCCGCCATCACCCCCGCATCAAGGCCCGACTCGATGAAAAACCGATCGACCGTACCGTAAGTGCTGTACAGGCCCGAGACGATATCCGGGTAGGCGTCGCTGACGAACTGCGAGATACGATCGCGGGGAATTCCCGAGCGATCTTCGTGAACCAGACCCGGTGCGTTATACGCAAACACGTGACCCAGTGACCCGGGCATGTCATTCGCAAACCACGTTGCCAGATGCCCACCCAGCGAGTGACCAGTGACGTTGATGCGACTGGCGGCAAGCGCTTGCCTTACAGACTCATTCAAGCCCAACGCGCCGGAGAGCAGTCCGTCCCAATGAATCTGCATTGCCGCCCGCTGATTCCACGCCGACCCGGTCAGCATGACCTGCAGGAAGGAGGCCCTGAGATCGGCCAGCGTCGACATCTCAGTACCCCGGATAGCCAGCGAAAAACCGCCCGTCGGATCGCCCACAGCCACCTCACGACGACGGAACAAGGTACCCGAATAACCACTGTCGGTATTTGGCTGGTGATGGATGACGCCGAAGTTTTCGGCAACATACGAGGCAGCTGCCACCGACATGACTCCGTTCAGTGAGGACTGATAAGCAGCGCTATTGCCAAATGACAAGCCTGAAAGATCTGCATAGGCGGCTCTTGCAAGCAGGGCTTCCTCAAACAGTTCCTTGAAGCTGCGCGATGAATTGAGCATGTGAGACTCTCCTTGTCCCGACGGCTATTAGAGGGGGTTTACGACATCTTCAATCTCGAAGGTAATTCGCTTTCCGGAAGGTAAGCGGGTGTAGCTCCACCCTGGCAACTCGAGCTGCGCGCCAATCCAGTTCACAAATCGAATCTCATACGATTCAGCAATCACCTCACCACTTTCCCTATCCGTGATTCGCTGCGATAACTTCTCGATTGGCCGAAGGAGTGGTTCGTCCCGAAGTATTTCCCATCCGCTAGTTGAGTATTCAAATCGGCTTACAGGTCGATCTCGCTTGACGGCAACTACACAATTTCCCTGAATTCCATTTCCCTTTTGGAGTTGGTCAGCGAACCTAAGCTGGCTGAAAGAGCCACAAGTGATGTCTTCGACGGGGGCCAATCTGTACTCATAGAAGCCCTTCCCGCTTTCAATAGTTGAAAGGACACCTGTAGGGCCCGTCCGCTTGATTTCGACGTATCGAAACGGATAGTCCCGCAATCTGCTCCAACAGCTATCGCAATCCGTTGCCGACAAATCCAGATACCCCTCCGCCTGCACCGTCCGATAGATCCTCACCCCGCCCACTTCGCGAACAGCCTTTCGGTACAGGTAATAACCGGGGATAACGTCCCAGAACGGCAGCCAGATCAGTAACAGCGTCGTTGCGACCTGCATCCATCGCTTTCGCTGCCACCGGTACACCAACATGCCAGCGCCAATCGAGATGGCTATCCAGACGAGAGCAACCGCAA
This sequence comes from uncultured Pseudomonadota bacterium, assembly GCA_963819685.1. GTDB lineage: Bacteria > Pseudomonadota > Gammaproteobacteria > Steroidobacterales > Steroidobacteraceae > CAIUGU01. Next base: position 307,911 of record CAWFXI010000011.1, read on the forward strand.
GCAGCATCGCCTCGATCATTGCCCCGTGCTTTCCATGTCGATAGGTGTTCGGGTCATCCTTGAACCTGCGCCAGATTACGATGGGATTCGGATGCACCGTAGCAGGCGGCTCGGAGACGTTTCCTTGTGAATTTCGACTGCGTTTATATAGAAATGCAACCGTCGGGGCGATCGCGGCAGGGCTCAGTAAACAGCAGAAAAATAGCGGCAATTTAATGTTTTGAGACTGACAATTTCGGCTTCACCGGAGTACACTACTGTGCATATCAACAGCCCCGAATCTGGAGGCGAATTGTATGGACGGAGGATTCCCCACCGTGCCCCGTTCGATCACTGGATCTCGAATCCGAGATCACCGAACTCGCTGGGCATCTCAATGCCGCCACTCATCGGTGGCTCACACTGATCGCGGAGTTTGATACCCGTAAGGGATGGGGCGGCGCTGGCGTACAGTCCTGTGCGCATTGGCTGAACTGGAAATGTGGAATTGATCTGGGTGCCGCCCGCGAGAAGATTCGGGTCTCCCATGCCTTAACATCGTTGCCGCGGATTGCCGCTGCCATGGCACGAGGCGAACTGAGCTATTCGAAGGTCCGCGCCTTGACGCGCGTAGCGTGCGAGAAGTCCGAAGACTACTTGCTATCGATAGCGCTACACGGCACGGCCCACCATGTCGAAACCCTGGTTCGGCACTTTCGCCGAGCGAAGGAAGCTGAGGAACTGGACCGAGAAGCGGAGCAGCAAGCCAATCGAAACTTTAGCTACTCGTTCGACGACGACGGCTCACTGATCCTGAAGGGCCGCCTGCCGGCAGAGACGGGCGCGCTGGTTCTGAAGGCACTTCAGGCTGCCATGGAAACACTCGATGAATCTCCTTGTGAAGGCCGCGGTGCGGCAGTGAAGCTGAACGGAAACGTTTCAGCGGAAACGTACAATTTTTCTGAACTGACGCCCCGCATGAAACGAGCTGACGCGCTGGTTGTCATGGCGGAAAGCTTCCTGGCTCATGGCGCTGAAGCCATGACGAGTGGCGACAAGCACCAGATCGTCATTCACGTTGCCGCAGAAACCTTGCGACACAAGGAAGCGGGCTGCTGTGAGATCGAGGAAGGCCCTTCGATCGCCGCCGAGACGGCAAGACGGCTCGCGTGCGATGCGAGCGTGGTCACTTTGATCGAAAATGACCGTGGCGAACCACTGAATATTGGCCGCAAAACCCGCTCCATTCCCCCTGCCCTGCGTCGCGCCCTGAATGCGCGCGACAAGGGCTGCCGCTTTCCCGGTTGTACGAACACCCGATACGTCGATGCCCACCACATTCATCATTGGGCAGATGGCGGCGAGACGAAGTCGTCAAACCTCGTCAGCTTGTGCCGCTTCCATCATCGCCTGGTGCATGAGGGCGGCATCAACATCGAACGTCTTGACGATGGTGCCGTGAGATTCGTCAAACCAAATGGTCAATGCTTTGATAGCGTGATGCCCGGCCATACCAGCGATTGGACGCTGATTGCCGGCAGTGAATGCCGACCGGCACGTGCAGATCAAGCGGGATACAGCGATCACTCGTTGGTGTGGCGAGCGCATGGACTATGGATTGGCTATAGAGGTGTTGCTTCAACAGTCACGTAAAGCGAACCCCGTTTCCTTGTTGTAGAGTGGCCAGCACTTGGGGAAGGAGGCAACTCACTTGGGTGAGAAAGCGGGTCCACGAGTGGACGTGCCGGTTGGTACCACGGAACTCGATCAGGTGCGTGACCTGATGCGGGCATTCGTCACCTGGCATCGGGAACGGCATCCGGACGACGCCGAACTCATCAATCAATATTTCGACGTCACCGCGTTTGAGGAAGAACTCGCTTCGCTCCGGGAAAGTATGGCCCGCCGCGCGGAACGCTTCTTCTGGCCACGCACGAAGGTCATGCGGCGGGTTGCGTCGCGCTACGGGAGATTGATGCCAATCGCTGCGAAATGAAAAGGATGTTTGTCTATCCCCATCTCCACGGCAAAGGGGTTGGCCATGCCCTTGCCGCTGCGGTGATCCAGCGGGCGCGGGAAATTGGATATCGAACGATGCTGCTGGACACCAGCATTCGGCAAAAGGAAGCGATGTCGCTACTATCAGCGCCTGGGCTTTCGCGTGGTTGAGCCGTATTACGACTTGCCGGAGAATCTGCGCAACTGGCTGGTGTTCATGGAGCTGAATCTTTGATGTTCAGGCCGGAATGTCGGCGAGACGAATGTCAGTGAGCGGTGTAAATTGATCGGAAAGTCAGACGGGAGTCGAGCAATGACCAGGTATCGCAGAATCGCTGCCGCAGCTTGGCGGGAAATTCTTCCTCACCGATGGCGGCATCGAAACCACGCTTATTTTCAATGAAGGGTTGGATCTTCCCGATTTTGCCGCTTTTCATTTATTGAAGACGCCATCGGGTGAAGCATCGCTGCGCAAGTACTTTCGGACGTATGCGGAGATCGCGAAGGATTTCGGCACTGGACTGATTCTCGAGAGCGCGACCTGGCGTGCCAACGCAGACTGGGGAACCCGGCTCGGTTACACGCCCGAAATGCTGGCCGATGCGAATCGTAAAGCGATTCAAATTCTTGAGGAGATCAGGCAACGAGTACGAAAGTACGCAGACGCCGGTCGTCATCAGCGGTTGCCTCGGTCCGCGCGGAGATGGTTACGTTCCCGATCATGCAATGTCGTATCAGGAAGCCGAGATCTATCATCAAGCCCAGGTGGACACCTTCGCGGATTCCGCTGCTGACCTGGTGTGTGCAATTACCATGAACTACGTACAGGAGGCAGTCGGGATTGTGCGAGCCGCCCGGCAAGCAGGCATGCCGGTGGTCATTTCGTTTACCGTCGAGACAGACGGCAATCTACCGACGGGCCAGACGCTCAGGGCTGCTCTCGAGCAAGTCGACGAGGTGACGTCCGGTTATCCCAGCTACTACATGATCAATTGCGCCCATCCGGCGCATTTCGAGCACGTGCTGAACGATGGCGGAATGTGGCTTGACAGGATTGCGGGCCTCCGGGCAAACGCTTCGCGCAAGAGTCACGCTGAACTGAACGAGTCACCGGAGCTCGATCCCGGCAATCCCGTCGAGCTGGGAGGGCAATATGCCCTTCTCAAGCAACGCCTGACGCGCCTCAATGTGATGGGTGGCTGTTGTGGCACCGATCACCGCCATGTGGCACAGATCGCGGCGGCGTGTTCGCCGCTTTTTCTGGCTGCGACGTGACGATCCCGGAACGGCTATGACTCTCTTTGATTTCGCAGCGCTTGAGAACATCGAGTTCGCAGCCAACATCGATCTCTTTCGTGCGGCGCCCGAGGATGTCCGGCTCGCACTGGATGTCGAAATCCGCGATATCGGAACGACTACGTGCATGACCTGTCGCGGAATCGAACCGACATCGATGTTTCGGCGGGCCGTTGGGCTTGGCGTCGGAAGTTCGACGAACGAGCCTGCGCTCGACGAGGTGCTGGCCTACATGGACCGGCGGAAACTGAAGTTTGCCCTGCCGGTGGCGCCACTATCGCAGCCCCCTGCACTGACGTCCTGGCTGGAAAAGCGCGGGTTCACGCGGGGGTATGCGTGGATGAAGTTTTACCGTCCCTGCGCTGATGCTCCGCAGGCAACTTCCAGTCTGGAGATTCGCGTCATCGGTGAGGAGCACAGCAGTGAATTTGGCCGGGTGGTTGCCGAGGGGTTCGGACTGTCGCCAACCGCCGCTCCCTGGGTGGGAGCTGTCGCTGGACGGCCGAACTGGGTGTGCGTCATGGCATTCGCAGGGGACACTCCTGTCGCTGCGGGGGCTGTTTACGTGCAAGGTAACTATGCGTGGCTTGGATTCGGCGCAACTTTATCGTCGCATCGACGCCACGGAGCGCAGTCCGCGCTGCTGGCGCGTCGCATGAACGAAGCTGCTGCGCGCGGGGCGCGAGTGGCGGTGACCGAAACCGGAGAGCGCCTGCCCGACAAGCCCAGCAATTCCTATCGGAACATTCTGCGGGCAGGCTTCGAAGAGGCCTACCTGCGACAGAATTACCTTTCTCCATCCCCCTAGCGTCAAGTCAAAGAAGGAACTGACGATGAGCAAGAATCCCGTCATCTGGTTTGAGATCTACGTACAGGACATGCCACGCGCCAAAGCCTTCTACGAGAAGGTCGTCGGGGTGAAACTGGAACGGTTGGGGAATCCGGACCTCGAGATGTGGTCATTCCCGGCAGACATGGCCAAACACGGCGCGTCAGGCGCGCTCGTAAAAATGCAAGGCGTGCCTTCGGGTGGCAGCACGATTGTGTATTTCCAGAGTGAAGACTGCGCCATCGAAGAAGCCCGCATCGTACCGGCGGGTGGCCGACTCCATAAGTCGAAGATGTCGATTGGCCAATATGGTTTCATCACGCTTGCTGTCGACACCGAAGGCAACATGTTCGGGCTGCATTCGCTGAAGTAGGCGGCATGGTACGATTCGCGCTGGATTTTTCGCCCTCAATTTGATTGTCCCGCCACTTCGTACCGGAACCCGCCTAATGGATGCGATGGAACTCCTGCTGACCCGCTCTTCGGGGGTCAAGCTGACGGACCCTGCCCCGTCGGATGCTGATTTCGAACTGATGCTCAAAGCTGCGGTGCGCGCGCCGGACCATGGGCGGCTGCGTCCGTGGCGGTTCCTGTCGATTCGAGGGGCAGGCCGCGAAGCCCTCGGCGAGCTGTTTGTCGAAGCCTCCAGGCTTTCTTCGCCCAATGCGACACCGGAAGCCCTGGGCAGGGAACGGGAGAAGGCGATGCGTGCGCCACTGGTCGTGATCGCCATCGCGAAGCTGTCGACCCTGCCCAATGTGAAGGTGCCGGAGATCGAGCAGATGTTGTCGGCCGGCGCTGCTGCGCAGAACATCCTGCTGGCTGCCCATGCACTGGGCTTTGCGGCGGTCTGGAAGACGGGTGCAGCTGCCTACGACAGCTATTTCAAGACGCAGCTGGGCCTTGCGGCCAATGAACACATCGTCGGCATCCTGTATGTCGGCACGCGAGCGGATTCAATGGCTAATCGGCCTGCGCCGGAGATCGCACCTTTTCATACACCGTGGCCGTGATCATTCCGCCCTGACCTTGACGTATCGCCCGGGAGCCGGCTCGATCGGCTCGTACTGCGAGTTGCCGAGCGTGGCACGCGCGGCTACCTCACCGCCCGCGTGACCCGCGAGCCAGGCGCTCCAGTAATTCCACCAACTGCCAGGAACGCTGCCTGCGGTTGCCAGCCAGTTTTCGGCATTGCCGCCTGTCGCGCCTTCGCTCCAGTAGTTGCGCTTGTTCTTTGCGGCCGGATTGATGACCCCCGCGATGTGCCCACTTGCGCCCAGCACAAAGGTGTTCGGCCCGCCGAGCAGATGCACACTTGCATAGGCGGTCTGCCACGGCACGATATGATCCTCTCGCGATGCATAGATGAACGCCGGAATCCGCACCTGCGACAGGTCCACCGGGACACCACACTGCACCGTGCCGCCTGGTTTTCGCAGGTTGTTCTCAAGGTAGGTGTTCCGCAGGTACCAGCAGAACATCGGACCGGGCAGATCGGTGATATCGGAGTTCCAGAACAGCAGGTCGAAGGCGGGCGGCTTCTTGCCCTTGAGGTAGTTGCTTACGACGTAGGGCCACACCAGGTCGTTGGCTCGCAACGCCGAAAACACGAACGCCAGTTCCTTGCCTTGCATCACACCCGCTTTACCGATCGCCTGTTCGCGCTTCGCAACACTCTCACCACTGACGAGCAACCCGATTTCGCCCGTCTCTGAAAAATCCAGCATGGTGGTCAACAGCGTAACCGAAGCAGCCGGTTCGGCGCCGCTCGCGGCAAGCACCTGCAACGCCGAAGTCAGCAGCGTACCGCCGATGCAAAAACCCAGCGCGTTGACCTTGTCCGCTCCGGTGATATCGAGAGCGACCTCAAGCGCTTTCATCACGCCGCGCTCCAGATAGTCATCCCAGGTGAGATGAGCAATCTCCGCGGTCGCGCCGCGCCACGACGCAAGAAATACCGTCTGGCCCTGTCCCACAGCGTAGCGCACCAGTGAATTTTCGGGCTGAAGATCGAGGATGTAGTATTTGTTGATGCAGGGAGGAATGATGACCAGCGGTCGCTCATGGACCTTCTGGGTCAGTGGTGCGTACTGGATGATCTGGACGAGTTCGTTCTCGAAAACCACCGCGCCGGGAGAGACCGCAATATTGCGCCCCACTTCGAAGGCGGTTTCGTCCGTACTCGAGATCCGCCCCTTGGCGAGATCCTGTGCAAGCAGCCCCATGCCGTCGATCAGGCTTTTCCCGCCCGTCTCGATGGCCAGCTGCATCGCTTCCGGATTCGATGCAAGAAAGTTGGCGGGACTGACCGCGTCCACGAACTGTCGCGTGGCAAATTTCAGCTGCCCCTTGGTCCGGTCATCCACTGCTGCAGAATCGGCAACTCCGAACAGGAAATCCGAATACGCCAGATAGTTGCGCTTGAGCAACTCGAAGCGCGGATCATTGCGCCAGGCGTCGGCGGCAAAACGACGATCTTCATCCCTGGTTGCAACGGCAGCAGGCGCCGATCCGGCCCAGAGCTTCATCATCTGCTGCACGTACGCCTGCTGGATGGCCGTGATCTGCTGCGAAGCGGCCATGAAGCCCGACCACGGGTCCTGAGTCACGCCGGCTGGCGCACCCTTTGCCGCGCCCTGTGCGAACGAGTTCAAGATGCTCTTGTTGGCTTCATACAGGTTCGCCAGCCATTGCGCCGGATCGGTCGACGGATTCGGAGGTGGTTCTGACAATGTGTCCCCTTCTCGCTGTTCGTTCCCCGCCACTGACCGTTCCAGGGCGTCCACACAGGAATCCCCGGTTCTCATCCATGGTTATAAATCATTCGCCGCCATAAAGTGAGCGCTTATATATGGACCGGAAACGGGCTATTCTGTCGGGCGGGGAAGCCCCACTTTGAAGAGGGCGACAACTATTCCAGTGCATTGAGGGAGATCACCATGTCCGATGTCGTCATCGTCGCTGCTGGACGTACCGCAGTAGGCAGTTTTAATGGCGCGCTTGCCAAGATCCCCGCCGCGGACCTGGGTGCGCATGTAATCAAGGGTTTGCTGGCCAGAACGGGCGTCAAGGCCGAGGACATCTCCGAGGTCATCCTCGGTCAGGTACTGACAGGGGGTGCGGGCCAGAATCCCGCGCGCCAGGCCGTCATCAAGGCCGGTTTGCCCGCAATGGTGCCTGGCATGACCATCAACAAGGTGTGCGGCTCAGGGCTGAAAGCGACGCACCTCGCGGCCCAGGCCATCAGCTGTGGCGATGCCCGCATCATCATCGCGGGCGGCCAGGAGAACATGAGCCTGTCACCTCATCTGCTCCCGGGTTCGCGCGACGGCTTCCGCATGGGCGATGCCAAGCTCGTCGACTCGATGATCCTGGACGGCCTGTGGGATGTCTATAACCAGTACCACATGGGCGTGACCGCCGAAAATGTTGCCAGGAAGTACGGCATCACTCGCGAAGACCAGGACGCCTTTGCTGCGGCCAGTCAGCAGAAGGCCGAAGCAGCGCAGAAAGCAGGTCGCTTCAAGGATGAAATCCTGGGGCTGGAGATCGCACAGAAGAAAGGGCCCGCGATCGTGTTCGACACCGATGAGTACCCGAAGGCCGGCACAACCGCCGAGAAGCTCGCGGGGCTGCGCCCTGCATTCGACAAGGCAGGCACGGTGACTGCCGGCAATGCATCAGGCATCAACGATGGCGCCGCCGCCGTCATGATGATGTCCGCAGCGACAGCGAAGGAACTGGGCCTCAAGCCCCTCGCCCGTATTGCCGCCTATTCCTCCGCGGGCCTCGACCCGACCATCATGGGCATGGGCCCGGTGCCTGCATCGCAGCTGTGCCTCAAGAAGGCGGGCTGGACGAAGGACACGCCGGACCTGATGGAAATCAACGAGGCCTTCGCTGCACAGGCCATCGCGGTCAATCGCGAGATGGGATGGGACACGACGAAGATCAACGTGAACGGGGGCGCCATTGCCATCGGTCACCCGATCGGGGCCTCGGGCTGCCGCATTCTCGTGACGCTGATTCACGAAATGATTCGCCGTGACGCAAAGAAGGGCCTGGCCAGTCTCTGCATCGGCGGCGGCATGGGAGTGGCGCTCGCGCTCGAGCGCTAGGCGGCTGGCGCGCTCAGCGAACCTGCATCGCCAGATGCGGGCGGCCCTTGCGCCCGTCGCTCAGCCACATGTCCAGCCACGGCCCGGATGCATCCGTTCGCTTCCAGTTCGTGACAACTGCCTCACCCGGCAGGTAAAGCGGCAGTTTGAACTGCGTATTGATCTGCATCGCATGCTGCGGCAGCAGGTCTGCCACTTCGCCCAATGTACGTGCGAGCGACCACATGCCGTGGGCGACGGTCTGCTTGAAGCCGAAACGCGCGGCTGTAAAGTCCATCACATGGATCGGATTGAAGTCGCCACTGACAAATGCATAGCGACGGCCCGTATCGGCCGCAACCTGGAAGGGCCGCCTGCGCTCGGCGTCATCCACATCCGACGGCAGCCGATCGATGGTGGGTCGTTTGCCGGGCGTGTGACGCCTCGCGAGCATCGTGCTCACCTCTTCCCAGACTTGCGCGCCTTGCGAACTCACGCGCGTCACGATGTCGTATTCCTGACCGCTGTCCGTTTCACGACTGTCCGCAAAACTCGCGGTTACCTGCAACCGTCCGTGCACCGGAATCGGCTGAGGCTGACGAATCGTGTTCCTCAAGTGCACAAGGCCCAGAACCTTCACGGGAAATACTTCCGCGGTGAAGATGCGCATATGCAGCGGCATCGCCAGCACATGCAGATACGCAGGCGGAAGGAATGCACCCTCCGGGATGCCGCAGACACTGCGATAGCGGGCGATATGACCCGCATCGAGATCAACGCGGCTGGCGCAGACCTCGATCGTCGGCATTTCGATGGCAGCAGGCGCCAGCAGGGGCTTCTTGCCAAACAACGCTTTCGGGTACGCCGCCAGGGTTGACGGCAGCCTCTCGAAATCCAGACGCACGTGACGCGACACCATGGACTCCTAGGGCGTCACGCGATCGATGACGATCTTGACCGATCCCGGACCGGCCTGCACGACGTAGTCCGCCTCGCCATACAGGTCGCCGCTCTGCGCCTGTGGACTGCCGCTCTTCGAAATTCGCGCCACGATCTGTGCCCGGGGAACTGAGCTCAATCCGCGACCCGCGATCATCGCATTCCTGTCGCTGAGTTCCACATTGAGGGGCAACTGCTCGGAACTGAGGCGCACGACCGCCAGCGGCGGCCCCCCCTCTGCCGTGCGTGCGAGCACGAACAGACTCATCGGACCTTTGACCTGGGAGGCAATGTCAGGAGCGAGGCTCACAGCCACCTGCACCGTTGGTGCATTTGCGGGAGCAGCTGCCTCGACAGCTGCAGGAGCTGTACCGAGTTGCGCGTTGATATCGGCGATCTGTGCTTCAAGCACGGTACGCACCTGCTCGGGAGGATTCTGTTCAAGCAACAGCTGCATGCGATCACGAGCAAGGCCAAGCTTGCCGGAGCTGAGTGCGGCAAGACTCCCATACCAGAGTGCGCGCGGTTCACGTGGCGATTTCTCGAGAGCACTCTCTATGAGCTCGCCCGCCCGTCCAGTGAGTGACGATTCATCGACCAGAACCAGTGCTTCCGCGAGTCCCGTGATGGCGGGAACGTTCTCGCCCTTCGACAGGTCGTAGGCTTGTTGAAATGCATCGACCGCTCGCGGATACCGCCCCAGCATCACGAAGGATCGACCCAGCATCACCCACCCTTCGGCGTCCCCCGGCTCACGCTGCAGGCGTTCCTCAAGCTGCTTGACCATGCCCTCGATTTCAGGCGAGGCCGCGTTGCCCGCCTGTGTCGCACGCGACGGCTGCTCGCCCCACTTCCATGTTGTGATGCTGGAGTACAGCAAGGCAGCAAGCACCGGCACGACGATCGCTGTCGCGACGGCTGCCCACTTTGCCGGCTGGCTTGGCCCTTCGGGCGCATGCCGCAGCAGCGGGCGCACAACCAGGCCAATCGCCACGGCCGCCATGACGATGCATGCAACGATGAAGGGAATCACACCGTGCCTGCCTCTGAGTCTGCGTCGTCCGTTATCACGCCTTTTGATCTGCGAACGATGACCACTGCTGCAGAGGCCAGCCCCACCAGCAACAGCAAACCCGGGGCGGCCCACAACAGCCAGGTTTTCGGCTTGACCGGAGGATTGTAGAGAATGAAGTCGCCGTACCGCGCCGTCATGAAATCCAGGATCTCGGCATCCGTTCTTCCTGCCGCAATCTGCTCCCGGAGTTCACGACGCAGATCCGCAGCAATGCCAACCGGTGAATCGGCAATGGCCTGGTTCTGGCATTGCGGACAACGCAGCACCTGCGTGAGCTTTTCATAACGGGCCTGCAGGGCCGGATCCTGGAACGCGAGTTCCGAATCGAACGCCGATGCGGAGTGCGCAATGAACACCATCGCGACAAACGTGGCAAGCAGGAGGGACCTCATGTCGAGTTGCCTGCCCCGGACGACTGCCGTGCCCTCTGGATGCGGGGCAGAAATTCCTTTTCCCACACTTCGCGCGTCATCGGCGAAATGTACTTGAAGATGACCTGTCCATTGCCGTCGACCAGAAACGTTTCCGGCGCGCCATACACTCCCCAATCGATGCCGACGCGACCCTCCGCGTCAAACGCGGATGCTTCATAGGGATTCCCAAGCTGCGCCAGCCATTGCCTTGCCAGAGGCAGCTCGTCCTTCCAGTTGAGACCGACCAGCGGCACGACACCACTGCGTGATATTTCCAGCAGCATTTCGTGTTCCTGGCGGCAAGCCACACACCACGTGCCCCAGACATTGAGCACAAATACCCGCCCTTTGTACTGCTCAAGCGCAACGGTTTCCGCAGCGTTTTCGACCTTGGGTAATGCGAACGCCGGTGCAGGTTTGCCGATCAGCGGTGAGGGAACCGCCGTCGGATCGCGGTAGAGCCCGGCGACGAAAAAGCCGCAAAGAACGAGAAACACGGCTCCGGGCAACAGATAACGCCACATGACTGCTTCCTCAGGTCCGCGCCGCCGCACCTGCAGCCGGTGCCAGAGCGGATTGCGTTGCGCGGACGCGATACCGACGATCAGTCACCGCCAGCAGTCCGCCGAGTGCCATGACAAGGGCCCCGCCCCAGATGAAGCGGACCAGTGGCTTGTACTGCAGGCGCATGCTCCAGGCGTTTTCGCCGAGGGGTTCGCCCAACGCCACAAACAGATCGCGCCCGATACCGGCGTCGATCCCCGCTTCGGTCATCGGATTGGTCTGCACACGGTAGATACGCTTCTGCGGATGCAGCACGGCCACGGACTCGCCATCCCTGGTAATCGTCACCTGGCCTTCCACCGCATCGAAGTTGGGTCCGCGGATATCACGTGTGCTGTCGAAGCGGAAATCATAGCCGCCGAGGCTGGTGCTCTCACCGGGTTTCAGTCCGAGGTCGCGTTCGATCTTGTAGGACTGCACGCCCGTCACACCGATGACGAACAACCCCAGCCCAAGATGCGCGACGCTCATGCCGAAGACCGATGGCGACAGGCTGTGTCCGTTCTTGAGCCGTGAGATCGGCTCAATCAGCGCGGAGCCCACAACCCAGAGGCCAGCGATCATGCCGAGCATCGTCATGACGCCCGGAGTGCCGTAACCAATCCACGGTACTGCCACTCCGGCAATGAGCGCTACGCCAAGTGCGATCAACAATGGAACCTTCACTCCTTCGAGACGGGCGCGCTTCCATGAAGCATGCATGCCAATCGCCAGCAGGAACACCAGCGGCAGCATTGGAATCACGAACACGGTGGCGAAGTACGGTGGACCGACGGAGATGCGGCCCATGTCGAGCGCTTCGAGGAACAACGGATACAGCGTACCGATCAGAATGAGGCCCGCGGCCGCGACCAGAAATACGTTGTTCAGCAACAGGAACGACTCCCGCGACACGATGGTAAAGCCCGCGTCCGACTTGAATGCTGGCGCGCGCCAGGCGTACAGGGCCAGCGATCCACCGATGCAGATGACGAGAAAGCCAAGGATGAACAGACCGCGATTCGGATCCGATGCGAACGCATGCACCGAAACCAGCACACCTGAACGCACGAGGAAGCCGCCGAGCAGCGCCAGCGAGAAAGCAGAAATCGCGAGCAGCAATGTCCAGCTTCTGAACAGCCCCCGCTTCTCGGTCACGGCGAGGGAATGGATCAGCGCGGTACCCAGCAGCCACGGCATGAACGAAGCGTTTTCAACCGGGTCCCAGAACCACCAGCCGCCCCACCCAAGCTCGTAATACGCCCACCAGCTGCCGAGAGCGATGCCGACCGTGAGAAACGACCATGCAAGCGTTGTCCATGGTCTTACCCAGCGAGCCCACGTGGTATCGAGCCGTCCTTCGATCAGGGCAGCCACGGCAAAGGCGAACGGAATGGAGAACCCGAGCCAGCCGGTGTACAGAATCGGCGGATGCACTGCCAGGCCGAAGTCCTGCAACAGCGGATTCAGATCGCGACCATCCACGGCAGCCGGAATCAGTCGCTCGAAAGGATTCGACGTCGTCAGGATGAACAGCGCGAATCCCGCGCTGACCAGCCCCAGCACGCCAAACACGCGGCTTGAGAAAGGCAACGGCAACTGCTTGCTGAAGGCCGCCAGCGCAATGGACCAGGTCGACGTCACCAGCATCCACAGCAGCAGGGAGCCTTCATGCGCACCCCACACAGCGGCGAAACGATAGAACGTCGGCAGTGCGGAATTGGAGTTCGACGCGACGTAGAGCACCGAAAAATCGTTCACGTAGAACGCGATAGGCCAGACAGCCGAACGAGAACAGCGTAAACACGAACTGGCCGGCAACGGCGGGACGCGTCGCGAGCATCCACTGTACCTTGCCGGTATGCGCACCCACCAGTCCAAAGACTGCCTGCGGAATGCACAGGCAGAAGGCCAGCACGAGTGCGAATTGTCCGAGTTCGGCGATCATCGTGACTGCACCTTCAATTCGCTGCTGTGGCCGGTAGCGGCGTCGTCAGCGGCTTCTGACCGGCATGCTGCTGCTTCAGGCTGTCCGCGACTTCGGGCGGCATGTACTTTTCGTCGTGCTTGGCGAGCACCTCTTCAGCGACGAAGAGTCCTTCGCCGGCCAGGCGGCCACGGGCCACGATTCCCTGGCCTTCGCGGAACAGGTCAGGCAGCACCCCTGAATAACTGACCGTCACGTCCTTGGCATAGTCGGTGAGCACGAAGCGCACCTCGAGACTGCCCGGCTGCCGCTGCACGCTGCCTTCCGTCACCATGCCGCCGATGCGGAATGTGCGGTCTGCGGGCGCCTTGCCCGCAACGACATCCGAGGTGCTGTAGAAATACAGCAGATTCTCCTGGAACGCGGTCAATGCGAAGGCTACGGCAGCACCTACGCCCAGCACGATCAGACCCACCAGTACCATGCGGCGGCGACGGGGTGTCATGACTCGCTCCTTTGGGCTGTCGCCCGCCGGCGGGCCATGCCCTGCGCCCGGGACAGCGCCCGGCGGGCGAGCCACCCGTTCAGGACCAGGACCCCGGCAGTGATGACGACGCAGAACAGCACGTATCCAGCATACTTATCCATGCCAAGAATGTTCTCTAAGCCCATGATTTCAAGAAGCTTCCGATAGCCATCCAGCGTTGCGCTCGCGGGTCAGGATCTCGGCCCGCACCCGGTCGCACAGTATCGCACCGAAGAACAGCAGGAAGGCGAGCATCATGACGAGCAGGGGCGCCAGCATCGACGGGTCGATGGCGGAACTCCCGCTTAAGGAAAGGCTCGACCCCTGATGCAGGCTATTCCACCATTCCACGGAGTACTTGACGATTGGCACGTTCACGATTCCGACCACCGCAAGCAGACCACTGGCCCGATCAGCCCGCTGAACGTCGTCGTAGGACGCCCTGAGCGCCATAACCCCCAGATACAGGAACAGCAGGATCAGCTCCGACGTCAGCCGGGGGTCCCACGCCCACCACGCGCCCCACATCGGCTTGCCCCAGATCGCCCCCGTTACGAGGGCGAGCACCGTAAACCACGAGCCAATGACAGCGCAGCCTGCCGCAACAGCGTGGGCCAGTTTCATGCGCCAGATAATGCCGATGCCGGCGGCAATGGCCATCATGCTGTAGACCGTCAGGGACATCGACGCGCTGGGCACGTGCACGTAGATGATCCGGAACGAATCGCCCTGCTGATAGTCGGTCGGCGCCACGAACAGCCCGGTGTAAGTGGCCCACAGCATGAGGGCGACCGATGGCCAGAACAGCCATGGCCTCAGGGTGCCCAGCAGGCGATATGCATGGGGCGGCGAGGCGAACTTGTGAAACCACGTCCAGTTCATGTCAGGACTCAACACCTATGCGAATCGCCGCCGCCATTGCGATCGGCCCGAGACTTAAGGAAAGCACGAGGATGGCCGCGAGCAGATTCAACGGCCCGGCGACTGCCTCCCCCGTCATGCTCAGACTGACGGCTCTTGCGCCGAATATCAGGACGGGCATCTCAAGCGGCAGCACCAGCAGAGCCAGCAGCACATTGCCTCTGCGGACGCCGACCGTCAGTGCAGCACCGATCGCACCCAGCATGCTGAGCGCTGCAGTGCCGAGTGCCAGTGAACCCATCAGTACCGGCCAGGCGGAAACCGGCACACCAAGCCCGGTTGCAAGGACAGGTGACATGATCACGAGCGGCAGCCCCGATACGAGCCAGTGCGCCACCGTCTTCATCAACAGCAGCCAGGCCAGCGGCTGTTCAGACAGCACCCATTGCTCCATTGTTCCATCCTCGACGTCGGGACGGAACAGGGAATCAAGGGCAAGCAGGCAAGACAGCATCGCAGCCACCCAGACCACACCCGGAGCAATCCGCCTGAGTTCCGCCAGATCCGGACTGATGGCGAGCGGAAACAGCGTCACGACAATCACGAAAAACAACAGCGGTTGGGCAGCCTGATCCCAATGACGGACGGCGAGTGTCAATTCACGGCCGAGGACCCGGGTGGCAAGCGCCCCAAGGCCAGGGGTTGCGGTCCCCCCGCTCATGCGGCCAGTTCCAGCTGGCGTGCGCCGGGATGCCCGGACAGCATGCCGTGATGAGCCGCAGTCAACACCGCGCCTCCCCTTGCCAGATGACCCTTCAATAGATGTTCGATGACGGCCACACCATTGGCGTCCAGATTGGTCGTGGGCTCGTCCAGCACCCAGAGCACGGCGTTCGACAACATCACGCGGGCAAAGGCGACGCGTCGACGCTGACCCGCTGACAGCACACGAGCGGGGAGATCGGTACAGCGCGCGACGCCGAGCGCATCCAGCGCTGCAAGTCTCTCGGCCTTTGTGGTGTCACGCCGCAGCCCGGTCCCGACACGCAGGTTCTCGTCAGCGGTCAGATCCAGCTTCAAGGCATTCAGATGCGCGAGGTAGGTGAGATCGCGATGAAAAGCATCGCGCCGCTCCCGGGTCGACGTCTTACGCCACCGGATATCGCCTGATTCAGCGGGCAGCAGTCCGCACACGACCCGCAGCAGACTGGTCTTGCCCGCGCCGTTAGGGCCCGTGACCTGCAGCAGCTCACCTGCACTCAAGGTAAAAGAAATCTGCCGCAGGAGGTGATGCTCGCCGCGCCACAGTTCGATCGCCCGGGCTTCCAGAAGCGCTTCGCCGGCAGGGGCGGCGGACGCTGACATCAAGCGCGACACAGTATTTCTAGCCGGGAGGCCCCCCTGGTTTCAGGCGGCAGGAGTCTAGCAGATGGACCCACGGAGACACTTTGAAGTCCAGGGCAGACGTACGGAACTGGCGACATGTAGGGCGGAAAGCGGCTTACAATTCGCGCCCGCAACCTGCCCGGATGGCGAAATTGGTAGACGCAAGGGACTTAAAATCCCTCGGAGGAAACTCCATGCCGGTTCGACCCCGGCTCCGGGCACCAGCTTCAGGAAATCGGAGTGAGGATTGGAGGCGTCGGCCGGAATCGAACCGGCGTTCACGGCTTTGCAGGCCGCTGCGTAACCACTCCGCCACGACGCCAGCTAAAGAGGATGAAAGATGGAGCGGGAAACGAGACTCGAACTCGCGACCTCAACCTTGGCAAGGTTGCGCTCTACCAACTGAGCTATTCCCGCAGGCCTCGGAAGGCGGCGATATTCTATGTCCTGAAGGCGGGGTGTCAAGGCAAGATTCGGCACCAGCGTACGGTGCTGCAATCGCAAGCCTCTGCGGTGATTGCCTTTATTGCTTCCGCGAGCGCATGAGATCCGGCCAGGCCGCCTGCAGATACGCGACCATCGACCAGAGCGTCAGCACTGCGGCTGCCGCGGTGGCAATGATTCCAAGCAGATAGATCGGCAGCCCCAGGAGGTCGTTCCGGTACAGCAGGAACGACAGGCCCACCATCTGGAAAATCGTCTTCCACTTGCCGAGATTCGATACCGCCACCTTCGCGCGCGCGCCGATCCCGGCCATCCACTCGCGCAGGGCCGACACGGTGATCTCGCGGCCGATGATCACGATGGCGGACAGAACGATGAACCAGCGAGGGTCACCGCTTGCGACCAGCACGAGCGCAACGGCCACCATCAGCTTGTCGGCCACCGGATCGAGAAACGCCCCGAGTGCCGAGGTCTGATGCAGACGCCGTGCGAGATAGCCATCGAGTGAATCCGTGACCGCGGCGAGACCAAACACCAGGCCTGCCGCGGGACCGGACCACGGATTCGGCAGATAGAACAGGATGACGACGAGCGGAATCATCACGATCCGCGCCAGCGTCAGGACATTGGCAATGGGGAAAGTCACTTGCCGCTCTCAAGCGCCTGGATGCAGCACTTCATAGACCAGCCCGGCGAGCTGGGTCCCGATGCCGCGAACCTTCGCGATATCCTCCACGCTGGCGCGGGAAACACCCTGCAATCCGCCAAACTGGCGCAACAGCTCGCGGCGCTTGGCAGGCCCGAGACCCACGACGGATTCAAGGATGGATTCTGTCCTCGCTTTGGCGCGGCGCTGTCGGTGTCCGGTAATCGCAAAGCGATGCGCCTCGTCGCGAATGCGCTGAATGAGATGCAGGGCGGAGGAATCTGGCGGCAGTATAGTGGGCACCTCCTGCCCCGCCAAGAAAAGCCGCTCCTGTCCGACCCGTCGATCGGCGCCCTTGGCAACTCCGACCAGACCGATGCCGCCGATTTCAAGCTGCGCGAGCACCTCCTGGGCTTGCGCCAGCTGCCCCGGACCGCCGTCGATCAGCAGCAGATCCGGCAACACTGCCTCTTCCCGTTTCAGCCGCGCATAGCGTCGCTCGAGCGCCTGGCGCATGGCGCCGTAGTCATCCCCGGGCGCGACGCCTTCGATATTGAAGCGGCGATAGTCGCTCTTGATCGGCCCTTCCGGACCGAACACCACACAGGAAGCCACCGTGGACTCGCCCATCGTATGACTGATATCAAAGCATTCGATGCGGCGTGGAGGCACCGGCATTTCAAGTGCGCTGGCGACTGCTTCCAGCTGTTCCGCAACGGTCGCCGCGTTGGCTTCACGCATGCGCAGGCTGAGTTCGGCATTGGATCTCGCCATCTCCAGCCACCGGGCGCGCACGCCTCGAATCCTGGTTCGTATGGCAACCGCCCTGCCGGCGCGCTCGGAGAACGCGCGTTCGAGCACGTCTGCATCCTCGATCGCTTCGTTGACCAGGATTTCGGACGGCACGTCCCGTGTCAGGTAGTACTGCGCGAGAAATGCGCTCATGAGCTCTCCGGTTTCAGCCAGACCGGCGCGCGGGAAGTAGCTGCTGCTGCCGAGATTGCGCCCGCCGCGCAGGTAGACGACGGCAATGCAATGCCTGCCTCCGGCCGAAACCAGTGCCACCGCGTCGATGTCGTGCGCCGCCATGCGCGTCATCGACTGACTGGCCTGGATCTCCTTGATGGCGTGAATCTGGTCTCTGAGGCGCGCCGCCTTTTCGAAATCCAGTCGGGCTGCGGCTTCCTCCATTCGCTGTGCCAGGTCATCGCGCAACTCACGATCACGCCCTTCGAGCACGGCGATGGCGTCCGCCACATCCTGCGCGTAGCTCTTCTCGTCCACGAGACCGACGCAGGGACCCGAACAGCGCTTGATCTGGTACTGCAGGCAAGGCCGGGTGCGATTGGCAAAGAACGTGTCCTCGCAAGTACGCAGCTTGAAAAGCTTCTGCAGCAACAGCTGGGTCTCACGCGTGGCTCTCGCGCTGGGATAGGGACCGAAAAAGCGTCCGGGAAGCTTGCGGCTGCCGCGGTAAAACGTCAGCCGCGGAAACGGCTGCTGCGTCGACAGATACAGATACGGAAAACTCTTGTCGTCGCGCAGCGCAACGTTGTAGCGCGGCCTGTGCCGCTTGATCAGGTTGAATTCAAGGAGCAGCGCTTCGGTGTCGGAAGCGGTCGCAGTGACTTCGATGGCCGCGATCTGCTCGACCATCGCCATGGTCTTGGCATTCAGTCCGCGACCGGCGAAGTAACTGCTCACCCGGGACTTGAGATTGCGGGCCTTGCCGACATACATGATCTCGCCCTTGGCCGAAAGCATGCGATACACGCCCGGCCGGGTCGTCAACGTGGCGAGAAAAGCCCTGGGCTCGAAGTCGGACACAGCAAACCCCTAGCTGCGCCCGAGCAGCTGGGCGGCTCGCGCGAACACAGCGCTGAACATGTCGTCCGTCAATCTGCGTGTCTGCGTGTTGTAGCGGCTGCAGTGATAGGAGTCGAGCAGCACCGTTCCCCCTGGGAGGTCATGCTCGGCACCATGCGCGAACTTGTACTGTGACGGCTTGAGGGCCAGCGCCCGCAGCACGGCGTTGTGTGCGATCAACCCGAGCGCGAGCAGCACAGCCGCCGGCTGCAGACGCAAGTTCATTGCGCAGATACGAGTTGCATTGCCTGATTTCCTCGGGCAGCGGCTTGTTCTGCGGAGGGACGCATTTCACCGAGTTCGTAATCCGGCAGTTGTGCAACACGAGTCCATCATCGGCCGCACGGGATTCGGGCCGGCTGGCGAAGCCGAACCGGTGCAGTGTCCGGTACAGCAGCAGTCCGGCATGATCGCCGGTGAAGGGACGCCCTGTCGCATTGGCACCATGAAAGCCCGGGGCGAGTCCGATGATCAGCAGACGGGCGGCCGGATCACCGAAGGGAGCGACGGGCGCGCAGTGATAGGCGGGGTGCTTGCGGCGCCCTTCGTCGAGAAAGGTCGAGAGCCGCGGGCAAAGCCTGCAGTCCGGATCAAACACTTCCGGCTTGAATTTCGGCAAGGCGGCTGACATGGTCTCGCTATTACTATGGCTACTATGGCGCTGGTGTTATTCAACAAACCGTTTGCGGTCCTGACCCGCTTCGTTACCGAAGACGGACGGCGAACTTTACGCGATTTTCTGCATCTGCCCGGCTTCCATCCGGCTGGCCGTCTCGACTATGACAGCGAAGGTCTGCTGCTGCTGACCGACGACGGCCCATTACAGGCACGTCTCAGCCACCCCCGCTGGAAACTGCCGAAGACCTACTACGTACAGGTGGAAAATATTCCGGATGATGCCGCCCTCGCGACACTTCGCAGTGGCGTCACCTTGCCGGATGGACTCACGCAGCCGGCCGAAGCGCAACGAGTCGACGAACCCGACTGGCTTTGGCCCCGGGATCCGCCCATCCGCAAACGTGCGGCGATTCCAACTGCGTGGCTGAAGATCACGTTACGGGAAGGTCGCAATCGGCAGGTACGACGGATGACGGCGGCTGTCGGCCACCCCACGCTGAGACTCATCCGCTGGTCGGTAGGACCCTGGAGCATCGCGTCACTGCCGCCCGGACAGCACTTGACCGCGCCAGCAGAAGAAGTCAGGCGGCTGGTGATGAGCCAGCGCTGATCAACGGTCGGCGGCGCGAATGTGCGTGCCTGGAGAGAGCCCCGCCAGCCGCATCGCGAGTTCCAGCGCCTGCTCATAGTTGAGACGCGGATCGACCTGCGACTTGTAGGCACGCGCCAGGTCACCTTCCGTCAGGCCGCGTGCACCGCCCGTGCACTCGGTCACGTCGTCACCCGTCAGCTCGAAGTGCACGCCGCCAAGGATTGAACCCATCTCGCGGTGAATCCTGAAGGCGGACTCGAGTTCCGCGACGATGTTCTCGAAGCGACGGGTCTTGAGACCCGAAGTGGTGCTCTCGGTGTTCCCGTGCATCGGATCGCAGATCCACAGCACCGGACTGCCCGTCTCGCGCACCGCCTGGATCAATGCTGGCAGGCGCTTGTCGATTTCCTTGGCGCCCATGCGATGGATCAGCGTCAACCGTCCCGGCTCGTTGTTCGGATTGAGCTTGGCAATCAGGCCCTGCACCCACTCGGCGCTCATGGCCGGCCCGACCTTGATACCCATCGGGTTGGCGATCCCACGGAAAAATTCGACGTGCGCGCCATCCAGCGCCGCCGTACGCATACCGATCCACGGCATGTGCGTGGACAGGTTGTACCAGCGCTTCGAACGCTCGATATAGCGTGTCTGGGCCTGCTCATACAGCAGGTGCAGGCCTTCATGGCTCGCGTAGAAGTCGATACGGTTGGATGCGTGCATCGGGCTGCCATTGGCGGCCTCGAAGAAATCCAGCGCGTCGGAAATCGAACTGACGATCTTCTCGTAGGCCTGCCATTGCGGCGAGTGGCGCACGAAGTCGAGGTTCCAGTATTCGGGATGATGCAGATCTGCAAAACCGCCGTCGATCAGGGACCGGACAAAATTGAGGGTCAGTGCGGCGCGTTCGTAGCCACGCAACAGCAACTGCGGATCCGGTTCGCGATCGGCGAGCGTAAAGCCCGGGCGATTGACGATATCGCCGCGGTAGCTCGGCAGCGTCACGCCATCCCGGGTCTCGGTATCCGCAGAACGAGGCTTGGCATACTGACCCGCCATGCGACCGATGCGCACCACGGGCTTCTTCATGCCATGCATCAGCACGAGGCTCATCTGCAGCAGGATCTTGAGCTTCTTGACGATGTCCTCTGA
This sequence comes from uncultured Pseudomonadota bacterium, assembly GCA_963819685.1. Taxonomy (GTDB): domain Bacteria; phylum Pseudomonadota; class Gammaproteobacteria; order Steroidobacterales; family Steroidobacteraceae; genus CAIUGU01. The sequence goes on from CAWFXI010000011.1 coordinate 329,095, forward strand.
CTGGCAATCCTCGAAAGACTCGGCACAGTCGCCGCCCTGAAGCACGAAGCGCTCGCCTCGCTGGGCACTGGCAATCTGCTCCTTCAGCGCCTCGACTTCCCAGGAAACCACGAGCGGCGGCAGCCGGGAGAGTGCGCCGACGGCAGCGGCAAGGGCCTGGGGGTCGGCATACGTCGGCTGCTGGGAGGCCGGCCGATCGTGCCAGCTGGCCGGGTGCCAGTCGAGAAGATGAGGATTTCGCGTCATGGTTTGATCGTATCACTCTGCCATCGCACTGCAAAATCGCATGCCGGCCGGTCACTAATGTCTTGCAGCTTCCTGACGGGCTTTGGCCACCTGGGCCGCCATCCGCTGCGGAGACACCGGGATGGCTGTTCGCAGATCCTGGGCAAACAGGGAAACCCTGAATTCCTCGACCATCCAGCGCAGCAGGTCGAGTTCAGGAAGACTCATGGCCCTCATGGGGTCACCTGCTGCCATCTGCAAGCGCCGCCATTCCGTTACAAAGGGTTCGAGCGTGCGCATCAGCTCTGCGTCGCGAATTGCGCCGGCGGGCAGCCGGTCAAGACGCCTTGAGACGGCTTTGAGATACCGGGGAAACTGTGTGAGCCGGCTCTGCGGTGTTGTTGCCAGAAAATCGTTGGCAAACAGACCTGACAATTGCTGCTCGATATCGCCCACAACGTTGCGGCACATCGGGGCGTTCATTGCCTTGAGCTTCTGACGCACTGTCTTCAGTTCACTCAAGGTCTCAAGCGTGCGGGCTTCCAGTCGCTCGAGCGCCTGTGCAAATCGTTCGCGTCCAGTCTGCAGCACGGTGTCGTACTGCTCCCGGGACCGAGGCGTTGCTGTCCCGTCCGGCAGAAAAGCGTCCGCAAACACGCGCTCGGTCAGTGCATCCACTAGTCGTACGTCGGGCACTGTCACGGACCCGAGCAACACCAGTTCATGCCGATCGGCAAATCGTTTACGGGCGAAGCGGGTCTGCTGCGCCAACCCAAGCATCAGCAATCGCAATACCCCCTGACGCGTCTCGCGCTCGGCAAGGCCGGCAGAATCGACCTCGACCAGATCTACACCCTCACCACGATCCTTGAGTGCCGGATAGACAACAAAGTTCAGTGCATCCCGCTCAACCCGACGCTCAAGCGGCAGGTCACCGAAGTCCCATTCCTTCGAATACGCTGAGAGACCTTGCACCGGCTTCGTGACCACGGAGGATGGGACGGTCCGCAATTGCCGGCGCAGCTGCTGCAGATCGCGCCCCGCCGTGAGCATCCGACCTTCCAGGTTCACCACACACAGGTTCATCCGCAGGAAATCCGGCAACGGCAATGCCGCGATTTCCTCCCTGGTGACCGTCTGGCCACCCGCCCGCGTAATCCAGTCAGCAATCGCGGCATTGAAATCGGCCCGGGTATCGGCATTCAGGTCTTCAAGACACTGTGCCGCGTGTTCCGGAACGGGCACGAAGGTCTTGCGCAGCTGCTTCGGCAGGGCACGCAATAATGCGGTGATTTTTTCCAACCTCATGCCGGGTACGAGCCAGCCGAGCTGACCCGCATCGACGGTTCCGAGCAACGGCACGGGTACGGTCAGTGTGACGCCATCATCCGGCGCACCGGGCTCGAATCGATATGCCAGCGGCAATCGGTTGCCCGCGATCTCGAAGGTCTGCGGATACAGGTTGTCATTGGCTTCGGGCACCTCGCGGCCCATCAGGTCCCTGAGTGACATGGTCAGCAGCTGCGGCGTCTGCGGCTCGACTTCACGCCACCAGCGCTCGAACGTGGGAATCGAATTGACGCGCTCCGGAATACGCGCGCCGTAGAAATCACATTGTGTCTGCTCTTCGACCAGCACATCGCGGCGGCGAATCCTGGCCTCGATCCCCTCGACCTGCGCTTTAAGGTCCCTGTTGTGCACCAGGAATGGCGCTCGCAGAGTGGAGTGACCTTCGACCAGGGCTTCGCGGATGAAGATATCGCGAGCCTCACGCGGCGCCACGTTGCCGAAGTTCACGCGGCGGCGCGCGGCGAGCGTCAGTCCATAGAGGGCAATCGATTCGTAGGCGGCAACGAAGCCGCGATCCTCGACCCAATGCGGCTCCGCATAGCTGCGTTTCAGCAGATGGGAGCCTGCGGACTCGATCCAGCCGGGCTCGACCGCCGCCACCATGCGCGCATACAGTCTGGTGGTTTCAACCATGCTCCCGGCCACTATCCACTGCGGGGTTTTCGACGCCAGCGACGTTCCCGGGGCGATTACGAAACGGGTGCCGCGCGCACCGAGATATTCGCGACGTTCATCCAGCGTACCGATCGACCCCAGGAATCCCGTGAGCAGAGCCTGATGCAGATCGGCGTAGGCCGCGGGCAACTCATTGGCCTTCAGCTTGAGCTCCTCGATCGCTGCCGCCAGTTGTCCATGCAGTTCCTGCCATTCACGCAGCCGCACAAAAGACAGGAAATTTTCGCGGCACCATTTGCGCAGCTGGTTGCCCGACAGCTCGCGCAGATTCATGGTAAAGGCCTGCCACAGGTTCAGCACGGTCATGAAATCCGAACGGGGATCGGCGAGCTTTGCATGACTCTCATCGGCCTTCGCCTGCGCGTCCTGTGGCCGCTCGCGGGGATCCTGTCCGGACAGAAACGCGGTCACGATCAGCATCTCGGTCAGGCATCGGTGATGCGTGGCCGCTAGCAGCATGCGTGCGAGCCTCGGATCCAGCGGCAGCGACGCGATCTGCCGGCCCAGACTGGTGACCCGTCGCTCGGCATCCACGGCCTTGAGCTCTTGAAGAAGCCGATAGCCATCGTTGATCAGCCGTGTGTCCGGCGGGTCGAGAAACGGAAACTCCTCCGGCTCACCAAGACCCAGCACTGCCATCTGCAGGATCACGCTCGCGAGATTGGTCCGCAGCACTTCGGGAGGCGTGAACGCAGGCCGCGCCACGAAGTCGTCCTCCGCGAACAGGCGGATGCAGATGCCTTCCGCTTCCCGACCACACCGGCCCAGCCGCTGATCAGCACTCGCCTGGGAAATCGGTTCGATCGGCAAACGTTGTACCTTGCCACGGACACTGTAGCGGCTGATACGCGCGAGCCCGGAGTCCACGACATAGCGGATGCCCGGGACCGTCAGCGACGTTTCTGCCACGTTCGTCGACAACACGACTCGCCGTGCCGTATGTCTCGCAAAAATCCGCTCCTGATCGCTCGCCGACAGCCGCGCATACAACGGCAGAATCTCGGTATTGCGCAGATTTGCCGTGTCGAGAATCTCCGCAGCTTCGCGGATCTGCTTCTCGCCGGGCAGGAACACAAGAATGTCGCCCGCCCTGCCTTGTGGGTCCGCGTCAAGTTCGCGCACCGCTTCGAGCACGCCTTCAGGCAACGACAGCACCGTCGACTCCTCGTCGTCCTCGCCATGCAGCGGGCGGTAGCGCGTCTCAACGGGATAGCCGCGGCCCGACACTTCGATCACCGGAGCGCCGCCAAAGAACTCGGCGAAGCGGGCAGGATCGATCGTCGCCGATGTGATGATCAGTTTCAGGTCAGGGCGCCGCGGCAACAGTCCCTTCAGCACGCCGAGCAGAAAATCGATATTGAGGCTGCGCTCATGCGCCTCATCGATGATCAGCGTGTCGTAGCGGCGGAGCGAACGGTCGCGCTCCAGTTCCTTGAGCAGGATACCGTCGGTCATCACCTTGATGCGCGACTGCCGGCTGGTGCGGTCCGTGAATCGCACCTGGTACCCGACCACGCCGCCTACCGTCGTGCCCAGTTCAGCAGCCAGCCGGGCAGCAATCGCCCGCGCCGCGATCCGGCGTGGCTGCGTGTGCCCGATCAGGCCACGCGTGCCAAATCCAAGTTGCAGACAGAGCTTGGGAATCTGCGTGGTCTTGCCAGACCCCGTCGCACCACAGACCACGACGACCTGATGCTGTTCAAGTGCGGCACGGATCTCATCCCGATGCGCGGTGATCGGCAGGGATGGGTCATAGTCAAAACGCAGAGCATCTGTCACGGCGCAGGCAACTGAACTTCGATGCGTGCGCCTCCGAGCGAAGACGCGTCAATGGTCACACTGCCACCACTGACTTCGGCGAGTTCCCGCACGACGGACAGGCCAATGCCCTGCCCGCTCATGCGTTCATCGAGCCTTGCGCCGCGTTCCAGCACGCGGGCCCGATCCTCAGACGCGATGCCGGGCCCGTCATCCTCAACGATCAGCAACAATCCTGCGTGGCGCGCACCCGGCCGCAGCAACGGTGCGGCGGACAGCTTCACGGCACGGCGGGCCCATTTGCAGGCGTTGTCCAGCAGATTGCCTGCAATCTCGGTGAGGTCGCCCTGGTCGCCGATGAAGCGGCAGCCAGGCTCCACGTGCAGCGAGCATTCGATTGCCCGATCGGCGTAGACCTTGAGGAGCGCTCCCTTGAGTCCTTCCAGCGTCTGCCGGACATCGACAGGAGCCTGTCCCAGGCCAGTACCGCCTGAAGCGGCCGCTCGCTTCAACTGGTAGCGGACAATGTCGTCCATGCGACTGACCTGTTCGTCGAGCTGACGCGCGACCGGTGCATCCCGCAACCCTTCTCCTCCCAGCAGATTCCGTGTCACGGCGAGCGGGGTTTTCAGGCTGTGGGCAAGGTTGCCAAGGGTATTGCGATAGCGTGCGAGCCGTTCGCGCTCACTGCGCAGCAGCGCATTCATATTGGTCGTGACGCCAATGAGTTCGCGCGGATAGCCCTCGCCCAGCTCGGACAGTTGGCCGAGTTCGATGTCCTCTATTTCTCGCGCCACGCGCCGCACTGGCGCCAGTACCCAGCGGAATACCAGCGCGAGGCCCGCGAGCAGCAGCAGCATCAGGCCGACAAACCAGCCGAACATCTGTCCGCGCAACCGCGTCAGCTGTGCGTAGTAGGGATCGAGGTTCTCGGCAACGCTATAGACGAAATTCCGGCTGACGCCGCTCGGAAATTCCCATGCAATCCCCAGGCTCAGTGCGAGCACCTCGGATCCATTGGCCAGCGGCAGGATTCCGAAGCGGCGTTGGCCCGGAGCCAGCACGGGGCCAAAATCGAGACCCGTCCCCACCATGGAATTCGACTTCCACGTTGCCTGCTCGTCTGTTCGCCGGATTTCGCCGTACAGGCCCGAACCAGGACTCGTGTATCTCGACTCCGCAAGCTGCGGCGCAGGTTCGAGCCCGCCGCGCATGCTTTCTTCGGAGACGGACAGCAACGCCAGGACCTGGACTTCCAGTCGATCGAGAATCGCGCGCTCGGAGATGTCGCGAAACACGAGATCGAGCGCGAAAATGGTCAGCCCGAAAAACACCACGAGCAGCACGCTGACGGAGGCCAGCAGTCGGGTGCTGAGCGAACGGACCTGCATGGAATTCTTAAGGGGCCTCAGCCTTCGGCCGAGCGCTCGAGCTGGAAGCGGTAGCCGCGACCACGGAGGGTCTCGATCGGCTTCAGGGAATTGTCCGGATCCAGCTTGCGCCGGAGACGCCCGATGAATACCTCGATCGTATTGCTGTCGCGGTCGAAATCCTGCGCGTAAATGCGTTCGGTCAATTCTGACTTCGAGATGACCTCGCCGGCGCGCATCATCAGGTGCTCGAGGATGCGGTACTCGAAACTGGTCAGCTCGACGGGCTGCTCGCTGACCGTGACTGTTTGCGTACGGGGATCGAGTGCCACCGGACCGCAGCGAAGCACTGCTTGCGCCCAGCCACCCGAACGTCGCAGCAGCGCCTGCACGCGCGCCAGCAGTTCTTCGAAATGAAAAGGCTTGGCGACATAGTCGTCAGCACCGGCCTGCAAGCCCTCCACCTTGTCCTGCCAGCGGTCGCGCGCGGTCAGGATCAGGATGGGAAACTTCTTCGCCTGAGCACGGAACTGCCGGATCAGGTCCAGGCCGGGAAGCTTTGGCAGGCCAAGGTCGACGACGGCGAGATCGATGGCGAACTCCGAGCCGCAATACAGGCCCTCCTCGCCATCTGCTGCCGCATCCACCGTGAATCCGGCAGCCGTCAGCTGCTGCACGAGCGATTCGCGCAGCGATTTTTCATCCTCGACGACGAGCACGCGCATGGTCAGAGGACCTACTGTATCCGTCCGGTTTCCGCATCCACCCGCACGGTCCATACCCGGCCTTCGGCATTCAGCAAGCGGATGATGTGGACGCGATGGCCGCGCTCGTCGACGGTTTCCGCCTTGACGGCCTTGGCTCGGTAGCGGTTCTGGGCCAGCTCCACGGCATCGTCCAGCGAATAGCCGCCGGGCTCAATGGTGTCTTCATCCCGAGGCCGACTGTCCCTCAAACCCTGCGCATCGGCAGGAGCAACGACGGGCGCGACCAGCCAGCAGGTCGTAAGGGCCAGCAGCACGAGGATGATGCGATTCTGGAACATTAGAAAACTACCGCCGAAATTGCAGTCTAGTCTACGTGCATTGCCCGTCCAGTACACCCTCCCCTGTTGAGCCGTGCCCACCCGGCGACATCAATACTCCGCCGGCGAAACCGCGACCCGGACCCTGATGCGATCACCCGGATCGTAGGGCAGCTCGGTGGTGTACTCGCGACCCAGATATTCATAGGTCACACGGTAGGCATCGACGCGCTCCTGGTAGGTGTCTTCATACCGTGTGCGGCAACGCTCTACCGTTCGCTCGACCGGGACAGACGCTCGGCGGACCGCGGAGTCATGACCGATGGAAGCGCCGATCAGCGTCCCCGCAACAGTTGCGACATCCTGACCACGGCCCCTGCCCACCTGGCTACCGATGACACCGCCAATGATGCCACCCAGGATCATGGGACCTGCCGTTTCGGCATGAGTGCCCGTGGACCGATACCCGGTCTGCACTTCATCCCAACATTCGCGACGGGGCGATTCCACCCGCACCCGCCTGACAATGGGATCCACTTCAAGCACTCTGGCATCGTCGTACTGACGACCGACATGCGGACGTCCATTGGCCCAGGGCGGTGGTGCCGCCAGCGCCTGTGTAGAAAGCACACAGAGTCCGCCTAATGCAACGGTCCTCAATGCGGCGCTGGCAAGCGGAATGGCGTGGCGATCCATGGCTGACTCCTTGCGGCCCCAGGGAACCCTTTCCTTGAGGCCTGGACTTACCTTAGTCCGCGAGCGATGAATCCTGGCTGAACACCTCAAGACTGTGGATTGTCGGCCCGCTCAAGGCGTTTGGCCTCGTTCCAGAGGCCATCCAGTTCCTCAAGCGTAGCGTCTGCAGTCACTCTACCCGCCTGGGCGAGGCGCTGTTCCACATGCCGGAAGCGGCGCTCGAACTTCGAGTTCGTCTGCCGCAATGCCGTTTCGGGATCGATGCGCACGTGACGGCACAGGTTGGCCACGCTGAACAGCAGGTCACCGATTTCCTCGCTGATTCTGGTCGACGGTGCCTGTGACTCGACTTCCATGCGCATCTCGTTCAGCTCCTCCTGGATCTTGTCCAGCACACCGGCTACCGTCGGCCAGTCAAAGCCGGCCTGACTCGCTCGCTTGCCCAGCTTGACCGCACGCGTCATCGCTGGAAGCTGCACGGGTACGTCGGACAGCGCTCCGTTCAGCGCACCGCGTGTCGCTCGCTCCTGTCTTTTGTGCTCTTCCCAGGCCCGGGTTTGCGCCTCGGCGGTGTCTACGCGATCGGTGCCGAACACGTGCGGATGGCGTCGTTCCATCTTGTCGCAGATGGCCTGCGCCACATCGTCGAACCTGAACGCGTTCTGTTCCGCTGCGAGCTGCGAATGAAACACGACCTGGAAGAGCAGGTCACCGAGCTCATCACGAAGTGCATCAAGGTCGTGCCGTTCGATGGCGTCGGCCACTTCGTAGGCTTCTTCAATCGTGTAGGGCGCGATCGACGCGAACGTCTGCTCCTTGTCCCAGGGACAGCCCGATACCGGGTCACGCAGACGCGCCATGATGTCGAGCAAGCGATTGAGTGAATGACTCATTGGATGTCGGGACTATGCAGGTTCGTTGAGCAGAGTGGCCAGAGCGACCAGCATGGCCGCCGTGGCGCCCCAGATCAGCCGGTCTTCGTACAGAATTTCGGTGGTGGCGATCGTGAACGTGCCGAACTGGCGTTCGCGCTTTGCATGATTCGCCGGATTCAGGACATGCGCCAGGGGGACCTCGAAGGCATCCTGTACCTCCACCGGATCGAGCTGCAGCGTGAAGCCCGGTGCGACGAATCCCACGACGGGGACGACCCAGTACCCCGTCACGATCAAATGCGGCGGCAGGTACCCCGCTACTGTCACGAAGTCGCGAGCCAGGCCGATTTCTTCCTCAGTCTCGCGCAACGCCGCCGCGAGTGCGCCACTGTCGTCGGCTTCGAGTCGACCGCCTGGAAAACTGATCTGACCCGCATGCCGCTTGAGTGCCGTTGCCCTGTGAGTCAGCAGCAGCGAGAGACCCTCCGGCCGATCGACGATAGGCATCAGCACCGCAGCTGGAGCCAGCGACTGCGGCAGGAGTCTGAGCAGTTCCGGAAGCTGCTCGTCGGCAACACCGGGAAAGCGCGCCTCTGCGGGACTGGTGGCAGGCACGGTCCCTTGCAGCCGCGTCTCCAGCAGACGGCGCAGTTCACTGTCGCTCACCTTAATGACCGTCGCCTCGAGTCAGGGCGGCCGGATCGAGCAAGCGATCCAGTTCCTCGCGTGACAGCTGTGTCATCTCCGCTGCGACATCCCGGACAGGCCTGCCTTCGCTGTAGGCACGCTTCGCGATTGCCGAACCTTGCTCGTAGCCGATCAATCGATTCAACGCGGTCACCAGAATCGGATTGCGTTCCAGTACGGCTGCCAGACGCTGCTCGTTAACGGTGAAACCGGCGATGGCCTTCACCGCCAGCAGACTCGCTGCGTTGCCAAGCAGTTCGATACTCTGCAGCAGGTTGTAGGCGATCACGGGCAGCATCACATTCAGCTGGAAATTGCCGGACTGCCCTGCCACGGCAATCGTCGCGTCGTTACCGATCACCTGCGCTGCGACCATGGCAACGGCTTCGGGAATCACGGGATTGACCTTGCCGGGCATGATGCTGCTGCCGGGCTGCAAGGCCGGCAGCGAGATTTCGCCAAGTCCTGCCAGCGGGCCACTGTTCATCCAGCGAAGGTCATTCGCTATTTTCATCAGGCTGACTGCGACAGTCCTGAGCTGTCCCGAGAGTTCCACCGCCGCATCCTGTGAGGACAGCGACTCGAAATAGTCGGGACTGACGCTGAGTGCGAGGCCCGTCTTCTCGCCAAGGCGCCGAACCGCGAGGGATGCAAATCCCGCCGGAGCATTCAGGCCTGTGCCCACTGCGGTGCCACCGAGGCCGAGACGGTGCAGTCGGGGTTCACAGGCGAGGAGACGGGCGATGCCGTTGTCAATCTGCTGGCGCCAGCCGCCGAGTTCCTGCCCCAGCGTCAGCGGCACGGCGTCCATCAGATGCGTCCGTCCGGTCTTGACGCTGTCCCCGGACTGCCTGATCCGCTGATCGAGCGTATCGCGCAACAACTTGAGTGCAGGAATGAGGTGCTCGGCAATACCCAATGCCGCTGCCAGATGGATCGCCGTTGGGATGACGTCATTGGAGCTCTGGCTCATGTTCACATGATCGTTCGGGTGCACCGGCTGTTCCAGCCGACGCGTGGCGAGGGTGGCGATGACCTCATTGGCGTTCATGTTCGTGCTGGTCCCGGAGCCCGTCTGAAAGACATCGATCGGGAAATGCTCATCGTAACGACCCTGCGCCACGGCAAGTGCTGCTTCACCCATGCATGACGCGAGCGTCCGATCGAGCCCGGCGACCTCTGCATTCGCTTCGGCGGCCGCCCATTTGATGAGGCCGAGCGCGCGGATAAAGCCTCGCGGCAGCGTCAGGCCACTCACCTTGAAATTATCGACCGCGCGCTGTGTCTGGGCTCCCCACAACGCGGCCGCCGGCACTTCGAGTGCACCCATGCTGTCGTGTTCGATACGGACATCGGGGCTTGGCACGGTCGGCTCTCCTTATCCTGCAACAGACACCTGCTGTATGATCTCGCATCCTAGCACCTGACCCCCTGGACTTTGGCGTCATCCCCTCCCCAATGAACCTGAGCAGCCTCACCGCCATTTCGCCGATCGATGGACGCTACGCCGGGAAATGCGGAGACCTGAGGACGTTGTTCAGCGAGTACGGCCTGATCCGGCAGCGGGTGCGTGTCGAAGCGTTGTGGCTCAAGGCACTTGCGATGGAGTCCGGCATCGTTGAATTGCGCACTCTGCCTGGCGATGCGCTGGCCGCCCTTGATGTACTTGCAGATACGTTCGGCGAGAGCGATGCCGCGCGCATCAAGGAGATCGAGCGCGAAACCAATCACGACGTGAAGGCGGTAGAGTATTTCGTGAAGACTCGGCTCGCAGGCATTGCAGCCTGGGAACCGCATCGCGAGTTCGTGCACTTCGCGTGCACTTCGGAAGACATCAACAACTTGAGCTATGCGCTGATGCTCGATGAAGCACGGCGGCTCGTGCTGTTACCGGAGCTCGACCAGCTGATCGCCGCATTGCGCAGTCTTGCGCATGGCCAGGCCGCGACGCCCATGATGTCGCGCACGCACGGTCAGCCCGCGACGCCCACCACGCTGGGCAAGGAAGTCGCCAATGTCGTCCACCGACTGGAGCGACAAAGGACGTTGCTCGCCAGCGTGGCGATAACCGGCAAGATCAATGGTGCAGTCGGCAACTATAACGCGCATGTCGCCGCGTATCCCGATGTAGCGTGGCCGCAGCTCGCCCGCGGCTTCGTCGAATCCCTCGGGCTGCACTTCAATCCCTATACGACGCAGATCGAGCCCCACGACTGGATGGCCGAATACTGCGACGCCCTCGCCCGGATCGACACGATCCTGATCGATCTTTGCCGGGATATCTGGGGGTACATTTCCATCGGTTACTTCCGGCAACGCGCCGTCGCAGGCGAAGTGGGTTCTTCCACGATGCCGCACAAGATCAATCCCATCGATTTCGAGAATGCCGAAGGCAACCTCGGACTCGCCAATGCGCTGCTGCGGTTCTTCGCCGAGAAACTGCCCGTCTCGCGTTGGCAACGGGACCTCACCGATTCAACCGTTTTACGTAATATCGGCGTTGCCGTCAGCCATGCCGTGATCGGCTGGCGAGCGATCGACCGGGGGCTCAAGCGCATCGATGTGGACGCGGCACGCCTCAAGCAGGATCTCGACCTCAATCTCGAGTTGCTCGCCGAGCCAATCCAGACGGTCATGCGCCGCTATGGTGTTGAAAACGCGTACGAACAGCTCAAGACACTCACTCGCGGGCAGCGACTCGATGCGGCTACGCTCAAGACGTTCATCGAGCGATTGTCGCTACCGGAGGATGCCCGGCGGGCTTTGCTCAACCTGAGCCCCGCAACGTACACAGGTCTCGCCGAACAGCTGGCGCGCGAGATCTGACCCGCCAGGGTGCGCCCCGCCCGCCCCGGAACGTGACGGAGTCGGCAAGGTCCTTGAAGCCTCTTGGTTAAGATCGATCGCCTGCAACCGAAGGCGATGCGATGCACGCGGCTTACCCCCTCTCTGCTCCCGGTGGTCCTTTGAGTACGCTGGCGGACGTGCGCTTGCATGTGACTGCCGCGACCTCCGGAGCCCGACGAACGCTCGCGATCTACACGCAGGATCTCGAGCCGCTCCTCTACGATCACGAGCCCTTTCTCGAAGCCATCAAGCGCCTCGTGCTGGCCCGCAGTCACGCCCGGGTTCGAGTGCTGATTGCAGATCCGATGCGCGCGATCCGGGACGGCAACCGGTTTGTCGCGATGGCCCGGCGACTGACCAGCTATATCGATTTGCGAAATGTTCCGAAGGATCTGCGTAACAACCCGGCAGCCTTCCTGGTTGCGGACAACAACGCCTCCGTGTATCGCCCGAATGCAGCCAGCTGGGAAGGCACCGCCGCCATGGACGATCTGGCGTCGGCCGCGCGACATCTCGCCTATTTCGACGCCATCTGGAAAGCCGCGGACTCGGACCTGCAATTCCACGCCAATCTCCGGGGCTGAGCGAATGACACCTCCCTTGGGACCCGGGCTCGCCGGTCAACCCGCTATACTCTCGCCCATGATCTGGAAGCCCGATGTGACCGTTGCGGCCGTTGTGGAACGCGAGGGACGCTTTCTGATGGTGGAGGAGCGTGTCGGCGCACGCCTCGTCTTCAATCAACCGGCCGGGCATCTCGAAAACGGCGAGAGCCTGATCCAGGCCGTCATGCGCGAAACCATCGAGGAAACAGGCTGGCATTTCGTGCCTGAAGCGATCGTCGGCGTGTATTTGTGGAACCAGAGCGCCGGCTCGGCCGAGAGTCCTGGCCGCAGCTTCCTGCGGGTGGCTTTCCGGGGCGACGTTGCGCATCACGACAGCGCTCGTCCGCTCGACGACGGAATCGAGCGAGCCGTATGGCTGACGCGGCAGCAACTTGCTGCCCAGGCCACGCGTTTGCGTAGTCCGCTGGTCATGCGTTGTATCGACGACTACATCGCGGGACGCCGCTACCCGCTTGACCTACTGGCCCACCTGGCCGGACACCCGACCGTGACCGACTCTGCCGTGAGTAGCCAGACGGGTTAACCCCGCGTTCCAAACCGCCTCCCTTCGGTCGGCCTATAATGCGGCCGCATGTCTGCCCAGCCCCCCCCCTCAGGCGCCCCAGGACTCGTCATTGTCAGCATGTCGGGCGGCGTGGACTCGTCCGTAGCGGCCGCCAGCCTTGTCGAACAGGGCTACACCGTCGAAGGGCTCTTCATGAGCAACTGGGAGGAGGACGAAAGCGGCTACTGCACAAGCGCCGCGGACTACCAGGATGCTCTCAAGGTCTGTCGGCAGCTCGGCATTCCCTTGCACAAGGCCAGTTTCGCGGTCGAATACCGGCAGCGGGTGTTTCAGCACTTTCTCGATGAATACGCCCGCGGGCGGACACCGAATCCCGACGTGCTCTGCAACCGGGAAATCAAGTTCGGGGCCTGCTTTGAACATGCACTGCGGCTGGGCGCCGATGTAGTTGCGACCGGCCACTATGCGCAAGTCACAACCGATTCAGGCGCGGTCCGGTTACTGAAGAGCGTCGATTTGCCTAAGGACCAGAGTTATTTCCTGCATGCCGTCAAGGCCGAAGCCCTCGCCAGGACGCTGTTCCCCGTCGGCGGCCTGCACAAGGACGAAGTCAGGAGGATTGCCCAGTCACTGGCCTTGCCTGTCCATGACAAGAAGGACAGCACGGGCATCTGCTTTATCGGCGAACGTCCCTTCGCAGAATTTCTGGCCGGCTACTTGCCTGGCCAGCCCGGTGCGATCGAAAGCGCGGACGGCAGGCACCTCGGCAGTCATCAGGGACTCATGTTTTATACGCTCGGCCAGCGACAGGGCCTCATGATCGGTGGTCAGAGCGGCTCTGCGTCCGAACCCTGGTATGTGACGGCCAAGGATCTCAAGCGCAACGTGCTCATCGTGGCCCAGGGGCGCGATCACCCGGCACTGCTCAGTCAATCCCTGTACGCCACGAACCTGAGCTGGATAGGGGGAGTTCCGCCCTCGACCAGGTTCCGGTGCATGGCCAAGACGCGCTACCGGCAACCCGACCAGTCCTGTGCAGTCGAAATGACCGGGGAAGATACTTGCACCGTCGTCTTCGACCTGCCGCAGCGCTCAGTGACACCCGGACAGTACGTAGTGCTCTATTCAGGTGATACATGTCTGGGCGGCGGCGTCATCGACAGCACCCAAACGGCGCACGCCGTTTTTCCTTATCCGGGCGCGCTGTTGACGGTATAATTCCGCCGCTTTTTTTGCATCTACAGTTGGAGGACGCATGAAGGATACGTTCAAGGCGCGCACGACTCTCAAGAGCGGCGGCAGGAATTTCGAAGTTTTCAGCCTCGCCGCGCTCAAGGATTACGATCTCGGCCGCCTGCCGTATTCCCTCAAGATCCTGCTCGAGAACCTGTTGCGCTTCGAAGACGGCGTGAACGTCACTCGCGCGGACGTCGAGGCGCTGCTCAAGTGGGACGCGAAGGCCGCTCCCTCACACGAGATTTCCTTCACGCCCAGCCGCGTGATCATGCAGGACTTCACCGGCGTGCCGGTCGTGGTCGATCTCGCCGCGATGCGCGAAGCCATGCTGAAGCTCGGCGGCAATGCAGATGAAATCAATCCGCTGTCTCCGGCCGAACTGGTCATCGATCACTCTGTACAGGTGGACAATTACGGCGCTGCCGACTCCCTGGCGAAAAATACGGAAATCGAGTTCAGCCGCAACATGGAACGCTATGCGTTCCTGCGCTGGGGGCAGACTGCGTTCCACAATTTCAAAGTGGTGCCGCCGAATACCGGCATCGTGCACCAGGTGAACATCGAGCACCTCGCGCGCGTCGTGTTCGATGCCGAGAAAGACGGCGTGCATCACGCCTATCCCGACACGGTTGTCGGCACCGACTCTCATACCACCATGGTCAACGGCCTTGGCGTGCTCGGCTGGGGCGTGGGCGGCATCGAAGCGGAAGCCGCCATGCTCGGCCAGCCGGTCACGATGCTGATTCCACACGTCATCGGCTTCAAGCTGACGGGCACCCTGCAGCCGGGCACCACTGCCACCGACCTCGTGCTGACAGTGACCGAGATGCTGCGCAAGAAGGGCGTCGTCGACAAGTTCGTCGAATTCTACGGCGACGGCCTCGCGAATCTGCCGCTGGCGGATCGCGCCACGATCGCCAATATGGCGCCCGAGTTCGGCAGCACCTGCGGTATTTTCCCGATCGACGGTGAAACGCTGAAGTACCTCGAGCTCACCGGCCGCGACCCGGCGCAGATCAAGCTGGTCGAGGACTACGCGAAGCACCAGGGCTTATGGCGCGAAAACGGCCAGCGTCAGGCCGACTACACGGACGTGCTGGAACTCGACATGGGCACCGTCGAATCGTCACTGGCCGGTCCCAAGCGCCCCCAGGACCGCGTCCCGCTGCGCGTCGCCAAGCAGGTCTATCGCGACGCCATGAAGAAATCCGCGGAAGAGCGCAGCAAGAAGAATCCCACAGCGACCGGTGCTGGCATCGCGAAGCTCGATGGCCGCGATGTCGAGGTCAAGGACGGCGCGGTACTCATTGCGGCCATCACCAGCTGCACGAATACGTCGAATCCCACCGTGCTGATCGCTGCCGGCCTGCTGGCTCGCAACGCACGCCGCCGCGGCCTTGTCTCAAAGCCCTGGGTCAAGACCAGCCTGGCACCGGGCTCACGCGTCGTCACCGACTATCTGGCGAAAGCCGGGTTGATCGACGATCTCGATGCACTGGGCTTCTATACGGTCGGCTTCGGCTGCACGACGTGCATCGGCAACTCGGGACCGCTGAAGCCCGAGATATCGGAAGCAGTCAGGGCAGGCGACGTGGTCGGCTGCTCCGTGCTGTCAGGCAACCGTAATTTCGAAGGCCGTGTCCATCCGGAAGTGAAGATGAACTTCCTCGCCTCGCCTCCGCTGGTGGTGGCGTACGCGCTCGCGGGCACACTTGACCTCGACCTCGTCACGGAACCCCTTGGCACCGGCAGCGATGGCAAGCCGGTGTATCTCAGTGACATCTGGCCGAGCCCCGCGGAGCTGCAGGCAGCGGTGGTCTCGTCCGTCACGTCGGCGATGTTCAAGAAGAGCTACGCCAGCGTGTACTCGGGCGATGCCAACTGGAACTCGGTCAAGATCCCGACCGGAAAAATTTACACCTGGGACAAGGACTCAACGTATGTGAAAAATCCGCCCTATTTCGTCGGCATGACCATGCAGCCGAATGCGGTGGCGGATATTCGCGGCGCTCGCGCCCTCGCCCTGCTCGGCGATTCGGTGACCACCGATCACATCTCGCCGGCGGGCGATATCTCCAAAGCGGGCCCCGCTGCCAAATACCTCGTGTCGCTCGGCGTGAAGCCGGCAGACTTCAATTCCTACGGCGCCCGTCGTGGCAACCACGAAGTCATGATGCGCGGCACGTTCGCCAACATCCGGCTGCGTAACCTGTTGGTGCCCGGCACCGAAGGCGGCATCTCGGTGCATATCCCGAGCGGCGAACAGGCCAGCATCTACGACACGTCGATGCGCTACCAGCAGGAAGGCACCCCTCTGATCGTCATCGCCGGCAAGGAGTATGGCACCGGATCGTCTCGCGACTGGGCAGCGAAGGGCACGATGCTGCTTGGCGTCAAGGCGGTCATTGCCGAAAGCTTCGAACGCATCCACCGTTCCAACCTGATCGGCATGGGCGTGCTCCCGTTGCAGTTCAAGGACGGCCAGAATGCACAGTCGATCGGCCTCTCGGGTCAGGAAACGTTCGAGATCATCGGCCTGAACGGCGGCGCCGCCAAGATGGTCACCGTGGTGGCCAAACCCTCAACCGGCCCTGAGATCCGCTTCGAAGCCCGGGTGCGCATCGATACGCCAAAGGAACGGGACTACTTCCGCCACGGCGGCATCCTGCACTATGTGCTCAGGCAGCTGGCAGCGGGCAGCAAGGCGGCCTGAAACAAAAGGAGCCCCCGCAGCGAACTATGGGGGACGGTTGCTATCAAAACGATTGCGGGCACGGCCGGCCTTCGGGTCGGCTATGCTCGCAGTCCAGTTGTTGTGTTCCATCCCTGTATCGATCGTGAGGATGCCATGCTTATCAAACGTCCCGACACCCTGGGCGGCATCAAGCCTTCGGATATCACCTCGCAGTCGGTGTACGAGAACCGGCGTCAGTTCCTGAAAGCCGCCGTCGCTGCGGGACTGATCGGTGCGACGGGCCGCTCGCTGGCAGCCGACTCGGGCCCGGTGCAGACAGAACTCAAGTACACGAAGAACAAGGCCTATGGCGCGGATCTGAAACAGAACCGCTATGAAGAGATCACCACTTACAACAACTACTACGAGTTCGGCACGGACAAGTCCGATCCGGCGCAGAACTCGGGTAAATTCAAGCCGCAACCCTGGACCGTCAAGGTCTCGGGCGAGGCGGAAGTGACAGGCAACTTCAGTTTCGAAGACATCGTCAAGCCGCATCCGTTCGAAGAGCGCATCTACCGGATGCGCTGCGTCGAAGCCTGGTCAATGGTCATTCCCTGGGTCGGATTTCCGCTCGGCGACCTGATCAAGCGCTTCAAGCCGACCTCCAAAGCCAAGTACGTCGCGTTCACGACTGTCAACCGTCCGAGCGAGATGCCCGGCCTGCGCTATCCGGTGCTGGAGTGGCCTTACGTCGAAGGGCTGCGGATGGATGAAGCCATGCATCCGCTGGCGATCCTCGCCGTCGGCCTCTATGGCAAGACGCTGCCCAACCAGAACGGCGCTCCGTTGCGCCTCGTCACGCCGTGGAAGTATGGCTTCAAGGGCATCAAGTCGATCGTCGAGATCCGCTTTACCGAAAGCCAGCCGCCGACGTCCTGGAATATTTCGCAGTCCCGCGAGTACGGGTTCTATTCCAACGTCAATCCGGAAGTGGATCATCCGCGCTGGAGCCAGGCCCGCGAACAGGTGATCGGCAATGGCCTCTTTGCGGCGCGGCAGCCGACCCTCAAGTTCAATGGCTATGCCGACCAGGTCGCGAGCCTCTACGCCGGCATGGACCTGCGCAAGAACTACTGACTTCATGTCAGCAGTCCTGTGACCCGGCAGCAGCAAATCGATCGGATCTACAAGCCGATCCTGTTTGTCGTCTGCCTCGTGCCCTTCCTGCAGGTCACTGCCGGTGCATTCAACGTTGCGGGCCAGACCCTCGGCGTCAATCCCATCGAGACGCTGCTGCACACTCTCGGTCTCTGGGGGCTCAGGTTCCTGGTGCTGACGCTGGCGGTAACGCCTGTCCGGGATCTGCTGGGGAAACCGTGGCTGATCAGTTTCAGGCGCATGCTCGGGCTGTACGCCTTCTTCTATGTGCTGATGCATTTCCTGACCTGGCTGATCCTGGATCAGGATTTCTACCTGCCGGGCATTGGGGAAGACATCGCCAAGCGCCCCTTCATCACCATCGGCTTCCTCGCGTTCCTGATGCTGATTCCGCTGGCGGTCACGTCGACCAACGCCATGATGCGCAAGCTGGGGAAACGCTGGAAAAAGCTGCATCGGCTCGTCTATCCGATCGCCATCCTGGGTGTCTGGCACTTCTACTGGCTCGTGAAGGCAGATGTCAGGGAACCGCTTCTCTACGTCACCCTCATCGCGTTGCTGCTCGGGTGGCGAGTATGGAAAGCCCAGCGCCGCCATCGAACAGCAGCCGCCTGAATCCCGGGCGGAGCGGACAGGACGTATAAAATGGAAAAGGCAAAAAGCTTTACCCAGGAAATGTCGTGGCTGCACACATGGTCGGGCCTGATTTTCGGGTGGTTGCTGGTGCCGATTTTCGTCACCGGCTCACTCTGCGTGTTCTATTTTGAGATAAACGTTTGGGCCAAGCCGGAAGCCCACGCAATGCGCGCTGCAGAACCTGCTGCCCTGGTGGAAATCGGTGAGGCTCACCTCAAGAAAACGGCTCCGGACTCAAGGCTCTGGCAAATCATCCTCCCCGACGTCCTGCCCCGCGATCCCTTTTTCAGGCTGCGCTGGATCGACAAGGACGGCAAACCCGCCGGCGGCGGATTTGCGCCGGACGGTTCGGGGCCTCAGGCAACCACACCGACGATCGGCGGGCTCTTCTTTGTCAGGTTTCACTATGCGTTGAATATACTGCCTTGGCAGAAGAATCCTCTTGGGCTGTTGATCGTCGGGTTGGCCGGTATCGCGTTTCTCGCCAACGTCATAGCCGGCGTTGTTGTCCATAAAAGGATATTCAAGGATTTTTTCACCTTCCGGCCCAAAGCGAAGTCGGAACAACGGAAGTGGCTTGACGCGCATAACGTGCTCAGCGTTCTACCGCTGCCATTTCATTTTCTGATCGTGCTTACGGGATTTGCAGTCTTTTGTTGGGCCTATATCCCTTCCGGTATCGCTACGCTGTACAACGGCTCAGACGATGCGTTCCATGTGGATGCGAATATGCCCTGGCAGGGTTTGGCAATTTCTGAATTTTCCAATCTGGAAGGAACGCAACCTGGAGCCGTAACGCCTAATATTCCCCTCACGTCGCTGCTTGCCCGCGCCCAGGCTGAATTTGCCCCGGAACTGGTGGCCAACATCGTCGTTCGAGATCCCGGCCGGGCCAATGCCGTGGTTGAAGTGTTCGGGTCGGACAATCACGACCAGGATCGAGTGCTACACCGTAAGAACACGCCTCGCATTGCTTTCGATGGCGCGTCCGGCCAGGTCATCCGGGTCCTCCACGGTCGTCCGCTCATGGCGACCATCGCGGACACCGCCTCCGCCTTGCACTTCGCCGCGTTTGGGGGAACGACCATGCGCCTGCTGTATCTGGTCGCCGGGATGACAGGGGCCGTGATGATGGCGACCGGCCAACTGGTATTCACCATCAAGCGCCGCGAGAAGGCCGTGTCGCCTGGCGCGGAGCGGTTCTTCAAGATCGTCGATCGGATCAATGTAGCCACGATCGCGGGCGTGTGTTTCGCCTCCGCGGCCCACCTCTGGGCCATCCGGCTGCTGCCTTACGACATGGCGGCCCGACCCGCCTGGGAGGTCAACGCCTTCTTTATCGCCTGGGGGATCGCCTTCGTGCATGCCGCGTTGCGACCGCCCAGATCGGCCTGGATCGAACAGCTGGCGGCGACCGCGATTCTTTGCATCGCCTTGCCGGTCCTGGGCTTCATGGTTCCCAACTCCAACCTCTTCGACATGATTGCCAGAAACGACTGGAGGGTGGCCGGCGTCGATCTGGGCAGCGTGGCCTTTGGTGTCATCTTTGCCTCGACCGCCTGGGTCCTGAGCGGCAAGCGCGCACCCCGATCGATGCCCAACCCTTCGCTCCAAGGGGCCTGATGCTGCCGGTGATTTCTCTCCTGCCGCTTTGACGAGCGGACAGCCGTGCCGTGCAGAAAAAGGGAACCCGAAACTACATTGCGGTCCGGATCGACCAGAGTTCCGGAAAGAACTGCAGCTCGAGCAGCTTCGCGAGATACGACACTCCGCCGGTGCCACCGGTGCCGCGTTTGTAACCGATGATCCGTTCCACGGTCTTCATGTGGCTGTAACGCCAGAGCTGGAACTTGTGGTCGAGATCGAGCAACCGTTCCGCGAGATCGTACAGGTCCCAGTGATCGTCCACGCTGTGATAGACCGCAAGCCACGCCGCCGCAACCTGCTTGCTTGGGCTATACGGCTGGGTCCAGTCGCGATCGAGATACGCGGCAGGCACTTCGAACCCCCGCCTGCTGAGCAGACGCAGGGATTCGTCATAGAGGCTGGGGCTGGCCAGCGCGCGCTGCAGGGCGGCGTAGTTGTCAGGCTCCTTGCGAAACACCTCGATCATCTCGGCGCGCTTGTTGCCGATCGTGAACTCGAGCAGGCGATACTGGCACGACTGGAACCCTGACGACTTCCCCAGGTAGTTGCGGAACGCCGAGTAGTCCGCTGGCGTCATGCTGGCAAGGACATCCCAGGATTGCACGAGCTGCTGCTGAATCCGGGACACGCGTTCAAGCATCTTGAACACCGGACCCAGCTCATCGCGGCGAATGTGCTCGCGGGCGGACCCAAGTTCATGCAGACACAGCTTCATCCACAGCTCGCTGGCCTGGTGGATGATGATGAACAGCATTTCGTCATGCTGGAACGACAGCGGATGCTGGGCGGCCAGCAGCCTGTCGAGATCCAGGTACTGGCCATAGCTCTTGGACTCGCCCAGGTCCCAATAGACCTGCTCATCGCTGAGATCGGGCCCCGAACGAGCCGTCCCCTTGGCCAACGCGTCGCTGCCGTCGTTCAACTTTTCCATGGGCTGTTTATAGCAGAATCCACGCCGGCACCTGGCGCCAGCCCCGGTTGAGCTCCTGATTGAGCTGCTTGTAGTTGGGCTCGTGGCGCTCGACCAGCGCCCAGAAGCGCCGCGAGTGGTTCATGTGCTGCGTATGACAGAGTTCGTGAATCAGCAGATAGCGCACTACTGCCGGCTCGAGAAAAGCGAGACAGACATTCAGGCTCAGCGTGCCCTTGCTCGAACAGCTGCCCCAGCGGGTTCGCTGGCGTCGCACGCGCAACCGCAGAAAATTGAAGCCGCCGGTGAGTGCCAGTTGTTCCGCTTGTGCGGTCATCGTCTCCGTTACCGTTCGCCTCAACCAGCGCTCGAGCGCGGCGGCCACGCGGCGGAGATTGTCCACGGCACCACTGACCTCGAGCAGATCGGGCGCAACCTCTGTCAGCTCCCGCACGCGAGTAGCTCCACCTGCGGCCCGATATTCGATGCGCCATGCACGCCCAAGTGCCGGCAAATCCAGACGCTCAGGCCGCACTGGCACCGGAATCGCGGCCGCACGCCATTCCAGCACATGACGATCAATCCACTCGCGGTGCTGACCGATGAACCGTTGCACGGTAACGGGGGGTACTCGCGGCGGGACGACGATTTCAACCTTGCCTCCGGGATACACGCGGACTGACAAGCGCCGTGCCCGCTGGCTGACGCGCACCTGCCATGGATCAGTGCGGTCCTGGGGAGCGAAGAGCGAGAGCTGGGAAGACATCGGGAAGAGGGGACAGGGGATAGTGATTGGATGCAGGATTCTACAGAATTGCGGCAAGACGACTGCCCTGATCGATGGCGCGCTTGGCATCCAGTTCAACGGCGAGGTCGGCTCCGCCGATGCGATGAAACGGCATCCCTGCTGCCTGCAGGTCGGGTTCCAGGTCGCGCAGCGGCTCCTGCCCCGCGCACAGGATGACGTGATCGACTTCCAGCAACGAGGAGCCCTCCGCCGTCGTGATATGCAGTCCCCGATCGTCGATGGCGTCGTACGTCACGCCGGCGAGCATCTCGACCCCATGCGCTTTCAGTGCGGTGCGGTGGATCCAGCCCGTCGTCTTGCCCAATCCCGCACCCGGCTTCGTCGTTTTACGCTGCAGCATCCAGATGTGGCGGCGGGTCTCGTGAATCTGGGCCACGCGGCCGCGCACGCCACCGCGCGCCGCCAGCGTCATGTCGACGCCCCACTCTGCCATGTAGGCCTCGATGTCCACGCTGGTTGCGTGATCTTCACTCAAGTAGGCCGCAACGTCGAACCCGATTCCGCCAGCGCCGATGATGGCTACCCGTTTACCGACCGTCCGCTCGAGCGCCAGCACATCGATGTAGGTCAACACTTTCGGGTGATCGACGCCGGGGAACTCGGGCTGCCGTGGCTGGACACCCGTCGCCAGCACAATCGAATCGAATCCTTGTGCCTGCAGCAGGGCAGCATTCGCGCTGACCCCAAGTCGCTGGTGCACGCCAAGCAGTTCGAGTTGCCTGCGGAAATAGCGCAGCGTCGCGTGAAACTCCTCCTTGCCTGGAATGCGCTTGGCCATGTTGAACTGGCCACCAATCTCCCTGTGGGCATCGAACAGCGTCACGTCGTGCCCTCGTTGGCGCGCGGTCACTGCGCATGCAAGCCCGGCAGGACCCGCGCCAACCACCGCTATCCGCAATGGTCTGCCTGCAGGTGCATAGTTCAGCTCGGTTTCATGGCAGGCTCTCGGATTGACCAGGCAGGTCGCGCGCTTGCCCACGAAGACATGGTCAAGACACGCCTGGTTGCAGGCGATGCAGGGATTGATCTCATCGGCGCGATTGGCCGCGGCCTTGGCTACAAACTCCGGATCCGCCAGCAGCGGCCTCGCCATCGAGACCATGTCTGCCATTCCCTCCCGCAACAGACTGTCGGCGACGGCAGGATCGTTGATCCTGTTGGTCGCGATCAACGGCACCTTCACGCTGCCCTTCAGCTTTTGCGTCACCCAGGCAAACGCGGCGCGCGGCACACGGGTTGCAATCGTCGGTATCCGGGCTTCGTGCCAGCCGATTCCGGTATTGATCAGCGTAGCACCCGCCACCTCGATAGCCTGCGCGAGCTGGATCGTCTCGTCGAGCGTATTGCCTTCATCGATCAGATCCAGCATCGACAGCCGGTAGATGACGATGAAGTCCGGGCCGACGGCCTCTCTGGTCCGGCGTACGATCTCAACTGGAAACCGGCAGCGTGCGCTGAAATCGCCACCCCATGCATCGGTACGCTGATTCGTGTGCCGGGCAACGAACTGGTTGATCAAATACCCTTCAGATCCCATGATCTCGACACCGTCGTAGCCGGCTTCGCGGGCGAGAACGGCAGTCCGGACAAATGCCCTGATCTGAGCTTCGACACCTCGTGCAGACAGTCCGCGCGGCGTAAACCGGCTGATGGGCGAGCGAATGGCTGACGGCGCAACCGCCAGCGGATGATGCGCATAACGGCCGGCATGCAGGATCTGCATGCAGATGCGTCCGCCTTCTGCATGGACTGCCCGGGTGACCGGTCGATGTCGGGTGACTTCCCAGGGCCATCTGAGCTGCGCCGCGAAGGGCGCCAGCCAACCTGAAATATCGGGGGCAATGCCACCGGTGACGATGAGGCCCACGCCACCGCGAGCCCGCTCTGCAAAATACGCGGCCCAGCGCTCGGCATCGCGGCGACTGTCCTCGAGGCCCGTGTGCATCGAGCCCATGAGCACCCGGTTTGGCAACACCGCGAAGCCGAGATCCAGTGGCGCGAGCAGATGCGGATAGGGATTCATGGAGCTGTCCCGGTTCACCTGCCGGTGATACCCCGCAGGCGCTCCTGAACCTCTCGATACTCTGCGACGATGACCAGTGCCTGCTCGAAAGCATCGCGTGCCGCCGCCACATTGCCCAGGTCCACTTCGACCTGGCCAAGATAGCCCCAGGCTTCAGCCGCACCCCAGCTCATGGCGGTGGCGAACGAGTC
Source organism: uncultured Pseudomonadota bacterium (assembly GCA_963819685.1). Classification (GTDB taxonomy): domain Bacteria; phylum Pseudomonadota; class Gammaproteobacteria; order Steroidobacterales; family Steroidobacteraceae; genus CAIUGU01. The sequence continues at coordinate 353,019 of CAWFXI010000011.1, forward strand.
CGTCGTGGTCGACTCGGCGCTGAAGCTGCGAAGGCAGCGGTCGCTGATTGCAGTTTGGCATGCGCGCTGCGACAGGTCACCACCTGATAACCGCCACCGCTCGTATTCGGTAGTGCCCTCGATCAACAGCACGTGCGGGTCCCGAGGTGCCAGCGCGGATGCGCGCTCCAGGTTCTGGCGTGCCCTGGAAGCAGCGCGAGGCGCCCTGACCCTGCTTTGCAGATCCGCGACCAGATTTTCACATCTGGACAACATTGCGAGCACAGCGGCTCGCCGAGGCTCCAGTTCGACGGCGTGCTCAAGTTCATCAGTACAACTTCCCGCCAACTCTGCCGCCACCTGGGCCTCCGTTGACCGCAACAGCTCAGCACGTTTCCAGGCTCCGAATCCGAGATAAGTGTGTTTGAGCGAGGCCAATTCAGCCGGCACTTCCAGACTCGCGAGGCTGGCGAGGTCGCGTTGCAATGCCTTGCTGTCAGCGGTGTAGAAATCGAACTGCAGTCGTGTGCCGATATCGTCGAGCGCGGCAATGGCTTCAGCACTTTCAAGCAGTCCGGCTGCCTCAAGCCGGGGGGCAATGACGGCCTGCGAGAGCAGCACGACAGCGATGACAGCAGGAATGCGCATGACTGACGAAGTGTAGCTCGCGAGGGCGGCTGGGTGCGAAAAATGCCACTTCGCCTTCGGGTATGCTGCGCCACTGGCTGCACGGGAACGCTTTATCGTGATCGACATCGGACTCAATCTGACGCACGACAGTTTTGATGCGGATCGTCTGGCAGTGCTCGAGCGTGCCGCGGCGGCGGGAGTCACTCACATGCTCATCACAGGGAGCTCAGTGGCGCAATCCCAGGCGGCGCTCGAACTCGCCCGGGAGTACCCGCTGCAACTGCGGGCGACGGCCGGCATCCATCCCCACCACGCCGGTGAATGCACTGAGTCCACCCGCAGCGAGCTGCTCGCCTTGCTGCGCCAGCCCGAAATCCTCGCCGCAGGAGAATGCGGCCTCGACTACTTCCGCAACTATTCAACGCCAGCTGAACAGGAACGCGCCTTCCGGCTGCAGCTCGAAACCGCGGCAATCGTCGGCAAGCCTCTATTCCTGCACCAGCGGGATGCCCACGAACAGTTTGTCGGCATGCTGACGGAACACAGACAGCATTTCCCCGGGGGAGTCGCTCACTGCTTTACCGCGGGTGTCGATGAGGCGAGAACCTATCTGGATCTCGGCCTGCACATCGGGATCACCGGCTGGCTCTGCGACGAACGCCGGGGGCTGCACCTCAGGGAAGTCGTAACCTTCCTGCCTGCCGATCGAATGCTGGTGGAAACCGATGCCCCGTACCTGCTGCCGAGGGATCTTGAGCCGCGACCCAGGAGCCGTCGCAACGAGCCCGCCTTTCTGCCGCACATCGTGGCGACAATCGCTCACTGCCGAGGGGAATCTCCGGCCGAAGTGGCGGAGTACACGACAGAGAATGCGGTCCGACTGTTTCGGTGGGGCTAGGCAGCCAGCGGATTGGGTTCCGCGTTGTCCCGGATGGTCTGCCAGACGTCGGCGAAGGCGGCCGCGGCGCTGACCCTCGACCGGTCCACCATCGTAAAGTCCGCCTGCAGACCGTCGATGCGCACCACATACCGCGGCTTGCCCTTCGGAAACTCGCTGCGGAGTGAAAAGACGATGCGACCTTCGACCGGTACGTCACCGGCCAGCGATTGCACGGCGGCCATCCGGTCGTACAAGGCATGCTGCGGATTCGGGAACGTGTAGCGCCGCTTCTTGCCGATCGCGGTCCATTCGGTCATCTGGTCGCCACCGAAGATGGAGCCGGGCGCATCCACCGCGTCGATGACCAGCAAGCCGCGCTCTGTCAGCAACACGTAGTTCACGTGAATCTGGCCGCCCATGCCGTTCGGCAACAACACGTTCCTGAGCACGTCGTAGGCAATGGACGCAATGATTGCTTCCGAGCGCCGCTGCATCCGGCGCCGACGGAAGAAGACGAACAGCAACCGTCCTGCCACCGCGAGTACGACAACGGCCGCAACGACGACGATCAGCAACTGCAGTTCCGGCGATACCTCAGGTTGCACTAGGAAGCCTTCTTGAGCTCGGACCGCAATGCCGTGAGGTCGGCGTCGAGTGCCTTTTCCTGACGAGGCAGGGACAGCAGGGCCGCGAGCGCTGGAGGCACCGGCACTTCCCGTCCAATCAATGGCTCGACGATGTCATTGAACTTGGCGGGATGCGCCGTGGCCACGAGCACCCAGTGCTTACCCGGCTGTCCGGCCAGCTTCTCGCGATACACATGAGCTGCAGTCGCCGTGTGCGGGCACCAGACCTGTCCGAGCTCCACTGCATCACGGCGAATCGTGTCGCGGATCTGCGCATCCGTCACACTGAAGGCCGTCACCTGGCCCCGCACCTCTTCGATGGCCGGGTAAAGCGAACGCAAGCGTTCCATATTGCTCGGATTGCCCACGTCCATGGCCGACGCCAGCGTGGCGACACTTTGCCGCGGCTCCCATGCACCGGTCCGGAGGTAGTCCGTTACCGTCAGGTTTGCATTGGTAGCCAGCACGATGTCGCCGATCGGCAGGCCAAGGTGCCGTGCCCAGATGCACGCAACCGCATTACCCAGATTGCCGGTGGGAATGACGAAGCCCGGTTTCGTGCCATGCGCACGCCATATTTCGAGGCTGGCGCGGGCGTAGTACGCCATTTGCGGCAACAGCCGGCCGATATTGATGCTGTTGGCCGAAGACAGTTCATGTGAGCGCTTGAGCGCCTCATCCTGGAAAGCTTCCTTGACGAGCCGCTGGCAGTCATCAAACGTGCCGTTCACGGCAAACGTCTGGACGTTGTCACCCCAGCACGCGAGCTGTTGTGCCTGGCGCTGTGAAACCAGCCCTTGCGGATACAACACGGCAACATTGAATCCGGATCGGCGGTGAAACGCAGCAGCGACCGCACCTCCGGTATCCCCCGACGTTGCCACGAGAATGGTCAGCGTGCGCGCGGACCCACGCCGGATCTTCTGCATGCTGGCAGCCAGGAAGCGGGCACCGAAATCCTTGAACGCGGAGGTCGGACCGTGAAACAGCTCGAGCACGCTTGCCGGGCCCGGCGTGTGGGTCAAAGGAACGAGTGGTGCGGGAAAATTGAATGCGTCGCCCAGGATCTGGGCCAAGTCCGCCGCCAGTGGGTCCCCTTCCAGCAGCGGCGCAAGCAGACGCTCGGCAACCGATGGCAAATCACTTGCGCCAGCGAAATCTGTGACGTCGAGGCGCGGGAACTGTTCCGGCACATACAGGCCGCCGTCAGGCGCGATGCCGCGCACGATTGCGTCACTTGACGAAGACTTCAACGCCCGGTTGCGAGTACTCACCAGTTTCATCGGCATCTACTCGGCAACGATGCGAGCGCCTCTCGGATCGAGCGGCGAAATCCACGCATCGGTCTTGAGGCCATGGGCTGCGAACGCCGCCACCATGCCGTCACGAATCGCCACCGCGTCAGGCTCTTCGCACCAGGCAAAGACCGTGGGACCTGCGCCTGAGATGGAACAGCCGAGTGCGCCGCCCGACATGGCAGCCTGCTTGACCGCCTTGAAGCCTGGAATCAGCACCTGCCGTTGCGGTTCGATCACGACGTCTTCGAGCGACACGCGAATCAGGCCGATATCACCGGTGAAACAGCCGGTCAGGAAGCCTGCGAGATTCGCGGACTGCCAGATCAGGTTGGAAAGCTCGACCGTCTTGCTCAGGATCTGCCGGGCCTCGCGAGTCGACAGCATCATGTGCGGATGGGCCAGAACGCAGCGCACCGTGGGGGGTACCGGAATCTGTTTGACGTTCGGGTTGTCGATGCCGACCGTGAGCACCAGCCCCCCGAACAGCGACGGCGCGATATTGTCGACGTGCACCGAACCACTCGCGACCGCTTCGCCGTGCATCGCAAACTTCAGCAGCTCGAGGTTGCCCAGGGGCTTCTCAAGCAACGCATTGGCGGCAACGACTGCCGCGACCGCAGACGCAGCGGATCCGCCGAGTCCCGAACCGAGCGGAATGCCCTTCTCTATTACCAGTTCGATACCAAACGGCAACTTGAGCGCCCTGGCCATGCTGAGCACGGCCATGCCTGCCGTGTTGCGCTCCGTCTCGAGTGGCAGGTCCTGCACAACGCCCTTGATGGCGGTAATGCGCACGCCGGGTTGCGACGAACGGGTTGCGCGCACCCGATCGCCGATCGCCTGTACGCTGTGACCGAGGACATCGAAGCCGACGGCGACATTACCGACGCTGGCGGGTGCAAAGGCGGTAGCGTGATCCAAAGCGGTCTCTCCTGCCCCGAGCATCAGAGTTTGGCTCCGAGATAGGCGCAGATCCGGAGGAGATCGGCGAATACGCCTCCCGCCGTGACTTCAGGCCCGGCGCCCGGGCCCTGCACGATCAGCGGGTTCTTGTTGTAACGACTGGTCATGAAACGCACGACATTGTCGGTGAGCGCAATGTTGGCAAACGGGTGTGAGCGCTCGAGCTCGACCAGCCCGACCGATGCACGACCGGTGGCCGCATCGAGTGCGCCGACATAGCGCAGGACCTTCCCGCGACTCTGCGCGGCCTTCAGCCTTGCCAGCATGGGCGCATCGAACTCGGGTAACCGCTCAAGGAACTCATCGGCGCTGCAGCCAGCAAGGGCCGGCGGCACCAGGCCCTCGAGCGCGACATCGCCGAGCTCGAGCTTGAGGCCCATTTCGCGGCCGAGAATGATCAGTTTGCGGGCCACGTCGGTGCCGGACAGGTCATCGCGGGGGTCCGGTTCCGTGTAACCCTTGGCCTTGGCGTCACGCACGATCGACGAGAACGGCACGCTGCCGTCCCAGGTATTGAACAGGTAGGCGAGCGTGCCGGACAAAATGCCGTCGATCGCGCGGATCTCGTCACCGGTTTCCCGCAAGTCGCGCAGCGTCTGGATGATGGGCAAGCCCGCCCCGACCGTTGCTTCGTACAGATAGTGCGCACCGCCCTGCTTGCGGGCTGTATGCAACCGTTCGAAGTAGCCGAGGTCCGCGCTGTTGGCCCGCTTGTTCGGTGTCACGATGTGGATACCCGCTGCCAGCCAGTCCGGATAGCACTCCGCCACCTTGGGGCTGGCCGAGCAGTCGATGATGATTGCGTGCGGCAGATGGTCGGCCTTCACATGAGCGGCAAAGCGCGTGAGATCGGCAGGCTCGCTGCTCGCGGCAACCACTTCGCGCCACTTGGCTAAAGGAATCTCGGCTTCCTTGAGGACCATGTGCTTCGACGACAGGATGCCTCGCACGCGCAAGTCCAGCTTGAGATCCCGGCCCAGTCTTTGCACCTGCGATGCGAGCTGATCAAGCAGCACGCCGCCGACTACTCCGGGCCCGATGAGGCCGATCGACACGGTATGCGGCGACAGATAGAAACTGGAGTGCACTGCCCTGAGCGCGCGCGACGTCTGACGCCCGTCGATGACGACCGAAATATTGCGCTCGGAGGCGCCCTGGGCAATGGCCCGGACGCTGACGCCGGCCGCTCCGAGAGCACCAAATACTTTCGCCGCTGCGCCATGCGCGCCCGCCATGCCATCGCCAACCACCGCCAGGATGCTGCACCCGCGCGTGACTTCGACACTCTGGATCTGTCCCTGACGCAGTTCGCTGTCAAAGGCCTGGCGCACGACCGCTTCGGTCTGCTCCGCTTCTGCTTCCGGCACGGCAAAACAGATGGAGTGTTCGGAGCTGCCTTGGGAAATCAGGATGACAGAGATCCCGTGATCGCGGAGCGCCCCGAACAGCCGGTGGGCCGTACCAGGCACACCGATCATGCCGGCGCCTTCAAGATTGGCGAGTGCGACGCGGTCGATGCTCGTGATGCCTTTGACGGCCTGCGTGGCTGCAGGTTTCTCGCAGATCAGCGTGCCTGCCTTCTCGGGAGCGAACGTATTGCGAATCCAGATGGGGATGGACTTCATGACTGCGGGCGCCATGGTCTGCGGGTGCAGCACCTTGGCACCGAAGTAGGCCAACTCCATCGCCTCGTTGTACGACAGCGAATCGATGACCGTGGCATCCGGCACGAGCCGCGGATCGGCGCTCAACACGCCATCGACGTCGGTCCAGATGTGAATTTCCTCCGCGTCGAGCAGCGCCCCGAAGATCGAACCGGAAAAATCGCTGCCGTTCCGCCCGAGTGTCGTCTGCAGTCCCTTTGCATCCCGCGCAATGAAGCCCGTGATGATCAGCGTGCCGGCATCCGGCGGGATGACCCTGGCTGTATTGGCGCGAGACTCATCCCAGCGAACCGCAGGTCCGAGCGAGCCCCAATCCACAACGACGATATCGCGGGCATCCACCCAGACGATGGTGCCCGGCCGCTTGCCCCGCTTCTGCAAGTAACGCACGAACAGGCGCGTCGACCAGATTTCTCCATACCCGGCCACCAGCTCCCTGACGTTGCGGGAGGCCGAGCGGATCATCCGCACGGTTTCGAGGATGCCGGCGATGTTGCGGCAATCCTGCTCCAGTTCGGCCAGATACTCGCTGCGAGCCGTCCCTTCGAGCAACGTATCCGCAATGACGACATGCCGCGTCCGGATCGCCGCAAGGCGCTCGGTAACCGCTCCATCCTGTTTCTCGGCGAGTGTGACCAGGTCCAGCAGGCCGTCCGTCACGCCCCGGCACGCCGACAGAACGACACCGAGACGAGCGTGGGGATCGCTCTCCAGAATGCGCGCAACGCGTTCCATGCACGCCGCGTCGGCGACGCTGGATCCCCCGAATTTATGTACCCGCCAGTGCTCCACGTACTTTTGGTCTCTTGAATGGATGTGCCACCCTGAATGCGGGCGACACTGTACTTGCAGCGCACCAGAGCGGCAAGCCTAAGTTGATACAAAACAACAGGAATTTTGCTGGTGGCAGATGCGCACCAGCGGGCGGAGTGCGGTCAGGCAGGCGTCCTGCTTGCGAGGCGACCAAAGGCCAGCACGGTGCCGCCGCCCCCTTCGCCTGTGTTGCCACTGCCAGGGCGGGCGAACCAGACTGTTTGCGAAGGGTCGGGAGAGACTGGGCCGATCGCGCCAGCATTCAGGTACGTCACCCTGGCCGGTCCGATCTGCACGAGATCGCGATCGCGGAGTACATGACGCATGACCCGCTTCGAGTTCACCAGCACGCCGTTGGTGCTGCCAAGATCGATGAGCAGATCCTGCGTGGATTCGCGCACGATGAGCGCGTGGTAGCGGCTGACGAATACGCTGTCGATGCGGATATCCGCCAGCTCACCCCGACCGATCAGGATACGGTTGCGCGCCAGTGGCACCTCCCGATCGGGCATACCCTGGGACGCAAGCACCAGCACCGCAGCAATGGTTGAAGCCGGCTCCGAGCCCGCGACTGCCGGCACTGGGCCATGAGCGCGCGGCTGCAACCCGAGAATGTCAATTGCTTCCTCAAGCGCTTGCATGGTGACAACCGGACTTGTCGTGACGGCCGCACAGGCCAGCGCCTGGGTGCACAAACTGTTAACGAGCGCAGGCGCGCCGCCCGTGTACAGATGGACCTTCGACATCAGCGTGTGGGGCATCAACTGGTCGGGATCCGCCGCACCTGCGGCCCGCAACCGGTGCGCGACGTACGCACCCACCTGGTCCTCGCTCAGTGCCGGCAACGCAAAACGTGTTGCGCCCGAACGCATCAGTTCCCCCATGCGCGGCGAATCGACAACATGACTCAGCAGCGGCTGACCGACGAGCAACAGCTTCAGAACCTTCGCGCCGTCCACCGCAATCTCCGACAGCGCCTTGATCTCGTCGAGTACCAGAGGCGGCATGGTCTGGGGATTCTCGACCACGATGAGGCAGATACGGCCAAGGTTCAGCTGATGATTGAGAAAGCGCGTCAGCAGACGACGGCGATCCGTCCGATCCGACTCATCGAGCTCGACTCCAAACTGGCGCAACACGTCGTCGAGGAATTCGCGTGCAGTGAGATCCTGGCGATGCACTTCTGCACACAACACCCGCTCATCGAGTGCGCCCACCAGCTTGCGGATGAGCAGCGACTTGCCGCAGCCCTCATCAGCAGTCACAACGCCAACATGCGTACGCGTCCACAGCACGGCGCCCATGAATTCAAGCGCACGCAGATACTGCTCGCCGGGAAAAAAGAACAGCTCTTCGTCATGACGTTCCGCAAAGGGCGAAGCAATCAAGCCAAAGGGTGCAACAGCAAGCGTGTTCATCCGCGAATCCCCATCCACCCATTCAAAGGCAGATCAATCGGTTGCAGAGTATCGCTATCCAAGTTTGTCATAATCCGACTGTATACCAATCAAGCAGTTACGTGAACCTCTTTCTTATCCGGGACCATTCAGGATAAATAACATCACAATAGTTCATGTAACTATATGTATTTGAAACGATAGAGCGCTCGGTGAAGCGGGTTGTGGTGGGCCGTGCAGGGCTCGAACCTGCGACCAATTCCTTAAAAGGGAACTGCTCTACCAACTGAGCTAACGGCCCGTGATGATTCGTGGCATCGAGAGAATCGCCACACGCAGACAGCGGCTGGATCAGCTCCAGCGCTCAACTCGGGGCGCGCATGATAACCGAACCCTGATAGTGAGTGGGATCAGCGATCCCTGCAGACAGAAATCCTTCGTGGCGCAGGTAACACGAATCACATCGTCCGCATGCCCTGCCCTCCGCATCGGCCTGGTAGCAGGAAATGGTCGACGAGAAATCGACACCGAGCGCCACACCGCGCCGGATGATGTCCGCCTTCGATAGCGCGAGCAGCGGAGTCTGGACCCTGAACTGCAAGTGACCTTCGACGCCTGCCCGCGTGGCCACATTCGCCAGCGCTGCAAACGCTGCGATGAATGCCGGCCGGCAATCGGGGTAACCGGAATAGTCCACGGCATTGACGCCAATGAAGAGATCAGCAGCACCCAACACTTCAGCCCAGCCCAGTGCCAGCGCCAGGAAAACCGTGTTGCGAGCGGGCACGTACGTGACCGGAATTCCAGCCGCGGCATGATGCTCAGGAACAGCCACCCGCGGATCAGTCAACGCCGAACCGCCAATTCCGCCCAGATCGATACGCATCGTCCGGTGCTCGACTGCGCCGAGCTTCCTGGCCACGCGATCGGCCGCCTCGAGCTCGACCCGGTGTCTCTGGCCATAATCGAAGCTGAGTGCGTAACACGCATAACCCGCGTCTCTTGCGATCGCAAGGACCGTTGCCGAGTCGAGTCCACCTGACAGCAGGACAACCGCACGCGGGCCCTCGCTACCGGCCACGTGCGTCGCCCCAGAGGTACTTGTGCAACTGAACCTGCAGGCGCACCGGCAAACGATCTTCGAGGAGCCAGTCGGCGAGCACCTGCGGAGCCAGCGTCTCATAGCCCGGGCTGAACAGGACGCTGCAACGGCCGTCGAGTGCGTGATCCCGCAGCATGCCGCGCGCCCATTCGTAGTCGGCACGATCGCAGATGACGAACTTGATCTGATCGGTGCCCGTGAGCAGCGGCAGATTCTCCAGACGATTGCGGTGCATTTCGCCGCTGCCTGGCGTCTTGAGGTCCATGACCTTGACTACGCGGGGATCCACCGGACCGATATCCAGTGCCCCACTGGTCTCGAGCGACACGGAAAAGCCCGCGTCACACAAAGCAGTCATGAGGGGTAGGGCAGCCTTCTGCGCCAGGGGTTCGCCGCCAGTCACGCACACTCGCCGTACGCCAAAGTGCGTAACCCGCTCGACGACCTCTGCGATGGTTGCCCACTCACCGCCCTGGAAGGCATACGCGGTATCACAGTATCCGCAGCGTAGCGGACAGCCCGTCAGACGGACGAACACGGTGGGCCAGCCGACGGCGTCGGCCTCGCCCTGGATCGACAGGAACAGCTCAGTGAGCTTGAGGCGCACCGCTCCCACCCGCGCTGATTTCAGCGTCCTTCGCCGTCCATCTTTGCAAGGCGCTGCTGCGCGAGTCGTGCCGCTGTGGTATCCGGATACTTCTGCACGACCTGCCCGAGCGCCGAACGCGCCTCTTTCCAGTTCTGCAATTCATAATCGCAGTAGCCGATTTTCAACAGGGCATCCGGCAGTTTGCGGGACTCCGGATACTTGTCGACCACTAGCCGGAACGCCTTGAGTGCATCATTGAAATTGCGTTGCACGTAGTAACTCTCGCCCAGCCAGTACTGCGCATTGTCGGCCATCGAACTCGAAGGGAAACGGATGAGGAGCTGCCGGAAGCCCTCGGTGGCCTCCGCATACTTGCCATCACGCAGCAGGTCGAAGGCCGCCTGGTAGTTGGCGCGGTCATCACCACCCGGAACCGGGAGTCCGCCCCCTGCCGATTGCTGAACCGGCGCAGGTGCGCTGCTGGACTCGACCGCCAGCAGGCGCCGGCTCAAGTCATCGTAAAGCTCGCGCTGCTGTTCACCGGCACCCTGACTGCGAAACTGCAGTTCCTCGATCTGGCCCCTGAGTGTTCTGACCTCCGTCTGTGAAGCCTCGAGGCGTTGCGACAGATCCAGCAGGCTCTGGTTGGAAAGCACACGCTCAAGGCGCAGCAGTCGACCGTCCAGTTCAGACAGCTTCTGCACCACCGGATCCTGCTCCGGCGGCAAAGTTGCGCAACCCGACAGCACGAGGCCAGCCGTCGTCAGAACAAGGCCATGCAGGAACTTGCCTGTCATTGACCGTATCCGATCTCGACGCGGCGATTGCGGCTATAGGCAGTTTCGTCATTGCCGGCCGCGGCCGGACGCTCTTCGCCGTAGCTCACGGTGGTGATCTGCGTCTCGGTGACACCCTGCAACAACAGGGCGCGACGCACGGCCTGTGCGCGCCGCTCACCCAGTCCGATGTTGTACTCGCGTGAACCCCGTTCATCGGCATGGCCTTCAAGACGTACACGACGGGCGGCGTTGCCATTCAGGAATCTGGCATGGGCGGCCACGACACTGACGTACTCAGGCTTGATCTCGGCGCGGTCGTAGTCGAAGTAGATGATCAGGCCAAGACGCTCGAGCTCACGCAGTGCAGCCTGCTCGGCCGTCAGTTGCTCACCGGTCTGCACACCGCCACCCGTAACACCCTTGTAGCAGCGCCCTGGCTACCAGCAGCCGCCCCGGACCCTTCGGGCACAGTGGTCGACCGCTTGGGACATCCTGCCAGCGCCACTGCACTCGCGAGGACCAGGAAAAGCTGCGCCATTCGCATGCACGTCACTCCTAGATGGAAACCGTTACGAAAACATGAACCTGCTTAAATTGTGCCACAAGCGGCGATCAGCGTGGTGGAAATGGCGACCACACCGGCTCACGCACGTCGCCCGAGCGGGCCGCCAGCCGCTGCGTCACCCGCCCGTCGATGGAGACAGTCGCCAACACACCGCGGCCGCGATCCTGGGTCGCATAGATCAGCGTCGCGCCATTCGGTGCAAAGCTCGGGCTCTCATCCTGCCGCCCCTGCGACAGCACGCGAACCGCCCGCGATGCCAGATCGACGACGGCGATGCGGTAGTTGCCGCCATCGAGATGGACCACGGCCAATTGCTTGCCATCCGGCGACAGTCTTGGCCTCGCGTTGTAGCTGCCCTCGAACGTTACGCGTTTGAGCTGCGAAGAATCCGCGACTTCGACTTCATAGATCTGCGGGCTGCCCGAGCGGTCCGATGTGAAATAGAGCTTGCGGCCATCCAGCGACCAGACCGGCTCCGTATCGATACCGGGGTCGAACGTCATGCGCGTCAGTACCTGGGTGGCCAGTGACAGCGTGTAAATGTCGAGGTCGCCATCGCGCCGTGACAACGTCAACGCCAGCACGGAACCATCCGGGGACCAGGCAGGCGCACCGTTGATGCCCGCACGCGCCGATACCCGCGTGCGCTCTCCCGAGCGCAAGGCCTGGACGTAAACAGCGGCATTGCGGCTTTCAAACGACACATACGCCAGACTTTGCCCGTCAGGCGACCAGATGGGCGACATCAGGGGCTCGGGCGAATCGGCGATCACCTGCTGATTCTCGCCGTCCGCATCCGCCACGATCAGCCGGTAATGCTGCTTCGGTGGCGTCCCGTCCATGCTGACGAATGCAATGCGCGTCGAGAACGCGCCCGGAATGCCTGTCAACTGCTCGAAGATGAGATCGGCAATGCGGTGCGCGGTCGAGCGCAATCCCATCGTGGTGGATGGCAGCCGCTGTCCGAGCAGCCGCTGGCCGTTGAGCACGTTGTACAGCTCGAATTCCACTGCCTGCTGGTCGGTGGTCGTGGGAACCAGCTTGCCGACTGCGATGTAGTCGCTCTTGAGGTAACGCCAGTCCTGGAACTTGATCTGCGCACCTGCGGTGGGCTTGTCGATCATGTCCCGACGCTCAAGGGGCGCGAAGCGGCCACTACGAGCCAGGTCCGCCGCAATGATCTCGGCCACATCGAACGGTGCTGTGCCCGTCCCTTCCCAGCCAAAAGGCACTACGGCGATCGGAATGGCATTCGCCTGGCCGCGAGTAATTTCTACAACCAGCTGAGCGTGCGCAAGGGGGCCGGCGACCATCGCCATGATGCCTAACAGGGTGATCCAGATCCGTGTCTTCATGCTGCGCGTCTCATAAGTAATGCAAGGTGGGGAGCGTAACAAACATCGGGTTCCCGAGCTTCTTCAATCCTGAGGCTTGAAGATCAGCAACACGTTTCGCTGGAACAGCCGTGGATCGGGGGGCGGTGGCAACGGCGATGATCGCAGCACTGCTGCCTCAATGGATTGCCGGACGGCTGCGTCGCCATTGCACTGCCCGACTTCCACCGACAAGACCGTTCCGGCAGGTGCCTGGGTTACCTTGACCTGGCACTCGATCCCCGGCCGCGCCGTCGCAGGTCGGTTCCAGTTGCGGTACACGCGCTGTTCGATCAGAGCGGCATACTGATTGTTGAGGCCAGCGCTCTCCGCCTGCATGCGACCGGTTTCCTCTGCAAGCTGCTGCTTCAATTCGGCCTCGCGGGCTGCCTGCGCGCGGGCAGCATCCTGCGCCTTGCGCTGGTCTGCAGCTTCACGCTGGCGCTTTTCGATATCCGCCGCACGCTGCTTGTCCGCAGCCGCGCGTCGCTCGCGCTCGGCCTGCGCCTGGCGTGTGCGTTCCGCAGCTTGTCGTTGCGCCTCCGCCTCCGCCTGCTTTCTCGCGTCGGCCTGCTGTCTCGCTTCGGTCTCCTTTCGCTCCACCTCAGCCACTTTCTCGGCCTCGGCTTCCTGCTTGCGTCGTTGCTCAGCTGCCAGGCGCTCGCGTTCTTCAGCCGCCACGCGTTCGCGCGCAGCCTTCGCTTCGGTGTCTTCCCGTTGCTGGCGCTGCTCCATCCGGCGCAGCGTACGCGCATCCACCACGGTGGCCTGGATGGCCAATTGCGGCATCACGCGCACCGGCTGCGACGCGAACGTCACGAGGAACAGCGCTGCGATACCTCCGTGCAACAGCAACGCGGGCAGCAGATACTTCCAGTTGTCGTTCAGATAGTCAGACATGACACTCTTTGGATGCCAGGTACGACCTCAGAGGCGCCATCAGGTCACGGCCTCACGGGGCGCCGTTGCGTCGGGGTCTCGAGCGGGTCGGTGATGAACCCTACCCGTTCGGCTCCCGCCTGCTGGAGCAGCACCATGCCGGTCACAACCTTGCCATAAGGAACATTGGCATCTGCCTTGACCAGTACCGGTGTCATCGGTTCCCTGCGCAACACCGCGCTGACACGGTCGACTACCGCTCCCTCGTCGATGGGGGAATCCTTGTTCTCACCTATGCTGAGGTAGTAGCTGCCTTCCCGGTCGACACTCAGGATCAGGGGCGGATGCTCGCGCATCAGCTCTTCGGGCAAGGCCTCGGCACCCGCCTTCGGCAGTTCGACCTTGATGCCCTGCGTAAGCAGCGGTGCCGTGATCATGAAAATGATCAGCAGCACCAGCATGACATCGATATAGGGTACGACGTTGATCTCCGCGACCAGCCGGCCCTTGCCGCGCTTGACCGGATTCATTGCGTGATCGGCGCCGCCGCCGGCCTCACGTTGGCATGCCGCTGCAGGATCGTCGACAGCTCCTCGACAAACGTGTCGTAACGCAGTTCGAGGCGGCTGACCTGGTCGGCGTAACGGTTATAGGCGATGACCGCCGGGATCGCGGCAAACAGTCCCATCGCGGTGGCGATCAATGCCTCGCTGATGCCGGGTGCAACCATCGCCAGCGTGGCCTGCTGGACATTACCGAGCCCGTAGAACGCGTTCATGATGCCCCACACGGTGCCGAACAGTCCGACATAGGGGCTGATCGAGCCCACGGTTGCCAGCATCGCCAGGCTCTTCTCCAGACGATCCGTCTCCCTTAGTAACGCCACGCGCATCGAGCGACGGCAGCCTTCGATGAGCTGGGCCGCCGTCATGCCGCCCTGCTGGCGCAATCGGCCGAATTCGCGGAAGCCGGCCTGGAAAATGCTTTCCATGCCCTTGAGCGGCTTTCTGCCCGCGTCGATGGACCGATACATCGCTGTCAGGTCTCCTCCCGACCAGAAGGTCTCTTCGAACCTGTCCGAGTCGCTACGGGCCCCGTTGATCTCGGAGCGCTTGCGGAAGATGACCGCCCAGGAAGAGATCGACGCGCCGAGCAGCAGTGCGAGCACGATCTGCACGATCAGGCTGGCATTCAAAATCAATCCGACGACAGACAGTTGGTCCGTCATTACTTCTTCTCCTTGGCAAGAAAATCCGGAATCGGTCGTGGCCGGAATGTGGCCGCATCCAGGCAGACCGCCCTGATGCCAGCTACCAGCAACAACTCCCCTGCGAGGCTGCCGCGATAGACCTCCTGCGCGAAGGTCACGCTGGTGCGAGTGCGCGTCGCGATCCCGCAGGTCACCTGCAGCAGGTCGTCATAGCGGGCGGGCTTGAGATAGCTTGCCTCGACGTTCACGATCGCAAACAGCAGGCCCCGGGTCCGCAGCAGCTCACCCTGCTCGACGCCGATGGAGCGCAGCCATTCCGTGCGTGCGCGCTCGAGAAACCTCAAGTAGTTGGCGTAGTAGACCACACCGCCGGCATCGGTATCTTCCCAGTAAATACGCACCGGCCAGGCAAAGCTTGCTGGCATCAGTCTTCAGTCTCTATCCATCTTTGAAAAGGTCACCACTGGCCTGTGCCCGCTCGGGTACTTTAAGGCCGAAATGCAGGTAGGCGTTGCGTGTCGCCATTCGGCCACGGGCCGTGCGCATGATATAGCCCTGCTGGATCAGGAATGGTTCGATGACGTCCTCGATCGTGCCGCGCTCTTCGCCCACGGCCGCCGCAAGACTCTCGACTCCGACCGGACCCCCATCGAATCGTTCGATGATGGCGAGCATCAGTTTGCGGTCCATGACATCGAAGCCTTGGGAGTCGACATGGAGCAGATTGAGCGCATCTTCGGCAACGGTATCGGTCACCCGCCCCTGCGCACGGACTTCGGCGAAATCACGGACCCGGCGCAATAGCCGGTTGGCAATGCGCGGCGTCCCCCGCGACCGCCGGGCGACCTGCAGGGCTCCGCCGCCTTCCATCCTGACGCCCAGAATTCCCGCCGACCGCTGGACGATGCTCTCGAGCTCCGCATGGTCATAGAACTCGAGGCGCTGGACGATACCGAACCGGTCGCGCAGCGGCGAGGTCAGCAACCCGGCCCGGGTCGTGGCGCCCACCAGAGTGAACGGCGGTAGATCGAGCTTGATGGAGCGCGCGCCCGGACCCTCTCCGATCATGATATCGAGCTGAAAATCCTCCATGGCGGGATAGAGGATTTCTTCGACGACCGGACTCAGGCGGTGAATTTCGTCGACGAACAGCACGTCGTTCGGCTGCAGATTGGTCAACAGCGCGGCGAGATCACCCGGGCGCTCGATCACCGGACCCGAGGTCTGTCTCAGGCCCACGCCCAGCTCATTGGCGATGATGTTCGCCAGCGTCGTCTTGCCAAGTCCGGGTGGGCCAAAAATCAGCACGTGATCCAGCGCTTCGCCGCGCTTGCGGGCCGCCTCGATGAAGATCTCCATCTGCGTCTTGACCGCCGCCTGGCCGATGTAGTCCTTGAGCTGCTTCGGCCGGACCGTGCGATCGAAGACGTCATCTTCGCCCTGCGGAGCAGCTGTCGTGATGCGGTCCTGCTCGATCATTGGTGGCCTTCTTCAGATCTCATGGTCGGGACGCGACCTGCAATGCCCGGCGAATCAGGTCTTCCGTGGTCTGCGCTCCTGACTCGGCCAGCTTCAGCAGGCGAGTGACTTCAGGCGGCTTGTAACCCAGCGCCACCAGTGCACTGAACGCCTCCGACTGTATTCCGGGGTTGACGCCCTCCGTCCCCGGGATTGCGGTTGCCACCGACGCGACGGCACCGAAGGCCTTCACCCGATCGCGCATCTCGACCAGCAGGCGCTCCGCTGTCTTGCGGCCCACGCCCGGCACCCTGACGAGCGCATCGGCGTCCTCGGCCTCCACACACTGCAGAAAGCCGTCGACACTGATTCCCGACAGCAGTGCCAGCGCTATCTTCGGCCCCACATTCGACACCTTGAGCAACTCGCGGAACAGCCGGCGTTCCCGCTCCGTCGCAAAGGCATAGAGCACATGCGCGTCGTCGCGGATGACGAGATGCGTACACAGGGTCACGTCAGCGCCGGTCGCCGGCAGCGTGTAGAAGGTCGACATGGGCGCCTCGAGTTCGTAACCCACGCCCCCCACATCGATCGCGAGATGGGGCGGCTGCTTCAGCAACAACCGACCGCGCAACGACCCGATCATCGCTCCGCCCTCGCCGGTGAACTTTCGGCAACCTTCACCAGTTCCTGCAGGCGGCGAGTATTCGCGTGGCAGAGCGCCACGGCGAGCGCGTCGGCCGCATCCGGCCCTGGGGTACCCGAGAGTCTCAATAGCTGTTTCACCATCAGCTGGACCTGTTCCTTGCCGGCGGCTCCCGTACCGACGACGGCGAGTTTGATCTCACGCGGAGCATATTCGTAGACGCGTGCCTGCGCCGCAAAGGTGCCGCAAAGTGCAGCTCCGCGAGCCTGGCCCAGCTTGATCGCGCTGTCCGGATTGCGGTGCATGAAGACGCGCTCGATGGCCACTTCGTCGGGGTGGAACTCACCGACCAGGCGGGACACTCCGGCGAAAATTTCCTGCAGACGGTCAGGAAAGGATTCGCTGGTGGTGCGAATGGCGCCGCTCGCGACGTAATCGCTGTGAGTGCCTGAACAGTCGATCAGCGCGTAACCCGTAGCCCGTGATCCCGGATCAAGGCCGAGCACGCGCACTGGCGCGGCGCCGGCGGACTTCCGGATCATCGTCACAGGCGCTCGCCTCTGCTGGGCGCCGGGCGGAGGCAGAAGCAGACGCCTGGAACTACGACGCGCCAATGGCAATCCCGGCCTTTGAACCGTGTTCGCGGTTGCCGCCTTCACTTCGTACTGGACATCTTGTCATGGGCACCTGAAGAAGAATGGCGCGGAATGCTCTGGATCTGAAGCCGCGTATGATACCGGTAACGGTCGCTCTCCAACACCTTCAATTTCCTCCGCAATCCTGCAACTTCGTCCGCAAGCTCCCGTGGCAGCCGAACCAAGCGTGACTCGTCCGACCCCTGCCGTAGTCGTGCACGCCCGGGAGTTTCTGGCGGACTTCAGCGCGCAGGATGCCGCACGTCGGCCGGCAGCTTCGCGTGCGCTCGCGCTTTCCAGAATCGTGGAGGAACTGAAAGCCGACGACGATATCGTGCTGGGCGCGACACTGTTTCCTCTGGTCGAGGCAGGCCTGCTACCCGACCCCACGGCGCGCGAGATCTTCGGCGAACAGGCAACCCGTATTGCCCGTGAAATCGTTCGCCTCGGCCACTTCGGTACCCCCGCACTGTGGCGACCGGGCCAGGCCTTGCCGGCCGCACAGTCCGAAGCCCTGCGCAAGATGCTGTTGGCGGTCGTCACGGATGCGCGACTGATCCTGATCCGGCTGGCTGATCAGCTGCATCGCCTGCGTACCTGCAAGGATGCCCCTGAAAGCGAGCGGCAGCGCATTGCGCTCGAAACGCGAGAGATCTATGCACCGCTCGCCAATCGGCTCGGGATCTGGCAACTCAAATGGGAGCTGGAGGACCTGAGTTTCCGGTATCTCGAGCCGGAGAATTACAAGCGCATAGCCGGCTGGCTGGCCACCAAACGCGCGGACCGGGAACACTATATAGATGAGGTGATTCGGGCAATCAGGACGGCTCTCGACGCAGCGGGCATCCGGGTGATCGAGATCGCGGGCCGGCCCAAGCACATCTTCAGCATCTGGCGGAAGATGCAGCGCAAGCACCTGTCGTTCGAGGAACTCTACGATCTGCGTGCCGTCCGCATTCTGGTCGACTCAATAGCGGACTGCTACGCGGCGCTCGGACTCGTCCACAGCCTGTGGCCCTATATACCCGGCGAGTTCGACGACTACATCGCCACCCCGAAGGACAACCAGTACCGCTCGCTGCATACCGCCGTCATCGGTCCGGGCAAGCTGCCCCTTGAAATCCAGATTCGCACGCAGGAGATGCACGAGCACGCCGAACTCGGCGTGGCGGCTCACTGGCGTTACAAGGAAGGGGGCCGCGCGAATCCGGCCTACGAGCAGAAGATCAACTGGCTCAGATCCCTGCTGGAACCCGCGGGAAACGATGCAAGCGGATCCGGGACACGGGAAGCGGAGCAGGATCTGCTCGAACAGATGCGCGCCGAGATATTCGAAGATCGCGTCTATGCGTTGTCGCCGCGGGGCGAGGTGATCGATCTGCCACGGGGCGCCACGCCGCTCGACTTCGCGTATCACGTCCACACGGACCTGGGCCATCGTTGCCGCGGAGCCAAGGTGAACGGACGCATGGTGCCGCTCAACCAGCCGCTCGCCAACGGCGATCAGGTCGAAATCATTACCGGCAAGCAGTTAAGCCCCAGTCGCGACTGGCTGGTGCCTTCGCTTGGCTACCTCGTTTCACAGAGAAACCGTGGCAAGGTCCGCGCGTGGTTCCGCAAGCAGGACGAAGCCCAGAACATCGCACAGGGCAAGCAGATCCTGGAACGCGAACTGCAGCGCCTGGCCATCCACTCGGTCACCGTGGAAGACCTGCTGGCCGAGTTCGAATTGCCGGACGCCAATGCGCTGTATCTGGCGCTTGGCGAAGGCGAGTTGACGGTCGCGCAGATTGCCGGCGCCATGCAGCGGCGCGCCAAACCGCAGGAATTGCCATCGACTGCCCCTCGCAGACCCGTTCGGGAAGTCGGCAAGACAGGCATCACGATAGACGGCGTCGGCGACCTGCTTTCAAATTTCGCTCGCTGCTGCCGACCGGTACCACCGGAACCGATTACCGGCTATATCACCCTCGGCCGCGGCGTCAGCATCCATCGACAACACTGTCCGAATGCCCTGCGCCTGGCGTCAGCCCACCCGGAACGGACAATCGTCGTGGAATGGGGGCAGGACAGCGGCCAGACGTTCGCGATTGATGTCAGCGTTCGTGCCTACGACCGTCGCGGACTCGTTCGCGATGTCACTGCTGTGCTGGCGGATGCGAAGATCAACATTCACGCGATGTCGACCGAGACCCACGAACATGACGGCATTGCCACCATGACTCTCCGCATCTCCGTGCATGGACTGACCGAACTGTCGCGCGCCCTCGCCCGCATCCAGGGCCTGCCGAACGTGATCAGCGCGCACAGAAAGGCTGCCCTCTAGGGCCTGAAGAGTCCGCGACGGAACTCGTTATTCTCCATGCACGGGCAATGCTTCGAGTAATATATGAATAATTCACATATGAATGATAGGCGCCAGCCTGCCGCTTGGTGCAACGCAGTGAACTTACTGCTTGACTGCAGTAACTTAAGATATTAAATAACGTTGGCTGGATCCTTGCCGATTGTCGTATTCAAGAGCGATTGGTGAGGATTGGGAACTGCGAGTCAGATTAAAAACGTGGTCCATTTGTCATGGGGGTAACTGCATATGAAGAATTCAAAAGCGAGTCGCTTACTGCTGCTGTCAGTTGGACTGGTTCTAAGCCAGGCACGCGTACAGGCGGCTGAACCGGCGGCCGAACCGCTGACCGAAATCACGGTCACTGCTTCCCGCGTCGCGCGCGAAGGGTTCAGCGCACCGACACCGACCACCGTCATCGGCCCGGAACTGCTTGAGGCCCGCGCCGCCACCAACATCCTTGACGTCATCAACGAGCAACCGGCATTTCGAAACACCGCTACGCAGCAGTCCAATTCGATCGGCGCCGGTGGCCTCGCCGGAATCGATCTCCGGGGCTTGGGGACCATCAGATCGCTGGTGCTGGTGAATGGTCG
Source organism: uncultured Pseudomonadota bacterium (assembly GCA_963819685.1). Classification (GTDB taxonomy): domain Bacteria; phylum Pseudomonadota; class Gammaproteobacteria; order Steroidobacterales; family Steroidobacteraceae; genus CAIUGU01. The sequence continues at coordinate 373,445 of CAWFXI010000011.1, forward strand.
CCGGCACGTTCCAACCAGCTCCAACGGCACGGTCAACATCAATCTGATCCCGGCCAGCCTGATTGAGCGCACCGAAGTCGTGACAGGCGGCGCCTCGGCTGCCTGGGGTTCGGATGCCGTCGCTGGCGTCGTCAACCTGATCCTGAAGAATGACCTCCAGGGCCTCGAAAGCAACGTCTCCTACGGTGCTTCGACAGAGGGCGATTACGAGGAATACAACGTCAGCCTGGCGGGCGGTACGAGTTTCGCCGATGGTCGCGGGCACTTCATGGCAGGTGGCGAGTATGTCGACAACAAGGGCGTCGGCCGGAAGGACGGTGCTCGAGACTGGGCGAATGAGCGCTGGTGGACGATCAGCCTCCCCGCAAATCGCGCTGCCGGGCTGCCATCGCGTCTTGTCACCCCGGACGTGTGGTTTTCAGACCTGCTGTCGCCGAGTGGTGTGATCAACGGCCGGCCCGCCAGCGCTGCCAACGGCAACTTCAACAGCAACGCGCTCGACAACATCATCTTCAATGACGGCGGAAGCGGCCTCGGGACGTTTGACCTCGGAAATCCGGTCGGCGGCAACCTGATGGTCGGTGGCTCGAATGGCGGCGCCAGCATCCTGACCGGCGAAAACGTCGCCAACCCGGTCGAACGCTATTCAGCACTCACTCGCGTCAGCTACGAACTCAGCGACTCACTGACGATCTATGGTGAAGCGTCCTTCGCCCACTCCAGCTCGGAAGGGTTCGGCCCAAAGCGACTGGATCAGGCGAATCTGAATATCTTCGGCGACAACCCTTTCCTGGATGCTACCGTGGCATCACTGCCGGTCACGGATCCGCGCCGAGTGGCCATTCTGGGAATGACGCCAAACCAGTCGTTCGTGATGGGCCATGTCCTGACTGAATTCGGCCCTTTCGGCAACTATACGACCACCGCCGAAAACGAAACTACGCGCTTCGTCGTGGGACTCGAAGGCAAGCTGGGCGAAGCCTGGAGCTGGGACTTCTATTACCAGCGCGGCGAGAACAACTTCCTGCAGCTGTACAACCAGACCATTCAGTCGAACTTTTTTGCAGCGACCGATGCGGTCGCGGGTCCCAACGGCACGATTGTCTGCCGCTCCGAGACTGCGGCCGGTTATCGCGGCCCGACCATTTACGGCGGCGGCCCGGCTGCCGGCTGCGTGCCGATCAATTTGTTTGGCGTGGGCTCACCGTCCGCCGCGGCACTCGCCTACGTCTCCGGAGTGCAGTCCGAAGACGTCAAGTTCATCGAGGACGCGGCCGGCCTGAACCTCTCGGGCGAGCCCTTCTCGAACTGGGCCGGACCGGTTTCGATTGCTGCGGGCCTTGAATACCGCAAGGACAAGATTTCGAGCACCGTCGACGCCAACTCCGCGGCTGCCCGATATGAAATCGGCAATCCGCAGGCCATCAAAGGCGATGTCGAAGTCCAGGAAGTGTACCTGGAGACAGTGTTCCCGCTGTTGAGCGACAAGTTCCTGGCGCAGTCACTCGATCTGAACGCGGCCGGACGTCTGACCGACTACTCGACCAGTGGCAATGTCGAAACCTGGAAGGTTGGCTTGACCTGGCAGCCGGTGAACGATATCCGGTTCAGGGCCACGCTGTCCCAGGATATCCGGGCAGCGAACCTGCAGGAACTGTACGCGGGGCCGGCGACCGGCTTCGGCAATACCCGGAATCCCGCCAACGGGGTCACCATCCTGACGCCTGCGCTGACAACGTCCAATCCAAACCTCGTGCCTGAGGAGGCAACAACGTTCACCGGCGGCATTGTGCTGACGCCGTCGTTCATCCCGGGCTTCCGCATGTCGGTCGACTACTTCGACATCCAGATCGACGAGGTGATTTCGACCATTGGCGCCCAGGCCGTCGTCGATCGCTGCTTCACTCCGGCAGGGTCAACGGTGGTCGGCACCACGCCGCAGGGCAATGAGTTCTGCTCGCTGATCGAGTTTGGCCCTGGAACCCCCCCTTCGATCCTGCGGGTTTCAAATCCAAGACTCAACCTGAACGGGCTCGACACCAGCGGTATCGACTTCGAGTTCGCGTACAACGTACCGAGCCTGTTCGGTCTTCCGGGCAACCTGGGTATTCGTCTGTTGAGCACGTATGTAGATACGCTCATCACAACGGATTCGGTGAGTGCCATCGATCGGGCTGGCCAGACCCTCCCGGACTGGACGTTCAATCTGGGCTTCAACTACACGCTCGACCGCTTCAGCGGCAATCTGCAGATTCGGCATATGGCTCGAACGTACTTCGACACGACCCTGATCGGACCGGACAAGGCCAACTACAGCCCGACACTGGCAAACAGCATCAGCGACAACATCGCGGAAGCGGTGGACTACGTGAGCCTGTCGGCGCAGTACAAGCTGATCGAGGGTAGCGACATGAACGTGACCCTCTACGGAGTGGTGAACAACCTGACCGACCAGAATCCACCCGATGGCGCGATCAACAATGCGGTCGGCAATACCCTGTATGACCTGGTGGGCCGCACATTCCGCGTGGGGGCACGGGTCAACTTCTGACGGGCAGGACTTTCGAAAACCTGTGACGATTCACCGAGGCCAGGCACGCAAGTGCCTGGCCTCGTTCGTTTCCAAGCAATCAGTTACCATGGCGCGGCCAGTTCAACAGGAGATGGCCATGGTCTTTGTCGCAAGCACTATCCGCAGTCTGTCACTTCCACTGATAGTCGCCGGTGCGGTGACGTTCATGCTGCCGGGCATTGCCGCGGCCGCCGCGGCGTCTCCGCCTGACTTTTCAGGCGTCTACTACCCGATATTTCCGGCCATGCGCCCCCCTCCTGCACCCACAGGGCCTGCTGGTTCGCCGCCGCCTCGACCCAGGGGTATGGTTCTGCCCGTGGATGCTTCCGGACGGCCACTGGGTCTGCCACCACTCAACGAGGAATATCTCGCCAGATATGACGAGGTCGCGAAATCGCGCAAGGCCGGGTCATCCGATACCGACGCCACGTTGAAATGCCTGCCGCCGGGCATGCCCAGCATGATGAGCATGGCGTACGGCATGGAGGTCATGCAGACCAGAGACAAGATCACGATGTTCAGCGAGTGGATGGACGCGCTCAGGCGCATCTATCTGGACGGCCGCAAGCCGACGCAGAAAGAACTCGACGATCCAACGTATGCAGGCTATTCCACCGGTCACTGGGAAGGCGACACGCTGGTGGTGGAAACCGTGGCCATGCGCGCGGATGCGCCGCTCGACGGCTTCGGTTCGTCGCGCAGCGATGCGTCCAGGATCACGGAACGCATCCGCTTCATCGAGCCGGGAAAGCTGGAGGATCGCATCACCGTGCACGACCCGAAAGCCCTGACCAAACCCTGGGAGATCGTCCACACCTATCGGAAGGCTTCGCCCCCCAAGGATCAGCTCAGGGAGTTTGCGTGCGCCGAAGGACTCGAAAACGCGCACTGACGCAGATTCGCCCGCAGACTGGCAAATTCATTCTGTATTCTTGAGGAGATCCCAGGATCATGAACCACAGGACCACACTGATATCCGCACTGCTGGGAATGGCTTCGCTGGCTGCGGCCCCGGCCTTCTCGCATCACAGCAACTCCGCGTTCAACGTTCAGAAGATCGACGAAGTCAAAGGCACCGTTACCGACTGGCAGTGGTCCAATCCGCACACGTGGCTCTATCTCGAAGCCGACGATGGCAAGGGCGGCAAGGTGAAATGGGCGCTCGAAGGTCGCGCACCGGGTGTGCTCCTGCGAGCTGGATGGACGCCGAAAATCATCAAGGTCGGCGAAATCGTCACGGTGCACTACGCCCCTGCCAAGGATGGAACCCACCTGGGAATGATCGCGCAAGTGATCCTGCCCGATGGCACCGTTCTTTCGATCGTTCCGCCGCCTGTTGAATAGGGGCCGACCTACCGGTTCGGAAAATCGATCGCGCGCTTGTCTGCGCCGAGTGCTGCTTCATGCAGTGCCTCGGAGAGCGTCGGATGCGCGTGCATCGTTCTCTGCAGGTCTTCCGCGCTGGCGGAGTACTCCATCGCCAGCACTGCCTCCGCAAGCAGCTCCCCCGCCATCGGGCCGATGATGTGCACGCCGAGAATGCGATCGTCGTCGACGGCCACCACGATCTTGCAGAAGCCGGCTGCGGCTTCCATGGCTCTTGCCCGGCCGCTGGCCATGAACGGAAATGAACCAATCTTGTAGGCCCGACCGCTGGCCTTGACCTGCTCTTCGGTCTGCCCCACCCAGGCTATTTCCGGCGCCGTATAGATGACGGACGGCACGAGATCGTAGTTCACTTCGCCATGCAGGCCGGCAATGAGATCGGCAACCACCACGCCCTCTTCCTTGCCCTTGTGCGCCAGCATCGGACCCCGTACCACGTCGCCGATTGCCCATACGTTGGCGGCGGCGGTCCGGCATTCGCCATCGACCTTGATGAAGCCGCGCTCGTCGATTTCGACACCGGTACCTTCGGCCAGCAGATTCCTGGTGAAAGGCCGGCGACCAATCGCGACCACCACCTTGTCCACTGTCACCGTCTGTTCGCCCTTCGCGTCGGTGTACTTGAGCGCAACGCCGTCTTTCGCCTTGGTCGCGCCGGAAACCTTTGCACCGAGCCTGATGTCCAGCCCCTGCTTCTTCAGATGCTTCAGAGCCTCATTGGCAACGGCTTTGTCGGCCATCGGCAGGAAGGCATCCAGCGCTTCGAGAACGACGACCTCTGACCCGAGTCGACGCCACACGCTACCGAGCTCGAGGCCGATAACCCCTGCACCGATGACGCCAAGGCGCTTCGGGACGGTATCGAATTCAAGCGCGCCCCACGAATCGACGATGTCCTTGCCATCGAACGGGAGGCTCTTCAACTCCGTGGGGATCGAGCCCGCTGCCAGCACAACGTGTTTCGCGTTCAGTTCCTTCTTCTTGCCATCCTTGTCCGTGAATTCCACCTTGTTTCCTGGCAGCAGCTTGCCGTGGCCCACAAGTGCCGTGACGCCGGCAGCCTTCATCAGGGAAGCGATGCCTGCCGTCGACTGCTTGACGATCAACGCTTTGCGCTTCTGCATGGCGGCCACGTCGAAGCTGACGCCGGTCAGCTTGATGCCGTGAGTGGCGAACTCAGCCTGTGCCCGGTGGTACAACTCGGAGGATTCGAGCAGGGCTTTCGAGGGAATACAGCCTGCATTCAGGCAGGTGCCGCCGAAGGCATAACTGCCATCGTGGTTCTGCCACTCGTCAATACAGGCTACCTTGAGCTTGTTCTGTCCGGCGCGAATGGCGCAGGGATAACCGGCCGGACCCGCCCCGATGACGATGACATCGTACTGGTCAGACATTGAGCAGCAGCCTCGCGGGATCTTCCAGCGCTTCCTTGATTGCCACGAGGAATTGCACGGATTCGCGTCCGTCCACGATGCGGTGATCGTAGGTCAGCGCGAGATACATCATCGGCCGGATCACGATCTGGCCGTTCACGACGACGGGTCGATCCTGGATCTTGTGCATGCCGAGGATAGCCACCTGCGGCATGTTGAGGATGGGGGTCGAAACCAGCGAGCCGAAGACACCACCATTGGTAATGGTAAATGTGCCGCCGGTCAGTTCCTCCATGGTGATCGAACCGTCGCGGGCACGCTGTGCATAAGCACCGACTGCGGACTCGATTTCCGCGAAGCCCATGTTCTCCGCATTACGCAGTACCGGCACCATCAGGCCGCGATCCGTGGAGACCGCAACGCCGATGTCATAAAACTCGTGATAAACGATATCGTTGCCGTCGATGGACGCGTTGACCGAAGGAAAGCGGCGCAGTGCTTCGATAGCCGCCTTGATGAAAAAGGACGAGAAGCCGAGCTTGACGCCATGCGTCTTCTCGAACTTTTCCTTGTAGCGACTGCGCAGCTCATTCACCGCGGTCAGGTCCACTTCGTTGAACGTCGTCAGCATCGCCGCAGACGCCTGGGCCTGGATGAGCCGTTCTGCGATCCGGGCACGCAGACGTGTCATCGGCACGCGCTGTTCGGAACGGGCGCCAGCAGGCGCGAGCGCAGTGGGCGCAGCCTTCGCCGGTGCTGGAGCCGCCGCGGGTTTGGCCATGTGCTGGATGACATCACCCTTGGTGACGCGACCGTCCTTGCCGCTGGCCGCGATCCCGCCTGCATCCAATTTGTTCTCTTCGATGAGTCGACGGGCAGCGGGGCCTGACTTGTCTGCGCCGCTCGCAGCCGCGGGCGGAGCGGCGGACTTGGCTGCCGTTGCTGCTGCCGGCGCCGTGCCGACCGCACCTTCTTCAAGAATCGCGAGCACCTGGCCGCTCGTCACCGTCGTGCCATTCACGATCCTGATCTCGCGCAGGACACCCGCAGCAGGTGCCGGCACTTCGAGCACAACCTTGTCTGTCTCGAGATCGACGAGATTTTCATCACGGGCGACTGATTCGCCGGGCTGCTTGCGCCAGGCTACCAGCGTCGCGTCGGCGACCGATTCAGGCAACTGCGGAACTTTGACTTCAATGCTCATGTACTTTGGCCCTGATTCCCTTTATCCATGCGCGGCGTTTGCGCCGGCTAAACCAACTGTCGCGACCCGTGCTACTGCTGACGTTTGAGTGCCTTGAGACGAACCGTTTCGCCGCTGCTGGCCGCTCGCAACGCCGCGTCGACAAGCGCCTGCTGCTGCTGCATGTGCAGCTTGAATATTCCGGTGGCCGGGGCCGCGGCGGGCGCTCTCCCTGCGTAGAACAGCTCGTCCTTGGAACTCAAGGGTCGCTGCATCTGGTGACGGATCTGGTACCACGCGCCCTGATTCTGTGGCTCCTCCTGGCACCATACGACTTCACGGGCATTCGGATACTTCCTGAGGACCGCCGAATACTCGTCAAACGGGAACGGGTACAACTGCTCGATGCGGACGATCGCTACATCGCGGGTGCCATCGGCCCGTCGGGAATCGAGCAGGTCGAAATACACCTTGCCGGAACAGAACACCACGCGCTTGACGTTGGCCGGCTGGATCTCGTCGATCTCGTCGATCACGTTCAGGAACGTGCCGCGGGTCAGGTCTTCAAGCGATGAGACCGACAGCTTGTGGCGCAGCAGGCTCTTGGGCGTCATCACGATGAGCGGTTTGCGCAGACTGCGCACCATCTGCCGTCGCAACATATGGAACATCTGCGCAGGCGTTGAAGGCACACAGACCTGCATGTTGTTCTCGGCAGACAGCTGCAGGAAGCGTTCGAGCCGCGCTGACGAATGCTCCGGGCCCTGGCCTTCATAACCATGCGGCAACAGCAGAACCAATCCGCAGAGTCGACCCCACTTGGCCTCACCCGAACTGATGAACTGGTCGATGATGACCTGGGCGCCGTTCGCGAAATCGCCGAACTGGCCTTCCCAGATCGTCAGGCAGTTCGGCTCAGTGGTCGAGAAGCCGTACTCGAACCCCATGACCGCCTCTTCGGACAGCAATGAATCGATGACCGTGAACAGTGGCTGGCCTGGCTGCAGGTTCTTGAGCGGCGTGTAAGTCTCACCTGTCGTCTGGTCGTGCCACACAGCGTGGCGATGGAAGAACGTGCCGCGCCCCGCATCCTGCCCGGTGAGGCGGATCTCGAAACCCTCCGTCAGCAGGCTCGCGTAGGCCAGCGTTTCCGCATAGCCCCAGTCCGCCGGCAACTGCCCTGCCGTCATTTTCTCGCGATCCTGGACGATGCGCGCAACCTGCCGATGCAGCGTGAGATTGGCTGGCAGATGGGTCAGGTGCTTGGCGAGGTCCTGCAGTGTTTCCGCCTTGACGCCCGTCTTGACGACTTCATGCCAGTCAGCCTGGGTGTATTTCGACCAGTCAACCGTGTGCTTGTTGCCGATCAACCCGAGCGACTGTTTGGCCTGCGACTTGCCTTCATCGAGTTCCTTGCGGTACTGATCGGCCAGCGCGTCCGCATCCTCCAGCTTGATGACCTCTTCCTTCGCGAGACGCTCGGCGTAGATCTGCCGCGTCGTCGGCAACTGCCGGATCACCTGGTACATCACCGGCTGCGTTGCTGCCGGCTCATCGGCCTCGTTGTGCCCCAGTCTGCGATAGCACACGAGGTCGATGACCACATCCTTGTGGAACTTCATCCGGTACTCGAGTGCCAGGCGCGTCACGAACACCACGGCCTCCGGATCGTCCCCGTTCACGTGGAAGATCGGTGCTTCGATCATCTTGGCGACGTCGCTGCAATAGAGCGTCGAGCGCGCATCGGCGGGGTTCGAGATGGTGAAACCGACCTGGTTATTGATGATGATGTGCACGGTGCCGCCCGTGTAGAAGCCGCGTGCTTGCGACATCTGCAGCGTCTCCATGACGACGCCCTGGCCTGCGAATGCGGCATCGCCATGCATCAGCACCGGCACGACCTTGTCGCCGGCGGTATCGCTGCGGCGCTGCTGGCGCGCACGTACCGAGCCTTCCACCACCGGATTCGCAACCTCCAGATGCGAAGGATTGAACGCCAGCGCGAGATGCACATTGCCACCCGGCGTGCGCACATCGACCGAGAAGCCCTTGTGATATTTGACGTCGCCCGATCCCTGCATGTGATTGACGTCGTAATGGCCGTCAAACTCGGAGAACAACGCCTGCGGCGACTTGCCCATGACGTTCACGAGCACGTTCAGGCGGCCGCGATGCGCCATGCCAAACACCATTTCCTCGACACCCGCGGCGCCGGCCTTCTGAATGAGATCGTCAAGCAGCGGGATCAGACTGTCGCCGCCTTCAAGCGCAAAACGCTTCTGTGCGGGATAACGCGTGGCGAGGTAACGTTCGATTCCTTCTGCCGCAGTCAGGTTGCGCAGGATGGTCTTGCGTTCTTCCGTCGAGAGGCGGAACTCCGCACGACCCTGCAGGAATCGATCCTGCAGCCAGAGACGCTCTTCAGTCGTCGAGACGTGGGCAAACTCTGCGCCCACCTTGCCGCAGTAGGTGTGCTTCAGCTGCGCAACGATGTCCTTGAGCTTTTGCCGCTTGGGCGTCGTGCCCTGTGCCCGGCCAGCAAAGAACTCGGTATCAAGGTCTGCAGCGGACAGACCGTAATACTCGAGCTTCAGAACTTCCGGCACTGGCCGCTTGAGCAGGCCGAGCGGATCAATATCCGCACAGAGGTGACCGCGGTTGGCGTAGACCTGCACGAGACGCGCGACTGACGCCTGCTTTGCAGACAGATCCGCGCTGCCGGCGCGGGCACCGTCCGGCGCCGCCACCCGAACTTCCCTCGCGCGCCTGGCCAATTGTTCGCGAATCGGGCCATGCGCCGTGTCGGCAGCACCGCCGTTCTTCAGGCCGCGAAAGTAGTCGCGCCAGCGAAGCTCTACAGATTCCGGATCGGTCAGAAACTGTTCGTACAGGGATTCGAGGTAAGGGGCGTTACCACCGCTTAAGGAAGATGCCTCGAGCAATGCTCGCAATGAGTCGCTCATTCGCGCGTAAGTTCCTGTGATTCCAAAGAAAGGTCGCCTTGGCCCGGGGCCTCAGCGGGCGCGTAGTGTAGCCGATGATCCCCCAAAATGAAAAAAGCACGCGGCACTGGTGACGGGCTTTCTGCGAAGCCGTTCCGGCAGGTACTTCCGGGTGCCCGGCATGAGTCCGGGTGACGGTGACTCAGCGCAGCGCGAGAGCCCCGCTCTGGGTTGGGCTCAGCGACGCCAGGGCTGCAGCACCAGCAGCATTCCGGCCATCACCATGACCACACCAAAGACGCGAACCCAGTTGGCGGGTTGAGGCGCGTGCAGAATGCCGTAGTGATCGAGGACCAGGGAGCCGACCATCTGTCCGAACACCACCACGGCAACGAATCCGGCGGCGCCAATCCTCGGGACCCCCAGGGTCGCGGCAATCACATAGCATCCCCCGACGATTCCTCCCACCCAGACCCACGGCGGAAGCCCAACCACTTCCCTGAGTGACGGCACGGCTGGCCGTTGCACTGCCAGCATCGCCACCAGCACGAGCAGGCTGGCCAGTACGGACAACGTTGCGGCAAAGACGGGCCCCGCCGTCAGGGTCCCGAGACGGGCATTGACCAGGGCCTGCAAGGGCAACCCGGCACCGATCAGCACAACCGAAAGAATGAACAGCCAGAACATGCCTGAAACTCCGAAAGTTATTGTTGGGTGACGTTCCGGCTCAGGCGCGGCAGGAGCAGCCTCCGGAACCAGAGTAACGATAAACGGGGCGCTGACATCAACGGGAGGTGCTGGCTCCACGGTCGTCGGCTGGGCCGCGGCCTGTTGGCGCGACCGCAGGGAGACTTCTGCAAACTTCTGAAAGGCCCTGAGCCCGGCATCCACCACATTGAAAATCCCGGCGACGATGATGACCGCGATCACCGCAGAGACGACCCACTGAGTGCGTGAAATCTGCGGCAGCCAGCGGCCCCGCGCATCGGCATCCCGGACCCGCTGCAGGATGGCCTGCTGTAAAACATTGACTGTCTCAAGGTCTACGCTGCCCCCCGACGGAGGCGCACCCGTTGCCGCTGCGTCTGCCGAAGAAGTCTTGGAATCGTTTGATGCGGATTCGTTCATGGCTCTGTCGGATGGCGCCCCCGGCCGGAGTTGAACATCCGAGGTAACCTGCTGATATTAAAAATCTAGTGGCAGTGCCGGAACACGCCCTACCCCACAAAGATACCCCACCCTACTCGGCCATGCAGGGGCGAAACCAAAACAGGGATGAGTTTCTGGGTAAATCAGCCAGAAACTCGAACCATCAGAATTCCGCGGACCGACTACCTTATACAAGCGTGAACTCACGCGAACTAAATTGTACCGGCACGCAGCCAGGAGAGCCCGTGAAAGACGCCGAACTCTATTCGATCGAGCAAGCACGCAAACTGCTGGGCGGCCTTTCAAGAAACTCGCTCTACCAAACGCTCCGCAGTGGCGAGCTCCCGAGCGTACTCATCGGGTGTCGCCGCTTCATTTCAGCCAGCGCCATCACCGATTTCATTTCAGCGTCGACCACCAGGGCGAGCCCGTCGAGAGTCAGCGCCGGTCCAGACGATCAAGCCACAATCGGCCTACCGCACCCTCATCGTCCCGGCTTCGAAAAGAGGAAGCAGGAAACCGACCCGACCAGCGCCGTCTGGATATCTGAACGACTAGGCTACCCCTTCGAACTGCCAGGGGAAATCTGGCGATCAGCCTGACCCGTCTCCCAGCTCACCACGTTCACCTTGATCAGAGCTTTCACATGATCCCGTAGGGCGCTGCAGACCTTCAGCATATTGACGAGGTCACTGCGTCCGGGCGTAGCCAATCGGTCACCCAGGTTGGCAGCTCTGGCGATCTGATTGAGGTTCCGGCCGATAGCGCCCAATTCGGCGACTGATCTCTTGAGCGCGAGCTAGCTCTTCAGCGGGGAGCGGCGCCAGGTGTCTTAGGTGCGCACGCGTGAGGACCGACACGTAAGTGGCGGACGGCATGCCCCTGGCTGCGGCGCGTTCGCGGAGCAGGAGACGATCTTCAGGGGTTAGTCGCACGTACAGCCGTGCGTCGCGCGCTATCAACTCTGACCGGATCAGCTCCTCTTCATTCGCCGTCGGCCCTGCCGTTCGCAAAGCGGAATCCACCACCCGTCTGAGCCAAATCGATTCTGTCAGCAACTGCTGACGCGCTGCCTCCTGCACGCGCCGTTTCGTTTCCGGAGATACTCGTGACTTCAAGAAGCGCGCAGCAACCATGGGCCACAATGTGGCCCACCAGCCGCCGAATGGCTATCCTGCATTCGTGCCGACTTTGCCCTGATACTCAACTTGTCGCGCGTAATCTGACTCACCTACAGTCGGCTATTGCCAAGGGCCTTGAGCTGGCCAGCGCTTTCGAAACCGTTCTTGACGGGCGGCAGCAATGGCTGGCGGCAACAAGAATCCGCTGACCTCTGTCATCACGTCTGCAAACCGATCAGAGAGATCCGTTTCACCAATCCGCTTCACAAATGCTTGCCACTGACGCTGATGGGTATCCGCGCCGAAGTAGGCAGCGGTAAGCGCAGGAGGTGGTTCGACGGGCAAGGGCGTCGCACGCCGCTCAAAGGTTGCGGCAATGGAGCTGGAAAGGGTCGCTCCATCGAATTCGAGATGCCGGGAGCACGTCCAGATGTCGTAGAAGTCCTTCATCCGACTGTTGGTCATGTCGAGCTCGACCATTGCCTGAAATTTTTCCGCTATTGCTGCCTCCACGGGGTAGGCGCGAAGACGCAAGGCCGGTTGGTCAAGGAACGCCGGGTAATCAATGAACCGAGGGCCAGGGACAACCACGTCACCGATACAGAAGTCGATTTGAACTTTCAATCGCACGTTACCCATTCGGGCGGCGAGGTGGACGCGGGTCCCCAGGTAGTCGGCGTCTTTCGCGATCTCTTCGGCCACGATGCTGTCCGGATCAAACGTTACGCCGTCTGCAGCTCCATCGAGAAGTGCGCAGTCCCTTACCAGCGCGACAAGGCTTGCCTCGTCGCCTTTGCCTTGGCGCAGGAGGTCGATATCCATGGTGGGCCGGGCACGGGGGATGCCGATGGTTTTCAGCAATAGCGCGCCTTTTAGCAGGACGCTGTCGATATGCGGAGATTTCGATAGTCGGTAGAGAAATCGCTCGATGGCGTAGAACTGCAGGACCTGATTGAACGGTACTCCCTGCCCCGTCGCCTCATGCCTCAGGCGGTCGAGCACCGATGCAATGAGGTTTTTCGGGGTTTCCGTCACGACAGGATCTGCAGGTACGGCTGCATCAGTCGCTCGACGCGCAGCAGTCGTGCGTAGTGCAGCAGCTCTCGTGTTGCAACCTTCTTGCGCTGGCGGGCGAGCCGTAGAGCTTCAAGCGCAACGTCCAGGCCGATCTTGTTGCGAAACTTGAAGCAGTCCGCGAGGGTTCGGGCGACGTTATAGACCTTGACTCTCCCTCCTCCAAGTTCCTGGGATTCAAGGCCCGCTTCGAACGTCTTCGGATCGTAGCGGTAGACCTGGACAGGCAGTGGATCAAGCTTCAGCTTGTAGTACCGGCCGCGAGGCACGGCCAGATGCACGACCGCAGGGATCTGCGTCGTGATGCCATGAAAGGCTAGCGCCGAAATGAGGCAGACAGCCGCTCCTGGGGCGCGAGCGCTCACAACAGTGAGATCTGGATTCCGGGATTCAGCGGTGTCCGCCAGCTTGTACAGCCCGCGGGCAAGCGCCTTAACCTTGCCGCTATCCCGAAGTCCATAGAGCGTGGCGGGATGAATACCGAGATCGAGCGCCTGTTTTGTTCGGAGCACCCCGCTATGGCGGCGGAATGCACGAAGGGCAGCGGGAATGTCTCGGGCTTGGCTCATGGTGGATAAAAATAGCGCCATTTACTATCAAATGGCAACTTTATTATCCGCGGCTTCGTACCAAACCAAGGCGCGGTTAACCACGTATCCGTGAAAAGCTCGTCAGCTCACCCGGTGCCATTCGTCGGAATCAAACATTACTCTCCCTTTGAGGAATTACGTGAAATGGGGTGTATGACGTCTGATATCGAGAGGACGTTATCGGTATCGCCTGGCTTTGTGTCTTTCGACCAAACCATAAAACTGAATTCGTTTCGTATGCTACTAAGCCACCCTGCATATTTGATCATGTATTGTTGCCCCAACACAGCACCCGACTTCCGGTCGACTATCCGCGCATAGTGTCCATAGACTGACGGTAACCAAGTGGGTCCACTGAGAGCTTCAAAGTTGGACAATACTTCGTATTGGTACTGACTCACAGGCTCGTCATGCCGTGTCGCGACCACACACTGATTCTTTAAACCGAGCCTGCTTCGAATTCGCTCAACATCCGCAGAGGCCTCAAATGCATTACATTCAGGCTGACCCCGCTCACCAACGATAACTCCCAGTATCCAGGAGCGTTAATCAACCCCGTAGGACTAGAAGCGACGTGTACAACGTGAATCTCAACATACGCATACGGGTATGCAGGGTTATTAAGCCTGGCTGCAGTATCGAAGTCGGGATTCGCCAATGAGAGATCGAGATATCCAGGTGCCCGTACTGTTTTGAAAATACGGACACCGGCCAGATCTCTCGAGTACCGGCTGAATATCGTCAGTCCCGGGAGGAGATCCCAAGTTGGAATAAGAAACAGAATGACCGCGGTCAGAATCCCCTTCTTTAAGGATTCTGTTCCCCTGTACACCAGCCACCCTACAAGTGCAGTTAGTGCAAGCCAAAAGAGGATGCCAGGGAACAAAATTCCGAGTGCTGACAGAAAATCCTGCATTGCTTGTCCCTCTTCGCCTCAACGTTCGACGCGCGCTAGCAAAGCGTTATCGCGTAATGGCTGCAATCCGTCGGGGAGAAAACGAATAGTAGATGCAGCTGTCGGCGTGAGCAGGCGCACTAGGATTCGTGGCTTCTCTACCACGGATAGCTCAAATTCATTCTTTCCTATCGCCGCACGAAAAACATCGTCGCTCTCCCACTTCTGCAGGCGCAGTGGAATGTCCGGTGGCATTGCTTTGGTAGTGGCAGGTCGGATGAAGTGTACCGGGTATCGGTAATTCGGCTATTGCTGGAGGCAAGTTGAGCATGAATATCTTCCCTGTTCGTCGAAAGAACCGGATAGCCGATACCCGACTAGTTTCGCCCCCCCCGAAGCTAAGCGCGCTGAGACTTTTCAGTTTCAGAAACCGGTAGACCCAGACGCAACTGATCGAGATAGTCCGCCCACGACTGCATCATCTTTCGCCTCTCGGCCAGCCTCTGCGCTCGATTGTATGCACCGCGAACCTCATTGCGTTCCGCGTGCGCCAACTGTAGTTCGATCAAATCCGGGTTCCATCCCTGCTCGTTCAGGCATGTGGAGGCGAGCGAACGAAAGCCGTGCCAGGTCATTTCCTCGCCCGAATACCCCATGCGTCGCAACGCCGCTGTGACTGCGTTTTCAGACATCGGACGATCAGGGCCGCGCAGGGAGGGGAATACATACGACCCACGCCCAGTGATCGGTTGCAGATGCCGCAGGATCGCTACCGCCTGATGCGCCAAGGGAACGATGTGCTGCTCGCGCATCTTCATCCGGGACGGCGGGATGCGCCACTCGCCTCCGTCCAGATCAAACTCCGACCATTCCGCTTTTCGCAACTCCCCAGGCCGAACAAATACCAGCGGGGCCAGCTTGAGGGCAGCTTCGGTGGGCGGAAAGCCACGATAACCATCAATGGCACGCAGAAGGCCCGCGATCCCGATTGGATCGACGATCGCAGCATGATTGCGGACAACAATCGGTGCGAGCGCGCCCCGCAAATCGCCTGTTGGATCACGGCTGGCCCGCCCCGTCGCCACGGCATATCGAAATATCTGTCCGCATCGCTGTTTGGTACGGTGCGCCGTCTCATGCTTCCCCCGGGTTTCAAGGCGGCGGAACACGGCCAGCAGTTCGGGAGCTGTAATCTCCCGGATGGGCCGGGTGCCGATGAAGGGAATCACCAGGTCATTGAAGGTCCATTCGGCCTTCACGAACGTCGCGGGCGCAAACTTCTTTTCCTGCATCTTCAGCCATTCGTTCGCGATCGCCGCGAACGTATCACCCTGCGTTGATTTCTCGGCCAGACGTTTCACGCTCGGATCGATGCCATCTGCCATGTGCGTTCTTGCCTCGTCCCTCTTCGCGCGTGCGCGCTTGAGCGAGACCTCGGGATAGGACCCGAGACTCAAGAGTTTTTCGACTCCGCCATGACGATATCGGAAGCGCCATAAACGCCCGCCTGCGACTTCCACCTTCAGGTAGAGGCCCAACGTATCGAAGAGCTTGTAGGCCCTGTCCTTCGGTTTGGCGGCGCGAACTCGCGCCTCGCTGAGCTGCGGCATGGCAGAAGTGGGGTATGTCAACTCGACTGGGGGTACATACCCCACTTTTCTACCCCACTTCGAGTTTTGGTGTCAAACGACAACTGGAAACACCATCGGAACTCGAAGTCTTAATAAACAATGACTTATGATACCCCCGCGGGACGCAGAAGGACGTCTTTGAACGTCGTCAGACAGGTGATTGGCGCCCCCGGCCGGAGTTGAACCGACGACCTACCGCTTAGGAGGCGGTCGCTCTATCCACTGAGCTACGGGGGCTGGGAGCAGGACTGAAGGAATGTGGAGCTGAGCGGAATCGAACCGCTGACCTTCTCATTGCGAACGAGACGCTCTACCAACTGAGCTACAGCCCCAAAACAAAGCGCGCGGATTGTAGCATTGGCGAAGTGTCGCGCAACCCAAGCGCGCCGTGCGACTAGCTTCTTCAGTAGTGAAGTTTGATGACCCGGGCATGCGCGAGCTGGGGCAGGAAGACGATGAACAGGGTATCGAACTCGTCGTCTTTCATCGTCACCTTCTCACCGGAAAGTGCCTCGATCAGCGGAGGGATGGTCGTGGCCCCACCGACAACCACCACATTTTCGCCGTGATGCTGGCGGCGAACGCGGGACGGCAAACTTCCCCAGGTATCGGTGGGAACCACATTGACCGGCAGTCCCGAAGTTTCGGCCAGCGGGGCAGCGGTCTGCTGCGTACGCCGCAACTCGGACACATAGACAGCGTCAATGCCCCGCACCGGCTTCGCCTCGTGAAGCACGCGCACCAGCCGGGCCGCACGCTCGCGCCCGGCCACATTCAGATCCGGATCGCCCTCCATGGTCTGCCCGGTTTCAGCATGCCGGACCACGATCACGATCGTCGTGGCACGTGCGTCGACAAACCAGGCAACCACAGCCGCCAGCACGAGCAGCCCCACCACCGGCAACAATAGCGGCAACATGAATGGCCGGCGTTTCATCTGGGTCAACTTGTCCATCGCAGCGATAATAAGCCAAGAGGGGCACCGTGAGGGCAATTGGGCCTCTCTCTGGTGGCGACGCGCAAACCTGTGATGTACTGCGCGCCTATGAATGCTGCAGTCCAACCCGTTCCAGCCGCCCGAAGCAGCAGCCAGCCCAATGCCGGCGGGCTGCGGTCCCTGTTTGCCTTTTTCCGGGAGCACCAGGCCTCCGGGTCGTCGCTGGTCCTGGCAACTGTTGTCGCCACCGCCGGGACGACCTATCGCAAACGGGGGGCGCAGATGCTGATTCGCAGCGACCACCAGTGGCACGGGCTCCTGAGTGGCGGCTGCCTGGAAGGCGATCTCGCAGCGCACGCGAATGACGTATTTGGCGACGGCGTCGCGAGAATCATCAATTACGAACTATCGGCCATGACCGACGCCGTGTGGGGCTTCGGCCTGGGCTGCGATGGCAGCGTTCGCATTCTTTTGCAAAGGCTCGACGCCGCCAATGGCTGGGAACCGTTTGCAAGCATGGTCAATGCGGTCGAACAGAATGCCGGCGGCCGATTGCTGCTGGTCTGCCAATCCACGGATGCCAACGTGCCAATCGGTCTGTGGGCGCTCGAGCACGCCGGGACCGCTACCGGCCCCCTGACTCTCTCCGTTCCGGAGGGTGTCGGACGGAACCAGGCGGAACAGGTGGAGCTGTCGGTACTGGGCGATCAGTATCTCTGCGTTGGCATTCCGCTGCCAAGGCTGCCGCGACTCGTCATTCTTGGCGGCGGCCCGGATGCCTTGCCGCTCACCCAATTTGCCGCGCAGCTGGGCTGGCACGTGGTGGTCGCCGACCACCGTGCGAGCTATGCCGACCCAGACCGCTTTCCCCACGCTGATCAGGTGGTGCTGGCGCCGGACCAGCGTCTGCCGGACGACCTGGATCTGTCCGCCGCGGATGCCATCGTCATCATGAGCCACAACCTCGCAGCGGATGAACGCTATCTGGCAGCGGCAGCTGCATCACGCGCCGGATACATCGGCTTACTTGGGCCTGAAGCGCGCAAGTTGAAGTTGCTGTCGACGCTTGCGTCCGCTGAAGCCGATCGGGGACGCATCCGCGGACCGGTGGGACTGGATCTGGGCGGTGAAGGGCCGGAAGCCATCGCGCTCTCCATCGTCGCCGAGATCCAGGCAAGGCTGAATGGGAAAAACGTGAAACGTGAAACGTGAAACGGAAGCGAGCCGGACAAGGGTCTGCTTTCTGGCCTTTCACGTTTCACATTTCACGCGTCACGATCTGAACAACCTCGAATACTGGGATTCGTGACGGGCGCTGGCCAATGCATGGCGGGGAGAGCCAATGGCGATCTCCTCATCACTCAGTACCAGGCCCCGAGTAACGATGTCGGGAATCATCGCACCCAGTTGATTCAGCAATCGTTGCCCCGCGGATTGCCCGAGGGGTACCAGCTTCACCGCACCGAGCACCTGGTTCTCCGCCCAGGCCCAGAGGTACCCGCAAGCGGCATCTCTCACGGGGATCTGCCAACGGCAGCTCGCAAGAGCAAACAGCGCTGCAAAAGAGGCCTGCTCATTGTGTTGCCAGGGAGCAGCCTCGACCAGCCCTGCCTGGTTCAGGATCTTGGCGAGAGCCGCCCCCATGTGCCGCTCCTCCGCGCGCAGTTCCGCGGTCTCACGGGCCGCTATCAGGTGGCCGTTCCAGCGATTGACGGCAGTGGTGTCCGCAATTTCCCACGCGGCGTACAAGCGAAACAACAGGGGAATATCCAGCGTGCCGACACTGCGGGTTGCGAGTCCATTGATCCAGTCAAGTGCTGTGGATTCGTCGTGGACCCATCCGGCGTCGACAGCGTATTCGAGCCCCTGCGAAAAATGGTAGGCACCGACAGGTAATGCCGGGCTTGTGAGCTGCAGCAGCCGGAGCAGCGCAGACTGAGGGCTTGCAGACCTCGAACTATCCATGCCCGTGCCCATTTCCGGCGGTCTGCACATAGTGGTAGTGGCCACTGTGCCCATAGGCACCGGGCTCCGGCTCAAAAGGCGCCGTTTCCGTCACCGGCTCAAGGCCAAGTCCACGCACCATGTCGGCCAGCACGTGATCATGGGGAAAGCGCAGCCAGCCTTGACCCAGTTGCAGTGAGACATGGCGATTGCCGAGATGATAGGCCGCGCGCGCAAGTTGCCACGGATCATCGGTGCGCACTGTCGTGACCGTTTCAGGCGCAGCCAGCACTTCAATGACGCGCCCATCGTCTGCCAGCAGGCAATCGCCACTGCGCAGCACACTGCCGCGCTCGAGCACGACCCCGACTTCTTCGCCAGTACTGAGAGCAGCCCGGAAACGGGTCTTCTGCCGCACTTCGAACGGCAGGATCAGCTGGGCCGCAGCCGCAACAGGTTCAGCCAGCCGCTGTGCAATGGTAATCACGACAGGAGCTCAGAACAGGAAATACCGCTGCGCGAGCGGCAGCACTCGCGCGGGTTCGCAGATCAGCAATTCACCGTCGGCGCGGACCTCATAGGTCTGCGGATCGACATCGATCTTCGGCCGATAGTCATTCAGCTTGAGATCCGCCTTGCCGATCTTGCGCGTGTTCTTCACCGCGACGAGCCGCTTCGAAAGTAGCAAACGCTGCGCCATCCCCCCATCGAGGCCCGCCTGCGAAACAAAGCTGACAGACGTTGCCGCTCTGGCGCCGCCCAGGCCTCCGAACATCATCCGGTAGTGCACCGGCTGCGGCGTGGGGATGGAGGCATTGGGATCACCCATCGGCGCAGCGACGATCATGCCGCCTTTGATGATCATCGCGGGTTTCGCACCGAAGAACGCCGGCTTCCACAGCACGATGTCCGCGAGCTTGCCTGTTTCGAGCGAGCCGACTTCATGCGCGATGCCATGCGTGATCGCGGGGTTGATCGTGTACTTCGCCACGTAGCGGCGCGCGCGGAAATTGTCATGCCGCGCCGGGTCCGACGCCAGCGAGCCGCGCTGCACTTTCATCTTGTGTGCCGTCTGCCAGGTGCGAGTCACCACTTCACCGATCCGGCCCATGGCCTGTGAATCGGAGGAAATCATTGAAAACGCGCCGAGATCATGCAGGATGTCCTCGGCCGCAATGGTTTCGCGCCGGATGCGTGACTCGGCAAACGCCACATCCTCCGGAATCGCGGGATCGAGGTGATGACACACCATCAGCATGTCGAGGTGTTCATCGATCGTGTTGACGGTGTAGGGCCGCGTGGGATTGGTTGACGATGGCAGAACGTTGGCTTCGCCGCAGGCGCGAATGATGTCCGGCGCATGTCCACCACCCGCGCCTTCCGTGTGGTACGTATGGATTGCACGGCCCTTGAAGGCCGCGAAGGTATCCTCCACGAACCCGGACTCATTGAGAGTATCCGTATGAATCGCCACCTGGATGTCGTAGCGGTCGGCGACGCTCAGGCAGTTGTCGATTGCCGCCGGGGTCGTTCCCCAGTCCTCATGCAGCTTGAGCCCCATGACCCCCGCCTCGATCTGCTCATCCAGCGACTGCGGCAGGCTCGCGTTGCCTTTCCCCAGCAGCCCGAAATTGATCGGCAATGCCTCCAGCGCCTGGTACATCCTGGAAATGTGCCATGGACCAGGTGTGCAGGTGGTTGCACTCGTACCTGCCGCAGGACCCGTGCCACCGCCGATCATCGTCGTGATTCCCGACATCAGCGCATCATCGACCTGTTGCGGACAGATGAAATGAATATGCGCATCGATGGCGCCCGCGGTGGCAATCAGCCCCTCCCCCGCGATGACTTCGGTCCCGGGACCGATGACGATGGTGACACCGGGCTGCACGTCCGGATTGCCCGCCTTGCCGATCGCCGCGATGCGGCCTTCCTTGAGCCCGATATCCGCCTTCACGACCCCCCAATGATCGAGGATCAGCGCATTTGTGATCACCGTATCGACCACTTCGGCTGCGACGCGCTGACTCTGGCCCATGCCATCGCGGATGACCTTGCCACCACCGAACTTCACCTCCTCGCCATAGATCGTGTAGTCGCGCTCGACTTCGATCCACAGCTCGGTGTCGCCGAGGCGCACGCGGTCGCCGACAGTCGGCCCGTACATGTCTGCGTACGCACGACGATCAAGGCGCGTCACGGTGTCTTCCCTGGTGTGTCCAGCGGCCCCATCAC
This sequence comes from uncultured Pseudomonadota bacterium, assembly GCA_963819685.1. GTDB lineage: Bacteria > Pseudomonadota > Gammaproteobacteria > Steroidobacterales > Steroidobacteraceae > CAIUGU01. The sequence continues at coordinate 394,477 of CAWFXI010000011.1, forward strand.
TGCAGCACGAAATCCAAAGACGCGACGCTCGCCCGCATACTCCACGAGTTCAACTTCGCGATGCTGGCCAGGCTCAAAGCGCACTGCCGTGCCCGCAGGAATGTTGAGACGGAAACCTCGTGCGGCCGCGCGATCGAACTCAAGCGCAGGGTTCACTTCGGCAAAGTGGTAGTGCGAGCCTACTTGCACTGGCCGGTCCCCGGTATTGGCGACGGCGACACGGATACTGCGGCGTCCCACGTTCAGCTCGATGTCTCCCTCGCCCGTAATGATTTCTCCGGGAGTCACGCGTCGATCCTCCACTTCATACAATGGGTTGATGGACGGTGACGAGCTTGGTGCCGTCTGGAAAAGTCGCCTCGACCTGCACATCCGGGATCATCTCCGGCACGCCCTCCATGACGTCTGCGCGCGTCAGGATGGTCGCACCGAAGCTCATGAGCTCGGCCACCGAACGGCCATCACGCGCACCCTCGAGAATGGCCGCAGAAATGAGCGCAACTGATTCCGGGTAATTGAGCTTGAGTCCGCGGGCGCGACGGCGTTCGGCCAGCAGCGCCGCCGTGAACAGCAGCAACTTGTCTTTTTCTCTGGGTGACAGTTCCATGAATTTCGCGCCCTAGGCGATCAGCAGCAACACGCCAGTCGCTGCTATCCCCGTTCCCGCGAGACGCGTCAGGGTGGTCGCCCCAGCAAGGCGCGAACCCGACGCCAGTGCGATACCAGCGACGTGTAGCGTGGCGCTTGCCAGTACGAAGCCGGCGGCATAGGCCAAGGGTGCGACGTCGGCAGGGATCTCGACGCCGTGCGCCGCGCCGTGAAACAGTGCAATGATTCCCGTGACGGCAACCGCGAAGCTGCCGGGCAGACTCGCTGCAGAGGCAATCAGAAGGCCGAACGCCAGCAACGACATCAGGATGACGGGCTCGACTGCCGGCAGCGCCACGCCCGCCATTGCCACCAGACCACCGGCAAGCAGACAACCGACGAAGACAGCCGGCAGTATCCAGCGGGATCGCCCGCCTAGCTGCCCTGCCCATAGCCCAAGCGCCAGCATTGCCAGCCAATGATCGGTACCTGAAAACGGATGCAGCCAACCGGCCTGCACATCCCAACTGTGCACGTGCAAGGCGATCCCGCTCTCGCTATGTGCCAGCACCATGCCCGGCAGCAGGCAGGCAACCAACAACAGATACATTTTCTTGTCGACTGACACCGTCACTCTCCCGATTTCAAGTTGCCCAGACTCGTGGCGCCACTGCTGGCCGCTGCAATACCCGGGGCCGCAAGCCCTGCCAGATGGCGATGAACAGCGCTCTGATCTGGCCAGCGCGAGGTGCAACACTCCGGGCCACGAGTACCCCATCGACCAGAGACACTCCGGTCAGCGCTTCGCCCTCCGTCTCCAGTTGCTCGACAACCGCACGCGCCACATCAAGATCCTCCACCGATGCCGGGAAGGCCAACAGCGTACCGAGCACCGCGCCTCCGCCCAGCCCCCACGGCGCCTGCATCATGCGCACATCGGCACCCTCCACATGCAGGCGATCCAGGAACAGCGGCACACCCTCGCGCCACAATTCAAACGACTGGTAGACCTCGCCCTGTTCGAAAACTTCCTCGCACGCGGGACGACCGAAACAGGCGATGTCCCAGCCGATAAAGCGGGAGTCGGCATCGAGTTCAACGCGAGTACCGACTCGCGCCCGTGCGCTCGCAAAATAGATGCTCTCCTGTGGCAGCCACTCACACGTGGCCTGGTCAATACGTATCTCCTGTCTCTGTTCCGCAACCAGCCCGGAACTGCGGTAGAACTTGGTCGCGGCAGGGGTCGTCAGCACCGCATGTGCGCCAGCTTCCAACCCGATGCGACACAGCAGCGTATCGCCGCCGACAATGCCTCCCGGTGGATGCAGCAGGTAGACATGGCACACCCCATCTTCGGGATAGAACGGCCGTTGCACGACCAGCGGCCCGACGTGGCGCCGCGTTGCCAGCACCGTCTTGCCCGAACGCACCGCAAATCCAAGGTCGAGCTCTGCCCGCCAGCCACTCGTATCCGCTACCGGAACTGCAGCTGAACAGAGAGCGGCATCGACTGTGGGTGCGAGTTGCGTCATCGCCCACAAACGTACCATGTTGCCCGCTTGCCCGGCGCGACATTCACACCGTCAGATGGTGTCTGACCAGATCATCGGTCAGATCCGCAATTCCGCCACTCACGACCAGTCGACCCTTGTCGAGAATCCGGAGCTGGGTTGCCACCCTGCGGGCAAACGGCAGCTTCTGCTCCACCAGCAGCACCGTCAGGTTGATCTCCCTGTTGAGTCGCATGATGATGTCGCCGATCTCGTGAACGATATTCGGTTGAATGCCTTCCGTCGGCTCATCGAGGATCAGCAGGCGCGGCTCGAGGACCAGCGCACGACCGATCGCCAGCTGTTGCTGCTGGCCACCGGACAGATCGCCGCCCCGGCGGCGTAGCATTTTCTTCAGTACCGGGAACAGCGCGTAGATCTGCTCCGGAACGTGCTTTGCCCGATCCTTGCGTACCGACAGACCGATCCTGAGATTTTCCTCGACAGTGAGTTGGGAAAAGATTTCACGTCCCTGGGGAACATACGCGATCCCGAGCGGAGCGCGCCGTTCCGCGGGCAGTTTGCGCAGATCCGTGCCGGCAAACAGGATTTCTCCGGAGGCTGTCGCCTGCAGGCCCATGATGCTCTTCAGCAGTGTTGTCTTGCCCATGCCGTTGCGGCCCATCAGCACGGTGCAGGACCCTTCAGGCACCGTCATGTCGACGTCCCACAACGTGTGGCTGCCGCCATAGAACTGGTTGAGTCCCTTGATTTCGAGCATCGCTATTCGCCCAGGTAGACTTCGATGACTTGCGCGTTGTTCTGCACGTCATCCATCGACCCTTCCGCAAGGACGCTGCCTTCATGCAGTACCGTCACCTTCTTCGCGATCGAGCGGACGAAATTCATGTCGTGCTCGACCACCACCACAGAATGCTTGCCTGCCAGCGACAGCAGCAGCTCCGCCGTTTTCTCCGTCTCCTGCGGCGTCATTCCGGCAACCGGCTCATCGACGAGCAGCAACTGTGGATCCTGCATGAGCAGCATGCCGATCTCGAGCCACTGCTTTTGTCCATGCGACAGCGCCCCGGCAATGGCGTCGCGGCGCTCCTTGAGGTTCACGATCTCGAGCACGTTATCGATGCGCTCGCGGCTCGCCGCATTGAGCTTTGCAAACAACGTCGTCCAGACACCTTTGTCGCCGGCCATCGCCAGCTCGAGGTTCTGGAATACGGTGTGCTGTTCGAAAACGGTGGGTTTCTGGAACTTCCGGCCGATGCCCGCCTCGGCAATTTCGGGTTCGTTGAGGCTGAGCAGATCCACGGTCTGTCCGAACCATGCGGAACCGGTGTCCGGCCGGGTCTTGCCGGTAATGACATCCATCATCGTCGTCTTGCCTGCGCCGTTCGGACCGATGATGCAGCGGAGTTCGCCAACTTCGATGTACAGCGTCAACGCATTCAGTGCCTTGAAGCCGTCGAAGCTGACCGTGATGTCCTCCAGATAGAGAATCACTCCTCGCGACGCGTCGGGGCCCGCGCCATGTTCCGTCAGAATGTCTCCATGCCGCGGGGGCCGGATGCTGCGTGAGCGTCCAGAAAGGCGACCGAGGGCCTGCCGCAGATTGAAGCCATTCTTCTGGGCGACATTCATGCCGGTTGCCTCCGCCGCGTTGCGAGCACCCCGACCAGGCCCTTGGGCAGAAACACTGTAACGAGCACGAACAGGGCTCCGAGCGCATACAACCAGACCTCAGGCAATGCGGCCGTAAAGTAGGTCTTGGCGTAGTTGACGAGGAAGGCGCCCGCCACCGCTCCGTAAAGCGTACCGCGTCCGCCGACGGCAACCCAGATGACGAGTTCGATGGAGTTGAGCGGCGAGAATTCGCCGGGATTGATGATGCCGACCTGCGGGACATACAGCGCACCGGCAACCCCTGCGAGTACGGCAGAAATCACGAAGATCCACAGCTTGAAAGACTCGACTCGATAGCCGATGAAGCGCGTACGACTCTCGGCGTCGCGTACGGCCTGCACGACGCGTCCTGCTCTCGAAGCAGCTATGTAGCGACACAGGATGTAGCCGAGTGCCAACGCGACTGCCGATGCAATGAAGAGGCTGATCCGCGTCGCATCGGCCTGGATGTTGAAACCCAGAATGTCCTTGAAATCGGTCAGGCCATTGTTGCCTCCCAAGCCCATGTCGTTGCGAAAGAAGCCCAGCATCAACGCATATGTCAGCGCCTGCGTGATGATCGACAGATACACGCCTGTGACTCGGGAACGGAATGCGAGCCACCCGAAAACGAGCGCAAGCAGCGCCGGCACGCAGAGCACACAGAGCATCGCGAACCAGAATTTGTCGAACCCCAGCCAGAACCAGGGTAGTTTCTCGTAGTTGAGAAACACCATGAAGTCCGGCAGTACCGCGTTGCCATAAACGCCTCGGGTCCCGATCTGGCGCATCAGGTACATGCCCATGGCATAGCCCCCAAGCGCAAAGAACGCAGCGTGACCGAGACTCAGAATGCCGCAGTAGCCCCACACCAGATCCACGGCGATGGCCAACAGGGCATACGTCAGGTACTTGCCCAGCAGCGTGACCGTGTAGGTCGAGACATGCAGGGCATTCGATTCCGGTGCAAGCAGATTCAGGACGGGCACCAGTATGGTCAGTAGCAACAGCGCACCGAGGAAGTACTGACCCCCCCGGTCCTCACGTAATGCCTTGAGTAGTACGCTTTGCTCAGTCATGAGGTCTTTTAGTGCTCGGCTGCCCGGCCCTTCTGCGGGAACAGGCCCCGGGGCTTGCGCTGGATGAAGAGGATCAGAAAGACCAGCACCAGGATCTTGGCGAGAACTGCCCCCGCCCAGGGCTCGAGAAACTTGCTCGCAGCACCCAATGACATGCCGCTGATCAGCGTGCCCCACAGATTTCCCACGCCGCCGAACACCACGACCATGAAGGAATCGATGATGTAGCTCTGCCCGAGATTCGGCCCCACGTTCGTCAGCTGGCTGAGCGCCACTCCGGCGACTCCCGCCACACCCGAACCGAGGCCAAACGTCATGGCATCGATCCACTCGGTGCGCACGCCCATGGCCTTGGCCATCGCGCGATTCTGGGCAACCGCCCGCACCTTGAGCCCGAGCGACGTCTTCTTCAGTACCAGCTGGAGCAGCGCAAAGACGATGAGCGTGAAGATCACGATGTAGAGACGGTTATAGGTAATGGAGAATGCATCGTTGATTGCGAGCGAACCGCTCAGCCACTCCGGCGTCTCGACGGCACGATTATTCGGTGAAAAGATCGAGCGCACCAGTTGCTGCAGGATCAGGCTGATGCCGAAGGTGGCCAGCAGAGTTTCCAGCGGACGGCCATACAGGAAGCGGACTACGCCGCGTTCGATCGCCACGCCTGCAAGGCCACCCACAACGAAGGCCGCCGGGATCGCGACGATGATCGACGCGCCGATATGGCCAGGCATGAGCAGCTGGATCACGTACGTCGTGTACGCACCCAGCATCATGACTTCGCCATGCGCCATGTTGATGACGCCCATCACGCCGAAGGTGATGGCCAGGCCAATGGCGGACAGCACGAGCACCGAGCCAAGGCTCAAGCCGAAGAACAGATTCTCGAGCACACCGTAGACACTGCGACGGGATTCAATCTTGCGTGCCGCTGCAGCCGCGGCGAGTCGCACTTCCTGGTCGGGCTCGGAGTAAGTGCCGTCCTCATCCTGTGCGCCGAGCGCAACGAGACGGTTGTAGATATCAGGATGCAGCTGGCCAACGAGCTTGTTGACCGCGGCGAGCCGAACGGCCGCCTCGGGACTGGTCAGGTCCGCCATCGCGAGCGCAACTTCCATCTGCTCACGTACCTCCGGATTGGTCTCGGCCGGCAGGCGATCCCGCAGCAACGCGACACTCTCGTCATCAAGGGAACGGAGCATCTCCTTGATGGCCGTGATGCGAATATCCGCATCGGGGCTGGAAAGCGAAAACTGTGCAATGGCGCCCCGCAGAGCCCGGCGCAAGCCGTTGTTGGAGGTAATCCGCTCGTAGCCGGCTCTGGGTCTGGTTCCCAGCGATTCGAGGGTCAGAGGGTCGATCAGCGCTACATTCTCGAGCGCATCGTCCTGTCCCGGTGCCAGAATCACGACTGTTGCCGGAGCCCCTTCAGTTACAGCCGGCGCCGCGTACAGCCGGTCCTCAAGCAAGGCAGTCAGTACCGCGCGGGTACTGGGATGACCCAGTTGCACGATCTGCTGGACGACCTCGATCTTGCGGGGGAAGTTTGCGTCGGGCAGTTCCGCCAGTGCGGCACCGAAATCAGTGATGGGGGATGCTGCTTGCTCCTGGGCGGTTGCAGCTGGGGTATTCAGCAGAAGAAAGACGGGAAGGGCCAACGTCAAGGTGCGAAGACGCGTCCAACCAGTCATGGCTTGAGTGAAGGTCATCAGTTATCAATAGGTGAACATCTGCGAAGGAACCACCCCCGGGTCAATCCGGGGGTGGCTGGTCAACTTGCTACAGGGTGAGATGCAAAAGTCGGTCCATCGCCTGTTGCCACCCGGAACGGATCAGTACACCGTTCCCGAGCACTTCTTCGTCGTCTTGTTGTAGTTGCCGCACTTGAGCGTCACCCAGTCGGCTTCAAGGTCCTTGCTGCCAGGCAGGAAGTCAGACCATGCATCGCCGGCCACGAGGCCAGTGGTCTTCCACACGGTGTCGAACTGGCCGTCCGCCCGCACTTCGCCGATCAGCACCGGCTTGGTGAGGTGGTGATTCGGCAGCATCTTCGCCACGCCGCCAGTGAGGTTTGGCACTTCGATACCGATGATGGCGTCGGAGACTTTCGCAACATCCGTGGTCTTCGCCTTTTCTACGGCCTTCACCCACATTTCAAAGCCGATGACGGTTGCTTCCATCGGATCGTTGAAGGTGCGCTTCGGGTTCTTCGTGAACGCCTTCCACGTGTTGATCCACTTGGTGTTTTCCGGCGACTTCACGCTCATGAAGTAGTTCCAGGCAGCGAGGTGCCCGACCAGCGGCTTGGTGTCGAGGCCCGACAGCTCTTCCTCACCCACTGAGAACGCCACCACCGGGATGTCTTCCGCCGAGATCTTCTGGTTGCCGAGCTCCTTGTAGAAAGGCACGTTGGCATCGCCATTGATCGTCGACACGACGGCGGTCTTCTTGCCCGCGGAACCGAACTTCTTGATGTCAGCCACGATGCTCTGCCAGTCCGAATGACCGAAAGGCGTGTAGTTGATCATGATGTCCGCCGGTGCCACGCCCTTGGCCTGCAGATAGGCCTCGAGGATCTTGTTGGTCGTACGGGGATACACATAGTCCGTACCGGCCAGCACCCAGCGCTTCACGCCGACATCCTTCATCAGGTAGTCGACGGCAGGAATCGCCTGCTGATTGGGCGCTGCGCCCGTGTAGAACACGTTCTTGGACGACTCTTCACCTTCGTACTGCACGGGGTAGAACAGCAGACCGTTCAGTTCCTCGAACACCGGCAGTACGGACTTGCGCGACACGGAAGTCCAGCAGCCGAAGACGACATCGACCTTGTCCTTCGCCAGCAGCTCGCGCGCTTTTTCGGCAAACAGCGGCCAGTTGGAAGCGGGGTCGACGACGACAGCCTCAAGCATGCGGCCATTGACGCCACCCTTCTTGTTCTGCTCGTCGATGAGCATCAGCACGGTGTCCTTCAGCGTGGTTTCGCTGATGGCCATCGTGCCCGAAAGGGAATGGAGAACGCCGACTTTGATCGGCGGTGCGGCGGCAAATGCCGTGGACGCGGCCGCAAGGCCTAACGTCAGCGGCAGTGCCCGGGTCAGGGTATGCAACAATTTCATGGTTTCGTGCCTCGCTATTGGAGAGTTGGAAAAGTCACTTACATCTGGAGCTGCAGTCCAAGACCATAAGTCTTGAAATCGGTGAATACGGGACTGTCGAAAGTCTTGTCGAGATAGAAGAGGTACGCGCGGGCATTGAAAGCCTTGATGATGTACCCGAGATTGACTTCGGTCGTTTCGTCCTGGATCGTGGCGGTGCCGAATTCGTGATCGACGGTGGAATACTTGCCGAGAACCTGGAGTTTTCCGGGACCCACCATCTGCGGGAACAAGTAACTGCCGAGGACATAGAAGCCGTCGCTTGCGTCTCCGCCGCTGTTGTAACCGGCGGCGTCATAGGTGTACCCGCCCCACCCGTCATACTTGGCGTATTCGCTCTCGACCGTTACGACACCGGCGTTCCCCAGCTTCTTTTCAAGCAGGAAATCGACCGAGTAACCGGCATCGCTACCCATTGCCTGTGCAGCGACACCGACGGCGAGGATGTCCTTGTCGCCGTAATAGGTGCTGTTCAGGAAGTAGCCGGACTCCATGTCCCAGAAGTCCACCATGACACGCCCGGCCCAGATGACATCGGAATCACCCGTCGTCAGGCCGGTGATATCTGATGCGCCGAACGACACCTTGACCGCGCCAAACTGGCCCCAGTAAGTAATGCCATCGTTACGGCCGACCTGCTCGAAGGGCCAGCCGTCCTGCACTCCGTCGATGTAGACGTTCCAGTTGTTCGCGTAATACGGGCCATACAGATTCGAGCGGTCGCTCGGCGGCAGATGACGGCCTATCCAGAAATTCACCTGGTCCGAGAAGTTGAAACTGGCGAAGGCATCCATGATCAGAAGCTTGTCGTCGCCCGGGTTGTATTCCGTGTTGACCGTGAGCTTGATGGTGTCGGTCACATCGCCACTCAAATAGATGCGGACGCTATTGACGGAAAAATCGGCCGGGTCTTCGCTCGTTCCATCCACCTCGGTGACCGCGAAGCTGGACCGGACTCCGGCACCGACTGAGACCGGCCCAATCTCGGCCGCCAACACGCTGCCGGCAGACATGGACAACAGAACCGCCCCAACGGCAAGCGACAGCTGACCGGGAGGTTTAACGACTCTATTGAATTGCTTGCTCATGCACGCTCCCTTGGTGGACGGTGAATTCCTTATGCCTAAAGAATCCGATGCTGTTCGCCGCTATGCGGCTGGTTCCCTTGGAGAGGTACGCTACGGGAGCAGTGCAGCATCCGGTACGCGTCATTTGACGTAGGCGCTTGGGCGGCGCTCCAGCGTTGCGACGCTCATCCGCGCACGTGCGATTGCGGTGCACTCGCGCCCCCGCTCTGCACTTGAATGCAGCAGTCGTCATCACGTGAACGCATATGCACGCTCGATGCGCGCTTGGCACATGGCTTGCTTAAGCCTACAGCGATGAACCCACGACAACGGATCGTTCGCGAGCGGCGGCAGTACAACCAGTGGGTTGCGAGCGAAACACTTGAGGACTACGCGCTGCGCTACACGGCGAACCGCGCGCGCAAGACGTCCTTTCGGGTAGGCAACACGGCGCTGGGCCCGATAGCCTTCCTGGCCTGCGAAGCGATTGGGGGAGCCATCACGATCGCTTACGGCTTTCCGAATGCCGCCTGGGCGATTGCCGCATTCTCGCTGCTGATGTTCCTGATCGGCCTGCCGATCGCGTACTACGCCGCCAAGTACGGCGTGGACCTCGACCTGCTGACGCGTGGCGCCGGATTCGGCTACATGGGTTCCACGATTACGTCACTGATCTACGCGTCGTTCACATTCCTGCTGTTTGCGATCGAAGCCAGCATCATGTCGATGGCGCTGCAGCTGCTGTTCGGCATACCGCTGGCGATCGCGCACCTGATCAGTTCACTGATCGTCATTCCGATTGCGATCTACGGCGTCAGCCTGATCAGCAGGGTGCAGATGGTCACGCAGCCGGTCTGGCTGCTGTTGCAATTCCTGCCGATCGCCTACATCGCCTGGACCGCGCCCGGAGAAATCGCCGGCTGGACCGGCTACAGCGGCAAACAGGGCAACCCGGACGGCTCGATCGACTGGCTGCTGCTTGGCACAGCGGCTTCCGTGCTGCTGTCGCTACTGCCACAGATTGGCGAGCAGGTGGATTACCTGCGCTTCCTGCCAATCCGCACCCGGCAAAACCGGTGGGGATGGTGGGCTGCAGTCATTGGCACCGGTCCGGGTTGGGTGCTCCTCGGCGGCTTCAAACTGCTCGCGGGCTCCTTCCTCGCTTACTTCGCGCTCCGCCACGGCGTTCCCGTTGACCGTGCCGACGAGCCGACGGAAATGTACCTGCTCGCTTTCGAGCAGACCCTGCAGTCACCCACTGTCGCGCTCGTCGTGACAGGGATTTTCGTGATCGTGTGCCAGATCAAGATCAACGTCACGAACGCCTACGCGGGCTCGATCGCCTGGTCCAACTTCTTTTCGCGACTCACCCACAGCCATCCCGGACGCGTCGTATGGCTGGTCTTCAATGTGCTGCTCGCGCTGCTGCTCATGGAAGTCGGCATTTTCCAGGCCATCGAAAGTATTCTGGTGATCTATGCCAATTTTGCGGCGGGCTGGATCGGAGCGTTGACTGCCGATCTCGTGATCAACAAGCCGCTCAAGCTGAGTCCTCCCCATATCGAGTTCAAACGAGCGCATCTTTACGATGTCAATCCGGTCGGGGTGGGCGCACTGCTGATCTCGATCCTGGCCTCCAGTCTCGCGTTTCTGGGTGCTTTCGGGACGGGTGCGCAGATCCTGTCGCCTTTCGTAGCGCTGTTCGTGGCCTTCCTTGCCGCACCGGTCATTGCCTGGGCAACGCAGGGTCGCTATTACCTGGCGCGATCGCCCAGCGGGTTGCCGGAAGGACAAACCGAAATTCGTTGCACGATCTGCGAGAACCCGTTTGATCGCGCAGACATGGCAATGTGCCCGGCTTACTCCGGTCCCATCTGCTCCCTGTGCTGCACGCTGGAAGCCCGCTGCCGGGACATGTGCAAGACCAACAGCCGCTTTACCGAACAGCTGCGCGAATTGCTGGGTGTCGTGCTACCCGGGAACCTTGCAACGGCCATCAATACCCGGGCCGGTCAGTTCTTCGGGCTGCTGCTCGTTTTCAACCTGGCCATCGGTCTGCTGCTGTCGCTGATCTATCATCAGTACAGCGGCGTCGTTCCTGCCCAGAATGCGGCCATCCAGACCACGCTGTGGCTGGTGTACTTCTGTCTGATGGTGCTCTCCGGAGTGGCGGCCTGGCTGATCGTTCTGGCCCATGAGAGTCGTCGCGCGGCCGAAGGCGAATCGTCCCGGCAGACCACCATGCTGATGGAGGAAATCGAAGCGCATCAACGGACGGATGCGGCCCTGCAAAAGGCCAAGGAAGTCGCGGAGGCGGCCAACGTCGCCAAGACGCGATACATCGTCGGCATCAGCCACGAGATCCGCACGCCGCTCAATTCCATTTTCGGCTATGCGCAGCTGCTGGAACGCGGTGCTGCGATCCCGTCAGACAATGCGATTCGCGTCATCCGGCGCAGCGCCGAGCATCTGGCGAACCTCATCGACGGCCTGCTCGATATCTCGAAGATCGAGAACGGCCTGCTGAAGCTGAATCGCGACCGCGTGCAGCTGGTCGAGTTCCTCGACCAGCTGGTGGACATGTTCCGGTTGCAGGCAGCGGCCAAGGGGATCGACTTTCGCTACCAGCGCCCTGATCACCTGCCTGTGTACGTGTTTACCGATGCCAAGCGCTTGCGCCAGATTCTGATCAACCTGCTGTCGAACGCGATCAAGTACACCGCTCGGGGGCACGCCGGCCTGACGGTGAGGTATCGCAATCAGGTGGCTGAATTCGAGATCATGGATAGCGGCATGGGTATTCCGGAAAGCGATCTCGAGCGGGTTTTCGAACCCTTCGAACGCGGCAGTGCCCCGGGAGTCAGGACCATTCCCGGCACCGGCCTTGGACTCACGATCACAAAGCTGCTGGCGCAGATCATGGGAGGCGAGATCAACGCCCGCAGCCAGCCCGGGGAAGGCACAACGTTCGTCGTGCGATTGCTGCTGTCCGAAGCCATGCATGGAGCGCAGGAACTCACTGTGCCGCGACGGGCCCGGGACTATGCAGGCCCCCGCCTCAGGATCCTGTTGATTGACGACGATCCGGCGCATCTCGACATTGTGCGCAGCCTGCTTGAGCCGCTGAACTTCTCACTGTTTACCGCTACGAACGGTGAATTGGGGCTCGCGATGGCGGCGCTGCATGAACCGACCCTGGCAATGATCGATATCTCGATGCCCGACATGACGGGCTGGGAAGTAGCACGGCAGATTCGCGAGGCCCCGGCACTGCGCCACACCAGGATCATCATGGTGTCGGCAAATGCCCATGAATTCAGTCCTGGCGGCGGCGAGCAGCCGCACGATGCCTTCATCATGAAGCCCGTCGACGTGCAATCGCTCATCGACACCGTGGGTTCGGTGCTCGGTCTCGACTGGATCTATGAGCCGGTCGCCTCTATCGCCAGCGGCGAGCAGGACGCAATCGAAGCCTGGCCCAGCGATTCGCGACACCATATCGACGACCTGTACCAGCTGGGGCGGATCGGACACGTGCGCGGTATCCACGCAAAGCTGCGCGAGATCGAGGCTGCGGATCCTGCCAACCGGCCCGCTGCGGCTCACCTGAGAAATCTTGTCGCCAACTTCAACCTGAAACGCTACATGAATGTCCTGGAAGCGATGCGCAAGCATGAATGAACAAATGACCCGCCGCGATACGCTGCTCGTGGTGGACGACACACCCGAGACTCTCGGGTTTCTGACCGACACACTGGATCACGCGGGCTTTACCGTGCTGATCGCCACCGATGGCGACAGCGCACTCGACCTCGTGGACCAGATCACGCCGGACCTCGTGCTGATGGACGCGGTGATGCCCGGCATGAACGGCTTTGAAACCTGTCGTCGGCTGAAACGGGAAAAATTGCTGGCCCACCTGCCAGTCATCTTCATGACAGGCTTGAGCGAAACCGAGCATGTGGTGGAGGGACTGGCCGCAGGCGGAGTCGACTATGTCACGAAGCCCATCGTAGTCGATGAACTGCTGGCACGTATCCGGGTGCACCTGGCCAACGCCAGAATCACGAATGGCACCCGCATTGCGCTCGATGCCACCGGCCGATTCCTGCTGGCCACGGATCGGGCAGGCAAGCTGCTCTGGTGCACGCCCAAGGCCAAGCAGCTGCTTGCCGAACTCTATCCGGCAGAAGATGAACTGGGCGCGAGCCTGCCCTCCGCCGTCGTCGAACACCTCATGCGTCTTCGCCAGGAAGGCTTCCGGACCCAGGGTGGATCACTGCTGGCCGCCGGGGGCCGGCGCATGGAGATTGCGGTGTTGAGCCCGATTGGTCCTGATGAGCTGCTGTTTCGACTGACCGAAGTCAGCGCCGGCAGTGAGGAGAATCTGCTGCAGCAGACGCTGTCGCTGACTTCACGCGAGGCGGAAGTGCTGCTGTGGATCAGTCGCGGCAAGGCCAATCGCGAGATCGGCGAAATCCTGAGCATCAGCCCCCGCACGGTCAACAAGCATCTCGAACAGATCTTCGTGAAGCTCGGCGTCGAGAACCGGGCGTCAGCCGCCGCGCGCGCCGTGAGGGCGCTGGCCAGATAGTTACATTAATGAAAATCTCTTGATGCAGTCGGCAGCTTGCCGAGCCAGCGGGTGTAGTCCCGGACCTGCCGCGCGATGACATGAATGACGCCCTGCTCATTCTGCAACTCGCCCTCGACGATGATCATCCGCGAAGCAAAGAGCGCCTGCCGCTGGGTGATCTGGATGCCTGGCCAGACAATCAGGTTGCTGCTGCCTGTCTCGTCTTCAAGCGACATGAATACGACGCCCGCAGCGGTTTCAGGTCGCTGGCGGTGGGTAATGAGGCCGGCCACCCGAACCCGGCTGCCGCTGGCCAGGCCCGGCAGATCCTGCGCACGTGCAACCCGCAAACGGTTGAGGCGCGATCGCAACAGCGCGAGTGGATGGCGGCCGAGGGTCAGACCGGTGCTCTGGTAATCCGCAAGAATCTCGGCTCCTTCGGTAGCGTGCGGCAATTCGATAGCGGGCTCTGCTGCCGAACTGCCTGCCAGTGCACCCGGCAATTTCTCGACACCGATGGCATTCCAGTAAGCGAGATGGCGATGACCTGTCAGGCTGGCAAGTGCACCGGCACGCGCCAGCAAGGCAATCACCCGGCGGGGCAGCTGCGTCCGATGCGCGAAATCACCGATATCCGCAAAAGCGGTCTGCTGTCTGTGTACGACGATCCTTCCGCCCTGCTCTTCGGCCAGTCCCTGAATCATCCTGAGACCCAGCCGCACGACGGGCCTGCCCTTCTGATCCGGTTCCAGGCTGCAGTCCCAGTCGCTGACCTGCACGTCGACGGGTCTGAAGGACACTGTATTGCGGCGTGCATCGGCGACCAGCTGTGCGGGTTGATAGAACCCCATGGGTTGACTGTTCAGAAGAGCGGCGGCGAAAGCGGCAGGCTCATGACAGCGCAGCCACGCCGAGGCATACGCAAGTAACGCAAACGAAGCGGCATGCGCTTCCGGAAAGCCGTAGGATCCGAACCCGAGAATCTGCTGATAGATGCGTTCGGCGAACTCGGCGGTGTAACCGCGCTCGAGCATTCCCCCGAGAAGCTGCTCGCGATACTGGGTGAGACCCCCACGCCGCTGCCACGCGGCCATCGAACGCCGCACCTTGTCGGCTTCACCGGCCGAAAAACCGGCCGCCACCATGACGATCTCCATGACCTGTTCCTGGAAGAGCGGCACCCCCCACGTTCTTTCCAGGATCCGCCGCAGCTCCGGGCTGGGATAGCTGACCTCTTCGATACCCTGCCGCCGGCGCAGATAGGGATGCACCATCCCGCCCTGGATAGGCCCGGGCCGGATGATGGCGATCTGCGTGACCAGATCGTAGTAACGGCGGGGCTTGAGACGCGGCAGCATGCTCATCTGTGCCCGGCTTTCGACCTGGAAGACGCCGATCGATTCTGCCCTGCACAGCATGTCGTACGTGGCGGGATCCTCGGCGGGAATCTCTTCAAGCGCCATGGGTCTGCCGCGAAAACCGCTGACGAGATCGAGCGCGCGCCTCAAGGTCGTGAGCATGCCGAGCGCCAGGCAATCGACCTTCAGAAGACCGAGCGACTCAAGATCCTCCTTGTCCCACTGGATGATGGTGCGCTCAGGCATCGCGGCATTCTCGACCGGCACCAGCGTCGACAACGGGTGTTCGGAAATGACAAAGCCGCCGACGTGCTGCGAGAGATGACGCGGGAACCCCACGAGCTGTGGCACGAGAGCCAGCAGCAATCGCGCCCTGAAAGCCCGCGGATCGAAGCCCAGGCGTGCCAGCTGTTCGGGAAGCGCAGCTCCCCCATCGAACCAGTGCAGCGCTTTCGACAGTGCATCCACGACATCCGCAGGAAACCCAAGCGCCCGGCCCACATCACGCACGGCCATGCGCCGGCGGTAACACACCACCGTAGCGGCCAATGCCGCGCGATGACGGCCGTACTTCCGGTAAATGTGCTGGATGACTTCCTCGCGCCGCTGATGCTCGAAATCGATATCGATATCGGGCGGCTCCTGCCTCTCCTTCGAGATGAAACGCTCGAACAGCATTCCCGCCCGCCCCGGATCGACCTCGGTGACACCGAGGGCATAGCAGACCACCGAGTTTGCCGCGCTCCCCCGCCCCTGACAGAGAATGTGCTGCTCCCGGGCAAAGCGCACGAGCTCCTCCACGGTCAGGAAATAGTGTTCGTAGCGGAGTTCGGCGATCAGCGTGAGCTCCTTCTCGAGACGCTGCCGGATTTCCCGGGGAACGCCCTCCGGCCAGCGACGCCTGGCACCTGCGTCAGTCAGGGCGCGCAGGTGATCGAGCGGCGTCACGCCTTGAGGCACGAGTTCCCGCGGATATTCATAGTGAAGGCTGTCAAGCCGGAAGATGCATTGCTCCGCAATCGCGCAGGTTGTATCGAGCAGCTCCACCGGGTACAGCTTGCGCAGCGTGTTGAGCGGCCGCAGATGATGTTCGCCGTTCGGCAAGCCTTCGCGGCCGATGCGATCAACGGTAGTCCCGAGACGAATGGCCGTGAGTACATCCTGCAGCGGCCGTCGCTCGCGTACGTGATACCGCACGTCCCCTGCCGCGGTCACTGCGATACCGAGATCCTTCCCCAGGACCGTGAGCGCAGCAAGCTGTCGCTCGCTGTCCTGTGCAAGAGCATGAACAAAAGCAAGATAACGACCCGCCAGCGGCAACCCTGCAAACCAGCTCGCGTTCGCGGGCGAGGTCACCGGCGCAGGCAGCCACAGTCCGATGCACGCTTCGATCCCGGACTCGAAATCCCTGCGCGCCAGGGAGTAAGTGCCTTTGGTTGAACTGCGTCGGGCACGGGTGATGAGTGCGCAAAGCTGCGAGTAGGCCGTTTGCTCCGGGGCCAGAAGGACGATGCGGTCCCCTTCCGGAAAACGGAACTGGCTGCCGATGATGAGCTTGAGACCTGCTTCGACCGCGGCTTCATGCGCACGAACAGCGCCCGCAAGCGTGCATTCATCGGTAACGGCCAGAGCGGTGTAACCCAGTTCCCGCGCACGCTGCACCAGTTCGCGTGGGGAAGAAGCACCCACCTGAAAGGTGAAGTTCGAACAGCACAGCAGCTCGGCGTAACTCACGCCCAGAGCCCCTGCAGAAACCAGCGATGGGTCAGCGCCTCGCGAAACACCCAGCAGCGCGCGCCAGCAGCAGTCTCTGCCAGATAGTAGTCGCGGCTGCTGTCCATGCCCTCCCACCACCCCGCTTCAATGCGTTCAGGTCTGCCGAGCAGTTTTGGCAGCGACTGGAGGAGGATGGGTTCGAAGATCCACAGCGGCCGGTCGGGATAAGGCTCCGGCAACACCTGCAGCCGGCTCACGTCTCCTGTCTGCCACGCCTTCTCCGGACGATGGTCATCGCCAAGGGCCAGCTGCCGGACTGCCCGCTCACCCAGACGCGCACGCAGCTTGTCGAGCAGCGCCATCCAGTCCGCATCCTTCTGTCGCTGCGATTCGAACAGCGTCCGCTGCCGGTCAATCGGCGTGACAAAGCGATTTGCGGACAGCAGCATCTCCTCCACAGGAGCCGACAGCTGTATGCGCTCAAGATGCTCGCGCACCAGGATGAACAGAGCCTCTGCATCGCGCTCTGGATCGGTGGTACGCAGCGTAATGGACGTCGTCGTACGCCCGCGATGCTTGAGCAGGATCAGCAGTTCCTGAATCGCCGTATCGCGTCCGCGCAAATAGCCCTGGAATTCCTGCAACAGGCGCCTGAGTGGAAACAGCAGCGCTTCGCTGGTAACCACCGGTTCCACGAAATCGCAGCATCGACTGTAAGCTGGCGGGATGCGATGGCGAGGTCGCACATCCGGACATTCACCCAGCAGACGCTGCAGATAATCGGTTACCCGGGGGTCGAAACGACGGGCAAGCGCGGCACGGGGCAATGCCATCACCTCACCGATGGTCTTGAGACCACTCGCTGCAAGGCTGTCGAGGATCCAGGGAGACAGTGCAAGCGCAAACAGCGGCAACGGGCTCAAGACCTCCGCCATGCTGCCGGTGTCCAGGGTGGGTGATGAAATGCCCTGACATGCCAGCAGTGCCGCCGCCTCCATCGTGGGAGCAACACCGGACAAAGCGCTATAACTCAGCGCCTTGAGGCCGCTGCCGATTCTGCCGAGCAGATTTTCAAGTCCTCCGAAGCAGCCAAGTCCGGCACCGACTTCCAGCCATAGCAGCCAGCGCTCGGCGTCGCTGCAAACTTCGCTGCTGAATTCGTCGGCCCACGTTGCCAGCCCTTGCAGGGCCACCACCTCCTGTGGACGGGAACGCTCAATCAGTCTGAGATCCGGCTCGCGCGCCAGTGCCAGAGTCGCATCGAGGCCGGGCTTCAGACCTTTCCTTGAAGCAGCAGGGTTACAGGCAATGAGAAAACGACGGGATGCAGCGCGATCAGTGATCGCGACAGCTCCCTGATCGAACGGCTGACGCAGCTCGATGGGTAAACGGGGGAAAAAGAGACACAGCCAGAGCATGAGCGGGCATCACGCAACATTCCATGTACCTGGCCCTGTGCCTGGCCACGCGATAGGCAATGTTGCGAGCCCTGTACGTCCGCCACGGGCCTTGATGACTTGCACACGAAGTGCAGCAGGTTCCGGCTGCAGGGCAAGACGCAGGGCCGCGGGAGAGGGATGGTTGAGTGCTGCGAGTGAGCGATACAGAAAGGCCAACGCTCCGCCCGCTTCCGCTGCCAACTGCAGACGACGCAGCGAGCGATCATTCGTGGTTGCATTCCACAGCAGCACGGCACCCGCAGCGCCGGCACGCAATGTCTGCTCCGCTGCCCAGCGGGCTTCCGCATCGTTGGCCGTATAAATCCAGCACACCTGTTGCAGGCACACTCCCCCACGAACCAGTGCCGGTGCGTAAGGCACGTAGGGAGGCTGGATGAAAACGATCGGCCGCTTCTGTAATGACACCTGCCGCAATACCGGCAGGATCAGAGACAGCTCGCCAATGCCCGCATCCCGCAACAGCACTTCACTCAATGCACCGATAGGCCAGCCATGGCCCGGCAGCAATGCATCGAGTGCCGCATAGCCGGAAGCGCATGCCTTGACCGGCGCAATCTCCGTCGCCCGCCAGACCGAAGTAAGACTGGCAAGCGCGTGTGCCGCTGCGGCAGACGATGAAGGGGCAGGTTCAGAGGGCATGGCCCAAGACTATGCGAAGACTGAAGACTGTACAAGAACACAGTATCCAGGCGAGTTTCTTGTCAAGCTCACTAAATTAAGCAAAGACAATTACTTAGCAGCCTTTCTTTTTGTAAGACTTAAGCAGCTTTGGGCTGCAGCATGCCCTGCTTCACGATGAAGTCGATGACCTGGTCAAGGCCGTGGCCGGTCTTGAGATTGGTGAAAATGAAGGGCCGTTCGCCACGCATCTTGCGGGCATCGCGATCCATGACTTCGAGCGATGCGCCCACGTGAGGCGCGAGATCGATTTTGTTGATGATCAACAGATCGGAGCGCGTGATGCCGGGACCGCCTTTGCGCGGGATCTTGTCACCGGCCGCCACGTCGATGACGTAAAGCGTCAGGTCCGACAACTCCGGACTGAACGTGGCTGCGAGATTGTCGCCACCGCTCTCGACGATGATCATGTCGAGCTTCGTGAACTCCCGCATCAGGCCGTCAATCGCCGACAGATTCATGGATGCATCTTCACGGATGGCCGTGTGCGGACAGCCGCCGGTCTCAACGCCCCGGATACGGTCGGGAGTCAACGCCTGGCTGCGAATGAGAAACTCCGCGTCCTCCCGCGTATAGATGTCATTGGTGACGACCGCGATTTCGAAGCGGTCGCGCATCTTCTTGCACAGGCTGTCGACGAGCGCCGTCTTACCCGACCCTACCGGCCCGCCCACCCCTACCCGCAATACATCCGCGCGCGCCGACATCGCAATTACCTCGTTGGCTGAATACGCCTATCAGTAACAGCCTTGGCGCCGCGAGTCCATACGCCAGACAGCCGCTCGGTCGGATGGGAGCAGGCGATGCGCCTTCTCTGCCACGTGCTTTCCTGTTGCCGCCGCTGCATTCAAGTGCAGCGTGCATGCAGTCATGCACCGTATTCATTCATGCAACGACGCCTGCCGCTGATTCCCCATCGCCTGTGCGTCCCTACGTCAAATGACGTGTATCCGTTGCTGCACTGCTCCCTTAGCGTACTTCCACCGGTCATTTCCTGAACAAATTTTAACTTGCCAATTGTCTCGTCTCATTAACCAGGAGGAATCACAAGTGAAACCAACGAAGAGCATCATCGCTGTCGCGATTGCCGCTGCAGCTGTCGGCGCTGCCCCGGCTGCAAACGCCGATATCGAGCTGGGCACGGGCTTGAGCGTCAAGGGCTTTGCCGACATGTCGTACTACGACTACGACGAAGACGGTTCGCCCAGCGTCAGTGCGGCCGGGATCGATCAGGTCGAAATGGACTTCCTGTATACCGGCACGTCCGGTGTTTCCGCAGAGGTTGACATCGAATACGGCGAGGGCTTCGAGGGCAGCGGGGATGAAACCTTCGTCGAGCAAGCCTTCGTCACCAAGACGTTCACCGACCAGTTCAGCATGAAAGTGGGGCGTTTCCTGAGCTACAGCGGCTGGGAAGCGGAAGAACCCACCGGCCTGTTCCAGTACAGCGGCACCGGCTATGCCCCTTACTTCTACGGTTACTACCAGAATGGCCTGTCGGCCGCCTACAAGGGCGGAGTGGTCGGCTTCACGGCGTCCGTCGTCACCAGCGCTTTCGATCCGCTCAAGCGGGATACCGAAGACCTGGGATACGAAGTCGGCGTGTCGCTGACGCCCACGGAAGGACTGACTGCCAAAGTGTTCTACATCCAGGACGATCCCAGCGACACGGACATCATCAACGCCTGGGCTTCATGGGCGATAGCGGGCTTCACGTTCGCGGCCGAATACAACACGGCCAATTACGCCAACGATGGCGAGGGCGAGGGCTACCTGGTGATGGCTAACTGGGCCACGGGCTCCTTTGGCATCACCCTGCGCTACCACGACTTTGAAATCAAGGACGGTGCCGGCGCCATCACCGTCGAGGATAGCGCTGTCACCCTGTCGCCCAGCTACAAGGTCGGCGACAACCTGTTGCTCGTGGCCGAGTACAGAGTGGATGACAAGGGCAGCAGCCCCGATTCGAGTCAATTCGCGGTGGAAGCGCTGTTCACGTTCTGATCCGGACCGGAGGGCCGTTCGTCTTTCGTAAACGAACTGTGCCAGCTGTCAATGGCTGGCACAGTCGCGTCGACCAGGGGCCACGGTCGCCCTCCTGCCAGCCTGCTGCGTGGTAACAGCAGGCTGGCAGTGACGCCCGTGCGCTCCTTTCTTCCCTGCTGATCCGCGGATTACTTGCTCTTTGCGGGGGTCGGCCAGCGCCTGGCGTGCTTGATCTCCTCGCTCAACCGCCGCAGGTCATCCAGGGACTTGCGAGGTGCATCAATCGTACGAGACGCCGTGGCGATCTGACGCAACGCGAGTGCGCTTGCCCAGGTGACGGTATAAGTTAATCAGTGGTTCCCTGAACGACAGCTGCGACATTGAAGTGCAGCGAGTACGATACGCGCACCAACAGGCGTCAAAACAGGGAGATTCCGATGTCAGCCAGAAGTCCGTTGATCAGCACGGTAACGAGAGCCTTGTTTCTCGCGGTCAGTCTCTGTGGCGGCTGGCAGGCCGTGCAGGCAGCGGCTCCTCCGGCACCAGCACCTGTCGATTTCAGCAAGGTCGAGATTACCTCGACAAAGTTGGCCGACAATGTCTACGCGCTGGATGGCCAGGGAGGCCGGATCACGGTCCTGGTCGGACCCGATGGCGTCTTCATGGTCGACTCGCAGTTTGCACAGCTCACTGACAAGATCGTTGCGGCCATCAAGAGCATCACCGACAAACCCATCCGGTTCCTGGTCAATACACATGTGCATCCCGACCACGTGGGGGGCAACGAGAACCTGGGCAAACTTTGGGTAACCATTATTGCGCAGGAGAAACTGCGCAATCGACTGGCCGCTCCCGTTCCTGCGACGGCGACGAATCCCGGACGGCCGGCGACACCGGCCATCGGCTTGCCCCTCATGACCTATACGTCGAATCTCACACTGCATATGAACGGCGAAACAGTGGAGATCCGCGCGCTGCCACCCGCGCACACCGATGGCGACACCTTCGTCAAGCTCCAGAAGGCTGATGTGCTGGCGACCGGAGACGTCTACCGCTCGGTGGGCTTTCCGAATATCGATCGCAACAACGGAGGCACGCTGGCTGGACTGCTGAGTGCGCTCGACATGATGATCGCAGCTTCAGGACCATCGACCAAGGTGATACCCGGACACGGTCCCATCATTGACCGCGCGGGACTCGAGGCCCACCGGGAACTGGTCGTCACGATCCGCGACCGCGTGAGCAAACTCATGAAGGAAGGCAAAACGGTCGAACAGATCGTGGCTGCCAAACCGACTGCCGACTATGACGAGCGCACTGGCAACGCCGCCGCCAGCGCCGACCGGTTCGTGCAGCAGTTATATGCTGAGCTGGCGCCCAGATAGCTGGACACCGGCGAGCGCGATCCGCAGAATTGCGCCCGCGATGGAGAGGTGGCAGAGCGGTTGAATGCACCGGTCTTGAAAACCGGCGGGGCCTCACGGCCCTCGTGAGTTCGAATCTCACCCTCTCCGCCATAAACAGGAAGCCTGGCTCATTGCCAGGCTTTTTGTTTATGGCCTGGGTGAGATCGAGAACTCACGAGCCAGTGAGTTCGACAAAATCGTCGGGAACGATTTTGGACAGCGTTAGCTGGCGCGGACGCGTGCCGGCCACGGAAGGCAAGGCACACTCTCACCCTCTCCGCCATAAACAGGAAGCCTGGCTCATTGCCAGGCTTTTTGTTTATGGCCTGGGTGAGATTGAGAACTCACGAGTCAGTGAGTTCGACAAAATCGTAAGGAACGAGTTTTGGACAGCGTTAGCTGGCGCGGACGCGTGCCGGCCAGGGAAGGAGAAGGCACACTCTCACCCTCTCCGCCATAAACAGGCTCACGCCTGTCACGGGGCTTTCGATTTGCCTGCCTTCGACGCGGCACCGGTTTGTCCAATCTGTTCTTTTGCTGACGGTGCACCGAGGTCCTTAGGCGGCGCCAGTTCGTCGGGTATCCGCTGCGTCTCTCCGAACGAGAGCACGTTGCTCGCCTCAATCGCGTCGTGCCTTCCGGTGTTTTCGCCCGTTTCATCCTGGAGCGCCAAAGACCAGCTTCACTTTCCCCATGTTGATGACGTCGCCCGGCTTGAGCGTCGCCATCTCGCGGCGCTTGCCATTGAGCCACACACCGTTGACGCTGTTGAGGTCCTCGACGACGTAACGATCGCCCACCCGGTCGATCGACGCATGGTGCCGGCTGATTTCCTTCGCGTCGATCACGAGCCCGTTTTCCTGGCCTCGGCCTATGCTGAACGGGAGGGGGCTGATGTCGACGCGAGTGACCGGCTTGCCGGGCAGATGGACCATCAACATCGGCTGGCCGCCCGGCGGCGTCAGCGCCGGCCAGACTCTTCGCCGGCAACCCGCTTGCGGCGCCCGTCCGCTCCGGCCCAGCGCCAGCCCAACTCCTCCACCACGGTTTCGATCGTTTCCAGCTCGACGCGGTGTTTCGAATCAACCATGCAGGCGATGAGGGCCGTGTCACACAGGGTATTGATCAGCCTGGGGGTTCCCCGCGTGAGATGGTGAATCTCGGGAAACGTCTCGGGCGCAAAGATTTCGTCGGCATTGCCACCGGCAACCCGCATGCGATGCCGGATATATTCCGCCGTATCGGCCAGGTCCATCGGCAGCAGTCGCTGGCGCAATCGAGTTCGCTGCCGCAACTGGGCCAGGCTCGGATCGTCCATGACGTCGTCCAGCGACGGCTGGCCCGTCAGCACGATCGAGACGATTCGCCGATCCTGCGAGTCTATGCAGGTCAACAGGCGCAATTCTTCGAGGGCCACGGGGTTCAGGTGCTGGGCCTCGTCGACGATGATGACGACGTGCCGGCCCGCCAGGTGCTGCTCCAGGAAGAAGCGCCTGATCTCATCGAGCAGCTTGACCTTCTTCGTGCCGTAATTCGCGATGCCGAATTCCGACAGCAGGGACTGCAGCAACTCGATGTCGCTCAGCGTCGTATGGACAATTCTCGCCGTGATGAATTGCGGGCCGAGTTCCTGCAAAGCCGTATTGAGAACGGTGGTCTTGCCCGTGCCGATCTCGCCCGAAATGACGACGAAGCTGTCGTGATTCATCAACGCGAAACGCAGGTTGGCCGCGGCCCGGGAGTGCTGCCCCGTCATGCAAAGGAATTTGGGGTCCGGCGCGAGGTCGAACGGGCGGCAAGTCAGGTGGAAGAAGTCGTCGTACATTGCGCAACAATCCCTGCTGGGCCCTGCCCGGTCGTGCGCCCCGGCGGTCAATCCGACGGACAGCGAGGATAGGGAGAATAGACGCCCTGTGAGGTGGAAGCCAATCGCCGGGACCGCCGGGACGCGAAACATGAATCCCGCCCACAGAATTGGGGTGTTTTCATGGTCTGTGGTCCGGGATGGAGTAGAAGTATTGGAGGCCTCGGCTGGTATAGTGGCTCGATGGAATCCAGAGGCCTCAGCATTGCAGGGTTCGTGACTGGGCTGGTACTCGCCACCTTTGGGGTCTCCCAGTCCAGCATGCTGGCCGCCGCAATCGGCTGCATCATCTGCTGGGTGGCGGGCAGACTGTACAGAGCCTGAAAGACCTGCTGTCACTTCTACACTGTTCACCGATGGTTCACAGATACTTGACGCTGTTCTGCGTGCAGACCACCGCATCGCCGTCCTGAACTTACGTCACGCCAGCCGGTCTGTTGGTTGCGGTCTGGTATAGTTCAGCTGTCCCCAGCAGTACCGACCCTTTCAAGGAGTCACCGACAATGGATCGAGTTCCCGCGCAAGTTCTTGCCTCCCCGCGTGTTTCCGCGCTCTCGACCAATAAGGTCTTGCGCAACACGTACCTGCTGCTCAGTGCAACGCTGGCGTTCAGCGCGCTGACGGCCGGTCTCGCGATGGCGCTCAACATGCCGCACCCGGGCATCCTCATCACGCTCGTAGGCTATTTCGGGCTGTTGTTCGCAACGACAAAGACCCAGAACAGCGCCTGGGGCATCTTCTGGGTGTTCGCACTGACCGGTTTCATGGGCCTGACCCTCGGACCCATCATCAGCGCCTATCTGAAATTCCTGCCCGATGGCCATCAAGTGGTAACCACGGCGCTGGGAGTCACGGCAGTCACGTTTGTCGGCTTGTCAGCGTATGCGGTCAAGAGCGGGCGCGACTTCAGTTTCATGGGGGGCTTCCTGACAGTCGGCATTCTCGGCGCCTTTGTTCTGGGACTCGTGGCGCTGTTCTTCCACCTGCCAACCCTGTCGCTCGCGGTCTCCGGCATGTTCGTGCTGGCGATGGGCGGCCTGATTCTGTTCGAGACAGGCAACATCATCCACGGCGGCCAAACCAACTACATTGCGGCGACGGTCACGTTGTATGTCTCGATTTATAATCTCTTCACCAGCCTGCTGCACTTGCTGGGTGGTGCTTCGAGAAACTAGGTAGTTTGGCTGTCAGAGCTGTAGGCTGTAGCCAGAAAGACAAGGCCGCGGGTGGCAACACCAGCGGCCTTTTTCTTGCGCTTCCGCTTCACGACTCACGCCGCTCGTATCACTTCCGTCCCACCCATGTAACTGCGCAGCACATCCGGCACGACGACGCTGCCATCGGCCTGCTGGTAGTTTTCGATTACTGCCACGAGGGCCCTGCCCGCCGCCAGACCTGAACCATTGAGGGTATGCACTGGCTCGGGTTTACCGGTTTCCGGATTGCGCCAGCGGGCAAGCATTCGTCTGGCCTGGAAGGCTTCGAAATTGGAACAGGAAGAAATTTCCCGATATTTCTGCTGCCCGGGCAACCAGACTTCCAGATCGTACGTCTTGGCAGAACCGGAACCCATATCGCCCGGCACACAGCGGCATCACCCGGTACGGCAGATTCAGCACTCCAGTACCTCTTCGCAGCATTGCGCAGTCAGCTCTTCCAGCGCCGCATAGGAGTCCTGCGGCCGGACGATCTGGACCAGCTCCACTTTCTCGAACTGATGCTGGCGGATCATGCCGCGGGTGTCCTTGCCATAGGAGCCCGCTTCGGAACGGAAACAGGGCGTATGCGCCACGAATTTGCGCGGCAATTCGCTGTGCTTCGAGAATTGAATCTCGCACGAGGTTCGTGACTGGCACTTCCGCAGTCGGAATCAGGTACAGCGCCGATTCGCCTTTCACGGCGAACAGGTCTTCTTCGAACTTCGGCAACTGCCCCGTACCGGTCAATGCCTGGGCATTGACCAGATAGGGAACATACATTTCCCGGTAGCCATGCTCGCGCGTGTGCAGATCGAGCATGAACTGGATGAGCGCACGATGCAGCGCTGCAAGCTTCCCGCCCAGAACGGCAAACCGCGCGCCGGAAATCCTGCCCGCCGCGGCGAAGTCGAGCAGGCCAAGCTGCTCGCCGATCTCCACGTGGTCCTTCGGCTTGAAATCGAAAATACGGGGCTCGCCCCAGCGGCGGACTTCCACGTTCGCATTCTCGTCACGTCCCTCGGGCACCGAGTCGTGCAGCAGATTGGGCAGCCCGAGCACAAACTCATCGAGCTGCTGCTGCACCTTGCCAAGTTCGACTTCGACACCGGCAAGATCCGCGCCCAACGTCTCCACCTGCTTCAATAAAGGCTCGATGTCCTGGCCCTGCGCCTTGGCACGACCGACAGACTTCGCGTGGGTGTTGCGCTCATTCCGCAGTTCATCCGCACGGATCTGCCAGCTTTTGCGGCTCTCCTCAAGCGACTGGAATCGGGTGACATCCAGCGTGAAGCCACGTCGCGCGAGATTGGCAGCCACAGCCTGTGGATCGGAGCGAAGCAGCTTGGGATCGATCATGTCTGGAGAACGTTATAAGTGAAAAGTGAAACGTGAAAGGCCAGAGTGATTCGTACTATTCGCAGCACGTGCTCAGCTGTCTGCAATCGACAGTTTACAGGCGCCCCTTGTTAAACGACAGATTCGCCAGGCCAAAACATCATTCACGAGTCTGGCTGTTCACCTTTCACCTATTCACGTTTCACGCTTCTTCAATCTCGCCAACGCCTCCGCAATCCTGATTTCCAGACCCCGCGGTACAGGGCGGTAGTACTGCCTGGGCTGCATCTCGTCCGGAAAGTACTTCTCGCCTGCCGCGTAGGCCTCCGGTTCGTCGTGCGCGTAGCGATACCCTTCCCCCGCGCCAAGTTCCTTCATGAGCCTGGTCGGTGCATTGCGAATCCTGAGCGGCACATCCAGTGAGCCGGAAGTCCTGGCGTCCGCCATGGCCTCGTTGAATGCAGCATAGACCGCATTGCTCTTGGCAGCGCACGCCAGAAAGATGACCGCCTGTGCGAGCGCAAGCTCCCCCTCGGGACTGCCAAGTCGCTCGTAGGTTTCAGCCGCTTCGAGGGCGAGTGTCAGCGCACGGGGGTCTGCATTGCCAATGTCCTCCGAGGCCATGCGCAACACGCGGCGAGCGATGTAGCGTGGATCACACCCACCATCCAGCATCCGGCAGAGCCAGTACAGCGCGGCATCCGGATCGGTGCCCCGGACGGATTTGTGGAGGGCTGAAATCTGGTCGTAAAACGCATCCCCCTGCTTGTCGAAGCGGCGCACGCCACCGCTGGTGACCTCCGCCGCAATGGCCTCAGTCAATTCGGGTGGACTCAAGGCTGCGGCAAGATCAAGTGCCAGCTCAAGCATGTTGAGCGCTCGCCGGGCATCGCCATCTGCAGCACGCGCAATACTGTCCAGGGCAGAGTCCTGGATCACCATGGATGGATCGGGCCGAATACCACTTTCAACAGCTCGCCGAAGCACCGCTCGGATATGGTCGGTGGTCAATGTCCGCAATACGTATACGCGGGCACGGGAGAGCAATGCGTTGTTGAGCTCGAACGAGGGGTTCTCTGTGGTCGCACCAATGAATACCAGCGTGCCATCCTCAACCCACGGCAGAAAAGCGTCCTGCTGCGATTTGTTGAACCGATGTACCTCGTCGAGAAACAGTACTGTTCGCCGGCCAGTCGCCTTGCGAGCCGCTTGTGCCTGCTCAACAGCTGCGCGAATATCCTTGACGCCCGCCATGACTGCCGACAGCGCGACGAACTCTGCGTCGCATGTCTGCGCGATCAGATGCGCGAGCGTGGTTTTGCCGGTGCCGGGAGGCCCCCACAGTACCATCGAATGCAGGGCCCGGCCTTCAAGCATGTGCCGCAACGGTTTGCCTGGCGCCAGCAGATGTTCCTGACCGGCAAATGCATCAATGCTCGAAGGTCGCATACGGTCGGCCAGAGGCCTGGTCCGATCGGTCGATTGCTCAACCGTGCTCACGGCTTCACAGGCTCATGACGCGGAACGGAACTGCCGCAAGCGGGACTCGGCGCGCTGCGCCCAGCCTCCGCTATAGAACATGGCCAGAAGCAGTCCAACACCAACACCGATGCTGTTGGCGAAGAGGTCAACGACGTCGCCTTCCCGCCCGAATGGCATGGCCGCCTGGAGCACCTCGATCAAGGCGCTGAATCCCACCAGAGGCCAGCGCGACCCATGGATAGCGCTGCCTTGCGTAGACCCCTGTAAACCACAGCGTGAGGCCAGTGTAAGCGAGCGCATGCGTCACCTTGTCGTTCCAGACCATGGCCCTTGCGACGTAGTCACCGGGCAAAAGACTGCCGATCAAGACTGCAATGACCAGCGTAACGCCGGCAAAAAACCAAAACCGTGGGTAGGCAAGTGGCAACATGTCAGCGGCAAGACTACCCGGGTTACGGTGAACCGCCGATGACATCCGTACCCTCGGGTGGCGTAAACGTGAACCGCTCGACGTTGATCGCGGGATTGCGCTTCAGACCGATGAACTCGAGAACAGTGGTCTGGTTCAACTTGTCTTCCAGCTCCATGAACTTCAGGGCATCGCCGCTGAAGCCAAGGCGAACGCGACGAAAATCAGTATCGGGGCGTTTTGGCAACAGCAGCACCCAGACAATTCCCTCGCCGCCCTGTTCGACCCGCTCGACAGTGAACGTGGCACGCAGGTCGCCGCCACCCGACAGCAACATCGCAGGCGTACCTGCCAGGGTCTGGTCCAGCCGCCGGACAGTGACCTGCTCAAGATCGGGGTCATACAGCCACAGGCGGGCGCCGTCGGAAACGATTGTTTGCGCATGCGGCACTTCATAGTCCCAGCGGAATCGGTCCGGCCGCAGGATCTGCAGCTTGCCGGCTGACTGTTCGGCGGCCTGTCCACGGCTATCACGCAGGACCTGCTTGAATGTGGCTTCGAGGCCCGTCAGCCCTTTCATGAAGCGGTCAACCCGCTGATAGCCCGCATCATTGCTCTCGATCGCAGGCTGGGCTGGCGTACTCGCAGCAACGGCAACCGAGCAAGCGAGACCCAGCGCCGTGGCAACAGCAGCCACTTGCAAAAGCCGGCTGCCGGAAGTCCTTGTTTCCAGCACTTTCGTCATTCCTCCTGCGGAGGTGCGACGAGCACTTCCCGCGAGCCGTTGGGTTGGAGGGCCCCCACCAGGCCTGCAGCCTCCATGGTCTCAATCATGCGGGCAGCGCGGTTGTAACCGATCTTGAGACGACGCTGGACACCTGAGATGGAGGCCTTGCGGCTTTC
Organism: uncultured Pseudomonadota bacterium; assembly: GCA_963819685.1. Lineage (GTDB taxonomy): Bacteria > Pseudomonadota > Gammaproteobacteria > Steroidobacterales > Steroidobacteraceae > CAIUGU01. The sequence goes on from CAWFXI010000011.1 coordinate 423,905, forward strand.
GACGACGATTCGCACGGCCTGGTCGTACAGGGCGTCCTGCTCGCCATCGACATCGCCACCACCCTCGCCGTTTTCATCCCCTTCGCCCGGAAACCCCGGAACAAACCCGGTGGGACCCGACAGGATTTCCTCGATATAGGTGGGAGGTGCGGACCCCTTGAGTTCCCCAACGACGCGATGCACTTCCTGGTCTGACACGAACGCGCCATGGACCCGGATGGGCAATGACGTACCCGGTTGCAGGAACAGCATGTCACCGTGACCCAGCAGTTGCTCGGCACCGCTCTGGTCGAGAATGGTGCGCGAATCGACCTTTGCAGACACCTGGAAAGCGATGCGTGTAGGGATATTCGCCTTGATGAGGCCCGTGATGACATCCACCGACGGTCGCTGGGTCGCAAGAATCAGGTGAATGCCGGACGCACGAGCCTTCTGAGCCAGTCGCGCAATGAGCTCTTCTACTTTCTTGCCGACAATCATCATGAGATCGGCCAGTTCGTCGATGATGACGACGATGAACGGCAGCGCCTCGAGCGGCGGCACTTCGTCAAGTCGCCCTTCCGGCCCCAGCATCTTGGCCAGCAACGGGTCACGGATCGGGGTGCCCGCGTCACTGGCTTCCTTCACCTTGCGGTTGAAGCCGGCAAGATTGCGGACGCCGAGCGCCGCCATCAGCTGGTAGCGTCGCTCCATCTCCGCCACACACCATCTCAGGGCATTGGCGGCCTGCTTCATGTCGGTGACGACCGGCGCCAGCAGATGCGGAATGCCCTCGTATACGGACAGCTCCAGCATCTTGGGATCGATCATGATCAACCGGACCTGCTCTGCCGTGCTCTTGTAGAGCAGCGACAGGATCATTGCATTGACCGCCGTCGACTTGCCGGACCCGGTGGTGCCACCTACGAGCAGATGCGGCATGCGTGCGAGATCCGCAACCATTGGCGCTCCACTGATGTCCTTGCCCAGGACCAGTGCCAATGGCGACGCCATTTCGTCATAGGCGCGCGACTTGATGATCTCGCCCAGCGTAACGATTTCCCGCTTCTCATTCGGTATCTCAAGCCCCATCGTCGACTTGCCGGGAATGATCTCGACCACCCGGACGCTGATAGCCGACAGCGCGCGGGCGAGATCCTTGGCGAGATTGCTGATCTGGCTGACCTTGACGCCGGCTGCAGGTCGCAGTTCAAAACGCGTGATGACCGGACCCGGATGCACCTCGACCACTTCAGCCTCAACACCAAAGTCGCGCAGCTTCAGTTCGACCAGCCGCGACATCGCCTCGAGCGCCTCCGCCGAATAGCCGACCTTCTGCGGCGCTGGATCATCGAGCAGAGCGAGTTGTGGCAACTCCTTGGACGCCGGCCGCTCGAACAGCGGTACCTGCTTTTCCCGCTCGACGCGTTCGCTGGCTTCCACTTTCTGCACGACGGGCTCAATCCTGGGCGGGGGACGCTTCGCGACCCGCTTCTGCTCCTCGCGCACGATTCCGGCGCGGGCTTCCTTCACTTCCCGGCCAGCCTTGAGCTCACGGGCACTCGTTACCTTTGCGTACAGCCATGCATAGGCACGCAATGTCCAGCGCCCCGTGCGGTCCATGATTTCAATCCAGGAGATGCCGGCGAACAACGAGACACCCGCAAGCCACAGCGCGAGCAGCAGCAACGTCGCCCCCAGGAAGCTCAGCCCTGACTCAAAGCCCCGCCCCACCAGGGAACCGAGTACTCCACCTGCCGAGTTCGGATAGCCATTGCTGGCAAAATGCAACGTCGCGAGGCCGCAGCTCGTCAATAACGTGATAACGAAGCCAAGACCGCGGAAGGCCAGGGTTGCGCGGTTCTGCTGTTCGGCCCCTTCGCGGCCCGCATACAGGAACCAGCCTGCAGCGGCAGTCATCACCGGAAGCAGGAAGGCCGGGCGACCAAACAGCATGGTAAGAAGACCTGCGATCCACGCTCCTGCCGGGCCGATCATATTGGCCACGGGGCCCGGAACGCCGGTAGACGAGAACGACGGATCGTTGCGGTCGTAGCTTGCAAGCGCCACGAGCAGAATCAGCGCTATGGCGCCGAATACCCACAGGGCGCTCTCGCGCAGCGAGCGGACGACAGTCCTTCCCAGGCGACTTCCATTCTGGGGGCTGCTACGGGTATCGGTCGTGGATGCCAACTGTGTCGCTTCCGGCTCATTCTGTTAATTGCGGAAATATAGCATGGCAGCTCCGCTTGATTTGACTGGCGCGGGACCCATTAAATCAATGGCTTTTGCTGATGGCGGCGGTTTTCCTTACCATTGCGCCTCGCTCCGCGGCGCTCCCGCCCGGATGCGCCAGCCAAGCAGGTAAATGTATTCATGACGACCCCCCGCCACTCGCGACTGCTGATCCTCGGTTCCGGTCCCGCCGGATATGCAGCGGCGGTCTATGCGGCCCGCGCCAATCGCAAGCCGCTGCTGATCACCGGCCTCGAGGAAGGCGGTCAACTGATGACCACGACAGAGGTCGATAACTGGCCAGGCGACGTCCACGGACTCACAGGGCCTGGCCTCATGGAACGCATGCGCAAGCATGCCGAACGCTTCAGTACCGACATCGTCAATGATCACATCAACAAGGTAGACTTTTCACAACGCCCGTTCCGGCTGGAAGGCGATCGCGGTCCCTACACCTGCGATGCGCTGATCATTGCCACAGGTGCAACAGCAAGGTATCTGGGGCTGCCGTCCGAACAGGAGTATCGCGGCAAGGGCGTGTCGGCGTGTGCAACCTGCGACGGCTTCTTCTTTCGTAACCAGAAGGTGGCGGTCGTCGGCGGCGGCAATACCGCTGTAGAGGAGGCGCTGTATCTCGCCAACATCGCGAGCCACGTGACCCTCGTTCATCGCCGTGACAGCCTTCGTGCAGAGAAGATCCTGCAGGAACACCTGTTCGAACGCGAGCGCGAGGGCAAGGTCCGGATCGTGTGGAATCACGTCGTGGACGAAGTGCTGGGTGACGACAGCGGCGTCACGGGTCTCAAGGTTTCTGCAGCCAAAGGTGGCGCTCGCGAGTCCCTCGATGTCACGGGCGTATTCATTGCAGTCGGCCACGTCCCGAACACGGAATTATTTGCCGGGTCAACTCGAAATGGGCAGCAACGGGTATCTGGTGGTCCGCTCCGGATTGCAGGGCAATGCCACCGCAACGAGCGTGCCGGGCGTGTTCGCCGCGGGCGATGTGGCTGATCACGTCTATCGTCAGGCGGTCACGTCAGCTGGCAGCGGTTGCATGGCAGCACTGGATGCCGACAAGTACCTCGACCAGCTGGATGCGGCCAACAGGCACTAGCTCTGGTTTTTTGAGGAGCAGCCCGTTGCGCGTTCGCATGCTTGAGTCACTCGATGCGATCGATGCGCGAGCCTGGAACTCCCTCGATCTCAAGGGCAATCCTTTTGTCCGGCACGAGTTTCTTGCGCTGCTGGAACGAGAGCGCTGTGCGTCCGTGGATACGGGATGGACTCCGCGGCATCTGGTCGTGCATGACGCATCCGGAACACTGACCGGCGCCTTGCCGCTTTATCTGAAACCCCATTCCTGGGGCGAATTTGTATTTGATTGGGGCTGGGCCAACGCCTATACGCGAGCTGGCCGCGAGTACTATCCCAAGCTCGTCAGCGCAGTTCCATTCACTCCGGCGACAGGTCCTCGTCTGTTGTGTGCCCCGGCCGCGGACACGGTACAAGTCAGGGAGGCGCTCATCACCGGCGCACTTGACCTGGCACAACAGCTGGACGTCTCATCTCTACATGTTCTGTTTCCCGAAGAGCAAGAGCAAGCTTCCCTGACAACACGCGGCTTCATCCCGCGCCGCGACTGTCAGTTTCACTGGCGCAACCGGGAATTCACCGATTTTGAAGCGTTCCTCGCAGATTTTCGCGCAGACAAGCGCAAGAAAGCGCATCGCGAACGTCGCAGGATTGCGGAGGCCGGCATAGAGTTCAAAACCCTGGGCGGCGCGGACATCGACAGCGCGCTCTGGGACGTCATCTACGAGTTCTCGCTCAACACGTTCAGGCGCCACGGGCACGACCATTACCTGAGCGCGGAGTTCTTCAAGCACCTGGCACAGGCACTGCCTGAGATGGTGATGGTGAAGCTCGCCTGCTTCAAATCGCGGCCAGTGGCAGCCGCCATCTTCTTTGTGGGCACGGACACACTGTACGGGCGTTACTGGGGCGCAGCGGCGGACTTTCACAGCCTGCATTTCGAAACGTGTTACTACCAGGGCATCGAGTATTGCATCGAACGAGGCCTGGCCCGCTTTGAGCCGGGCACCCAAGGTGAGCACAAAGTGCCGCGGGGATTCGAGCCTTCACTGACCAGGTCGGCGCACTGGATCAGGGACCCTCGATTCGCGAGCGCGATCTCAGCCCATCTGCGTCAGGAAGGCGAGGCGGTGGACGAATATGTCGCTGGCATGCGTGAACATCTGCCATTCCGGAGGGATGAAGCAGGCGCAGCCAGCTCAACAGCCCCGGAGCCGGGCTGATGCCATCGATCGTCTGGCTGACCGCAGAAGATCCACCTGATTGCTTTCCTCCCGTAGAGCGGGCATTGCGCGAGCCCGATGGCTTGCTGGCAGCAGGGGGCGACCTGTCGCCTGAGAGACTGCTGGCTGCCTACCGACGCGGAATCTTTCCGTGGTACTCACCAGGCCAGCCGATTCTCTGGTGGTCTCCCGACCCGCGCGCCGTACTCGAGCCGAAGGACTTCCGGCGTTCCAGGAGCCTCGCCAAGAGCATTCGTAATCGGGGCTACGAAACCAGGCTGGATGGTGCGTTTGAGGCGGTCATGCAGGCCTGTGGAAGTTCGGCCTTGAGGCCGCAGGGCACATGGATTTCCCCGGCGATGATTGCTGCTTACGGCCGCCTGCATGAGGCCGGGTATGCGCATTCCGTCGAGACCTGGCGGGACGGAACGTTGGTGGGCGGCCTCTATGGCGTAGCATTTGGCAGAATGTTCTGCGGCGAATCGATGTTCAGCGCAGAACGGGATGCCTCCAAAGTGGCGTTGCAGCGCCTGTGTGACGAGCTGCTGGCCCGCGACTACGAACTGATCGATTGCCAGATGACCACACCCCATTTGCTGAGCCTGGGTGCCAGGACCCTGCCCCGCGCGGATTATCTGGCAAGGCTGGCGGCCGTGGGCGCACCGCCGGACCGGCTGCAACGGTGGAGCTGACCGACGTTCATTGCATTGGGTCGGCCCTTTATGCACAATTCGCGCGCTTTGCCCCCCGCCCAGCAGGTACTGTCAGGTATTCATGTCGAAGGAAGATGCCATTCAGATGGAAGGCCGTGTCGTCGACACGCTGCCGAACACGACGTTCAAGGTCCAGCTGACGAACGGCCATACGGTGATCGCGCACATCTCCGGCAAGATGCGCAAGAACTACATCCGTATCCTGACCGGCGACCAGGTGACCGTCGAGCTCACCCCCTATGACCTCACCAAGGGGCGAATCGTCTATCGAGGAAGGTAGGAGCACGTTAGCGGTGAGCCGTGAACGGTGAACGGCAAGAACAAGAAAGGCCGGCAATGCCGGCCTTTTCTATACTTACCGATCACGCGATCACTGATCACCGCTCACCGCTCACGCTTCGCGCTCTTCCAGCAGTGCAGGTTCCTTGTTGGAGCGAGACTCCAGCTTGAGCAAACCGTCCGGTCCAACGGTCACGTGGACATGGCCACCCTCCGCCAGCTTGCCGAACAGCAGCTCCTCTGCCAGCGGTCGCTTGATTGCATCCTGAATGGCGCGTGCCATCGGTCTCGCGCCCATTTTGGGATCGTATCCCTTGGAGCCGAGCCAGGCCCGTGCTGCCTCATCCACGTGCAGCTGGACACCCTTCTGCTCCAGCTGGGCCTCCACCTCAACCAGCAGCTTATCCACCACCAGACCGATGGTCTGCTGATCGAGGGGAGCAAACTGGATGACTGCATCCAGCCGGTTGCGGAACTCAGGTGAAAACAGCCTGCGAATCGCCTCCATGCTGTCCGTTGCTGAATCCTGCTGCGTAAAGCCGATGGAGGGCCGGTTCATTTCGAAAGCGCCGGCATTGGTGGTCATGACGATGATCACGTGGCGAAAATCCGCCTTGCGGCCGTTGTTGTCCGTCAGCGTTCCATGATCCATGACCTGCAATAGCAGGTTGAAAACATCAGGATGGGCCTTCTCGATTTCGTCCAGCAGCAGCACCGAGTGGGGATGCTTGGTGATCGCTTCGGTCAGTAATCCGCCCTGGTCAAAGCCGACGTAGCCGGGAGGAGCCCCGATCAACCGGGAAACCGTATGGCGCTCCATGTACTCGGACATATCAAAACGTACAAGCTCGACACCCAGCGCGAGTGCCAGCTGGCGTGTGACCTCGGTCTTGCCGACGCCGGTGGGCCCGGCAAACAGGAACGACCCTACTGGCTTGCGCTGATCACCAAGGCCTGAACGGGACATCTTGATGGCCGATCCGAGCGTGGCGATCGCGGTATCCTGTCCGAAGATCACCAGCTTCAGGTTGCGCTCGAGGTTCCTCAGCAGGTCGCGATCTGATGTCGACACATTCTTGGGCGGAATGCGGGCGATGCGCGCCACGACTTCCTCGATCATTGCCACCGTCACGTCGGTACTGCGCTCGGCAGGCGGCTTGAGACGCAACCTCGCTCCAGCCTCGTCGATCACATCGATGGCCTTGTCGGGCAGCTGCCGGTCATTGATGTGTCGCGCTGCGAGTTCTGCAGCCGTCTGCAACGCTTCATCGGAATACTTGACGCCGTGATGCTCCTCGAACCGGGACCTCAACCCTTTGAGAATCTCGATGGTTTCGGGCACGGAAGGTTCGACAACGTCGATCTTCTGGAAGCGACGGGCCAGCGCGTGGTCTTTCTCGAAGATGCCGCGATATTCGGCATAGGTTGTCGAACCGATGCAGCGCAGCTCGCCATTCGCCAACGCCGGCTTGATCAGGTTCGATGCGTCCATGACACCCCCCGAGGCGGCGCCGGCACCGATAACGGTATGGATTTCGTCGATAAACAGGATCGAGCCCGGGTTCTTCCTGATTTCGCCGATGACAGCCTTCAGCCGCTTCTCGAAATCGCCGCGGTACTTGGTGCCGGCAATCAGCGCACCCATATCAAGTGAATACACCGTGCAGTCGAGCAGGATATCCGGAACCTTGCGCTCGACAATGAGTCGCGCAAGACCTTCTACCATCGCCGTCTTGCCAACCCCTGCCTCCCCCACATAGAGCGGATTGTTCTTGCGACGGCGGCACAGGATCTCGATTGTTCTCTCAATCTCGAGCGTCCGGCCGATCAACGGATCGATGCGCCCTTCCGTGGCCAGCCGGTTCAGATTGGTGGCGTATTTCTCAAGTGCGGTACCGCCTTCCGCTTCGCGTTCACCCTCCTGCCCTGAGCTCGTCTCATCCTTGTCGGTGCGCTCTTCCGAGATCTTCGACAGTCCATGCGACAGGTAGTTGACGACATCCAGCCTCGCCACATCCTGCATGGACAGCAGATAGGCCGCATGCGAATGCTTTTCGCTGAAAATGGCCACCAGCACATGAGCGGCAGTCACTTCCTTCTTGCCACTCGCCTGGACATGCAGCACCGCGCGCTGCAAGACCCGTTGAAAGCCCAGTGTCTGCTGCACCTCGCGCTCGTCGGCCTGTTTGAGCCGCGGCGTCATCTGGTCGATGTAGTCGTTGAGATCGCTGCGCAGACGCGCAACGTCGGCGCCGCAGGCGCGCAGGATGTCGCGCACACGCGGGGTATCCACGATTGCCAGGAGCAGATGCTCGACGGTCACGAATTCGTGCCGGGCCTCGCGGGCAGACTGGAAAGCCTCAGTCAGACAGATATCGAGTTCGCTGCTTAACACTCAGGCCTCTTCCATGGTGCAGAGGAGTGGATGCTGATGCTGGCGCGCGTAGATCATTACCTGCGCCACCTTGGTCTCCGCGATCTCATAAGTAAAGACCCCGCAGACCCCTTTACCACGTGTGTGGACTTCAAGCATGACGCGTGTAGCGTTCTGACGGTCCAGCCCGAAGACCTGCTGCAGGACATCGACGACGAACTCCATCGGCGTATAGTCGTCGTTCAGCAGGATCACCTGGTAGAGGGGTGGCCGTTTCAGGCGGGGGGCGGCCTCCTCGAGTACCAGTCCTCGTTCGTTCCCCGGGCGCTCTTCGCTCATGGCCTCATCAGCTGCTTCATTGCAACACTTTATAGGGGTGTTTGCAGGGCAATACAAGGCACGAAGGATTCGTTACTCAAGGGTCTTGCGGCAACCGGACGCGTGGCATGCCGGGTGACTGACCGGGGTGTCTGCAAGCAGCGCCAGGTTGCCCGTCCGCCCACTTGTCATTCATATACCTGCAGGAATGATGAGTCAGAATAGGGGTGACCCCGCCCCGGTGGCTTTACTGCCCAATCCGCCACCCACTTTGGTTCGGGCTACCGTGACAGGTCTCACACTCCCCCACCGGGTCACTTTTCACTAACGGGAACAATCCCTTGAGGCTTAGTATCTCAACTCCGTATCATGATCGGTAATATGTCTGCCCTGGCCGCAAACCTGAAGATCCTTCGCCAACAGTCACCCGAACAGTGGCTGGAGACAGGCGTGCGTCTTGCGCCAACGGTTGTGGCTGCAGGCTTGGTGATAGCCCTGGCTTGGCAATTGGTTCAACTGACCTGGATTTTTCTGGGGGCTGGCAGCAGCACACAACCAGCAGGCAGTGTCTCCGCGACCAATCGATCCCAGCCACCAGCAACCATTGATCTGAACGGCATTGTCAACGCGCATCTGTTTGGCATCGCCAACAGTGAACCCGATCCGTCAAGCCTGAACAACGCGCCGCAAACCCAGATGAACCTGGTGCTCACCGGGACGATGGCAAGCGCAGATCCTGCGAAAGGCTATGCCATCGTTGGCGAGAGCGCCGCAACCGCCAAGACTTTTCCGGCTGGCGCCACATTGCGTCCCGGTACCAAACTGCACTCGGTCTATACCGACCGAGTCATTCTGGATAGTAGCGGCAGGCTCGAGACGCTGGTCCTGCCCAGGCAAAGCAGCGGAGGGCCCGTGATGGCTCGCCCGGCACCGACCGCAGCCGCAGGAGGCAGCATCGGCGAAGAACTGAGACGCGTGGCGGATACCAACCCGGGTGCGTTTTCGTCGGTCGTGCGCCCACAGCCGGTCTTCGCCAACGGTGTCCAGCGGGGCTACCGGGTGTACCCCGGCAAGGATCGCAAGCAATTTTCACAGCTCGGGCTGCAGCCCGGAGATCTCGTCACGTCGATCAACGGGACGCCGCTCGACGATCCCTCGCGCGGCATGGAGATCTTTAATTCGCTGAATAGTGCTTCCCAGGTCAACGTTACGGTGGAACGGAACGGACAAACTCAGCAGCTGTCGCTCAATACGGCGCAGCTGTCCATGCCGGCAGCGGCCGCCGTAGAGCCGCCACCCTCCGAGGCGCCTGCGGGCCCACCTCCCACTTTTGAAGCGGCACCGGCCGCCCAGTAGACAGGCGCGTTCATGAAATTTCCGAAACTGAAAACAAATACCGGGCAGGCCCTGCGCGCGGTGGCTGCGACCGCGTTTGCGGCGTTACTGCTGTCTGCCGTAACCGCCTCCGCACAGCAGGCCACGATCACGCCGAACTACAAGGATGCCGACCTTTCACAGATTGTCGACGCCGTCAGCGCGATCACCGGCAAGAGCTTCATCATCGATCCCAGGGTGCGTGCCCAGGTCACGATGCTCTCAACGACGCCCATGTCGCCCGACGCGTTCTATCAGGCGTTCCTGTCCATTCTGCAGGTGCACGGCTTCACTGCGGTGGAAACCGGCAATATCGTCAGGGTCATTCCGCTTGCGAACGCGCGCACGTCACCCTCGGTCGATCTGCCTGATCGTGTCAGCGCGACGTCCGACGAGATCGTGACCCAGGTCATCACTGTCAGGAACATCAGCGCCGTGCAGCTGGTACCCATCCTTCGCCCGCTGATTCCGCAGGAAGGCCATCTCGTCGCGTCACCTTCGTCAAACGTCCTGATCATTTCCGACCGTGCCAACAACGTGAATCGCATCATGCGCATCATCGCCCGCATCGACCAGGCAGGTGACGGTGACATCGACATCATCCAGCTGCAGAACGCAAGTTCCGGAGAAATCGTCAGGGTTGTCAACACACTGTTCACCGCCGGCGCGCAAGCCGAAGGGGGCGCCAGCGCCATGCAGGTCAAGGTGGTGGCAGATGATCGCAGCAATAGCGTCCTGGTCACAGGCGAGGCAACACAGCGCCTGAGGATCAAGACACTGATTACCCACCTCGACACGCCACTTGAAAGCGGCGGCGATACGCAGGTGCGTTACCTGCACTATGCCGATGCGGAAAAGATCTCCACCAAGCTTAAAGAGCAGGTTCAGGGTGTGGCGCAAGCGGCACCAGGCGGCGCTGCAGCAGCCAGTGGTCCAGCGGCCGCAGACCGCGCCGTCACAATCTGGGCGGACGCACAGACCAATGCCCTCGTCATCACTGCGCCACCGAAGATGATGCGGCAGGTCATGTCGATCATCGACAAGCTCGATATCCGCCGGGCCCAGGTGCAAGTTGAGGCCATCCTGGTCGAAATCAGCTCCGACAAGGCATCCGAGCTCGGTATCAACTGGGCCGTGGCCGGCCAGACTGACGGTGGCAATGCCGTGCCGCTCGGCATATTCAACTCTTCGGTGGGCGGCGTCAGCCTGCTTGATATCGTGCGTGGGATTGCTGATCCGACGCAGCTGCCTTCCGCAATCTCGGGTCTGACGCTCGGCGGTGGGCGAGTACAAGACACCGGCACGAACTTCGCCGTCCTCCTTCGAGCCCTGAAGGGTGATGCAGACACGAACATCATTTCGACGCCGTCCATCATGACGATGGACAACGAAGAAGCCGAAATCAAGATTGCGCAGGAAGTACCGTTCATAACTGGGCAGTACACCAGCGGCAACAACAACAGCAGTGTTACCGGTCAGGTCAATCCATTCCAGACCATTCAGCGACAGGAGGTAGGCACGATCCTCAAGATCACGCCGCAGATCAACGACAGCGGCCAGGTCCTGATGAAGATCGCGCAGGAAGCGTCGAGCCTCGCACAGGGCAGTTCCGGAGCCGTGGACCTCATCACCAACAAGCGGACGATCAATACGAAAGTGTCGGTTGATGATGGCGGCATCATCGTGCTCGGGGGACTCATCGAGGACAATCTGCGCGAGGGAGAGAGCCGGATTCCGTACCTGGGTGCAATTCCGATCTTGGGTGAGCTCTTCAAGACCCGCGTCGTGAAGAAGGTGAAGACGAACCTGATGGTGTTCATCCGCCCGACCATCATCCGCGACGGCACGGAAGCGGCGTTTGAGACAAACAGCAAGTACAACCTGATGCGTGACAAGCAGCTGCAGCGCAATAACGGGAATGTCACGCTGCTGCCGGAAGAACGGCAGCCAACGCTGGCCCCCATCGGGGAGTTGTCGAAGTACGCAGATCCGACGGCGGGAGCTGCGCCTCCGGCAGGACAAGCTGCGCCGGCGCCAACGCCCAACGAGGGCGCACCCGCGCAGACAACACCGCTACCAGATCCAGCGCCCGCACCGGAATCCGCGCCCTCCACAAGGTCTGGGCCCCGATGAGTGCTGACTCGTCAGCCGTCTCCGCGGCGGAACCCTCAACCTCAGTCAATTCGGCGCCGCTACTCTCGTTTACGTTTGCCAAGCGGCACGGCATTCTCGTCCAGCAGATCAGCGATGGTGTCGCCGAAGCGATTTACCGGTCTGGTGCAGCGCCGGCCAGCATCGCCGAAGTGCGCCGTTTCCTGGGCGTGCCTTTGCGGCTTCGCCAGGTTGAGTCGGAGGCCTTCGACCAGCTGCTGCGGGAACGCTATGAAGGCGGCACCAGTACTGCAATGCAGATGGCTGGCGGTTTTGAAGACGATACCGACCTCACGCATCTTGTCCAGGACCTTCCGGAACCCTCAGACCTGCTTGAGAGCGACGACCACGCGCCGATCATCAAGCTCATCAATGCAATCCTGACGCAGGCTGTCCGCGACAATGCCTCGGATATTCACATCGAGCCCTTCGAGAACCGCCTCGTCATCCGCTTCCGGATCGACGGTGTGTTGCGGGAGGTATTGCAGTCCCGGCGCGCCGTAGCGCCACTCGTCGTTTCGCGCATCAAGGTCATGTCGAAGCTGGACATTGCCGAGAAGCGATTGCCACAGGATGGCCGCATCAGTCTTCGCATCGCCGGTCGTGCGGTTGATGTGCGGGTTTCAACCATACCGGCAGGTCATGGCGAACGCGTCGTGCTGCGTCTGCTCGACAAGCAGGCAGGACGTCTTGATCTCGACTCTCTGGGGATGGAACAACACACACAGACGCTGATGGACGAGCTCGTCCACAAACCGCACGGCATTATCCTGGTCACAGGCCCCACTGGCTCAGGAAAGACGACCACGCTGTATGCTGCCCTGGAGCGAATCAACGACAACACACGCAATATCATGACGGTCGAGGATCCGATCGAATACTACATTGACGGTATCGGCCAGACCCAGGTCAATACCAAGGTTGAAATGACGTTTGCGCGTGGCTTGCGCGCCATCCTCCGGCAGGACCCCGATGTGGTGATGGTCGGTGAAATCCGGGATCTCGAAACCGCCCATATTGCGGTCCAGGCCTCGCTGACCGGACACCTGGTTCTGTCAACGCTGCACACGAACACGGCAGTGGGTGCCGTCACCCGCCTCCGCGACATGGGTGTGGAGCCATTCCTGCTGTCCTCCAGTCTGCTCGGTGTGCTCGCACAACGACTGGTTCGCGTACTTGCTCCGGATTCGAAGCAGCCGTACGAAGCCGGTGAGTATGAGCGCCGCCTGCTCAATGTTCCCGCGGACGCACCCACGCCCACGTTGTATCGCGCCGGTTCTGACAGCACGCACGGGTTCAAGGGCCGTACCGGCATCTACGAACTCGCTCTGGTCGACGACACCATGCGAACCATGATTCACGATGGCGCTGGTGAACACGAACTCGAACGGCACGCGCGCACCATGACTCCCAGCATCCGCGACGATGGGCGCATGAAGATCCTCTCGGGCGTCACCACGATCGAGGAAGTGCTGCGCGTTACTCGCGAGGATTAGGGGTTTGGGCGCCTTTGAATACACCGCCGTCGATGCGGGTGGCCGCGAAAAGACAGGCGTTCTGGAGGGTGATACCGCCCGCCAGGTCCGCCAGCTGCTGCGTGAACGGAGCCTGCTGCCCGTCACCGTCACCGAAGTCGTGCAGCGCGAGGCCCGCAGAGAGGACGCCCGTTTCTCGCTGACCCGGGGGCTCACCGCCAGTGATCTGGCCCTGCTTACCCGGCAACTGGCCACCCTGGTCCGCTCAGGCCTGCCACTTGAAGAAGCGCTGCTTGCAGTATCGGAACAATCCGAGCGCCCGCGAACCCGCAGTGTATTGCTGGGCGTGCGTTCCAAGGTGATGCAGGGACATTCGCTGGCGGACGGTCTCGGCGATTTTCCGCGCGCCTTTCCCGAGATCTATCGGGCAACGGTCGCGGCCGGAGAGCAGTCCGGACATCTGGACACAGTACTCGAGCGGCTCGCCGATTATACGGAGAGTCGCGAACAGCTCCGTAGCCGCACGCTTAATGCGATGCTCTATCCAATCCTGCTGTTTGTCGTTTGCGCTGCCATCGTGACGCTGCTGCTCGCGTTTGTCGTACCCAAGATCGTCCGGCAGTTCGAGAATTCCAAGGCGGAATTGCCCCTGCTGACACAGATCCTGATTGGATTCTCGGACTTCATGCGTAACTGGGGCTGGCTCGTGATCCTCGTCGCCATCGCGGCAGCATTGCTGTTTCGACGCTGGCTGAAGGAGCCGGCGGCCAAACGGAAGTTTCACAGAGTATTGCTGCGTCTGCCTCTCATCGGCAAAGTCGTACGGGGCACCAATACTGCGCGCTTTGCCCGTACCTTCTCGACGCTGACGTCGAGTTCCGTGCCGGTACTCGAGGCATTGAGGATTTCCGGTGAGGTTGTCACCAACCTGCCAATGCGTGATGCCGTGGAGGACGCCGCGGCCCGGGTGCGCGAAGGCGCGGCCATCGCCAAGTCGTTGAGCGTTTCCCACCTGTTCCCGCCGATGATGATTCACCTGATCGCAAGCGGCGAAACCAGCGGTGACCTGGAAACCATGCTGGATCGGGCTGCCAGCAATCAGGAGCGCGAAATGGACGCCACTTTGAGCACGGTTGTCGGTCTGCTGGGGCCGCTCATGATCCTGGTCATGGGCGGGTTCGTCCTCCTGATCGTCCTGGCGATGTTGCTGCCAATCTTCCAGCTGAATGAGCTGATCGCCTGAGTACGTCAATTGGGATGCAAAACGCTGTCCTTGCCTTTTGCATCTGGAACCAGCGAAAAGTGTGATTTTCACCGGTTCCCGAAATCAACGAGTTAAGACTCGTCGATTTCGCCGAGTCATCCGTGACTCGGACTGGCAGGGCATTGCAAATGGTTTTGCATTTCCCTGCCAATTGCCGGTATCGCGATTCACGTCTACAAAAGGGCCTTGCAGGACCCGACGAATCGCACTATATATCTGCCGCAACGCAGCCCTCGCTTGAGGCAGTCGATGAGCGAAAAGACGCAATCGGAAGAATTCGACGAGGAAGACGAAGCCGAAGAGGCGGTCGGAGCCGGCGATGAGCTCGATATCGAGCATCTCATCGAGGACCTCGACAAGCGCAAGCGTGGCGCACCAAGAACGGGCGAACCCGCATGGCGACGACTCGAGCGCCTGCGGGAAGAGCGGCTGACGGCGGAACTGCTGTCTGATTTCAATGATTACGAGATCGACGGTGCGCCAGGCGCATCCCCCAAGGGCAAACCGGGCAGCAAGCGCAGGTAGCTAAAGACGACAGGCAGCCGGCGGTCAGGGCTTGTAGCTCGACTGATGGACTATTGCTGGCAAGCACAGTGCACGAATGAGTGGGTCGTGGGGACTGCCTGGCCCGACCGCCGGCTGCCTGTCGTCTTTACTGGATCCTTGATTTCCATTCAAAGTCGTTACGGGACTCACTGCAGGAAGCCCTTGCCCTTGCCTTGCCGCAATACACCGACGACCACCCCTTCGATGATCAGCGACTGCTCCTTGAGATCAACCCGGATGGGGTCGAAATCCTCGTTGGCAGGCATGAGCCATACGATCGCACCATCCTGCTTGTAGCGCTTCACGGTGACCTCGTTTTCAAGACGTGCAACGACGATCTGCCGACTGCGTACTTCCGGCGTACGATGCACGGCGACGAGATCGCCATCGAGAATGCCGGCATCCTTCATGCTCATACCCTTGACCTTGAGTAGATAATGAGGCCGCGGGCTAAAGAGCTGCGGGTCGATCTGATAGCGGGTTTCAATGTTCTCCTCCGCCAGAATGGGCCGGCCCGCGGCCACCCGTCCGATGAGCGGCAACCCCATCTGCTCGCGCAGCGAATCCTTGAGCTGGATACCACGGGAAGCACCCGGTGACAGCTCCAGCACTCCCTTCCTTTGCAAGGCGCGCAGATGCTCTTCAGCAGCGTTCGGCGATTTGAAACCAAATGCCGTGGCAATCTCAGCCCGGGTTGGCGGTCTGCCTGCTTCAGCCAGCCAATGCTGGATGAATTCCACGATTTCCCGCTGGCGCGGCGTCAGTTCATTCATGGCCTGTCACTCTTGAAAGTTTCTGTACGGACACCCAGTAGCTGGTATTTTATACAGATCACTTGAGTGGAATACAAGAGCCTTGAGCCTCCTTCCCGACAACTGCCTGATGCGCATCACCGGTCGTGCGACTTGACAGAAATCAGCGCAACCTGCCGTTCATCCGCCCGACTCGACCATTGATCGGAAACCCCAACCAGCCCTTCGTCACCCCCATAGAGTCCATCCCATGCGCATCATTGCCCCACGCCCTGCCACAGGACCAGCCCGAGAGGGAGGATTTTGCCGAACCAGAGCCCCCGGCCTGGTTAGAGGCCCCGCCCTCGTAAGAGGGTTTACCCTCCTCGAGTTGATGGTGACCGTCACCGTGGGAGCAATCATTCTGGGCCTCGGAATTCCCAACCTGACGCAGTTCATCCGTAACAGCCGCATGACTTCTTCGGCCAACGACGTGCTGGCTGGCATCCATATGGCGCGAACCGAGGCGGTCAAGCGACGCGCCTGGACAGTTATGTGCCAAAGCACCGATCCCACCGCAGCAACCCCCACCTGCACCGCAGGCGGCAGAGGCTGGATCGTCTTCGTCGATGACGCCGATCCGGCGGCGTCCTCGGCAAACGACGGCAATCTGGTCGTCAACCCTGGCGAACCCGTTCTGCTCAGACATGACGCGCTGGATACCACGCTAACTCTGCGCTCAACTCCGAATGGCAATCGCGGCTATATCGCGTTCACGGCTTCCGGGTTTGCGAGAGCGGTCGCCGCCGGCACCGCGCTCACGAACCTCGTCGTGTGCGACAGCCGGGGCAATGTTTCAGTGGACGGCGCCGACACCTCTGCTGCACGGGCCGTCTCCATCTCAGCAGACCGGTCGCCCACAGGTAACCCGGCAGCTCGGCGAAATCACTGCGCTGGGTGGTTGTTAATCAAAATGAAAATCCTTCACCTACACAGCATCGGCATCGGGTGGGTGGCTTCACGCTCGTCGAAGCACTTGTTGCACTCGTTGTGCTTTCCATCGGCATGCTGGGCATCGCTGGCCTGTATGTAGAAAGCCTGCGTGCTGGACGTACCGCACTCGTGCGTTCGGAAGCCGTGAATCTCGCGGGAGACATGGCTGACCGAATCCGTGCGAATCGACATGGGCGGCGTCGAATTACGCCAAGGCCGCCAATGACGCAGGTGCGCTAAATGCCGATTGTGAAGAGGGAGGCGCAAGTGCCAGCTGCACGCCTGCCATCATGGCGGGTCACGACAAGGCCATCTGGGATGCAGAGGTTACAAGATCACTGCCGGGTGCAACCTCGCAGATCCAATCATACGAGACGCGAATCCGGACCAATACGTCATCACCATCAGTTGGGTAGAAGTCGGCCAGGACGCCCCGGTCAGTCTATGTGATGAGGATTGAGGCATGAGCCCGCGCAACTGAACGCAAGCAGCGGATGGAACTGCCCTATCGACCGGCGCGCCGCGACGCAGGCGTAAGCCTCATCGAACTGATGGTGTCGCTGGTCATCGGGTCGCTGCTGATCATTGGCGCGGTAACGGTGTACATGCAAAGCCGCAACACCTACCGGACGAACGAAGCAGCAGCCCGCCTGCAGGAAACCGCGCGCTATGCACTGGACGTGATCGAGCCGGACGTCCGCATGGCGGGCTTCTGGGGCCTCACCAATCGCTCGGAATATGTTGAAAATCGGGGCACGCCGGTGGAAGTGGCGCAGACCGTTGCGACTGGCGTCACCAACAATTGCGGGGTCAACTGGACTGTCAATACCGCAAGCTATCTGGATGGTCGCGAATAAGGGCAACACGGGATACAACCTCGGCTGTGCAGGCACCAATCCTGTCGCAGGTCAGATGTACTGATCGTCCGGCGTGCCAGCTCCGCGACCACCGTATTCACCAACGGCCGATCCAGATCCAGAGCAACCGTATCCGCGCTGTAATTTTCAAGGACGGCACGTTGCCTGCCGGCTTCGCTGTCGCGCCGGCCTCCGGGAACCCACGACCTGATCGTCAGACGCTTACTACGTCGGCGAAGTGCTGCCGAGTCCGGCGGCATCCGCCAGTTCGCCTTGCGGCGGCAGACGCTGATTATGGCAACACGGTCCAGGACCAGGACATCATCCGCGGCGTCGAGGATCTGCAGGTCCAGTTCGGCATCGACGACAATGGCGATGACAATGCGGAACAATATGTCAATACTGACGCGCCGTCCCGGCAGGCGCACGGATCGTTTCGGCTCGCATCTGGCTCATGGTCTAGTGCGCCCGATATCGAAGTCGGGCTTCATCGACGGCATGACTATGCCTACGCGAACTCGGAACCCACTGACTTTGGGAGCAACCGGCGGCGTCTGCTGGTTTCCAAAACGATCCAGATCAGAAACTCAACGCTATGAACACTCTCGTCGTATCGCGCAAGCGATTGGCAGTCCCGCCAGCAGGGCGCCGCACTCGTCATCGGCCTGATTCTGCTGCTCGTACTCACGCTGCTGGCGGTCTCCGGCATGAATACTGCGACGCTTGAACTGCAGATGGCAGGCAATCAACAGTTTTCGCAGAACGCTTTCCAGGCGGCCGAAACCGGTCTTGAGCGTGCTCTGCAGTTCGCGCAGTCCGGCAATTTCTCAACAGTTACGCCTACCGTAACCGCTGCAACGTCTCTGCCCGGGTCGACTGATACCTTCGATTCGCGAATCGAGTTCAATGGCGACAACGGCATTACTCCGGTACCTGCGGGCGGCTTCAGCCTCGGCGTATCGACCGGCTTCCAGGCCTATCACTTCGACATCACGAGCACCGGCACTTCCCGCGGTGCCACCTCGACCCACACTCAGAGCTTTTACATCGTCGGTCCGGGTGGCGGCTAGGCCAGCCCCGGAAATCGAGCAGCGGAGACTTATCATGAATGTCATTCACAGAGCGGTGGTTGCCTGCGTAGCGAGCTCGATGGTTGCTGGCTTCACTCAGGCCGCACAACCGATGAAGGCGGAAGAGACCAGCTACGAAAGCACCACTTATTCAGTGTCGCTGCCTCGCAGCGTACCTTCACGACTGTCAGTACGGCCGTGCAATGCCTGCAGTGCGGATACGCTCCAGCTGGCGGCAACCTCAGCGTTCTATATCGGCAAGGAAGCGGTGACCTACGCTCGCTTCTCCGACTACGCAAAAGGCAAATCACACGGACTGACGATTCATTTCACACCGGAAACCCGGGTAGTGACTCGCCTGGTCGCTTCCGCCCGGTAATCACGTGGTAACGATCGTGAATCACAACACGTCCTCCATGAGGCAAGTCATGACTTCCCAGAATTTCTCCCGCAAGCTGACCGCCGTCGCCGCAGGCATCCTGCTGAGCTGCAGTTCAGCGCACCCACCCTGGCAGATGACACCGAGATATTCATTGGCCAGGGTGCCCTCGCGAGCCCGGATGCGCGCCCAAACATCCTGTTCATCATCGATACCTCGGGAAGCATGGATGACCACATCATCACGCAGCCCACGTTTGACCCCAATACCACTTACATCGGTACATGCACAGACAATACACGCGTGTACTGGACGTCTGGCAACCGCGCTGCTGTACCAACCTGCGACGGTTCCAACAACAACTGGTTCAACCTCACTGCGCTCAAATGCAAGGCGGCTGTGGATTCCTTTACAAGCAGTACCGGGTATTTCACGGGCAAGGCGGCCCGCTACGAAAGCAGGTCGACCAAGAGTGCCTATAGAACCTGGGTGGATTTCGATGGCAACGATGCCGCGACCCGAAGCCAGAATGTCGAATGCCAGACTGACCGCGGCGTGCATGGAGATGGAGTCGATAACAGCAAGCTGTATGCGCGCAACAGCAATGGGAATGCCTGGGGCAGCTCAGGCAATGAAATCAACTGGAACTCCCGCACCACCTACCGGATCTATTCGATCAATTACATCAACTGGTGGAATGACCACCGCGTCAGCAGCAAGAGCAAGCTGGAAATCGTCAAGGATGTATCCAAATCATTGATTGACTCAGTCTCCGGCGTGAATCTGGGGCTCATGCGTTACAGCAACAATGACTCCGGGCAATAGCACCGAAAATCTGCGCGCCCAGGGCGGAATGGTCGTTCATGCCATGGAAGAGGTGGCCACGGGCAAGACCGCGATCAAGTCCGAGATTGACGCGTTCATGCCTGACGGTTTTACCCCGTTGTCGGAGACGTTGTATGAGGCGGGGCTCTACTACGCCGGCAAGACATGGGACTATGGCAGCACTTCCGTACCGTTCCACAGCGTTGCCAGTTCGCTCCAGGTCGCGGCACCAACAAAGTACAAGAGTCCGATGGAGTATTCTTGCCAGAACAACTACATCGTGTACCTGACAGACGGTTTGCCCACTGCGGATACTGATGCAAACGGCAAGATCGGAACGCTGAATGGCGCGAGCTGTGGCACCGGGGACGGCGATTGCCTGGATGACATGGCGGAATACCTGTTCAATAACGACCAGAGTCCCCTGCCAGGCAACCAGAATGTCACCACGTATACTGTAGGCTTCGACGCTGATTTCCCGTTCTGGAGGATACGGCGACCAAGGGAGGCGGCAGCTACTACACCGCGAATGACACGGCCAGTCTCACCAGCGCGTTCACCAACATCGTGCAGGAGATCCTGGATACCAGTGCGACCTTCACCTCCCCCACGGTGGCCGTCAACGCATTCAATCGCACACAGAATCTGAATGATCTGTTCATCACGGTATTCAAGCCGACCGATTCGCTGCGCTGGCCCGGCAACGTCAAGAAGTATCGCCTCGATCCGACGACCGGAAATATTGAAGATGCTGCCGGGGTCGACGCTGTTGATCCCACGATGGGCTTCTTCAAGACGTCCGCGCGCAGCTATTGGTCGGCAACGACCGATGGCGATACTGTCTCTGCAGGTGGCGCCGCAAACAAACTCCCGTCTCCTGCGACCCGTAATCTGTACACCTACTATTCGGGCTCCGCATCGACAACACTTTCGGCTGCGGCCAATGCCTTTTCGACCGCCAATACCGCCATCACGGACGTATTGCTGGACGTGAACACTACCGGACGTCCGTCACGGGACAACGTCATCAACTGGGCACGCGGCGTGGATGTCAGGGATGCCGATGCGGATGGCAATACCACGGAAGCCCGCAACCAGATGGGTGACCCGCTGCATTCCCGCCCGGCAACAGTCATCTATGGCGGTACGGCAGCCTCTCCTTCCCTTACTGACGCCGTGGTCTTTGCAGCAACCAACGAGGGCTATCTCCACGCGATCGATCCCTCGACCGGCGTTGAACTCTGGTCGTTCATACCGGACGTCATGTGGCCCAAGCTGTACCTGCTTTACGAAAATCCGCCTTCCTCGACAAAGTTCTATGGTGTGGATGGCAGCATGCAGGTACTGAAGATTGACGTTAACCAGAACGGCATCGTCGAACCCGCGCAGGGCGACCGCGTCTATCTCTACTTCGGGATGCGTCGCGGTGGCAACTACTACTACGCGCTGGACGTAACCGACAAGGCTGCCCCCAAGTTTCTGTGGAAAGACAGTTCCGTGGAGCTGCCGGGATTGGCGCAGACCTGGTCGACACCCGCGGTTGCGAAAGTCAACGTGAACAGCGCTTCGCAGACCCAGTCCCGCAAGTACGTGCTGATCTTCGGTGGCGGCTACGAAGAAGACCAGGACCCGAACAGCACCACATTGCTGACCAGCTACTCGACCGACACGACCGGCAACAGGATCTTCATGGTGGATGCCGAAACCGGTGCGCGGTTGTGGTATGCCGGTGGAACTGGCAGTGGCGCCAACCGCGTACTGACCAAGATGAACAACTCGATCCCCAGCGACATCCGCGTCATCGACCTGGACAATGACGGGTTCGCAGATCGGATGTATGCAGGTGACATGGGCGGCCGTCTCTGGCGGTTCGATATCACCAACGGAGCAGTGCCGAATTCGCTCGTAACAGGTGGCGTTATAGCGGCACTGGGCAATGCAGACGATGCCACGCATCCCGCTGTTTCGACCCGGAGGTTTTACTATGCGCCTGATGTCTCGCTGATTCGCAGCAATAACACCGCATTCCTGAACATTGCCATCGGCTCGGGCTACCGGGCAAGTCCGCTGAATCTACAGGTCGATGAACGCCTGTACTCCATTCGGGACAGAGACGTCTTCAACAAACTGACCCAGGCTCAGTACGATGCCTATGCGGTCCTCACTGAGACCAGCCTGGTCGATGTCACTGCAGACATCACAACTACGGTTTCGCCATCGGCAAACGGCTGGCGGATCGACTTGATTCTCGATGGAGAAAAGGTTCTGGCGGAATCGCGCACATTCAACAACAAGATCCTTTTCTCGACCTTTACTCCGGTACCGAGTGCAAATGCCAGTAACAGCTGTGTAGTCAGCGGCGTGAAGAATACGTTCTATGCGGTGCAACGCACTGAATGGCGAAATCCTGGTGCAGAACGATCTGCAGCAAACCGGCATCGCCACCGACACCGGTGGTCCTGTTCCCGCCGCCGGACAATCCTCCCCCGGTCCGGTGATCCGCCCCGGAGCCGTATGCGTGGGCAACAATTGTCCGCCCCCGCCTTGCCAGGGTGCAGAGTGCACGCCGCCTCCGGTGTGCCTGGTGGGTCTTGAAAGCTGCGGTGTGGATCTGACGAATACACCGGTCCGCACGTTCTGGACGCAACAGAACACGGACACCAACTGACCTGAAGGCCGGGATCGCGACTGTCTCGCGGCCCCGGCCTCCTTCACCGAACAGACGGACCAGCCATGCATATGACGAGCGACTACACGTGACATCGGCGATGCATTTCCGGATGCGTGGCATGACACTCATCGAATTGATGATCGTGGTCGTCATCGTCGGCATCCTTGCATCGATTGCCGTTCCGAGTTACCGCAACTACGTGCTCCGCGCACAGCGTACCGATGCGAAGACAGCCCTGCTGCGGGTGGCTGCAGCGCAGGAGAAGTTCTATCTGCAGAACAATACCTATGCTTCCGATGCGCAGATTGCACTCGCGCCTCCCGCAGGACTTGGAATTGCGGCCACCACGGAACACGGCTGGTACACCGTCGCTATTGGCACGACACTAGGCCTGGCTCAGGACTTCACAGTAACGGCGACTCCCGTAGCGGGCGGACCCCAGGCAACCGATTCGCACTGCGCGACGTTTGCAGTGACATCCACCGGCGCGAAAAGCGCAACGAATAACGATTGCTGGTAAATCCAGGGTTGAATTTCGCCCTCAACGAGCCCACCCGATAAGTACAATTCCGGGGTAGGACCGTCTCTCGTTGCAGTGTCAGCGGATTCCTATCCCGCCCAATAGCGCGGATTGCCTGCAATATTTCTGTCGCCGTCTGACGACGATTCATAACATAAGCTTTATTGCACCGCTCCAATCTTGTATTCTTCGCGTTGACTCATCCCGCGTCAGTCATTTGCAGGCTGCGGGGGATTCGTGGATCAGGATTGCTGCCCACGGCGAGTTAAGAAGAAACTTTTTTGTTTGATCCCAAATTTGACCCAGCAAGAGGGGAACGAAGATGAAGAATACTGTTGCCAACACCCTGAAGGTGGGCGTCGCTGCCCTCTTCCTCATCACCGCCGCCGGTTGTGTATCCACTGAAGAGCTGAATGCCGTCAAGGCAACTGCCGACAAGGGCGTACAGGACGCTGCGGCTGCCAAGGCTGCTGCTGACGCCGCTGCAAGCGCTGCAGCTGCTGCCCGTACCGCCGCTGATGGCGCGCAGAACGCCGCCAACCGCGCGTTGACGGCTGCTCAGGCCAGCCAGGCCTGCTGCGATGCCACCAACGAGAAGATCGACCGCATGTTCAAGCAGACGCAGTCGAAGTAATTCGGCTCGTTTTCAGGTCTTTCTGCGAGCGCCGCGGGGAATCCCCGCGGCGTTTTCGTTTGGGAGCCTGTGCAAGAGGCACTTTTCACGGGCTCCATGCAGAAGGCACGTTGCCGTGTGCATCAAAATTGCCGGGGGTTATAAGGCGGGCCCCGCGGTCATCACCGTGGACTAACCCCAATAGGTATGGACAGATCCGAACCGCAGGACCCGCGGGCGGAGTGTACCAGCGCTGCACCGGAACGCTCTCAAGAGATTGATCGAGAGACTTGGAAGTCGCACCCGCAAGATTGCAGCGACCTGAAGATCTAGCGAGACTCGCCTCTCGTTTTGGCGACTACTGGCGGCTGGTGGAATAGTGGCTCCGGAACACCAGTGGCCCTGGTGAACACCTGCTCGGCATGCTTCCAGTCCAGCTGTACTGAACGGTCCCGTGTAGCTGCAACCACCGCCTTCGTGAGCTGCGTCAGACCGTAAGTCTCGGGATCCTTCTGGCCTTCCAGCATTGCGTGGACTTCCAGAAAGAGCGTATCGCCGCTCCAACCCATCTTGCTGGGCTGATGCAGGATGCGAACCGGGGTCTGCACCTTTACCTGCTCAAAGACGTATTCGATGTCTTCCGGAAACATGCGGATGCAACCGTGCGTGACCGGCATGCCCACGCCGGAAGGCTTGTTCGTACCGTGAATCAGATACGCCCCGCCAGGAAGTCCCAGGCGCATCGCGAATTCGCCCAACGGATTGTCAGGGCCCGGCGGCACGGCCTTGGCCAGAAATCGCCCTTGGGCAGCGTGCTCCGCTCGAACGGATTCGGGCGGATACCAGGTCGGCCGCACTCGCTTGTCGACTACGCGGGTTACCCCTACGGGAGTAGTCCAGTCTTCCTTGCCAACACTGACCGGGTAGGTCTGCACCACGGCAGACTCGCCGGCCTTGGCCTTGGGAAAATAGTAGAGACGGTGCTCGGGCAGGTTGACAACAATGCCTTCGCGAGGCGCGTCCGGAAGAATAAAACGCGAAGGAACGGTGACTCGAACCCCCGCGCCAGGAACCCAGGGATCGATACCAGGGTTTGCATTCACGATCTCTTCGTAACCGATGCCGAAGCGTCGGCCGATTTCGAGCAGGGTGTCTTCGTAGCGCGTCTCGACGAACTGGATCTCGCCGATGACTGAATCGCTTGGGGGAGGCAGGGGGTACGTTGCCGCGAAGGCTGGCGCTCCTGCCACCAGGGCAAGCCAGCAGGTCTTCACTAAAAGCCGCGGGTATTCCATCACTATCATGAACTTAAGCGATTTATGCGCAGGAGTCTAGCAGGAAAATCCATTTTCCGTAGCCGCAAGCCGGTCACAGAATGCGCTTCGTACTCGCTCAGTACCTGATCAACGCCGATCCCCAGGTAAATCCCCCGCCAAAAGCTTCGAGCAGCAGCAGGTCGCCCCGCTTGATCCGGCCATCGCGGACCCCGGTATCGAGTGCCAATGGGACCGATGCGGCGGAGGTGTTTCCCTGGTCCTGGACCGTCACGATAACCCGCTCCATCGGCATATCGAGTTTTCTGGCAGTTGCCTGGATGATCCTCAGATTGGCCTGATGGGGAACCAGCCAGTCGATGGCCGACTTCTCGAGGTGATTGGCCTCCAGGGTCTCATCGACGATGCGGCCAAGCGTATTGACGGCAACCTTGAAAACCTCGTTGCCCTTCATGATCACGCAATGCTGGTTGGTGACCGCAGGATCGTGCTTTTTGGACACGCCTGTCGGTACGTAGAGCAGGTTTGCATAGGCACCATCTGCGTGCAGGTGCGTGGAAATCACTCCGGCTTCTGCTGCCGGCTTGAGGATCACGGCACCGGCGCCATCGGCAAACAACACGCAAGTTGAACGGTCAGTCCAGTCCACGATGCGCGTCAGCATGTCGGCGCCAATCACGAGTGCGCACTTCGAACCGCCCGTACGAATGAAGCGGTCGGCAATCCCGAGCCCGTACATGAAGCCGGAGCAGGCAGCTTCAATCTGGATTGCGGGCGGACCGTGTATTCCCAGGCGTGCCTGCAGCAGACAGGCGGTATTGGGAAAAACGAGATCGGGAGTGGTGGTACCGAGAACTATCAGGTCGATATCTTCAGGGCCCACGCCGGCAGATTCCATGGCGCGACGCGCAGCCTGCTCGGCCATGTCGCAAGTCGTCTGGTCAGGCGCCGCAATGTGCCGCCGCTCGATCCCTGTCCGGCTGCGGATCCATTCATCAGTTGTCTCGACGATTTTCTCGAGGTCGAAATTCGTCAGTACCTTTTCGGGAAGATAACTGCCCGTGCCTTCTATTCTTGAATACATTCAGTTCTTCTGCGTAGGTTGGGCTGCGAGTAACTGACTGATCTCTGTCGGCGCGCCCTTGCGGGCTTCCACGAGACCGACGCGGATTGCATTGGCAAATGCAACCTGGTCTGCCCCACCATGGCTCTTGACGACGACGCCTGCGAGACCAACCATGCTAGCTCCATTCAGCGTCCGTGGATCGAACCGTTGCCGGATCGCTTTCAGGACCGGCCATGACGCCAATGCTCCGAGTCGACGTAAAGGGTTTCGAGTGTATTCTGTGCGCAGCGCACCGACCAGCATGGCTGCTACACCCTCCATCGTCTTCAAGGCAATGTTGCCGGTGAAGCCGTCGGTGACTACCACATCCACTTCGCCGGTAAAGATGTCGTTGCCCTCGACAAATCCTATGTAGTTCAGCGAGCTTGCTGCGAGCAGGCTGGCGGCCTGCTGGACGACCTCATTGCCCTTCATCTCTTCCTCGCCGATATTGAGCAGGCCGATTCTGGGCTGAGCGACTCCATTCATGTCGGCCGCCACGACCGACCCCATGACCGCGAACTGGAAAAGCTGCTCGGCGGTGCAGTCGGCATTTGCCCCGAGATCCAGCATATGCGTATGGCCGGTTCGCGAAGGGATCCTTGCAAGAATCGCCGGCCGGTCGATGCCGGGGATCGTCCTCAAAGCGAATCGCGCGGTCGCCATCAATGCGCCGGTATTGCCTGCGCTGACACATGCGTCCGCATGACCGGATTTGACGAGGTCGATGGCCACGCGCATCGAAGAATCCTTCTTCTTGCGCAATGCATCCTGCGGGCGCTCGTCCATCGTGACGATCTGCGTGGCATCGTGCAGCTTCAACCGCTCGCCAAACGCTGCTGCGGCCGCCCCCACGAGCGGCGCAATGATTTCCTGCCGACCCACGAGTACAACGTGGAGGGAGGGTTCGGCCCGCAACACACTCAACGCCGCAGGCACGATGACTGAGGGCCCGTGATCGCCCCCCATCGCGTCGATCGCAATAGTGATAGGTCTCGTCAAGGCGAAACCGCCTTAAGGTCGGCAATCAGCCACTGGGTTACGGGCGCACAAACACGGGGGTCTTCGCGCCCTGCAGGAGGTGCTTATTCCTTGTCTTCTTCGACGCGGCCTTCTATCACCTTCTTGCCGCGGTAAAACCCGTCAGGCGTAATGCGATGACGCAGGTGGGTCTCACCGGACGTCGGATCGACGGACAGTGCCGGGCGGGCGAGACCATCGTGCGAACGGTGCATACCGCGCTTGGAGGGAGTCTTTCTGCTTTTCTGGACTGGCATGGTTTCTTACTCTGCTGGTGCGGGGTCACTGCTTGTCGAGCAGATCCCGCAAGTTCTCAAATGGCCTTTGGCGCTTATCCAAAGTTGGTTCGCCGATCACTGCAACCGCTTGACTCGCAACCGCTGCAACACACTGCTCATCATGCAACGGCACAAGGGGCAGGGCGAGCAGCATTTCCTCTTCGGCCAACCAGATCAAGTCCAGCCGGTTGGCCTCAACTACAATGGGCTCACGCTCCTCGGGCGCCTGCTCCGCCTCGGCATCGCTGGCCACCAGAATCAGGGCGCTTTGCCCTGCAACAGCCACGTCGACAGGCTGCAGGCAGCGCTGACACGTCAGAACCACTTTACCTGCAAGCTCCGTGTCGACGCCTATCCCACCCCGAGCCCTGGAGAACCTGAATCGCACGGTGAAAGCAGTTCCGGGCAAGGCTCCTGCCAACCCGGCGCGCGGCAGTCCCGTCAGAACATAGTTGCGCTCAACTTCCGCCTCGCGGCTGGCAAGCACATATGCATCGACAGGATCGTCCGGGGTGTCCGGCATGGGGCGCGTATGATAGGGATCGCTCCCCGGCATGTCAAAGATTTCTCGTGCCGAAATCCTTGTTTTTTCATAAAGATAGCAGGGTGATGCATACTCGCTGCATCACCCTGTTATCCCGAGTCACGGACGACTCGGCGAAATCGATGAGTTCCAACTCATTGATTTCGGGAGACAGTGAAAACCATGCTTTTCGCTGGCTCAAGAAAAAAAGACAGGGATAGACTTTTGCATCAACTTCATAGAGTTCCGGACTTCAGGCTTATGAGCCCCCATTCCACGCGCCCCTCCCTGCCCTTGGTCCTCGCCTCCACGTCCCAGTACCGTCGTTCGCTGCTTGAGCGCCTGCGAATACCCTTCGTGACCTGCGGATCGAATGTGGAAGAAACCCGTGGCGCCGACGAGGATGCCTTGACGTTGGCACTGCGTCTGTCACGCGAAAAGGCGGCCGCCGTTGCGGCGCGGTACCCGGGAAGCCTGATCATTGGCTCCGACCAGGTAGCGGTCCGCGGCAGGGTCGTCCTCGGCAAGCCGGGCACCCGCGAGCAGTGTATTGAACAGCTTCGCGACGCGAGCGGCCAGCGGGTCATTTTCCATACTGGAGTACAGCTGCTCGATACCAGGACGGGGCGTCAGGACAGTCACGTCGACACGACAACGGTGACATTCCGCGCGCTGACCGACGCTGAAATCCGTCGCTACGTCGATGCCGAACAGCCATTTGATTGCGCCGGAGGGTTCAAGTGCGAAGCGCTCGGCATCACGCTCTTTGACCGGATCGATTCGCAGGACCCCACGGCACTCAGGGATTGCCGTTGATCTGGGTAAGCGGCGCTCTGCGCAGGGCAGGCGTCGAATTGCCGTAGCGGCTGTGTCCTGCGCTAGCCTTTCTCGGCGCTTTTCAGCTTCTGTAGCACCTGCTGCAACTCATCGTCGAGGGGTGCGCTGATACTGAACTTCTCGGTCGTTCCTGGCTTCTGGAACCCAAGGGAGTGCGCGTGCAGGAACATTCGCCGGAGGCCAAAGGCCTTCAGTGCGTTGTTGCCGTCGCGATCCCCGTATTTCTCATCGCCCGCCACTGGATGTCCCGCAGCCGCCGCATGCACGCGGATCTGGTGAGTCCGGCCAGTGCCGATCGAAACTTCCATCAGCGTGGCCACCTTGCCGAAAAACTGGATGGGCTTGAAGCGGCTCAGCGCTGTCTGGCCGTCCGCATGCACCTGAACCATACGCTCGCCGCCCTGTCGCAGATTGGTCTTGAGCGCCAGCTCGATCTTCTTCGGGCCCAGGGTCCAGCGCCCGATGACGAGTGCGAGGTACTTCTTGTCCATCTCCCGTTCCCGCAATCGGGCGTGCAACTCTCGCAACGCGGCCCTTCGCTTGGCCAGCATCAAACAACCGCTCGTATCACGGTCCAGCCGATGGACGAGTTCCAGCTCTTTAAGCTCAGGTCGCGCCTCACGCAACGCCTCGATCACCCCAAACGACTGGCCACTGCCACCGTGCACGGCGATGCCAGCAGGCTTGTTGACGATCAGAATGTCGCGATCTTCATGAATGACCGCCGCCACCAGGGCTGCCTGCAGCGATCTCGAAGGCTTATGGATGGGCGCCGCGGTCTCAATCCTTAACGGAGGAATCCGGACCTTGTCGCCCTCGACCAGGCGATATTCGGGCTTCGCCCGCTTCCCGTTCACCCTCACCTCGCCCTTGCGCAAGACCCGGTAAACATGGCTCTTGGGAACGGCTTTCAGCACGCGCATCAGAAAATTGTCGATGCGCTGCCCCTCATCGCCTTCGGCAGCCTCAACATAGGAAACCTCGCCCCTGCCGCCCTCTGCAGGCGTACCGGGAGCGTTGGTTGCGTGTTTTGGCTCGGTCACCACCGGAAACCGCCCCGTGAACTGCGGAATGGACACACGTAAGCCATTGAATGAAGGGAGACTGTCCTGATATAGTCCCGCATGAAATACATCGCGGTGCGGGCAACTGAGTTCGCAGCGTGGTACACGCGGTAGCCTTGGGAGGCGTAATTCGCCTTGAGGCGCCGCATCTTAGTTGGTTCTGAACAGTCAGACCATCGCTCGGCCGCAGACAGATCGACGCTGGACCCGCAACGCGGCTTCAGGTTGATCGGAACGCACCGGGCGGGATGCCAGAGACCTCAAGCAGGATTCCTTTGAACGCGTCGGCCCCAAGCCGTCGCCGAAGACAATCGGATGATTCCACTCCCCGATCAATCCTTCCGCCTTGAGCTGGCGCCGTCCGTGCGCAGAGTTGCGGCCCCATACCCACGAAAAGAAGGGGCCCATGAAACGAATGCTTGTCAATGCAACTCAGGAAGAGGAGTTGCGAGTCGCGCTGGTTGATGGCCAGCGCATCTACGATCTCGACGTCGAACTGCCTTCACGCGAACAGAAAAAAGCCAACATCTACAAGGGAAAGATCACGCGGGTCGAGCCGAGCCTCGAAGCGTGTTTCGTCGAATACGGCGCCGACAGGCATGGGTTCCTGCCCTTAAAGGAAGTCTCGAAGGAGTACTTCAAGACCCAGGCGGCCGCCAGCGGCAAGCTCAATATCCGTGAGCTGCTGAACGAAGGCCAGGACATCATCGTCCAGGTCGAGAAGGAAGAACGCGGCACCAAGGGTGCGGCGCTCACCACCTTTGTCAGCCTGGCCGGTCGTTTCCTCGTCCTGATGCCGAACAACCCACGTGCCGGCGGTGTTTCCCGTCGTATCGAGGGCGAAGACCGCGACCAGCTGCGCGAAGCGCTGGAAGCCGTGGACATCCCCGAGAATATGGGCGCCATCGTCCGGACCGCAGGGGTGGGCCGCTCGACCGAAGAGCTGCAGTGGGACCTCGCCAACCTGCAGGAGGTCTGGAAGGCCATCGAAGCGGCGGCGGAAGGCCGGCCGGCCCCGTTCCTGATCTATCAGGAATCGAAGGCCATCATCCGGGCCCTGCGCGACTACCTGAATGACGACATCGGCGAGATCCTGGTCGACAGCCCCGCGATTTTCGCAGAAGCGCAGGAATACATGCAGCGCTTCATGCCAGCGTCTCTGCGCAAGCTCAAGCTGTACGAGGAAGACGTGCCGCTGTTCACGCGCTTCCAGATCGAAAACCAGATCGAATCGGCGCATTCGCACAAGGTCAACCTGCCCTCCGGTGGCTCGGTCGTCATTGACCCGACGGAAGCACTGGTCTCCATCGACATCAATTCAGCGCGGGCGACGCGTGGCGGTGACATCGAAACCACTGCATTCAATACGAATCTCGAAGCTGCGGACGAAATCGCGCGGCAACTGCGACTGCGCGACCTCGGCGGCCTGATCGTCATCGACTTCATCGACATGCTGTCGCAAAAGAACCAGCGGGCCGTTGAAGACCGGCTGCGCGATGCAGTAAAGCAGGATCGCGCCCGCATCCAGATTGGTCGCTTGTCGCGCTTCGGGCTGCTCGAAATGTCGCGTCAGCGGCTGCGCCCGTCCATCAGCGACGCCACGCATATTGCGTGCCCGCGCTGTTCCGGCATGGGCAGCATCCGCGGAGTCGAATCGCTGGCGCTGGCCATCCTGCGTCTCATCGGCGAGGAGGCCCGCAAGGACCGCACGGCGAAGGTCATCGCGCAGCTGCCGGTCGACGTTGCGACGTATCTGATGAACGAGAAGCGCGAGTGGCTGCACAATATCGAAGCCAAAGGTGGCGTGCAGGTCGTCCTGATTCCGAACAAGTACATCGAGACGCCGGCTTACGATATCCGCCGCATCCGCGACGATGAAACGCAACTCCTCGAGAACAGCATCGTCAGTCATCAGCTCGCCGTGCAGCCACTGGTGGATGTCGATGGCATTGCCAACCGCAATGAAGCCAAGGCCGCCGCGCCGGCCCCGGTGGTAACGAGCGCCGTAGCCAGCCTGCCACCTCCTCCCAGCATTGCCCAGGAAGTGATCGCACCTCCTCCGGCCGCTGCTGTCGAGCAGATCGGCATTCTGGTGCGCCTGTGGCGGTTCTTCTTTGGTGGCGCCGGATCGCCGCCCGTTGAAGAGAAAAAGCCGGTCACGCCCTCCCGTCCGGAACGCGGCCGCGATTCACGGCCTGACCGATCAGGTCGGGACCGCGACCATCGTAGTCGCGACGACCACCGTGGTGATCGTGACCGTGGTCCACGCGGGGGTGGAAACGAGCGCAGACCTGATTCCCGTCGCGATCGGCCACGCGAAGAACGACGTCCTCAGGAACAGGGCAATCGCGGCGAACGCCAACGTCTGCCAGCGATGGCCACACAGGAAACCGCGTCGCAGCCTGCCCAGGCTGCACAGACACCGAGACCTCCTCAGCCACAGAATCAGCCACGACCGGAAAGACAGGGACAGGAACGACAGGACCGAGCGGATAAACCTGCAGACGGAGCCGCCGATGCAAGTCGCGATGGAACTCGCGGTGATCGTCCTGGCAGATCCCGTCGCGGTGGTCGCCGGCGTCGGGGCCGTGGTGGTCGCGGCGGTGAGGAAGCGCCGGCAGGAGCAGGCTCGCAGGCACCTCAGCCGATGAGTGGCGAGTCGCGCGATGAGCCGCAGGAAAGGAGTTTTGAGGAGCGCCCACAGAATGTGGAATCAGCTCCTTCTCCTTCGCACTCCGCAGCAGAATCCTCTGGCGCCGAGCAGCGGACTGAGACCCGTCCGGCAGAGCCGCAGCGCAGTTTTGAATTGGCACCTCCACCCGTAGCGCCACGTGATGAACCGCGACCCGTCGAATCACGGCCAATCGAACCGGCTCCATCGGCAGGCAGCGGCGGGGTTGGGGGTCAAGACAAGCCGGTCACCGTGTGGTCGAGCAGTCCCAACCCTGGCAGCGTGTCGTTCTCCTCTGACCGGGACTCTCGCGACGAGTAACAGGAGCAGGAGTCAGGCAATCCAATGACTACTTCCATCCCTGATTCAGGCATTCCTGCCGCAATGGATCGGCGGTCATTTCTGGCCGCCGCGCTGGGTGGAACGGTCATGGCATCAACAGCTATACGGGCTGCGACAGCACAGCAGCCAGCGGTGCCCACGCCAACACCACGCGATTGGTCACCGCAATCGACAATCCAGTATCCCGATCCGGATATCGTCGCGCTTGACGAGCGATTCAACCGTTACATCGTGCGCTCCACTCCCATCAAGCGGCTGCACGTGGGCACTTTATGGGCGGAAGGCCCGGCGTGGAACGGAGTGGGCCGTTATCTCGTGTGGAGCGACATTCCGAACAATGTCCAGATGCGCTGGATTGAAGATGATGCGCGCGTGACAACCTTCCGCAATCCGTCCGGGTTCAGCAATGGCAACACATTCGACTACTCAGGGACGGCAGGTGTCCTGCGAGCATGGCGGACGGCGCGTCGTTCGCTATGAGATGAATGGCACGGTGACGCCGATTGCGGAACGGTACCAGGGAAAGCGTCTGAATTCGCCGAACGATGTGGTGGTACATCCGGACGGCAGTATCTGGTTCACGGATCCGACCTATGGAATTCTCGGGAATTACGAGGGTTTCAAGGCTGAGTCGGAACTGCCCATGGCCGTCTATCGTGTCGATGGGATCTCCGGGCAGATCGACAAGGTCAGCGACGAAATCGGCGCGCCAAACGGTATCTGCTTCTCGCCTGACTATCGCCGGCTCTATGTCGCGGACACCAGCGGTACGCGCGAGATGAAGGTATTTGACGTCGATGGCAAGACGCTCAGCAAAGGCCGGCGTTTTGTGAAGCTGGATATTCCGGGTACCGGTGAGGTCAGTGGCGCCGATGGCATGCGCTGCGACGTGGACGGCAACATCTGGGCAGGAGCGCGTCCGGGAGTCCAGATCATTGCGCCGAACGGCGATCGCATTGGCATGATCCGGCTTCCTGAAGTCTGCGCCAATGTGTGTTTCGGAGGCACGCGTCGTAACCGCCTGTTCATGACGGCCAGTCAGTCTTTGTATGCCGTGTACGTCAATACGACGGCTGGCCACATTGCCTGATCAACCCATGGATTTCTCAGCGCGATCCAGTAGCCGCAGCGGACACTGCCTGCAGTAATCCTTCGGCCGCTTCTTCCAGCAGGTCCAGTACGGCTTCAAAGGCGTTCGCCCCACCGTAGTACGGATCGGGAACTTCAGTGGCAGGCGCACCGGGCGCGTACTCCATCAACAACCGGACACGTTGTCGTTGAGTCGCAGACGCGCGCTGGTGAAGCAACGCCAGATTCCCGCGATCCATTGCCAGGATCAGATCGAACTGCTCAAAGTCTTCGTCCGTGACGATCCTGGCCCGTAATCCCGTGAGATCGATGCCGCGACGTGCCGCTGCCTCGATGGAACGACGGTCTGGCGGGCGTCCAAGATGGTAGTCATGCGTACCGGCGGAATCGATATCGATAGCGAGCGCTGGCTGGCGTTCGCTCACGAGCTTGCGAAACACACCTTCCGCAGTGGGCGACCGGCAGATATTGCCCATGCAGACAAACAGAATGCGCATGCAGTACACCCCTCAAAAAAATCTGGGGGCTCCCGGACTGTGGGAAACCCCCAGCTAGGGGGGGAACTCTACATCAGCGAAATCCGGTCGGTGGTGGAACGTACTTGTCGACCACCGGCGGATCGGTCTGGCAGGGCTGTGGATTCCATTTGGAACCGTCGGGCTCTCTCTTGAAATGCGTAGCGATGACAAACGGCTGTCTGAGATACACGGGATCCGTGACTACCGTCGTCACCACCAGCCATTCCGTTCCGTCGGGCTGC
Source organism: uncultured Pseudomonadota bacterium (assembly GCA_963819685.1). Classification (GTDB taxonomy): domain Bacteria; phylum Pseudomonadota; class Gammaproteobacteria; order Steroidobacterales; family Steroidobacteraceae; genus CAIUGU01. The sequence continues at coordinate 458,550 of CAWFXI010000011.1, forward strand.
TGCAGGCGATCGAAATATTCCTTCAGGCGCGCGTTTTCACTGTAAGGCACACCATTCTTGCGCAGGTATCCCGCCTTCAGATTCGTCGTATCCACCGTGAGGCTCCCTCCTGGTGCAACTTCTCCTGGAGGCGCAAACGGCACGAATCCGCGTCGCTGCTGCTGCTTGAACCAGCTGGCCGTCGAAAAGCCCTGCCAGGTCCGCTCGCCTGATGCCGTCAAGGGAGGCGTGTTCGGTGCGCTGAACTGCAGCAGCCGCGTCTGCTGGCCCGCGTCGAACTCAAGCTTCAGTGTCATGTCGTCCTGCCAGCTGATGCGCAGTCTGCCTGGCACCCGCATGATCGCCGGAGCACCAAACGCCTTGCATTGCTCGCCCGCCGCGTTGTCTTTTGCGAGATCCCAGCTGTCGGCAACCTTCTGGCCATTGGGATTGAGCGGCACGCTTGAATAGTCGCCCTTCGGCGGTGTGATCATTCGCCACCGCCAGTCCTGACTGATGACCGGTACCCAATTGCCGGTGAGGTCAATTGTCGCGCCAGGCTTGCCTTGAGGCGCAGGTGCAAATGGATTGGGTGCCGCGGCGCGCGGCGCACCCGCTGGTGGAGCGCCGGCCTGGGCAGCCGCCACGAAGACCAACGCCAGGACCGCAGACAGGTTCATTCGCCTGAACGTATTTGCAGTATTCATTTATTTCGCCTCCGCCTGGGCCTGTTTCAGGTCACTGTAAACAGCGGCAACAAACTGCGTCGTCGTCCAGAACCCCGAGGTCGCTCCGTAGATCCCGTCGTAGTCGAGTGTCGGCTTCGCTGCCTGCACCTGCTCGAGCGTCATGCCCTTGCCGATCAGGTCCGCGATGCGATCGCGGATGATCGTGATGGCATCCCGGTACACCAGCAGATCGTATTCATCGGCGATCCGGCCATGGCCCGACACGATGATCGTGCCGCCCTCCTCGTTCTCGTCAGGAATCGCGATATCAATGATGCGGTTCAGCGCATCGATATATCCATTGATGTTGCCGCCCGCCGCCGCGTCGATATAGGGATACATCGTCGTGTTGAACAGATCTCCTGTTGCTACCACGTCAGAGCGGCGGAAGAACACGATGCTGTCGCCATCCGTATGGGCATTCGGCATGTGGATCATCTGGATGGGTTCGCCGTTGAAGAACAGCTCCTGGGAGGCTGTGAAATACGTTTCGATCGGCCAGCCCTGAGGCGGAACCAGCGGTTCTTTGCCACTCCCCGTGGGCGTGCTCACTCGCGTCAGCACGTTTTCATGTGCCCAGATGGCTGCTCTGGGCGCGACGCCGATGCCCACACCGCCCACATACTGTCCAGTGGGCGCGATGATTGCGTTGCCGCCGGTGTGATCCGGGTGATAGTGCGTGTTGACGATGTAGTCGATCTTCTTGTCCGACAGCTTGCGGATTTCCGCAAGCAGGGCTTGGCCGTTCTGCGCAAAGCCGGAATCGACGATCAGCACGCCTTGCTCGCCGATCTGCACCGTCACATTGCCGCCGTCCCCGCCGATCATGTAGAGATTGCCGCGAAGATGCTCGATCACCAGCTCGGGCGGTGGTGGCGCAGCGGGTGCGGGAGCCTGTCCACGGCGCGCTGGTTGTGCTGCTTGCACAGCCGCGACACTGACAGTCGCGACCAGTACGGCAATGGCGGGTGCCGCGCCATTGTTCCGGTTCAATTGCAGTTTCATTGTCACGAAAGCACTCCTCGCAACTTCTTCACTTCTTCGCCGCTTTGATCATGTCGCGCAGTTTCTGCTCGTATTCCGGATAGAGCGATTCAGCACCGCCCTGCGCGGCCGGAACCGGCACACCGAGCTTCTGGCGAAATTCCGCGATCAGCGGATTCTCGCCCGGCAGGAAGTGTGCGACGAATCCCTGCGGCCGTTCGATCTCGACGCGTGCCGAGCACGGATAGGGACCGTGCTGATAACCGGGATCGAGTTGCCAGTTCATGCTGCGGACGACCGGTTCCGTCAGATACACCGGGTCTTCGGTGATGCTGGTGATCGTCAGCAGGTTGTCGTGGCGCATCCAGTATTCCGTCAACTTGCCCTTCTCACTGCGTGCCGGACCATTGCGCCGCGTCCAGCCCTCCTTGATGTGCGTCGTATTCACGACCAGCATGTCGCCGATCCATTTGCCCGTGCTGAATCCCATCCAGGTATGCGGGGCGTACTGCGACGGGTGCGGACGACCGTCCAGCCAGATCACGCGATGCGTGATCATCCACTGGAAAGTCTGGTGCAATGCTGTCATCTGTTGCGTCGGGTGATCGACGTCGCTCCAGATGCGCATGCCTGCGGGTCCCCAGGGCGCATAGTCGATAGGATGTGGCTCGCACTGATGCTCAGGTACGGTCCATTTCTGATCGCTCCACGTCTCGGCCCGCAGCAGGCCCGCTGCGCTCAGCGGCAGACCTGTGTAGTCACCATAGTCTGGTCCAGTCCCGCGATCGGGCGCATCCGAGTGCATCAACTGGCCCCACATGCCCGTGAGGTCGACCTGGGCTTGCGCCGGACTGAGACTCAGCAGGGTCAGCGCCACAAGGCACAAGGAAGCTTTTGTGAGATGCATTTGGTTTCTCCGGGCCGGAATGCACTGCCAGTCGAACGTGGCTGCGCTATTAACTCGTACAGGAACGCGGCCCGCCACGGCCGGGAACATTTCCTGACCACGACGGCAACCCTGTACTTAACTTACGATCAAGCGCTACGTTCGGCCATAGCAGCGACTGATGATCAGCCTGACAGAATGCGGCAGGGCTTCATGGCTGAGAGTGCTTGAAAACTGGTTTGAGGCTGCATCAGGAGTCACGCCAGCCCGCCGACGCCGGTCAACTACCCAGAAATTCGCACAGGTAAGCGGCTGGGCCACCGACCGCCTGGACATCGAACCCGCTGTTGGCTCCCACTTCGAACGCAGTCCCTGCGGCATAGGTTTGCCAGGAGCCGTCCTTCAGCTTTGCCCGCAGTTCCCCACTGACAACGGTCATGCGTTCTGCGGCGGCAGTATTGAAGTGGTATTCACCGGGAGCGATGACGCCGACCGTGGCGCGTTGCCCGTTGCGTTCAAACCCGACGCTCTGTACCTGGCCGTCGAAATAAGCGTTGTGCTTCAGCATGAAGTGAACCTGGCAGAAAAGGTGGAAAATCGGCGGGAGTATAACGGAATCGGCTCAGGGCTCCCGACTTCAGCAGGAGCTTGAAAGTGCAGACCCCTACTCCTGATTCTGGCGGGAGCCGGAAGCCCGGAGCCGGAATCACGCTGCAAGCCGGTGGTCGTCAGATCGGCTGCGCCAGCACCTTCAACGATTGTTCGACCAGCTCGGTCTGGGCTTCAACCGGTGCACCCGTGCGCTCCCGACGGCCGATCTCAAGCGAGTTCTCGACCACCAACCGACAGCGTTCATAGCGGCGGACCATCATGGCGTGCAACGCGTCCGCCACGGATGTGGCACGTTCCAGCTCATCGCCCAGCACCAGCGCGTCCTCGACCGCCATGCCCGCACCCGACGCCAGCTGTGGAGTGGTCGGATGAGCCGCATCACCGATCAGCAGCACTCTTCCTGAAAACCAGGGGCTCGGCAGCAGGAAGCCTTCAAGTGGCCTGACGATCACCTGCACCTCACTGGTGAGACTGTCGCGCACGCCTGCGATGACACCGCCATATCCGGCAAGCAGACGCCTGAGCTCACCGGATAGCGCCGCATCGTCGATCTTCGGCTTTCGCGGTACCCCCTCGAGAACGAACATGTACATCTGCTCGCGCGACACGGGATTGAGACCGACCTTGACCGGGCCGCCCAGAAAATAGTGCCGCCGGTCAATCTCCGGGGGCCGCGGGACGGAGACTCGCCAGATGTACTGGCCCAGGTACTCGGGGGCCGGTGCGTCAGGGAAAATCAGCGTCCGCACGCGTGAAAACAGGCCGTCCGCACCAATCACGAGGTCGTACGATCCGCGGGATCCGTCCGTGAATACCGCTGCCACGCGGTCGGCAGATTGCTGCAGCGATTCGACACTCAAGCCCAGTCTGACGTTTGCCCCCGACTGCAACGTCGCCGACGCCAGAATCCTGTGCAACAACGGTCGCATGATGCCGCCACTTCCGGGTACGTCTGCATCGACGGGAATGGGCGTATCCAGCTCGCGCAACAGTTGGCCCGCGACGGAACAAACGCGAATGCCGTTACCCACGTAGGCTTCCGCCAGGACGGACTCGTAAATCCCGAGCATCTTGAACGCCCGCAACGTCGGTCCCGTAATCGTGATGCCGGCACCGTAGACGCGCCACTGTGGATCGATATCGATCACGTCGACGTGGATACCCAGTCGCCGCAGTACGATGGCCGACGACATGCCCCCTATGCCGCCACCGACAACCAGCACTCTTGACGTCGAGACCATCGTTACTTGTGCATGTCGAAGGCGTTCAGTGTCTGAGCCGCCAGCGTGTAGTAGCCAATGACGCCGACAATTTCGACCAGCGTGCGTTCGCCGAACTCCGCGAGGGCCGTGGCGAACAACCGATCGTCTATCCGATGAGTGCTCAGCAGCTGGGTCGCAACATCATGCAGCAGCTGCAGGCGTGCCCCGGGCAGTGTTGCGGACTTGCCTTCCCGCAAAGTATCGATGACCGTATCGCTCAACCCTGCTGCACGCGCAATCGGCTCGTGGATCTGCTGCTCCCCGATGCAACGACATTGGCCCGCGACACACAGGATCAGCAGCTCGGACTCGAGCAAAGGAAGCGTAGTCCGGTACCGGCAGAACGCCCCAAGCTGCTGTGCCAGATCTGCCAGTTCCGGACTGTGCAACCAGGCCGGGAACGGACCCTCCAGGTTACGCCTCGACTCAAGGATCGCAGCCCGGACCCGCTGCTGCTCGGGCGTCAGGTGGGGTCCGTCTGGAAGAGAGATGCGCGCTTGCATATCAGGATCTGGATTGGGGTGAAGGCAGGTAGGTGTACGCACCCATTCTGCTGAAAACCAGCGCCGACAGCACGAGAATGACACCGAATGCGTACAGCCCGGGAGTGTAGCTGCCGAAGTAGCCGCGGCTGATGGGCAACGCAGCCGCACCGATTCCCCCGCCAAACTGGAAGACCGCGAAGATCACGCCATACAGCTTGCCGTAGGCCACCATGCCGAAGTAGCGCTTGATCATGAAGGCCAGTACATCGAACTCCGCACCCACGACCAGACCGATGAGGCACGCACTCAGGAATACCAGCCCACCCGACACACCGACGCCGTACATCGCACAGGCAATGGCTGCACCCAATGCGACGACAATCATCACGCGCGGTGCGAAGACCCGGTCGATGACATAACCCGTAGCGAGGCGTCCTACCATCATCGCGATCCCGAAGATCGACTGGACGAATGCTGCGGCCTGCGGGGTGACGCCAGAATCGATCAGCATCGGAATCTGCTGCGTAATCAGTGCGGTGTTGACCACGCCAAGCAAAAAATACGCGCCCGCCAGCAGCCAGAACTTATGCAGACGGGATGCCTCCCTGAATGGAATCCCGAACAATGGTGCCGCGGCCGCCGCAGTGACCGTGCCACGTGCGTGCTGTTCACGCAGAAACAACCAGGCCATCGGCCATGTTACGACGAGCGCAATGATCGCGAGGCCGAGATACCCCGACCGCCACCCGTAGCGCATGATCAACATACCCGCAATCAGCGGGACCAGCGCGCTGCCGATGCCGATGCCTGCATTGGCAATTCCGATCGCAAGTCCCAGCCGGCGATCGAACCAGGTGCTCACCGCCTTGAGATACGCCAGTGGCCACAAACCGACTGCAAGGATCGGAATGATCACCCACATCAGGTAAAAGACAGCGAGATTGTCAGGCAGCAGGTACAGCGCCGCGATGCCGGCGGCGAAGGCAGGAATCGATGCCAGGACGACTGGACGTGCGCCGAAGCGATCGATCAGGATCCCCTGTAACGGCGATACGAGAACGACCATCCACGAAATGATCACCGACGCGAGCGACACCTGGGTCCGGGTCCAGCCGAATTCTGCTTCCAGTGGCCGGACGAACACGCCAAACCCCAATACCGCGATGGTACTCGGACCGAAAGCCAGCCCAACCACGGATGCAAGCGTCGTCCAGGCACCCGGGTTGATGCGGCTGACCGGCGTCGTGTCGGTCAGCGACGGGACCTCCGCGGCTCTGTCGTTCTGTTTTGCCATGACTGATGCTTCCTGATGACGGGGATCGGGATGCGAGGCTGCCCGGGGGCCGCAGGATACCTGCAGGCGCTTGTTCAGAATTGCTGGAGAGTTTGCCTCGTCCTGCACAGCGGCATCCCCGTGCGCGCCCATCCGTGGCACAATCAGGCAAGTTTGAGCCGGCGGCGAAGCTGCATCAGCAGAAAATCAGCTCCTTCCGGCAACACCCGCAAAGCAGCAATGCGGCGGGTGGGCCAGAGATCAGGAGTCCTTGGGGGAGGTTCCGCATGAGTCCAGAAACGTTTTCGACCCATGACATTCCGGTTGCCAGGCGCACGCGTGTCTACCAGGACACGATGAATCACCTGTTCTCGCTCGGCCTGCAGATCAATCCCGATGAACAGGAACCGTTCGACATGCGCATGACGGCGTATTCGTCGGCGCTGCTGCGCTTTGCGGCGTTCCGCTTTTCGCCGCATTCGACGACGCGCCGCGTCATCGCCGACAGTGGCGTCCAGACTTACTTCCTGCTTGGCTTGCAGAAGGAAGGCAAAACGACCGTCGTGCAGGACGGGCGCGAAGCGGCAGTCGAACCCGGCGATCTCTTCATGGTGGACACTGGCCGGCCCTTCCACCTGAAGACGGGCGCGATCCAGACGAATTCCATCTACATCCCTGCCAACCAACTTCGGGAAGTGTTCGCTCAGGCTGACGCGCTGACTGCAGTTCGTATTCGTGGCGATTCCGGAGCCGGCGCCATGCTGCGCGGCATGGTGGATGAGCTGTTTGAGCTCGCTCCAAGCCTCGACGATGCAACGGCCGCCCGTATTTCGACGGCGACTCCGCATGTGCTCGCAATGGCACTGAGCTCGCTTGCACGCACTGCAGAGGCGATTCCGCCGCGCCTCGAGCGCTACCACAAGGATCGCATCCGCCGCTTCGTGCGCATGAACCTGCATGATCCCAATCTGACTGCTGACATGATCGCCAAAGGAGTGGATCTCTCACCGCGTCATGTCTATGAACTGTTTTCCGGCGAACCCGTCACGCTGATGAAGAGCATCTGGCTGGAACGACTTGATCGCTGCCGGGAAGAGCTGTCCCTCCCCGTGCTGCGCAATCGCACGATCAGCGAGATTGCCTACTCCTGGGGCTTTCGGGACCTGGCGCACTTCAGTCGCTCGTTCCGCAATCGTTACCAGCTGACGCCACGCGAATTTCGTCGCCACTCGATTGGTTCGAGCGACGCGCCGCTCGCGTGCACCGCAGACGTAATCGTTCCTTCTTCAATCTCCTGATCTGGAACGAAGCCAACCTCTCTGGCCACAGGGTTGGCCGGGCGGTTCCTGTCTGCATCTTTCCCGCGGTCTCCATGCTTGCTGCACGGCGAGGCAACATCCACCGCGCGCACATCAAAACGCTGCACAGGAGCAAGCAGCGACAATGGCTGCAAATCGGCAACCATCAGTGCGCACCGGGTTCGGCGCGCGGCAGGCAGAAGCATGACGGAACCAGTCCAGCTCCCGACGGGGCGCCCACGAACGCTTGCCGAAGCCAGGCAGTGGATGCATCAGAAACTCATCGCGCGTGCGCATCCTCTGTCCCTGCTGGACCCTGTCGAGGCGGCCCCCCTGATCGATCAACTCAAGGGCCTCGATGGCGACAGCTGGGTGGACGTCTGGGGCGCAGCCGGTGATCGCACAGCCGAGCTCGCAAAGGCTGCCGAAGCCCGCGGCGATGCGCAGCTTGCATCCACCCTGTTCATGCGCGCTCACGGCTATTACTTCTTCGGTCGCTTCCCCTGCCCCAATCATCCCCGCAAGCTGGTATGCGCACGCCGGGAACGTGAGACCTATCTGGATGCGGCGCGCTTCTTCAGGATCGGCATCGAGCGAATAGAAGTACCCTTCAACGGCCGTGCAGAGGAAGGCCGTGTCATCCCGATTCTCGTGCGTCGGCCACCAGGCGTTGTGCGCCCGCCCGTCGTCGTGATGTGGGGTGGTGTCGACGCGTGGAAAGAACAGATGACCGATGCCAGCAACGCGTTACTTGCGGCCGGCATAGCCACGGTCGCGATGGACAATGTCGGGACCGGCGAATCACCAATCGTCGGTTCCATTGACGGTGAACGCCAGTTCCTGCCTGTCTTCGACTGGATCGCCGCGCAGAAGGATTTGGCTGGTGAAAAGGTCGGTTGCCTCGGGCGTTCCTTCGGCGGCTACTGGGCCACAAAACTCGCGCACCTGTATCCCGAGCGCATCGCGGGCGCCGTCAGCTGGGGTGGCGGCGCGCATCACATGTTCCAGAAGGACTGGGTCGAAGCCTCGCGGTACCCGGACAGCTACCTGATGGAACTCGTGGAAACCCGTAGCAGAATGCTGGGCGCGAAGAACGACGCCGAGTACATCGCATTCTTCCAGAAACTCTCGCTCGTCGATCAAGGCGTTCTGGACCGGCCCTGCGCACCCTTGCTGCTCGTCAATGGCAAGTTCGACAAGCAGTGCCCCGTGGAAGACATCTTCCTGCTGCTCGATCACGGCAGTCCGAAGTCCGTGCGACTGTTTCCCGGCGGGCACATGGGACACACACCCCGTACTGTGCCAACCATCGTCGAATGGCTCAAGGGTCGGGTACAGGCACAATGAACGAAAGTCCGAAAAAGCGCTTCAACGGCAGGAACTGGCAACTCGGCATGCCCGATGCTACGGCGTACTTGATCGACCGCATCCTGTTCGACGTGCAGCACAAGCGTCCCGACTTCGATCGCTTCGTAGCCGACCGCGGCGCGTATATGGCCGAGATCCCGCTGGCGCCAGCGATCAAGCAGGCTCTGCACGACAACGACTTCGGACAGATGTATCTCGCAGGTGCCAATCCTTACCTGATCCGGGCTCACTGCCTGGCGCTGCAGGTCAGCGAAGCGGATTTCCTCGAGTCCCTGCGTGCAGTGGGTAGCGATCATGGCTGAAATCACCGGCGTTTTCGCCGCCACTCACACGCCCGTCATGCTGAACTTTCCGGAGGCAGTGTCGGCGGACGAGCTTGAAGCCGTCTATGCCAGTTTCCGGGAACTCGGGCGACGGATTGCCGCGGCCAGACCGCAAGCCATCGTGATCGCTTCCGATGATCATCTGCACAACTTCTTTCTGAATAACCTGCCCGCCTTCTGTATTGGTGCGGCCGACGACTACGAGACTCCCATCGAACCCTGGCTCAAGGCCAGGCGTCGTCGACTGCCGGGCAACGCGGCACTGGGAGCACACCTGATCGGCGAGGCGTACGTTGCCGGCTTCGATCCGGCGCTGTCCATGGAACTGATTCTGGACCACGGCACGCTGACTCCCCTCGAACTGGCCGGCGTTCCCGCCGATATTCCCGTGGTGCCGCTGCTCATCAATTGTGTGCAGCCGCCGCTACCGACAATGCAGCGCTGCCTGCAGTGGGGGCGCTTCCTCAGCGAAGCCCTGGGCAGCTTTCAGGGTGTCGAGCGGGTCTGCGTACTCGGAACCGGAGGCCTCAGTCATGACGTGGGCACGCCGCGCATGGGCATGGTCAACGAAGCCTTTGACAGGGAGTTCCTGCGCCTGCTCTCTTCTGGCAGCGATGAGGAACTCGTGCGCTTTTCTACCGACCATGTCAATTCGGCAGGCAATGGCACCGAGGAAATCCGCATGTGGCTCATGGCGCGGGGAGCGGCAGGGCCAGACGCAACGTTTGATGCGTTTTTCTACAAGCCGCTCTCGACCTGGTACGCCGGTATCGGGTTGGCAGAATGGCGGCTAGCGCAAGTCCTGATCGCATCAAGGAGTTGACCATGCAGAGTGCGCAAGCAGGCTCAGAGTGCCGTGGAATTCCTTCAGTACCCAGACGTGCGCTACTGACAGGATTGGTTGCGGCTGCTGCCACGCTGACGTTACCGCGAACTCTGTGGGCCGGTGCTCCTGCTGCAGCCGCAGCAGCCATCGACGTCCACCATCATGTGTTCCCGCCGGCTTTCATGGCCGTTGCCCGCGCCAACTCCGTGAGCCCGGCTGTCATCGAGCAGTGGACACTGGCCCGCACACTGGACGAAATGGATCGCAACGGCATTGCCACTGCGATCGCGTCGATCACTCAACCGGGAGTCTGGTACGGACAGGTTGAACAGGCGCGCACGCTTTCGCGGCAGTGCAACGAATACATGGCGCAGCTTGCGTCTGATTATCCGGGACGATTCGGCTTCTTCGCATCCGTGCCATTGCCCGACACTGACGGCAGCCTGCGCGAAATCGCTTATGCACTCGATGATCTCCATGCCGACGGTATCGGGTTGATCACGAGTTACGGCGACAAGTGGCCCGGTGACCCGATGTATGCACCGGTATTCGAAGAACTGAACCGGCGTAAGGCCGTCGTCTATTTTCATCCAACCGGTGCAGACTGCTGCCGCGGTCTGATGCCCTCCGTGACACCGAACATCATCGAGTATCCGCACGACACTGCCCGTGCAATCACCAGCCTGCTGTTCACGGGCAGTTTGCTCAAATACCGCGATATCCGCTTCCTGTTTTCCCATGCCGGCGGAACGCTGCCGGTGCTTGCCGGGCGCATAGCGCAGCTGGCTACGCCAAGAGACAAGGCTGAGAAAATGCCGCAGGGCCTCAACTTCGAGCTGGCGCGGCTGTACTACGAAATGGCCAATTCAGCCAACCGCTCCGCGATGGATGCGCTCAAGGATATCGTGCCGCTGACGCAGGTCATGCTGGGAAGCGATTACCCCTACGTTCCAGTTGGCGTGACCAACGACGGACTCAACAGCCTTGGCCTGTCCCCCGCCGAGCTCAAGGGTATCCGCCGCGACAATGCGCTCGCACTGCTGCCAAGGTTCAGGGCGTAGCCGTTAACCGGCCCTCTCAGGGCCCCGACGGGCAATGAAGAGGCGGTAGCAAAGACCGCCGGCCGCGCGCTGCCGGGCTGGCTTCTGTGCCAAGGCGCGCTTATCCTTCCTCACCTCATTACTTTCTCTGCTGTAACTAAATAACTCAAACTGGTGATTGAGAAGGGGTAATCGCGCATGGACGTTTCCAGGCATTCTGTCGTGCTGTTCGCTATCGCCGCCTCCGGAGCAGCGTTGGCACAAGCACCGGGCCCGACTTACACGGCGGCACAGGCCGAGCGAGGCAGGGCAGCATATGAAGTCAATTGCTCGCTCTGCCATGGTCGAAACCTGGATGACGGCGAGTTCGGACCGGCGCTGACAGGCGGCCGCTTCCGGGACGGTTGGGTCGGCAAGACCGCACTCGAGCTGTACGACTACACGTCGCGCGCGATGCCCTCTGCTGCCCCGAATTCGCTGGGCGGCCCCACTTATGCGGCAATCCTTGCCTACATTCTGCAAGCCAACGAAATTGCGCCGGGAACCCAGGAATTCACGACGGATTCGGCCACGCTGCAACTCGCGAAGATGCCCTGGAGCCTCAGCCCTCAAGGTCAGCTTCGTGCAGGGAGCTCCAGGCGGCGGGCTGGCGAGGGACGTGGTGCTGCCGCGATGGCCCTCACCGCCCAGCCCTTTGCTCAAGGTCACCCCAGTGACGGACGCGCTGCTTGCGAATCCGCCTGCGGGATCCTGGCTCACATGGCGACGGACGCTGGACGACGTCGGCTTCAGCCCGCTCAAGCAGATCACGAAAGCCAACGTGAAGGACCTGCGCCTTTCATGGTCGCTGACGTTGCCGCCAGGCATGAATGAAGCGACGCCACTGGTCCACGACGGCATTCTGTTCGTACACAGCTTCAGCGATCACGTCCAGGCGCTGAACGCGAAGACGGGCGAAGAATTGTGGCACTACACACGTGCGCTGCCGGAAGGTGCGATACCGGGGATCAAGCGCAACATTTCGCTGTATGGTGACAAGGTCTATCTGGCGACCTCCGACGTGCATGTCGTGGCCCTCGACATGCGCACCGGCAAGCCGGTATGGGACGAGCCCATTGGTGAGGCGAAAGACGGTTGGCGTATCAGTGGCGGCCCCCTCGTCGTCAAGGGAAAGGTCATGCAGGGCGTCGCCGGCCGAGGTCCCGGTGGTGCCTACCTGCAGGCGCTGGACTCCGAAACGGGCAAGCAAGCCTGGCGGTTCTACAGCATTGCCCGCCCGGATGAGCCTGGTGGCAACAGCTGGAATGACCTGCCTCTCGAGAAGCGCAACGGCGGTTCGATCTGGACTGCCAGCAGCTACGATCCGGAACTGAATCTCGTGTTCTTCGGCCCAGCTCCAACATACGACACGGGGCCGCTCGCGAAGCTGAGCAAGACCAAGGGCATCACGAACGACGCGCTCTACACGAACGCAACGATTGCGCTCAACCCCGACACTGGCAAGCGAGTGTGGCACTTCCAGCATGTGGCCAACGATCAGTGGGACTATGACTGGGCCTTTGAGCGGCAGATTGTCCGTATGCCCGTGAACGGCCAGATGAAGAAGGTTGTCGTCACGGGTGGCAAGCAGGCCGTATTCGACGTGCTCGAAGCCGACACCGGCAAGTACGTGTCGTCGTTCGATCTCGGCGTGCAGGACATCATCAAGTCGATCGACCCGAAGACCGGCAAGAAGACGATGGATCCGACAAAGTATCCGGGTGACGGCCAGAAGAAGACGATGTGCCCACACGCCGGCGGTGCAAAGAACTGGATTCCGGGTTCGATCAACCCGGAAACCGGAATCCTGTATGAAGCGATCGTCGAGTCGTGCATGGACATGACGCCGGTCGCGCCAGGCGAGCGCGGTTCCTTGACCACAGGCATACGCTGGTCCATCCGGCCGCGACCTGACACCGATGGGCGCTATGGCAGGCTGCAAGCGGTCAACCTCCAGACGGGCAAGACGTTGTGGACGGCCCGTCAGCGCGCACCGCTCACCAGCGGCACGCTGGCGACAGCGGGTGGCGTGGTGTTCCAGGGCGCACTTGATCGCGCGATCACTGCTTACGATGATGCTTCCGGTCAGGAGCTGTGGAAGGCCCGCCTTACGGATGTGCCGAACTCGGCGCCGATCTCCTACGAGATCGATGGCAAGCAGTACATTGCCGTGGTCGTGGGCAATGGGGGTGGCCACGCCTCCACCTATGCGGTCCTGGTACCGGAAATCTCGCTGCCGGCTGCACGCAGCTCATCGATCTGGGTATTCGAACTGCCCTGATCGGATCGTTCAGGACTTCTCAATGGGTGTGGGCGAACGGTGCCGTTATCGCATCGCCGATACCCGATGTGGTCACAGATCCTCTTGCTCATCGCTTGAGCAGTGCCAGTGCATGGTCGCGCTCGATACCCCGAATTTCCAGCGGAGTGAACACACGGGATTCCGCAAGGCCATTGACGTGATCAAGCGACGTCCGGAAGGGATAGTCCGTCCCAAAGAGAATGTGCGACGTCGGGATGACGGACTTCAGTGCAGTGAGCGCCACGGAGTTGGATGACTGAGCGATGTCATAGTAGAAATTCCGCGCATGGGCGCGAAACCCGGCGGGCACGCTCTGCGGATACGGAGGCGTTCTTGACCAGACATCGAACCGCTCGATCAGAAAGGGCATCGTGCCGCCAGCGTGGCTGAAGATCAGCCGTACGTCGGGATAGCGGGCCGCACTGCCGCTGAACACGAACCGCGCGATGGCTCGCGTTGTGTCGGTACCGAACTCGATTGTCGCGTCGTTGAGCCCCGGCACGAGATTGCGGCAGCAGTTGGCTGCGACCGGATGCGTATAGACCAATGCCTTGCGGCGATTGAGTTCGGCAAAGACAACGTCAAACGCAGGATCGCCCAGCCATTTGTCGCCGTAGCTCGTGAACAGGCAGATTCCATCGGCCTTCAGCACGTCAAGGCCATACTCGAGTTCCTTCAGGCTGCCTTCGATATCCGGCAAGGGCAGCACCACGAACACGCCAAAGCGTCCGGGATGATCGCCGCGCAACTGGGCTGCGTACTCGTTGCAGGCCCTCGCAAGCGGCCTTGCGACCGCAGGATCGGCAAACCACAAGCCCGGCGATGTGATCGACGTGATGGCCTTTTCAACGCCTGCCCGGTCCATATCCTCGAGATGACGGGCAATGGTCCAGTTCGCCAACGGCGGCAGAATGACTCCCTCGGGTGTCAGGCGGCGGATCCAGTCAGGGGGCGCGATGTGCGAGTGAATGTCGATTCGATGCGGTCGTGTGTCCGCCGCAGCAACTGGCCTGCCAACAATTCGGTTCAATGAGCCGATACCAACGGCAGCAAGGCCCAGTACGACAGTACGACGTTTGCTGTCCACCCTAACCCCGCTCTTTCCTGTTCGAATGCTCAGCAGAATGAGATTCACTGCTCACGCTGCGACCCGTGGCCAAGACAAACGGGCTTACGGCCGCGCGCGCTCAATCATTTCCTTGAGCTTTCGTTCGTACTCCGGATACATGACTTCAGCCCCGCCGCGCACCGCTTCGAGCGGCAGCCCCAGCTTGGCTCTGAACTCCTCGAGCAACGGGTTGGTGCCGGGCAACCAGTGCCCGACAAAGCCCTGGGGTCGGTCGATCTCTACCCTCGCAGAGCAGGGATAGGGACCGTGCTGGTAGCCCGGATCCTGCACATAGTTGACACTGCGGACGAACGGCTCCTCCAGGTAGACCGGATCATCGATGATGCTGACGATCGTGATGAGGTTATCGTGCCGCATCCAGTACTCCGCAAGGCGGCCTTTTTCGCTTCGAGGTGCGCCGTTGCGGCGTAACCAGCCTTCCTTGAGATGGGTCGTCTTCACGACCAACATGTCGCCAACCCATTTCCCGGTGCTGAAGCCCATCCAGGTGTGAGGCGCATAGGCAGAGGGGTGTTCGCGTCCGTCCAGCCAGATTACGCGATGCGGAATCATCCATTGCAGGGTCTGGTGCAACGCAATCATCTGTTGTGAAGGCTCGTCGACGTCGCTCCAGACACGCATGGCAGCGGGTCCGAAAATCGCGTAATCAATGGGATGGGGTTCGCATTGGTGCTCCGGTACGGTCCATTTCTGGTCACTCCAGGTTTCCGCGCGAAGACGGCCGGCCTCGTTCAAGGGCAGCGCGGTGTAGTCGCCGTATTCTGCTTCACCGATCGGCCCGTCCATATGGATCTGCTGGGTCCACATGCCAGTCAGATCGACTTGCGCCTGCAGAACGGCACCCGGAAACAGAAGTGATGCAGCCAGACACTGGCAGAATCCCGCCGTATTCATTGTTACGCTCCGGATGCAGACAGCTCATGACCGCCCGCTGCATGTGAAAGATCCACTGGCAATCATGCAGAAGGCGTTTCAATACGAACCGGGTTGTCCCTGCGGTCGTTTTGGCCTTGATCTGAGATCTCAGCGAACCCACTCTGGATTTTCACCGAGGCGACCGAGCCGTTCATACTCGCGACTCGTGTGCCACATGCATGATCTGGATGTCGCTCAAATCTCGAGAGCCCTTAGAACCTTGTATGCGCTCTTGAATGCGTCCATGGACCCCTCAACCGGCCGCACCTGCATTTCGACGATATAGCTCTGGACCGCTGCCTGCCTGGCGCCACGCAGTACCTTCTTCCAGTCGATCACGCCCTGGCCCGGGACGAGCGCGGGCAGATAGGCGCCCGGCTCTTTCGGTTTCACGCCATCACGGATATGCAGCCAGTGGAACCGCCCGGGATTAGCGGTTAGGTAAGCGCCGGCATCGACGTCGTGTTCGACGACGCCCGCGAGATCGAGCTGCTGCATGCAGTTTTCATCCGGAACATTGCGCAACAGCTCGTCCATCGCCAGCTTGCCGTCGTAACGGGTCCACACGGAGGCATCCGTATGAAAGCCAAGCCGCATGCCTGCGCGCCGCACGCGCTCACCGGTACGGTTCAACCAGTCGAATTGTCGCTGCCATTCATCCGCTGTCTTTGCCGTCGGGCAGGCCCGTCACGATCATGTAATTGAGCTGCAAGCCCTTGTGCCCATTCGGAAGCCGCGCCAAAACCTGCGTCGTCAAATTCGCGGGCCATGAAGTGACTGCTCTCGCACTTAAGTCCGGCGTCAGCGATGATCATGCGGATTTGTTGCGGAGGCATATCGGTGAGCGGGCCGTAGTCTCCCCGGCGGTCACCTTTGAAGCCATGGAACGAGGTGATCTCCATTGCCGAATAGCCCACCTCCCGCAGTTCATCGAGCGTACCGGCGAAATCACGGATGAACCAGTCACGCAGTGAATGCGTCTGGAACGCGAGTGGCGTATCGATTGCAAAGGCAGACCGGCTGAACGAGAGACCGGCAAGAGCCGCTGCGCCTGCAGTCCCAAGAAACTGCCTTCTGGAAATGGCAGACATGGTCGTCCCTCGTATCGTACTCACTTACCGCCCATGGCGCGCCTGATCGTCGGCCGTGTCATGGACCGTGGATACCGCATGGCAGCATGGATTGTGGCGATGTTTTCCGAGCTTGCTCGGCTACGACAACGCTGTCAATGTCGACAGGGAAGCCTGTAGCGCGAGAATATCAGACTGTTTTGGCATGCGTGACGGTTTCACCAGGCACCCGTTCCTAGCGCGACGTTGCCGGAGTTGATCGCCGACTTGTTTACAGTCATCACATCAACGCTTCAGGGGGAAAGCACATATACCGAGTATTCAGGCCTGCGCTCACCCCACCTCTCCTCGTCGCAGCAGACGCGACGACAGCAGACCGACTCTTCTGTAATCGAATCGCACGATGAGGCAATAATAAAAGCAGCGTCAGGCTGGTCTGGCATTGACAGCGTTGTCACGTCTGCCAAAGATGAGACTCGGACTCTAATAAGACTGCGGGAATCATTGCCGATTCGCCCAAATCACTGCGCCAGGGAGACCAATATGCCGACTCAGCCTGCTCCAAACGTGCTCCTTGCAGGGGCCATCGGAATCGCCTTGTCTACGGCCGCATTCGCGGCCAGTGCTGCGAGCACCGAACAGGTGGCCATCGAGGAAGTCGTCGTCACCGCGCAGATGCGCGCCCAGGACGTCGAGTGACGTGCCGATCACGATGGACGTGGTCTCGCCGGAGGAACTGGTTCGCGCCGGATTCAACGACGCCAACGATCTGAGCAAGATCGCGCCGGTCGCGCTTGTCACTCAGGACCAAGGTGTCGCGTCAGCGTGACGATCCGGGGCATCGGCGACGTGACCGCAGGCGCGGACACGTCTGTCACGGCCAACATCGATGGCGAATACCTCAATGGCGGACGGGCGCTGGCCGTCTCGCTGTTCGATCTGGAACGCGTTGAAGTGCTGCGAGGCCCACAGGGCACGCTCTACGGACGAAACTCAACCGCCGGAGCCGTCAATTACATCATGCGCAAGCCCGGCGAGGCTTTCGCGGCAACTTGTCCGTCAGCTATGGCGACTACAATTCGGGTCGCGCCTGATGGCGGCGTCTCCGTTCCCGGTTGCCGATTGGCTCGGCGCCCGGGTGGCCGGCTTCTACGAAGATCGGGACGGCTATGTGAAGCACCCGGGACTGGCCGGCGGCAATTATGGCGGGTTCAACTTCCCGGGCTATGGGGCCTTCGAGTCAGACGACAACAACGGCCTACGGCGGGCGCCTCTCGTTCCAGGGCAATGACCTGGGCGATTTCAGCTTCTACGTGGCTGGCGAGTATTCCGAGCGCGAATTCACGCCGCAGATCAATGCCGGCGTCGACACTCACCAGCCGCAATTCACGCCGGGCGCAAACTGCGCGGCGGCTGGGTGGGCGCGGGCGCGCCGCTTATCACGACCCAACGTTCTGCGTTCCGAGCGGCACCCAATATCAGGATGGCGATTGATCGCGAGAACTATGCCGCTCCCGCCAATGGCGGCGGCGCGCCAGTTCTGGGAGACTTACGCTGTTCCGCGGTCGCCTGGACTATGAGTTCAGCCCGGCGGCGACGTTAAGCTACATCGGCGGCTATCGGAATTTCGAGGTAGGATCCAGAAGAGCACGGCACTCTTTGCCGGTCGTGTACGCCAACACCGTGCAGAACAACGTGTCAGACACGCAGAGCCATGAATTACGTCTGTGCTGGCGCATGTGAATCGCATCATCTATCAGTTCGGCGGTTTCTACTTCAATCAGACATACGGAATCGCTCGGCGGCTTCTACATGGGCGATGTCACTCAGGGCACCTCGAATTTCGGCCTCTACATCAACTACAACCTGCGAAATTCCGACAACACGAGCAAATCGGCGTTTGGTCAGATCGAATTGCCCCTTACCGACACGCTGACCGCCGTCGGCGGCGTCCGTTACACCGAGAACCAGAATGAGGGTTACTGGCGTGACAAAGTGGGCTTGTTTGCAGGCCCCGCATCTCCAGAACCGAGGCGACGGGAAGCTTTACGTCTCCCCGGATCCTGAGCAGCGACGGAGAACAAGACTACCTGGCTCGCTGGGCCTGAACTATCAAGCCTGATGCAGACACGCTGATCTATGGCAAGGTCTCGACCGGCTTCAAGGGCGGCGGCTTCGACTGCCGTCGGTACCTATGGTCCGGAGGAGAACACGGCTTTTGAAACGGGGTTGAAGAAGAACTTTGGCGATCGCGGCCAGAACGTCTTCAATGCCTCGGCGTTCTACTATGACTATGCCGGCCTGCAGGTGAACGTCCTGCTCAGCTCGGCCGAGGGGGGCGTACGTTCAACGCGGGTGCGGCCGACGATGTTGGGCCTCGAAGCGGAAACGTTGTTCGAGCTGACTGAAAACGATCATTTGAACGTGTCGGTCAACTACCTGAACGCCGAGACTGGATTCGAGCTGGACTCGTCCTATAACGTGTACTGCGTACCTGCCGCCCAAGGAGGGTGTGGGGACTGCGCAACTAATTCCCTCCAGGAACACTGAAGCTGCCATCGGCGACCTCGATCCCGTGACGCCTGGCATCCAGTCACCCAGCTTCGACGGCAACGAGCCGGCAAATGCACCCGAGTGGATCGTTTCACTTGGCTATGACCACGTTTTCAAGCTGGCCTCGGGCAGCAGCATCACGTTCCGGGCGGACACCACCTTCAAGAGCGAGTATTTCACTCAGTACTTCAATTATGAGGACATGAAGCAGGAGGCGTTCACTCAGTCCAGCGTCGTCACTCGAATACGCGACGGGAAAGGGCTGAGTGTCTCTGCCTATGTCCGCAATCTCGAGGATGAGCGCTACCTGACGAACGGCTACTTCCTCGCCGCGGGTCCGGACGACATCTGGAACTACCAGTTCGGCAACCCGCTGACTCTACGGGCTGCGCCTCAGCATGGATTGTTAGGTCATGACCAACTGAAAGCCGGAGGGGACCTCTCCCCCTCCGGCTGGAAAGTGACAGGGAACAGTTTTGGCCGGGGCTTTTCGCGAGCAATGAAACGAAGTCCCTGCAGCGTGTGAAATCTCGTACGCCTCTATCGTTCTGTTGGAGGAGTTGAGTTGTCCCGGGTTCCTCGCCTCGCACCGATTCTTATTTCTCCTTGTGAGACAGGACTGACCCCATGAGCAATATCCTGATGCGGACAATCGGTGTTGCGATGCTGCTCGCGGGATGGGGGCACGCCTCCGTCGCGAACTCGGCACAGGCGACAGAGCCCCCGGTCGTATCGACCTCCTACGGACGCGTCTCCGGCGTGCTTCAGGGCGACAGCCATGCCTACCTCGGCCTGCCTTTCGCGAAGCCGCCCGTGGGTGACCTCCGCTGGCGTGCGCCTGCGAAGGCAGACAGCTGGACGGGAGTCCGGGATGGCTCCAGATTCCCTGCGAACTGCTATCAAGCTGAGGCCAGGCGCTTCGGTCCCTATACGCCCGAGTTCATGATCGACAACAGCCCGGTCAGTGAAGATTGCCTCTACCTCAATGTGTGGGTGCCCAGGAACGGAGGCAGTGCCCTGCCGGTACTCGTCTGGATTCATGGCGGCGGTTTTGGCGGCGGATCGGGATCAATACCGATCTACAACGGCGCGCGACTGGCGGCGAAGGGTGCTGTCGTCGTGACAGTGAACTACCGGGTCGGCGCGTTCGGTTTCCTCGCCCATCCTGAGCTGAGTGCCGAGTCGACAGATCGAACCTCCGGCAACTTCGGTCTGCTCGACAATGTTGCTGCCCTCGAGTGGGTGCAGGGCAATATCTCCCGGTTCGGCGGAGATCCCGCGCGCGTGACCGTGGCCGGACAATCAGCCGGTGCGATGGCCATCAACGCCCTGTTGTTGTCCCCGCGGGCGAAGGGACTGTTCAGCCGGGCGATCACCGAAAGTGGCACAGCGGCAGGTACCGTTCTGCTTCGGCATAAAGGATGCAGAGCGCGAAGGCGAGAAACTCATGTCGTTGGTCGGCACGCGGACACTGGCTGACTTGAGAAAGGCGCCCGCTGCGCTCATCCTGGAGAAGTCTGGCTCCGGCCCACCCCAGCCCGGTGTCCCTCCGGGGCCACGCCTCGCACCCACTATCGACGGCAAGATCATTCTTCATGACCCGAACGATCCGCAAGCTGCGGTCGTCGTCAGCGTGCCGCAACTGAGTGGCTACAACCGGGATGAAGGCCGCGGCGTCTCGCTCGGTCGGACGAGCACGCCGGAAGCCTTTGCAAAATCGGTGCGCGACGGTTTTGGCAGCTATGCGGATCGGATCCTGGCTGTCTATCCACACGCGACGGAGAAGGAAGCGACGCAGTCCGGCTACCTGTTGCCGCGGGACGTCGCGACGATCACGCATGCCATTTTTGGACAGGTGCGCACGCAATCGACGGGGCAGCCCTTCTATGCGTATCTCTTCGACCACCCGCATCCGGGGCCCGAGTCCGCCCTCTACGGCGCTTTCCATACGTCAGAAGTCCCGTACGTTTTTGGCGTACTGGATCAGCAAGGACGCCCCTTCACTGCGGACGACCGCCGTATCTCCGAAGAGATTCAGGCGTACTGGCTCAACTTCATGCGCACTGGAAATCCAAACGGCAGTGGCCTCCCGAATTGGCCCGCAAGTCGAAGTGGCAATCTGGACGTGATGGGGCTCGGAGACAAACCCGGCGCGCGCCCTGCCGTTTCAGGTTCCGACCGTGCGGATGTGCTGCGCGAATACGTCAAGGCCACGGGCTACAGGGCATTTCGCTAGCGATCGACGACCGCATTGTCCTGGCAGTCAGGCGAACAACAGACCGAGGCTCGAATCCGGGCAGGAGCAGGATCAAGTGAAGCAACGATCAACTTATGGTGCCCTCGCCGTTTTGCTGCTGCTTGTCGGCCTCACGTCCAATGCTGCCCAGCCAGTCAATACTGAAGCCAACAAGCAATTCGTGAAGCAGTTCTTCCATGCTGTTGAAACCCGCAACAAGGACCTGGTGATCCAGATCGTTCGCGAGGACTACATCCAGCACATGCCGGGCATCCCTACCGGCCGCGCAGCCATCCTCAACTACATCGATATGGTTGCACCGAAGGGGATGGGCAAGGAACCGCAGTTCCTGCGGGTCGTTGCCGAAGGCGACCTCGTCGTCGTGCAGTTCCGCCGAGAAGACGCCAATGGTCCTGTGGCCGTAGTGGAAACATTTCGTGTCCAGGATGGCACAGATTGCCGAACACTGGGCAGTGACGGAAGCCATCCCGCCGGTCGACAAGGCTCGCAACAAGAACGGGATGATCTAAGAGGCTGCGAGGTCGCGCGACGAACTGTTAACCTGGTTCGAAACCACCAATGCGCACCATTAGACTCCTCTGAATCGGTGGAGCATGGGGTCGGGAGACTCTTGCATGAATGTGATCGCCGCCGGCATGGCAATTCTGGTTTGTATGCCGCTTTCGTCGTATGGCGCATCCCCTCAATCCGGTGCGATCGGAGTCACTGATAGACCCTGCCCTGCAGCGCCTGCGGCGGATACATTGAATGAACGCCTCACTCGTCTGCTCGAGCCCGGCGCTACGCTACTCGCGCCAGACCCAAAACAGAGAGAAGCGTTGCAGCGCGCTGATGCTCAGCGTCTGTCTACGGACTGGGCTCAACTCTGCCGCTATGAAGTCGAGAACCGGGTTCTGGGAGTTCCAGCCCCCGGGGAGAAACGCGTAGTATTTCTTGGCGATTCGATCACCGAGTTCTGGAAGCTGGCAGATCCGGAACTGTTCTTTGGTGGCGTCATCGATCGCGGAATCAGCGGCCAAACGACTGCACAGATGCTGGTTCGATTTCGCCAGGACGTCGTGGCACTTCATCCTGCAGCCGTCCATTTGATGGCGGGCACCAACGACATAGCTGGTAATGGCGGCCCGACAACCCTCACTGCGATTAAGGCCAATTTCGAGTCGATGGTCGAACTGGCCGAACATAACGGCATTGCTGTCGTACTCGCTTCGGTGCCACCAGCCGCAGATTTCGGCTGGCGTCCGGGGCTGCATCCAGCACCGACAATCGTGGCGTTGAACGACTGGTTGAAGAGCTACGCCGCAGGCAAAGGTTTGCTGTACGTGGACTATCACACAGCATTGGCTGACGCGGGCCTCGGGCTCAAAAAGGCTTTCGCCAACGACGGAGTGCATCCCAACAGGGATGGCTACGCGGTCATGAAGCCATTGGCGCAGGTCGCCATCGACCGGGTGCGTTTGCAGGCTGTAGAAGACAAGGGGAGACTCATCAAATGAATTTGTTACTCGGAACAGTAGGCGGTCTTCTGGTCGCACTCCTGTCATTTCCAGTTACGCCGCCGCTCCACCTCCCGCGGTCAAAGAAGTGGCGCCGGGTGTCTATATTTTTCAGTACCGGGGCTATCAGTCGATGTTTGTCGTCGATCCTGCAGGGCGTGGTCGTCACTGATCCGATCAGCACGACGACCGCACCGCTATACCTGCAGGAAATCCGCAAGCTGACTCAGGCGCCCATCCGCTATGTCGTCTACAGCCATCATCACTACGACCACATCGAAGGGGGCGCTGATCTTCAAGGAAAAGGGCACAGAGTTCGTCGCGCACCGCAACGCCAGGGTCCAGCTCGAGCGGCTTAAGAATCCCGATATCCCTTTACCCGGGAAACTAGTCAACGAGAAAGATGACGCTGAAGGTCGGCAAGACCCGCGTCGATCTGCACTACCTCGGCCGTAACCACTCGGATAACAGTCTGGTGATTTCCGTGCCAGACCAGAAAGTGATCTATGCGGCAGACTGGCTGCCGGTGCGCGAGATTTTCTGGCGCAACATGTTCGATTCGTATGTCGACGAATGGCTAGTGGGCATCGATCGCGTGCTCGAGCTCGACTGGGACAAGCTGGTCGTCAGCCACACTCGCGAAAACAATCCCAAGGGGTGGGGCGACAAGGACGATATCAGGGCATTGAAAGGATATTTCCTGGACCTGAAGGAAGCGGTCCGCGTGGCGCACACCCAAGGCAAATGCCCGGATGTGGCGCCGAAGGAAATCAAGCTCCCCAAGTACGAAACCTGGGTAACGTATCAGGAATACCTCCCACTCAACATTGACCGGATGTGTCTGTACTGGCGCAACGGCTGGCAGTGAAAGGGGGTCCAGGCAATTCTGCAAGGGCAGATGGAAGGAGCCATGGAATCTGAATCTCGACGTCAGGCGCTGAAGCTCGCACTGCTCGGAGGTGTCGGACTGACGTGCGTCAGCCATTGTCGACGCGCAACCCGCCACCATAAACGTGGACAATGCTGCATCGAGTTCTCCGGAGCCCCAGTGGGGCAAGGGTATCGACGGCCAGCGCAAGGCTGATCTCGGCACCGGCCAGTTTCTCAATCCCGTCATTCCAGGTGATCGACCTGATCCCGCGATCCTCAAGGATGGCGCGGACTATTACATGACCTTTTCGTCCTTCGAATCCTATCCGGGGATGATCATCTGGCATTCCCAGGACCTGGTGAACTGGGTTCCGATCGGGCCAGCACTCAAGACCTCGATCGGCAGCGTTCTCGCAGTATCGTTGGTCAAGCACAACGGCCGCTACTTCATCTATATGCCGGCGGGCGGAGGACCGAACAACTTGCGCCGCGGTACCTATGTGATCCATGCCGACGATATGCGAGGACCGTGGAGCGAGCCTGTGGCATGCGAGGTGTGGGGCGGCATCGATCCGGGCCATGTCGTTGGTGAAGATGGCAAGCGCTATCTTTTCCTGAATGGCATCGACCGGGTCAGACTGACCGACGACGGCCTGAAGGCAGATGGCCCCGTTGAACGCGTTTACGCCGGGTGGAAATATCCAGAGGAATGGATCGACGAGGCCTTCAGTCTGGAAAGCCCCAAGCTGTTCCGCCGGGGCGAGTATTTCTACCTCGTCTGTGCCCAAGGTGGCACCTATGGCCCACCTACCGGCCACATGATCACCGTGGCGCGCTCAAAGTCGATCCAGGGACCATGGGAAAATGATCCTGGCAACCCGATCATCCGCACTCGGCACGCCAACGAGCCCTGGTGGCTCAAGGGACATGGGACGCCCATAGAGGGACCTGCCGGCGACTGGTGGATCGTCTATCACGCCTACGAAAATGGATTCAGGACACTGGGTCGCCAGTGCTTGCTGGAGCCGATTGAATGGACTGCCGACGGCTGGTTCAAGGCCAAGGGAACAGATCTGTCCAAACCAATGGCAAAACCGCGCGGTGGCAAAGATGTTGGCTCCGGCTATGCACTGTCGGACGACTTTTCCGCAGACCGCTTCGGCATGCAATGGAGCTTCTATAAGCCGGGCGTCGACGAGGCGACACGCGCGTCGCTGCTCAACAGCGTCTTGACCCTCACGGGCAAGGGAGATTCTCCCCTCAATTGCTCTCCACTCACCTGCATCGCCAGCGACCGGTCCTATGAAGGGAGCGTGGAACTGGAACTCGTTGGTGCTGCGGAAGGTGGGCTGCTCCTATTCATCAGTGACCGGCTGTTCATCGGCATGAGCCACACCGGGACCAAGCTGAAGACATATACCGCCGGCATGCCCTGGCGTGGCGGACTGGGCGTGGACAGCGTGACCCGACGGATCCCCGAAGATCACCAACGACCATCACGTCATAACCTTTCACACGAGCCTTGACGGGCAGGCGTGGACTCGTGGCCCGGTTCGCTTCTATGCAGCGGGCTATGACGCGGCTACAACGACCGGTGGAGAAAGCCTGCGCGTGGCTCTGTTTTCCGCGGGCATGGGCGCAGTCCGCTTCAGGGACTTTCGCTATCGCGGACTGACCTGATGCAGCTCCCAATAGCCCGTACTCACGCTAGCGCTGAATCAACGATCGTTGATGGCGTAGCGCCCCGGGCCCATCAGCATGATCGGGATTTCGCCAAGGAGCCCCTGTGCGGATGCACCCCGTCGTTGGCGAGTTCTTTGATCGGCTATCGGGCCGAGAGCGCAAGCAACCGCATCAGTTCCCTGTCATGGTGACGCCTTACTGCGGACACGTTTTCAAGATCATCGTGGCGCCGCCATCCAG